>JAZRKN010000019.1:0-51824 GCA_045646345.1 Candidatus Scatovivens sp. | reverse complement strand
ATTGCTAATAATTTCTTGTATTGTTTTACTAATGCATTTTTTGGTTTTGTAACTATTTCAATTAATGCATCTTTATCTAACTCTCTTAATGTAGCTATAATTGGAAGCCTTCCAACAAATTCTGGAATTAATCCAAATTTCAATAAGTCTTGAGGTAATAATTCTTCAAATATTTTATATTTATCTATTTCTTTTGTACTTTCTATATTTGCCCCAAATCCGATAGATTTTTTACCTATTCTATCTTTTATCATTTTTTCTAAGCCTTCAAAAGCACCTCCACAGATAAACAATATATTTTCTGTATTTATTTGCATAAATTCTTGGTGTGGATGCTTTCTTCCTCCTTGAGGTGGAACTGATGCAGTTGTTCCCTCAATAATTTTAAGTAATGCTTGCTGTACCCCTTCTCCACTAACATCTCTTGTTATTGATGGATTTTCTGATTTTCTTGTTATTTTATCAATTTCATCGATATATATAATTCCTTTTTGCGCTTTTTCAACATCGTAATCTGCCGCTTGTATTAACTTTAAAAGAATATTTTCTACGTCTTCACCTACATAACCTGCTTCTGTTAGAGTTGTAGCATCTGCTATTGCAAATGGAACATCTAATATTTTTGCTAAAGTTTGGGCTAATAATGTTTTACCACATCCTGTAGGTCCTAATAATAGAATATTACTTTTTTGAATTTCTATATCATCTAATATTGTAGAATTATTTATTCTTTTATAATGGTTATATACAGCAACTGATAAAGTTTTTTTGGCTTCTTCTTGACCAATTACATAATCATCAAGTACTTTTTTGATTTCAGAAGGAACTAACATATCAACTTGTTCTACTGTTTCTTCAACTTCATAAATTTCTTCTTCAATAATATCTTGGCAAAGAGCTATACATTCATCACAAATATACACGCCTGGTCCAGCTATTATTTTTTTAACAACTTCTTGTGGTTTACCACAAAAAGAACATTTTACTATTCTTTCCTGATTTTTTGACATTTATGTTTCCTTTCCTTTATTAGAAAAAATTAATTTCTTTTATCTAATATTCCATCTATTAAACCATACGCTAATGCTTGTTCTGCAGTCATGTAATTATCTCTTTCAGTATCTTTTTCGATTACTTCTAAGCTTTGACCTGTTTTTTCGCTTAATAATTTATTCAATTTTTCTCTTGTTTTAACCATATGGTCTGCGTGAATTTTGATTTCTGTTGTTTGTCCTGAAAGACCTCCACCACCGATTAATGGTTGATGAATCATAACCTCTGCATTTGGTGTTGCATATCTTTTTCCTTTTTCACCACATGCTAAAAGTACAGCTCCCATACTTGCCGCCATACCAACACAAATTGTAGAAACTGGACATTTAATGTAATTAATTGTATCTACAATTGCCATTCCGTCTGTTATTGATCCTCCTGGACTATTTATATATAAACAAATTTCTTTATCTGGATCTTCTGATTCTAAGAATAAAAGTTGTGCTACAACTAGGCTAGCTGTAACATGATTTACATCTTCTGATAAAAATATTATTCTATCTTTTAATAATCTTGAGAAAATATCATATGATCTTTCTCCTCTACTTGTTTGTTCAACTACATATGGTATTAAACTATTATCTATCATTCTAATACTCCCTTTCTTTTTTATCTTTTGCATTTTATAAAAAGATTTATAAAATACCCACAAATTAATTGTGTTTTTGAAAAACATAAAATTGTTCTTCTATCATTTCTTAACTATATACTAAAAGATATTTTTTTTCAATACATTTATTGTAAAAAAACATTATTTTGTAATTCAAATTTCGACCTTTTATGACATGATTTTTTAAGAAAATATTATAAAAAACTCTTTAGTTTTTACTAAAGAGTTTTTCTCTTATTAGAAATTCATTTTCTTATATTGAACAAATTTAACTGTCCCAAAGATTGATACAATAGCTATTACAAGAACCATTCCTGCTTTTAATCCGGCTGCTGGTAATTTTTGATTTGCTGTTGTTTCATCTTTTGGTTTGTTTTCTTGCGGTTTGTTTTCCTGTGGTTTATTTTCTTCTGGTTTATTTTCTTCTGGTTTGTTTTCTTGTGGTGTTTGTTTTACACCGTCTTTATAAATTTCAACTTTACCTTGTGTTTCTAATAATATAGCTTTTGTTGTAACTTCTTCTGATAAATCACCTTTTGTTACAACTTCTTTTATATATATGTATAACTTTTCAGCTTTTGAAACTTCTGTATAGTTTGAAATATCTTTTGTGTTTACAACAAATTCAAGTTTTGTATTTAATTTTTGTTCTTCTTTAATTTCTACCCATTTTTTAATATTTTGTGTAGATGGACTTGATGATAAATAATAATAATATTTGTAAGTATCATTTTTATCTTTTCTTGTTATTTTATCTAAATCAAGATCAATAGTAATATATTCTTTTGAATTTTTATCTGTAAAGTAATAAGCTTTTACTGAATTTACTTTTGCTTCAACTTTTGAAAAATCTGATACTTCTGGTTTTGCTTTTGGTTCATCATCAGGTTTTTGCTCATCTCCAGGTTTTTGTTCGTCTCCAGGCTTTTGTTCATCTCCAGGTTTTTGTTCATCGTCTGGAGGTGTTACTTTTGCTGTTACAGTAATTTTTTGTGTTACAACTTTTTCTTGATATTCAATAATTACAGCTTCTTGATCAACTTTTAAATTTGTTCCATTTTTTACTGTATAATCTGTTATTTCTTCTTTTGTTCCGTTTTTGTAAACTGCTGAAACTACCATTCCTTTTTTGTCAAAGTCTTCACCTTCAATATATTCTGTTTTATTTGGTGGAGTAGTAATTTCTATTTTATCTAAAATATTTGTATCCTTGTTTTCTTCAAGAACAGTTATCGCTTTTATTGTTGTATCAGAATTAGATATTTCACCATCTGATATTTCACTTAATTCAGAGAATGATATCCAAGCATTTTCGCCAAAATATTCTGGTGTTGTCCAGAAACTTTTATCTTTTTCTAATTCTACAACAGACCACGCAGAGTTTTCTATAGGTCTTTCTGTTGAAACATTATATCCTGATACTCTTGTTCCAGAATGTTCAATCGCTACAACAAATTTTTCACCAGTTAATTCTACCGGCTTTAAAAACTCTAAAGTATGATGTCCTGCATCTATAGTTTCTGTTTTTCCTGATTTCAATTCCACTTCTATAAAGTCAGATTTTAATTTGCTATCATTTTTTGGATTCACATAAACTTTACATGTTGTTGTTTCTAAAACTTCAAGAGCGACTTCTGTTAAAAATTCTGTTTTATCTGATTGTTTATCAAAAACATTGGCAATAACAACTTTTTGAGTAGCAAGTTTTAAAATTCCCATTGCTCCTAAATAATCATATAAGTAAATATAGTCATACATTTCGTCTGATGCATTTTCGATTCCCATTAAAGTATCGTATACATTTGCATCTTCATATGACAAATACATAAAACCATTATTACCAATATTCAATACAGCTTTATCACCTTCAATTTTAAATCCAAGTTCTTGATATAATTCCTTTGCAACGCTATCTGGTATTTCTTCAGCAGACTTCCATTCTGTGTTCATGTTTTCTTCTGTAATGATTTGCCAAATAGTATCTTTCATTTGTTCTAGTGTTTCTTCTCTTTTTGTTCCCCATGAATTTTTTATAATCCATGCTCCATCATTTTTTGGTCTCATCTCTTCATTAAAGTTTTCTTTTGAATATGAATCATCCCATCCAACAATTAAAACATCATGATTATAAGGGAATTTCACTTTATCATTAACAAACATAGCTCCTGTTTCTAAATTATAAGCTTCTCCAAATAGCGAAGCTCCATTTATACCAGCTTCTATTCCGCCATGTTTTTTAATATGTTCTTTCATTAATTGCATTATTTCAGCTGTATTTTCTCCAGTATGAGTTGGGAAAACAAAAGTATCTTTTATATACGCAGCTGTTTCTTTGTTTTGTATTTTATTTAACTCTATTAAATTGCAATTATTTTCAAACGGCATATCTAATTCTTTTATTGGTCCAAATCCTGATAATAAATATGGCAAAGAATATTGATAATTTCCTCCAGCCTCAAGGTTTGTATTTAATCCCCTTGTATTTATTTCTCCATTTGCAAAAACTCTAGTAACCCCATATTGCATATGTCTTTCTGAAAAATCATATGTAACCGCATCTTTACCATTGTTATAGTTAGAAAATCCTAATGTACTTTCTAACATTCCAATAGATGCAAAAGCCCAACATGTTGGTGTATCCATTTGATTTCTTACTACAACATTTTCAGGAATATACTCTTTTAAGTCAAATTTTCCTAGGGTCACACTTCCTACATTTTGTGCTAATTTTATTGGGTTTCTTGTCACATAAGTAGGTTTTAAATACTCTCTACTTCTTGGCATTCCTACTTTTTCTTGTTCTTCTGGTGAAAGTTTTAACCAAGAATTAAATTCTTCTGTAAATTCTGGTTCACTCATCAAATTTACAAGTTCCGAATTTGATGCTAAAACTTGACTAACAGAAAGAAACATTACTAGTATTAAAGCAATACTTATTATTCTTTTTAGTCTTTTCATAATACCATTTCCTTTTCTTATATTCTTATTTTATTATATATTTTATACCTCAAAAAGTAAATTACATTAAGTAATTTTGATATTACATTTTAATTTCTTTTTCGTTACATTTCTGTAATGTAGAATTTGTTTTTTGCAAAAAAAACCTATTTTAACTTTGAGTTAAAATAGGCTCTTTATTTGTTTTTATCTAATTATTCTGCTTTTTTTGTAGATTTTTTTGTTGTTTTCTTTTCTTCTTTTACTTCTTCAGTAGCATCTTCTTTTTTTGCAGATTTTTTAGTTGTCTTTTTTTCTTCTGCAGCTTTTGGAGCTACTGTTTTAATCTTTGCATTTTCTAATATTAAAGCTATTGCTTTTTCTGATTTTACGCTTTCTTCAATGTTTTTAACGAATTCTTCGTTTTTCTTTAATTCTTCTTCTTTTCTACCATAAGCTTTAGCTAATTCTGCAATTTTTTCATCTACTTCTTTTGCTGGTGCTTCAATTTTTGCATCTTTGCAAACAGCTTCTAAAACTAATCTTAATTTAATAGAATCTTTAGCTGGTTCTTCACTTTCTTTTCTGAAATCAGCCATTGTTTTTCCTAACATATTTAGGTATTGTTCTAGATTAAATCCTTGGTAAGATAATCTTCTATCCATATCTTGAGCCATATTATCTAATTCTACTTCTACCATTCCGTTTGGAATTTCAACTTCTGAAATTTCAGCAACAGCTCTTATTGCTTTTTCTTCTAATTCAGCTTTAGCATTTTCTTCATTTTGTTTTTCTTTTTTCGCTTTGATATCAGCTTTTAATTCTGCAACAGTATCGAATTCGCTAACATCTTTAGCAAATTCATCATCTATTTTTGGTAATTCTTTAACTTTAATTTCATGTAAAGTTACTTTGAATATAGCATCTTTTCCTGCTAAGTCTTTTGAGAAGTATTCTTCTGGAAATTTTACATTTACATCTTTAACTTCATCAACTTTCATTCCAACAACTTGATCTTCAAATCCTGGAATAAATGTGTTACTTCCTAATTCTAATTCGTGGTTTTCTGCTTTTCCACCTTCAAATTCTACACCATCAACTGAACCTACAAAATCAATAACTGCTATATCACCTTTTTTTGTAGCTCTATCTGATACAGTTACCATTCTACTGTTACGTTCAGCCATTTTGTTTAATTCTTCTTCAACATCTTTTTCTTCTACTTTATATTCTGTTTTTTCTAAAGAAATTCCTTTATATTTACCTAATTTTACTTCTGGTTTTGTAGCTACAATAGCTGTAAATATTAAGTCTTTTCCTTTTCCAATTTGAATTATATCTATATCTGGTTTGCTAACTACTTCTAATTTTTGTTCTTTAATAGCTTCATCATATATAGCTGGAACTATTTCATTAAATGTGTCTTCATAGAAGATTTCGCTTCCATAATATTTTTCAACAATATTCATTGGAGCTTTACCTTTTCTGAATCCTGGTATATTAAAATATTTAGCATTTTTATTAAATACTGTTTTTATTCCTTCGTCAAAAATTTTTGCTTCTACTGTAAATTCTAATTTTACCTCATTTTTGTTTTCTGTTTTTTCAACTTTTACACTCATTTTACTTCCTCCATTTTCTATCTATTCTCACAAATAGCTTTTATATTATATCACAAATTTTATAAATTGCAAGTCCTTTATTTAAGTTTATTTAAGATAGTTTATAAATAAAAAAGTGTCAGGTGCGTTATACACCTGACACTCAAGATAAGTGCTGAATTTATGTCTTACTTGTCGTATCCACCCTCGTGGCGAATATCGTACAAATAAGAAGGATGATCAGAAGGTGCCCCTTCGTCGCCAACCCATTCACAGTAGCCTTTGACAGTACCATCAGTCATCAAAAATAACGGCTGTGCCCAATCGTCAGACCCCATGTAATAATCGGCATCAATTACCATCTGCACATTGTGTGCAATAGGTTTGATAGTGCACATTTCTTTATGGTTTGCGTTAATAGTTCCGATATCTGCAAGTGCATACACATCGGTTCCTGCACGGAAAATATAACCAACCCAATCAGAAAAACCGGTGTAAATAGAATCATTAGGCAACTCGTGTTTGCAAAGCAATTCACCAAGGCTCCAGAATTCTACTACATCCTTTTCTTCATCATGAACAACTGCAAATCCATTTTCATTCTTGATAATCTCTCTGGAATCTTCTTCGTCCGTGCAATGTACATTGCCAAAATACTTGCTGCTATGGTATTCGCTGATTTTACCTTCAATTGCCTGAGCATAAAGGGAACCATACTTATCGATAGACCACACCTGAATAGAATTGTTGTCGCCAACATATACAATCGGGTAAGAATAAATCGAAAGTTCCATATAGGAATCAGAATACTCCGCCATTTCGATGCCTCTTACAGAAAGATCGAAGCCATTTGTCTCTAAGAAAACTTTCTCAGATTCGGTAACAAATTTAGCATTTTCGTCTTTCTCAATCACCTTCAAACGGCGAGAAACTTCAGCTCTATAGGATTCAACCTCATTACCTTCAGCAGGTTGTTTTAAAAAGTCTGAGATGTTATAGTCATCCTTTTCAGAATAAATTGAGGTGTCTCCTCCCAAAGAAGCATCTTGCGTAGTTTCTTTGTTTCCACATGCAGCACAACTGAGGATCATAACGAGAGCGAGAACGAGGGACATGATTTTCGTAAGTGTGTTTTTCATAGAGTAATCTCCTTCTTTAAATATAAAAATTTTCAATGTTCTTCTAAATAAATTCAACATATTCCTAATTGAAAAGAAGTCCTTTCAATATCTTCCTTATTTTAGTTTAAATTCAGGAAATATGTAAAACCTATCTTAAGTATATTTTAACACAGTTTACATAAATTTTCAATGATTTTACTGTCTATAATATTCTTTTATAAAATGAGAAAAGATCACTTTCGTGATCTCAATTTTACTTCCCTTTTCATTCATTTTGGTTATTCACCTAATTCAATAAGATATACACTTGAATCTGCTGCTTCGAAACTTGAATATGGTCTTCTATACACCTTATAAGAACCATCTAACATTTTAAAAATTGGTTCATTTATTTCTGAAACGTCATTACTGTATTTGGTAGCAACAACATCTTGAACATTATGTGCTATCACTTCTGTTTCAACTCCATCATATTTAGAACACCATACAGAATACACATCATTAGCTTGTAAAAATAAATGTTCTAATGCATCATTGTGCCCTTTATATTCTGTACCAATTGGAAGTTTGCTTTCATCAAAAACTTCACCAAATCGTGAGAAAATAATAACATTATTTAGTTTATCATATACAATTGCATAACTACTATATGACTCTAAATAAATTTCACAATTTTCATTATGTGAATAATGTACATTTTGTTTTACATATACATTTGAAGATGTACCTTCAAGCCATCCTTTTGCAGAAATGTTCTCTTTTGATTCCTCTTTTTTTGAGATTAAACTTATAGCAAGTTCACCATTATTAGTAGTACTCCATAAATAAATTTCTCCACTCTTTACACTAAAAAGAACTGGATACATGTATGTTGTTATCTCTCCAATACTTTCGTCATAATATACAATTTTAGGTCTTCCATCAAGTATCGTATATCCTTTGCCTTCAAGCAAATCTTTTTCAGCATCAGTTAAATAGTTTTCAGAGTTATTTTCTAATCTACTAGTAACTTCTAAGCGATATGTTTCGATATAGCGTTCATAATCACACGCATCATCTACTAAAATAAAATCTTCCACATTCGGAATCGTTTCGATTTTTTCACTATTTCCTGAAGAAATAGTACAAGCAGTCAACATTAGAATTGACATTAAAATAAATAAACATAATTTTGAAAATTTTTTAAATAGCATGTTTTCTCCTTGGCGCTTTCGCGCAATGAACGATCAGAAAAGCTCTCCTTTGGGGAGATTCCCCCCTTTCTTTCTTAATCCAAAGAAAATCTTTCTAAACATTACTGTTTTATTATATAATGTTTACATAATTTTGTCAAATGTATCTACTTTCACTTTTTATCAATCAGTATAAATAATAAACAAATCTATTTCTATGTCTTTTATACAATAAAAAAACTACTAACAAAAGTTAGTAGTTTTTTTATTGTATTAATCTCCTAAACACATTCCTAAATCTCTTGCGATTTTGATTAGATCATCATCCATTTTAATTTTTCTTATATTACTTTCTTTAGTATTTCCAGACGCAGCACCAACAACTTTATTATTTCCTACAACTTCTTCTAAAGAAACATAACTCATTTTTCCATTTTTATATGTTACTAAAACATTAAAAATACCTTCCATTGCTAATTCCATTGCTTTGCAACCATATTTTGTAGATAAAACTCTATCGAACGCTGATGGTGTTCCACCTCTTTGAACATAACCTAAAGTTGTATTTCTAGCAGCCATTCCTGTTAATTCCTCAAGCTCTGATGCTAATTTTTCTCCAACTCCACCAAGTCTTATATTGTCTAATCCTTTTCCATCATCTAAAGTTTTCTTAATTGTTATTGTTCCGTCTTTTGGCATAGCTCCTTCAGATGTAACAACTATTGTAAATTCTTTTCCTCTTGCTCTTCTTTCATTTACTTTTTCAACTACTTTATTTATATCATAAGGAATTTCTGGAATCAAAGCAACATCTGCTCCACCAGCAATTGCTGATTCTAAAGCTAACCATCCAGCATATCTTCCCATAACTTCCAATACCATTATTCTGTGATGAGCTTCTGCTGTTGTGTGTAATCTATCTAATGCTTCTGATGCTACAGATACTGCTGTATTGTATCCGAATGTCATATCTGTTGAAGCAACATCATTATCTATTGTTTTTGGTACTCCTATACAATTTACTCCTTTTAATGAGAAATCTCTACTTGATTTTTGTGTTCCATCTCCACCTAATGTAAAGATACAATCAAATCCTGCATTTTTTATGTTTTGAACACAAATATCAGATAAATCTTTATATTCTACTGTTCCATCTTCATTTACAACTTTATAATTAAATACATTTGTTGCATTAGATGTTCCTATAATTGTACCACCTTTTGTTAATAATCCTGAAGCATTTCCTTGTAAATCTAGTTTTACATAATTGTTGTGTAAAAGACCTTTATAACCTTCAATAAAACCGTAGCATTCTATCCCATATGTTCTAGCTGTTTTAACTATTGCTCTGATAACAGCATTTAATCCTGGAGCATCTCCACCATTAGTTAATATCGCTACTTTTTTTACTTTTGATTCCATAATTATATATACCTCCTGTATTTTATTTCACACAAATTTCATAATCCTTAGTCATTATATATTTTTTAAATTAATAATACAAGATTTTTTTCAAAAATTTTATAAATCTATCAAAAAGAGTTTTTTATCATATTTTTTATAAAAAAACATATTGTTAATTAATAAATATTTGGAGGACTTTATGACAAAAAAATTTTTATGTATTTCTATATTATTTTGTATTACTACTTCAATTTCTTCTTATTCTTTTTATTCTTCTTTTCCTATTTGGAACGATAGTGATTTATTAGAAACTAATGCAACTAATGACACTTTTATTACTTTAGAATCAGAAAGTGCAATTCTAATTGAACAAAATACAGGAGAAATTCTTTTTGAAAAAGATTGTCACAAAAAATTAAGACCGGCAAGCGTCACTAAAGTAATGTCTATTTTATTAATAATGGAAGCATTAGATCGCGGGGATATTACTTTAGAAACTAAGATTTCTTGTAGTGAAAATGCATCTTCTATGGGAGGATCTCAAATTTGGCTTGATAGCACAGAATTTTTAACTGTTAACGAAATGCTTAAAGCAATCTGTATTGTTAGTGCTAATGATTGTACTGTTGCTATGGCAGAATATCTGGCTGGTAGTGAAGAATTATTCGTTCAAAAAATGAACGAAAGAGCAAAAGAACTTGGTATGAATGATACAACCTTTAAAAACTGTCATGGTATCGACGAAGATGGTCATTTAACTTCTAGTTATGATATTGCTTTAATGTCTAAAGAATTGTTGACACATCATCCAGAAATTTCTGATTACACAACAATTTGGATGGATACTTTACGAAATGGCCAATCTGAGCTTGTAAACACCAACAAACTTATTAGAACTTACGAAGGAATCACTGGTTTAAAAACCGGTTCTACTTCTCTTTCACTTTACAATTTATCAGCTAGTGCTTCTAGAAATAATTTATCACTAATAGCAGTTGTTCTTCGCGCACCCACACCAACAGTTCGTTTTTCTGAAGCAAAATTATTACTAGATTATGGTTTTAGTAATTACGAATTCAAACCCCTTGCCCAAAAAGGTTCTTTTGCTACTCAACTAAATATTAGTAAAGGAACCAAATCACAAGTTAATCTTTTATTCGAAAATGACAATGGTGTTTTAATAAAGAAAAATTCTAATCAAAATGAAATTATTGAAGAACTTATAGTGAACGAAAGTTTAGAAGCACCAATTAAGCAAGGAGATGTTTTAGGAAAAATAAATTACTATTTTGATAATAATCTAAAAGCTTCAGTTAATCTAATTGCAGAAGAAAATGTTGAAAAAAACACATTATTTAATATATTTAAACATATATCCAAAAACTGGATTACATTATTAGCTTGAAATATAAAAAAAGATATGCTTTAAAAAAGCATATCTTTTTTGTTATTCTTCAAAGTCTTCAATAATATCTATAATATATTGTTTATATTTTAGTTCTTCTACTTCATCTTCGTCTTCAATGGCTATAGCGTATTGATTATATAAATCTGCAACTTCTTGAACAGCAAATAAATATCTTATAAAAGCAGATCCTGGTTGCAAATTTAAAAAGTTTTTCATTTTTTCTTCTAATTCTATGTCACTCATATATCCTTCTAAACTTTCCATATTATTCTCCTTTTTTCCTATTTTTATCTAATAAATATTGCTCCATCGCTTCAGCTTCATCTCTACCTGTTGGTTCTGAATTTTCAGCAATTTCTAACATTTGTTTATAAATTTCATCAACATTTTCTTCAAATCCATAATCAGATTTTAATTCTCTAGATGTTTGAAGTATACGTTCTCTATTTTCTTCATCTACAAACATTAAAATTCTTTTGTAAGCCCCAGTCCTAAATACACCATTTTCTGTAAGTAATGCCCCTGCTATCTCTGAGCTATCATATTGATGAAATAATAGATTCAAAGTTTCTTTATTTGCCTCACTAACATATGGTAATACTTCTGCTACCTTATCATAATCGTCCGCTTCAGTTTTTAAAACATCTTCAACAGTTGTAGCAAACCATTTTGTTAGCAACTTTTTATCAACCTTATTTTCCACTTGATTCATAAATGAATTTATTTTTTCGGCCCAAGGAATTTCTTCATCTTCTAGTTCCAATCCGATACAATATGCTTTACTCAATTCACATAACGTTTCAAGCATTTTCTCGTCCGTCTCTGATTCATTTAATCTCTCGCTGAAATATGCGCTTCTTGCTTTAATTGGAGTTGAAATGACTTTTCTTCTTTCTTTAACTTTTTCTTGAATTTTTAAAAGAATTGCTTTTCCAAATCCAGCCCTTTCTGCCAAATACATAATTTCTCTTTCATTCAAATTTATTCCTGTACAATATATAAAATCATCTATGCCTATTTCATTAAATTTACCATTTGTATATGCCATTTTTCTCATTTGATTAGCATATTTTTCAGCGTTATTATAATCATCTCTTGATACTAATCCTAAATTCACAACATATTTTTCTAATTCATATGGCATCACCCTACATAATTTTTCAATCGTTGCTTTCGCATTTCTTGGTTTAAATTCTTTTCCTTTATCTTTAGCGTCTTTTTTTCTAATATCGTGTGTTCTTTCTTCACTTCGATCTATAGGAAATTTAACAAATCCCATCTTTACTAATTCTTCGTTTACTTCTTTTAAAATTGGCATTTCCATTCTTCCAAAATGAAGTGATAACCTAGAATATCCTGGAATACTAGCATTTAGAGACATCAAATAATTCATATATGTAAATGGTAACCCATTTTTTCCAATTGTTTGACCTTTTTGCATCTCATAGTCAAATCCAAAGTATATTTGTTTTTCTGGTTCGACTAATTGATTATGCATATGTGCTCTAATTAGAAAATCTACCATGTGCTTATCTTTGTTTCCATATGCAAATTTTCCTCCAACATTAGCTTTTTCTGAATTTTTTTCTCTATTTGCTAAGTTTGCTCTTCTAGCACTTAGAATAGCTAAATCTTTTAAAATATCAGCAAATATTTCTGTTTTTTTGTCTTCAGATAATTTATCATATTCTTCTTTCGAAGGTAATTTTGCAGTTTTATTAACAGCCAAAGATTTCGGTTGTTGATATTTAGTTCCTTTATAAAAATATTCTAGCTTAAATGGTCTATAAAAACGCAATTTTTTGCTATCGTCATATATTTCACTCTCTTCTCTGCTTTGATTTTCTAAAACTTTGTTTTCTCTTTGTACCCCTAGTCCGTCTAAAACCTAAATTTTGCATCACAGCTGTGTTTTTGGCTTCAAAAAAATCTTGTAATTCTTTTTTTAAATATAGAGCTTCTTTATCATACATTCTAAAATATTTACTAATTTCTTCATATGTTAATATTTTTTTCATACTTTGTAACCTCATTCCTATTTATTAAAAAAAGCTTTTATTTTGTTTAACATTTTTTTAAAGAAACCATCTTTAATTATTACTATTTCAGTTTGATGAACTGTATTATTTTTTTCAGTTACTTTTTTATTGTCAAACACTTGAATTGATTCAATTTGATTTTTCTTTTTCAATTCATTCTCATAAAATTCTTTTCTTTCTTTTTCAAAAATTATATCTTTATCTTTTTCTTTCGCTAAAAATCTCACAAATAGATTAGAAATAACATTTTTTGTTATTTCTGAAATTTGGCATTCAATACTTTTGTTTGAATCTATTATAAAATTATATTCTGCATCTTTATATTGTTCATATATATCAATTCTTTCATTTGGAATCTTATTATACAAGTCTTTTGGAAGTAATTTTAGTACTTCTAATACTTCGACATATGCTTGAGCATATTCTTTTGTTATTTCCATAAATCCACCTCTTTCCTTTTTATTATACTTTTCCCCCAAAAAATATGCCATATATTTTATTTTACATTTCTATTATTTTTATATTACATAAAAGTTTCTTTTTTTCTTGCAAACCTTTCAAAAACGTTGTATAATAGCAAACGGAGTTTTTTCAATCATCAGAAAGGAGTGATGTTATGGATAAAACTAAAAACATTTTTATTCTTGTTGGTGACTCCACCGACATTAACCACGTTATTGGAACTTTGCAGTTTAAGGGGCTTATCTCTATCCCGTATGGATTTTCAGTTGACAAGAACCTTATTACTGAAACATTCAATAACAATAAGAGTTTAGTCTGCGCTGCAGACGATATCAAAGAGGAATTGCGGATTAATGCAATCTACATTAATGTTCTTCGTTCCCCAACCGGAACAAACACATTAGTCTCTCCACACATCATTTTGGCTAATTTGCCTGGCATAGAACATCAATTCGAAACCATTGCAAAGGAACTAGGATGTGATATTGGAGATCATAAGTCCAATTCTTCTGGATTAAACGGCACACCTACAATTGCAGATTGTGTGTATTGTCGTTACCTTGCCGGCAATGTCGGCGAAAATGCTAGACTGGTGTACACGTCTGAAAATTTCTTTGTTTTCCCAGGCAGTGGACAATTTACTAAGGGTTATCTTCTAGTAATGCCTTATGCACATGTCATGTCTAATGGTGAGCTCGATGAAAATCTTCTGCTTACCGAGTTTAATGAAGTTCTTGAAGATCTTGAATTCCTGTTAAAACTCACTTATGGAAAAAACGATGAAAATTTCGCTGTCCTTGTTTGGGAAAATGGAAGCGGCAATTCCGGAATAGGAAAAGCTAAAGATTCTATTGTACATGCGCACGTGCATGTAATTCCTAGCAAATTACTTTCTAGCGATATCCAAAGAATTTCTGGATTCCAATTCGATCGAATCACTTTAGATCAGCTAAGACATTACAAGGAAAATTCGTATCTCTTGGTTCGTGAACCAGACCATAAACATTGGATTATTAACAATAATCCTAAGCTTTATATCCCGAGACAATATCTTCGAAAAATTGTTGCTGAAGAAAAACATGTTCTTGGTGACTTGTGGAATTGGAGAATTTTTCCTTTTGTTGAAAATGCTCATCAATGTGCAGACGACATTCATCAAGCTGTAAAAGCCGAATGGAGCTCTATTCCAAGTAGAGTGAAACAACGAATAAAAGTTTTATTTAACCGTAAATAACATCTATTAAAAAAACCCCATGTAATTCGCAACTGCGTTTCACATGGAGTTCTCCATTTTAATTTAATCTTTTTATTTTTTCGTTTCTTTTTTGTTCTTTTTTTATTTTCTTTAATTGTCTTTTTCCAAAAACATGTAGCATAACTGCTATAGCAATAAGTAAACCTTCTTTTCCTAAATCATTTATTTCTATTCTATAATCTGATCTTATTTCTGGGTCTAAAGAATCCACTGCGCCTATTACTATTTCGTTTAATTCTACAATAAAATGATTGTCTGTATAATCACCAGTTATCTTTAATTTTTGCCCTGTTCCAATTGGTAAAAATTTAATTTTTTCAGATGAATTATCTTTTTTCATTTCTGTTATTTGAAATGGATTTTCAATTATTGTAAATTTGTCTTGTTTTATTTTTGAATAATTTACTGTCGCGACTTCTAGATGGTTTCCTGTACTATTTATCGAATATACTCTATTAAATGTTCCGTCATCTACTTCATAGACAAAATTATTGTCTGGATCTGTAATTTCAAATCTTTCTCCAAATCTTACAAACCTTAATCCTAAAATAGTAGTTTTTAAACTTTGTTTCATTCTAAGCGTCTTTTTAGAAGAAGTTATAGGTTCATCAATAACTTCATCTTCCATATAATCATTTATTAAATCATATATTTGTTCAATCATTCTGTCAGCTTGTGCCATTTTTATTTTTTTACCAGTCTCTTTAGTTGGTTCTCTATCTTCAACTTTTCCTTCTTCAAGAAATCTTTCGATTATAATCTCATCTTCATAAGCTTTTATTTGAGCGTTATACTTTCCTTTAATATCAACGATAATACTTTTATCTCCCAAAGTTATATCATATTCCATCTTCCCCATTTCAGCTTGATAATCTGCCAAGATACTGTAAACGGTTTCTATAGATAACTTTTTGGTATTTTTTATTTTTTTAAATCCTTCAAAATCTTCAAACATATTTATCTCCTCAAATAAATTATTACTTTAATAATTTTATCATATAATTTTAAAAAATAAATATATTTTTAAATTATTTTTAAAACAAAAAAATCCCAGCTTTGCTAGGATCTTTTTTATTGCGCAATAAATTTTATTTTAATATAACTTTATAAAATTAAGCCATACCATATTTCTTTTTAAATTTATCTGCTCTACCACCTGTAGTGTTTTGTTTTAAGCTTCCTGTCCAGAATGGATGACATTTAGAGCAAACATCAACTTTAATTTCTGATTTTGTTGAATTTGTTTCTATTACGTTTCCACATGCACATATAATTTTTGAAGCTGTATAATTTGGTTGTATTTCTGTTTTCATGCAAATTCACCTCTTTCTTACATTTTTAAAACAATCTTATAAATAATACCACATTATTTTTTTGTTTTCAAGTCTTTTTTAAAATATTATTGTAAAATCTGAAAAATTAAATGTTTTATCATCTTTTTCTTCAGTTGTCTCTTCTACAACTTGTCCTTCTGTTTCTTCTACTGGTTCTTTAGTAGTATTTTCTGTTGATACAACGTTTTCTTCAACAACAGCTGATTCTGTTGTGTTTGTGACATTTGTTGTATTTGTTGTATTTGTTGTATCTTTGTTTAGAACACCATCTATTATCATTTCACTTCCAGTAACTTTTACATCTTCTTTCTTAAAGAAATCAAAAACAGTAACACCGTCATTTGCTGATTCTAAATTTTCTTTTAGAGAATGACGATTTACTAATTTTGACATTATATTAAATATACATGCTATTATACAAATAGCAAGTAGAATTTTTTTCCACAATTTAGCTAGCATAACACTAACCCTCCATTTATTATACTACAAATAATATTATACTATATTTTCCTCAAAAGTCAATATTTGTTTTGAAATTTATGTAAACGCAACTGTTGTTTTCCCTAAGTTTTAAGATTTATTTTATTTATTCTTTTCATATTGGTTTTTTTGAAATTATATGATATAATCATTTCGAACTTTTTTGAAAATAATTTTAAAATATTTTCAAAAATCACTTGTTTTTTTAAAAAAATTATGTTAGACTATTAAATAGTCAGTTTATTAATTTAAATGGAGGTGCTAAAGAATATGGCAAAATGCGCATTTTGTGGAAAAGAAACAAGCTTTGGAAAACAACTTAGTATAACACGTTCTCATATTAGTAAAAGAACAACTAGAACTGTAAAACCAAATTTAAGAACAGTAAAAGCTCTTGTTGACGGAGAAGTTAAAAGAGTATCTGTATGTTCTAAATGCTTACGTTCAGGAAAAGTTCAAAGAGCTGTTTAATAAAACCAATAATATAAATGAAAGTAGCTTATTTTAAATAAGCTACTTTTATTTTGCTCAAAATTCTATTCTTATTATGTACTTTCCTTTATTCCAAAAATAAATTTAACTATTCCTCTTAAAAATTTTGGTACTTTCTTAACAACAATTGTCATTCTTTCCTCCTATTTACCTAGTAAAAATTTTATGCCACCTATTACTGTACCAATTCCCATTATGCATATCCAGGCAATTGGAGGAAGAAATAACACTAATAAAACTCCAATTCCAAAACCAATTAATATACCTGCAATTATCTTTTTAAATTTACAATAAAACATGTTCTTCCTCCTTTTATATATAATATTAAAAATAACTCTATTTGTGTAAAAATATAAGAATATTATAAAAAAAATAAATGTATTATAAAATAATACATTTATTTTAACATTTAATATTTTTTATTAGTTTTGATCATTTTCATCATCTTCATTATTGTTTTCATTATCCTCTTCATCTGATTCACAATCGTGTGCACAATGAGCGCAATCATCAGAATCACAACTACAACAATGATCACTTTCTATTACAGCTCCACCAACATAAGCAATATCTTCTAATAAATCTAAAGTTTCACCTTCGTCTAAAATATCTTCGTTTACCTTTACTTCAACAATTTCAAATTCCTCAACATTACTGTCTATCTCGAACCTTATTAAAATTGTACATGGTTCGTCGTCACACATTGCATCTCCAGAAAAATCAACGAATACTTTATTGTTTTCTTTTACTACATTATAATTTATATTATCAAAAAATGATTCAAACAATTCTCCTATTTTAAAATCTGGAATTGCATTAAATTCCCCATTGCAAATTAAACCAATATATTTTTCGTCTGTTATATTTTCCATAATATTCTCCTTTATTTTAAAAACTGTTAATTATAATAACACAGCTATGACTTTTTTTCAATATCTATATTATTTTCGTTTCATTTTTCTCAAGAATTCTTTTTGTTTTATATCTATTCTGTATGATTCAATCATTTTTTGAAGTGTTTTATTGTAAGTAAACTTATCCAAATTATTATCTCCATTTAGATATTCTATTAATTTTTCATTATATTTAATTCCAATTTCTGCTAAAAGCCAAGCTTTTCCCATTCTAACATAATACCCTTCATTAGATATATTATTAATTTTTTCAATAACTTTATCAATATATTTATCATTTATAAAATAATCTAACATGGATATTAGTGCAAATCTAATTTCAAACTCTTTATCCGAATTTAAATATTTCAAAATATAATTCCAATATTGTTTTAAATTTTTCTCTTTTATTTTTAGTGTCGGTACAAATGTATCTGAAATAGCCCAACTATCTATTCTAGGTACAAATAATGTAATATATTTTAATTTTTCTTCAAATTCTAATTTACTATAGCCTATAACAAAACCTTGGAGCATTACTTCCTCAAAATATCTTACATTTTCATTTTTAACAAACTCTTCCCAGTTATTCTCTTCAACTATTTCTTTTGCATACTTTCTTAATTTTGGCACTCTTATCCCAATCATTTCTTTTTGAGTATCCGGGCATAAGTTTTTATTAAATTCTTTATATTTCAAATCTTGCATTAGAAGCAAATTATTTACAATATTAGTCATTTTTTATGCCCTTTCTTATTTTACATATTTAAATATTCTTCTTCAGTATATACATTAATTTCATCAACTAATAAAGTTTCTCCATTTATATTCATAGTTATATAAAAACATTCTTCTCCATTTATTATACATTTCATTGTAGTTCCATCTAGTAATTCTAATGCATAATTTTCTGGACATTCTTCTTGAACATTTTCAACAGTTAAAAAATCTCCAATATTCGCATCTTCGTTAAGACTAAGTTCATTTTTAAATTCTGTTAAGCTTTTATTTAATCCACTCAAAACATAGTTATATACATTTTCTCTTTCGTCAACTATTGTAATTTCTTCTGTTTCATTTGTTTCAATTATGTCATCTTCTATAACAAAGTCTCCATCTATCATTTCTGAGTTATCTATTTCTGGTGTTGGTGCCAAAAAACTAATTAACATCGCCATACTTCCAATAAAAGAATTTGGTTTTTCATTAGCTGTTTTTAAAGCATTCATTATAAGTTCTGTCCCTAAATTCGAAAAATCTTCTGATGTATAATCATTTAAAATAAGTGTATTTTCTTCATTCAATTCTTCTATATTCAAATTTTGATTAAATGTTATTTCAAATGTATTTTTCATTGCTGGAGTTTCTCCATCAGAATCAGATTCTTCGTTTTCAAATCCTTCTAAGACAATTTCTCCAGTTATATTACTATCTGAAAATTCAGAAGTAATAATTGTTTTTGTTTCACTATCTTCATATTTAGTATCTTCATCAAACAAACTAGAGTCGTTTTTTTCTAAAGCTTTCACGTCTTTTGGATTATAAGTGGTTTTTTCTTCTATTGTTAAAACGCCTTGACTACCTGTAATTTTATTATTAATTTTAAATATAGATTCACTAGCAACTTTATTCTTTGCTGTTTTATTTGCTACATTTTTTATAGTAAAATTAGATTCTGTTTCTGTATTTTTCAAAAACCATTCTGTAGTTCCTTCTTTTGATATTATCTCAACTTTTTTTGTTATCTTATCTGCTACATATACAGAAACCTTTAATTGAGCTTGTTTTGTTTGTTTTTGTACTTCGATTAATGAATCGTTAATTGATTGTCTTAAATTCTCTATAGTTTGAGTATCAACTCTATTTTTACATAAATCTAAAAATTCTTGATCTGCTAAAAGTTCTTGCATTGTATTCAATATTAATGTTAAAAATTCATTTTCATCCATTATTAAAGAATATTTATCTGTTGTAATATTTTCAGTACCTATAGATACAGCAACTTGTTTTTCGACTATGTATTTTTCAGCAGGAATTGACTCATTTATTTTCCCCACGTATTTTGTTATTATTGCTATCATTTTATCTTTATCTTCTTGTATCATCTTTTCAGGAAAAACAATTTTATCTGGTATATTTTGAACTGTTTCTTCTGTACCAAATTCTCTCACTATTTTTTTCAAATCTCTGTTTTCTAAAGCTAAATATTTTTCATGAACATCTTTCATTTGAATTCCAAAAATTTCTTCGGCTATAATTGCTGAAATAGATAAATATTCATTTCCCTCTACATTCATACCAAAATCTATTTTCATTTTTTTATCTATTGGATTTGATACATAACTTAGTTCAATCTTGTTTTCTTGTGATTCATCTACACTAGCATATTTTATTTGAGCTGATTCTTCTGATAATCTTGATATCACTTTTCCATAAGGATCCATTTCCATTTTAGTTAAGTCTATAATACTAGTTACCAAATATTTTTTAAATAATTGATCTGGCGTTTTAAGGATGTCAGTCATCAAAAATACATATGCTCCTCCAGCTAATCCTCCTATTATAATAAAAATCAATAATGCTATAATTGCTTTTTTCATCTTTACCTCCGTACTAAAATATAAAAATATTATATATATACTTCTTATATTTTTCAACATTATTTATTGATTATAACTATAATATGAAAACTTTACAATTTTCACATTATTTGATATTCTTTTAGTATTATAAATAAAAAAGGTGATAGATTTGAGAAAAAAAGAAAAATCAGAAAATAATGAAATTCAAAATCAAACATTTCATATAGAAAAGAAAAAAGTTAATTGGAAAAAAATAAAATTAATTTTTGCTGTTGTTTTCTTTATTATAGTATATCTTGCAATAAAAACCGGCATCTATATTTCCAATTGGCAAAACTTGGCAATGGATATGATTTCCAATACACCTTCAATTGTTTTTGATTCAAACGAAAATATTATCGCAAAATTCGGAAATAACAAAAATACAAGTAATATTCCTTTAAGTAAAGTTCCTGATAATTTAATCAATGCATATATATCAATTGAAGACCAACGTTTTTATAAACACTCAGGTGTTGACCTTCCTAGAACAACAGCAGCAATTTTCTCATATATTAGAAATTTAGGTTCTTCATCTTTTGGTGGTAGCAGCATAACACAACAATTAGTCAAAAATCTTACTGGCGATTCTTCTTCTAAAATCACTCGAAAAGTTAGTGAATGGATTAAAGCGTTTGCTCTTGAAGGAGTTCTTGAAAAAAAAGAAATCTTAGAAGCTTATTTAAATGTAATTTATGTTGGTCCAAATATTTATGGTGTCGATCTTGGATCAAAATATTATTTTTCAAAAAATATTGAATCTTTAAGTTTAGCAGAATGTGCCTTTTTAGCTGGAATTAATAATGCACCTAATACTTATAATCCATTTGGAGAAAAAGACCATTCTGAAAAAATAAAAACAAGAACCAATACTGTTTTATATAAAATGTTAGAACTAGGATATATAAATGATTCTCAATACGAAGAAGCAAAAAAAGAAGTCGAAAAAGGATTGATTTTCAAAAAAGGAAAAATCGATAATTCTTCAACAAACAACATTTATTCTTATCATACTGATAGTTTATTAAATGAAATTATCACAGACATTTCAAACAAAAAAGATATTTCTAAAGAATTTGCTACTAATTATATTGAAATGGCTGGTTTAAAAATTTTCAGTACGCAAGACACAAAAATTCAAAAACAAATTGAAAATGAACTTTCAAAAAGCAAATATATTATAAAATCCTCAAAAGACCACAATACCCTTGCTCAAGCAGCTATGGTAATTTTAGATCATAAAACCGGACAAGTGCTTGGATGTGTTGGAGGAATCGGTAAAAAGGAAACTTCCCGTGGTTTAAATAGAGCTACTCAAAGTACTAGACAAACCGGTTCTGCTGGAAAGCCGATTGCAGTTCTAATACCAGCAATAAACGAAAAAATAATTACTGCTTCAAGTATTTATAACGATGAGGAAACAACTTTTGATGACGGAACTGAAGATGGTTATTCTCCTACAGATTACAACAATTATCTTGGGAATATAACTGTAAGAAAAGCCATTGAATCATCTCAAAACATTCCTTTTGTTAAAATTATGGAACAATTAACTCCAAAAATTTCTATTAAATATATGAAAAAAATGGGAATAACTTCTCTTACCAAAGTAGATGATAATTTAAATTTAGCACTTGGTGGTTTAGATAAAGGAATTAGTCCTTTAGAAATGGCTTCTGCTTATGGAATTATTGCTAATGACGGAATTTATATTGAGCCAACTTTTTATAAAAAAATAGAAAATTCTTATGGAAAAACAGTTGTAAAATCCAACCAAACAAAAAAACGAGTTTTCTCTGAAGAAGTATCTTTTATAGTGCAATCATTATTATTAGAACCTGTTAATGGAACTTTTGGCACTGCTAAATATTGCAAAATAAACGGTATTGATGTAGCAGCAAAAACAGGAACAACCAATGAAGATTATGATAGATGGCTTTGCGGATTTACTCCTTATTATACAGCTGCAACATGGTTTGGATTTGATTTAAACGAAACAATTAATTTTAATAATAAAAATCCATCAGGACAAATTTGGGCTTCTGTTATGAAATCTATTCACTATGGACTTCCAAACAAAGAATTTGATATACCTTCAAAAATAGAGTCTGAAAGTATTTGTCCTATAACCGGAAATGTGGCAACCAACATATGTAAAAACGCCTATACTGAATATTTTTTAGAAGGAACTCTTCCTACAAAACTTTGTACAGATCATTCTGATGTTAAAGAAAATAAACTTCCAAGTGAAGAAGAAATAATAGAAAATTCAGATGAAAATGCAATAGATAATACATTTGAACAATAACAAAAATACTCTAGCAAGCCATGCTAGAGTATTTTATTTATATTATTTATCAAATTTTTGTGGTTCTGGATACTCCACTCCAAAAGTTTCAACTGTAACTTTTTTCATTACTGGCGGTTCTACCGGTCTATCTTTTCCTCCACCAAATGGACTTCTTGTTATAACTCTTGTTTTTACTATTCTATCTACAACATCCATTCCTTCTAAAACCATACCAAACGCTGCATATTGTCCATCCAAAAATACTGAATCATCAGTTACAATAAAAAATTGTGATCCTGCACTGTTTGGCATACTACTTCTTGCCATTGATATTACTCCTCTTAAATGAGAAATAGGATTATCAACGCCATTATCTTTGAATTCTCCTTTTATTCCATATCCTGGTCCACCCATTCCAGTTCCTTCTGGATCTCCTCCTTGAGCCATAAATCCTGGTATCGTTCTATGGAAAAATAATCCGTCATAAAATCCTTTATTGATTAAGCTTATAAAATTATTTACTGTTTCTGGAGCTTTGCTTGGATATAACTCTATTTTTATTATTCCTCCATCTTCCATCTCTATAGTTACAACTGGTTTATTTGTTACTTTTGTTTCCATATTCATTCCTTTCTTATATATAAATTTAGCTAATATATTTATTTTCTTTACAATTTTACTACTAAAGCATATTTTTTTCAATACTCTTTCATATAAGCTTTTATAATAACTCTTCTTTTATTAATATTATTACAAGTTAATAATGTTAAATCATAATTTTTGCTTGCCTTTAATATTGAAAAATCATTTTCATCTATTTCAAAATTATCATATACAATATATTGATATTCTTTTCCTTCCAAATCTATTAATTTTATCTCATCCTTCTTTTTTAATTCTGCTATTCTACTAAAAAACCTATTGTCATTATAATTATGTGCCGCTATACAAATATTTCCTTTTTCTCCTATTCTCCCACCATAAAATTTACAAGGAGCAATTTTTAACAATTCATCATTATATTCGTTAAAAATTATATAATCCAAATTTATCTTATTTATAACTATTTTTCCTAAGTATAAATGATAATTGCTTTTGTCATCTGCAACATATATATTAGTTAATTTAATATTCTTATCTATAATCTCTGAAATATTTTCTAACCCTTCATCTTTGTTGTAATTAATAAAAACAATAATTATTGAAATTAAAGCTATAATAATAGAAATTATCAATTGTATTTTAAAAAAATATTTCTTCTTATTATTTTTTTTATTGACTAATATCTGATTCATACATTTAGTATTTGCTAAAATGCATTTATTATGTTATATTTATATATAGATTAATTCAAGAAAGGACTCTTTATGGAAAAAATACTTGTAAAAAATCCAACTGCATATCATAACTATTCTATCGAAAGTACTCTAGAAGCTGGTATTGTATTAACTGGCACAGAAATCAAATCAATTAGAAACGGAAAATGTAACATTAAAGATACATACGTAAATATTAAAGATGGTGAAGTTTTTATCTATGGAATGCATATTAGTCCATACGAATTTGGTAATATTTTCAATAAAGATCCTCTTCGTACTAGAAAGTTATTATTAAATAGACGTGAAATAGACAAATTATTTGGATTGATAAAACAAAAAGGTGTGTCTCTAGTTCCTACTAAAATGTACATGAAAGGAAACAAAGTAAAACTTGAAATAGGAATTGGAAAAGGAAAAAAACTTTACGACAAACGTGAAGATATGGCAAAAAAAGAAGCAGAAAGAAAAATAGACAGAGCACTAAAAAATAATTATTAAAACAAAAAAACTACAATATTTAATATTGTAGTTTTTATTTTGTCTTTATCTTTCTTTATCTTCTGGTGGATTAATAAATGCTTTTATATCTTCCACCCTATCCGAAATAGAATCTTTTAATCTATTTAATTTATCACCTAATTTTTCTTTTTTATTTTGATTTACTAGTTCTTTATCATAATTTAAATTATGTACAGAAACAATTTTTGGATGCATTTTATGTATTAAAAATTTATAGTATTCTCTTTCTTCATCCGAAATGGTTATACCTGTTTTTCTTACCATATCATTTTCAGCTTTGTCAAAATTAAAGTCAATAACAAAATCTCTAATCCAATCTCTAAACCATTTTTCTTTTCCAAATTCAAGCATAAATGATTCTATATCTTCTCTGTTTCCATGAACAACTCTGTGATGAGTTTTTTGATTCAATTCTACTCCAGAGCAAAAATCATAGCTAAAAAGCGGAGCTAATTTAAGTGTTTTATCTTCTTTTATTATTAGTCCCCATTTTTCATTGGCTTCATTTTCATTAAATACCATTTTATTAAAAATAGATTGTTTTATAAGACCTTGTCTAATTTCTTCTCTTGCTTCTTTCATTGCTTTTTCTGGTAATTTATGTTTCTTATAATATTTTTTTACATATTTATCAACTGTTTCTAATAAATCTTCAAAATCAATTCTTTTTTTATTTGGATTATCTTTTACAATAGAATTCCCTTGTATTAAATTTTCTTCATCACCCAAAAAATTTTTTGTAAGATGAAAAGTGGAAAGTACATCATGTTCATCAGTATATTCTCCTCTATAATATACTGTAGCATCAATACCCATCTGTTTTGCAATTTGTGGTAATAAGAAATTATTTTTATTTGATATATTTAAATATTTAGATTTTATTTGTGATGAATAGTCTGGCAAATTTGTTACCAAAAAAGCCTCTAAATTTGAACTAATAATCCATGATTTACCTATTTTGCTATCTGCCAATCTTCTTTTTGAAACTTCAAAAGAATAATCATTCAAATTTATTATTCCATTCTCATCAGTACCAATTTTATCATTATATTTAGTACTTTTAAAAATTGCATATAATCTAAATAAAAACTCTGTTCTTCTTACTATAAATTCGTTTTTTACTCGCCCATCTAAATGATCCTTTAATGCTTTGATTTCAACTTGTCCTAAACCATATAATTTAGCCGCTTCTAAAATATATTTTCTTTTTAAAATCTCATCCAGAATGCTATTTAATTTTTGAATTTCTGCTTTTGAGCCAGAAACTTCAAACTCGCTTTCTGAATGAGATTTTTCATTAGTTATTATATCTTTATTCAATAATAGCTTTCCTTTTAAGCTTTATTGTTTGAGCAGAACACAGTATTAATTTTGTGTGCTACTGTAGCTTTTATTTCATCTCTAGCTGGCCCTAAATATTTTCTAGGATCAAATACTGATGGATCGTCATTAAAAGCTTTTCTAATTTGAGCAGTCATTGCTAATCTTAAATCTGTATCAACATTAATTTTTGATACTCCTTTTTCTCCTGCTTCTCTTAACATTTCGTCTGGGCAACCTTTTGCTCCAGGAATATTTCCGCCATTGTTATTGCACATATCCACAAGTTCAGGAATAACTGAAGATGCTCCGTGTAAAACTATTGGTGTATTAGGTAATTTTTCTTTAATCTTTTGTAAAATATCAAATCTTAATTTTGCTTCTCCTTTAAATTTGTAAGCACCGTGACTTGTTCCTATAGCTATTGCTAAAGAATCACATCCTGTTCTTTGAACAAATTCATAAGCTTGTTCTGGATCTGTATATCTTGCATCATCAGCAGCAACATTAACTTCGTCCTCAACTCCTGCTAATTTTCCAAGTTCAGCTTCTACTACAACTCCTTTTGAATGAGCATATTCAACTACTTTTTTTGTTAATGCTACGTTTTCTTCAAAATCATATTTTGAACCATCAATCATAACTGATGTAAATCCAGCATCGATACACATTTTACATGTTTCAAAATCTGGACCATGATCTAAGTGAAGAGCTATAGGAATAGTTGTTGATTCAACAGCTGCCTCCACCATTTTGATTAAATAATTCATTCTTGCATATTTTATTGCACTTGAAGAAACTTGTAAAATAACTGGTGATTTTGCTTCTTCTGCTGCATCTGTAATAGCTTGTATAAACTCCATATTGTTTATATTAAAAGCTCCTATTGAGAAATGTTCTTTCATTGATCTTTCAAACATTTCTTTTGTTGTTACTAATGGCATAATATATCCTCCTTTAAAATTATATTTCCTATACTATTTTATAATCTTGTAAGACTGATGTCAAGTGAATTTTCCAAGGATTTTGTGTGTAAATCTGTTAATTGCACTTACATTTGTAACTTCCACACATTGATTCTTCTTGAGCTATTCCAGTAGAACATCCTGGACATGCTTTTACTTCAATTTGAGTCAACTCGCATAAGCTGTTTTCGCAATTATGAAATGTGCAACTTTCTACAGTACATTTAATTTTTTGATTATTACATTCATCCATATTTTATACCTCCAATTTATTTGTTTAAATTTTCAACAAAAAAATAGAACTATTTAAAATAGTTCTATTTTATTATTTGTAATTTATTTTTTTTTAATTTCTAATTTTTAGTAATCCAAATAGAATTTATCGCCTACAAAATGATAATTTAAATCTTTTATTTCTGTTTTAAACTTTTCGTAATTCTCATTTTTATTTCCAACGGGATTAATTTCATAAATCAAATCATATATTTGTTCTATTCCATCACAAATCACTTCTCCATTTTGATTCATTAAATCCCATTCTATTTCAGCAACATTATAATTATTTGTTTTTATTCCTTCTGTAGAATCTGTAACTAAATATAAATTTTGCGAAATAAATCTTGGATTTATTACTGCATATTTATTTTCAAACACTTGTCTATATTCATCATCAATGAATTTAAAATATCCATCTTTATCACCAACTATATATCTTCCTTCTGGACAAATATATATATCTGTATAAGTTTCAGATAATTTTTTACCTTGTGTATCAGAAAAATAAATAGTTCCATCATTATAATTTTTTAGTAAAACTCTATCGGTTCCAAAAAATTCTAAAATTTGCGCTTTACCCGTCATGACATTTTTCTTACCATACGGTGTATACCAACCTTGAGTTCTTTTAGAAATCTCATAAAATGGTATATAACCATTAGAATATAAGTATAAGTAATTTGAATCATAATCTAAATAAGTAGTATCTAATCTAATTTTTATTTCTGGTTCAGCTTTTTTTGCAAGTTCATAAATATCTCCAAGCCCCATATTAGACTGTGTTACTAAAAGATCATATTCTTCATTATAATCATATCTAAATGAATATTCAGAAGACACTTCATAATATGCTTGAGCTTTATTTATATTGTTTAAAGTTTTCTCAAGTTCAAAATGCATTTTTCCTTTTTGATTAAGAATGTTAGTATATATATTTTGAAGTTCTTCAAGTTTCACTTTGTAATTTTCATCTGAAGATTCCGTTCTATATGATAAAACAACTCTTCCATTTTTCAAAATAACTTTAGTACTTCCATCTTCACAGACAAATGCTATATAAAACTTTTTACCATATTCTTCAATTTCAACAAATGGACTGGCATAATCATATATAAATTGTATCATACATTCACCATTTGTATTTATATATCCCCATTTGCCATCTTTTTTTACATTTATGTATGGTATATCATATGGTTCTTCAAGTTCTTTAACATATTTGAAGTAATCTGATGTATATGCCAACTCGTTTTTATTTTCTTTGTTTTTTATACTTTCACCTATAGAATCATAATTCAATGCTATAACACCTAACACTCCAATAGTTGCTATCACAACAATTGAAATCGAAATAGCAGTTGTACTATTTAATTCAATCAAATTTTCTTTTAAACTTTTAAATAGCACAATCGTTCCTGAAATTATACTAAAGGATGCTATTGCTGGTTGTTTTATAAAGATAAAACTTATTGAAAAAACACCAATTAAATATGCTGTATTAAAAGTTGTATCTGATCTATGATGATAACTTTGAATTGCATCAATTATTGCAATTATTCCCATCACTGCATATATTCCAATTAAAACATAGCTAATAACGAGATTTTCTTGTACTGTAACTAACGTTTTATCTAATGGTACATTTTTAGTAAACACTATTAATAATATTCCAAATAGAACATTCATTAGCCCTATACATAAATTTACTATTTTACCTCTCATACTTTACCCTCATGAGTTAATTATTTCTTTTGTACTTCTTTATAAACTATATTATAAATTTCATTGTGTATATCTTCTCTTGTTCTGATTTCATTTTCTTTTACACATTTAATTTCATTCCAATTATACTTACCTACCAAACTGCAAGCCGCATTATAAGAATCTTCTAAATGTTTTGAATCTCTTTCATGAATATCTTTTTTATCACTATGAGTAAATTTATTTTCTCTATTCTTAATTAATTCTTCTACTTTTTTTGGTGGCATATTCAAAAAGAACACTTCAGTTGGAACTGGTAAACCATAAATGTTAAACTCTAAATCAAAAAGCCAGTTAAGATATTTTTCTCTTTCTTTTTCATCAGTTATTTTTCCTGCTTGATGTACCATATTAGCAGTCGTATATCTGTCAGCTAATATAATACCACCATTTTCATAGTATTCTTGTAATTCTTTTTTGAATGTTGCGTATCTGTCTGCAGCATAAAATGTTGATGCTATATAAGGGCTAACATCTTTTGCATTTTCTCCAAATTCTCCTGACAAGTACATTTTTACAAGTGAAGACGATGGACTATCATAATTTGGAAAACTAACAGTTCTATATTCGATTCCATCTTCTGTTAAATGTTTCTTTAACAAATCAAATTGTGTTTGTTTTCCACTTCCATCAGTTCCATCAATTACAAATAATTTTCCCATATTCTTTTCCTCTTAATTTATTTTTTCTCTATTCTTGTGAATAAAGGTTCAATATTATCTAGTTTTAATCCAGATTCAACTGTAATAAATTCCCAAGAAGCATCGTTTAACTTTAAGTATTCTCTAATTTTTGAACATGCTGTTGGCATCACTGGTGCAAATAAATTTGCAAGATTTGCTATTACAACAGAACAAGTATAAATAATATTGTTAAATTCTTCGATATTTTCTTTTTTAGCAATCCAAGGTTGTTTTTCATCATAGAATTTGTTTCCTATTTCAACTAGTTCCATAACTTTTTTTATCGCTTCTCTAAATTCTAATTTTTCAATTAAATCTCCAGCTTCATTATATGTTCTTTCTATTTCTGTTTTTATTTCTTCATCTAAAACACCGTTTGGAACTTCTTCTAATCCTTTAAATCTTAAAGTTCTATTTACTAAATTTCCGAATTTGTTTAGTATTTCTCCATTATGTGTATTTTCAAAATCCTCTATTGTAAAGTTTGTATCTTTTTTCTCTGGACCATTTGATAATAAATGATATCTTAAAGAATCAGAATTGTATAAATCTAAAGCTTCTAAAGCTGTCATTCCTATACCTTTACTCTTTGAAAATTTTTGGTCATTAAAGTTTAAATATTCCGCAGAAACTATTGTATCAACTAAATGATAATTCTCTTCTTGTCCTAATAATAATGCATTTAGTATTATACTGTGGAACATTATATTATCTTTTCCATGACACATATAAATCTTATTATTGTGTCCTTCTTTCCAAAAATCTTCCCAAGTACAATCTGTTCTATTTTCACAGATTTTCATTGTATCTGTTATATACCCCATAACAGCTTCAATCCATACATACATTTTTTTATCATCATACCCTGGAAGTGGAATATCTACTCCCCAAGTTAAATCTCTAGTTACTGCTCTGTCTAATAATCCTTGTTTTAAATATTTTAATGTTTCATTTTGAGCATTTATTCTCCATTCATGTTTAACTTTTTCAGTATGTTCTTCTATTTCTTTTTGAAATTTTGATAAAGCCAAATATAATACTTTATTTTCTCTTTCAACAACTTTAGAACCACAGTCAATACAATTTCCTGACATTAATTCAGCACCTGTTGGAACATGTAGACAAGCATCGCATTGATCACCTTTTGTTTCTTGACCACATTCTGGGCATGTTAAAGTAATTTCTCTATCTGATAAGAATTTACCACATTGTTCACAGTACGCTTGAGGTTCTGTTTTTTCATAAATATATCCATTATCATATAATTTTTTAAATAATTCTTGTACTTTTTCTTTATGATAATCATCATAAGTTCTTGAATATAAATCATAAGAAAATTGATATCCATTAAACATTCTATTGAATTCTTCATCATATTTACTTGCTATTTCTCTTGGAGTTGTTTTTTCTTTTTTTGCTCTTTCTGTAATAGGTGTTCCGTGACAATCAGAACCTGATACATAAAGAACATTATCTCCTTTTAATCTAAAGTATCTTGCAAGCAAGTCTCCTGATATTAATCCTGCTATATGTCCTAAGTGTAATGAGCTATTAGCATATGGCCAAGCTCCTCCAATAAGTATGTTTCTTTTCATAATCTTCTCCTATTTTTATTATATTAATGTTGTAATGGCATCCTTCCACCTTCTCTTTCTGCCATTTTGTCTCTATCATCATAACCTGATGATTTGTTTGGTGGAGTTACAATATCAAGTACTGTATCCATAACATTTTCCCCAACATCAAGAAAGCCTTCTTTTATTAATGATTTTTGTTCACATTCTCCATAGTAATTAGCTTCTGAAGTTAAATCTCTTACTGATTGTGTTTCTAATACTCCGTATTCCGTTTGTAGACCATCCATTTTTTTAGCTGCTTCAAAAGTTTTTTCTCCCATAAGTTTGAATTTTTCTGAATCTTCAATATCCATAGATTTTATAGCTTCTATTTCCATTTGTTTTTCCATAAGAATTGTCTTTGCATCACTCTCATATCCATCAATCTCTTTAGCAGTTCCTTTTTCCGCATATTGTATATCTTTCTTTCCTGAAACAGGATTTTCATAAACAACTTTTTTACAATCAGCTTGTTTATCTTCTATCGCTTTATCTATATTATCAATATTATCTCCAACAGACCCTGTATTTACTAAATCTGTAATTAATTCAGGATTTCCTCTTCCATCTAATGAAGAATATAATATCTTTCCATCCGGACTTAGTATATATCCCTTGTCTTTATTCGCTCCATCGTTTACTCTTATCATTATAACATTTGGTGAATCTATTTCAAAATTTATTTGTTTAGATAATCTTTCAACATCATCTGTTACTCTTATTCCTAAAATTCTTCCATTTTCATTAGCAAATTTTTCTAAAATATCTTCACTAAGACCAGTCGCTGCAGCGGCTTCTTCTATTGTTAGTCCTTCTTCTTTTTCATCTTCATCTTGAATTTTATTTCCGCTATCTTTCATTCTTTTTTTAATGTCTTTTTTTCCTTCAGGAACTAATTTGTCTTTTTCTACTTTTTCTGTAAAGTCTTCAAGAGTTTTTGGTAAAAGAACTGTTTGAATTTTTGCAAAATCTTCTTTACTAAATTCTTCTCCTAAGGCGTCTTTTAAAATTTCTTTTTGCATTCGAGACGTTAAATGGAAACTATTCATATTACCTTCTTCATCGCGATAAACACACGCCATATCCTGCCCTTTTGCATTTACAATTAAATCTATTTCTTCTCCAGATGGTAATTGAATAGGAATAACATATGTTCTCATTAATTTGTTATTATCTTCTCTTTCTGGATTCCATGTAGATAATTTTTCTGTATTCATTGCCCTATATTCCGCAAGTGTTTTAATTTCTTCAGTTTTTATAGCAGCATCAGAAAATACGCTTCTTTCCTTTCCTTCTCTTGGACGATAACTCGCATTCATTATTGCCATTCTGGCAATATGTGCTTTATCTATCATTGTTAATGAATCAACTCCCATTTTAAATACCTCCAAAATTTTCTTCTATCGTACATATAATATTATATAAATATATATAAATAATTTCAAGGTTTTATATTAAAAACGTAGTATTATTTTCATAATACTACGCCACTTGTTATATCAGAAAAATCAACTTTAAGAATTATATATTTTTATTATATTTAGTTTTTGGATACAAATTATCTTCTAATAAATCTTCTTCTATTTGTGCTTCTCTTTCTTTGTTTTCTCTTTCTAATTCTTTTTGCATCCTTTGTTCTTCTCTTTGTTTTTGTCTTTCTCTTTTTCTTTCTTGTTTTTGAAATTCTTTTTCTTTTTTATTTTTTTCTTGTTCAGCTTTTTTCTCTGCTTTTATTCTTTCAAGTTCTTCTCTTTTTTCAGCTTCTATTTTTTCTTTTTCTAATCTCAATTCTTCTTGTCTTTGAGCTTTATCTGCTTCTAACATTTCATTTTGTTTTTGAGCTTGTTTTTCTTCTGCTCTTTTTAAACGATTTTCAGCACCTTTAATTATATCTGAATAGAATCTTTTATTCTTTTTACTTTTTAAAATTTCTTTATCATTTTTCATTTTTTGATCTATATCATATAAATTAGCAAATTTCTTTATTGCAATTTTATCAATAATACTTATTTGTCTAGTTTTCCATAAATTATCTAATTTATATTCTATATCCAATTCAGCTTTTTCTAATTCTTTTTTTCTTAATCTTTGACATCTTACTAAATATTCTTTTTCTGTTTCATCTTCACCTCGTTCAAATTCAGTAGACATAGCCTTAGCATATTGTTCAGCTTTATTTGAAGGTAATTTTCTATCAATCCACATGCAATCATCATAATCAGATAAAGTCATATATACTAAGCTATCAATTCTTTTTGCTTGTTCGACAGTTAAATCGTAAGTGCTCATTAGACCTATAACTCTTTTTCTTAATAGTTTCATAGAATAATGTGCTTTTGTAAATCCATCTATTCTATCAACTCCTCTAATTGCTTTTTCTGTAAAACATTCTTTACTAAAAACTCTGCAACATCCATTTTCAGCATCAACAATAACCAACACTGTATTTTCATTTTTTACTTCATCTATAATCTCTGTTTTTGTTTCTTCAACTTCTATAATTTCTTCAGGTTCTTGTTGTATATTTTCTTGTTCTTTGATTTCTTCAACATTTTTCTTATCAAAAATATTATTATATTTTTTAATACAATTTTCTTTAGTTCTATTGTATGCATTAATTGTATTTTCTTTTAGATTTTTTGTTGTTTCAATTGTAGATTCTTTAGCTTTTACTAACTTTTCTGAAATTTTTCCAAAAGTTACCGAAAAATCTTTTTTATCTTCTCCTGATTTTGTTTCTGCATTTTCTTCAACAACTTTATCTTCGATTACTTTTTCTATTTGTTTTTCATTTTCAACATTTAAAATTTCATCATTTTTTTCTTGTTTTTCTGAAAATTTTTTAACAAATTTTTCTTTTGTTCCAAATACAAAACTTAAAACATTAGATACTAAATCAAACTCTTTATTCTTTTTTTGTTCTTCAGAAATTATTTCTTTAGTTTCTGCGTTTTCTTGTTTTTTTATAACTTTATTTAATTTTTCTTTTACATCTTTAAAAATGTTTTTATTTTCTTCGTTTTCTACAGTTACTTTTTCTTTATTTATAGTTTCTTCATAAGTTTTTTCTGCTAATAATTTTTGTTTAGAATCTAGTATTTTTTCTTTTATATATTTTTTTGCAGCAGAAATTTTTTCTTTGACATTTATTCTAAATTTAGCAAAATCTTCTTTTCTTTCTGCTTTTGATTTTCTTTTCTTTTTCAATTTTACTCTATTTAGAACAACACCTGTAATTTTTCCACCAACATTTTGAATATCTCTTTTTGTTTTTAAGATATCATCTTTTTTAGTTTTTCTATAATTTGCAACGATTACAGTTGAACCAACTAATCTGGTTAATATTAAAGAATCTGTTGAAGTTAAGCATGAAGTCCCATCTATTATAACTATATCGTAAAACACTTTTAAATCTTTAATCAACTCTGTCATTTTTGTAGTTGCTAACAATTCAGATGAATTTGGTGGTACTGTTCCAGAAGTAATTAAATTTAAATTCTTAATTGCTGTTTCTTTTACAAATTTATTTAAAAATTCGTTCGTTTCTACTCCATTAGCATCCAAACCAGATAAATAATTTGATAAACCTAAATTATTTGGTAAATTAAATAATTTATCTAATCTTCCAGAATTCATATCAGCATCTATCAAAACAACTTTTTTTCCTATTTCTGCAAAACTAATTGCCATATTACTAGCTATGTAAGATTTACCTTCAAATGGCATTGAGCTTGTTACTAATATAACTTTATTTTGTTTTTCATTATTAACAGCTAAGAACTGCAAATTAGTTCTTAAAGTTTTAAATGCTTTTGATATTTCTGTTTTTTCATTATCATAACAAATCAATTCAGATTTTAGATTTTTTTCTTTTTTATTTATTTCTTTTAAAGGAATTTGAGCTAACGGTTTTAAAAACACTTCAATTTCAAGATCTACAACTGATTTTATATTCTTTTCAACTTTTATTAATACAAAAATATATACAGCACTTATAAATAGACCAACAAATATACTTGCAATAAAATACACGTATACTGGTGTTTTATAAACTGTTTTAATTATATGAGGAGCATCTATAATATAAACTTCATTTTCTCCGTACATATCATTTATTCTTGTTGAAAAAACCGCTAATACTTCTTTGTTTATTTTTACAGCACGTTCTCCACTAAAATCTTGAACATTAATTTCAAACGTATCTGATGATGATACTCTATTTAACTCAATTTTTTCATTCAATTCTTTATTTTCTAAATCTAATTTTAAATTTGATTTTACTTTGGCCACTGTTAATTCACTTTTCACAACTTCTTCAAATGTTGAAACTAAATTATCAGATAACTCTAACGCCCCTTGATTTCCTTTATCACTTTGCTTTTTAATCAACATCACTGTTGAAGATGAAAGCGATTCTTTAGGAGTAAATTTTATAGAATACATTGTGCCTGCTAAAACACAAATTACAACAACTAAAATCACATATATTTTATTTTGATTTAATTTTTCCCAAAACAAAGCTCTTCTTCCTTTCATATTAAACTTTTCAAAAAACAAAAAAGACACAAATAAAGAATTTTATCTGTATCTTTTGTAAACTTTAAAATTTTTCTACATTATAGCAAGTTTTTCTAAAAATATCAACACTTTTAAGAACTTTTTATATCATTTTTTTCTTTAAATTTTTGTGATATATTTTTTCATAAAATCATGTTTATTTATCCAAAATATTGTACATATTTTATTTATAAAATATCTTTTTAAAATTCAAAAAAGCACACAAAATGTGTGCTTTATATTTATCGTTAGTTTTTAATTAAACATTGTAATCAGAAACTTTTTTGTAAGCATATACTGCAGATGCAGAAAGTGCTATAACAACAAAAATTAATGATGAATCAGAACCAGCGTATGGTAATTTGCTAGCTTTGTTTGTGTTTTTATTTGTATTTGCTACATTTTTATTAGTGTTTGTAGCTTTGTTTGTATTAGTAGCTTTATTTGTGTTTGAAGCTTTATTTGTATTAGTATTTGTATTTACTGCAGCTCCAACAGTATTGTCATCAGCAGCTGTATTAGCTGTATTATTTGTACTTGATGAAGGTTTAATTGTTGTAGCTAAAGAACTAATGCTTCCAAATACTAAAGCAACTAGCATAACCACTACTAAACTAACTAACATTTTTTCTTTGAATAATTTTAACATATTTCCCATCTCCCTATAACTTAACATCTGTTCATATTATAACATAATATATTTTTGCATTGCAAGTTTTTTTGACATGATTTTACTTTTTTAACATAATTGTAATATTAAACATTAAATCTAAATAAAACTATATCTCCATCTTGCATTATATATTCTTTTCCTTCTTGGCGAATTAGCCCTTTTTCTCTTGCTTGAACCATTGAACCATCACATTTCATTAAATCATCAAATGAAACAACTTCTGCTTTAATAAATCCTCTTTCAATATCAGAGTGAATTTTTCCAGCAGCTTGAGGTGCTTTAGTCCCAATTTTTATTGTCCATGCTCTAACTTCTGGTTCTCCAGCAGTTAAGAATGACATTAATCCTAATAATTTGTAACTAGCTTTTATTAATTTATCCAAACCTGATTCATCTAATCCTAAAGCTTCTAACATTTCTTGTTTTTCATCTTTTTCCAAAACACTTAGTTCTTCTTCTATTTTTACACAAAGAGGAATAACTTCAGCATTTTCTGTTTTTGCAAATTCTTTTACTCTCTTTACATTTTCATTTAAGTCTGCATTCTCAAGTTCGTTTTCTGAAACATTAGCAACATATAACACAGGTTTTAAAGTTAACAAAAAGCTCTCTTTTAAAACATCTTTTTCTTCCACTGTTAAATCAATTGTTCTTGCACACTTTCCATTATTTAAAGTTTCTTTTACTTTTTCTAATGTGTCTATTTCAAATTGATATTTTTTATCAGCTTTTAAAAGTTTTCTTGCTCTATCTAATCTTTTTTCTATTGTTTCCAAATCTGCAAAAATCAATTCAAGATTTATTGTTTCTATATCACGAAGCGGATCTATATTTCCATCAACATGAACTATATTTGAATTCTCAAAACATCTTACAACTTGAAGAATACTATCTACTTCTCTTATATGTGATAAGAATTTATTACCTAAACCTTCTCCTTTGCTAGCTCCTCTTACTAATCCAGCAATATCAACAAATTCTACAACTGCATTTGTAACTTTTTGGGGATTATAAATTTCGGCTAATTTTTCAACTCTTTCATCTGGTACTGCAACAACACCAACGTTTGGTTCTATTGTACAAAATGGATAATTTGCACATTCAGCTCCTGCTTTTGTGATGCTATTGAATAAAGTACTTTTTCCAACATTTGGAAGTCCAACTATTCCTATTTTCATATTTATTCCTTTCGTTCCAATTTATTCTAAAAAATTACTGGAGCCCACTAGCAGACTTGAACTGCCGACCTCTTCCTTACCAAGGAAGTGCTCTACCACCTGAGCTAAGAGGGCCTACAAATTAACATTACTAGTATATCATTTAAATTTTGTTTTTTCAACAATTTACATAAAAATAAACTAATCATTTTTGATTAGTTTATTCTATTCTTCATTTCCTAAACATTTAATTGCTTTTTTTCTAATTCTTTGTATAGCATTGTCTATTGATTTAACTGGTGAATTTAATTTATTTGCTATATCTATATAGCTTTCACCTTGTATATATCTATTTAAAACTTGTTTTTCAAAACCACTTAAATTTTTCTCTATTCTACTTTCAACAAATTCCATATATTCTCTTTTAGTTATTGTATCCAGTGGATCTTCCACAACATTCGTATCAAGTATTTCTATTACACTTGTATCTTCATTCTCATCATATGCTGCAGTATTTAAAGAAAAAGAAGAATTTAATGGTATATGTTTTTGTCGGTTTGAAGTTTTTATTGCTGTTATTAATTGTCTTTCAATGCAAAGATTAGCAAACGTCTTAAAGGAATTGTTTTTTTCCAAATCAAAAGATTGGATTGCCTTAAAAAGCCCAATCATCCCTTCTTGTACCATATCATCATCTTCTGCGCCCACCAAGAAAAATCTATTAGCTTTCATATTAACTAAGCTTTTATATTTTTCAAGCAAATAGTTTTGAGCTTTCATATCGCCCAATCTTATTTTCGCAATTAATTCTTCATCTGGTATTTCGTTATATTTATTACTTTCACTAAAAAAATATACTTTTTTATCAGACATTTCTTTCTAAAGTACCTCCAAGCCGATTTATATCGCTATTATATGTTCAAAACCTTGATGTGTCAAGTGTTGAAGCAAAAAATAAAATAAAAAAAGACAGATTTTTTTATCTGTCTTTTTTATAATTATTTTGCATAATCAATAACTCTAGATTCTCTAATAACATTTACTTTAATTTGACCAGGATATTCCATTTCGCTTTCAACTTTTTTTGCTACATCTCTAGCCATTATTACCATATCTGCATCAGAAACTTTATCTGGTTTAACAATTAATCTAACTTCACGTCCAGCTTGAATTGCAAATGATTTCTCAACACCATCAAATGAATCAGCTATCTCTTCAAGTTTTTCTAATCTCTTGATATATGTTTCTAATGTTTCTCTTCTAGCACCTGGTCTTGATGCAGAAATTGCATCAGCAGCTTGTACTAAAACAGCTTCTAAAGTAAGAGGTTCAACATCACCATGGTGAGCTTCTACAGCGTTGATAATATTTTCATTTTCTTTATATTTTCTTAAAACTTCAACACCAAGTTCAACGTGTGTTCCTTCCATATCATGGTCTAATGCTTTTCCTATATCATGTAATAACCCTGCTCTTCTTGCTATTTTTGAATTTATTCCTAACTCTTCAGCCATTATTCTAGCTAAGTTAGAAACTTCTATTGAGTGATTTAATACATTTTGTCCATAACTTGTTCTGTATTTTAATTTACCAATTAATTTAATTATATCAGGATGAAGATTGTTAACTCCAGTTTCTAATGCTGCTCTTTCTCCTTCTTCCTTTATAATAGCTGCAACTTCTTCTTTAGCTTTCTCTACCATTTCTTCGATTTTTGCTGGATGAATTCTTCCATCTTCAATTAATTTTTCGATAGCTATTCTTGCTACTTCTCTTCTTAATGGATCGAATCCAGAGATAATAACTGCTTCTGGAGTATCATCTATTATTAAATCGATTCCAGTTAATGTTTCTAACGCTTTAATATTTCTACCTTCTCTACCGATAATTCTTCCTTTCATTTCATCATTTGGAAGAGATACAACAGATACTGTAGTTTCAGAAGTGTGATCAGCTGCACATTTTTGAATTGCAAAACTAACAATTTCTCTTGCATTTTTTACTGCTTCTTCTTTAGCTTTTGCTTCTAAATCTCTGATTATAGCAGCTTTTTCTTGAGTTATTTCTTTGTCCAAATCATCTAATAATTGTTGTTTTGCTTGTTCTTGTGTTAATCCAGAAATTCTTTGTAATTCTTCTAGTCCTTTTTCATGTAATCTTTCAAGTTCAACTCTTTTTTGTTCATTTTCTGCAAATTTTCTTTCAAGATCTTTTTCTTTTCCATCGTAAAGAGTTACACGTTTTTCTAAATTTTCTTCTTTTTGGATTAATCTTCTTTCTTGTGCTTGAATGTCGCCCCTTCTTTCTTTAATCTCTTTATCTAATTCATTTCTTATTTGTAGTACTTCTTCTTTTGCTTTAATTAATTCTTCTTTTTTCAAATTTTCTGCTTCTATTTTTACGTTCTCAATTAATCTTTTAGCTTCGCTTTCTGCACTTTGAATTTTAGATTCTGCAATTCTTTTTCTAATAGTCACTCCTATTGGAATAAAAACTACACCTGAGATTAGAACAGTGGCAACGATAATTAAAATTGTTTGCATAATTACATTTACCTCTTTTCTATTAATTTTTCAATGTACAACAAAATTATTCCATAAATTTGTTAATTATTTATATAATTTATATTGTATTTTTACCTACGCTATTATTTTATATGTATTATTGTAAACTGTCAAGGTATTTTTAAACAAAAAACACTCTAATCTTAAGTTTTCTGTATATATTCGCGAATTATAATATACAAACTTTTAGAGTGTTTTGTTTTATATCTTTTTTTATTGAAACATTTTATCTATTGCTTTTGCATAAATTTCTTTTGCTATTTCATAACCATTTGGTATTATCTCTGCAAATTTATTCATACATACACTTCCATTTACTTCCATAACAAGAATTTCTTTATTATTTGTTAAAGCAACATCTATACTAGCAAATTTAATATTCATTGCTTCCCCTGCAGCCAATGCAACTCTTCTAATTTCTGGTAAAAACTCATCCGTTTCATCAACTATAATTGGCTCTGCACCACTACTCAAATTGTGTTTCCAAGAAATTGTAACTTCTTCATTTTCTTGAGGAATATAATCAAAAGATAAATTTCTAGATAAATCAACTGGTTCTTGTTTAAATTTTTTATTTATTAATTCTCTTACTTTTGATTTTCCATCACCTGTCACATAAGGTTTTTTCTTTTTATAGATATACAGAATTTCTCCATCTAAATATATTACTCGATATTCATAATCTATTTCCAAATATGGACAAGCACTTAATGTATCATTTTTATCATCAAATAGTTTTTTAACAATCTCTTCGATTTCTTCCTCAGTTGAGCAATAATGTACATCTTTTCCTTTACAAGAATCATTTGCTTTTATAACTAATTTATTATCATTTTCTTTTAATAATTCTTTTGCATCATTTATAAATTTATTTTTAAAATATCTGCTTCTTGTTTGAGGGTTAAAAATCATTCTATGTTCTATAGTTGGAACATTGTTAGACTTAAGTACTTCATATGTAGCAAATTTGTCTCCCGCAATATTATATGAAATTGCACTATTTAATTCGAATTGATAACCTATTAAATATTTTGAAATATTATCTTTTCTTAATTCAGTTATCCATCCATAAGAAATTATATTTTGCTTAATATTTCTTTCTTCACAAATTTCATTCATTATTTTATAAAAAGATTTAGTTCCTGAGTCCATGTTTTCCCTTTCTTTTAAATAATCTTTTCAAATATTTTTTCTTGATTATTTTTTATATATTTTTTTATCAAAAGTGTTGGTAATAAAAATGTGACAAAAAAGACTAATACAACGCTATTCAAGTCACTTACAAACGTACCAATCAAAAATACAATTACAGCTTCAACCCCTATAAATGCCATAGCAAAAAACATATTAAAATTTTGTTTTACAACAGCTTGCTCAGTTATCCATTTTAACTTCGGGTTCTTTAAGTCTACTAATATCATCAAAATATTATTTAATATATTAATTAGCATAGAAATTAGTATTATATAAAATATAGTTAGAAATTTTACTCCAGGTATGCAAATAATCATAAAGATTAAAAAATATAATATTGGAATTATATTTAATATTATCCCTGGTGTTATTTTATACATTATTTGTTTTTCAAGTGATATCGGTATGTATTTCATAAATACTGCATTTTGTCCATCTCTCGATATTGATGTGATTGAAGCATAATTAAATGCATACAAAACAAGCATTGCAAAAATGCATCCCATAAATCCATAATTTGTATTTATTATTTTAGAAAAATCATTTTGAAGTACCGACATATCTGGCGTTGTATTATTTAACTCCATGATTGCAGGTACAGTAATTATAATAGGAAAAAATATAGATGGCAACACACACTGCATAAAAAATATTGGATTTCTAATTAATAACCTAAATTCTTTTTTTAGATATGACATAAATATATTGTCCATTTTTATTTTTTCAAAATTTTCTATTTTCTTTACTTTTTTGTTTTTCACAGTTTCTAGTGAAATTACTGTTTTAACATATATCTTTGATATCATAAATGAAACAATATTATAAACCGCCAAAGAAAGTATCATAAAAAACGCTATACTAGTTACCCCATTTATTGTATTGTAATTTAAAAGAGAATTTATAACGATTCCTAATAGTGGATATGTTTTTATAACCATTTCTATAGTTCCATTATACTTCAATAAACTATTTGCAATTTCTTCGCTTGTTACTGAGTTTTCACTTGTACCAGTTAAAGCTACAATTAAAAATATTGTTAAAACAATTGTTATATATTGAACAGCTTCTTTATTTTTTATTATCTTAGTAAATTTCATGATAAGTGTTACCAATAAAGATATTACAGCTACAGGTATTAATGGAAAAATTAATACTATAACACAAGATAGTATATAATAATTTATTCCTAAATTTAATAAAATTCCATATATTACTAATCCCGGCATCCCCAAAAACATTGCAATCATATATTGTGAAATCACTAAACAATTAAGTTTAGCCATTACTACCTTTTGAGAAGTTATCGGCAATGGCATTAAAAAGTCTAAGTCTTTTGAAAAAAACAAAACATTTAAACTGGTTATCGCTGTTTGAATTGTTCCAAATCCCAAAAGTAATCCAAATATAAGATTTAAAAACAATGCTGGTTGATTTATAAGGATTAGTCCATTTATAGTCATATAGCTAATATACGACATAAATCCGATTAAATAGCCATATACTAAAAATAATATTATAAATTTTCCAAGTCCATTTATTTTTTTATTTTTTTTAGTTCCAGCATCGTTGCTTGAACTTTTTATTAAAATTTTTGTTAACGAAAATATTTCTTTCATAAATTATTCCAATCTTCATTATTTTTCATAATCTAAACGTAAAAAAATCATTCTGTTATTTCTAAAAACAATTCTTCAAGTGATGCGTTTTCTTTAAATTTGGATTTCATTTCTTTATATGTTCCAACAAAAATTAACTCACCTTCATTAATAATTCCTATTCTATCGCACAATTTTTCTGCAACTTCTAACACATGAGTTGAAAAGAATACTGTATTACCATTTTTCACATGTTCTTTCATTAGTTCTTTTAAATCGTGTGCTGACTTCGGATCCAATCCAGTCATTGGTTCATCTAAAATCCAATTTTTTGGACTATGTAATAAAGCTCCAATTACAACAATTTTTTGTCTCATTCCATGTGAATAGTTTTGTATTTTATCATTTAAACTTTCATAAATATTAAATTTTTTAGAAAGACTTTCAATTCTTTCCATTCTTTCCTTTTTTGGCACTTTATAAATATCAGCTAAAAAGTTCAAATATTCTATTCCTTTTAATTTCAAAAATATATCTGGATTATCTGGAACAAAGCCAAAACTTCTTTTGGCCTCAATTGGATTTTTTGAAATGTCTTTTCCATCTATTAAAATTTCACCTTCATCTAACCCCAAAATTCCAGTAATCATTCTAATTGTTGTTGTTTTCCCTGCACCATTTGGTCCTAAAAAACCAAATATTTCTCCATCCTTAATTTCTAAATTTAGATTCTTTACTGTTTTCTTATCTTTCACATAAGATTTACTAACATTTTTTATTTCAATCATTTTTGCCTCCTGGCTTTTATTTACTAATATAAGTATTCTATAAATGCACAAAAATTGCCAAATCGTTAAATTTGGCAATTTTAAACTTTCTTTTTAACCACCAATATTTGACGGTATTTATTTTATTTTTGAAACTATTTTTAAAACCTCTGAAACACTCCACGCTTGTGAGAATGTTCCTCCTGGTTTAAATGGTGTTTGAGAATTGTATAACTCTGATATAGTTCCAATTCCTTCTGGACCATTTATTTCTGTTTTAAAAGTAGCAAATACATTTTTTATAAATTTTTCATATTCAATTTTTAATTTTTCTTTTTCTAATCTATCTTTTTCATCATCAATAATGTTTTTAAATGCATCATGGTATAATCCTATTAACCAAACCCATACGACCCCTTGGTGATAACTCATATCTCTCTTTACAGAATCACCTTCATAATGAGCTATATAACCTTCTTCTCCTTTTGCTAAAGTACGCAATCCATATTTAGTCAAAAGTTTTGATGTTACAGTTCTAAAAATTGTTTTTCCTATTTCTGAAGATGGTTTTATAACTGGATATGTTGTAGATATACTAAACAATTGATTTGGTCTTATTTTTGAATCTCCAATAACATCATATAATGATTTTCTTTTCTTGTTAAAGAATTGTTCTTCAAAAACTTTTTGATGTTTATTAGCAACTTTTCTGCATCTATCTGCAATATCTTTCTCTTCAAATTTATTTGCTAAATTTTCCAAAGTTCTTAAAGCATTATACCAAAGAGCGTTTAATTCAACTACTTTTCCGTTTCTTGGAGTTACTGCAAAATTGCCTATTTTAGCATCCATCCAAGTATTTTGAGTAATTTCTGTTCCTGAAGAAAGTAATCCATCTTCTGCAATATAAATATTATTATTTTCTAAATCTATTCCTTGACTATAATTTTCCACAATGTCTTTTAAATGGTCATAGATATTATCTTTTATAAAATCATAATCTTTTGTGTATTGTAAAAATTTATTTACTTGCTCAAATAATAGTAAAGAAGCATCTGCACTATTATATAATGGTTTATTATCTGATTCTGAATAACCATTAGGAACTAATCCTGATTTAATATCTCTTGTAAAAGTTATTAAAATTTCTTTTGCCAAATCAAATCTTTTTGTTAATAATAGCAATCCTTCAAACGCAATTAAAGTATCTCTACCCCAGTCTAAAAACCAAGGAAATCCAGCCAAAACAGAATGCGTTCCAAATAATGGTCTATTTATTATAAAACTATCAGAAGCAACAATTAAATCTTTAACTAATTCATTATATTCTTTTTCTTGCTTTGTTAACTTTGATTTACTTACTATCAAATCTGATTCATCTACTATTTTAGCTAATCTTTCTTTTTCTTTTTTAAATATTACGTTACTATCGATATTTTCAACATTATCTTCAAGTGAAGCAACAAAAGTTATTTCTTTTGACTCTCTAGGTTTCAAATTAACTTCAAATCTTCCAGGTACAGAAAGATTTTCTTTTGAATAGAACCCTCTTTCTTCTTCTTTTAAATAAAGCATATTATAGAAAATATCATTTTCATGTTCCATATATTGCCCTTCATCTAAATGCATATATATTGGTGTTTTTGAATTACCATCAACTATAATTTCAACTTTATTTTCTTTAACATTTTGTTGTAAATAAAAATTATGATTTGTTGTCATATGATGAAAATCTCTAAAATTAATTATTGGAGCCAATTTAAATTTGGCTTCATTTTTTCCATTTTTAATTTTATATTGAACAACAACTGTATTTTTACCATAAACCATTGATATAGTTTTAGTTATTTTTACATCATTTATTTTGTAAGTAAATATTGGTAAAAATTCTTTTTCGAAACTTTCTTGATATTTATATCCTTCAGAAATATAATTTTCACAAATATTTGTAAATAAATTATATTCTTCATTATTTATAACAATACTTTCATCTAATTTTGAAATTATCAAATGTCTTGCGGCTGGTGGTAATAGTGGAGCTATTAATAAACCATGATATCTTCTTGTATTCGCTCCAATTACTGTTGATGAGCAAAACCCACCAGTTCCGTTTGTTAATATCCATTCTTTATTTAAACTATCTTTTAATTCAATTTGTTTTTTACTTATTTTCATTTGTACCTATCCTTCTTACATACTTCTTTTTCCTTGGTTTCTTCTTGGTGGTTCTCTTCTTGAAAAATCTTTTATTGGATTGTTATTATTCATGTTTCTTCTACCACTTGATTGAGCATCTCTTTTTGCTCTTTCCATTTTCTCTATTTCTTCTGCAATTCTTCTATTTTCAGCAGTTTTATTATCTGTATTTTGAATTGATTCTACTCTATCTTTATATTTTTCTTTAAACTTACTTTTCTTTTTAGTATCTTTTTCTTTTGTCAATTTAGCTAAAAGTCCCGTATTTTTAGATACTTTTGTTAATCTTTTTTCTTGTTGTTGTTGAATTTTCTTTTGTTCTTTCAATACAGATTGTAACAACAAGTATTCTGTATCATTTTGCATATCATGGAATTTAAGATCGTTACAAATCATTTCAATTATTGTTGCTGCAATTATATCTGGATTATGTCTTATTTTGTCATTTTTTACACAAGACATATTTCTTTGAATAACCTTAACATTATATGAATTTAATTTTTTAGTATCTACTTCTACTAAATCAGATCCTTCTTTATTATATTTTCTGATATATTCAGGAATTACTTCTCCAGTGTCTGCTAAACAATAATCAACCACTCCAGTACCAACATGTTCTTGAATTGCTTTAATGTGATCTGATAAAGTATAGTTATCTGTTTGCCCTGGTTCAGTCATTATATTTGATATATAAAATTTCAAAGCTTTGCTATCTCTAATTGCTTTTGAAACATTTTTTACAAGTAAATTTGGAAGTACATTTGTATATAAACTTCCAGGCCCTATAATAATTACATCTGCATCTTCTATTGATTCGATTACTCCAGGAGATGGTCTACAATTTGAAGGTGAAATATAAATTCTATTAATTGATTCAACCTTTTCTGTAACAATTTCTGGAATTCTATCTTTTTGTTTGATTGTTGTTCCATCTGTTAATTCTGCACATATTGTAATTTCATCTAACGTTACTGGCATTACTCTTCCTGTTATATTTAAAACTTCAGTACTCTTTAAAATCGCCTCTGAAATATTGTTATACATTTCATTCATAGCAGTTAAATAAATATCACCAAAATTTAATCCTCTTAATCTTTCATTTTGGAAATTCCAATTTAAAAGTTTTCTCATAATATCTTCTTTATCTGACATTGCTATAATTGAATCTTTGATATCTTTTAGTGGTAATGTATCTAGAGCTCTTCTTGAAGCTGTTGGAATATTTCCATAATCAGACATTGTTACAATTGCTGTAATGTTATTTGTATATTTTTTAAATCCTTCAATTACATTATTTAGTCCTCGACCTCCACCAATAATAACAACTTTAGGACCTTCTTCATAAACTTTTTTGTTAAATATTAAGGATTTAATATTTGCTTTTGCTTTTTTCCCTGTTTCTGTATTTGTGTTGTTCGCTTCTATTATTATTTCCAAACTTCTTTTTTGAATAAAAACAACACTTGTAACAATGGCAATAAAACCACAAACAAACATTATAATTACTTTTATAAGTTCGAATATCGATAATTCTGGTGAAGTTAAAATTTTTGATATTCCATAACAAGTTAATATAACACCGACAATTATTAAAAGAATCCATCTTTTAACTTTTGTGCTTGCTTTAAACCATTCAAAAAAAGATTTCATTATTTATCCTCTCCTAATACTAAAATTTCTAATTCTATATTTAAGTCATATTTTTTCTTTATTTCTTTTTTAATATGTTCTACTAAATCTAATATATCTTTTGCAGTAGCTTTTCCTTTGTTTATTATAAATCCTGCATGTTTCGTTGAAACTTCTGCATCACCTATACAAAATCCTTTTAGTCCACATTCATCAATTAATTTAGCTGTTAAAACACCTTCTTGGCGTTTAAATGTACTACCTGCATTTGGATATTCTAATGGTTGAGATTTTTTCCTAGACGCTGAATACTCATCCATTTTGGCTTGAATTTCTGTTTTATTTCCTTTTTTTGCCTTAATTGTTGTATCAATAATAATTGCATCCATTTTTGAGAAAACACTATTTCTATATTCAAACTTATGTTTCAAAATATCCATTGTTTTTATTTTACCGTCATAAGTCATATATCTTGTTTTTACCACAAGATTTTTCATTTCTCCACCATATGCTCCTGCATTCATTCTTATAGCTCCACCTATTGAACCTGGTATTCCTGATAAAAATTCTAATCCAGCAATTTCTTCTTTTAGAGCTATTGCAGCAAGAGCTGCTAATGTCATTCCAGCTTCAACTGTTATTATAACATCATCTACATATCTTTTTATTTTAAAACCATTTAATTCAAGTTTTATTACAATTCCTCTTATTCCACCATCTTTTACTAATAAATTTGTTCCATTTCCTACAATTGTTACAGGAATCTTATTAACCTTACTAAATTCTAATATTCTTTTTAATTCATCTATTTCAGTTATTTTTATAAAATAATCTGCAATTCCGCCAATTTTAAAAGATGTGTGTTTTGCCATTGGTTCATTTTTAAAAACATTATTTTTATTCACAATTTCTTGTAGTTGTTTTTCTATTTCTGGCATAAAAATGCATCCCTTCTGTCTTTCAATTTAATTCTTTTTGTGTTCAAAATTACACAATGCTATACTATCATTTTTTTTCAATTTTTACAAGCTTTAATCACTAGTTTTTTGTATATAATACCTTTAAAATTAAAGTTTTTTCAAAAAAATTACTATATATTAAATTTAATAATACATGCGTAGTAAAAAATAAAAAGACATTGTTTTTTGCAATATCTTTTTTATTTTATTATTATATGTTTAATATCAGTTTATATTTCAAGTTTTATTCTTATTTTGAGACACATATATTTAATTGTTTTTTACTAATTTATATTGATAGTTCTAATATAAACAAAAAAGATAAGCTTAAACAGCTTATCTTTTTCTATTAGTTTACAACTCTTTTAACTTCTTGAATATTAATATCTCTAACGTGTTCAATTTTTTCCCATTTTGTATTTGGTTTTATTAAACATTTAATATTTATTACTATCCATGATCCCATAAATATTGGATACATTAAAATACCTTTTATCATTGGTTTTATTGGTTTTTTCTCTAAGGCCATAATTGCAACTCCAGTAACAACTGGCATTAAGAATGTTGCAAATAGATATCTTGAAAAGTTACCAACTAAATCCATAAATGTCATTTCTGCACCTAAGTATAATAATGTATTAACACCTAATAATAAGAATGTTAATAACATCATTGGGATACCAAATAAATATAAAGCTCCATCAAAGTTCATCAAAGTTTTATATTCTTTTACACCATTGATTAATTTTCCTGTATATTCTTTCATACATTGTAAATGTCCTACTGTCCATCTTGAACGTTGTGACCAACTAGCTTTAAATGTTACAGGTTGTTCATCATATACTATAGCGTCTACTGCCCATCCTAATTTTCTTCCTTGAGCAATATTTATTAAAGAATATTCTATATCTTCTGTTAATGTTATTGTTTGCCATCCATTTGGTTTTAATAAATCAAATTTTACCATAAAACCTGTTCCATTTAATAATGGAGATAAACCTAAATTGTATCTAGCTAAATGATAAAATCTATGCATCATCCAATAAAATATTGCATATCCTCCAGAAATCCATGAATCTGTTGGGTTTTTAATATCTCTATAGCCTTGAACAACTTCTTCACCTTGGCAAAGTTTTTTATTCATATTTTTTAAGAAATTTTTATCTACTATATTATCAGCATCAAATACACAAAGTGCGTCATAATCTGCATTTTCATCAATTTTTTGTTTTATAAACCAATTTAATGCATGACCTTTTGTTTTATTAATTTCATCAAATCTTTTTAAAACTATTGCTCCTGCATCTTTTGCAATTTCAGCAGTTGCATCTGTACAATTATCTGCAATAACATATACATCATATAGTTCTTTTGGATAATTTTGTGCATTTAAACTTTCTACTAAATTTTTAATTACAGCTTCTTCGTTATGTGCAGGCACTATTGCCATAAATTTATGATCTTTTTCGATTAATAATTTTTTGTCTTTTAATTTAATTAAAGAACAAAAACTAACAACTATTTGATATGCCCAATATATAGTTATTATCCATATCAATGCTTGTTGTAAAAGATATAAATACTCCATTTTTTACTCCTTTTCATATGTTTTTATTTCATATATTTTGTCTTTTTCACATTATTACACAGTTTCTATTATAGCATTTAATGGAAATATTTTCAAGTTTTTTATGCAAATTTAAGAAAATTGTAATAATTCTTATAATCTCTTTAAATTCCTGTTTCTTCCATGTTTTGCTTCAAATAAATCTAATTTTACTATTATTATATTTTCTAATACCCAAAATATTAACCATTATTTTACTTTAAAAACAAAAAAACAAGAACATTACTGTTCTTGTTTTTTTATTTATTATTCTGTATACAAATCTTTTCTTGTTAAATTAATTCTTCCTTGATCATCGATTTCATAAACTTTAACTGTTACTTCATCTCCTAATTTCAATACATCTTCTACTTTATTGATTCTTTCTTTTGCGATTTTTGAAATATGAAGTAATCCTTCTTTTCCTCCACCTAAATCAACAAAAGCACCAAATGTTGCAATTCTAGAAACTTTACCAGTATAAATTCCTTCTACTTCGATTTCTCTTGTAATTTCTTCAATAATTCTTTGAGCAGCTTGAGCTCCATCTAAATTATCTGAATAAATGAATACTGATCCGTCTTCTTCAATATCAATTTTAACTCCAGTTTCATCAATAATTTTATTAATTGTTTTTCCACCTGAACCAATAACATCTTTAATTTTTTCTGGATTGATTTTCATGCTTATAATTTTTGGAGCATATTTAGAAATTTCTTTTCTTGGTTCTGCAATTTGTGGAGCCATAATATCATTTAAAATGTATTGTCTTGCTTTTAATGTTCTATCAAAAGCTTCTGCAATTATTTCATAGCTTAATCCATCAACTTTAATATCTACTTGAATCGCTGTAATACCATCTCTTGTTCCACCAACTTTGAAATCCATATCTCCAAAGAAATCTTCAATTCCTTGGATATCTGTAATTACTACATATCTTGAAGGATCATTTTCATCTGTAATTAATCCTGTTGAGATACCAGCAACTGGTTTCTTAATTGGAACACCAGCATCCATTAATGCAAGAGTTGAAGCACAAATACTTCCTTGAGAAGTAGAACCATTTGAACTTAAAATTTCAGATACAACTCTTATTGCATAAGGGAATTCTTCTTTTGATGGTAATACTGGTACTATAGCTTTTTCAGCTAGAGCTCCATGTCCTACTTCTCTTCTTCCTGGTCCTCTAGATGGTCTTGCTTCTCCTACTGAATATGATGGGAAGTTATAGTGATGCATATAACGTTTGCTTTCTTCTTCGTCTACACCATCTAATATTTGCTCTTCACTCTTCAT
>JAZRKN010000018.1:0-36431 GCA_045646345.1 Candidatus Scatovivens sp. | reverse complement strand
AGATTCTTTTAATATATTTTTTACTATATCTTTTTCTTCTTCTGGTGATTCTATTAATAATTCATCATGTATTTGTAAAACAATTTTTGCATTTAAATTATTTTCTTTTAAATTTTTAGCAGTTTCTATCATTGCCATTTTCATTATATCAGCAGCTGTTCCTTGAATTGGTGTATTCATTGCTGCTCTATCTCCAAATTTTCTGACCATATAATTATTTGAAGAAAGTTCAGGAATATATCTTCTTCTTCCAAAAAGAGTTGTTACATATCCTTTTCTTTTGGCTTCTTCAACAATCTCTGTCATATAATCCCTTATTCCATGATATGTTTCTAGATATTGTTCTATATATTGTTTTGCTTCATTTCTTTTTATATCAATTTGTTCTGCAAGACCGAACTCACTTATGCCATACACAATTCCAAAGTTTACCGCTTTTGCTCTACTTCTTAATTGTTTTGAAACTTCTTCTACTGGTACTTTAAATACTTGAGATGCACTTATTGTATGAATATCTGCATTTGTATTAAATGCATCTACCATTATCTCATCATTTGCCATATGTGCTAGAACTCTTAATTCAACTTGCGAGTAATCTGCATCTAAGAATACTTTTCCTTTACCAGGTTTAAAAACTTTTCTTAATTTCTTACCAAGTTCAGTTCTTGTTGGAATATTTTGAAGATTTGGTTCTGTACTACTTAATCTTCCTGTTGCAGTTACAGTTTGGTGAAAAAATGTATGAATTCTTCCAGTTTTAGTATTTATAAAAGGAATCATTCCTTCCACATAAGTTGAATTTAGTTTCACAAGTTGTCTATATTCTAGTATTTTTTCAATAATTGGATGTTCACCTTTTAATTTTTCTAAAGCATCTACATCAGTTGAATAACCACTTTTAGTTTTTTTAGATGGTTTTAATCCTAATTTTTCAAATAATATGACTCCCAATTGTTTTGTAGAATTTATATTAAATTCTTCTTCTGCCAATTTGTATATATCAATTCTTAATTCTTCTATATGTTCTTTTAAATTATTTCCATACTTAATCAATTCTTTTTCATCAATGTACATTCCTTCCCATTGCATCTCTGCAAGTATTTGTGCAACAGGCATTTCTATATTATTAAACAACTCTAATTCTTCTTGTTTTATTAATTCTTCTACTAATTTTTCTTTACATTTTCCTATTACATAAGCATTTATTGCGGATTTAAAATTAGCATTTTCTTCCTCTTCTTGACTTGACTCTGCCATATCAAAAAGACTTGTCTGAACTTCTTTTTTATCATCTTCCGCTGAATATTCTGTAATATCCAAATCTAAATATTGCCTTGCAATTTCTTCTAAAGAATATGCATTTGATGTAGCATTCAAAACATAAGCTGCAATTTTTGTATCAAACATTAAATTCTCAGAATTAATTCCTTCTTGTTTTAATAAGATATAATCTTCTTTTACTCTATTAGATATTTTCATTATATCTTTGCTTTCAAAGATGTTTTTAAAAATATCTTTATTTAATTTTGAAAAATATACTTTATTTTTTTCAGGACTATATACATATATATAATTTACTTTTTTCTTTATAATCAATTTATCATCATTGCATTCAATATTTTCTAAATAATAATAAAATTCTTTTCTCGAATTTATATCGCTTAATAATTCTTCTTGATTGTCTTTTGTTAATTCTTCAAAATCAAATAATTCTTTTATATCTTTTTCTTCTACAGTATCAGAATTTTCCAAATCAAATCTTTCGATATATCTATTAAATCTAAGTTCTTTAAATATTTCTAAAACTTCCTTTTTATTCCATTCTTGAACTTTATATTCAGAAAGTTCTCTTGAAATTGGTGCTTCGACATCAATTCTACCAAGTTCTCTTGAAAGAATAGCAAGATCTTTATTATTTTCTAAATTTTCTTTTAATTTTCCTTTAGCAATTGGTTCTCCATTTTCTAATTTTTCATAAATTACATCAACTGAACCAAATTCTTTAATTAAATTTAATGCTGTTTTTTCTCCAACACCCGGAACCCCCGGAATATTATCAGAAGTATCTCCCATTAATCCTTTTACTTCAATTAATTGTTTTGGCTCTAATCCATATACTTCTAAAATTTTATTTCTATCAAAATCTTCTACTTCAGTTTTTCCTGCTTTTGTTCTAGGAATCCTTATTGTAATTTTATCTGAGGCAAGTTGAAACGAATCTCTATCTCCTGTAAGTAAAACTACTTCTTTTCCTTGTTTTTCAGTATATTTTGCAAGAGTTCCCAAAATATCATCTGCTTCATAACCTGGCATTTCAATTACTTTTATATTCATTGCTTCTAAAACTTTTTTTATAATAGGCATTTGCGCAGCAAGTTCATCTGGCATTCCTTTTCTTGTTCCTTTATATTCTTTGTACATTTCATGTCTTTTTGTAGGATGTTTAACATCAAAAGCAACAGCTAAATATTCCGGATTTATATCTTCGAACAACTTAAACATAATTGCTAAAAATCCATAAACAGCATTTGTGTAAGTTCCATCTGCTGTTTGAAGCATTTTACTGCTCATTATTCCATAAAATGCTCTGTTTAATATACTATTTCCATCTATAACTACTAATTTTTCCAAAATTTCCTCCTAAGCTATTTGTTTATCTATAATTGTTTTAAAAAACAAATAAATTTCCACCAGTATAAAAATATAAAAATCCGAATATTGTTCCGCATATTGCTCCAATTATATGTCCTATATGTGATATGTCATCTTTTTTTAAAACACCATCTATTATTTCATTAACTATATAAAAAACAAAAATTAATATTAATGTTATTGGAATTTTTCCTATTTGAATATTTACAAAAGAACTCATCATTATTAACATAAAAACAATTCCACTTGCTCCCAACAACCTTTTTCTTCCTATAATATGATTGATAATTGCTGTTACTCCAGCAGTAATCAAAATCATGATAAGTAAGTTTATTGTTCCATATTTTTCTTCTATCATTGGCCCTATAAGTAAAATATATAAAAAATTATTAGAAAAATGTTTCCAATCACTATGTCCTAAAATATGTGTAAAAAATCTAACATAAGTTAAAGGATTCAATAATGAACTTCTATATGTAGAAAATATTAATTTATTACTTTTTCCAAAAGTTACATATTTTAAAATTAATGCACCAAACGAAAGAAAGAAAAAAGTTAAAATTAAAACTGAATTATATTGTAAATATTCAACCAACTCCATATGTTTTCTCCAATCTTTAATTTTTTTGTATTGTTTCAAGTAATTCTGGTAATTCAATAATATCCTCTATTGAATGTTCCGTTTTCAAATCGCTTCCAAAACCATATTTTGCTTGAATAAAATTAATATTTGCCAATTTACTTGCTTCATAATCTTTTGAAGTATCTCCAACATATATAGCTTCTTTTATATTATTTCTACTCATTACTCTTTTTATTGCTTCAGCTTTTGAAATTTTATATTTAGCAGCAGCCATATAATCAACAAAATATTCTTCCATTTTTGCAGAAGATAAAAATGATTCTATATAACCATCTGCACAATTACTAACAATTGCAAGTTTATATGAATCTTTTAAGTTCATTAACGTCTCTTCTAGATTTTTATAAACATTTCCGCCAAATTCTGATAAAATTTGTGCATTCAATCTAAGCATTTCGTCTAAAATTTTTTCTCTTTTTTCTTTTTCAAAATAAGGCATATACATTTGAGCTGTTTCTTCAAAAGTACATCCCATTGTAGCTTTTATTGTTTCCATTGTTATTTCTTTATTTTCATTTATTCTTTTTAAAACTGCATTAGCTGTTTTATATGTAATATTTTCTGTTTCCCATAATGTTCCGTCTAAATCAAATATTATCATTTCAAATTTCATTTGTTTTTTCCTACCTTTATCTATTGTTTATTCTATAACTCTCTTTCATCTTCTTGGTTAAAAATTTCTGATTTTATAAAACCAGAAAGATCTGGCACATCTTCTCCTGCATAATTAGGTAATCTCATATCAGATTGAAAAGCTGCTGTTTTATATTTTCTCATTTGAGTAAGCATCGGTGTAGTTATTAAATTTTTGTCATGAATTACTTCTGTATCTAATAAAATTTTTAATTCATCTAATGTTGTTTCTAAATCCGGATCTGGTGAATGAATTGTATTCATGTCGCTAATTCTATAACTTCCTGCTTCACTCATAATTCTAGGTTTTAGTGAATTCCCATTTCTTGTCACTAATCTTAAAAATGTATTTCTGCCACCACCATAATTTGTAACAATTCCTATTTTATTATTTACATATTTTTTTCTTAGTTCCTTTTTTGTATCAAATACTGATTGCATTAATTCTTGATATGGTCTTTCGCCATCTGCAACTAATATTAAAATACTTTCGTTCCCAAACAATTCGCTTAATCCATATAAAAATGCATCAAACGATTCTGCAAATTTTTTCCCGCTTCTTTCATAATGTTTATGATATAATTTTTTTATTGTACCTTTGAAATCTTGTATCGCGTAATATCTAACAGTTGGAAATTTTCCTTCAACTGTTTCACAGATATCGTCTAAATATCTAATTCCATCTGGTTTTACTATAAAATAACTATAATGTCTCTGTTGATGCTCCATAATTGTCTATAATTCCTCTTTTCCTAAAAATGTCTTTATTTCTTCTGGTACTAGATTTATTTCACTAATCTCATTCCAATTTATAATTTGTGGTTCAAAACTTCCTTTGTATTCAGATTTATTTGTCATTTCTGGTCCTGTACCTGTACCAATTATTCCATCTATATATTTGCAAAGATAAAAAACTTGAATACTGTCATCATAATCCGAATTATATTCAAATAATCTCTTTTCTGTTTCTACAGTTATCCCAAGTTCTTCGAATACTTCTCTTTTCACTGTTTCTTCTTCGTTTTCACCTTGTTCCATTTTACCTCCTGGAACAACATAATAATCTCTTATTGAACCATCTTCTCTCGGTTTTAATCTGTGAATTAAAATAATACCATTATCTTTTTTTATTATTCCTCTAACACTCTTATGCATATTTCTCTCCTATTTTTTTACTAAAACTATATATCCTTCTGATTCAAAAATATCATCTTTTATATAAAGATTACCTTCAAACTTATATTCCTCATACAGACTTTTATCTATTTTTTTATAAGCATTTTTTATTATTGGTTCTTCTACATATATTTCTGATACTACATACATATCTGCATCTATTTCAAAATTTTCTGTTGGAAAATACATTCCATCCATCTTCCAAAAATTAAAAGCTTTATCAGATTCTTTATTATCAAATATATTTTTTTCAAAATATGGTTGAATTGCTGTCACAGAATATCCTAAACCATATATATTTAATTCTTCATAATTATATTGTTTTATAAATTCAGCAACATCTCTAGAAGCAGAATATTTTTCTGTCACATCGTATCGGTATGTTTTAAATGTCCATATAATTTGTACTAAACAAATACATGTTATTAAAATTTTTGCGATAACTTCTTTATTTATACTATCTTTTATTATCAAATATAAAACAAATAAAATCCAAAATATTCCTATGTGCCACTTTTGACATGTAACCACCATCGATAATGCAAATAGTGGTAAAAATATAATGGTTATTTCTAAGAAATCCTTTACTTCTTTTTTTCTCATTATATAACCAATAATTAGCAAAAATATACTAGTTATAATAATTTGAATTGTAACAGATTCGTCATTTCCTATTGTAAACTCTGAAATCACTTCTAAAACATTTTTTCCTTTATTAGTCATATAAACACAATCATTTGGAGGAATAGCACTAATTGCAGCAAGAGCTAATGCTAGAAAAATTAGAATAGACACAATACTTATTTTTATATTTTTAAAATTCTTCTCTTTTATATTTTCTATACAATATATTATATAGAAAGAAGTAGCTATCATAAAAGTATGTACACATATATTCATTAAAATACATAACGATAGAAAATATAAAAATGGTTTATCAAAGCGTTTTTCATATACTATAGCTAACAACATTAATGATGGAAAAACTAAACAATAGCTTCTTGCAATAATTGTATATTGGTACAACACAAAATATGTAAATGGAAATAATAATTTTATATACCAAGGTGCTTTTATCTTAAATTCAAACAATATCACCCCAAGTGCAGAAAAAATTATAGGCAATATATAAAATGTTTCATAAGTTCCACCAACAAAAATAAATAATTTTATAATTAAAACCCATAAAGGCGGTGTTCCTTCATATTTCATATATCCAAACATTTCTGTTAATGAAGTATCTCTTGCTATTAAAAAAGATTGAGCTTCATCACTCCATGGTTCATGAAAATTAGTACTAACAACAGTTAATGCTATAAATGCAATTATTATTAAAATTTTCCCAAATATTTTTGATATTTTTTTAAAGTTTTCCATTATCATTTCCTCTTATGTTTTTGTACTATCTTTAATTTATAATTTCCTTATGTATTCTATCATATTTTATTTTTTAAAGCTACAAAATAAAGTATTATTTTCAAAAAAAATCGTTAGCAATTAATATTTGCTAACGAAAAAAATTATAACCATTTTTTTATATAATCTATATGTTTTTTTACAGTTTCTGGAGAAGGACCACCTTCAACCTTTCTTGCTTTTAAACAATTATTCAAATCAATGTATTCATAAATATCTTCTTCAAATTTTTCTGAAATTCCTTTGTATTCTTCTATCGATAAACTGTCTAAAGTATTTCCAGTATCTATACAGTAACCTACAATTTCTCCCGTAATTTTATATGCATTTCTGAATGCTACTCCTTTTTTTACCAAATAATCTGCACAATCCGTTGCATTTATAAAACCTTTTCCTGCTGCTTTCTTCATATTATCTTTTAATATTTTCATAGTATCAACCATCGGTATTAATGTAGTAACACACATTTTTACTGTATCTATAGAATCAAATATTGCTTCCTTATCTTCTTGCATATCTTTATTATAAGCTAAAGGTAAACCTTTCATAACAGTTAATAATCCCATTAAATTTCCATATACTCTTCCTGTTTTTCCTCTTACTAATTCACAAATATCCGGATTTTTCTTTTGAGGCATTATTGAAGAACCTGTTGAAAAAGCATCATCTAATTCAACAAATTTAAATTCCCATGAACACCATAAAATAATTTCTTCACTAAGTCTTGATAAATGCATCATTATAATAGAAAGTACTGATGCAAACTCTAATACAAAATCCCTATCAGATACCCCATCAACACTGTTTTTAGAAATATCAGAAAATCCTAATAATTCTTTTGTGTAATTTCTATCTATGTTATATGTAGTTGTAGCTAAAGCACAAGAACCAAGCGGTGATATATTAGTTCTTTTATAACAATCTTCTAATCTTTCTATATCTCTTTTTAACATCTCTACATAAGCCATCAAATGACTTGCAAAAGTTATTGGTTGAGCTCTTTGCATATGTGTATAACCTGGCATAACAGTTTCTAAATTTTCTTCTGCTTTATCTAAAAGGATATTTATAAACTCTTTTACAAGTTTTATTATCTCGTTAATTTCATCTTTTAAATACATTCTTAAATCTAAAGCAACTTGATCGTTTCTACTTCTCGAAGTGTGTAATTTTTTTCCCACTTCTCCAATTCTTTTTGTTAATTCACTTTCAACAAACATATGAATATCTTCAGCATTATAATCAAAATCCAATTTATTATTTTCTAAATCTTCTAATATTTTCAGTAATTCTTTTTCAAGAATCTCTCCATCCTCTTTTGATATTATCCCTTGTTTAGCAAGCATTTTTGAATGTGCAACACTTCCTAATATATCTTGTTTATACATTCTTTTATCAAAATGGATGGAAGAATTAAAATCATTAGTTTTTTTATCTATACTTTTTTTGAATCTTCCATCCCACATTGCCATAATTTTATACCTCGCCTTTCTTAAGATTTGCATATATTTTTGTTGGTAAAGAATATAAATTTATAAAACCTTCTGAATCTTTTTGATCATAATCATCATCAGCTCCAAAAGAAGCTGTTTTTTCTGAATATAATGAATATGGACTACTTATACTAGATTTTATAATATTACCTTTATATAGTTTCAATTTAACAGTACCTGTAACATGCTCTTGTGTTTTATCTACAAAAGCAGATAAAGATTCTCTTAGTGGAGAAAACCATTTTGCTCCATATAATAGTTCACCAAATTTATTTGCAACTGTATTTTTGAAGCTTAAAGTATCTTTATCTAAAGTAGCACTTTCTAACCACTCATGAGCTTTATAAATTATAGTTCCTCCTGGAGTTTCATAAACACCTCTTGATTTCATTCCAACCAAACGATTTTCTACAATGTCTATAATTCCAATTCCATTTTTTCCACCGATTTCATTTAATTTTAAAATAATATCTAGAACAGACATTTTTTCTCCATTTAGTTTTGACGGAATTCCTTTTTCGAATTCTAATTCAACATATTCTTCTTTATCCGGCGCATTTTGTGGAGAAACACTAATCTCTAAAATTTTGTCATATAATGGTTCATTAGATATAGATTCTAAATCAAGTCCTTCATGTGATAAATGCCATAAGTTCTTATCTTTTGAATAATTCGTTTCCTTATTTATTTTTAAAGGAATATTATGTTTTTCGGCATATTCAATTTCATCTTCACGACTTTTCATTTCCCAAGTTCTCCAAGGTACAATAACAGGCATTTCTGGTGCAAAATATTTTATTGCAAGTTCAAAACGCACTTGATCATTGCCTTTTCCTGTACAACCATGGCATATTGCATCTGCTCCTTCTTTTTTTGCAATCTCAACTAACTTTTTACCAATTAATGGACGTGTAAAAGGGGTTCCTAACAAATATTCATTTTCATATTTAGCTCCCGCTTTTATTGTCGGTACTATAAAGTCATTTACTAATTCTTCTTTTAAATCTTCAACATAAATTTTTGAAGCTCCTGTTTTTAAAGCTTTTTCTTCAATACCTTCTAATTCATTGTCGCCTTGTCCAACATTTCCAACAACGGCAATAACCTCACAATTATCATAATTTTCTTTTAACCATGTAATCATAACTGATGTATCTAAACCACCAGAATATGCTAATACTATTTTTTTAAATTTTTTCATAACTAATTCTCCTTTTTATTTTTATATTTATTTTTTTCTTTATTGTATTAAACAGTTGTCTCAATTTTCCCCAACCACTATAGAAGAATTTCTTATAATTTGAACTTTCTTTCATCTGTATCTCCTTTCTTTATTTTGTATCAAAAAAGCACCTCCAGAAAAATCCAGAGGTGCTTAAATTTAGCACGGTACCACTCTAGTTGTCTATACGAAAAATAAACTACAACAATTATTGTAGTACCATAAAAATCTTATCAAAAAACACCTCTGGAAAATCCAGAGGTGTCATATTTAACACGGTACCACTCTAGTTGTCTATACTTTTAGTATAAACCACTCTTACCTGTAACGTAGGTTTACGGATTGCCATACTCTTTTCATTTCAAACAATCGCTCACAAGTTCTTTTCACTTTATCATCCACTGTTAGACTCACACTCTATTCTAACTCGCTGAAGCTTCATAATAAGCTACTGTCTTGTTCATCGCTTTATATATTCTTTAATTATTATAACCAAACTTTTAATTTATGTCAACCCCCTTTTTTTGTTTTATTTCAATTTCAAAAAAAATAAGAGGATTAAAATCCTCTTATTTTAACTTTATATTATTTATTATTTTTCTTCTTTTAACCAATCTTTTCCATCGACAAATCTTGCAACTAACATTGATGCGGCGCTATCTCCAACTGAGTTAAGTACAGTTGCTGGAGCATCAATAATTGTTGCGATTATTGTTAAAATTGGAAGAGCACCAACTGGAAATCCCATCATTGTAATAATAAACATTTCTGAAATTGTTCCTCCTCCGATTGGAACCGCTGTTACTAACAGATTTGCTACTAATGCAATTCCAAGCATTCCTAAAATATCTCCAATGCTTGTCATTGGAACTGCAAATAATGTTACTAAAAACATAATTTTAAACATAGAACCAATAATTGTTCCGTCTTTATGGAATGATGTTCCTAGTGGTATAGTTGTTTCAGCTATATCATTTGGTACACCCATCTTTTTAGCAGCATCCATATTTACAGGAATATTAGCAGCACTTGAACATGTTGCCAAAGCTGTTAATGTTGGAGGTATTACATTCTTCCAGAATGTAACAACACCTTTTTTTCCTGCTGCTATAAAAGCATAAATTGTATAAAATACTAAGTAGAATGCAATTGTTGCTACTAAATATATTACAAATGTTTTTGCATATCCAAGAGCGATTGTTGCCCCAAAAGTTCCAACCATTGCTGCCATATAACATCCCAATCCTATTGGTGCATAATACATAACTATTTTTAAAACATTTTCTACAACAACATTAGCTGATTCTAATAATTTTTTAACTGGTTCACCATTTTCTCCTGATATTCTTATTGCAACACCAACTAAAATAGACATTACAAGTAATGCTGTTACGTTATCTTTTGATAATAATTTTGGAAGATCATTTACAGTAAGTAAACTTGCAGTTCTTTGCAAAATATTTAATTCCTCTTCTTCTGCATCAACTTCTTCTAATGAATTTCTTATTGCTTCACCATCTTCTACACTAACTAAATTAGATTTAAATGTAACTCCAAATCCAACAAATACAGAAATTAGTGACATAACTAAAAATACTGCTACAATAACTCCTATAATTTTTCCCATTCTTTTTGGATTTTCCATTTTTGTTATTGCTGTTGTGATATTAAAAAAGATTAATGGAACAATAATAACTAATAATAAGTTTAAGAAAATATCCCCTAAAGGACTAAGTACAGCCGCTTTTTCTTGGAAGATTATTCCAACGATTGCACCAACAATTATTGCAGCTATAAGAATAATCGTTGATTTGTAATTTGATAAAAATTTTTTCATAATGTAAACCCCTTTATGCTAGATAGTAAAATTAAAACATAATTATATCTCTTAATTTTATTATTGACATTATATTTCAGTTTTGCCAAAATATCAATTATTTTTTTCAAAATATTTGTATAACAAAAAAACAAAGAAATTAATTCATTCCTTTGCTTTTATTTTGTTTATAATTTTATAATATTTTACTCGCCTTTATCTTAGTTGCTTTATATATTCTTCTATTTTATAAACCATATCCTCTTTATCTATATATTTTAAAATATCTACATTAACATATTTTAAGGATGATGATACTTTAAATTTTTCATTGTATATGCATAGAATTTTTTTGTTTTTCATTTCTGCTCTACCAATTTCAATTCCTAGGCCTAGTGAAGGTTTAGAAACTTCTGCAATAAATAAGTCTGCTTGCTCTATAATTTCTTTAGAATCAAATGTTTGATTTGTTAAGTGAGGAAATATGAATTCAGCTTTTTCATTTAACTTTGAATTTATAATAGGCATATATAGTTCTTCTTTATAATTAAAATCATTTGAATGTCCAATATAAACTTTCAATTTTTATACTCCTTTCAAATTAATGTTTTTTATTCATATTCAATTTTAAGTTCATTCTACGCTTTTGTTTTCTTTTTGTTGTGACGTAAATATCTGTCTTCTTCTGAAAAAACACAACCACAATACTTTTGCATATACAACTCTAGTTCTCTAGCTTTGTTTTGTCCTTCTCTAAATCCTGGTCTAAAATCTCTATATAAAAATTCTATATTATATTTTTTAGACATTTCTATACATATTTCTTTTAATTTTTCATGATCTTGATAAGGGCTAACAAAAAGTGTTGTTGTAAACGCATCATAGCCATTTTCTTTTGCATATTTTGCTGTTTGTTCAATTCTTACTTTATAACAGTAATTTGAACATCTATTTTCAATATCTTCAGCAACATTTTTACAAAATTCTCTTAACCCATAATCTTCTTCAATAACCAATTCTAAATTAATCATCTTTGAATATTCAATTAAAGTATCTCTTCTTGCTTTGTACTCAGTATATGGATGTATATTTGGATTGAACCAATAACTTACTGGCTCAATCCCTTCATTTCTTAAAGAATCAATACAATAAATACTGCATGGCGCACAACATGTATGCATTAATAATTTCATTTTTATCTCCTTTATTCCCAAAAACAAATTGTATATCTTGTTTTATAATATTCTTTTGGTGAATTATTTTTCATATTTTCTGTTTCTGTTTTTATTCCTATAAAGATAGAAATAATCATCGTATATATAGCGATTGCTGCAAATATTTTTTTCATAATATTTTTAGCCTCATCTGATTTCAATAGATTATAAAATCCTATAAATATTAAAATACCTGCCAAAATAAATATCCAAGCATAATCTATTAAATATCTTTGATTTGTTCCAGCCATTGCAACACTTAGCCCCGATATAATAACAGCAACTCCAATTAACATATTTACCAATTTTTTTAATTCTTTATTTTCAACTTTTTTATTAAATTTAAAAATCCCAAAACATGCAAAACAAATTGGAGAAATCATAAATACTCCGCCTAAAAATCTTTCTATGTAATAATAGCCATAAAAAGAACCAAATTGATTTATATGTTCAACAAATGGAAATTGGAGTGTTATATTTGGAAACCCAAACAAATTGCATAATAATCCCATTGGAATTGTATAAATTCTATTTCCTAACTCCATCATATTAGTTATAGTTAATTGATATTTGTTTCCGAAGTCAAATACACTTTCAAATCTTGCATAATTATACCACATTAATAATGCTCCAACTGTAAGATATGGAATACCAACTGAAACAATAAGTTTAAATAAATCAAATTTATTTTCATGTATATTTTTTGTTAACTTTATTAATAAACTAATTAAATATGGCAAAATTAAAATTGATACAAGTAAATCTGTTGGTCTGCAAGCAACAGATAATGCCAAAAACATAGAACCTAAAAATATATTAAAATACTTATTTTTTTCAGATTCCATTGAGCATAATATAAAGTACAAGCCTTGTAAAACAAAATACAATCCTGCAATTATGACAATTTCATAAAATCTAGACATTCCATTTGCATATAAAACTAATGAACCTGCAAGTAAAGATATTAATGAATAAATTACAATTTTAAAATCTATGTTTTCAAAATACCTGTTAATTACTTTTATTAATATTTCTTTTAATAAAATAAATATCAGAGCAGAAAAAATATAATTTGCAACAGATACTTTTAAATAAGTTCCTGTTATAAGATTAAATGGTAAAAATATTAAAAGTACTGGCAATATTCCAAAATAAATATAGAAATGCCCATTAAAGTACGCTGTATCCCATAAATAATCTTCTGTTCTTGACAATTCAGCTCTTTCAATTGCATCATAAGGATTTTTCAATTTTAAAAATCTCTCAGTTGGTTCTTGTGATAAATATAGTTTTCCATCTTTTAAACTATCAACAAAGTCTTTATTATAAATACCTTCTGATGTTGTAAATGGAGATTCTCCTTCTTCTGTAATTTCTTCTGAAGAATATGTATTTATGAATGTTAATAAGATCAAAAAAACTGTTAATATTCCAATTAAAATAAATTCTTGTTTCAAATCCTTTTTTGAATATTCACTATTAAATATTTTTAAATTTTTCATACAATATCCAAAAAGCAATACTAAAAATACAATAACAAATCTTATAACATTAAATTCAAATGGTATTTTTTCATTTAAAACAATTTGTTTAAACTTTCCTTGTTCATATATATCTCTATTTATATATACCTTTAATTTATCAACTTTTCCCGATAAAGATAGAGACATATATTTTGTCTTTTCAAAATCTTCGATATAATTTTTGGTTGCCAAATCATAGTATGCACTTGTAGTTTCGTCCGAAAAATATATTTTATATTGAGTTGGTTCTTCAACATCCTCTAATTCTATTTTTAAAGTAGCGACTTCTGTATTTATATCCAATATTTCAAGACATATATTTTCTTCCCAACCACTTTCATCTTCTATACATATATTCTCGTTTTCATATTTTTTCACTTCATAATTTCCAAAAAATGTACGAAACGAATTTATATTAAACAAAATTATTTCAAAAAACAATGCAATTACTATAATTCCTAAAATTTTTGTTTTCTTCATTTGATTTTATTCTCCAAATTCTACTTATACTATCATAAAAGCAAAATTAAATACTTAATTTTGCTTTTACTTACTAGTCCTATTTAATTAGTTTTTGTTTCATGATATTCTTTATCTGTATTTACATTCCAAATATTTTCTTTTGAAGTTATACCTTCTTTAATGTTTTTTGCAGCTTCAAAAGATGTTGCCATTGAGTGATCCATATTATTATATCTATGTTGACCGTTTCTTCCTACACAATATAAATTTTCAAAACCACTTAAATATTCAACTAATTTATCCATATGTTCATATGTATCAAAGTACGCAGGATAAGCTTTTTTAACTCTTTCTCTGTGAGAATCTAATACATCTTCTTTATCTATAATATTCATACTTGCAAGTTCATTAATAGCAAATTCTGAAAATTCTTTATCATTCATATTCCAGTATTTATCACCTTCTTGGCAAGTATATTCTAATCCTATCCAAACTGTATTTTCAGCATCTTTAACTAGGTATGGTGACCAGTTATTAAATATTTGAAGTCTTAACATTTTTACTTCTGGTTCTTGAACATAAATCCAACAATCAGGAACTATATTTCCAAGAGTTTTCATTTTTGTTTTATTTTTTAATTTAATTTTATTTACTAAAACACCTACTGTTTGGAAATCAACATAAGGAAGTCCTTTTGCTATATCTAGCATTTCATTTGGAACTTCTTGACCTTTGAATCCTAATACTAAATCTTTTACTGGCATTGAAGAAACAAATATATCTCCTTCTAAAATAACTTCTGTCCCATTTACTTCACAAACAACATTTTTTATTTTATTATCTTCTATTGTTAGTTTTTTTACAGAATATCCTTTTAAAAGCTTTCCACCTTTTTCTTGGAATTTATCTGCTAATGTTTCCCATAATTGTCCTGGTCCATATTTTGGATACCAAAATTCTTCAATCAAAGATGTTTCTACTTGTTTTTTCTTTTTACCACCAAATATTTTTCCAAAAGCATCTTTTAATACTGCTGTTATTGATAGACCTTTAACTCTTTGAGCTCCCCAATCAGCTGAAATTTCTTTTGGATGTCTTCCCCATAATTTTTCAGTATATTTTTCAAAAAACATACTATATAAAACTTTTCCAAATCTATTTATATAAAAGTTTTCAAGGGAATTTTCTTCTTTTTTAACAAATCTTGTTTTTAAATAACTAAAACCAGCTTTTATAGTTCTTATAAGTCCCATATTAGTAAAAGTTTGTAATTTCAAACTAATAGGATAATCAAAGAATTTTTTCAAATAATAAATTCTTGATACTCTTGTTCTTACAAGCATTACTGTATCTTCTTTTTCTGGATTTGGTCCGCCTTCTTTTAATGGTTTTATTCTTCCTAATTTTTCATCATCAAAAGAATTTACTCCTTGAATTGGCATTAATTCTTCCCAAAAATTCATAACTCTAGAATCTTTAGAGAAAAATCTATGTCCACCTATATCCATTCTATTCCCATTATATCTAACAGTTCTAGATATACCACCAATATCTTGTGTTTCTTCTAAGATTACAACTTCGTAATCTTCATTTCCGTCTTTTACTAATTCATAACCAGCTGTTAACCCTGCTGGTCCAGCACCTATAATTATAACCTTCTTCATTTTCTTTCTAATACTAAATTTCGCTTTAGTAATCCTTTCTTAGTTTTATTTAAAATATATATTCTTTATTTTTTAAAGATTATATTCAATTCCTAAATGTTCATATCCACTTGCTGTTACAACTCTTCCTCTTGGAGTTCGTGCCAAAAATCCGATTTGCATTAAATAAGGTTCATAAACATCTTCTATTGTTTCTACTTCTTCATTTATAGTTGCAGCTAATGTTTCTACTCCAACAGCTCTACCTGCATACTTATAAATAATTGTTTCTAGAATTTTTCTATCAGTATTATCCAACCCTAGTTCATCAATTTCTAATTTATCAAGAGCTAATTTAGCAAGTTTTAAATTAACATTTCCATCACCAAAAACCATCGCATAATCTCTAACTCTTTTTAATAATCTATTAGCAATTCTAGGAGTTCCTCTAGAACGTTTTGCCACTTCTACAGCTGCATCTTTTTCCATTTTCATTCCTAAGATATCGCTTGATCTTTCAATTATTGTTGTTAAATCCTCAACTGAATATAATTCTAATCTTGAAACTATTCCAAATCTATCTCTTAAAGGTGTAGATAAAGAACCTACCCTTGTTGTTGCTCCAACCAAAGTAAATTTTGGAAGATCTAATCTTATTGATTTTGCAGTAGGACCTTTTCCAATTATTATATCCAAACAAAAATCTTCTAATGCTGGATATAAAATTTCTTCAATGTTTTTATTCATTCTATGAATTTCATCAATAAATAAAACATCATTTTCGCAAAGATTTGTAAGAATTGCAGCCAAATCTCCTGGTCTTTCTATAGCTGGACCAGAAGTAGTTTTTATATTTGATCCCATCTCATTTGCTATAATATTCGACAAAGTAGTTTTTCCAAGGCCTGGTGGTCCATATAAAAGAACATGATCCAAAGCTTCGCCTCTTTTTTTAGCTGCTTCTATATAAACTTTCATATTTTCCTTTACTTTTGTTTGTCCTATATATTCACTTAATCTTTTTGGTCTTAAAGATAATTCTGACATTTCTTCATCTATGTCAAATGTATCTGGTGACAGAATATTTCTTTCCACTTTTACATCCTCCATCATATATACCTAAATAATTTTATAATCCTATATCATATTCTAATTCTTCCATATATGGAAAGATTTCTTTTACTCTTTTTAATGTATACATCGCATTCTTTTGATGTGGACATTTTTCCGGAGCTTCTATAAGTTCATTTTTATAGCAATTTTTATCTAATTTATAAATTAGATACTTGCAATTCATATATGTATAAAACATTTTATATCCATTATCTAGGTCTTCCCAAAACATTTCAAATGTATATTTTTTTTCCATGTGTGTTTTTATTCCTTCCAATTACCTATATTTCAGCCAAAACAGTTAATAACATTCCTAATCCTGTAACAACAAAACTTGCTCCAAATATATAAATTAACATTTTTGATGCTTTTGATGCTTCAAAATAAACATCTTCTGGATTCTTTTCATTTACTTTTAATTCTGCTTTTGTTCCAATTTCAATTTTGTTTCTTGAATATTGTTTTCTTGTTACTTTGTAAATTTCTTCTCCAATTGAAAAAGAATATACTGGTGCATAAGCAGTTTCACCATCACTTAATGTTGTTGTTTTTAAGTCTACAACTTCAGCTTCTACTACTTTTTTGCATCTTCTTTCAGACATATTTTCTAAAATTCCTGGAACAATACACATAGCTAATCCTATTAATAAAATAGCCACTGTTGATAATACTGGAAAAATATTATCTGGTTCACTTACATTCCAGAATAAATGTCCCCATTCATTTAATGCAGGAATAACCATACATCCAATTCCTGTTACTGTTAAAATACCTACTGTAGCTTGCTTTCTAGTCATTGCTATAATTCCAATAATGAAAAATAATTGTCCAAATGTCATTACTGCAAAAGTTACTTGATTTAAACCTGAAAAATACATCATAAAACCAAGTGAGGCTACCGCCCAGATTATACATGCCCATGATATTATAGTATCATGGAATGTAAAATTTTTCTTTTCTTTTGTTTCTTCGTTCATTTTTTCTCTCCTTATACTTTTATTTATTTTATCATATTTATAAACTCTTCTTCGTTTATAATAGTAACTCCTAATTCTTGGGCTTTAGTCAATTTGCTTCCACTATCTTCTCCAGCTAAAACATAAGATGTTTTTTTAGATACTGATGAAGAAGTTTTTCCTCCATATCTTTCAATTATTTCTTCAGCATCTTTTCTAGAATAATTTTCAAGTCCACCAGTTAAAACAAATATCATACCATCAAATCTATTATCTGTATTTTCTGAACTTAAATCCTCTTCCATATTTATACCCGCTAGTTTAAATTTTTCTATTAAATCTTTAGTTTGTTCTTGTGAGAAAAATTCATAAACACTTTGTGCCATTATTTCTCCCATATCTTCAATTTCAACCAAACTTTCATAACTAGCATTTACAAGTTCATCTATTGTCTTATATTTTTTCGCTAACTGCTTCGCGGCTTTAACACCAATGTGTCTTATTCCAAGTCCATTTATCAATCTATAAAATTCATTGCTTTTACTTTCATTTAATGAATCTATTAAATTTTGTGCAAATTTCTTTCCGTTCTTTTTTAGCGAAGCAATATCTTCTAATTTTAAATTATATAAATCTGCAATATTGGAAATCAAATTTCTGTTTAATAATTCTTCAACAATGCTGTCTCCTAAACCTTTTATATTCATTGCTTCTCTAGAAACAAAATGAAGAATATTTCTATATTGTTTTGCCGGACATTCAATTCCTATACAACGTACAGCAGATTCGCCTTCTTCTCTTTTGGCATCAGCTCCACATACAGGACATTTTGTAATCATTTGAAACTCCACTTCATTTCCAGTTCTTTTATCCTTATTAACAGCTACAACTTCTGGGATAACATCTCCGGCTTTTTGAATTATAACAGTATCACCAACTCTTAAGTCTTTTTCTTTAATAAAATCTTCATTATGAAGTGTAGTTTTGGAAATTGTAGATCCTGCAACTTTAACTGGTTCTAAAATTGCCATTGGCGTTATTGCACCAGTTCTTCCAACTTGAAATGCAATTTCTTTTAGAATAGTTTCTTTTTGCTCTGGCGGATATTTATAAGCAATTGCCCATTTTGGTGTTTTATAATTTGTTCCCAAAACTTCTCTTTGATTTAAATCATCAATTTTAACAACCGCTCCATCTATACCAAAACTTAAATCATCTCTATTTTCACCAATATTTTCTATTTCTCTTATTACATCTTTTACAGTTTCGCATTTTACTTTTACTGGATTAACATTAAATCCTAATTTTTCTAGATATTCTAAAGATTCAATATGTGAAGAAAAAGTAATTGATTCACATTTTTGAACATTAAATATATATATATCTAATGGTCTTGAAGCAGTAATACTACTATCAAGTTGTCTAAGAGAACCAGCAGCGGCATTTCTTGCATTCGCAAATAAAGATTCTTCATTTGCTTCTCTTTCTTCATTCATCTTATCAAATTCTTTTTTTCCAATAAATACTTCTCCTCTAACAATTATATCTATTGGTTCTTTTAATTTTTTAGGAATGTTTTTAATTGTTTTTAAGTTTTCTGTAATATCTTCACCAACTAATCCGTTACCTCTAGTAGCACCTCTTATAAAGTTTCCCTTTTTATATTCTAAACTTACAGATAATCCATCAATCTTTGTTTCTACTATATATTTTAAATCTAACTTTTTCTCTTTTTTATTTTCATCTTCAAAAAATTCGATTTGTCCATCTTCTAGTTCGGTTTCTTTTTCTAGAGCTTTTCTAACTCTTTCATCAAATGCATATAATTCTTCAAAATTAAATATATCTTGTAAACTTTGAAGTGGTACTTCATGCTCTACTTTTTCAAAGCCTTCTTTTACATTTCCCCCAACATGTTGTGTTAAAGAATCAGATGTAATAAATTCAGGGAATTCATTTTCTAAATTCTTAAGTTCCAACATCAACATATCATACTCAAAATCGCTTATTTCAGGTTCGTCATCATCATAATATTTTTTTGCATGATAACTAGTTATTTTCTTAAGTTCTTCAATTCTTTTTCTAGCATCTTTTTTATTCATTATATTTCCTTATTCTCTTTCATTGATATTTTAAAATAATCAAAAATATTTTATTATCTCTTGTAATTATTCTTTATCTTTAAATAAATCTTTTCCACCTTTTAAATAATCATATCCTGAGAATATAGTTGCAACTACAGAAATTAACATTAATACAGATGTTACACCGTTAAATACTAATTCTGGTGTCGTCATATAAACTTGAAAACTACTTGCCATAGCTTGAGCTTGATTTGTTGTAGCTCTTACAAAATCAAAGAAATTAAATTTGTCTGCAAACACTAAAATAATTGCAATCATTTGTGTTACTGTTTTTAATTTTCCCCAAATTGATGCAGCAATTACTTTTCCGCCTTTTTCAACAGCAACTAATCTATATCCTGATACTAAAAATTCTCTAGCTAAAACAATTACTGGTATCCAAGCAGGTATTTTTCCATATTCAACTAACATTACAAGTGCTGTTAAAACTAAAATTTTATCTGCTAATGGATCTAGAAATTTCCCAAATGTAGTTACTTGGTTTCTTGATCTTGCGATATAGCCATCTAATTTATCTGTTATTGAAGCTATAACAAAAATCAAATTCATTATCCAGAATGACATTGGTATTCCAAGCCATTCTCCTGTTATTACTCCTAAAGTTCCTAAATATCCAACAATAACAAATATTGGAACTAATATCATTCTTAACACAGTTAATTTGTTTGCTAAATTCATTTTAATATCTCCTTTTCTATTTAGTTTAATGAGCATTACTTACTTCATTTGTACTTTTTTCTTTTGAACCAACAACTTCATTTTTTGAAGTTGTATTTTCTACAACATTTTCGTTGTCATTTTCTTTATCTTTTTCTTCTTCGTTTTCTAACTTTTCACTTTCAGCTTGTCTTTCAAGTTCATTTTTTCTTGCAGTTTCTAATTGATTTATTCTAGCTTGTAGTGTAGAAATATCTTTTCCTATCATTTCAAAATCGCTAGCATTTAAAGATTCTTTTAAATTATTGTTTGCTTTAATTACAGAATCAACTAATGCACTAATATCTTCTACGTTTATAAATTCTAAATCTACCGCATAATCGTCATTGAACAAATTAGAAATTGCTTTATCTAAGCTATCACCGATAGCAACTATATTTCCTGAAGCAACAATAACTTTTTTAAGTATTGGTATTTGACTATCGTCATTTAGCATTACTTGATATATTGGTTCAACATATAATAAAGTATTGTCTATCGGAACGATTATCATATCTTTTATTAATCTTGTTCCACTTGTATTAATGTCTTCTAATTGTTTTGTTATAGCTGCATCCTGTTCAATTTGATTATTAAGTTGCATAATTCCTGGAACATTACTTTCTGAATTAAATTTATATAATGATAAGTTTAATTTTCCATTTTTTACAGTTCCTACTAAATATGATGTTATATTTTGTTTTCCATATTTATTATAAGTTAAGAATAAACCTAATTTTGAACCATTTGTATCTAATGTTTTAAGCATTGTATAATATGGTTCCATTTCAACTCCAACAACTGTTGATTTTGTTTGAGAAGCTTTTGGTGTTATTTGCCAAATATCATCAGCTCTGTATAAAGTATCCTCACTTATATCATGATATGTATTAATCATATCAGCTTGAATTTCATATAAGAATTTTGGATATACTAAATGTTCCTTAATATCACCTGGTAATTCTTCTTCTATAAATAAATCTGGATAAATATTTCTATATGTCATAATAACTGGATCTGTATTATCTGTTATATAAAATTCTGTTGTTCCATCATAAGCATCAATTAAAACTTTAACAGAATTTCTTATATAATTTAATTTTTCTTTATAACCTTTTATATTAATTGTTGATGTTTGTGAATAAGGATAGCTATTAGATCTTGTGTAACCATCTAATACCCATACTAATCTTCCATCTTCTGTTATTACAAGATATGGGTTTTCATCATACAATATATCTGGTAAAAGTTTTTTTGCTCTTTCAATAATATTTCTATTATTTATTAATTTAGTATTCTCTGTTATGTCTGATGAAAATACTAATTTAAAGTTTCTTTCAGTTATTGCTAAAACCAATCTATCTAAGAAACCTAATTTTAATCCTGCTTTTCCACCATATGTATTTTCTTCATTTTTTGAAGCTGTTATTGGAAAATCATATTCTTTCCCAAATTTTGTATTAGTCATTATTGTACTATTTGTTTCTAAACCAAAATAAATTCTAGGCTCTTTTATCTTTAATTTATCTTGACTTGTAAAATCAGATAAGATGTATTCTGCATAACCATCTGCATCTCCATCCACAGCTGATGTTGCAACAACAGAATAACCATGAGTATATTTTAAAGTTCTATTGTTATAACTAATTGTCGAATCATTTAAAATTTCTCTTGGTGTTATATATATTAATTTATCTTTTCCATCAACTTTATAATTAGCTAAGAATGTATTTTCATAATTGTAATAAACACTATTTTCTTGATGTTCAGCAACAGCATTTAGTGTTACATCTTCTGTTATTAAAGGAATATTATCTATAACATCTTTATTTTTTGTTGTTTGTTCAGATGTTATTGCTGAATATGAATTAATATTTTGTTGATCTATATCAATTCCATATGCAGCTTTTGTATTTTTAATATTATATCCAATGAATTCTTTTTCGTTATCTAAAGCATTATTCCCAACATGAATTGTTTGGAAATAAATCATCACTAAAAACATACAAAATAAATATGCTGGAACAATCATTACAGAAATAACAGATTGTTTAAAATTTTGTTTTTTAATATAAATTAATAATCTTATTAATGCTATAGCTATTACAAATGTTAAAACTCTATAACCCCAAAGTTTTATCGTTACATCAGCTTTACCTGCGCCAATTAACACTGTTTTAATCTCATCACCAATTGTAAGCATATTTCCAGTCAAAATGTTTTGTGCACTTATAAATACATAAACGCAAAATACTAATGCTAATAATACAAACAAAAATAATTCTTGTTTTATAAAAGTATTTTTCTTTAAAGTTTCTACATCTACACCATCAAAAAATGTATTTAAAGTTATTACATAGTAAAGACCTGTGTAAATTATAGCTACTAAGAAAACTTCCATTAAAAAAATCAACATTGTTTGAATAAAAGGAATCGCAAACATATAGTATCCAATGTCCGCTCCAAATATAGGATCACTTTGTCCAAATAATGCCGCATTTGATATTATTGCAAGCTTATCAGTCAACATTGCCGCTGCAATAGCTCCACCTATCAAACCAAGTATTAAACTTAAGCTTTTATTTGGTAATTTTGATGGCATTTCTTTCTTTTCATCTTCAAAGAATTTTTTTAATCCTCTTTTTATAAATTTATTTAATATATAAACAAATACATATATTAAGACAAAAGCCGTCCCAAATACTGTATACTTATTTTTTATTTTTTGTTCAAAAACGTTTAAATATTCTTCACCAATACCTAAAACATTTAAATATTCAGATCTTAAAGAAATAGCTGTAAATAAGCTAAAAACAATTAAAGCTAATAAAACTATTACTATTTTTACTGAAAATTTTTTCTTTTCTTTAGTGTTTACTTCTGCTTTTTTTGCTTCTTCCATTTTATCTTACTCCTTCTATATAATTGCGTTCAAAAACTCTTCCGCATTAAATACTTGCATATCATCTATTTGTTCACCAACGCCAATAAATTTAACTGGTATTTGATTTTCAGATACAATTCCAAGTACAACTCCACCTTTTGCTGTTCCATCTAGTTTTGTTAAAACTAGTCCTGTAATATCTGTTGTTTCTTTAAATGCTTTTACTTGTGATATTGCATTTTGTCCTGTTTCTGCATCTAATACAAGTAAAACTTCTTTGCTACAGTCAGCCATCTCTTTTTCTATAACTTTTTTAATTTTAAAAAGTTCATCCATCAAATATTTTTTATTGTGCAACCTTCCAGCTGTATCAACAATTAAAATATCAGCTCCAACTTCTTTTGTCTTTTTGATTGCATCAAACACAACCGCTGCTGGATCTGCTCCTTCTTCTTTTTTTACAATCATACTTCCTGAACGTTGTGCCCAAACTTCCAACTGTTCAACCGCCGCTGCTCTAAATGTATCCGCTGCTGCAACAACAACTTTGTTTCCTTGCTTTACTAAGTTATTTGCTATTTTTCCAATTGAAGTTGTTTTTCCAACCCCATTAACTCCAACAACTAAAATTACAGATGGTTTTGTTTCTAAATTCAATTTAGGTTCTGTAATCTCTAGTATTTCTCTCATAATTTCTTTTAAAGCTTTTTTTACATCATTTTCGTCTTCTATTTTTTCTCTTTTTATTTTTGTTCTTAATTCATCTATTATTTTTACAGAAGTTTCCATTCCTATATCAGACATTACTAAAACTTCTTCTAATTCTTCTAATAATTCTTCATCAACTTTTCTAAAAGCGCTAAATACATTGTTTATTTTTTCATCAATTGATGATTTTGTTTTGCCTAATCCTTGCTTTAATTTATCGAAAAATCCCATAATTCCTCCTTTTAATATACACCTTTATTTTATATCATTAAAACCATAAAAAATCAATAGTAATTCAAGCATTTTAAAGGTTTTTATGGTAAAAGAAAACTGCCTTCCGAAACCATCGGAAGGCAGTCGTCTCCATATTAAATTGTAGGGAGTTTTTTAATGATTTTTCAACCACATATAGATATCCGACATAACAACTTCTTTGTCGTTGTCATGCAAAATATCATGTCTTGAATGAGGATAAATCTTAAGCTCAACATCAGGATTTGTTTCCTTAAATGCCTTACTAAGTTTTTTAACCCCCTTCGTAAATTCTCCCACAGGGTCTTCCTCTCCTGTTAAAAGTAACACAGGAACTTTCTTGCTGCCATCAACAGCATTTCTTCGATTAACACGAGCCATTCCACCAAGTAAATCCATAAACATGCCCGGAGTAATGAACTTGTGAGTCATCGGATCGTCGATATAGCTTTCAACACCATCTGCATTACTGCAAAGCCAATCGTACTCAGTACGACAAGGTTTGAAATACTTGTTGTAGTTTCCAAAAGCAAGTTCGTTTACTTTCTCGGAAACATTGTATGCTCCGCATTTTTTTGCTTCGCCAGCAACAAGTTTCTTCACCACATTAGCCACTAAAGGCGCTAAATAACCAGATCCCGCCAAAATCGTGCCATCGATACGAAGCTCGCTTGCTCGTTCAGCCATCGCTGTTCGAACCACAAAACTTCCCATCGAAAATCCCAACAAATAGCAAGGAATTTTCGGGTATTTCTCTTTAACAATTTTGTTGAGAGAAATCAAGTCTTCCACTAAGAAGTCCCAACCATTCTCCCCGAAATACATTGGCATCATATCTGGGCCAATAGACTTTCCGTGTCCAATAAAATCCATTGCGAAAACAGAGATTCCTTTGGAACTCAATTTTTCCGCAAGCTCCTGATATCTCCCTCCGTGTTCTCCAATTCCATGGGCAATAATCAGTGTTTGGCTAACATTACCTTCCGGCTTGTATTCCACATAGTGGATATCTGACAATTTGTTGCTTGATGGAAAAAAGTTGCTTGTTATTATCATGTAATTCCTCCTTTTTTACAGGCTTTATTGAAAAGAGACAAATAATCACGCTTCATTTTTATGTTACGCATGATATTTATGGTATAAATTTACCAATATAATAATTATAACATTTCATTCAATTTTAAGTCAATTTCTATATTACTTTTTACGAAAAAAATGGCCAATAAAATTGACCATTTAATTTATTATTTAAAAAATATATCATCACCATATTGAGATTTATTTGTATTTCTTTGTTTTAATATAAGATATTTCTTAGCTTCAAGTTTTTCGCCCAATTCTTCCCTAGTCACTTTTTCTAAAGTTCCACCTTCTTCGTATGCATAATATTGGCATTCTTTTTCATTTTTCTTAAAGCAAAAACAAACCAACTTTTCTACATTTCCTATTACATGATCTTCAACAGGTTCTGCACATAATAAAACAAAACTCAATTTTTTCCTCTCTTCTTCCGAAAAGAAATTCTTATACAAAATTCCTAATATTTTAGATGCTTCATGCCCACCCATAGTTTGTAATTTTATAAAATTTTTTATCAAATCTAATTTATACGCAATTAAATTTTCTTCCTTAAATTCTTCTCCATTATATACATCTCGTACATATTCTCGCATTTTTTGAGAATCATTTAATTCCTCTTTTATCATTTCTAAAAATGCTTCTGTATATGCTTTTTCTTCAAAAAATTGATATGTATATCCAATTTTATCATCTGCCGCTTTTATTTCTTCATCAGACAAGATATCTTTTCTTCCGTCTTCTGAATTTTTCCCAAAATTCCAAGTTTTAAGCCCAAGTTGAATGTAAGGTAAATCATAAATCATATCACCCACAAATTCTCTACCATCACTTAAACTCACAATCGTATATTTATGTGGCATTTCATAGTTTGGATCTGCTTTTATATCCGCTTCTGTTTTTGCAGTAATCCCAACTCTCTTTAAAATTTCAACATAAACATCAGACATTTGTACACAAACACAATTGTTAGTTGGAATATTATCATAATCTTTTATATAATCGAAATATATATCTTCTTGTTTTAAATCATATGCAGTTATATAGTTTAAATTAAATCTGAATAATTTACCAAGCTCAATATACAAATATCTAGCTACTTCAAACTCTGTCAACCCGTCTTTTCCAAACTTTTGATACATTTCGCTTATAATCTTATTTAGATCAATCTTTTTTTCAATAGAATTATTCACGTTTCATTTCCTTTTATTTAATCATATCTTTTAATTTAACAAGTGTATTTAAAGCTTCTATTGGAGTAAGTTCGTTTACGTTTATTTTATCTAATTCACGAGAAATATCCGAAAATTTAACATCAAACAAATCGAATTGCCCTTCCACTTGTTTTTTTGTTTCTTTTTCTTCTTTTACTTTTACTCCGCCTCTTTCTAAAGAACGTAATATTTTGTTTGCTCTTGTCACAACATTTCTCGGAACACCAGCAAGTTTTGCAACATGTATACCATAACTTTCGTCAGTTCCACCTTCAACAATTTTTCTTAAGAAAATTACGTCTTCACCCTTTTCTCTAACCGCAACAGAATAATTTTTTATACCTTCAACAGTACCTTCAAGTTGTAATAGTTCGTGATAGTGCGTTGCAAACAATGTTTTACAACCAATTTTCTCTTTATTTGCAATATATTCGGCAACAGCCCACGCGATTGAAAGACCATCATATGTTGAGGTTCCTCTTCCAATTTCATCTAATATAACTAAACTCTTTGGTGTAGCATCTTTTAATATATTTGCAACTTCGTTCATTTCAACCATAAACGTACTTTGTCCACTACTCAAATCATCTGAAGCCCCAACTCTTGTAAATATTTTATCAACTATTCCTACCGTTGCCTCTTCAGCCGGAACAAAACTTCCTATTTGAGCCATTAAAGAAATAATCGCAACTTGTCTCATATATGTAGATTTACCCGCCATATTAGGTCCTGTAATAATCGCAACTCTTGTATCTTCACAATCTAGATATGTATCATTTTCTACGAATATTCCATCTTCTACCATTTTTTCGACAACAGGATGACGTCCACCTTTTATATCTAAAACTTCTCCATCGTTAACATTTGGACAAACATAATTATTATTTTCAGCAACAATTGCTAAACTTAATAAAACATCTACATTTGCAATTGAACTTGCTGAATTTTGAAGTCTTTCTATATTTCTTGCTATTTCTGTTCTTATTTTTGTAAATTCTTCATATTCTAAAGCCACTACTTTTTCTTCAGAACCTAAAATTTTATCTTCAATTGTTTTTAACTCTTCAGTTATAAATCTTTCTGCCCCAGTTAAAGTTTGTTTTCTAATATAATCTTCAGGAACCATATTTAGAAATGATCTTGTAATTTCTATATAGTAACCAAATACCTTTGTATAACCTATTTTTAAATTTTTAATTCCTGTTTTCTCTTTTTCTTTTGCTTCTAATGCAATAATCCAGTTTTTTCCTTCAGTTGAAGCACTACGATATTCATCTATAAGTTCGTTATATCCTTTTTTGATTATCCCTCCATCTTTCACACTGATTGGTGGTTCATCTACAATTGCATCCTCTATTAATTTGTGAATATCTTTTAGTTCATCTAGTTTTTCATATAGTTTTTTTAGAAGTGTTGAATTTGCCATACTTAGAATTTGTTTTAATTCTGGAAGATTTGAAAGTGAATTTCTTAAAGAAATCATATCTCTAGCATTTGCGTTTCCATAAGAAATTTTTCCAGCTAATCTTTCAATATCATAAACTTTTTTTAGAAGTTCTTGAATATCTCCTCTAAGCATCATATTGTCTTTTAATTCTTTAACAGCATCTAATCTTTCATTGATTTCTTCAACATTCAATAATGGATCATTAATCCATCTTCTTAAAAGTCTTCCTCCCATTGAAGTTGAAGTTTTATCCAATACCCAAATAAGAGTACCTTTTTTAGATTTATCTCTCATTCTTTCTGTTAATTCTAAACTTCTTCTAGCATTAATATCTAATGCCATATATTTTTTCACTTCATATACTTGAATTTTATTTAAATGTTCTAATTTTACCTTTTGAGTTTCTGTAAAATAATTTATTAATCCGTTTATACTGCAAACAATTAAATCTTCATCATAAAACTCTTCTTTTGGCTTATCAAAACCATCTACAATTGTATAAAGATTTAAAAGCGTTTGAGAATCATTTTCAAACATTTTGTCATCTCTTACTGTAACAAAACAATTATTTCTATCCTTCATTATGTTTAATTCTTTTTCAGAATTCCCCATTGCTGTGTTTACTACTAATTCTGCAGGCGCATATCTAGCATATTCATCTAATAATTTTTCAAAATTATTTTCTTGAAGTTTTATTTGTGTAGCATAAAAATCACCAGTACTAATATCGCAAATTCCAAGCCCGTAATATAATCCTTTTTTTACAATACTCATAATATAATTATTTTTCTTCTCTTCAAGCATATTATTTTCAATAACAGTACCTGGTGTTACAACTCTAATTACATCTCTTTTTACGATACCTTTTGTTGTTTTAGGATCTTCTAATTGTTCACAAATTGCAACCTTATAACCTTTTGCTATTAGTCTTGATAAATATATTTCAACTGCATGGTGTGGTATTCCACACATAGGAGCTTTTTCTTCCATACCACAAGCTTTTCCAGTTAAAGTTATCTCAAGTTCTCTTGATGCAACTATAGCATCATCAAAAAACATTTCATAAAAATCTCCCAATCTATAAAATAAGATACAATCTTTATATTGTTCTTTAGTTGCCAAATAACTTTGCATCATAGGTGAATATTCTGCCATTTTTTCTACTTCCTTTTCTTTTACATCTTTTTATATTTTGCTTTTATTTCATTTAAATCTATTTCATCTTCTTCATCTTCAAAAGCTTCAATGTCATTTAAAATAATTTCTTTTATACAATCTTTCAAATCATTTTTTATAAAAAATTCTAATCTTTTTTCAAAATAATCTGTATTAAATGTTAAAATTTCACAATCTACTTTTAGCATATTAGCCAAATCTTTTTCTGACATTAATATTTTTAATAACTTGTAATTTTCACTCATTGTTTTATCAGAAGTACTAAGTAATTCTGGATTTATTTCAAGTGTTCTTGGAATATTTTCTAAATTTATGTTTTTCAAAAAATTCACATTATTTTTAACCGTTTCTAATGTTGTTGTTATAAAAAGTGGATTTTCATTTAATATCATTTCAATTCCTTCTGCAGGAACCCCAGTTTTATTTAAAAATTTTATTTTCTCATATAATGATTCTATATCCTTTTCTGTTTCAACACATTCTAATATTTCTTGTTGAAGATATTCAGAATAATTTAATTCTTCAAAATATTTTTTTAATTCTTCTTTTCCCATTATTACATTTTTCCTTTTAAAAATTAATCATTTATAATTTCACCTTTTAAATACCATTTATGAGTTTCTGTAATTTTTACAGAAACAATATCTCCTGGCTTCTTTTCAGAGTGAGGTTCAAAAATAACAACTTTATTAGTAGATGTTCTTCCTTCTAACATATTTTCGTTATTTTTACTTTTGCCTTCAATTAAAAGTTTTTGAATTGTATTTAAATATTTTTCATTATTTTCATCAACTCTAGATTCATAAAGTTCTTTTAATTTATTGAACCTTACGTGTTTTATTTCCTCTGGAACTTGATCTTTTCTTTCAGCAGCCACAGTTCCTTCTCTTATAGAATATATAAACATAAAAATTTGTTCAAAATTAATTTCACGAACAACTTCTAAAGTATCTTCAAACTCTTCATCTGTTTCTCCAGGAAAGCCAACAATAATATCAGTTGATAATACTAATCCTGGAATTCTTTCAAGCATTTTTTTCGCTAATATCAAATATTGTTCTTTAGTATACTTTCTGTTCATTTCTTTTAATACTTTTGTATTTCCTGCTTGAAGTGGTAAGTGAACTATTCTTGTTACTTTTTCATTTTTTGCTATAACATCAATAACATCATCTGTAAAATCTTTTGGATGCGGAGATATAAAGTTAACTCTTTCTATTCCATCTATTTTACAAACTTCATTTAAAAGTTCAGCAAAATTTCTTATTTTTTCATTACCTTTATAAGAATTAACATTTTGTCCTAAAAGAGTAATTTCTTTATACCCTTCTATAGCCAACCCATTAACTTCTTCTAATATTAATTCTGGCTCACGGCTTCTTTCTCTACCTCTTACATAAGGAACTATACAGTAACTGCAAAAATTGTTACATCCATACATTATTGTTACTGACGCTTTATAATCACTATTTCTCTTTATTGGTAATCCCTCATAAATTTCACCATCTATATCAATAACATCTTTTACTTTTTCATTTTTGATTATCGCTTTATAAACATTTTCTGGAAGATTTTGCATTGTGTGTGTACCAAATATAACATTAACAAAAGGATAACTTTTCTTTATTTTTTCTAGCATTGCAGGCTCTTGCATCATACAACCACCTATTGCTAAAATTACATTTTTTGATTCTTTTAATTTTTTCACTTCTCCAATTTTACCAAAAAGTCTTTCTTCTGCATTTTCTCTAACACAACATGTATTAAAAACAATCAAATCTGCTTCTTTAAAATCTTCTATATACTCATATTGCATTTCTTCTAACATTCCTGCAATTTTTTCTGAATCATTTTCATTTAATTGACACCCCATTGTTAAAATAGAATATTTTAAATTTTTTCCTATATTTTTCTCTTTCACTAATTCTATAAATTTTTCTTGATTTTCTTGCATTTATTAATTCCTCCAAATACCTGTAACATTTTATAACAAATTTAGTCTTTTTTCAAGATTTTTAACCACATACTATCACATTTATTTAATATTTTACTTTTCTTAATTTATCATTTTAAAAATATTAATATTCCTTGTCTTTTACTCCTAATTTATTATATAATAAATTAAAGATTTTATTATATTTGAATCGAGGATACAAATGAACCATTATGAAACACTTGGCGTGCCTAAGACAGCCAGCCAATCAGAAATAAAAGAAGCATATAAAGCTTTAGTAAAGAAATACCATCCAGATATATATTCTGGCGATAAAACTTTTGCAGAAAAGAAAATAAAAGAAATTAATAATGCATATGATGTTTTATCCAACTATGCAGAAAAACAAAAATACGATGCAGAAATTAATGTAAGAAATCAAACATACACTTACACACCGCCAAATTATAGTTATACACCACCTAAATATGATTATTCTTCTTCGAAATATTCTTATGAGAACTATAAAAAAACATATAAAACATCTGCTTACGAGTATGAAAAAAGATATACAGATTATCACCGTTCAAAAAGACCAAATTCTAATTACTCTTCAGCTAGTTCTAAAGTTAATGAATTTCATGATAATATCACAAACAATGTTTCAAACAAATTCAATGGTTTAAAAATGCAAAACAAAATATTAGTTTTAATTGCTGTGTTTATAATATATTTATTTTTATTTATAATCACTTATATGCAAACTGAAGCAATTTTAAAAGGAAATCGTTCTGGTTCCATTTTAAACACAAAACAAACAACTTCTTCTCAAAATGAAGAAAAAAAATCAGAAACATCATCTCTATTTGCTCCACCTGAAAAAGAAGATTTTGATATCAACGATTATTATACAGATGCACAACTTAGAGAAATGTATTTAGAAGGATATTATACATCTTTTGAAACATTTACAGAATTCAAAGATTATTTTGAAGACTTTGTTTATGATTATTACTATTAATAAAAAATATTAAAGCCAAAATTCAAGGAGGTTACAATGAAAGAATATAAAATTGCTGTTGTCGGTGCAACAGGTCTTGTAGGAAGAAAAGTTATAGAAATTTTAGAAGAATACAATTTACCAATCTCTGATTGTGAATTTTTTGCAAGTAGAAAATCAGCAGGTACAGATTTTTATTTTTGTGGAAAAAGATGTCTTGTAAAAGAACTAAAAGAAACATCTTTTGATGAAGGTTTTGATTTTGCAATTTTTACTGCCGGCGGAGATGTTTCAAGAAAATATGCTCCAATTGCCAAAGAAAAAGGTTGTATTGTTGTTGACAACAGTAGCGCTTTTAGAATGGATCCAAATGTCCCTCTTGTTGTCCCAGAAGTCAACTCAGAAGAACTTGTAAATAATAATGGTATTATTGCAAATCCAAATTGTTCTACAATTCAAGCAGTAATTCCTTTAAAAGCTTTAGATGATAGATATACTATTAAAAGAATTGTATATTCGACATATCAAGCCGTTTCTGGTGCTGGTCATGAAGGAGTTAGTGATTTAGAACGTGGTCTTCAAGGCGAAGAACCAAGAAAATTCCCTCATCAAATTGTTAATAACTGTATTCCTCATATTGATTCTTTCTTGGAAAATGGTTATACAAAAGAAGAAGAAAAAATGATTAATGAAACCAGAAAAATTCTAAAAAAACCTAATTTAAAAATAACTGCAACTACAGTTAGAGTTCCTGTTATAAATTCCCACAGCGAATCAATAAATGTTGAATTCGAAAACGAATTCGATTTAAATGAATTAAAAAACTTATTAGCAAATACTCCTGGCATTGTAGTTCAAGATGATTTAGAAAATAATATTTATCCTTTAGCAACTAATGCTACTGGGCATGATGAATCTTTTGTTGGTAGAATAAGAAGAGATTTTAGTGTAGAATCTGGAATTAACTTTTGGTGCGTTTCTGATAATATTAGAAAAGGTGCAGCTTCAAATGCTGTTCAAATAGTAAAAAAATTAATTGAAATTGATAACCAATAAATATTAAACTCCTTTCGGTTTTGAAAGGAGTTTTCTTTATATTTTCTCTATAAAATTAATATATTTTAATTTTGTTAATTCTAACTCTTCTAAATTAATTGCAGTTTTAATTTCTCCAATTAAAACATACACTCTATTTAAATTGTGAAAATACTCTTTCATATAATCTACATCATCCATCATTTCTTTATATTTTTCTTCAGCTTTTTCTATCGTAGATCTTGCATTTTCCCAATCATATAAATTTGAGTAATAATAACTCGAAACAACTAAAGATTTCAATTTCAAGATATTTATCTCATTTTTATTTTCTGAATATTTTTCCATATATTTTGGAAGTAATGAATATAATAAATTAAAATTTTCAATTACTAAATTTATATCTCTATTTGTACAAGCAATGCTTAAACTATTTATACCATTTCTAAATTCAATTATATTATCGTTTGATATTTCGATTTCCGAAAAATCTAATATTATTGTATCTAAAATATTATTTAAATCTATTATCGTATTTTCTATTTCATTCCAATTTAATTCTTCATTTTCTTGATTGTATTCACCTTTTACATATTTGCTAAAAAATGTTAATATTTTATTTTCTATAAAACTTATTTCTTCAGTTGTTTTATCTTCAATCCCCTTATTTTCATTATTTAATAACTCACATCCAGTTAAAATTAATATCAATATAAAAGCAATTAATATTACCGAAATTTTATATAATCTTTCCATATTTTTCCTCCAATTATATTATTTCCTATTTTTATAAAGTTATTCACTTTGAATATTTTTTTATAATAAGGAAATAATAATTATAAATATTAAATTTAGGAAAAAAAATGAAACCAACAATAAATTTTTATAGTGAAAAACATGGTGAAATAAGAAAATTTTTAGATTTATTTTACGATTATTCTGAAGAACTTAATAATGAACTTATTTACCAAAAAGAATTTGAAAATCCTATTGATATGATTGATATTATAAGTTGTTTTGTGGATAATAATGATAAATTTCAAATAAATTTATGGATTAGCATTGATCCTGATGTATATATTTGTGTTACAGATCACAATGTAGAACACCTTATAAAATATCTTTACGAAAGATATCCTTAAAAACAATTCTAAGTTAATTATAAAATATAAAAGCCCCGCTGGAAAACCAGCGGGGCCACATGTTTACTTGATGGGAACGCTAACGAAGAATTCCTTGTAGTTCTGATCATCCACCTTAGCAAAGATCCAGAACAGGTTATACGCCACGCGGAACACCTTCTCAACAGATTCGATATGTACCGGATCCATCAAATAGGTCTGAGGGTACTTAGGATGGAACTGGAGTGCCATCACATTATAGTCCCTCCCAACAAGGGGAGCCTTGTTAGAAAAACCGATGGAACAGGTAGAATCAGGCAGAACGGTTACTGCTTTCTTACCTTCCTTATAGACAGGTTCTGCCACCAGGAAAGGATAGTTGTGGTTAGATCCATCTGCATATACCAGATACAGACCTTCCTTAACTTCGGTAACAGACTTGATCTTTCTTCCGTAATTTTCCATGCGGAATCCGATGGAATCTTCTTCGCCATAAAAACTGAATACGATACAGCTCAGATTTTCACCTTCCAGCAGATCATCTCCATAGTTGAAGCCGAGTTCAACATAAACACTGGTACGGGGGTAGTTCTTGATTTCATCAGAAATCTTAATAGCAGCCTCTTCGTAATTAGGGTTACCAGCAAACATCATTTTTTATTCCTCCAAAATTAATTAATTTTATAGTAATGTCATTCCATTGGTGCAAAAAGAGAAATAATGGAACATACTATTATTATATCACTTTTTTACATAAACATCAAATATTCAACTTATGTCTAGTTTGTCTCACAAAAAAATAAAGCTTTATTTTAGATTAATTCTTTATAAATAAAGCTTTATTTTAATTATTATTTTAACATTCTTTTTCTAAAATTATTGTAACTGGACCATCATTTACTAAAGAAACTTTCATATCTGCACCAAAAATTCCTTTTTGAATTTCTTTGTTTAATATTGATTTTAATTTTTCGCAAAATTGATTGTATAATGGTTCGGAGATCTCACCTTTTGCAGCTTTGAAGTAAGAAGGTCTGTTTCCTTTTTTTGTCATGGCAAAAAGGGTGAACTGACTAACGCAAAGAATTTCTCCGTCTACTTCCAAAATAGATTTGTTCATCACTCCGTTTTCGTCGTCGAAAATTCTAAGTGCTGAAATTTTGTTGGCAGTCCATGTTAGGTCTTCGTCGGTGTCTGCATTTTCAAAACCAACTAAAAGTAGAAAACCTTGTTTTATCTCGCCTGTAATTTTTTCCTCTACTTTAACGCTCGCCTGTTTTACTCTTTGTATTAATACTCTCATTTTATGTCAATTTTAACCAATTTTTTCTGAATAACTGGTCGGTTTATTTTAAAAATTAAATTCTCAGAGGGTTTAATCTTTATGAAAATACCCGTAAATTATTGATGCTCTGTGAGTTCCGATAATTTTTTCTAGTTCAGAAATTTCTGCATTCTGGATGCGTTTTACGCTTTTTAGCTCCTTTAGGAGTTTTTCTTTGGTATTTTGGCCAATTCCTGGTATTTCGTCGAGCTCAGATTTGATTTGAGACTTACTTCTCTTGTCTCTGTGAAATTCTATCGCAAATCTGTGAACCTCGTTTTGAATTTGTGTTAGAAAATTAAAACAAACATCGTTGGTCTTCATGCTAATGACTTGATTGTTGAAAATCAAATCGCGTGTTCGGTGTTTGTCGTTTTTTGCAAGACCAGCAATTGGTATGTTTAAATTTAGTTCGTCCTCTACAACCTTTCTTATTGTTTCGATATGACCAACTCCAC
>JAZRKN010000017.1:0-71986 GCA_045646345.1 Candidatus Scatovivens sp. | reverse complement strand
GGTATCTATATTTTATAAATATAAATCAATTTGAGTTTGAGCTAAAAGCTCGATTTTAAAAAAATTATAATTTTGGTAGTTTATAACTACCGCTTGGTTTCTCTTAAAGGATATTTATTGTTTACTTTTCAATGTACTTTTTCTCATTCACAATTCCTGTGAACAGTCATTATTTTAACACTGTTTTATTTACTTGTCAACACTTTTTTAAAATATTTTTTAAAATATTTTTTTAAGTTTTTTTCAAGTATTTTTTTGGTTAAATCAATGTGCTTTTTTGTTAGTTCGTTTAGCGAACTGTTAAGTATTCTAACACCATTTTTCACTCTTGTCAACAACTTTTTTTAATTTTTTTAAAAAATATTTTTTAAAGTGTTTTTTTCGAGTTTTTTGATGTTTTTTGTTGTGTTTTGTTACACAACGTCACTTATTTTAGCACCGTAATTTAGTATTGTCAACACTTTTATTAAAAATTTTTAAAAATATTTTTAATTTATTGTTTTGGAGTATATTATTTATCATTTTATACTGAATTATTAATATATTAAGCACTCAATATAGCTCATACTTTATATTGGCCACTTTATCTATATTAATATATTATAAGAATACAATCAATGGAAATATTTTCTTATATATAATATGAAGTAAATTAAAAATGATGAATAAAATTTTTTTGGTGTATTTATTATTTATAATATATATATGAAAACAATCTGTCTTTATTGTGATTTTTTGGTGTTTATTTTTTCTATATATAATAAGAAGGAAGTTTTATAACAAGACCTCCTTCTTTTTTACTTATTTATTTTATTCTTTAATAGTTGTCTAATACTATTTAGTTCATACTATTATTATAGTATTTATTTCTACAATATTTTTTAGCAAGTCCACCTTCACTTGTTTCTCTATAATGACTCTTTAAATCTTGTCCAGTCTCATACATTGTTTCTACAACAACATCAAAAGATATTTTTCTTTCTTCAGGAATTATTAATGATAAATCACAAGCTTCAATAGCTCTCATAGCTGCAACCGCATTTCTTTCGATACATGGAATTTGTACATAACCATATATTGGATCACAAGTTAATCCTAGATGATGTTCCATTCCAATCTCAGCTGCATTTTCTATTCTATTTAAATTCCCTCCCATTAAATATGTAGCTGCTGCCGATGCCATTGAACAAGCTGTTCCAACTTCCGCTTGACATCCACATTCTGCACCACTTATTGATGCATTTGTTTTAACAACATTCCCTATCACTCCAGCTACTGCTAATGCTTTTATTATTTGTTCATCTGTAAAGTTATATTTTTCTTTCATATAATATAGTACTGCAGGAAGCGTTCCAGATGCACCACATGTTGGTGCTGTTACTATCACTCCTCCACTTGCATTCTCTTCATTTGTTGCATAAGCATAGCTACTTAATAGTCTGTTTTGTCTTAAACTTTCAGTTTCATTTTCTATTTTCATTTCATACAATTTTTTAGCTCTTCTATCTAAATCTAGTTTTCCTGGTATCATTCCATCTGTTGACAATCCATTTTGAATTGTTTGCTTCATCGACTCCCAAATTTCTTTCAAGAATTCATTTATATCTTCACCTTCTACTGAAACAACATAATCATATAAATCACAATTATTTTTTATGCAATATTCTTTTATTTCTCCAAAGCTTTTTTCTTTATATATATCTTCAAAAGAAACAACTTTTTTACCTTCTAATTGGAATGTTCCTCCTCCAACAGAATATACTCTCCAATTTGATTTAACTTCTCCATCTTTTATTGCAAATATATCAAATGTATTTGGATGAACTGTACATTCTTCTTTTGTGTCAAATATTATTTCTGTCTCATACCCACTTAAAGTTTTCTCAATTATATAATCTGTCAAATGTCCTTTTCCTGTTAAAGCTAACGACCCATATAAAACAACTTTAAATTTATCAGCATCTAAATTTTTATTTTTAAATATTTCTACCGCTCTTTTAGGTCCCATTGTATGAGAACTAGATGGTCCATTTCCTATTTTATATAATTCTTTTAATGATTGCATACAAAAAATTTGGAGAATACAAAATCATTTTTAATAATTTCATACCCTCCTCTCCTTTTTATTATTTTTTAATTTTATTTTATTTTTTAATTATTCTTCTTATTTTATAGTTTAATTGCAGACTCTAAAGCTAAAGTTATCATTCCATTCATTGATTTTTCTCTTTCTTCTGCTGTTAATTCACGTTTTCTATAAGCAGAATCAGAAACTGTTGCTAAACAAGCTGCATGCTTTCCTAAATGATTTGCAGTATAGAATAAAGCAAAACTTTCCATTTCTATACCTAGAATATTTAACTCTTTTGGTAAACTTTGTGTTTTCTCTGGTGAAATATCAGAATATGGTCCAAAATATTCTGATGCACATATATTACCAACTCTTAATTCTTGTTCCATTTCTTTTGCAGTATCTTTAATAACTTCATTTATTTTTCCTGATGTTCCAATCATATGGCATTCTTCTGCTGTCATAGCTTTTGCAAAATTTGATTCTGTATAACTATTTTCAACTAGAATTACATCTAGTATTTCAATTTCGTCTGAGTTTGCTCCGCAAGAACCAATTCTAATTATATTTTCTACATCATAGAATTGATATAATTCATAACAATAAATTCCCATGCTTGGAAGACCCATTCCAGATCCCATTACTGTTACTTCTACGCCTTTGTATTTTCCTGTAAACGCATACATTCCTCTCACTTTGTTTACAAGTTTTGCATCTTCTAAAAAGTTTTCTGCTATATATTTAGCTCTCATTGGGTCCCCTGGCATAAGGACTGTTTTTGCAATTTCTCCCTTTTTAGCTTCATTATGAACTGTCATATAACATCCTCCTTTATTTTTCTTCGCATTTATTATATCATTTACAACCACTCTTTGCAAACAAAAAGCACTACTTTATCTTAAAATAGTGCTTTTTTGTTTTATTAAATATTCTTTTTTGTGTCTACTTTTTCTTGACTAATTTTATGCACTTGTTTTTAAATCTAATCTTAGTTTATCAGCAATCATTGCAATAAATTCTGAATTTGTTGGTTTTCCTTTATTCGAATTTACTGTATAACCAAATATTGATTCTACAGTTTCAAGTTGTCCTCTATTCCAAGCAACTTCTATTGCATGGCGAATTGCTCTTTCTACTCTTGATGGAGTTGTCTTATATTTTTTTGCTAAATCTGGATAAAGTTGCTTTGTTATTTGATTTATTACTTCTATGTTATTAACAACCATCATTATCCCTTCTCTTAAATATTGATATCCTTTAATATGAGCTGGTACTCCAATCTCATGGATGATGTTTGTTACTTTTATTTCTAATAATTCTTCTTTGCTTGTTTGAGCACTTATTGGTATATAACTTGGTTTCAATTCAATTGTTTTCATTGGTATTACCGGTTTCTTCTTCTGTGGTGTTTCTATCATTTCTCTTATTCTTTTCATTAAAACATCCATATCGAAAGGCTTTAGGACATAATACTGTGCACCTAGGTTTATGGCTTGAGCTGTAATACTCTCTTGTCCAACTGCAGATAACATTACACATAAAGGCATTTCGATATTTGATGAAATAATCTTTTCTAAAACTCCTAATCCATCTAAATTAGGCATAATAAGATCAAGCAATACAACTTTTGGTTTTTCTTCAATAATCTTATCATAGGCTTCATACCCATCTTTTGCCGTTGCTATAATTTCTACATCACTTTGAGTATCGAAATATGTAATTAATGCAGAAACAAAATCCAAGTTGTCATCCGCAATAAGTATTTTGATTTTTTCCTTCAAAATAATCCCTCCTTATAAAATATTTACAAATGGAATTATAATACTTTAAAATTTGTAATGCAATCTTTTTCCCTTAATTTTAGCCACTTTCGTGTCTCATCATTCTACATTTTTCGACAAATAAAAAAGATAAATTAGTTTTTATCTAATTTATCTTTCTATATTTTTACTTATTTTTGCTCTATTCGCCTTTTTCTTCTCCTGCTTTTCCTCTTGCTTCTGTCATTTTAGCACTAGCAGGACCTTTTACTGCTGATTCTCTTAGCATTTCTTTTACTTTTTCAATAGCTTTTCTTTGAAATTTTACTGCCATAGTAACTTCATCTATTACTCTTTGATTTCCAGCTATTACTTCTGCATCTCCACCTTTAAAGTCATATACTCTATCATCATATGGTACTCCATCAAAATCTACCATTTGTGCACCTGTTTCTTTTGCAAATGCATATAGTAATGGAAGTTCATGTTGTTTTTTACCCGCAGATACATATCCGTTTCTAATTCCCATACCAACCATTGCATATTCAAATACACTACATCCTGAATCTACAATAGCAAATTTTTTATAAACTGTATCTAGTACTCCTGGTAAAATTGAAACAGGAGAAACTTCATTTCCTTTTGCATATCCTACAAGTCCACCTCTTTGTGTAGATACCACATCAGTACTTAATGTTAATGCTAAATTTGAATTATCTTGAGAATTTTCTGCAGAATCTGCTATTTTGTCACCGTCATCATTATAAACTTCTACTTTTCCTAAGCCTTTTTCAGTATAGAAAATTTTTCCGCTAGCATAATCTAAGCATGCAGCATGACTATAATCAGAATATCTGTACCCCTCTTCTGTCTTACTTGCAGCATCAAATGCAACAATCATTGAACAATATGGCAAGAATCCTTTTCCTACTCTTAAATTATTTGTTCCATCTATATCATCTATTGCAACATAATATCTTTCTTCTTCACCTGCAATTAAATTTGTTTGTTTTCCATGTTCTTCACTTTCAACAGTAATTCTATCTTTTGTTGTTAATAAGATTTTTGTTATTAAATCTCCTATTTCAATATCACCTTGTGTTACAACATCAGCTTTATCTCCAATTACTCTTGTGTTTAAACTATTTCCTTGTTTTTTGTCATGTTTTGCAGCCATTCTTAATGCGCCCATTATAGCTTCTTTCATATTAATTCTCCTTTATAATTCAATTTCAATATATTTCTCTTTCATTAGTTCATAACCTAACAAATTAAAATTTAAATCGTAGTTTTCAATAGCCTTCAACATCTTGTCATATTTTTCTTTTGTTATATCTACAAAAACTTCTACATTTTCATTATACACTAAATTTATAATTTCCACTTCATTTTGTTTTAAATAATATTTTAATTTTTCTAAATCTTGGTATGTAGTTTGAAGTTTTGCTTCTAATCCTAAATCTTTATAAACTTCTTTTATTTGTCCTAATGCTTCTTGAAGAGCTCCTGTATATGCTCTAACTAGCCCTCCAGTACCTAATAAAATTCCTCCAAAATATCTTGTTACTATTACAACTAAGTTTGTTAAGCCTTTTGAGTTTAATATATTTAGCATTGGACTTCCTGCAGTTCCTGAAGGTTCTCCATCATCACTAAATCTATTTACAATTCCTTCTTTAGTAAAAACACTAAAAGCATAACAATTATGTCTTGCATCAAAATATTTTTTCTTAATTTCTTTTACTTTCTCTTCAGCCTCTTCAACTGTCTCAACATAAAATACATTCGCTATAAATTTAGACTTCTTTTCCACAATTTCTGCAGAAATATTTTGATTTATAGTTTTAAACATTCTTTTTCTCCCATACTTTTCTCACAGCTTTTAACGATAATGTTGATAACAAAAATCCCATAACTGGAACTAGTGAACTTAAAAATACATTTGTTGTTTTACTAATTATAGCAGTATAAATAATTACAACTATATAAGTTAAAACCGCAATACAAACTTTTCTTGTTCCTGAAGTTTCCCATTTTTTATCTAATTCAACTCTTTTGTTTCTCTCTTTTATTTCTTCAATTGTTTGTTCTAAATCTTTTAATTCCATTTAGTTTTCTCCTTATATTTTATTTTACTAGTAAATATCCCTCTATAGAAAAATGATCTAATCTATTTGAATACAATTCATAAGACATTGAAAATGATGTCATACAAAACATTACATTTTCTTGACTAGTTTTCATATATTTTACTTCTTTAAATGTTTCATCTGTAGTATTATTTTTTTCAGCTTCTCTTAGTTGTGCCACCACATCAGATAAATCTACTGTAGTTCTAACCTCTCCATATTCACTTTTTAGTTCAACTTTTTCTATATTAAAATCCGTCTTATTTCCATAAAAAGATGGATTAGTTATTGGATATAAAATTTTAAATCCTTCTATATTTATTGCTGCATTTCTATCATACGCATACACATATTCATATTGAAATTGATTTCTATATCCCAACTCATCTTCATCATATACAACTGCATAATTTTTTATTGTTTCTTTTTGTTCTTTTGATAGTTTTTTGTCTAAATATTCAGATTTGTATCCTCTTTCAATATAAACAAAAGCTTTTTTACATTCATTCTTTTGTTTTACAGATAAATCATCAAAGTTTTCAACTGTATCAAGCATTTTTGTTATTCTTGCTGTTTGACTATATACTGGAACATCAAAAACATTAAATGGACTAATTGTTCCAATTAATATAAAACCAGCAAACACTAATATAACTTTATCTAAATATTTTCCTTTTTTAATCATCATTAAGGCAATAAAAATTATTTCAAAAGCTATAAGTAAATATCCCGTATATCTAGCTTCTGTTAATCCATAATCTACTACCCTTACATTCATTGCTATAATTTGTAAAATCATTAATGGCATAAATGAATAAAAAATTATATTAGATATTACTTTTACTGCTTTATTTTCATCATAATTTTTAAGTAATATAACTCCTGGTATCGCAAGAGAAAATGTTAATGATAATACAAAGAATAATGCTTTATTTAAAAGTTCACCACTTATCATTATTTTAACTACATATAAATATAATGTACCAATTAAAAATATCGCAACTGGCATTAATATTCTTACAAGCAATACTCTTATTAACTTTCCAGCATCTTGTTTTACTTCTGTTATTGCATTTAACATTGCTGGTACATAAAATCCACCAAGCAATAAGATTAAAGTTCTAGGTAAAAGTTCATAGTCATTTCCATCTAATATTAATTCTATAAAGACTAATAATACAACAAGTATTCCTAAGTTTGCTAAAGCATATATCGTAGATACCTTACCTATATTTGCAAGGACTCTTAATGCGTATGCTTTTACATCGATTCCTGTATTTTTAACAATTTTATATAAAGTAATAATTGGAATAGAAAAACAGTAAGCCATTACTAATTTTTCTATAATCATATTTGGCGAAATATCATTACTATTTATTTCTGATCTACATCCTAGTGCAATTATGAAAGAAACAATTCCTCCAACTACTTTTACGATATCTTTTTTGAAAAACACTTCTGTAAATAAAGTTCCTAATGCCCATATTACCATCATTAAGAACCATTGTTCATCAATAAAATCACCAATAAAGTCTTCTGTTCCAAATGTACAAATTAAAGTTGTAAAATACACAATAATCATTGTGATTGGGAATTTTTTAAGCGATTCTTTTACTGAATTAGATATCGCAGAAAACATGTTTTTTATTTTACCCATACTTTTTTTCTAGAATAATATTTTATTATTCTATCCTCCTTTGTTTTAGATTTTTAAACCTGCTGTAAATCCTGTTGAATATGCTATTTGCAAGTTGAATCCACCTGTATACGCATCAACATCTATTATTTCACCTGCAAAATATAAGCCACTAATTATTTTTGATTCCATAGTTTTTGGATTTATTTCTTTTATAGAAATTCCTCCTGCTGTAACTATAGCTTCTTCAACTGGTCTAAAACCATCTATATTAATTTCAAAGTTTTTAAGTAGTTCTACTAATTTTTGTCTTTCTTCTTTTGTTATGCTATTTACTTTTTTATTAATATCTATTCCAGATAATTCAAGAACAGCTGGAATCATCTTCTTAGGCAATAGTTTTTCTAAACTATTTTTAAATTCCTTATTTATAAATTCTTCGAAATCCCTTCTTATTCTTAAGTCTAATTCTTCATTTGAAAGTGCTGGTTTTAAATCTATGTATAATTTTACTTTATCTTCTCTAAACAACCTATCTACATCTTTATATCTTAATAGATGTGCTGAAGCACTTAAAACAGTAGGTCCACTTACTCCAAAATGAGTAAATAATAATTCTCCAAAATCATCATATATCTTTTTGTTTTTTTCTATATCTTTAATTGTTATTTTTACATTTCTTAAAGATAATCCTTGCATACTTTGGCATAATCTTTGATCTCCAGTTAATGGAACTAATGAACCTCTTATTCTTTCTATTGTATGTCCAACTTCTTTTGCCATTTTATATCCATCACCATCTGATCCTGTTACTGGATATGATTTCCCTCCTGTTGCTAATACAACTTTACTTGCAAAAAGTTTTTCACCTGAATTTAAAATTACACCTTTTATTTCTTGGTCTTCTACTAAAAGTTTTTCTACTTTTTTTCCAGTTTTTATTTCAATGTTTTTATATTTTTTCAATTCTTTTATAAAACAATTTAAAACATCTTCAGCTTTATCTGTTACTGGAAAAATTCTATTCCCTCTTTCTTCTTTTACTTTTATTCCATTCTTTTCTATTAATTCAATAATATCTTGGTTAGTATAATTTTGAAATGCACTATATAAAAATCTTCCATTACCTGGAATGTTTTTAATAAATTCATCAATATCAATTGAACTAGTTATATTGCATCTACCTTTTCCAGTAATTAAAAGTTTTCTTCCTAGACTATTATTCTTTTCAATTATAATAACATCATCATTTTCTTTTGCAGCAGATATCGCAGCCATTATTCCAGCTGGTCCACCACCAATTACAATAGTTTTCATATTCATACCTTTTTAATTAAATTTTTCTATATTATCTACTAATTTTTTTAGTACTTCATAAGTATATTCTTGACAATATAATCCAACTGCTGGTTCATAATCTTCGCCTAATAGTTCATTATCAGACATTATTTTGATTCCAAGTGCTGGAATATTATAATTTTTAGCAATTGTATATATTGAAATAAGTTCCATATCTTCACATGCCACTCCATGTACATCCGCTAAATATTTTAATTTGTCTTTTTCTCTATTCCATATGTCTGCACTACCAACTATTCCAGTGTAAACATTTCCTTTTTCATATTTTTCCTTTACACTAAGTGCTATTTCAACAAGTCTTTCATCTGATTTATATAATCTTTTCTCATCATTTTCACCATCTGTAAATGTCATTAGATCCCATTCACAAGAATTACTTCCTTCTCCTAATTCTTTATATGGTGTTTTTGATGATAATATATTAAAACATTCTTCTGCAATAATAATATCTTTTTTATGTCTAGATTCTATTATTCCACCTGCCGTTCCAGCATTAACAATTGCAATTGGATTATATTTTTCTATTGCTATTGTTAAACAAGAAGCACTATTTACTAATCCCACTTCTGTTTTTGCTATAATTACAGGATAATCTTTTATATATCCTTTATAAAATTTATAAATACTATTTGTTTCTATATCACATGACTCAAGCATTTCTATTAAATAATTAATTTCTCCTTTTAATGCTCCAGTAATAACAATTGGTCTTTTTTCCATATTTTTTCTCCTTTAATACACTATTTAAAATTATATCATTTTTTCTTTAAAATTTCAACAAAAAAGCTCTGCTTATAAGCAGAGCTTCTCTATTAATTTTCAACTAATTCAATACATTGTGCACCATATTGTTCTTGAAGTAAATATTTATTCAAAAAGCTTGGTGAATAATATGTATCCATTTCATAAGAAGGAACTACAACCACTTTTCCATCAGAATCTATTACTCCCCATCTTCCTTCTTGATATATTGCAGCATATCCATATTGATTAAGTTCAGTTACAAAATCATATCTGCAGTCAACAACTACTTTTCCATTTTTATCTTTAAATCCCCATTTACCATCTTCTGCTCTATATGAATATAATTTTAAGTCTTTAAATACTGTAGTATTTGGAACTAGATTTCCTTTTGTATCAATATATTGTGATTCAGTTTTTGAATATATCGCTATATATTCATCATTTACATTTTCAACAACACCATTTTGCATTGCTAATACTTTTTCTAAATTTTCAGAATATATGTGAACTTCAGTTCCAGTTCTTGCTTCTAAAACTTTAGCATTTTCCATAACAATTATATAATCATATGTTGGAGCTATTTCAATACCTGTATAGGCATTTAATACTCCTGAATATCCTTCTTCCGTTGTAAAAACAAAGAAGTTATCAAATGCATAAGTAATATTTGTGTAACTATTTTGTATTTGTACATCTTTACTAATTATACTGTAGAATCCTTTATCATCTTTTGCTATAAAGAATGCTGATTCTCCAGCTTCTGAAATACTGCTATAAGTATTTGTATTTACTAAGTTACCATGTAAATCATATAGCATCATATTATTATCTTTTTTTACTGAAATGTAGTTTCCTGCTATTGAATAACTTGTATATTCAGGAGCTAATATTTCATCACCTTCTGAATCATAAAAACCATATTTTCCATTTTTATTTACTATAAAAACATCTGAAATATTATAATAATTTATTCCTTGGTATCTAGGTTTTATTATTACTTTTTTATTTTGAATTACACCTTTTTTACCATTTTCCATAAATATCAAATAAATATCATCTTCATTTTCGTATTCTAACGCTCTTGATATTGATTCATATTCTGGTTCAACTAACATTTTTCCGTTATAGTCAATATAACCAAATATTATTCCTGAATCTGTTCTTTCTGAAACTATATATCCAGTTTTTAAATATCCATCTTTTTCAGAACAAAATTCATCACTTCTAACTGAATTATATTTTACATCAACTACCGTGTTCCCTAAAGAATCAACTACTCCATATAATCCATCTTTTTTTACAAGTATACATCCTGGTTTATTTTTCAAGCTACTTACTTCTTCATAAATAGCATTTGTTAATTTCTTTCCATCAAAATCTATTAATCCATATTTTCCATCTTCTTCATAATAAAGTACATTTCTTTCCATTTCCATACTTGTATCTGAAATTACAATTGGATATACAAACGAAAAATCTGAAAATACATCTTTTCCTTTACTATTTAGAATTTTATATTCTTCTTCAGTAAAACAGAAAAATACATCTTTTGCTTGGTTAGGTATATAAATTGTTGAATATTCTGGTTTGATTAAGATTTTTCCATTTTTATCTATAACTCCAACTTGTTCATCTAAAGAATACATCGGAAAATATTCGTATGGTTCTTCTTCTATAACTTCAACCGCTCTATCTTTAGTTAAATGTCTAACAACTAAAACACCTGTAAGAATTAATAATAAAATAATAATTATAGTAACTATTATCTTTACATTTCCATTTTCTTCTTTAAATTTCAAACCACATCAACTCCTAACCTGCAAATTTATGGCTATATTTTATAATATTAATTGGTATATTTCAAGAATAAAAAAGCCTTTTTTAAAATAATTTATTAAGAAAAAAATAAGAAGAGAATTTGCTTTTTCTCTTCTTATTTTTAATATTATTTTTATATTTTATTAAGCATTTTCTGTCATTATTGGAACAACTTGTTTTTTACGAGAAACAACGCCTTCTAATAATGCTGTATTGTCTTCTAATGTTACTTTATATGCTTTTTCAACTAAGCTTGCACCTGTTCCAAGTGCAATAACTTGTGAGTTGCTATTTACTATATCTGTAATTAAAAGCATGAATAAATCTAAGTTTTCTTCTTCGATTATTTCATTCATTCTTGCTTCTAAATCTTCTTTCATTTTCATAACTTCTGGGATTGAAGCAGTGTTAACTTGGTTAACCATTGATTTAACTTCTTTGAAATCTATTTTTTTAGCATCTAAATGTAAAATTTCATCAATTGTAAATGAACTTAAATCTGTTCCAGCTTTTAACATATCTAATCCGTAGCTTTGTGGATCTATTCCAGCAATTCCTGCTAATTCTTCTACTGCTTTAATATCTTCTGCAGTTGTTGTTGGTGATTTTAATAATAATGTATCTGAAATAATTGCAGATAACATTAATGTAGCAATTGTTTTATCAACATCTACATTATTTTCTTTATATAATTTGTACATAACTGTCTCTGTACATCCAACTGGTTCTGCTCTATAAAATAATGGATATGATGTTTCTAAAGCTAATTTGTGGTGATCTACAACTTTTAAAATATTTACGTTTTCTAAATTATCGATTGATTCTTTTGGACTGTTATGGTCTACTAAAATAACATTTGCTCCATCTTCTACACCTTCTATTAACTCTGGAGCTTCAATTCCTAAATAATTTAATACATATTCTGTTTCTTTGTTTATATTTCCTAATCTACATGCAACAACATCTTCATTTCCTAATGCTTTTTCAAAATTTGCCATTACTAAACTTGATGTTATTGAATCTGTATCTGGATTTTTATGTCCAAAAATATAAGTTTTTCCCATTTTCATTTCCTCGCTTCTTTTTAAATTATTGAAAATATCTTATAACAATTCTTCTTAAAAATCAATATTTTTCACATAGATAACACAATTTAAGTATCTAAATAAAAAAATCGCTAGTAAAAATACTAGCGATTCTTTTGTTAATTGTTTTCTTCTAATTTTTTTAGTTCTTCTGTTAAAAGTCTATTTTCTTCTTCTAACGCTTTTAATTCTTTTTCAATCATTGCAACTTCTTCAGGATCCATATTTGTTTTTCTCATTGAAATTTCTTCTCTTAATAAATACTCAACTTTTAATAAATCTGTAATATCTAAATTATCGATATTCTCAGTTCCATTTTTTATTCCCTCATACTTAGAAAAGAAATCTTCTTTACTATCAGAAGCAGAATCTGTATTTGAATCATCTTCACTAACATCTTCTTCTATTTCATCCAGATTTACGAAAAATTCTTCAGGATTTTCAAATGCTTGTTTATAATATTTAGCATCCTCATTATCTTTTTCTAATCTTGCTCTAAAAATTTCTCTTTCTTCTGGAGATAATAATTGTTCTTCAAAAGTTAATATCTTAATATCTTTTTGTATAAATTTTTCTCCTGAAAACACATCTTCAAAAAATCTCTTTAATTTTTTAAAAATACTTTGTTTTACCTCAATTAGATCTTTCATTTCATTTACTTTGTTTTCTTTCATAGTATCTTCTCCATACTCTAAAATTATTTATCAGTTTTATAATTCCATACCTGGAATATCTTTAAGTTTTTCTATTTTTTGCCTTACTGCATGATTTTGTTTCTTTAATGATTCAATTCTTGCTTTTGCACTTTCTACTTCTCTTGGATTTGTAATTTGTGCTTGTTTTTCTTGTTCACCTTTTATTCTGTCTAGCTCTTTTACGTATCCTGCTATATCTCTTTTTATAGTAAGTTGTAATCCTGGACAACCTTTTATAAAAGCTTGAACCCTTGATGGTTCTGCACTGTAAAAGTCTTTTGCAACTTCGCTTGTTTTTTGTAATTCTGGACATATTCTATATAATGTTACCGCTTGTACAAAAGATGTTTTTGCTAATCTTTTTACTTCTGGAACCAACATTTTATGTTCAATCGCATATTGAGTCATAAATTCTTCTTTGCTCATTCCTGATTTAACACATTTTTCTATATATTCAGCTGTAAATTGAAGTGCAGGATGTTTTTCGCCATCTACTGTCATACCTCTTTCATCAGTTCCAAGTATATTACATTTAAATGTTCTTCCTTTTACTCGAGATATTTTATAAAGCTCTCTTGGATTTACACCTGCAATATTTTTTGGAACTTCATATGGCTTAAATCCAAATTCATTAGATTTTTGTCTATCTTTTAGCATGTGGTAATCAGCCATTGTGAAACCATATTCGTCTGTATATAATCCTGTTATTGCATTTATACCTTCTGCATTAAAATTATACACATTGTGTTTTCTTAATACATCTCCATCTTTTCCTTTTAATCTAAACATTCCATCTTCTTGTAATTTAAATATTTTAAATTTCATTTCTGCTGAAAGTCTATCTAAACCTGATTTAATTTCCAATGCTGCTTTTGTGAATAATCCAAATGGTCTATCTTCGCTATTAAGTCTAGTTCCAGTATCTCTATGGATTCCTGCAACATCAAAATCATATTCATCAAATCCGTCTATATCTCTTCCTTCTTTATTACGATTTCTATGAATAGTTCCGGAATCATCCATATATTCAGACATTGATACACCATCTTTATAGAATCCACTCCAATCTATACGTCCACCTCTAGAAATATGTTTTCCCTTTGGATCAAATCCATGTACATCTTGTCTTGGTTCATAACCTTCTGAATATTTAGAAACTCTACAACCAAATTCTCCAGCTTCATTAGGTAAATGCCAATATCCTTCTTTATCCCATCCTCCAACCAACACTTTTTTAGTAATATTCTCTTCAGAGTCTGGAACTTTCACTACAACAGTGTCATATACTGGTTTTATTTCTTGTCTATTATATCCTAATAAATCAAGTTCTGTTCCAGTTTGAATATTGATTCCATTTGCCATGAAACCTCTCTTATCATGTATTGTATTAGTTACTTTATGTATTCCTTCACTATTAAATCCATATCTATCAAAACCTTCTGCATCATATCCCATTTCGTCAAATTGTCCAGGATATAATCCATCAACATCTCTACCATTCATATCAAATTCAGTGCCAGTATAGATATTCATATTTCTGAACTTCATAGAAGCACCCATTTTTATAAATCCTGTTTCTACATCAACTAAATCTTTATTAGAATGTGCCATCAATTCAGCCATTCCAGCTCCAGATTTTGTATCTATAATTCCACTTGCAACAATTTCTTCTAAGCTATATTCTTCCATGCATTTTGTACCTTTCCAAAATGCAGCTTTAGCATCATAGAAATCTTTTCCGATAACATATGCTTTTTTAGGTGTATATAAACCTTCATCTATCAATCTTTGAAGAATTTCATCTTTTTTCTCAACTAATGGTTGAACTTCTAATAATTCTTCTAATGTTGTCTTTGTTCCAATTTTTTCTGATGTAAGATTAAACTCAATATCATTATTAGGTCCAAATCTATATTCTCTTAATATTCTTAATGTATCCATTAATCTTGGTAATCTTTGATTAATTGGAGCAGTTGCTTTATAGCATTCTAATGTAGCTTCTCTCGCTTCTTTAATAAGCATTGCTTGAGTTTCTGTTAATTCAAATATTTCTATTTTATCTTTTCTTGGATTGTCTCTATTTTGAGTAAAGAAATTGTTTGCATAGTCAAATATTACTGGTCTTTTTACATCTTTTCCAGGTAATATTGAAAAAACAGTTCTACCAATTTGTTGTAAGAACATTATTGTTTGAGCTCTTTGATTGGTATTCTCTCCTTCTTGCATATTTCTCAACATAAATGAATTAGTAATTCCTTTTGCATGAATACCTTCATTTAATTTATCTGTAGCCATTATAACTTTATAATCAGCTGGATTTGTTCTTCCACTTTTTCTATCTTCAGCAGATAATTCTCCAACTGGTTTATTGAATTCATTTAAATTCACTTCATTTTCTGAATCAGTTAAAGAGCAAGATAAATAACGCGCATCAATATCTAGTCCAGCAGATTCAAGCATCTCTCTAATAAACGCTTCTTTACCAGCAAAGAATTCTGGGAAACTTGGTTTTTCTTCTCCATCTTTTGCTCTGTTTTCCGGAGTAAATAAAATCATTTTTCCAGCATCTGGAATTTTTCCATCTTTAATAGCTTGCACCATTACTTCTATATTTCTTGCAAGTATTGCTTTTTCTTGTTCTTGAGGAGATAAAGTATCGTAATTTGGAATACCTATAACTTCAGTATTTACTTTATCTAATCTTTTTCTTAAAGAATCCTTTAATTTTCCAGTGGCAGAAGCATGTAATTCAACTAATCTTTTGTATTCTGGAGATGTTACTAGATTCGCATCAAAGTGAATTACTTCTGGTTGAACAACTATACCTTCTCTTACAGCTGTATCTAAATCTAAATCCATTCCAATATGTTCTTTGGCTTTTATTTGTTCTGGAGTTAAATTATCTAAAGCAGCTGCCCATAAGTCCATCATATTTTTACCGTCAACATCTCTTTCAGGTGTAGCTGAAATTGCTAATACTTTACTTTTTTTAGTCGAAGTTGAATCAAAAACAGGTTCGCCATTGTCAATCTTACATCCAACTAATTCAGCAACAGCTTGTTGCCAACCACTAGCTCCTGACCTATGTGCTTCGTCCAATATAATAAAATCTGGATCTTGTACTTCTAGTTCTCCCTTTTTACTTTCACTTAATAATGTGGCATAACATTTTAAAGATAAATTTGGAAACGCTTTTCTAACAGTTTCAATTATTTCACTTCTTTCCATTTTATCTACATCTTTTTTTAATATAAATTCTGCTATATTTGATTGAATTTGAAATAGTATTTCATTTGTTGGTGCAACATAAATAATTGATGCATCATTTACAATTCCATCATTTGTTTTACTTGAAAAATCGTTACCTGCCGCTTTTAGAATTTCCATCATTGCAACAAATGATTTTCCACCACCAGTAGGTAATTTTACACCAGCAAATCTATTGCCTTCAGAGTAGATAGAATCCACTCCTGAAACAGCTTTATCTTGATGATTCAACAAATTAAATTCGACACTTGCATTTATTTCGCTCATAATATACCTCATTATAATCTAATTTTACTATTATATTATATCTATCTTTATTTCAAAACTCTATTTCAAATAGATTATTTTTGTTTTACATTAATGTGTCAAATCAAGTTTTTTTCAAAAAAATATCAGTATTTATATTTTTATATAAATACTGATATTCATTATATATATTGTTTAATATTCTCTAATTCTTCTAAAAGAACTTCCCAATCTTGCATACATTTTTCAAGTTCTATATTTAATTCATCTATTTTATCTTGAATTTCTCCTACTTTTACATAATCTGAATACACTTCTTCTTTTGTTAATTCCATTTTTAGATTTTGAATCATTTCTTCTTTCTTAGAAATTTCTTCTTCCAATTTTTTAATTTTTCTTTCTGTTTTATCTTTTTCTTTTAAAGGATTAATATATGTTTTCTTTTCTTTTTTCTCATATTTTTCTTCTATAACATCTACTTCTTGAGCTTTTTTCTCTAAATATTCTTCATAACTACAATCATAAAATTTAGTTTTATTTTTATCAAATGCTAATATCTTATTTGCTAATTTTTTCACAAAAAATCTATCATGAGAAACAAATATTAAAGTCCCTTTATATTCAGAAAGCATATTTTCTAGTGATTCTTTTCCAATAATGTCCATATGGTTTGTAGGCTCATCTAGAATAAGTAAATTAGGTCCTGTCTTTAGTATTTTACAAAGTGTTAGTCTTACCTTTTCTCCTCCAGATAACATACTTATTTTTTTGAAAACATCTTCTCCATAAAACATAAATGCTGCTAAAGAATTTCTAACTTCTGTTACTGTTAATTTTGGAAATTCTTCATAAAACTCATCAAAAACAGTTTTATCAGAATTAAGTTGTGCTAATTGTTGATCAAAATAACCAACCTTTACATTGTGTCCAAATTCAAAATCACCTGATATCTTTTCTAAATTACCTACAAGTGTTTTTAATAAAGTAGATTTCCCTGTACCATTACTTCCTATTATTCCTAATTTTTCACCCTTATATAATTTAAATGAAACTTTAGATAATGCATCTTTATATCCTATTTCTAAATTATCTACAGCTAATACATTATTTCCACTTTCTTTTTCAAGTTCAAAATTAGTTTTAAAAGATTTTAAATCATATTTATTTGGTTCTTCGAGTTTTACCATTCTTTCTATTTGTTTTAATTTAGATTGTGCCATTCTTGCTTTTGTCGCTTTATATCTAAATTTATCTACAATAGCTGTTAATCTTTTTATTTCTTTTTGTTGAAACTCATAATCTTTTAATTGTCTTTCATAATTTACTCTTTTTTGTTTTTCAAAAAAATCATAATTTCCTGAATATTCTGTAATTGTTCCAAATTCTATTTCATATATTTTTTCTACAATTTTGTTCAAAAACATTCTATCGTGTGACACTATAACAACTGCTTTTGGATAATTTTTAAGATATCCCTCTAACCATTCTATTGTTGTAATATCCAAATGATTTGTTGGTTCGTCCAAAAGTAATATATCTGGCTTACTTAAAAGTAATTTTATGAAAGCAATCTTTGTTCTTTGGCCTCCAGAAAATTCATTTAATTTTTTATGCATATCTTCTTTTGAAAAGCCAAATTTATATATTGCAGTTTCGTACTCTTTTTTATAAGTATATCCATCTAAAAATTCATATCTATCTCTTGTTTTTGAATACTCTTTTGCCAAATTTTCTGAAGAATCAATTTGCATTTGCTCTAATAATTTTTCAAGTTTTGCTTCTACTTCAAGTTGTTCTTTATAAACTTTTAAAACTTCATCAAGCATAGTTATTGAATCATCTTCAAAATCAATTTGTTTTAAATAACCAATAACAGGACATCCTTCTTTGTAAATATTAAATTTATCTTCACCAATTCCTTCAGATAAAAGTTCGTTATCAATAATTGCCTTTAATAAAGTAGATTTTCCTGCACCATTACGACCTACTATTGCAATTTTTTGTTTCCCTTTTACTTCAAAATTAATTTCTTCTAAAATTGTTTCTGCTCCAAAACTAATAGAGCCATTTGTAATTCTAAAATTCATTTTTATTTCCCATTTTATTTAAACTTCTAAGCCATTATACAATATTTTTCTGGTAAAATAAAGAGCTTATATCTCCTATATATAAAGATAATTTGAAAATTTGCTAATATTTTGCTATACTTATATTGTTATGGAAAAAGAAAGATATAATCACTTAAATAAATATTTGAAAGAAAAGTTTGGGGAAAGAACTTTAAAAATATGCATTGATGCCGGATTCACTTGTCCAAATAGAGATGGCAAAGTTTCTTGTGGCGGATGCATTTTTTGTAGTGAAAAAGGATCTGGTGAACATTTAAAACCACTTGAAAATCAATCAAAAAACATTGATTCTATTGTAGATAGTATTCAAGCGCAAATCAAAAATCATTTAAGCAGTTATCGTGGAGAACGTGCTAATAAATTTATTGCTTATTTTCAAAACTTCACTAACACTTATGATTCTTTAGAAAATTTAAAAGCTCGTTATGATTCTATCTTTATTGATGATAGAATTGTTGCTCTTGCTATAGCAACTCGCCCTGATTGCATTGATGAAAATGTAGCAAAACTTATTGCTTCTTATAAATCAAAAGTAGCTGTTTGGGTAGAACTTGGTCTTCAAACAGCAAATAATGAAACCGGAAAATTAATCAACCGAGGATATTCTTCAGAAGAATTTTCAAAAGCCGTTAAAATTTTAAACAAATATAATATAGACGTTGTTACTCACATTATGGTAGGTCTTCCAACCGAAACATTTGAAGACATAAAAAATACCGTAGACTTTTTAAATTCTCATAATATTCAAGGTCTAAAAATACATTCTTGCTATGTTGTAGATAACACTGTTTTAGCTGATATGTATAAAGAAAAAACATATACGCCAATTACATTAGAGTATTATTTAGATGCAGCAAGCTATATTTTAACTCATATAAATCCCAAAGTTATAATCCATAAAATCTCTGGTGATGCTCCAAAAGATTTACTTCTAGCACCAGAATGGAACTCACATAAAAAATGGATTATGAATGGACTAGATAAACTTTTAAATGAAAAAGGGCTTTATCAAGGAATGTACTATAAATCAAAATAATAAAAACAAAAAGAATTATAGATTTCTCTATAATTCTTTTTATTTTTTATTTAAATTATTTTATTTTTCTTATTTTTGCTATATAAAAACCTTCATATTTCTCTGTTGGCATAACACATAAAGTACCTTTTAAATCAACAGGTAATATTGGTAAGCATTCCAGTAATTCAGACTCTATTGGAACAATTTCTGCATTTGTTTCTTTCAAAATTTTTCTAACAATTTCTTCATTCTCTTCTTTTAAAATTGAACAAGTCGAATAAACCATTTCATGTCCTGCTTTTAAAATTCTTAATGCTTTTTTTAATAATGCATATTGCGCTTTTGTTGATTTTTCAACAAGTTTTGGAGTGAAATATTTTTCGTTATTTATATTTTCTGTTTCTAAAGTTCCACTTCCACTACAAGGACTATCTAATAAAATTTGATCAAAAGCAAAGAAATCATCAATTTGTCTAGAATCTTTTTGCATAACATAAACACATGAAGCACCTTGTTTTTGAACATTATATTTTAATTTTTCTATTCTTATATTATTCATCTCACAAGCTGTTATATGTGCTTTATTATTTGAAAGAGCTGCCATCTGAGTTGTTTTTCCTCCAGGAGCTGCAGCCATATCTAATATATCTTTTCCCTCTTCTGGTTTTAATATAATTGGCGGAAGCATAGAAGATAAACTTTGAAGATATATCTTTCCTTGTTCATAAATCTCTAAATTTTGAATTTCTTCTTCACGAACATTTTCAATTATAAAAGCCTCATTACTCCAACTTAACTTTTCAAATTCTATATTATTATCTTTTAATATATTTTCTATTTCTTCTACAGTTGCTTTTAATGTATTTACTCTAAAAGTCACTTTTCTTTTTTTTGAATAGCCTTCAAGTATTTTTTCTTTTAATTCAGTTCCATACTGAGCTTCTAATTTCTCTATTAAAAATTCTGGTATTGCCACGCTTTTCTCCTTTTACTTTAATAAATCTATAACACTTTCCTTTGGAATTGCTCCAACAGCTCTATTTACTTCTTCACCATTTTCAATAACAACTAATGTCGGAATTGAATAAGCTTTGTATTTATAAGACAAATCATTATTTAAATCAACATCAATTTTTACAACTTTTATATCTGGATTTTCTTTTGCTACTTCTTCAACAATTGGTGATAACATTTTACATGGTCCACACCAATCTGCATAAAAATCAATTAATACTTTTTTGTCTGATTTTAAAACCTCTTCTTCAAAATTCTCTTCAGTTACTACTTTTACATAGCTTTCTTTTTCTACATTCTCATCTTCTGAATTATCATCAAAAATTGTATTACTTTCTACTTCATTATTTAAATCTGTTTTTACATTTACTTCTGAAAGCTCTTTAAAATTATTCAGCAAATTTACCGCTTCCACAAGAACTATAACAAATACAACTATATAAATCCAAAACTTCTTTGATTCAGTTCTTTTTATCTCTGGATTTTTATTTTCTTCCATACTTATCTCCTTTATCTTCTTTATCAAATTTTAAAAGAATATTGTATATATCCCCATTCCAATTAAAACTAATCCTGAAATCATTTTTATTATAGTATAATTTTTCTTTATAAAATCAAATACTTCTTTTAACTCTTCAATTAATACTACTGAAATTATAAATGGAATTCCAAGACCTACAGAATATATTAACATCAGTAAAATTCCTTTTATTAATTCTTGTTCTTTCGCAATTAATAATAATGCTGAACCTAAAAACGTTCCTATACATGGTGTCCAGCTTATTGAAAATAAAATACCAAAAATCATTGTTTTTAAAAAATTTAAATTTTTAGTATCTGCTTTAACAGCTTTAGTTTTATTTAAGAAATTTAGTTTTAAAACTCCCATGTAGTTAAATCCAAGTATTATAATGATTATTCCAAATACAATTTTTATGTATTTAATATACTCGCTTACTAAACTACCTACTGTACTTGCAAATATAGATAATACTAAAAATACAATTGTAAATCCTAGCACAAATCCGATAGAATTTATAATTGCTTTTTTCTTATTTTTTTCCTCATCTCCCATAAAATACGAAATGTATATTGGAAGCATTGGAAGCAAGCAAGGTGATATAAAACTTGCAATTCCTTCTACAAAAGTAAATAAATATTCCATATTTTCTCCTTTACTTTATATCTTTTGTTAGAATTTATATTCTTGAAGAATTTCTCCTTCCACATCCTTTAAAGTTAAACCATCTTCATCTAATACTAAATAAGAATTTCTTGTTCCCCCTTTTGGTAGAGATATTGAACCTGGATTTGCAAATAAATATCCTTCTTTTTCTTCAATAAATCCTTGATGAATATGTCCATAAATTAGAATTTCAAAATCATCATATGGTATAACTTCAATATTATATTTATGTCCATGTGTAAAATAAATTTTTTTACCATTTATTTCAGTTAAAATATGGTCTTCAAATTTAAATTCAGAAATCATTTCATCAACTTCTGCATCACAATTTCCTTTTACAACCATTAACTTTTCTTTCATTCCATTTAATACTTCTGCAACTTTCATTGGATTGTATTCTTGACTCAAATTATTTCTTGGACCATGATAATAAAGATCTCCTAATAAAATTACTTTTTCTGGATTTTCTTTTTCTACAATTTCTTGAATTTTATTTGCATAATAAGAAGATCCATGTATATCTGATATTATAACAGCTTTCATACAATTCATTCCTTCATTTTTTCTACTAATTTTCCACAATTATATCACTAAAAGTGGAAAAATTAAAGATATTGTCGTATAAATAAAAAACTATATATTATTAAATTTATTGCTTGAAAATTTTTCATATGATATAATATTTTTACTAAAATAAAAAGGATGAATTTTATGGAAAATAATATAGAATTTGCTTTAGCCATTGATACTTTAAACAAAAGAATTGCTGAACTAAATATTAAAATTTCAAAAGATTTATCAAATGTAGTTTTAAAACACGAACTTGAAAGATTACTAAACGATAAAGAAAAACTATTCAAATCTCTTGATAGAAATGAACTTGAACTTTTAATAAAAAAATATGGAAGTAAAAATTAATGGATAAACTTATTTCAAAAATCGAAAAATTAATTAAATATGAAAAAATAACAAATCCAGATATTCAATATTTAACACCAGAACACGCAGGACTAATTGCACAAATAATTAGTAACTATAAATTAAAAGAACCTACATCTCAAAAACCTTCTGCTCAAATGATTTTTTTAGGTGCCCCTACTGGTGCTGGAAAAGATACTCTTGTTAGAAAAATCATGACAGATAATCCAGATGAAAATTTTGTAGTATTAAATATGGATATGTTCAGAACTTATCATAATGTAATTTCTGGAAATGAAGAACCAATTTCAGATAAAGATTATGCAAGAGCAACAAATCAATCTTCTTATGAACTTTATTATATAATTCAAGAATTAATATTAAGAGAATTCCCTGGAACTAGTGTTATTGTTACTGGAACTATGACTGATTTAGATTGGGTAAAAGAAATCGCTACCCGCTATAAATTAGAACCAAGTACAGATTATAAAATAAGTCTTGTAACTTTAGCTGTTCCAATTAAAGAAAGTGCCTTTTCTATATTTGAAAGATATCTTAATATGGTAAATGCAAGAGGTGATTCTACATCTCCATTAAGATATACAGACTTAAAATATCACAATGATACAATTAATGGATTTACTCAAAACTTACACACTCTTGAAGATGAATTACATGCAAAAAAAGATAAAAGCTTATTTAAATCTATTAGAGTTTATCGCAGAAGTACAAATATCTTAGACTTATCAGAAGACACTTTAATTTATGATAGTACCTCACCACTTCCAGACAGATGTGCATTTACTAAAGTTTATGAAATAATGCATTCTTCAAGTGCAATCAGCCAAGAAAGAATTGATAGACTTTATTCTATTATTGAAGCTAATGCCGAATATTTAAAAACTCAAAACTTATACGACAGCATTAAAACTGATCTTAATAATATTATTTTTGACCAAAGATCAAACGAAGATAAAACAAAATAATTTATAATATCAAAAAGAGCTATACTTTTTTAGTATAGCTCTTTAGTTTTAAAAAAGAAAACCAGGGGGACTAGCATCCCCCCGATTTGTTACCAGTGATTCCTTTTGGAATCTTTTTAGACATTAGCTGTTGGCCTCAAGAGCATCCATCACTTGTTTATAAGCTTCAGGATTTTCGGGCTTGATGGCTTCGATCTCGGCCTTAATTTCTTCGACAGTCATTTCGAAGTCTGCAGCGACTTCTTCCAAAGACTTTCCTTCGAAGATTTCAGATGCGATCTTACCTCTCTTCTCCCAGATTGCTCTTTCAGGTGAATTCATTGCGTATTTACCACATGCCATATAAAATTACCTCCTTTAGGTTATACCGGCTTTTTCCAATAGTTGTATCTTATTTATTATAACACACTTTTGAGCAAAAATAAAGTATTTTATGTCAATTTATTCTTCTAAATCTTTATTTGCAGGACCTTCAATAACAAATCCCCTTTTTGAAAACTTCGATCCATGACATGCACATTCCCATATTTCTTCTAATGGATTCCAAGAAAGTTTACAACCTAAATGAGTACATGTCGGAGTTGGTTTTCCTTTTATTCTTTCTAAAATTATTCCTTCTCCTGCTTCTTTTATCATATTCATCATTTCCTCTTTATTTTTAATTATTCCTAGTCTTGAACTTTCAAAAATATCTTCATATTCATTATCATTTCCTAAAATCTTGTCAGTAATTATTTTAGCTGCAATATTAGAACTTGTTATTCCCCATTTATTAAATCCTGTTGCTACATAGCAATTATCCATTATATCTGAAAAATCACCAATATACGGAATCTTATCTAAACTAATACAATCTTCTGCTGTCCACGACTTTAAAACTTCTGCTTCTGGATACATTTTCTTTACTTTAGCTTCTAAATATTCAAATGGATTTCCAACAATTTCTGTTCCAGTTTTATAATCATATCCAACAGCTAATAGTAAATTTTTATCTCCACTCTTTACAGTTCTAAATGATAATACTGGCGTTTCTGCATTAATATAAAATCCATCATAATTTATATCAGTATGCGTATCCACAATTATTGCATAAGATGTGGATTGATACATCTTCATAAAATAATATCCTGGAAAATTTATAATTGGATATCTTGTTGTTATTACTAAAAATTCAGCTCTTACTTTTCCTTCTTTTGTTATCACATTATATTTACCATCATCTTCTACTGTTTCTATTACCTTTGATCCTTCATAAATTTCTCCATCGTTTTTTATAATAGCTTCAGCAAGTCCATAACAGTATTTTACAGGATCAAATTGTGCTTGATCATTAAATTTTATTCCCCCATAAATATCAAGTGGTAAATCTATTTTTGAAACAAATTCAGAATTAATCCCTAATTTTTTTGTTTCTTCCACTTCTTCTTTTATCTCTTGTACCACTTTTTCTACTTCTGTATATACATATGCATTCTTTATTTCTAAATCACAATCAATCTTTTCTTTATTTACAATTTTAATAATATTTTCTTTGGCATCTTCATTTGCTCTATAATACTTTAAAGCATATTCTTTTCCATTTAAATCTTTTAAATATTTATAAAGTAACCCATGCTGACTTGTTACCTTTCCTGTACTTCCACCTGTTGTAGATTCACACAATTTATCTTTTTCAAGTACCGCTACCTTTACTCCTCTATTTGCTAAATAGTATGCTGTTGTTATCCCTGTAATTCCTCCACCAATAATACATACATCAACATCTATATTTTTGTTTAATTTCGGATACTTTTTCTCATTAAAATTTTCATTCCAATAACTATTCATAAATAACACCTCTTAATAATTTATTAGTATTATTTTGCATAATTTTTCTAATTTTATACTAATTCAACTATCTAAAAAGCTATTGAAAATAAATTTTCTCCAAATCATTGTAATTATGTCAACTTTATGTTATAATAATTTTTGTAACTCGTAAACTTGCACCATAGAAAGGGGCGGTTTTATGAAAAGTCTAACTGAATATTTAGAAAAAGCAAATCACTACTTGTTTGAGCTCTCTGGCGAACAATTGGACAAAGAGCGGCAAAAAGCAATCGTATTTTGCGAAGCTAAACACTTGGAAGAAAACTTCCAAAAACAAGTAGAAGAAATGCCGGACTGGTTAAAACTTGCCGAAAGCGCCAATGTAACCTTCTTTATTGAAGAACCTATCAAAGAAAGACCCGGATTCAGCAGAAATGCATTTGTTGAAACTGGTGTATTCATTCGCATTTTCGATCAAGGAAAATCTCCGGTTATCAAAGTTATCATGTAACAGTGAACTTTGTATTCATTTTAAAAGCGCCCCATCTCTAGGGGCGCTATTTCTTTTATTATTTATTATTTTGTTCCAAAAATTCTATCTCCTGCATCTCCAAGTCCAGGAACAATATATCCTATTTCATTTAATTTTTCATCAATTGCTGCACAATAAATATCTACATCAGGATGTGCTTCTTGCATTTTTTTAATTCCTTCTGGTGCTGCAATAATACATAAGAATTTTAATTTTTGAGCTCCATCTTCTTTAAGCATTGTAATAGCATCTATTCCAGAACCACCTGTTGCAAGCATTGGATCTAATACTATTACTTCTCTTTTACTTAAATCTTTTGGAGTTTTGTAATAATATTTCACTGGTTTTAATGTTTCTTCATTTCTATACATTCCTATATGACCAATTTTTGCATTTGGTAATACTTTTATCAAACCATCAAGCATTCCTGTTCCAGCTCTTAGAATTGGAATAAAAGCATAATTATCTTCATTTAGTTTTTTGCCATCCATTGCACATATTGGAGTTTCGATTCTTTTATCCTCAAGTTCTGCATCTTTCATTGCTTCATAGCAAAGAATCATTGAAAGCTCTCCTATTATTTCTCTAAATTCTTTTGTACCTGTGTTTTTGTTTCTTAGAACAGTTAATTTGTGTGAAACTAGTGGATGATTAAGTTCAATTACTGCCATTTTTACCACCTTTTCTGCTTATTTCGCAGAATCCTTTCCAAATTTAATATATATTTACTTTTAATTATAAACATTAAAATTTAGCTCTTAAAATTTTAGCAACACCATTTTCAAGATTTGTACTTGTTATTTCATCTGCAGCTTCTTTTACTTTACTTTCTGCATTCGCCATTGCAACACCAAGTCCTGCCATCTTTATCATTGATATATCATTTAATCCATCACCAATAGCAATTACATCTTTTATATCAATCTTTAAGAATTTGCATAATCCGCTTATTGCATTTCCTTTTGATACATTTGTATTTACTAAATTAATAGCGAAAAATTCTTCATTGTATCCAGTTTTAAAAATATTTTCAATTTTTACTGTTTTAGGAATATTATTATTTATAAATTCTATTACTTTACTTCTTTTTTCTTCTGATTCTGACAAGAAAGATACTTGTAAAATATCATTATCTATAATAATTTTTTCACCTTCATCTTCAAATACAACATCCAATTTTATTGCATATTTTTCTCCATTAATATATCTTCCATAAGGAGTATCTATTCTTATACCAATATCATTTTTAATTGCATAATTATATAATTTCAAAACAATTTCTTTTTCTATATCTGCAGAAAATAGTTTCTCATTTGCATCACAATCAAAAATTCCAGCTCCATTCGAATAAATAATATAAGTATTAGCCTCAATTAAATTTCTATATTTTTTTGTAACTTCAATTGATCTTCCTGATGCTATAAAAACTTGCCCACCTTTTTCTTTTACATATTTTATTGCTTCTTGGTTTTCTTCTGAAATATTTTTATTTGAATCTAATAGTGTATCATCCAAATCTAAAAAAACTGCTTTATACATTTCTTTTCTCCTTAATTTTATATATATTATCATATTTTAGTTTTCAATAAAAGTATTCTTTTATTTATTCAGAAAAAATTCACAATAATTTACTTTTAAACACAAAAAAACCACTATTTCTAGTGGTTGATAATTTTTAAAACACTTCGGGGACTTTTTAAGGTCCCCTACTTGCGTGCTTTAGATTAGAGTCTTGCTACCTTTGCAGGCAGCCCACAGCTGTCAGTCGACGTTCGTGTACACGGTCACTTTCTTTCCATTTTTCGGATCCGTCACGTTCAGAACAGAAGGCCATCTTTTAGGCTTCTCTCTTGCGTCACGCTCTTCTGAAGCATACTGTGCTTTTTTTGCTGCCAGATATTCGGCTTCGGAAATAGGAGTGGTCGTGTTTCTGGGTTCGCTGGTCGTCATACTCTAAGACCTCCAAAATAATTTTTTTACCTGATGTCTTCCTTGGATAGTACGAAAATGAGGTTAAGCATCAAGGTTCACCTACTATTATACCACTTTTCACTAGTATTTTCAACACTTCCAGACATTTTCTTAGTATCACACACAAAAATAACGCTTATAAAATATAAGCGTTATTTTTGTATTAATTATTTTTAAAATCCAATTCGTTTTTTAGATTCTTCTGCTTTTATTTCTGAAATGTCTTCTTTAGTAAATGTTACAAGTCTTTCATAATCATCTATTCCTCTTGTGTTTTTAGCATGTTCAATTATTATTTTTTGAACCATGTTTTCAACAAATCTACCATTACCAAAGTTCTCTACTTCTTTTGCTTTTCTCAAGATATCTTCAACTTTTTGTCTTGCTTCTTCATTGAATTTAAATTGCTTATCATAAACTTTTTTCTCAAATATTTGTACAAGTTCTTCTAACGAATAATCTTCAAAGTCAATTTCATATCCTACTCTTGATTTTAATCCTGGATTTAAATCTCTAAACTTCTTCATCTCTTCTGTATAACCAGCAAAGATTATTATTAATCTACCTTGATAATCTTCCATTGCTTTCAAAAGAGTAGCTACACATTCTGCAGAATAACTTGCATTTGTTCCACTGTGTTCCATTATTGAATATGCTTCATCAATAAATAAAACTCCATCTACAGCAGAATCAATAACTGCTTGTGTTTTTGGACCTGTTTGCCCTAAGAACTCTCCAATTAAATCTTGAGATTGTACTTCTATAAGTTTATTTTTCTTTATATATCCTAAGTTATAATAAATCTCAGCAAGTAATCTCGCTACTGTTGTTTTTCCTGTTCCAGCATTTCCTTTAAAAATCATATGCATATTAAAATCAGGAACTCTATCTAACTTTTTATTTAATTCTATTATAGATACGAAACCATCTATTGTTTCTTTAACTTTTTGAAGTCCTATTAATGAATTTAATTCATTTAATATTTCATCTACGCCACGGCTTTTATCTTTTTTAGTTTCATTATAAATATCAACATCACGATTTGTTATAACTTTTAATTGATTTTCATCTTGATAATTTGCAGCGTGTGTTAAAACTAATCTATCAAAAAGATTTGTTACAAAACGTGCATTTCCAAAGTTTCTTCCAACTTTATTTTTAGTAACAATTTTTTCTATCTTTTGCCATACACCCTCTTCTAAAGTGAATTCATTTCCTTTAACTTCATCATCAAATATTTGCATTAATTCAGCTTTAGAAAAATCTGGAAATTCTAATTCATAGCCAATCCTTGACATTAATCCTTGATTTGCATTAATAAAATCGTTCATCTCTTTTGTGTATCCAGCTAAAATTATAATCAAATTATCTTTATGAACTTCCATTGCTTTACATAGCGTTGCAATACATTCTGCTGGATAATTTGATGCTGAACCACCTTTACTTGCCATTATTGAATATGCTTCGTCTATAAATAATACTCCGCCTAACGCTGAATCAATAACAGCTTGTGTTTTTGGAGCTGTTTCTCCAAGGTGAGAACCTATCAAATCTTTACTTGTTACTTCTATTATTTTGTTCTCTTTTATAAATCCTAATTTATAATATAACTCTGCAAGTAGTCTCGCCACTGTTGTTTTTCCTGTTCCAGAATTACCTTTAAATATCATATTTAAATTTACAAAACCTTCTGTATCGATTTTTTTACTGTAATCTAAATATTTTAATATTTCTTTAACATTCTCTTTTACTTCTGTAAGTCCTACTAATCCGTTTAAATCATTTAAGATTTCTTCAACTTCTCTTGTATTTGCTTCTTTTGGAGCATCTTCTTTTCCAAAGAATGGAACAATCTCTAAGTTTTTAAATTTATCGAATACAATCATATTGTATACATTATCTATGTATGAATATTCATCTACATAATCTGAATAATAAGTTGCTTCAATATATTTTTGAAGTTTTTCTGAAAATTCTTCATCAATTTTCATTATTCCTTCTAAACGTTTTTCTATTCTATTTTTAATTGCAGATGCTTCAAATCCTCCAAGATAAATACATTTATTTATTATATTATTATAAATATCTTGATGTTTTTGCATTGCATCTTTAATGACATTCTCATTTCCAACTATTATTGTTATTGATTTTTTATTTTTATTGTAAAATTTCTCAATTGCTGTAAATAATGCGTCTACCCTATATTCATTTAATGTTTTTACTTTATCAAAGTTTTCAAAAACAACAACATCATTTTCATTATAGATTTTATCTATTTGCATTATCATATCTGTAGAATCTTTAGTTCTTTTTACTATCATTTCTGCATCTACCCAGATAGTACCTTTATTGGTGATATAATTAAATGTTCTAACATATCTGTTTATTATATTAACTACTTTATCTGAAATAATAGTATTTTTCGTATATAACGCTATATTAAAATGAATATATGGTAAATCTTCATTAAAGTAATAATTTCTTATGTAAGTTAATATTGAAATTATTTCATCTTTTTCTTTATCTGTACATTCTAATTCACGAACAGCATGTACATATTGATTATAGTAAGCAATTCTAAATTCACTTTCTTTAAAGTTTCTTTTGTTTAATATTTTGTCTAATATCTCCATTGGATCTAGATTATTTTTTTGACATAAATATTTAATATATACTGCAAGTTCAATTGGTGATTTTTCAAAAAGGTATGATCCACTATCTTTAAATCTTATTTCAGATAAATCAAATTCACCCCATAGACCTTGATTGTCTTTAAAATAATCATTTAAGTTATTAAAGAATGAATTATTTCTAACATTAAAATCTATATATCTATAATATAATTTTCCATTTTCTTCTTTTTCAATTGTAACTGCATCTGATTCTATTAACATTCCTGTTGCAACTAAATCCATATTGTTTTTAACAAGTTCTGTAATCGCTTGTTCTACATATTCTGAAAAATATTGATCTTTGGAATATTCAATATAATACTTATCAACTAACATATTAAATACTCTTTTTGAATCAAAATTATTATCTGCAATACATTTTTTTATATAAGAAACAAGTTTAAACGGACAAGAATTACTATCAATATTACAATAAGAACATTTTGCTTTTAAATCTACTTCTAAATTATTTAAATTTAGTTTCCATGTATTTTTATATTCTCTTAATGCATATCCAACATAAAACATGAATATTTTTTCTAATAAATTTTCTGAATCATCGAAAGTTTTTGCACATAATTTTAAATAAGATAACTCAATAACATTTGTTGGTTTATCTATTATCTTATCACCTTCTTTTGCCTTTTCCGTAAGCATTGTATATGCTAGTAAATCAGTATCATTAATAAATTTTGCCATACGAATTTCGTTATAACTAAATTTCTCTTTTATAAATTTCACAAAATTCTCTGTTTCGTCCATTGTATACCTTCTTTCTTATTTTATCTTTTGATTAGTAATTATTACATATTGCTTCTGTTATTGCTTTTATATAATCTGCTTTTCTATTTACTATTAAGTCTAAATCATTTTTAATATATCCAAGTTCTATTTGATAACATTCAATTCCTTGATTTGAATTATAATATTGATTAGCACTATATGCAGTGTTTCTACCATCTACATAAGCTCCTGTTGCAATTCCTCCAACCTCTCTTATTGTATATAAATAAGGGGTATTAGTTGTTATATTATAAGGTTCATAACCTTTTTGATTTGCAGTATTGGCATATTCTTTTATTACATTTTTTGTAAAGTTTTTAACATATACACCTTCTGCTTTTTTGAATGAACTATTATTTGAAAATTCAATTCCTGTATATTCCTTTATCTTGTTTGACATTTCTTTTGCAAAATCTAAATTTGAATTTCCTGGACAATAAATTTCTAACCCTTTTAATCCATTGTTTCCTTGATTAATATGGAATGAAATCATCAATTTAGCTTTTGTTCGACATGCTTCTGTAATTCTACCATCTGAATCATACATATTTGTATAAGTATATGTTCCAGAATTATTATCATCTCTTGTTAATGCTACTTTATATCCTTCGTTTTCTAAACTTGTTTTTAATAATTTAGCATATTCTAAAGTAACATCCGCTTCAGTTACATTACCTTCTTTTTCGCCTTTATCACTTCCACCATGCCCTGCATCAATTACAATATCATAAATTTCATTTGGAAGATTAGTTTCTTTAACACTTATTAATAATAAATTATATTCATTTTCTTTATAACTTTTCTTACAAAAATCAATTTCAGCTAATTTATTTTTATTATCTTTTGTGATTGAATAATAATTTATTTTATTTCCTTTTGAAGAATTACTAAATGAATAGTATCTAGGATTATTACTATTGTTTAATTTTAATCTTAATAAAACATAGTATTCGCCTTGTTCTAAATCATCTACTATAATTCCCGCATTCATTTCATTATTTGAAACAAAATTTAAAGTTGTATCATCAAATTCATAAGCTAATGTACATTCTTTTTCAAATTGTTTTCCATCTGTTATAAGCAATTTAACACTTTCAAAGTTATCTTTTTTTATGTTTGTTATTTTTCCTTTTAAGTTAAATGCTCTTCCATATGTATAAAAATCTGTTGTCTCTGCAGTTTTAGTTTGAATCATACCAAAAATTTTTTCTTCTATTTCTTTTTGAGAAATATTTGGCACACTTCTTTTCACTGTAAACCATATACCATACGCGATTCCTACAACCGCCATTGCTAGTACAACAAATCTAAAAATCTTTTTCATCATAGGCGTTTCTCCTATATAAAAGTATTTTATAATTAATTATTTTTCTAATATTTCACCTATTAAGTCATAATTTTTAACCGCTATAATTTTACATGTTATAAAATCACCTGGATTTACTTTTCCATTATTTTTTATAAATATTGTTCCATCTTCGTTTGGTATATCCATATAACTTCTAGCACAAATGAATTTACCATCTTCTGAAATTCCATCAACTACAGCTTCATATTCATTTCCGATTTTCTCTTCAAGTTTTATTCTAGATATTTGTTGTTCTAAAGCCATAATTTTATCTAGTCTTGCTTGTTTTGTTTTTGGATGAACTTGTTCTTTTATTCTAGAAGCTGGTGTTCCTTCTTCTTTTGAATATTTAAAAACACCTAATTTTTCAAATTTAGCTTCATTTACAAATTCATATAATTCAAAAAAGTCTTCTTCTGTTTCACCTGGAAAACCTACTATTAAACTTGTTCTTAAAATTACATCTGGAATTTCTTTTCTTATTTTTTGAAGCGTATTTCTAATTGATTTGCTATCACTTTTTCTATTCATTCTTCTTAACACTTTATCAGAAAAATGTTGAAGTGGTATATCAAAGTAGTTACAAATCTTGTCGTTTCTTTTAACAACATCAATTAATTTGTCATCAATACTTTCTGGATATGAATATAAAAATCTTATCCATTTAAATCCATCTATTTTACATAGCTCATCTAATAATTCAGCCAGTTTAGATTCTCCATAAATATCTATTCCATATTTTGTTGTATCTTGAGCAATTACTATTAATTCCTTAATTCCATTTTTAGCAAGTTTTTTTGCTTCTTCTAATACATCTTCCATTTTTCTACTTACAAATGGTCCTCTTATATAAGGAATTGCACAATATGTACAGTTATTACTACATCCTTCTGCAATTTTCAAATAAGCAGTTGTATTTCCTGTTGAAATTACTCTATCTAAATAATCTAATGTATTTTTTGATTTTTCTTTTCTATTTATCAAATGTTCTATCTTATTCCAAAAATCATCATATTCATCTATGCTTATAAATAAATCAACTTCTGGAAGTGATTTTTCTAAATCAGCTTTATATCTTTGAACTAAACATCCCATAGCAACTAAATATTTGCAATTTCCTGATTCTTTATATTCAGCCATTTCAAGCATACAGTTTATTGCTTCTTCTTTTGCTGATTCTATAAATCCACATGTATTTATAACAATAATTTCTGCATCTTTTGGATCATTTACTATTTCAAATTTTTCTTTTTTGAAAATTCCTATACACATTTCTGTATCTACTAAATTTTTACTACATCCGAAGTGATACAAATCCTACTTTCATTATTTACTCCTTAAAATATCATTTTATTTTTTACATTTTCATAATTTATCTTTTGTAAATAATTTTATAATAGTATTGTTATTATAATCGCAATTACAAGTCCTGGTACTCCAAGAAGTCCTGTTAGTACTACTGTCCACCAATAAATTGTAATTCCTATTCCGAAAAAAGCAAGCACAGCAAGTGCTAATCCACCAATTATTGAGTTTATTACAAATTTAATTATTAATTTAAATGGTAATGCAATAATTTTTAAAACAATAATTAACAAAAAGATTGAAATTAAAAATGAACCTATACCCATAATTTTATTTGCTTTGTTTTTTCGCCAAAGCTCTCCTTACTTTAAATATTTTTTATCTATTATATTATATATTAACGTGTGTTTTTTTACAACAAAAATACTCTTAAAAATCAAGTTTTTTATATATAAAAAATGGCAGGATTATAACTCCCGCCACCTCATCGCAAAACATTTTTTTGCCGTATTTTTTAGTGCTTACATCTTTGCTGGTCCTTACGTTTTTTGTCTCTTCAGTTCAACAGCAGCAATAATCAAAGTTACTACGAAAATAAGCAAAATCGAAATTATCATAGCAATATTACTTGATTGCTGCGTCATTTCTAATGTTTCAAAAATGTTGTTCAGGTTAGGAACAAATATCGTCATTGATACCAGTTCAATTATCCCTGCCACTACCAAATTCCACCACTTCTCACTTCTTCTTTCAATTGCAGCAGCGACGAACGTTGCCGCACACCAAATGAAAAAGCAAGCAGTAATCATCGAAAGAACACTCTCAAAAACCTCCAACAAAATCCCTCCTATTACTAGTGAAAAATCTATATGGATGTAATGCACCAAAACTACCAGAAATTTTCCAGCTTTCCCATTATAGCACCAGCAATATTTTATGTCAATTATAAAAAATAAAACTCTCGAAACGAAATTATAAATTTAATTTCTGTTTCTTGAGTTTTACTCTTCTTTTAATCTTCTTTTTTGCTATTTATATGTTTTCTTGTTAATTCCATTAAATTTAATTTAGTAAATTCTTCTACTTGTATTTTTGATCTATCTTTTTTGCTATTTTCTATAATAGCTTGTATTATTGCTTTTTTAGACTCTTCTAATTTAACATCTATAAAATCGATAATAATAATACCACTTATATCTCTTAATCTTATTTGTTTAGATATTTCTTTTGCTGCTTCTAAGTTTACTTTTAAAACAGTTTTTTCAACATCTTTTTTACCAATAAATTTTCCTGAATTAACATCTATTGCAACTAAAGCTTCTGTTTTATCTATTGTAATAAACGCACCGCTTTTCAATTGAACTTTATTTGATTTTAATGCTTTTAATTGTTTTTCTAAAGAATATTTTGATAATATATCAGGATCAATTTCTATTTTGGCTGTAGCATTTATTTCCTCTAAAATTGCTTCTATTTCTGGTAAATTTTCTTTATCTTTTAAAACAATTTTATCTAATTTGTTATCCACTAAATCTATTACTGTTTTCTTTAAAATCCCACCTTTATCATAGATTTTTTGTGGTATATTTTCAATCGGAATTTCTTGTATTTTTTTCCATTTATCTACAGTTGCATAAATGTCATCTTTTAACTCATCTTCCGTTTTATTTTCTGCAACAGTTCTTACAATTGCACCTGTATTTTCTGGTAAATATTTTTTTACAAGTTCTTTTAATCTTTCTCTTTCTTTTTGATCAGAAATTTTTGAAGAAATTGTTATAAATGGTGCATTTGGCATGAACACAATAAATCTACTACTCAAACTAATATGCGTTGAAAGTCTAGGTCCTTTTTTATCTACCGCTTCTCTTTTTACTTCAACTATAATTGGTTCGCCAGGTTTTATTAATGTATTTATTGGTGGTTCTTCTAATCTTTGTTCTTTTGTTATATCAATCTTTGGTAAAATATCTTTAGCATGAATAAATGCGGTTCTTTTTTCACCAATATTTACAAAAGCTGATTGAAGTCCTGTAATTATGTTTTGAACTTTACCTACATAAATATTACCTTCAATAGACTTATCATCTTCATATTCTTCATATTTTTCAACAAGTTCTTCATCTTCAAGTAATGCTAGAACTTTTTTATTTTCTTCATTAAATATAATTAATTCTTTCATTTTACTATATTTGCTAACCTTTATTTATTTTCTTGTTTATTATTTCCTAAAGCTTTTTTATTAAACTTATTCATTGCAGAATCAATACTATTTTTTACAGTCTCTATAACTGCATTTTTAGCTAATTCTACACCTTCATCTAATAATTTTACTTCTTCTTCTGGAATGTGTCCAATAACGTGACTTATCATATCCATATGTCCTTGTGGTTTTCCAATTCCAACTCTAATTCTTGGAAAGGCTTCTGTTTTGATATGTTCAACAATTGATCTCATTCCATTATGAGTTCCTGCAGAACCATTTCTTCTAATCCTTATAACTCCTGGTTCTATATCAATATCATCATAAATAACAACAAGTTCTTCTGGATTAATTTTATAGAAATTCATTGCTTCTATAACTGATTCACCACTTAAATTCATAAATGTTTGTGGTTTTAGAAAAACGACTTTTTCGCCTTCCATTATTCCATTTCCTACTAACCCTTTAAACTTAGATTTATTGACTTCTATTCCATATTTTTCAGATAGCTTGTTTATAACATTAAATCCCATGTTGTGTCTTGTTTTTGAGTAATCAGCCTCAGGATTTCCAAGACCTACTATTAAATACATATTTTTTCCTCTTTTCTATATCTCTACATCTCTTATGTAATGGTATATCATTTCGTTTTGGATGTCTCTTATTACAAAACCATTCTTTTCATAAAATCTTCTTGCACCTTCAAATTGTTTCCAAGTTTCTAAATAAAGTTTTGTATATCCATCATTCTTGATAGATTCTATTATCGAACTTAACAATTTATTTGCTACTCCAAGTCCCCTACATTTGTTATTTACATATAGTCTTTTTAGCTCAGCTGTTTCTTTATCATATACTTGATATGCTATTGTTCCAACAACTTCACCATCAACTTCAGCAACTAATAAATTTTCAAAATCATCAATAACTTCAAGTTCTTTTTGCCAATGTTTAAAACCATATTCATTAACACAAATATCTACCCATAATTTTGTTACTGAATCTTTATCTTCATTCCTAAATTCTCTAATTATACACATAATTTGAATCTCCTAATTTATAAAAATCATCTCTCAAAAAGAGATGATTTTCTTATTATTTTTCTTCTACCATTTGAGATTTTAATTTATCCCAAATCTTATTTGTTTCTAAATATTCTTGATAATGTTTTTTTACATTTTTATCATAATCTTGAAGTTCTGGTACAAAACAATCAAAATCGCATGTTTCGAATTGGGTACTAACACTTCCAACACCTTTTTTCAAATTTTCAATTGCAGTATCCATTATTTCTCTATAATTTTCTCTTTCATTTATGTAAAAATATAATGGTTTATATTTTATCCAACCTAAAGCTGCTTTATAAAATCTTTGCTCAATTCCATTATCTTCTAATGATATTTTTAATGTTTGTTTTGGATATTTTTCTTTCATAAGTCCTGTAAATTTCAAAAATCCATCATGGAAATGATATACAGGAATTGATAAAACTGTTGTCTTTTTATTTACAGTAGCACATGCAAAGAATGTATCTTCCCCTCTAGCTCCTGGTGGATTATAAAATGCAGGTATTTTATCAATATGATTTAAGTTTAAGCATAAGTTAGAACCATACATAACAGGAGCTTCTCCGTCTTTACTAACTATTTCTGGTTCCTTTTTACCAAATGCTATATCTGAAGTTGCATATTTTAAAAATCCATTTTTCTTTCTTGTTTTTGAAACATAATCCCATGTTATTACTTCGTTAGAAATACCATTAATAAACGCTTTATATTCTTCTTCTTGAAAATCTTCATTATACTCAATATATGGTACAGGATTCATTATTCCACATCTGTCACCACATGTAATATCAACATTTTGAATATTCAAAATATGTTGTTTTATTGTTGGTTGTTTTTGCCAATTAATTTCTGTGTCGCCTTCTTCTTTAATGTTAGCTAAAGGATATTCATCATCATCCCAGAATAATAAATAATCCATTTTCTTTCTTAAAGCTGTATATAATATCATGTTTCTAGCTTTTGCATAACCTTTACCAATAAATAAATCTGCTTCGCTTTTTGTTAAACCATATTTTGAAATAAGAATTTTCTTTTCTTCATCAATTTCTTCTGGTGTTATATATTTGATTTTCATATATTTATAAACTTCTGGAAGAATTCCATAGAAGTCTGTTCTTGTTGTAAATTGATAAGTTAAATCAAATAAGATAAATACAGTGAAATTTACTTTCACATCCATATCTTGAACTTGTTCAACTAAGTGTTTATAATACGCGTTTATTATTCTACATACATTCGGTCTACCTGTGATAAACCCAATACCAAAATTTATTTCTTTTTTCATAAATACTCCTTTACTTCCGAACGGATAAAGGCATTATTTAGAATTCTTTATTCTAAAACATCATAGCTTGTTGCTCTTAATAGTCTGTTCATAATAGCGATTCCAATGCCTTCTTTTTTTACACCTTCGATTAGTATAATCTTTGGTTTTAACTTATCAGCTTTTCTTAAAGCAGAATATATTTCTCTTGCATAAATTTCTAAATTATTTTTTGGTCCTATATCTATAAAGTTACCTTCTGGTAAAAATAGTTTGTCTTTGTGTTCCGAAAAACCTATTACAACAACATCTTCACCACATTCTTTAATTATTTTCTTTAAATAAAATATTTGGTCTAATTCATTTAAGTAATTTACTAATATACATCTTGCTTCTGGCGCATAATGTCTATATTTCATTCCTGGACTTTCTACGTCTTCGTCTTCTTTAACTTGTTCAAACACTTTTGAATCAATTTTAACGCATCCAGCAACTTTTCTTATATCTTCTGGTGTTATTTTTCCAGGTCTTAAAATTACTGGTACTTCATCTACTACCTTAACAACTGTAGATTCAAGTCCTATTTGAGTTTCTCCACCATCAACAATAGCCGAAACCTTTCCTTCAAGTTCAGCTCTAATATCTTCTATACTGGTTCCACTTGGTTTTCCAGATATATTCGCACTTGGTGCTGCAATTGGCACACCAGAAAATTGAATAATTCCTCTTGCAATTATATTATCTGGCATTCTTACAGCAACGGTATCTAAGCCCGCCGTAACTATATCTGGAACAACTGGTTTTCTTTTTAATATAATAGTAAATGGACCTGGCATAAATGCATCAATTAAGATTTGTTCCATCTCTGTTATATCTTCAGCTATATCTTTAATTTTTGTTCTATCTGCAATATGAACAATTAAAGGATTATCTGAAGGTCTTCCTTTGGCTACAAATATCTTTCCAACTGCATTCTCGTCTAATGCGTTTGCACCAATCCCATATACTGTTTCTGTAGGAAAGATAACAAGCTCACCATTTCTTATTAAATTACAAATTACTTTTAATTCATTAGTATCTGTTTTATCTTTCCAATTATAATACATAAAAATCTAACCTCAAGCAATATTATACTATAAATTTATGTAAATTGTCAAACTCATATTCGTTCATTTTAAAGCGTTTTAACTAGTTTTAATTCTAATATTTAACTCATTTTAATTTATGTTCACGTCACATTTACTACATCATTTTTCCTCTTATTTTCTTTTATTTACTACCAATTAGATTTGATTAGCAGTATTTTTATCATTTCAAAAAACACAAAATCTTCACAAACCCCTTATTTTCCTTACGGTTCTCTAGGTTTAAACCATTTTTAGCAATAAAAAAAGCTAGAATATTATTTCTAGCTTAAAATCTTTTATTTTATTCTTCTTATTTTCCTATTTTCTTCTTCAATCATATCATCAGTTATAACTTCAACTTCTGCAGTATCGCCTGTTGAATCTCGATGTTCAGTATCAATATCTACTAACAATCTTTGTTTGAAAAATTCTTTATATCCTGCTGCAATTATAAGTACAATTATGATTGCAAATGATAATGCTTTCCATATTCCACTATCCATAAGAATAATTGCAAACATACCAAATGTAGCACTTAATCCATACATTATTAATACAGCTTGTTTTTGAGTAAATCCTTTTTTTAGCATTTTATGATGTAAATGATTAGCATCTGGTTGAATAATAGCTTTTAAAGATTTTCCATGAATTACTCTTCTAACAATCGAAGATAAAGTATCAAATATAGGAAGTGCCAAAACAAATAATGGTGCAACAATTACTATCGCTGTATATGTTTTTGCTATACCTAAAATTGAAATAATTGATAAACAGTATCCTAAAAAGTTTGATCCTGTATCTCCTATAAAAGTTTTAGCTGGATTAAAGTTATATGGTAGGAATCCACATAAAGCTCCACCTAAAGCTGTTATTAATACAATTGAAATTATTGGTGAACCATTTAATGAAAAGATTATTAATAATGATAAACAAGAAATTAATGAAATTCCTGTTGATAATCCATCTAATCCATCAATTAAGTTCATTGCATTTGTTATACCAACTATCCAACAAATTGTTAATAACGGATAAAACCATGTTCCAAAAGTATTAACATTTATTAATGGTATATCTAAATTGTCAATTCTTATTCCAAATTTCATAACTACTAGCGCAGCTAGCATTTGAGCTACTAATTTAATTAGTGCTGGTACTCCTTTTACGTCATCAATAAAACATGTTATTCCTATAATTAGAGCGCCTATTCCAAATCCTAATAATTTTCCTGCATAGTTATCTTGAGATAATTGTATTTTATCTTCAATAGACATTACTACTAGTAAATATATTATTGACACAAAGAATCCAGCAATTACTGCTAGTCCACCAAGTCTTGGCATTGTAATTTTATTTATTCTTCTTGCATCTTTTGGTGTATCTACTGCCCCTAATTTTTTAGCAAGTTTTATTGTATGTGGCGTTGCCATAAAAGCGGTTAAAAACGCTATTAAAAAGGCTATTGCTATATCTCCCCACATAATATAAAGACTCCTCTATTTCATATTTTCTTTTTCTATATTCTCTATCATTTGTAATCTATCTTCATGTCTTCCCCCCAAGAATTCAGCAGCTATCCAAGTTCTTAATATGGCAATCGCTTGAGATACTGTAATAAATCTTCCAGGAAGTGCAATTATATTTGCATTATTATGTTCTTTTAAAAGTTTTGCAACTTCTTCATTCCAACAAGATGCACATCTAATTCCTTTAAATTTATTTGCTACGATGCTAACTCCAAATCCAGTTCCACAGATTAGAATACCTTTTTCACATTCTTTCTTTTGCACAGCTTTTGCTACTTTTTCAGCAAATTCTGGATATTCGCATCTTTCTTCATCATATGTTCCATAATCTTTATATTTAATACCAATTTCGTCTAAATATTTTTTTATTTCTTCCTTTAATTTATAACCGCCATGGTCTGAACCTAAAGCTATCATAACTTCCTCCTTTGCTTATATGGACTTTTTTAAATGCTGTAAAAATCAATTTTTTATGCCCATATTTTGCCCATAATATATCATAGAAATTCTAACATTACAAGTTTATTGTAATTCTACTTTGTGAATTTTGTGTGAAAAAGTCTATTTTTTGTTTAAAAAAGTATAATAAATCCAGCTCATATTTACTTTTTTTAACAAAATACTTGATTTTTAAATATAATCATGTTAAAATGTTTGAAGTAAAATTTACTTTATGAACTAAGAGGAGGTGCAAAACAAGATGCCAAACATTAAATCAGCTATCAAAAGAGTTAGCGTAATCGAAACAAAAACATTACAAAATAATATGGTAAAATCTGCTTACAAAACAGCTGTTAAAACATTCGAAGCTGCTGTAGCAGAAGGAGATAAATCAAAAGCAGAAGTAGCTTTCAAAGAAGCAGTTAAAAAAGTAGATCAAGCTTGCACAAAAGGTGTAATCAAAGCTAATACAGCTTCTAGAAAAAAATCAAGTTTAGCAAAAAAATTAAATACATTAAAATAATCGTAGTCTCTACGATTATTTTTTTTGTTTTTTTCTTTCTATCTTCTCCCTTATTTTCCAGTAATTACATTTGTTTTTACATTTTTAAAATGCTACTATAAAACTAAAGAAAACAAAAGGAGATTTTATGGAAGATCTTTTAATTTTGAAAAACGAAAAAGTAAAAAAATTAGTAAACATCCATCTAATAATTTCTTATATAATTTCTAGTATTGGAATACTGTTTCTTTGGGTATTTAATACATATTTCATTTCATTCTATCTATTTGATATAGCAATAATTGTATTTAGAAGCGGACTATTTATTGGAGTCTTTGCAATTATTTATGGATTGTTTTTTGAAAAATATTTAAATTGTTAAAAACTATATTTTTACTTATTTGCCATAATAAAAATACACTTTAAGTAAAACTTAAAGTGTATTTTTTATAATTTATTAATAATTTTCAGCTTTTATTTCAAAGAATGATTGAGGATGTTCGCAAACTGGGCACATAGCTGGTGCTTTTTTACCAATGCAGATATGTCCGCAATTTCTACATTTCCAAATTCTATCTCCATCTCTTGAGAATACTAATTCTCCTTCAACATTTTCTAATAATTTTTTATATCTTTCTTCGTGTTCTTTTTCAATTTTTCCAACAGCTTCAAATAAATATGCTATTCTATCGAACCCTTCTTCTTTAGCTTCTTTAGCCATTCTGTCATACATATCTGTCCATTCATAGTTTTCACCTTCAGCAGCTGCTTTTAAGTTTTCTGCTGTTGTTGGAATTCCACCATCATGTAATAATTTGAACCACATTTTAGCGTGTTCTTTTTCATTATCAGCTGTTTCTTGGAAAATAGCTGCAATTTGTTCATATCCTTCTTTTTTTGCTTGGCTTGCAAAATAAGTATATTTATTTCTAGCTTGTGATTCTCCTGCAAAAGCTTCCATTAAATTTTTTTCTGTTTTTGTTCCTTTTAATTCTGGCATTTTTTTCATTCCTCCTAAAAATTAATTTTTACAAGAATCGCATATTCCTTCGACTGCGAATCCATCTTTTGAGATTTCTATCCCAGTTTGTTCTCTTATCGTCTTCTCTAACTTCTCATATTCAAAACTATACTCAAAATCAAATATTTTTCCGCATTTTGTGCACATAGCATGATTATGAGGAGCTCTCATATAATCATATCTATCTGGCCCAACTTTCATAGAAATTTGTTTAATCATTTTTTCTTCAACCAATAGCCCTAAGTTTCTATATACAGTACTTCTACTAACAGCTGGATCTTTGGCTTTTACTATCATATAAATTTCTTCTGCTGTTGGATGATTATAAGAGTCTTTAACTACTTTTATTATTTCTTCTCTTTGTCTTGAATAATTTTTCATAAAAATCTCCTATCAAAAATTAGGAACAATTCCTAATTTCAAAATCATTATAAATTATTTTTTTTAATTTAGCAATATTTTTTATAAAAAATTTTAAAAATTTTACATTTAATAATTATATTCTTAAAACATAGCAAAAGACCACAGTTATTTTAAAACTGTGGTCTTAATTTGGAATCCCATTTTTTTGCATATCAATTACCTGAACGCATCAAAAAGCTCGAGTTTTTTTAGGACTTCTTCCATCTTCTTTTTTGCATCTTCTGTTTCTTGAATTTCTTTGACAGTTTTAGTATACCGATAATTCACGTACCATTTTAAATAGATAAGCTGAAGTCTCTCAAAAAAATTGTCAAATTCATCCACTTCATACAGAGCTTGCATAGAATCAGCCCAATTCTCAAATTCTGTGTAGCTAATATCAAGTAATCGGTCCGCTGCTTCGATGGCTTCTCTCAATTGAGTAATATGAAACTTCCTATCATAAACCATTTCATCGTGATTTATTTGAAATTTCATTTCATATCTATTAGCAAGCCGAACAAACCCACGAGCAACACTCATAGTTTTCCCTCCTTATTGAGTGATAGAGAGATTATAGCACGGTTTTATTCTAAATTCAAACATTATTTATCTAAAAACTTTTTTAACCTCTTTGATTTTGGATTTTCAAAAATTTCTTCTGGAGTTCCTTGCTCAACTATTTTTCCGTTATCCATAAATATTATTCTACTTCCTATTTCTTTTGCAAAGTCCATTTCGTGAGTAACAATTACCATCGTCATATCTTCTTCGGCAACATCTTTCATCAAATTTAAAACTTCCCCTACCATCTCTGGATCTAATGCAGATGTTGGTTCATCAAAAAGCATTATTTCTGGACTCATAGCTAACGCCCTAACTATTGCTACCCTTTGTTTTTCTCCTCCACTTAATTGATTCGGAAACTTTTCTGCTTTATTTGATAAGTTTATTCGTTTAAGCAATTTTTTAGCTTCTTTTTTAGCCTCTTCTTTTGTTTTTAATTTTAAATTAACAGGAGCAAGCATAATATTTTCAAGCACATTCATATTATTAAATAAATTAAACTGTTGGAATACCATTCCAATTTTTTGCCTATATTCATCTATCTTTACATTTTTATCTATTATATTTTCTTTAAAAATGATTTCTCCACCATCAATTGTTTCTAGCAAATTAAGACATCTTAAAAGTGTTGACTTTCCCGAACCAGATGGCCCAATTATAATTACTTTTTCGCCTTTTTCAATTTTTAAATTTATACCTTTTAATATTTCTTTTCCATCAAAACTTTTATATATATTTTTAATTTCAAGCATTTTTATTCAATCTCCTTTCAAATAAATTAAGAAGTTTACTTAAACCTTGAACAATAAGTAAGTAAATTAATGCAACTATTATTAATGGACAAAAATAATCATAAGTTCTTGATGCTATAATATCTGAAGCCTTTGTTAGATCAACAACTCCAATATATCCTGCAATTGATGTTTCTTTTATTAAAGTTATAAATTCATTCCCTATAGCAGGTAATATATTTTTTATTGCTTGAGGTAATATTATCAATTTCATTGTTTTAAAATATCCTAATCCCAATGAACGCCCTGCTTCCATTTGTCCTTTATCTACTGATTCTATTCCAGCTCTTATTATTTCTGAAACATATGCTCCTGAATTAATTCCAAAAGCTAAAGCTGCAACAAGTATTAAATTTAAATCTCTAACATCTTTAAAAACAACGTAATAAATCATCATCAATTGAAGTACTACAGGAGTTCCCCTAATTACAGTAACATATCCTTTTGATATTGTTGATATTATTTTTATTTTTTTGGTTTCTTTACTATATGAATTAATAATAGCAACTAAAACACCTATAATAACTCCAATTATTACAGCTATAAAACTTATTGCTAAAGTATTTTTTATTCCTGTAAAAATAAATTTATAACGCTCTTTTACCAAAAGTGCTTTATTGAAATCATTTATTATCTCGTTAATCATTTTTATTCTCCTAAAAACTTAACAGTAAAATCATTAATTTGACCATTGTTCATCATTTCTGTTAACACTTCATTAATAGCCTTTAATAACTCTGTATTTCCTTTTTGAACAGCAATACCATATTTATCTGTTAATAGTTCTTCTTCTAATATTTTTAATTCTGGATTTACTTTTATAATCTCTTCTGCTGGTAAAGAATCTAATACAATTGCATCAACTTTATCTGCTTTTAAATCTTCAACAGCTAATAAATATTTCTTGTGTTGAACTAACTCAACTTCTGGAAATTCATCACTAAGCACAAGATCTGCTACTGTTCCTAATTGAACAGCTACTTTATTTCCATTTAAATCTTCAACATTAGCAATTTCACTATCATTTTTAACAAGTATAACTTGTTTTGAAATAGCATATTCAACTGAAAAATCCACTTCTTCTAGTCTTTCTTCGGTAATAGATAATCCTGCAGCTGCAAAATCTGCTTTTCCTGTTTTAACCTCATTTATAATCGAATCAAAATCTGTATCTTTTATCTCTAATTCTTTACCTGTTTTTTCAGCAATCTTTTTAGCAATCTCTACATCTACTCCTACAATTTCTTCACCATCATAAAATTCATATGGTGCAAATCCAGCTTCTGTAACCATTATTATTTTTTCTTTTTCTGCAACTTTACTTACTTCTTTTTCATCTTTTTTATTCACAACCGCCATAATTCCTACTATAGCAACAACTCCTACAACAATTCCTATTAATATATTTTTTAAATTTTTCATAACAAATTCTCCTTTTAAAATTATTTTTCATTTATTTTTATTCTTATAATTTTAAATAATTTGTCTTCGTTTCCCCCAACCACTATAGAAGAATTTTTTGTAATTTGAACTCTCTTTCATGCTAATTCTCCTTTCATTTTTATTTATCAAAAAAGCACCTCCGGAAAAATCCAGAGGTGCTTAATATTTAGCACGGTACCACTCTAGTTGTTCATATGAAAAATAAAACACTAGATTTACAGCAACCGAATTAATTTATTTATCAAAAAACACCTCTGGAAAATCCAGAGGTGTCATATTTAACACGGTACCACTCTAGTTGATTATATATTTCTATATAAACCACTCTTACCTGTAACGTAGGCTTACGTATTACTATACTCTTACTTTATTCATTTCCAGTAATCACTCATGAGGTCTTTTCCTTAATATCATCCACTGCTAGACTCACACCAACTCTAGCTCGCTTAAGTTTCATAATATCAGTACTCTCTCAATCAAAGTTTTAATTTATTGTTATAAATCATAACATATCATTTTAGGGTTGTCAAATATTTTTTATTGCCTATTTTATATAATAATCAATAACAGTTGCATAAATATACGTATATGCAGTACATGATAATACATTTAAATTAAAAAATAATAAGAATAACAATATATATCTATAACTTAATTTTCCATCAATAATTAACTTATTATTGTTCAAAACAATTGCTACAAGCATTAATATTGGTAAGAAATATCTTGCTTGAACACCTTTTATTATTGAACTTTGAACAGGTGTCCATTGAACATATAAACTTGTATATATTAATAAAACAATACTTGCAAAAATAAATAAGAAAATAAGCTTAGTCTTCCAATCTATTTTTACCTTATCTTTTTCTGTATCAAGTAAAAACAATCCTGTAATCATTACTATACAAGGATATATAAATAATACAGATGCTTGAACACAATAAGAACCTAATCCTTCTCCGCATAAACCAACGATAAGAATTTGATTATATACATTCATTGTTCTAAACATTATTAATAAATAACTAATAGGATGAGTTAATATATATTTTACTTGTTCTGCACTATCTACTCCTGGATTAAATACAACTAAAAATCTAGAACAATATATAAGCCAAATCAAATTTAGTATTACAGATATTGAAAAAACACTTATTGTTATAATATTTTTCTTTTTCAAAGAACCAAATTTTTCTTTTGGTATCACGAATAATAATAAGCATAATGGTATATATACTATTTTGCATAATGCTATTACTATAGATGATATTGTAAGTATTACTATATCTTTTTTAGTGATTAACATTTTATTCTCATCATATTTTAAGTATATAATATACGAAACATAAAATAATGATAATGCAATTGTTAAAGCATCAGCAGCCATTGAAGCAAATTCTGTTATAGTAACTGGCAATAATGCTAAAAACAATACTATATGCTTCTTAAACGGAATTAATTTTATTGCCTGATATACTAAAGTTATAGCAATGGCCAAATTAGCAAGTCTTGCCATATAACATTGAATCGCAATGTCAGCACCAAATATTCTTGCCAAAAGCATTCCTATAGCTTGTGGTGCATGACAAATCGGTGCATACAATGCCATCGTATTATATTCTAATTTTACTTTTTCCTCAGTAGGTGGTTCCTTCATCTTTTCTACAGATATTTCATAACTATTTATATATCTATTTACAAGAGGATCTAAGTTTGCATTAAAATAATCTTTTGCATACCCTTTTTCATCAGCATGAGAAAAGATATTACCGTAAGATATTGCCATAGCTTTTCTTGCATGATAGTCTTCATCTGGAACTCTCCCCAATGGATTAGCAATACAATATAATATTCCCAAAGGAATCGCCAACATTAAATATATCTTTTCTAAAGGCACAGCCTTTCTATCAACATTTCTAAAAACAAGAATTCCTGCCATTCCTAATACAATAATTCCTATATATGAAATTAATCCATATATACTTTTATTTGGTAGATGCAACATAAAGTCTTGTGTACTATTGTTGTATGTTACTGTAGCAATCAATAATGTAACTACAAGTAAACAAAAACCTATTAATAAATATGCACCATCTTTTTTTACTAATTCTTTTACTTTTTCTTTCATATCTACCTCTTAATTTAATGTTAGATTTATTTTTTTATATCATAAAACGACATTTTTATCAATAATCCAATTTGTAATTAAGTTTTTGTTATTAGTGTTTTATTTTTTAATTGGGTAAAACTGTTGTACTTGAAGCTCCTTTAGCAACCACCTGATTTTGAAGTGCATTCCATGTGTTATTTCCAACCAATCCATCTTGAGTCAAATTATTTATTCTTTGAAATTCAATTACCGATTCTCTTGTTCTTTGTCCAAATACGCCATCTAAACCTCCTGTGTTATACCCTAAAGTTGTTAACCCATCTTGAAGTATACATACATATACTCCTCTACTACCTTGTCTTAATAAAGGATACCCAAATGCTACTTGTCTTTCATCAAAATGTACCCATCTTGGAGTTAAACTTGCAGGTTCTACATAGTTCCAAATTCCAGAATTCACAGCTAAATTTCTCATTTGATTTCTCTCTTGAGTATTTAAATTTTGCCCAACATCAAATGCTAAACCAGCATAGTGTTGAGAAAGATTACTATGGCCACCTTCCCATGGTCTTTTAAAAGCAAAACCAACAAAAATTGGTCTTCCATAAATATATCTAAAACTATTCCACGCTTCCATTGCTCGCCTGTCTGTCCATAAAAGACCTGACTTGCTAGCACCTCTAAATTCTCTAACTGTTAATGTTCTATTTGAATTATATGGCATACTTTGAGATTCATCTCTAAAATATGTTTCCATTCTATTTGAATTATTATTATAAACTAAAATTTTTGCCATAAAAAAACTCCTTTCGTAAAATATATCACTATATTTTATGAAAAGAATTTTTTTATGCTACTCCAAAATTTACTTAATTTCAATTAATTCATACTCTGAATTTCCAAGTCCAATTTCTTCACCATGTGTTATTTGTGTTTTCCAATTTGTTTCTGGATGATTTATTATAAATCTATCTCCTTGTAATTGTTCTAAGAAATTTTTTTCGAATTTTTTCATATTTTCACCTAAAGCACTATTTTCAACCGCTGTTTGTTTATTCACTAAATCAGCACACGCTTTATCCAAAGCTACCATATCAAATGAAGCTAACATTCCAATATTTGGAACTATTGGAGCATCATTTTCAGAATGACAATCGCAATTTGGAGAAACATCACAAATTAAACTAATATGAAATTGTGGTCTATCTTTTACAACCGCTAATGCATATTCTGCCATCTTTTTATTCAAAATGTCACATGATTCGTCATTTGGAGATTTAATTGCATCAAAATTACAAATTCCTATACATCTTCCACAACCAACGCATTTTGAATAATCAATTTTAGCAATACCATTTTCATCATATGTAATTGCTGAATGAGCACAGATTTTTTGACATTGTTTACATTTTTTACATTTAGCTTGAATTACTTTAGGCTTTCCAGAGCTATGCATTTCCATTTTTCCTGCACGAGATCCACATCCCATACCTATATTTTTAATAGCTCCACCAAATCCTGCACCTTCATGTCCTTTAAAATGGTTTAATGAAATTACTATATCAGCATCCATTATAGCTCTTCCTATTTTAGCTGTTTTTACATATTCTCCATTTATTTCAACATATTCTTCATCAGTACCTTTTAATCCATCAGCAATTATAACATGGCATCCTGTTGAGAATGGAGTAAATCCATTTAAATATGCCGCATCTATATGATCAAGTGCATTTTTTCTACCGCCAACATATAATGTATTACAATCAGTTAAAAATGGTTTTCCACCTAATTCTTTTACAACATCAGCAACAGCTTTAGCATAATTTGGTCTTAAATACGCTAAATTTCCAGGTTCTCCAAAATGAATTTTTATTGCCACATATTTATTAGTAAAATCTATATTATCTATTCCAGCCATTTTTATTAATCTTTGTAGTTTTTGTAATAAATTATATCCAGGTTTAGCTCTAAAATCTGTAAAATACACTTTTGATTTTTCCATACAAATTCTCCTTTTTCTTTTTTAAAATATTATCATACTAGCATGAATTTGTCTACTAAAACCAATTAAAACCGGCCCCTTTCGGGACCGGTTTTAGTTTACGCTTTCACAACCGTCTTATGAAATCTCAAGAATTCTTCTTTCGACCGCACATCCGGAATCTCACCAAAAATCTGAAGCAAAACTTTAACGATACCAATAGATCTAGCCTGAGTATTCAAAGATTTGGCATGATTGAACTCAATGTCAGTAAAGTAATCATACTCCAAAATCTGCTTAAGTTCTTCCAAAGGAACAGATTCCTTCACAGCTCTGACATAAATATAATCATAAAAAGCTGTTTTAGGTTCCAAATCCCAGGATTCATTTTCAAACTCAAAACTCTTTAAAAGGCCAGAATTTTTCAATCTTTCGTCCCGCTTAGCTTCTTTCGGTGAAACTGTCAAAAGATCCTTATAGGGACCTCCTGCAGCAAAGCACTTAGAAGATTGAAAGATATTCTCCAGCGGTACTCCGTTCAAACGAAGATTAAATGCACTGAGTTTCACTCCAATCTCTTTGTCGCTTTTTGTGCTGACTTCCAAAGCTTTGCCATTGATTACTCTATGCATATTAGCCATGGAACGCTTCTTCTGCGCTGCAGAAAGACCGGGCATCCACTCAAAGTTTACTGCTTGAGAATAGATCTTGTTGTTCTTTGCGTAAAACGCAAGCCTAGTTGCCATATTCTTCCCCCCTCTTAGGTGTTTTTTATTAAAGCATAAGTCTACATAAATATTATATCACTTATGTTTTGTAAAGTCAAACCAATAAAGACCTCCAAAAAGGAGGTCTTTATTTAATCTTTATTCAGTTACTCTTTCGTTTTTTATTTTTCTTAAATATAATTCTTCTAATTTATAAATTTCTAGTGTTACTTTAAGTTCTTTTATTCTAGCTTTTTTCAATTCTTCTAATTTTTCATCAAAGATTTTTACTAATTCTCTATTTTCTTTAACTAATCCATCAAGTTTTTCTTGATAAGAAATTTCTTCTTTGTTTTCTTCTTTAATGCTTTCAACTTCTGTAAGCTCCGCCATCGTTAATTCATTTTCTTCTTCATTAATAGATTCCTCTATTAGTTCCGTTTTTTTAGAAAAAACATTGCTAAAAAATGACCTTACACTGTTAACCAATTTTTTCCATAGTGGTTCTTTTACTTCTATTAAACTTTTTTCATTTGAGTCCATAATATTTAAATTCCTTTTCCTTTTATTGCTTCAATTGTTTGTCTTGCTTCTTCTATACTTTCATTATGTTCTGCTATTTCATCTTCAATTTTTTTTATTTCATCTTTCAATCTTTGATTTATTTCTATTTGTTCATCTATTTGTTTCATAAGTTCTAATTCTTCTTCAGTCATACAATACACCTCATTTAAATCTATTATTCAAATTTATTATAGTATTCTTATGTATAAAACTCAATTACAATACTATGTTTTTTTTATAACATTTTATTTTACAAAAGTTTGTTTTTTATGAACAAAAATCCACAATTCACTAAGGAATTGTGGATTTTATGTTTTTATTATTATTTATTTAGTTCATCTAGGAACATTTTATTTAACATTTGAGGATTTGCTTTTCCTCTTGTTTCTTTCATTGCTTGACCAACTAAGAAACCTAAAGCTTTATCTTTACCAGCTTTATAATCAGCTATTGATTGAGGATTATTTTCTAATATTTTCATTACAACTTCTTTAATTGCACCTTCATCAGAAATTTGTACCCAACCTTTTTCTTCAATTATTTTGCTTGGCATTTTAACTTCAACAAATAATTCTTCTAATACTTTTTTTGCAATTGCAGAACTAATTGTTCCTTTATCAATTAAAACTACAAGTTCACCAAGTTCTGCTCCACCGAATTTCAAATCATTTGGTTCTTCTTCTCTTTCATTTAAAATTCTAGCTATATCAGACATAATTAAGTTTCCAACTATTTTTGGATTATTGCAAACTTTAATTGCATCTTCAAATAAAATTGAATAATATTTTGATCCTGTCACGAAATTAGCAGCTTTTTCTGTTAATTCGTATTCTTCAATATATCTTTTTCTTCTACCTTCTGGTAATTCAGGTAAAGATTTTCTAATTTCTTCAATATATTCATCAGACACTTTTAAAGCAACTAAGTCTGGCTCAGGGAAATATCTATAATCTTGAGCATCTTCTTTATCTCTCATTGGGAATGTTCTTCCTGAAATATCATCCCATCTTAATGTTTCTTGTACAATTTTATTTCCAGCTTCAATTTCTTCTATTTGTCTTCCTGCTTCATAATCTATTGCTCTTACAATACTTCTAAAAGAGTTCATGTTTTTCATTTCTGTTCTTGTTCCGAACTCTGCTGCTCCTTTTTTTCTAACAGATACGTTAACGTCAGCTCTTAAAGACCCTTCTTGCATTTTACAGTCAGAAATTTCAATAAATTCGAAAATTGATTTTAATTTTCTCATATAACTTTCAACTTCTTGTGCACTTCTCATATCTGGTTTAGAAACAACTTCTATAAGTGGAACTCCAGCTCTGTTTAAATCAACAAAACTTCCTCTTCCATATTCATCATGATTTAATTTTCCAGCATCTTCTTCAATATGAATTCTTTCAATTCTTATTTCTTTTTCACCATCTTCTGTTTCGATAGTTACATGTCCATCATAACAAAGTGGTTTATCAAATTGAGAGATTTGATAAGATTTTGGATTATCTGGATAAAAATAATTTTTTCTATCATTTTTACTATTTTTCTCTATACTACAATTTGTAGCAAGACCAGCTTTTATTGCATATTCAACAACTTTTTCATTTAATACTGGTAAAGTTCCTGGCATTGCCATACAAATTGGACAACAATGTGTATTTGGTTCTCCACCAAATTCTGTTGAACATGAACAGAATATCTTTGTTTTTGTAGAAAGTTCGCAGTGAACTTCTAGTCCTATTACTATTTCATAATCTTCTCTTGCCATTAGCTATTACCTCCTTTAAATGTTGGTTTGTTTACTTTAAAGTTTGTATTTTGTTCATAGCTATAAGCAGCTCTTAAAAGTGTTTCTTCGTCAAATGCTTTACCAATTAATTGGAATCCAATTGGTAATCCTTTGCTATCAATTCCGCAAGGAACGCTGATTCCTGGGAATCCACCGATATTTACAGGAACTGTACAAATATCTGCTAAATACATTTCTAATGGATTGCTTGATTTTTCTCCAATTTTAAATGCTGTTACTGGTGATGTTGGAGTTAATAATAAATCGTATTTTCCAAATAATTCTTCATAAGAATTTTTTATAACTGTTCTAACTTTTTGTGCTTTTTTATAATAAGCATCATAATATCCTGAAGAAAGCACATAAGTACCAAGCATAATTCTTCTTTTTACTTCTTCTCCAAATCCTTCACTTCTAGAATTCTTGTAAATATCTTTTAGGTTCTCAAAATTATCTGTTCTATATCCATAACGAATTCCATCAAATCTTCCTAAGTTAGAGCTTGCTTCAGCACATGCAATAACATAATAAACCGCAGTTGCATATTGTCCAACTTCAAATGAACAATCTTCAACTATTGCACCCATTTCTTCATATTTTTTAGCTACAGCTAAAATTGATTCTCTTACTTCTTCATTAATACCTTCTCCAAGATATTCTTTTGGAAGACCAATTCTCATTCCTTTTACATCATTTACTAGCGCTTTAGTATAATCCTTTTCTCCAACATCTATTGAAGTTGAATCTTTTTCATCATGACCTGCAATTAAGTTTAATAGCATAGCACTATCTGTAACATCTTTTGTTATAGGTCCTATTTGATCTAATGATGATGCAAATGCAACAAGACCAAATCTTGATACTAAACCATAAGTTGGTTTCAATCCAACTACACCACAAAGTGATGCTGGTTGACGAATACTTCCACCAGTATCGCTTCCTAATGTCCATGGTGCCATATCAGCTGCAACAGCAGCTGCACTTCCTCCAGAAGAACCTCCAGGTACTCTATCTAAATCCCATGGATTTGTTGTTTTAAAAAATGCAGAACGTTCTGTAGAACCTCCCATTGCAAATTCATCCATGTTTAATTTTCCAAGGAAAACTGCATCTTCATTTTTTAATTTTTCTATAACAGTTGCATCATATGGAGCAACAAAATTTTCAAGCATTTTTGAACTACATGTTGTTTTTGTTCCTGTAATGCACATATTATCTTTTATTCCAATTGGAATACCAGCAAATTTTGAAACTGATTTTCCAGCTTTTCTTGCTTCGTCTACTTCTTTAGCTTTAGCAATCGCTTCTTCTTCAAGTAGAGAAACATAAGCTTTTACTTTATCATCTTTTTCTTTTATTCTATCAAAATAACTTCTTGTAATTTCTTCTGATGTTATCTCACCTTTTTCTAGCATTTCTACAAGTTCGTGTACTGTATATTCGTAAAGTTTCAACTAAATTACCTCCTTAATATTCTCATAAAACTCATCCCACGTTTTTACTTTTACAATTTTATCATTTTCATAATATTCATTATTTGCTGTTACGAACATATATGTATCTATATTACCACTAGAAACCATTTCGCAATTTCTAATACTATCATCTAAAAATACATCTATATTTTCGTTTTTCGCAATTTCTAACTTGTTATGAGAATTTATAATTAATTTATCATATTTAATATTATTTGCTTCAAGCCATTTCTTTGTAATAGTTCTTACATCAACTATCCCATCATCAATTCTGGCTGTTATTAAAATTACTTTATTTCCATTTTCTTTAATTTTATTAATAATCTCTACTGATGATTTTTTTGGAATTACATTTTCTAATATACTCACATAATAATCTTCCCAAAACTTTTGTGTTTCTTGAGTTGAAAGATTATATTTATTGATTAAATCATAGTAATCAGTTTTGCTTTTTAAATTTAAATCCAATGTTCTATTCAAATCATCTTCAACAAATTTTTTCATATATGGTAAAAATGTTTCAAATGTATTTGAAATTGTATCATCAATATCTATTCCAAAATTCATATTTTTCTCCGTTTATTATATGTTAATTTAAAACCTTAGGGATTCTGAACATTCCCTCGTCTTGACTTGGAGCATTCTGTAATAAAAGATCTCTGTTTCCGAAGTTTCGAACCTCGTCTTTTCTTAATACATTACATTTTTCATTTGCTGCAACTGTTTCATTAAGTCCTTCTGTGTTTACTTCGTTTATCATATTTGCGAACTCTAAAATTTCCTGCATATCTTTTGTATATCCTTCTATTTCTTTTTCAGAAAGATTCAAACATGCAAGTTTTGCAATATGAATAACTTCTTCTTTACTAATAGCCATTTGCTTCACTCCCTTCATATAATGCTTTATATTATATAATGAAATCTAAAAAAAAACAAGAAAAAAATCGCTATCCCTAGCGATTTTTTAATATTATTCAATTTTTTTACTTATTAGCTAATACCAATTCTAACTAAAATTGCTATTATTAATGCAGCTGCAACTTTAATTACTGCATATTTTTTAATGAAATCTTTATGTTCTTCAATTCCAAATAAATCTTTCATACCAAAATATGTTAAAACTAAAGCTACTGCAGATAATCCTGTACTAATAGGTCCTGTTATTAATGAAATTCCACTTAATACTAATTCAACAATATCAATTAAGTAGTTAATAACAACTGGTACACTAGCAACAACGATTGTTGAAATAATTGTTGTTAAAGATTTTTTGTTTCCTTTGTTTAAAAGTAAAATCATAACAGATGGTGCTAGCACAAAGAATACTGGATCTAATACACCAGCTACAAGTGATAATATGTTATCTAATACTCCTGAATATTTTCCATATTTAATTACAGAAATTAATGAATAAGCAAATGAAGCTGCTATAAACACTAACATGATCATTACAACTTTATTTAATACATTTTCTTCTTCATTAGCAATTTTTCTTACTGCTTCAAATGGATTTGATAACATTTCTTTAAGGAAACCTTTTGTTTCTTCTGCATCATTTTTAAAGTTTACATTTTTGATTGATTCTTTAACTTGATTTACAGTTTCTTTTGTCTCCTCTTTTAAATTTTCTGTATCTACAGAAAATTTTTCTTCATTTTCCATAGCTATTCCTCCTCAAATTTTTAAATTTATAATATAAATTCATTGAAAATAATATTTACAATGACAATTATATCCATATAAAAAAAGCGCAAAAAGCAGATATATTATCTGCTTTTAATTTTTATTCTCTTACTGTATCATCACAAATACATTTTCCATAACAATCAGCAAATTGTCCGAATGCAATAACTGTGAAATCATTAACAACAAAAGCTGCCATTGCAATTAAGCACATTAATCCAATTGGAACACTTAGACATAACACTAATAATGTTACTATTGTTCCATATGCCATTAAAAATCCTGAACCTAATCTTCCTGCATATAAACGATGCACTCCTAAAAATCCTAAAAACCAACATAACATTAATGTTGTAAATCTATTTTTTTTGCTTACGTTTTCTTTTCCTTCCATTTTCTCTCTCCTTAAAAAAAATATATATGTTTAAAATATTATTATATTAAATTAAATTTTTTGTCAATAAAATACAATAATGTTACACAAATGATAAATTCCAATTTCCGTCAAACCGCTTATTTCCGCAGTTTACAGGTTGTTTTTTGTCAATTTTACATATTCTTCTTTTCTATCACTTTTATACATATTTTATGGTAAAAAAAGAATGGATGACTCCATTCTTTTTAATATATTTTTTTAGCTTAATGCATTCATTAATCCACCTAAAGCAGCTCCGGCTATAGAACCAGCAGTTGCACTTCCATTACCTGTTGGAGGTGGGTTATTTCCAGTTCTTTGAGTCATTGCTTGTCCATTTACTGGAGCTAATAATACTTTTCCAGAACCTCTATAAACATTTACCAAACCTTCTCCTGATAATCCAGAACCAATTAACGATTTTGTAGATTTTTCTACTGAAAATTCTAATGATCCAGACCATGCAACAGCAAAGTTTCCATCAACTTTTAATACATCATTTTCAAGTGTAACTTCGATAAGCTCATCTCTTGGAACAAAACTTTCTAAAGCTACAATTCCATTTCCTTCTAATTTTAAGTTAAATAACCCTTCGTTTCCAAACACAGCAGAAGATAAATTTGATCTCATAACAACATTTTGTTGTACTGTAGATTCACAAGCTAAGAACATTCCATCATCTAAAACAATTCCTGAAGGCCATTCTGCTAAATCTTCTAAAATAATATGTCTGTATGTAGGTTCAAGCATTAATATACCTTTACCTTTATATTTTGGTTTTACAGCAGCTTCTTTTGTAACAGCTCCTTTAATTGCTTTTCCTAAAAGATCTCCTACACCTTTTACATCACTTGTAACTTCTACATTTCCAAGTGTCCATTGCATTGCACCTGCACTAACTGTATACTCATTATCATTGATTTCGATTAAAACTTGTCTTTTTCTAACATTCATCTTATGTGCAAAATATGATGTTACAGCTGAAGATGGACTAACACTTAAATCAGTTACATATTCTAGGACTCTCATTCCTTCTTTTTTGTCAACTACTTCTATATTTTCGTTGTTTAATAAATTTTTAATTTTATACATCGGTTCCTCCTCGATTTAAAATATAATCTGACATATAAATTATATTTTAAATCTTTTTTATATTCAATTATATTTTCCTTACAATATGATAACATTATTCTTACAATAACTAACTACTAATATACCTTTATATTACTATTCTAAAATTCAAAAAAGCATTTCGAATCGAAATGCTTTTTATTTTTAATATATGTAATTTTGTGGATTTACTGGAGCTCCATTTACTCTTATTTCTAAGTGTAAGTGAGGACCAGTTGAATTTCCTGTTGATCCAACAGCAGCTATTGTAGAATTAGGTCCTACTGCTTGCCCTGCAGATACATATAATGCACTACAGTGAGCATAGTATGATTGAACACCATTTCCGTGATCAATGATTACTAAATAACCATATGATCCTTTATATGCTGCATATGTTACTGTTCCTGCTGCAATTGGTCTTATACCTGTTCCTGAAGAAGTTGAAATATCAAGTCCTGTATGTATACTTGATCTTGAAGCACCTCTTGATCCAAATCTTGAAGATATTGAACCATTTACTGGAATTGCTAATGCTAATCCATTTAAGTGTCCTGTTGCAGCTCCTGTTGGTATGCTAGCAAAACTTTTTGCTCTCGCAGCAGCCGCTTTTTTTCTTGCTTCTTCAGCTTTTTTATTTTTATATTCAGTTACTTTAGCTACTTTTATTTCATTTAAGGCATTAGTTGCTGTTTCTTTTGTGTTAACATTATTATCTGTAGTATAAACTTCAACTATACCTAATTTTAAATCAACATCCTTAACTAGGTCTGATTTGATTTCGTTTATTATGCTTTCTGCTTCTTCTTGACTACTAACAACAGCTTTTTGTTCACCATCAGATGTAACTCCGAAAAATCTATAAGTTGTTGTTGTTCTTTTTTCAACAGCTAACATAACATCCTTATCTTTTAATTCTGTTTCCCTATTTACTAACTTTAGTTCATACTCTGGCATTTTTGTAATTTCTCTAAATGCAATATTTCCAGAAGTATTATTCATATATTTTTCTATTTTCTTTTCAATTAAATTTCTATCTTCGATATACCCAATTGTTTCACCTGATATTGTGACTTTATATGCAGGTCTGTATTTTATACATACCACAGTTATTACTATGGCAGAACCAATTGTGACTAATTTTAGGGTTTTCATAGCTTCTTTTGTATAATATTTAACCCAATTTCTTAAAATAAAATTCACTCTCCTTTTACGGTTTAAAAATTGCGCCACTAGGTTCTATTTTACCACAAAAAAACCACGAGTTCAATCATTATTTTTTCGGTTAATTCGATTTATACCCTTTTATACCAACCTCTGCCTTTTTGATTCCATTAAAAAGCAAACTTTCCTTTTTTACCCTCTTTTTTACTCCTTTTTACTCTCTTTTTCTATACTGTCGATTTTTGTCGCATTTCAAAAAAGTGGTGGATTTATCATTTTTTTAGTATATCTTTTATATACTTTATGATACTCAATCCCAAAATTTTATAAAAAGAGACTTTATGTTTTTTCACATAAAGTCCCTTTTAAGACAACATACTTATTTATTACTATAATACAAAAACTTTCGAATTTTCTATCAAAAAAGACTTCCTATAGAAGTCTTTTTTGCTATTATTTCAATTTCATTGATAATAATTTACTTATTCCTTTTTCTTCCATTGTTATACCATAAACAGTATCTGCCGCTTCCATTGTTCCTTTTCTATGTGTAATAACTAGGAATTGAGAATCTGTAGAGAATTTCTTTAAATATTCTGCAAATCTATATACGTTAACATCATCTAATGCTGCCTCTATTTCGTCTAAAACGCAGAATGGAGCTGGATTTATTTTTAATATAGCAAATAATAACGCTATAGCTGTAAACGCTCTTTCTCCTCCAGATAGAAGCATCATATTTTGTAATTTTTTTCCAGGTGGTTGAACTTCAATTTCAATTCCACACTCTAAGATATTTTCTTCATCTGCTAAAATAAGCTCTGCTTTTCCTCCACCGAATAATTCAGCAAATACTTCACCAAAGTTTTTATTGATGATTTTAAATTGCTCTGCAAATTGTTTTTTCATTGTCTCTGTCATTTCACCAATTACTTTTTTTAGTTTATTGCTTGAATCTTCTAAATCTAATCTTTGTTCACTCATAAAGTCATATCTTTCTTTCATTTCTTTATATTCATTTATTGAGTCAACATTTATACTACCAAGTTCACGAATTTCACTTCTTATTGAATTTACACTTCTTTGAACTTGTTGTGGATTTTCACATTTTTTAATATCTTGAGTATTATTTGGAGTAAGTTCATATTCTTCCCACATTTTGTTTATAACTTGGTTTAATTCAAGTTCTATTTTAGATTTTTTCAAATCTAATTTTGAAATATGATTTTTGATATCATCAATTTTTGAAGATTGTTCTTCTAAATCCTTCTCTAGATTAGAAAGTTTTTCATTTTTAGATACTCTTTCTTGTTTTAGTTTTTCTACTTTATCAGTACTTCCTAAAATTTCTTTTTCAAGTTCTTGAATTTTTATTTTTATTTCTTCTATTTTTGTTTCTAATTCTTCATTATCTACAAGTATTTTTTCTCTTATTTCTTTTTTACTATTTATACTTGATAAATTGTTTTGAATATCTACATCTATTCTTTCAACCATTTCATTAATTGAAACTTCACTTTCGTCAAATGATGATACAGATATTTTTAAATTAGTAATATCAAAATTCAAATCATCTATGTATTTTTGATTATCTTTATTTAAGTTAGTAAATTCTTCAATAACTTTTCCTAATTCTTCATTTTCTTTATCAATTTCTTGAACTTTTTTATTTAGCTCTTCTTGAGTATTGACATTAGCCTTTTTCTCATCGCCAATATCAGATTGATCTTGTCTTAGTTTTGCAAGTTTAGCATCTAGTTTTAGGATTTCTAAATCAATATTGTCCATTTTTTGTTTTTCTGTGGCATAAACAATTTCAAGTTCTTGAGCTTCTCTTTGTTTGCTTTCAAATTTTTCTAATATTTCAGAAATACTTTCTTCATAATCTTGTTTTTCTTTTTCTGCTTTTTCTATTTTTTTCTTAATTTCAACAAGTTCTTTTTCTAAAGCTTTGATTTCTTTTCCTCTACCTAAAATACTAACTGTTTTTGTAGGTGCAGAACCTCCACTAATAGCTCCTGAAGGATTAATTACATCTCCTTTTAAAGTTACTATTTTAAATTTATAAGAATTTTGTTTAGCAAGTTTTACTGCCTCTTCAATTTCTTCAACAATAACTGTTCTTCCTAATAAATTTAAAATTATTCCTTCATATTTTTTATCTGTTATAACTAAATCAGAAGCAATACCTATAACACCACTTACACCTCTTGTATTTACTCCTGTTACTTTACTTCCTTTAACAGAAGTTATTGGTAAAAATGATGCTCTACCTAAATTATTATCTCTTAAGTAATTCACTAATTTTGTTGCTTCATCTTCTGAATTTGTAACTATATTTTGAATTGTAGGACCTAATGTCATTTCAATTGCTGTTTCATATTTTTTATCAACTGATATTAAATTAGCAAGTATTCCATGTACACCTTTTCCTAATCCCGAATCTTTTTCTGTTGCTTCAAGTAAAGCTTTTACACTCTTACTATAACCTTCTTTTTCTTTCTCTGTTTCAACTAAAAAATTATATCTTGATTCTTTTATTCTATATTCTGATTGATAACTATTAATTCTAATATCAAATTCTCTTAATTTTTCTGAACTTTTATCTTTTTCTTCTTTCATACTGTCAATATTTTTTGTAATTGAATTTCTACTAGTTTCTAAAGAATAAAAATTCTTTCCAAGTTCATCTTTATTTGCTCTTGTTGCATCTAATTCCGATATTGTTTCTTGAATTTCAGATTTTAAAGCGCTTTCCCTTTTGTTTAAGTTATCTAGATTTGCCTTTTCTGTATTCAAACTTGCTATAATTTCATATTTGTTATCAATATTATCTTGTACTATTTTCTTCTTATTTTCTATCTCTATTTCTTTATCAGATAATGTTTTTGAGTATTTTTCAAGTTCTTCTTCTTTTTCTTTTAATTCTTTTTCGAATTTTTCTTTATTATTATATAAGTTCTTTTTCTTCTCTTGTTTTAGGTTTTTCTCATCTTCAAGTTCTTTATTTCTATTTTCAAGTTCTTCGATTTCTACTGCATATCTTTCATAATTTTCTTTATTATTAGAGATTCTTTCTGTACAAATACCTATTTCGCTATTGAATTGTTCTTTCTTTTGATTTCCTTCAAACCCCAAATTTTGAATTCTTTCAATTTCTTCTATCAAATTATCAATTACTATTTTTAAATCTTCTTTTGAAGTTTGAAGATTATTTAAATTTTCATCTTCTCTTACTTTTTGAGTTTCTAATAAGTCTATATTTTCAATAATCTCTTCAGTTTGTTTTTTGAATTCATCAATATTATATAGGAAAAGACCAACTTCAATATTTTTTAATTCATCTCTTAAGCTTAAATATTTTTTAGCTTTTTCAGATTGATTTTTTAGAGGACCGATATTAGTCTCTATTTCGGAAATAATGTCATTTATTCTAAGTAAATTCAATTTTGTTTGTTCTAATTTTTTCTCTGATTCAACTTTTCTAGTTCTATATTTTACAATACCTGCAGCCTCTTCAAAAATATGTCTTCTATCTTCTGATTTATTACTTAAAATTTCATCTATTTTTCCTTGACCAATAATAGAATAACCATCTCTACCAATTCCAGTATCCATAAATAATTCTAAAACATCTTTCAATCTGCATGGTGTTTTGTTTATAAAATAACCAGATTCTCCACTTCTATAAATCCTTCTTGTAACTATTACTTCATTATATTCAATCGGTAATTTTGAATCTGAATTATCCATAACAAGTGAAGCCTCAGCATATCCTAAAGGCTTTCTGTTTTGTGTTCCAGCAAAAATTATATCTTCAGATTTAGCTCCTCTTAAAGATTTTAAACTTTGTTCACCCAAAACCCATCTAATACAATCTGATATATTACTTTTTCCTGATCCATTTGGTCCAATTACTGTTGTTAGCCCTGGCATAAATTCTAAAACAGTTTTATCTGCAAAAGATTTAAACCCATACATTTCTAAACGTTTTAAATACATATTTTTTTCCTCTATTTTCCTATTAAATCAAGTGTAATCATATTATATTTTTATTGTTTTTTCAAGGTTTATATTCTATTTTATTTTATTTTTTATTGCTATAGAAATATTTACTTTTCTAGCCAAAAAATATTACTTGACCATTTTTTTATTAAGATATAAAATATTTATAGTATACAAACGAGGAGAATTATAATGAAGGAAGAATTTGATTTTTATAATAGTACCACTATTAAATCTTATAACTTAGACGAATCTATTCGTTATCAAATAAAAATGTTAGACGGATTAGACGCTTATACAAGAAAACATACAGAAAACGTTGCCAACATTACTTGTAGGCTTTGTGAACTTTTACGTATGGATAAAGGTTTTACAATATATACAACAACTTGCGCATATTTACATGATATTGGTAAATTATTCATTCCACCTTCAGTATTACAAAAACCTTCAAGATTAACAAATGAAGAATATGAAGTAATGAAAACCCATACTTCTATTGGATATAAAATTTGCATGAACGACTTGAAATTACGCCCATTCGCAGCTGGTGCATTATATCATCACGAAGCATTAGATGGCAGTGGTTATCCTCATGGTGTTTTAGGAAATCAAATTCCATATGAAGCACAAATAATTCGTGTTGCTGATGAATTTGAAGCAATTACAGCAAAACGTCAATATAAAAGTCACATTGGTGTTGTCGATGCTTTAAATATATTAATAGATAATGCTAGACCAACTGTTCCTAAAAATTTAACAGACGCATCTAAAAGATTTATGGTTCCTGGCGTTGGAAAAATAGACAAAAAAGTATTAAAAGCATTATTTAAAGTAGTTATAGATGATACTGAATTCGAAATTGTATCAAGATGTGACTATGTTGATTATTTAAAATCTGAGATTAAGAGATTAAACGAAGCCGAAAGATATTATCATAAAATGATTGGTGCTCTAACAGAAGCAAAACGTGAATATCATAAAGCAGAAATTAAATGCTATTTAAGACCACATGAAGAACCAGAAAAAATACCTGAAATGATAAAAGAATTAGAAACAACATATAAAGCTAGAAAAGAACATATAACAAAATTAAACTTTGAAGTAAGTCAAATAAAAAGATTAACAATTTAATAAATTTGTATATAAAAACAAAAAACTTCCGAAAAATCGGAAGTTTTTTTTATTTTTATAAATTATGTCCTTCATCATCTTTTTGTGCACCTGTTTCTCTTTGAGCCAATCTTTCAGCATGAATTACAATCGCTTTTTCCCCCTCCAAAATAGCTTCTGGTTCAACAGTTTTATATATACCTTCTAACGCTCTTATTTCTTTTATTTCTCTTTCATCCATAATTATTCTCCTTGACTAAAACCAAATACTCTATTGACTAATAATTTTACTTTTCTAGTAAATTCATAAACAAATTTGCTAAATTTATTTACATTTGATATTCCAACATTCTCACTATTAGTAAAAATTTCATTCATTTTATCTTCTTCCGTTTTATACGGATCTAAATCAATAGTAGAAAAATATTTTTTATAAATTATAGCAAGAATAACTCTCGTTTCTTTCCTTAAACTTTTCTCATTCGCTAAATTTATTTCTTCTTGAGTTGGATTATAATCTTTATATTTACTCTCTTCTAAAAAACTTATGAATTTATTTGGTATTCTTTTTCTATTCTCAGGATGCAAACTATTTATTATAACTAGCACCTCAGAAAAAGCTAATTTATATGCATTTAAGTCCATATAATGCTCCCTTTAAAATCATTTATACAAAAATTATATTCTAAATATTTTTAAAATTCAACCAATTATTTAATAATTTTTATACAAGCAAAAAGGATGTGTTTTCACACATCCTTTTTTTATTTTAATATTGTCTTCCCCATATAACCATTTTTGTTGCTTTTTTACCACAAACTGGACATACATCAGAAACATTTTCTTGTTCAAATGGCATACATCTTGAATGTGCTCCTGTAAGTTCTTTTATTTTGTTTTCACATTCTACATCTTCACACCACATTGTTTTTAAGAAACATTGTTCTTCATTCATTAAAGCAACCATTTCATCTAAAGTTTTTGCTATTTTTGTTTTTGCAACTCTTCTTTCTTGGCATATTTTATACATATCTTTTTGAATTTCTTCAAATAATACTTCTAATCTTTCTTCTATTTTAGCAAGTTCAACAATTTCTTTTTCTCCTGTATCTCTTCTAACTAAAACAGCTTGATTATTTTCTAAATCTCTTGGTCCAATTTCAATTCTAACTGGTACTCCCCTCATTTCCCAATCATTGAATTTGAATCCTGTAGAGTAATTATCTCTATCATCTAATTTCATTCTGAATTTTTTATTTAATTCATTATAAATATCTGTAACTTTTTCTAAAACACCTTCTTTGTGTTGAGCAATTGGAACTATTACAGCTTGGATTGGAGCAACCTTTGGTGGTAATTTTAATCCTCTATTATCTCCATGAGCCATAATTACAGCTCCTATTAATCTAGTACTAATTCCCCAAGATGTTTGATAAGCGTATTCTTCTTTTCCTTCTCTATTTTGGAATTTAATTTCAAAAGGTTTTGTAAAGTTTTGTCCAAAATAATGAGATGTTCCAGCTTGAAGAGCTCTACCATCATGCATCATTGTTTCTACTGTATATGTCGCTTCAGCTCCAGCAAATTGTTCTTTTAGTGTTTTTCTTCCTTTTAATACAGGAATTGCTAAAAGATCTTCAATAACTTGAGCATAAATGTCTAACATCATTAAAGTTCTTTCTTCTGCTTCTTTTGCTGTTTCATGAATTGTATGGCCTTCTTGCCATAAGAATTCTCTAGAACGTAAGAATGGTCTTGTTTCTTTTTCCCATCTTAATACATTACACCATTGATTTCCAAGTATTGGTAAATCTCTCCAAGATTTAACCCATTTTGCATACATTGTAGACATCATTGTTTCTGAAGTTGGTCTAATACATAATCTTTCCTCTAGTTCTTCTCCTCCTCCCATAGTTACCCAAGCAACTTCTGGTGCAAATCCTTCAACATGATCTTTTTCTTTTTCAAGCATTGTTTCAGGAATTAAAACTGGCATATAAAGATTTGTTATTCCAACATCTTTAAATAATTTATCAGCATAGTTTTGAATGTTCTCCCAAATTGCATAACCATAAGGTCTTATAGCAATACATCCTTTTGTATCTGTATAATCAGCAAGTTCCGCTTTAAGTACAACATCTGTATACCATTGTGCGAAATCATCCTCTATATTAGTTATTTCTTTTACAAATTCTTCTTTTCCCATATAATTTTACCTCCAATTTTTTCTCGTATAATAAATAGTTATTATACCTCAACGAATTTATTGCGAATAAATATTTATTATACTTTTTTAAATATTTTCTTCTTCATTTTCAATATCTTCGCCTTCCCTTGCGGGCATTGGAGCCTCCATTACCTCATCTATTACAATTTGCTCATTTTCATCTAACTTGTACCTTGGAAGTTCTGGTAATTCATCTAAACTTGAAATACCAAACATTTTCATAAATTTACTTGTTACTTTATACATTGTTGGTCTTCCAGGAGCTTCAAGTTTTCCTGATTCTTCAATCAAATCAAATTCTAATAGTTTATATACTGTACCATCTGCATTAACCCCACGAATTGCTTCTATTTCTGCTCTTGTCACATTTGGATTATATGCAATTATAGAGAGAGTTTCTAATGCAGCATTAGAAATATTTGGTTTAGCTCTATTGTCAAATAATGGATATATATATTCATAATAATCTTTTCTTGTACATAGTTGATAACTATCATCAACTTTAATTATTTCCATACCACTATTTCTAGCTTCATATTCTGTTTTCATAGTTAAAATAATTTTATCAATATCTTCTGCACCAAGTTCAAGAACATTCATTAGTTCTTTTACTTTAACTTCACGTCCTGCAGCAAAAAGCATTGCTTCAATTATTGATTGTTCTTTGCTAAGTCCCATAATTCCCTCCTTTTTTCAGTATTCTTATATTATTACATGAAATTGAATTATTGTCAACCAAAAATCCTTTAATTTCTTCTGTATCATGCCCTTTATAAAGATTTTTTTATTTTATTTATTTCACAAATTTATTTTTAATTTTTTTTGACAAATTTATTTATTTTTTTCAAATTATTTATTATAATAAGTTTATAAAAAATATTTAGTCAAACCGTTGGGACAACTTGGTTTTATTGACATAAATATTGTTTTATGTTATAATATTAATGTAGTTTATTATGAGGTGATAAAAATGAATAAAAATCCAAATAAAAAAGAAGAAAAAAACGAAGAAAATAATATAGATAATATTGAAGTAGTTATTGGAGATGAATCTGTTTTAAACATTTCTGAAGTTAATGACTGCATGAATACACTACGCCCAAAAGATTCTGTAACTAAAAGAAAAAAATTCATCATTCCACTAGCTAAAAAGAAAGAAAAAAATAAAGCAGAAAATGAAGAATAAAAAATAGCTGTTAACCAATCGTTAACAGCTTATTTTTTTTTACTTTTCATATTCTATCGCATAATTTACTTTTACTTCATAATGATCGTATTCAATGTCTTCTCCAGTTTCTTCATTCCAAATTCCATAAAAATCTACTTTTTCTGATTTACCCTTTTTTAGATCAAAACAATATCTCGAATCTACCGTTAAAAGTTCATCTTTCGAATCATAATATATTACCGAAAATTCTATTATATCAATCTTTTTATCAGATGTATTTAATATTTCAATTTCTTCTAATTTTCCTTGTCCATCTTCCCTTGCTTTATAACTTAACTCATTATTGAAAAGAGTTCCTATAGAATCACTAAAATATTTTTTTGTAACAAATACTTCTGTTTTTTCAAAATTTTCTGGTGGATTCTCAAAAGTTATATATCTTTCTGCATTCCCTACTAAAACTTCTAACATTGACTCTTCTATTCCAATTATATTATTCTCTCCATCATAAAAAACAATGTATACAGATATATTTGGAATTGACTCTACATTTTTATTATTCAAACATAGTACAAACTCTTTATTTATGTTTAACATATTTTTAGTTACAATAATATTTTCTTTTTGACTTTCAAAATGTTTTTTGGCATTATTTGTAGATTCTTCATAATTATCATGATCTATATTGTATTCCTTTGCAATTTGAGGAGTTTCTTTTTCAAAATTATTTTCTTTTGCCTTTTCATCAGAAACTTCAACTACATTTTCTAATTTTGTTGCATTTCCTTTTGAACTATACAAATATACAACTCCCAAAACCACAGCTATAATTATCGCAAAAAATATAAAATTTTCTACTACAAGATTTTTTGTTTTAATAGCACCTTCTTCGGTTGAAATTCCTGGTTCATTATCTAGTTTATCAATTTCTTCAAGTAATCTTTTATTCTCAAAATCATCATTAGTATTCATAGAGATTCCTCCTATATAAAAAATTTTAACATATAGAAAAAATTATTCCAATATTTTACAAAAAAAAATCTAAATTTAATTAGTTAAATAATACTAAAAAAACAACGACACTCGCAATTTGCGAGTGTCGTTGTGGGAATTGACAATCATACTTCAGGTATGTACACATAATAAACTCCTGTCTCAGATACATTGTTCCACATATTGAAAATCTCACATTCTGTAGCAAACTCCTCAATATTATGAGGGCCTTCCCAGAAATCGCGATATTTTCGCAATTTAGACCTTTTTCTGTAGCAATCTTCAATACTGAATTTTTGAAGTGCGACACGAAAATGCTTAAACGGAATTTCTCCAGATTGAGTAATTTCAAATGCAGGATACTTACCTTTGCCACTTACCAGTTTCTCAAAATCTTCCTTAGATTTTACCAGTTTGAATTCTTTACAACATATTGTTTCATCTGCATCGCACCAATTATGCGTACATGCATTTGAAATAAACCATGAAATAAATTTTGCTTCTGGATATAAAATGGAATTTTTCTTTGCTAAACGCAGTGCGTCTTCAAGTTGACCTTGACACGTAGTAGAATTGGTTATCCTGCGAATTGCAGTTTCAGAAAGAGGCTTGTAAAATTCGCAGATTTTTGAATACACCTTTTTGCGAAATTCTTCTTCAGACTTAACTGCAAGATACTCACCCTGAGTCTCTAGGAGCTCGTAGAATTTTTTTACCGATTTCAAAAAGTATTCGGTTGTTTCTACACCGGAATATATTCGATTTTCTCTGAATACATGCAAAGCTATTTTATCCCCTTGATGTACCATAATCTCATATTCTCTTACTATCCGGGCCACATGTGCTTTTACATTTGCTGGTACTGTATGCATAAACTCTTCTCCTCTATTGTAAATTGTTTTCCCAAGCTAATTAAGCTTCGTTTATATTTTACCACATTATGTAAAATTAATCAAATCTGATAGTTTTCACAAAATAAAAAATCATTTAATAATTAACTGGTTAATGGTAGCGACGAACGTGACACATTATTGATATATCAACGAAAACAAAACTTTTGTTAATGTTTTTGGGTATGTAAAATAAGTTTTTTTATAAAGTTTGAGAGAGTTTATTAAAGAATAACTATAAAATGATATTGTATTATGGTATAATCTAATCAATAAATAGTAATTTCTATGGGAGGTAGTTATGGTTATTTTAATAGCTGGAAGTTCACATACAGGCAAAACTTTATTAGCACAAAAACTATTAGAAATGTATAAATATCCATATTTATCAATAGATCATTTAAAGATGGGACTAATAAGAAGTGAAAATACTGAATTGACAGTAGAAGATGATGATAAACTAACAGATTATTTATGGAATATCGTTAAAGAAATTATAAAAACAAATATAGAAAACAATCAAAATATTATTATTGAAGGATGTTACATTCCTTTTAATTGGAAAGAATCTTTTGAAGATGAGTATTTAAAGAAAATACAATATGTTTGTTTAATAATGACAGAAAACTATATTAGAACACATTTTTCTGATATTAAAATGTATAGTAGTGCAATAGAAAGCAGAAAATTTGAGGATATATCACAAGAAGAACTAATAAAAGATAATAATGCTAATTTAGAAATGTGTAAAAAGTATAATCAAAGATATATTTTAGTTGATGATAAGTATGAAATTGATTTTGAATTATCACAATAAATTATAATTTGATGGAGGAATCTTTATGAAATCATTTGAAAATATTATCCCAAGAGATTTTCAAGGTGGAGTGCTTGTTCTTAAAGACGGTCAAGTTGTTTTTGAATATTGTCAAGGTAATGCTGACCATAGCACAAACACTCCCTTCACATCACATACTACAATTACATTAGCTTCGCTATCTAAGCAATTTGTCTCAATAGCCATTTTCCTTCAGATAGAACTGGGAAAACTTTCTTTAGATGATACAATCGACCAGTACTTTCCTCAATATCCCCAAGGAAAGAATATTACAATTTGTCATCTGTTACATCATTCAAGTGGTATTCCCGATTATATCAGTGATAGAATTATCCCTGACGCAATCCAAAAATATGAATCAGAGCACGGAATAGCACCAACTGATGTTATCGAGTTTAATAAATGCATTGTTTCTGAATGTCGCCCTGTTAGTCTTTCAGAATGCTTTGACCTAATTGGTGAATTACCGTTGTATTTTAAGCCAGGCTCAGATGGCAGATACAGCAATACCAATTATTTTTTACTTGGTTACATTTTGGAAATAGTATCCAACAAGTCTTTTTCAGATGTAATGAGTGATATATTTATGCTCTTTGGGTTGAAATATACACACATGAATGGGCGTGACGCAGATGCTTGTGGATATGTCAAACATGATGATATAATTTTTTCCTGTGGCAGACCTTCCATGGATAGTGGTGATAGCAGCGTTGTTTCTTCGCTAACAGATTTAGGACTTTGGTGCAAGGCTATACTAAATGCCGATATATTGTCTGTTAACAGTTGGAAGGAATGTCTGAATTTTAACCCAAATCCTTATGGATGTGGTTTATGGCAGTTCGATAATGGTTGGTTTGGACATGATGGAGGATTGCCAGGATTGAGACATTGGCAAAGGTTGAATTTTAAGGATAAAGTGGCAATCATT
>JAZRKN010000016.1:0-90733 GCA_045646345.1 Candidatus Scatovivens sp. | reverse complement strand
AACGTAAAATGGGATGCTCTTGTGATTGGTCTAGATCAAGATTTACAATGGACGAAGGTCTATCAAAAGCTGTTTTCAAAGCATTTAAAAATTACTACGATAAAGGATATATTTATAAAGGAAAACGTATGATTAACTATTGTGCTGGTTGTCATACATCAATATCTGATGCTGAAATTGAACATATAGAAGAAGCTACACACTTATGGCATATTAGATACCAAATAACAGGGACAAACGACTATTTAATAGTAGCTACAACAAGACCAGAAACAATGCTTGGAGATACAGCAGTTGCAGTTCATCCAGATGATGAAAGATATTCACACTTAGTTGGAAGAACATGTATACTTCCAATTATGAACAAAGAAATTCCAATTATAGCAGATGACTTTGTTGAAATGGAATTTGGAACAGGATGTGTAAAAATTACTCCTGCTCATGATATGAATGACTACCAAGCTGGTTTAAGACATAAATTAGAATTTATTGAAGTATTTGATAAAGATTTCAAAATGGGAGATTTAGTTCCAGAATATAAAGGTATGGAACTTAAAGAGGCTAGAACAAAAATAGTTGAAAAACTTGAAGAAATTGGAGCTTTAGTAAATACAGAAGAATATACACACAATGTTGCAAAATGTGAAAGATGTAAAAATACAATTGAACCAAAAGTTTCAGAGCAATGGTTTGTAAGTATGAAAGACTTAGCTAAAAGAGCTGCTGACAGTGTAAGAAATGGGGAAGCAAGATTTGTACCTCAAAGATATGAAAAACAATATTTCCATTGGCTTGATAATATTCAAGATTGGTGTATTTCAAGACAACTTTGGTGGGGACATAGAATTCCAGCATATTATTGTGAAAAATGTGGAGAAATTCATGTTGCAAAAGAAATGCCAGAGAAATGCTCAAAATGTGGAAGTACTAATTTAGTACAAGATCCAGATTCATTAGATACATGGTTTAGTTCTGCATTATGGCCATTTAGTACACTTGGTTGGCCAAATGAAGAAAGTCAAGATTATAAAGATTTCTACCCAACACAAACTTTAGTAACTGGATTTGATATTATAACTTTCTGGGTTTCAAGAATGATGACTCAAGGATTGGAATTTACTGGAGAGGTACCATTTAAAGATATTTTAATTCATGGTATAGTGAGAGATAGTCAAGGAAGAAAAATGTCTAAAACTCTTGGAAATGGTGTTGATCCATTAGAAGTAATTGATCAATACGGAACAGATAGTTTAAGATTTTCTCTTCTTTCTGGAACAACTATGGGAAATGATATTAGATTTATGCCAGAAAAATTAGATCAAGCAGCAAACTTTGCAAATAAAATATGGAATGCAGCAAAATTTATTACTATGAACTTAGCAGATGATGATAAAGTAAGAGAATTTTGCTATGAAGTTTATGAAAAAGAACATAAGTATAATCCAGAACTTCTAAGAATTGAAGATAAATGGATTTTAAATAAACTTGATAAATTAGTTCAAGATGTAAGCAAAAATATTGATAATTATGATTTAGGAATTGCTGTTGATAAGATTTATGGATTCATGTGGAATGAATTCTGTGATTGGTATATTGAAATGGTAAAACCTAGAATTTATAGCGAAGATGAAGCTACACGAGTTGCTGTAAGTGATATATTAAATCATGTATTTAGTTCATCTTTAAAATTATTACATCCATTTATGCCATTTGTAACATCAGAAATCTATTCAAAATTAATTTGCTTTGGAACAGAAGATTTAATGATTTCAAAATGGCCAACAATTAGAGAAGAATTTGCATTTGATAATGAAGAAAATATAATTGAAAAATTAAAGAAACTTATTGTTGAAATTAGAAATATTAGAACAAAAATGAATGTTCATCCAGCTAAAAAATCTAAATTATTAATAGTTTCAAATGATATTGAAAATGAAATTAAAGAAGCTAATGAATTTTTAAGCAAACTTGGTTTTGCAAATGAAATTATAATTGTTAATGATGAATCAGAAGTTCCTCAAAACGCAGTATCAATTGTTGTTGATGATTTAAAAGTGTTTATTCCTTTTGAAGAATTAGTTGATATTGAAGAGGAAATTAAAAGATTAGAAGGTGAAAAAACAAAACTTGAAGCTGAAGTATTAAGAGGAGAAAAAATGCTTTCAAATCCAGGATTTGTAAATAAAGCACCTGAAAGCAAAGTAAATGAAGAAAAAGCAAAACTTGAAAATTATAAACAAATGTTAAAAACAGTTGAAGAAAGACTTGCTTCATTGAAATAAAAAAATAGGAATGCGTAATTGCATTCCTATTTTTTTTATTTTGAATTTTTTTCGTTTAATTTTAGTTGTTTTTGTTTTTCTAGTAATTCTAATATTTTATCAAAAATATAATTCAATCCATAGGCTGTATATGGAAGAAGTAGAAAATAATATTGAATAACATAAATTGCTTTTGTTTCCCAAATTATATGGAATATGAAGCCCCCAATAAATATAACTGGAATTAGGAAATCTGATAATTCTTTTTTCTTTGATATTAGATATATTCCAATAGCTCCAAAGTTGAATATAATAATTTGATAAATATTTAGAATCCATTCCTCAAATTTATATAAATTCCCATCAAGCATACTTCTGGCAAAATTTTGATAAGAAAAATATTGTGCATAATCCGGATAAAAATCAATTCTTGGTCCTGGAATTGAGTAAAAAATTGTTTGATATGTCGGGTTGAGCCAAGTAGAACCGATTTTTTGTGAATAATAACTAATAAATTCTAATGGGTTTTTTGAAAAATAGGTTAATCTTTCTATTATAAATTTTTTCATAAATTCTTCGGTTTTTTCATAATTATAATATGTTCCACCATATATATCTAAGTTTATACCAGTATACCATCCTGGAGCCATATTTCCGGGCTTATCCATTCCCATAGCAACATAAGATATCATTGGCATACCTTTATCTAAAACAACATTGTATTTTTCTCTTAAAATAGTTTTATAAGAAGTATTTACAATAAAAATAGAAATAGTAATTATTAGTAATGATAATAATGTTTTAAAATTCCATTTTTGGATAAGGTTTAAAATTAAAAGTAAAATTATTCCACACAAAAATATATTGTAGTTTGATTTGGCAAGTATTGATAATGCTATAAAAATACCAGCAAGAAAAACATTATAGAGTTTTCCTTTTTTTAAATATAATATGGTAAAAAATAATGATGTTAAAGCAAATGTTAATCCAATTATGTTTCCATACACATGAACATTAAAGAACATCCAATATATTCCAAAAACTGCAAGTAAAAAAACTAGAATTTTTTGTATATTTTCTTTATTAAATAACAGTTTTGATATAAATACAATTAAAATTATATTTATAATAGAACAAATTGCGTTTACATATTGAATATACATGTAGTTTTGTCCCCAAATTCTATATATTAATGAAAATATATAAGCTATTCCAAATTGATAAGGAAAAATTCGAATGTATCTATCTCCAAGATCTAAAAATTCACTTAGATTTTCGGCGTTTATTATAGCTGCTGCTATTTCGTGAACGGATTTTTGATCAGACTCTGGTGATAATTTCATTATATTAATCCAATAAAAATATATAAAACAAAGAATGATTAAAATTGGAATAAGAATATATTTAGAAGAAACTTTTTTTAATAAAAGTCTTGTTAATGCAAATAACAAGGTTATAAGTAGAGTTGCTATAATTATTTCTATAATGCCGGGATTGTATTTAAAAAAAGTATTTTCTCCAAGGTTGTTATAAGTTGAATCTAAATAAGCGGTTATAAATATTGACAATATACCAAGTAGTGCGATTATAACAGAAATTATAACAATTCCATGTTTGGTTAAAAAACTAATAAAATTTTGAAATTTATTTTTCATGATTAACTCCTTTGGGTTGTTGTTAACTTTTTTTATTATATAATTTTTTTATAAATTTATCAACAGATTAATATGTAGATATATAAGAGAAAATGATTTGAAAAATTAATATTATAAATACAAGTAACTAGATGCTATTCATGTGGGTCGGTGCTCACGGGATTTTTGCATTTTTATGATGAATAAATAAAAAACAATTAAATAAAACTTGATTCGTTAAAATAAAAAATATACAATAAGACTATAAATAATATTCTAATTTACTTTTTTGTAAAGGTTTGGTGGATATGATGGAAATAGATGATAATAGAAATGAAATAAAATGGGAAAATTATAGAGAAAAAACTAAAAATGAATTACCAAAAAAAGCGCTAGTAAAATTATTAGAAAATTTAAAGCCAGGAACAGCAATTGAATTAGGACCAGGTGCAGGAATAGATACATTACATATGTTAAAAAATGGTTGGAATGTACTTGGAATCGATAATGCATCTAAAACAGAAGAAGATATAAGAAATCTAATAAAAAATAATAATGATGAATTAGAAAATAGATTTTCTTTTATAAATAGGAATTTTGAAGGCTTAGAGTTACCAAAGAATAGTTGCGATTTATTAGTTGGATTTAATAGTTTGTTTTTTTGCAATCCAGAATTCTTTAAAGAATTTTTTAAAAATATAACAGATGCAATTAGACCAGGAGGATATTTGTTGATTAATTTACTAGGAAAAAACGATGATTGGAATAAAACACAAAGCCAAGATAAAACATTTCTTTCAAGAGAAGAATTATTAGAATTATTAAAAGATTTTGATATAGGTGAAAACGGAATAAGAGAAGTTGAATTGGATAAAAAAACAGCAGTTTCTCAAAATATAAAACACTGGCATACATTTTTTATTTGTGCAAAGAAAAAATAAATAAATTAATGAAATTTTAAAAAAATATGATATAATGTGTTCAAGTTTTAGGCATGAAATAAATGAAAGATATAAATTCTTGTTTAATAATAAAATTACAAGGAGGATTAGATGGAAGATTTAGTTGAAAGTATATTAGATTATGTAAGAGCTGATTATACAGATTATGCGATAATGATAAATGGTGAATGGGGAAGTGGAAAAACTTATTTTTGGAATAATAAAATAAGAAATAAAATAGACTCATTAACATTTAATGGAAAAAAATATACAACAATATATATGTCATTATATGGTATTTCTAATCTTGAAGATATAAGTAAAAAAATATTTATAGAAACAACTCAAGCTATGGATAAAGGCATAAAGAAATATATGGCAACACATGATAAAACATCAATTCCAGAATATGCAAAAACTGGACTAGATATGGCTCATTTCTTTGGAGCAAAGCATGGTAATGAAAAAGTTGATTATTCACAATTTTTTGCAACTGATGATAAAGTTTTATGCTTCGATGACCTAGAAAGAGCAAATGTAGATGTTATTGACATTTTAGGTTATATTAATAATTTCGTAGAGCATGATCATATAAAAACAATTATTATTTGTAATGAAAAAGAATTGTCAACTAAATTAAAAAGTTCTAATCTAGAAATGAAAACATTTATTGCAACTTACTTACTTGACAAAGAAGGAAGTCTATTAAAAGCAGACAAGCCAATGGTTGAAAAAATTGGTGAAAAGATTGAATATGTATTTGACAAAGCAAATGATTATGAAAGAATAAAAGAAAAATTAATTGGTGAAACATTTGAATATGCACCAAAATTTAGTTATATAATTAACGGACTTTTGATGAGATATGAATCTAATCCAGATTTAATCAGATTTTTACGAGAACATACAAATTTAATTACTAATACATTTATAAAATCAGGGACTAGAAACTTAAGAATTTTAAAACATGCATTAAATGATTTCCAAAAAATATTTGAAACAGTAAATAAATTTTATCCAAATACAAACTTGAGAGTACTACAAACAATGTTGATTTTTACTATAGCTGTGTCTTTTGAAATTAAAGCAGGAAAGATAACAAAAGATAAGTTTGTCAATATCAATTCTAATGAAGAATATAAGTCAATATTAGTTTCTTCAAGGGTTTTGATGGATAATAGACAATTTTATATAAAGGAATTTGATAATAATTATTACTTCAATTTTAAATCAGAATATAGATTCTTTAAATTTATAGAAGTATATGTAAGAACAAGAATTTTTGATATGAAAGTATTCAAAAATGATATGGAGATGATTATTCAAACTATTGACACAGAAAAATTACCAGGATATAAAAGATTACTTACAGAAGAATATTGGAAAATTTCTGATGATCAATTTCCTGTTGTTATTGCAGAAGTAATTGATAATGTTCAAAATGGAGATTTGAAATTAATTGAGCTTGTAAAATTATTTGCATATTTTAGTTATTTTTCAAGAAGAAAATTGATTGATTACGATATGCCAACAATAAAAATGGTTTTCTTAAATGGAATGAATTTGGTTGCTGAAAAATCAGAATATTGTAGCAATATAGATGAAGAACTTTCAAGAATTGGTATAGATGTTGGAGAAGATATGAAAGATATTCTAAAACATTTCCATGAATTAAATAAAGAACTTGAAAAACAAATGTATAGAAATAAAGCTGAAGAAATCTTTAAATGTATACCAATGAAGATGGAAACATTTTATGAAAAATTTACTACAGAATGTATGAATGAACCGATATTAAATTATTTTGATACTTATCAAATGATTCAAAGAATTACTTGTGCAAGTAATGAGGATATCGTTAAAATAAAAGAAATGCTTGTTGATAGAGCTAAGAAAAATAAAAAAGCATTATATCCTGAATTACCATTTATAATAAGTGTTAGAGATGCGTTAAAAGATTATTGTAAAGATAAAGATGTTAGTATTAAAATTGTTATGCTTAAAGAGTTTGCAAATGATTTAAATACAATAATTGAACTTTATAATGATATGCCCAAAAAAATGATATATAAAAGAAAAAAACCAATAGATATTGAAAGTTTATAAAATAATATAAGTGCCCAAATGATTTGGGCACTTATTTTTGTAAATAAAAACAATAAAATGTATAAAAATTTCCTAAATTGTCATAATAAAAATATAAATACAATATAAGGAGGAATTTATGAAAGCAACAGGTGTTGTAAGAAGAATTGACGATTTAGGAAGAGTTGTTATTCCAAAAGAAATTAGAAAAGTTCATAGAATAAAAGAGGGAGACCCTTTAGAAATATTTACTGATAAAGAGGGAGAAATTATATTAAAAAAATATTCACCAATAGGAGAACTAACAGAATTTGCATCAACTTATGCAGATACTATTTCAAAAACAACTGGACATATTACATGTATAACTGATAAAGACACTGTAATTGCAGTATCTGGAGGTTCTAAAAAAGATTTTTTAGAAAAAGGATTAAGTAAAGAATTAGAAGAAGTTTTAGAAAATAAAGAGGTTTTTAAAAGTAAAGAAAATAACGAAATAGCAATTCCAATAACTCAAAATGAAGGTAGAGAAAGAATTTATAATGGTCAAATAATATATCCTATAATTACAGATGGTGATGTAGTAGGAAGTGTTATTTTATTATCTAAACAACCAAATCAAAAAATGGGAGATGTTGAAGATAAGGTTGCGCAGTCTGCAGCTGGCTTTTTAGGAACACATTTGGAGATTTAAAGTACTTGACAAATTAAATTGTTTTGCTTGGAAAATTCATTATAAAAAAATTGACTTGTCAAGCCCCTTTTGTATTCAAAATGTATTATTAATGTAATATAAAATTTATAGAATTATCAAGTAAAAGATGGTAAAATTTATACAATAAAATAATTATTTGTTGAATAATGTAATTATTCAAAGGGGGAAATTGGTATGAGTACTAAAAATATAGAAGAACTTGAAGTTTTAGCTAACAATGGAGATGTTGGAGCAATTTATGAATTAGGTAAAAGATATTTTTCTGGAAATGGTGTAGGTGTAGACTTTGGTAAAGCTAAAGGATATTTTGAAGTTGCTGCAGAAAGAGGATCACAAGGTTCAAACTATTATTTAGGAAAAATGTTTTATAACGGAAATGGTGTTGATACAAACCACTTAAAAGCAAAAGAATATTTTGAAAAAGCATCAGATGCTGATAATGTATTTGCTAAATACTATTTAGGAAAATTATATTATTGGGGAGATGGTGTTGAAAAAGATTTCAACAAAGCAAATGAATATAAAGTATCAATTTTAAATAAACCAATATATGCTAAACAAACTGCAGGTTTAGAAGAATTCTATAGCTTGACAGATTTTGAAGGTGTAACAAAAGAATATGTTGGAGAACTTCAAGCTAGAGTATTCCAAGAATATAAAGGATTATATGGAAAAGAATAATAATGTTTAAATATAAAAGAACACATTTTTTAATGTGTTCTTTTTTGTGTGAAAAAAATTATAGCATTTATATATCAATAATATATTGAAAAAGTTGACATAATGTGATATAATGCGGTTTGCAACATATTTTTTAGTTGTGACAGTTACTGTTTTTATTGTACGTATTACAACAGAAGGGAGACGAAAGAAAGTACATGAATGACACAGCAAAAACTAAAAAACCTGAGCAAGAAAAAAACGGTTTCTTAAATGTTTTGAGAAAACCTCAAGATTTCTTTTCTGGTAAGAAGAAAGATGAACGTCAAGTGATTTGCAGATCAGACATTACAAGACAAACGAAAGAAGGTGTAATAAGACTTTACAAGGATTTGGCGCCGAATGAAAAAACTAAAGCAATCGATGTAACGTTGATTGTGGAAGAAGGATTTCAGATTTTTGAAGAAGTCCTTGGAAGAAATGATTTCATTCGACTTAAAAAGTACTATGGAATCGGTTACAAACAAAATATTGGTGCATTAAAACCAGTAGAACTGAGAACAATGCTCACACGTCTTAGAACAGTGGAGAACGCTCAGTACTATATTCATGGTTTTAAAGATTTACTTGCCGGAATGGCAGCTAAGCTAAAAGGTGTTCCGGAAGGTATGCCAATCATAGTTCAAGCAAAAATTGTAAGAATGTTCTACACAATTTTCGTTGGATACTATTATTTTGCACATGATTTCAAATACATGTTTGATCCATTTAATAAAATGGGCAAAATTATTGTAGACTACGAGGAAGCTGTTAGGAACAACAACAAGTACCTTTATCCTGAAGATCTCTATGTAATTAACACAAGGCTCATTATGCATTGTCCGGATAATACATTGGTATATGATGCAATTATGTACGAATTAAAACAGATTGCGAAGGATCAAGATTTGTTTGAAGAAGTACTGAAATTTGCAGAACTGGACCTTGATGAGAACGGACAGTTTGTTTCTGTAAATGAAACTGGAAATGACAAAACGCTTTCGAAAATCAGAAAAATCAAGATGAGTGTTCATCCTGAAATTGGAGTATATCCGATAGAAACTTTTGCATGCGAAGCACAGATGATGCAAGCTGCATTTGATTCTCTTTACAAATTGCAAAAGCTTCTGAAAGCTCACAATTTGGAAGATTTTAGGGTATATGAAAAAGAGGATGTTTATCTTGAAGAAGCAAGAATCGTCAAGAAGATGAGAAAGTTCTATGAAATCGAAGAATCTGACGATCCGAACGATGAATATGGGTTTAGTATTTCGGGGGAAAGAGAGAAAAATCGTTTTATTCATATGATTGACTATATGGTTGATCAGGGGTTTGTTCTTATGGCTTCTGACGGAAGAGTTTGCGATATGACAATCTATATGCCGGCTTTGAGATTCTGTGGTGAAATGGGATATACCAATATGGAATCCACTCTTGAAAAAGAGTTTGAAATCGCAGAAAAGATTATTGCTTTAGATAAAGATGGAGCAATAAGACGATTTGGCCGAAATGAGATTTCTGGCGAAGAACTCAAAAATCATCTTGGAATTGACGAAAAGTTCGAGATCGAAGAACTCGGTATGCTTCCTAAAGTTTGTGAAGATCCTGAGGAAATTGCAATTCAGTTTGCTATTGCCAATGGTTATGTTGAATCTGAGGATGAGATTAACCTTGAAATGGTAAATAAAATTCTTATCAGCGGAAATGAAGAAATTCTCAAGAAATTCGCTGCTGGTAAAATAACTGAAGAGACATTCAAAAAAAGAGTTGGATTTGAAGAAGAGTTTGCAGAAATGTATTTCAATTTGAAGAAGGTTGAAATTGATCAGATCGAAAACTTGCTGCAAGAACTGAAAAAAAGTTTGGCAAAATCCGACAGAATGAAAAAACATGCACTTTTGATCAGACTGTACTGTTATCTGGTTGATGAAAAGGTTAAGTGTGGACCTAAGAACAAAGCTCCTAAGGGAAATAAAGGTCTTAAAACATCTAATCTGAAATCCTTGATTGCAGCTGCTTAGGTTGAAAATCACAACAGACCACCACCTGAATATTTCAGGTGGTGGTTTTCTTTATAATTTTACATAATTAGTTGTTGGAAATACTTGAAAAATAAAGTGTTTTATAATATAATAACACAAGTTAAAATTAATAATTCGAAATTAGAGAGAGGTTTTTTTATGAAAGCAATTGAAATAAGAAATAAATATTTGAATTTCTTTAAAAGACATGGACATAGTGTAATTCCATCAGCACCAGTAATACCAGAAAATGATCCTTCTGTATTATTTACAACTGCTGGAATGCAACCACTAGTACCATATCTTTTAGGACAAAAACATCCATCAGGAACAAGATTAACAGATTATCAAAAATGTGTTAGAACAAACGATATCGATGAAGTAGGAGATAATCGTCATTTAACATATTTCGAAATGTTAGGAAACTGGTCTTTAGGAGATTATTTTAAAGAAGAATCAATAGCAATGAGTTATGAATTCTTAACTGAAGAATTAGGAATCCCAGCAGAAAAATTATCTGTAACTTGTTTTGCAGGAGATGAAGACTGCGAAAAAGATATGGTAGCATATGAAGCTTGGAAAAAAGCAGGAATACCAGATGAAAGAATATATTTCTTTGGAAAAGATGATAACTGGTGGATTGCTGGAGAAGAAGGACCTTGCGGACCAGATACAGAAATGTTCTATGATACAGGAAAAGAAAAATGTTCAGAAGAATGTAATCCATCTTGTGGATGTGGTAAATATGTTGAAATATGGAATAACGTATTTATGGAATTTTATAAAGACAAAAATGGATATTCAAAACTTGCTCAACAAAACGTTGATACAGGGCTTGGATTAGAAAGAATGGCAATGTTACTTCAAGGAAAACAAACTCCATTTGAAATTGAATTATTTAGTCCTGTAATGGATAAATTAGTTGAACTTCAAAAAGTTGATAACATTCAAAGTAGAAGAATTGTTGCTGAACACTTACGTTCAAGCATGATGATTATTAATGATGGTGGTGCTCCAAGTAATGTTGATAGAGGATATATCTTAAGAAGATTACTTCGTAGAATGACAAGACATTTAAATAATTTAGGTATTGATTTGAATCTATTACCAGAAATTATAACAATATCAATAGAAGCATTAAAAGAATTATATCCAGAACTTGAAACAAATAAAGATGAAATAATTAATGTTATTGTTGCTGAAAAAGATAAATTTATGAAAACACTTCAAAATGGTGAAAGAGAATTCGAAAAAGTTGTAAATAGAACAAGAAATGCTGGAAAAACAGTATTAGATACAGAAGCTGTATTTAATTTATATGAAACTTATGGATTCCCACCAGAAATGACAGAAGAACTTGCTAAAGAACAAGGATTAGAAGTTGATATGTCTGATTATCAAAGATTATTTAAAGAACATCAAGATAAATCAAGATTAGGAAGTGACCAAAAATTTGCTGGAGGATTAGCTTCTAGTGGAGAAATGGAAACAAAATATCATACAGCAACACACCTTTTAAATGCAGCATTAAAAGTTGTTTTAGGAGACCATGTTCACCAAAAAGGAAGTAATATTACAGCTGAAAGAATGAGATTTGACTTTTCACATGGTGCAAAAATGACAGATGAAGAAAAACAAAAAGCAGAAGATTTAGTTAATGAATATATTGCTAAAGATATTCCAGTTGAAAAAATGGAAATGAAAAAAGAAGAAGCTATTAATATGGGAGCTGAAGCAATGTTCTTAGATAAATATGGAGATATAGTAACTGTTTATAAAATAGGAGATATCTCAATAGAATTATGTGGTGGACCTCACGTTGAAAGAACAGGAAAATTAGGACATTTCAAAATCAAAAAAGAAGAAGCTTCATCTGCAGGAGTAAGAAGAATAAAAGCTATATTAGAATAAAAAATAAAAACATTCTAGATAATGAATCTAGAATGTTTTTTTGTAGAATGATGATGCAATCTTAAGAATTTATTAAATTTATGTTAAAAAAAAATAAAAAAATTGAAAATGAAAATGCTATATGTTATAATTAAAATAGGTATATATGTAAAGATTTGGAAAGATTGGAGATAAGATTATGTTTGATAAATATGGAAATATATTAACAATGCTTTTAGTAATATTTATAGTTGCAATATTCGGAATTGTAGGATATTTTGTATATGATTTACTAAATTCAAATAATATAAATGAAAATGCTCAAGCAGCTATGGATCAATTTGATGCTTCAACTCAAACAGTAAAAAATGATAAAAACAAAAATAAAGTAAAAAAAGAAAATAAAGTTGAAAATGAATATGTTCCTATTGATAGAAATACAGTAAATCCATTAGATGAACTAAATGCATTAAATGCAAATAGAGTTGTTGAAGATCCTGTAGAACAAGAACCAGAAAAAGTATATATGGAAGGTTATGAAGTAAAAGGAACAATAGAAATTCCAAAAACAGGAATTAAATATCCAGTATTAGAAAGCGTAACAAAAAGAAGTCTTGAAATTGCTGTAGGTATAGCTTATGGACCAGGATTAAATCAAGTAGGTAACACAATAATTTATGGACATAACTATAGAAATGGATTATTCTTTTCAGATAATAAAAAATTAGTAAGTGGAGACGTAATATATATAACAGATCAATATGGTGAAAAAGTTACATATGAAATCTACAATATATATCAAACATCAGCAAATGATGCTTCATATTTTACAAGAGATACAGAAGGAAGAAGAGAATTATCTTTACAAACATGTACAGATGATAGTAGTGGAAGAATTATAATTTGGGCAGCAGAAAAGCCACAATAAATATAATATAGTATAATAAAAAACTCCAATTACAAAAAGTAATTGGAGTTTTTATTTATCTATTTATTATTCATCACCAAAAAATTTAATAAAAGCAGATTTTATTAAATTAAATATTTTACCAAAGAAACCAACCACAGATTTAACTACAGGTAGATTGTTAGAAGAGCTTGAAGGAACATCTATTTTTGTAAAGATGTTTTCTTTTTCAAGTTGTGAATTTAATTGTGTTTGTGTTTTTTTATCTATAACAGCATAATTCATTATTAAATCTTCTTTTGATTTATTCTTTTGCCAATAGTTCATATTAAGTAATGCTAGAATTGTTAATGTGTCTTCTTGTAAATTTTCTTCTCCGATTGCTTTAGTCATTCTAAATTCATAATCTAAAGAACAATTATCATAAAAAAACATAATTAATTTTTTTGGTATTTTATCGACATAAACTTTATCCATATGTCTTAATACTTCTAATACTTCACTATAAACTTGACGCTGTTCTAATGATATTACCATTTTTTCATCTCCTGTAATTATTTTTTTAATATTATTCTCTTTCTTCTCCAACATTTCTTGGATTTTCAGTGGTTTTATTTGGAATTGGTTGGTGTGTTGGTGGTGTCTTTGATGTATTTCTGTTTAATTCGGCTCTTTTTTCATTTAAACCTTTTGTATCAACATTGGCGTCTTCTAATTTTAGTGGTTCGAATTCTTCGTTTTCGTTTGTCATTTCAGATTGTTTTATGAAATCCCAAATATGAGTTTCTATAAATGATTCTAATTCATCAAAAGGAATGTTTTCTGTTATTGAAAGAGCTGCAATTTTGCTTTTTATTTCATCAGGAATTTCGGCTTCTGTGAATTTTTGAGATATAATTCTTGCTATTAATTGGTTTGTTATTTTTCTTTGAGATAGAAGAATAGATAATTCATCTGTTTTTGATGTTGCTACACCAATATCATCAGGTGTAATTTTTGGGCTATTTATACCTTTTTGTTTTTCTTCATAATTTCTTCTTTCCCACAATTGTTCAATATCGCTATATTCACTCATAAAAAAGTTCTCCTTTAATATAATTATATAAATTATATCATTAAAGAATTTTGGAGACAATAAATGTAATATAAATGAAAAATAAAAAAAGAATATAACAAAAGTTATATTCTTTTTTTGGTTGGGCTGGATAGATTCGAACTATCGAAATGCCAGAGTCAAAGTCTGGTGCCTTACCGCTTGGCTACAGCCCAATATATAGTGGGGTGGAAGATGGGACTCGAACCCACGGTCTTCAGTGCCACAAACTGACGCGTTAACCAACTACGCTACATCCACCATGTTGTATCGATTCTCACAACGCTCTTATATTTTAAAACAAATTTATATGTTTGTCAATGCTTTTTTGTTAAAAAGTTATAAATAGTTATTTGTATAAATATTATAAAAAATAATGTTTGAATTTTATATTTTTGATGTACAAAAAAATCTTATATGTTATACTAAATATGTTGCGAAAAAAATGACGAATTATGTCTTTAAAAAAATGTTATAGAAAAATGAAATTTGAATAAAATAGTAAAAGAATGCTATTTATAGATAAAACTTTCTGGAGGAAAGATGAAACAAAAGAAAATAATACTTAGCTTTGCAGTAATATTTGTGATATTGCAATCTATATTTGGAATTGTTTGCCAAGCTAATAATGAGAGTGAAATAATAATTTTAAATGAAAAACAAAATAATGTAGAAGAAATACAAAGAAATACTACCAAAGAAGATTTAAATATATATTCTGAAGCTGCGATATTAATTGAAGCTTCAACTGGAAAAATTTTATATGAAAAAGAGGCTCATGCAATAAAATATCCTGCAAGTACAACAAAAATATTGACTGCAATACTTGCAATAGAAAATTGTGATTTAAATGAAAAAGCAAAAGCAAGTTATGAAGCTGTACACTCAATTAAATCTGGTTATTCAATTGCTAATATTCAAGTTGGAGAAGAATTCACAATAGGTGAATTAATAGATGTAATGTTAATTCATTCAGCAAATGAAGCTGCCAATGTTTTAGCGGAACATATATCAGGAAGTGTTCCAGAGTTTGCAAATTTGATGAATCAAAAAGCAAAAGAAATAGGATGTTTGAATTCAAATTTTGTTAACGCAAATGGAGCTCATGAGGATAATCATTATTCAACTGCTTATGATTTGGCATTAATTGCAAAATATTGTATGAAAAATCAAGAGTTTAAATCTAGGGTTGCCAAAATGGAATGTAGTTTACCAACAACTGAAATATTTGACGAACCAAGAGTTTTTAGAAATACAAACAGTTTAATGACAAGAAATAGTAAATATTATTATGAGTATTGCAATGGGATAAAAACAGGATTTACAACACCAGCCAAAAACTGTTTAATATCAGGAAGTAATAAATATGGTTTTGAATTGATTTCTGTAATTTTACATGCAGAAACAACAGAAGATGGGCAAAGTGCAAGATACTTGGATACAATAAATTTATTTGAATATGGATATGATAATTTTAAAAAAGATGAAATTGTATCTGAATATAAAGGAAAAATAAATGTTCCAAAAGAAGAAAAAGAAGAGATTGTTTCAAGAAATCACGAATCAGTTTCAAGAGGTGAAGGAGTAATTGCAGAAGAAAAAACTTTAGAAACAGTGAGTGGAACAAAAAAAGAGTATAATAGTGCAGAAACTGATTCAACAGATATAGAGTGGTTAAAAATTGCAATTGGTATTGCTATATTAATTGGTGCAAAATATTATTTTATTGATATTAAAAAGATTTTTGAAACTCAAACAATTGTGGCTGTGGTAAAAGAAAATGATAAAGATGATATATATAATTTTAAATTAAATTAAAAAATAAAAAGCTCAAGAATTTCTTGAGCTTTTTATTTTATCTATTTTATTTTGAAATTTCTGTTGGTATTTGGAAAAGAGAAGTTAATTTATTAGAATTATCAAACATATTATTGAATTGTAAATAGTGATATTGTTCTATTAAATCTGTATATTCAGTTTCTTCTGAGAAGTCATGATAAATACCTTCTTTATCCATATAACCATTACCTGTTATTATAGGAATTTCTTTTCTCATTTCATCTAAGAATTGAAGATAAGGTGTTTTTTGAATGTTAGCAACATCTAATACTACTGATGATAAATAGTTGGCACTAATATCTGTTATATCTTTATATTTTTCTTCATCTATATCATAGTTTGCCCAAATTATAAATGGGGTAATATATTTATTTTCTGTTGCTTCTTTTGAATTTATATCTTCATATCTTTGAGCTAACATTGTGTTGTAAAATTCATCTTCAACATAAGGTTGATGATCTCCAAATAATACAATTATAGTTGGCTCTTCTTGTTTTTCAAAATATGTAATCAATTCTTTTAAAGATTCATCTGCTATTTTTAGTAATGATAAATATTGATTTAATTTTGGATATTGTCCTTCTTCGGCATTTACAGTGTTTTGGAAATTTTCATCTGTATAACTTCCGTGGTTTTGCATTGTAAGTGTGAAGTTAAACATTTTTTTATCGCCTTTATTTTCGTAAATATCGATTATATTTTTATATGTACTTAAATCGTCAGGGTATTCTCTAATAAACGTTAAATCTTTTAATTCATTCATGCTTAAAAATTTATCAAATCCAAGTCTAGGATAAGTTAAATTTCTGTTGTAACCTTGAGGGTGATAACAGTGAATAGCACTTGTAGAATAATTGTGTTCTTTTAAAATCGATGCAAGTGAGTATGATTTTCTTAAAACATATTGTTGATATGGAACAGTTCTTTTTGGAACAAATGCCATAGAGTTTGATGTTAAAAATTCCCATTCACTATTAGGTGTTGTAGCTCCGAAAATTGAAACGTGTAAGTTTCCTTTTATAACATTATCTTTCAAACTTTTAAAGAAAGATAATGAATCTGTGTCAGTTTTAAAATCTCCAACTACGCTAAGATCTGCAAAAGATTCATTCATAATTGCAATAATATTTGGTGATTCGAAATTTTCATCATGTTTTACTATTGGTAAATTTATTGTAGATGCAAGTTCATTTAATGAATCTACATCATACCCTTCTGGTTCACGAATAATTAAGTTTCTAGATTGTTTAAACAAGCTAGCTACTAATCCATTGTTGTGATATTCCTCTTTTGGATCCCAGTTTTCATTTAAATCAAACCAAGCAATTAAATTTGTTAGATAAAAACAAATAACAAATGTTAATATTGCTGTAAATGTACAAATTCTATAAATCTTTTTCTTTTTACCATTTTTAAAACTATGAAATTTAGTTATTGAAAGAATTATTATAGTAGCAAGTAATATTATAACTCCCCAGACTAATTGTTTGGTAAATGTAAATTTAAATGTAGGTAGTACAGTTAAAGCTACATTTAAAGAGAAAATATCCCAAGGAACTAAAGGAGTACCTCTGAATGCTGTTATAAAATGATTTATAATTCCCAGTATTCCGGTAAGTATGATTGTAAGATAATAACTTACTTTAATTTTTCCAACTATACAATAAAATAGTCCAATAATGAAATATATAAACATAAAGTTAAGTAGCATTCTTTTTGGTTCAAATAGTAATTTACCATTACAGAAAAATTGACAATATAGATAAATTAATATTGGAACAAGTATTAAAATAAAAGCTTTAATATATATTTCTTTATCAATCTTTTTTAACTTTTCAACTAACTTATCAAGTTTTAACAATTTTGCTAAAGATTTTAATTTCTCTAAAATTTTATCTAATTTTAAAAATTTGCAAACTGATTTTAGTTTTTCTGGTACTTTATTTAATTTCGTTTTTTGGCAGAACGTGTTTAGTTTTTGTTTGAATTTTTCGTTCATTAGTATAATCCTTTCAAAATTTATTGCAACATAAAACAACATAATAGAAAAATTATGTTGTAAAAATTAGTATTGTTTAAATATGTATACTAAAATATATCATAAAAACCAAAAAAATGGAATAGAATATAATAAAAAATAAATATAATTGTTGGCAAAAAAACAAAACACTAAATAAAGCGTTGATTTCAATGATAATTGATAAGTTAACCAAACATACATACTGGACACATAATAAATGAATAAACTAAAATAAAAATCCACAATAAAAAATAGTGTGAATAAAATATGTCGAAAAAATGTACTAGAATAAGTTATTCACAGAGTTATCCACATTATCCACAGGTCGCAAACAAAATAAAGTGAGTTTGCATAATATTGCGAAAAAAATATATTATATTTTTACAGGAATCTACAAATAATTTATTGAATAAATCGAAAGAGTGTGATATAAGTAAATTATTGGAAAATGTTGTTTTATAAAGGAGAAAATTATGAATTATTATATTGATTTTGATAATACATTATATGAAACAGCCAAGCTTACATCTTTAATGATTGCTGCAATAGGAAACAAAATAGCTGAACTTACAGGAAAAGACCTTGAAGAAGTTACTCAATACGCAAAAGATAATTTTAATTCAACTAAAGATAATATATTTACACATGCGGCTAAAATGGGAGAGACATATGAAGTTGATTCTGAAGTTGTTGTAAATGCAGTAAAAGAAGTTATTGATAATGGAAAAGAAATTGTACATGAAGACGCAATTAGATTTTTAGAAAGATTAAAAGAAAAAGGACACAAAATATTTGTATTAACTTATATTCCTAAAACAAACCAAGAATATCAATTAAAAAAATTAATGGGTTCTGGAATAATGGGATATTTTGATGGAATATTTGTAACTGCAGAATATAAATTTTTGCTAGATATAGACTATAAAAATGGAATATTTATAGATGATGATCCAAGAGATTTAAATGGATTATTTGAAAAAAATCCAATCAAAGTAATTAGAATTAGAAAGCCAAACAATAAACGTTCAAAGATTGATATAGATAATAAAGAAATAGAAGAATTTGAATCATTTGATGATATTGTTATTGAATAAAATAAAAAGTCGATTATTAATTTGTATTAATAGTTGACTTTTTTTGTGTTGTGTTGTAAAATGGATTACATAATATGAATCGCGATGAAAAAGAGGAAACATTATAAAAAGTGAATTACAGTGAATTTGTGGTAGTGAGAAGCAAATAAGATCTTAGATGTTTTGGAACTTTGGAGTGATATTAATTAAGGTGGGTATTTAATACCAATTAGGGTGGAACCGCGCAAGTGTTAGCTTACGTCCCTAGCTTTATGCTAAGGATGTAAGCTTTTTGTTTTGCATAAAAGCTAAAAATCCTTAGAAAAAACTGTAAGAAAGGTTACCATTATTCTTACAGAAAAAAATATAAAGGAGGTTTTTATTATGGTAGAATCAATGGAAAAAATTGTTAGTTTATGCAAATCAAGAGGATATGTATATCCAGGATCTGAAATTTATGGAGGTCTTGCAAATACATGGGATTATGGTCCACTTGGAGTTGAATTAAAAAACAATGTCAAAAAAGCATGGATGAAAAAATTTGTGCAAGAAACAAAATACAATGTAGGATTAGATGCAGCAATTCTTATGAATCCGCAAACATGGGTTGCATCTGGACACGTTGGAGGATTTTCTGATCCATTAATTGATTGTAAAGAATGTAAAACAAGACACAGAGCTGATAAATTAATTGAAGAATGGGCTCATGACCAAGGAAGAGATATGGTTGCAGACGGAATGTCTGATAACGAAATGATAAAATTTATGGATGATAATAATATAAATTGTCCAGAATGTGGAAAACATAATTTTACAGATATTAGAAAATTTAACTTAATGTTTAAAACATTCCAAGGTGTTACAGAAGATGCTAAAGCAGAAATATATTTAAGACCAGAAACAGCACAAGGTATTTTTGTAAACTTTAAAAATGTTTTAAGAACAACAAGAAGAAAAATGCCAATGGGTATTGCTCAAATTGGTAAATCTTTTAGAAATGAAATTACACCAGGAAACTTTACATTTAGAACAAGAGAATTTGAACAAATGGAACTTGAATTCTTCTGCAAACCAGGAACAGATATGGAATGGTTTGAATACTGGAAAGAATATTGCAAAAATTGGTTATTAAACTTAGGTATGGAAGAAGAAAATATGAGAATGAGAGATCACTCTAAAGAAGAATTATCTCATTATAGTAAAGGAACAACTGATATAGAAGTTAAATTCCCATTCGGATGGGGAGAGTTATGGGGAATCGCTAATAGAACTGATTTTGATTTAACACAACATCAAAATTATTCTAAAGAAGATATGTCATATCTTGATCCAGAAACAAATGAAAGATATGTACCATACTGTATAGAACCATCACTTGGAGCAGATAGAGTAACACTTGCATTTTTATGTAATGCTTATCATGAGGAAGAAGTTGCTGAAGGAGATGTAAGAACAGTATTAAAACTACATCCAGCTTTAGCACCTTATAAAGTTGCGATTTTACCTCTTTCTAAAAAATTATCAGAAAAAGCTAATGAAGTATATTCAGAACTTTCAAAATATTTCATGTGTGATTATGATGAAGCAGGAAGTATAGGAAAAAGATATAGAAGAGAAGATGAAATTGGAACACCATACTGTGTAACAATAGATTTTGATACATTAGAAGATGGATGTGTAACTGTAAGAGATAGAGATACAATGGAACAAATTAGAATTAAAATTGAAGATGTGAAATCTTACATTGAAGAAAAATTAGTATTTTAAGAAAATAAAAACAGTTATCAGACGTATGTCTGGTAACTGTTTTTTTGAAATTTGACTATTATAAAAAAACATGTTACAATATTTATGTTAACCAAACGTATAATTCTTTGGAGGTAGCGATATGAAAATTAACATCGAAATTTTAAGTAACGGTTGTGTTATCATCAATAGCAAGATTGTTGCCACTAACAATTTGGCTATTCCTGAGATTTGTCAGCTTGTGAAAGAGTATGAAGAGGCAGGTATTAGTGGTACTGTTTATACATCTGACGCAATGGAGATGAAATGGGGACATCCTGGATTACTCAAAAACAACTTTGAGAGAATCGATAAAGGAGGAGTATTAGGATACATGTCAGATACACTAGAAAAAATTTCGAAGCATTTGTGTGTACTGAAAGAATCTACTCTTATTCAAATGGGGGAGTTAAAAGAAGCAGTATAACCTTCAAAAAAAAATGTTATTAAAACAAAAGAACAGACTGTACTCTTTATGAGTACAGTTTGTTCTTTTTTGTTTAAAACTTGTTAATTTAAACTATAAGATTAAATATATTATTTAGAAAAAGATAAAAAATTTTTTAAAAATCTGATTGAAATATATTTAATTTTTTTTATATTATAAAATTTGAAAAAAAGTGTAACTTTTTTTGATTTATTATGAACTTAATAATGAAGATATCTTAAAACTAAAGGAGAAAAAATTGAAAAACGAAAATGCAATATACATGTATATAAAAAAAGATATGCTTGATATAGATAAAATAATTGATGATTTTTCGGGCTACCTTTATACAATTATTCAGAATTCAGCAAATTTTCAAAAAGAAGATATTGAAGAGATAATAGCTGATACATATTTGATTTTATGGAATAATCAATACAAATTAGATTTGGAAAAAAAATTATCTTCATATTTAGTTGGTATTGTGAAAAATTTAATAAAACAAAAATATAAACTTTTTTATAATAATAACGAAAATATTGAAAATTATGAAGAACTTTTGATTGTAAATGAGTCAATAGATGTTGTAATAGAGAACAATGAAGTGAATAGAAAAATAATTGAATTATTAAATAAAATGAAAAAAGAAGACAAAGAAATATTTTATGAATACTATTTTTATTCGAGAAAAATAAAAGAAATTGCAACTATAAATAATATTTCTGAATCTAAAGTTAAAGTAATATTACATAGAACTAGAAATAAATTGAGAAAGGAATTATTGAAAGGAGGATATGGTTTTAATGGATAGAGAAACTTTAGAAAGAATTAGAAAATTAACAAAAGATAAAATAACTGTATCTAATTTTCAAATGGAACAAAATATGAAAAATAAAAACAAAAGAATAAGTTTGAAAAAAATATCAGCCGTAGCGTGCGTTAGTGTAGTATTGACAAGTGGTATTGTTTTTGCAAAAGATATAGAAAAATTTATAAAAGAAAGATTTAATTTTGGATTAGGTGAAGGAATTGATATTGCAGCAGAAAGCGGTTATGTTGAAAAACCAGAAATGGAAAAAGTAGAATCAGAAACAAAAGTAGAATTGCTAGAAATAGATTTAGGAACTGTTGTAGATAATATAAATACAAGTGTTAAAATAGATAGTTTCTTAATGGATGATTATAATTTAAGTGTAGAATTTGGCTTTGAATTTGAAGAGAATATAAAAGAAATTATAGATTTAAATAAATTAGATCAAATTACTTTAAACGATTTAATTGTTTTAGATGAAGAAAAAAGAATAATCTTTTCATCACCGTGTATTGGAGAAAGTAAATTTAATGAGTTTTGTAAGGAACATGAATTGGATTTTAAGTATGGAGAATTTAGTGAAAACTATATGAATAATGGATTGAATTGGTTCCCTCAAAATGTAAGAAAAGATTTAAATCAATGCAATCTAATTTATAATATGTACACAGAAGGGTATCCAAAATCAAAAGAATTAGATTTTTATTTTAATCAAATTACTATTACAGAGCAAGAATATAATGAAGAAGAAAGCGAAAATAAAAATATAACATTAACAGGAAGTTGGAATATCCATGTAGATGTACCTGAAAAAATGTATAATAGAACAAGTGAGAGTTATAGAGTAATTAGTTGTGAAAACGAAAAATTTAAAGTGTATGCTGCAAAACTTATGGATACAGGTTTCGAACTTGGAATTATGATTCCAGATATGATAAGACCAGAATATCCAAAAATTTTGGATGAAAAGAGAAGAGAAATTTGGGAAAATTATAGTGGAGAGGTTGATCAAACAGAAGCAAATAATAAGTGGAATGAATTTTTATTGCAAGAACCATATTTAAGTATGTGGAATGACTACTATACAAAATCTCACCCAATAAATGTTATGGGATATGATGTTTTTATAGTAGGTGAAAGAGAAGATTCTGAGGGATGTTATATTTTGAATTCAAATGGTGAGAAATTTAAGTCAACAATGAGTCCAAGTAGAAAGGCGAATGGAAATTTTGTTAAAGGAAATCAATTTGATTTTTATGAAACATTTAGTATGACCAAATATAATGCAACAGATAAAATAACAGCGGTAATTGAATTTTATGGAGAACCTGTAAAAATAGAATTAGAGAAAATTAAAACAAAATAATAATATAATAAAAAATATTGATTAGTTTGAAAAAACTAGGTTGCTGTTTTGTAACCTAGTTTTTTTTATTTTGATGATGAAATAATTAAAAAAGTAGGTAACGAAGTAAGTAAAGTCGTTTTAATTTTGAATAATGTTAAATTAGGAAAAAAATAATACTAGGCACAAAACCTAGTATTATCAATACTTTTAAATAACGATAACTAATTTTGAAATAAAAAAAATCTTGAGATTTCTCTCAAGATTTGGTGCAGATGCGCGACATCTACGCTCCGCAATATGCTATTTTAAGCCTTTTTTGTTAAACATAGTGGGTAATATTCATAAATCATCAATTTTATTAACAAATAACTACAAATAATTTTAGCTATCGTTAACCATAACTTCATATAAATCTTCTGCTCTTTATAACCTACTCAAAAAATTGTAATTTGTTTTAATCATTCTACTTTTTTATTATATCTATTATTGAATGAAAAGTTATTAGTAATGATATTGATATAAGTATTCCACCAAAAATATCAGTAAACCAATGCACACCTGATAATGATCTTCCAATAACAGTAATCATAACAATAACTAACGATAACATATTCATAAGTTTTGTAATTTTATTATTAAACAATTTTTTATTTACTATAATAGAACTACCACAAAGACATATAGTCATTAAAGTATGAGATGATGGATATGAGGCTTCTAAAAAGCCATTTATTAGTATTGGTCTGTAATTAATTATAACTTTTTCAAAGAATATATAGATAGAAATTACAACAATATAAAATAAACCTAATATTATAATTTCTTTATCTACTTTGAATAAACTTTTTCTTTTTATTAATTGAACAAGTCCTAATAAGCTATATAGAATAGCAATAAAAATAGGCACAAATCCTAACCAATCTGTAATATGATACCATATCATATTTACTCCTGTAGTTTTGAAAATAAATTGATTTAATGTTGCAAATCCAATGGTAGTTTCATTTACTCCAACTTGTTTTACATCTACTACTTTAACTAAAATTGTAAATACTACTGCTAATAAAATTAAAATTGTGCTAACAAAAAAATTTCTTTTTTTCTTATTCATAATAAACTCCTTTCTGGGAAACCCATTAAAAGTTTATTATGAGTGTTCTAGTTAAACAAGAAACTTACTTTCACATCTATAATTTTCTTTGACACTTTTAGTAACAATGTTTATTTTAAGCCATTTATAGAATATCTTTTTTATTAGATATATTCTTAATTATAATGGCAATTTTTATTACTAATATAATAAATATAATTGCTGTCAAATATGTTTGTCTTGAAATAGCAAAAAATAATATTGAAATAGTTTCTACTATAAGTGAAATACTATTTACTATTCTTTGAATCTTTTTATTATCAATAAAATTTAATATAAGTTCAGCTATGCCTATTAACGATAAAATAGAAAGGATTACAATATACGATACTTTTATAATATTACTTAAATCATTTGTACTAATTAAAGATACAGAATATACAAAGTTTTCTGCTTTTTGTGCATATAGTGGTAAAAATATAAATAACACACTAATTATATCTAATAGTCCATATATTAAGTTATTTGTTCTTTTTATATTAGATGTATTTTCTATTTTAGCAATATCTATTATTTCTTCACTTGATAATAATTCATCTATTGTTTTATTAAATAATTTCGCTATATCTTTTAATGAATCGATATTAGGATAACCTTTTCCACTTTCCCATTTTGATACAGCGGTTCTAGATACATATAATTTTTCTGCCAATTGTTCTTGTGTCCATTTATTTTGATTTCTTAATTTTTGTATTTTTTCTCCAAATTCCATATATATTCTTCCTTACAAATTGTAATTTGTAAGGCTGATATATAATTATATCAGCCTTTATAACTTATTTTTTCTTTAAAACAATAGCAATAAAATTCAAATATTTACAAGCACCTGCATCAATAGCTTTTTTATCATTTATAGCATATTCATTTTCGCATTTTATCCAATCATTCCAACATTCTTCATTACTTTCCATTTCATAAATTGAAATAATTTCACTATTTTTTGATTTCGAAACAATATTTTTCCAATATTCTATATCGTGAATATAGTCTAATTGTTCAGGTGTCCAAGATAACAATAATTCTTTTGGAATATTATTATGACAGTCTTTTTTCATTCCTGGAACAACTATATAGATATAACCATCTTTTTTTACAAAAGGTAAAAGTTTTTCATCTAAATAATTTTCATCTCTTCCAAAATAATTATAAGAATCGGTGCTAACAACCGCATCAAAGAATTCTTTTTCATATTTCAAGTCTGTAGCATCAGCTTTTACAGGAATAATTTGTTTATCTGTTAATCCCATTTCAGAAAAGAATTTCTTATTTTCTCCTGCATCACTCCAAAGATCTGTCGCATAAACTTTAAATCCATATTCTTTTACTAAAAATATTGATGTAACACCTTGTCCACTGCCCAAATCCATAACAATTGAACCTTTTTTTATTCTATTGTCTTTCATAAGTTCTTCTTCCAATTTTAATGGGTTAGGTCCCATAATTTTTTGATTAATTAATTCAGTATCGTATTTTTCTGTTTTTTCATATTTCATTTTTATTTCCTCCTATTGATTTGTTTTTACAAATCTAATACGAGTTCCAATATACCTATATTAATTTTTCTCAAAAAATACCTCCTTTAAAATTTTTTATATAATCACAATAAAGTGAAAATATCAAATTACTATTTTATAGCTTGATATTATCATAAAAGAGATTAATTATCAATTGTTCCATTAATGAGTATATGAAATTATTTCATTAATATTTTATCTCTATTTTTATTTAAGTAGAGCTTACGAGGTATTACTTATGCTTTACTGTATTGCACTTCTTTAAATTTACTATAAGCATTAAGTGCTCTAACATACTAGAGAACTTTAAAAAAGTTCTCTGTATGATTAAGGGCATATCCCTTAATAAACCCTTATTAAAGATTATTAAAAACTATTCAATGTATTCTAACGAATAATGTTGAATAGTTTTTAATATCTTATTTATAGTACACAAATCAAAATTGATTTATGTACTATTTAGAAAACGAAAACGTTTTCTATTAATATTCGAAATTAATTTCGAATATTTTCAGTATCATCCTGTAGCAAATTTCTTTTCATTAAAATTTCATTATTTAGATAATATTCATTTACTTTTTCTAATTCTTGCTCTTTATATTTATTAAATATTGAAGTATAAGTGTTTAATGTAACAGCTATATCAGTATGTCCCATAAGTCTTTGAAGGGCAACTGCTCTCATTCCAGCTTCAATACATCTTGTTCCATAAGTATGTCTTAAACTATGACTTGATATATTTTCAATTCCCAAATTTTGAGCGATCTTTTGTAAATTCCTATTTGCGTTATTTGGTAATACATAATTATTAGCTTTATCAACAAATAATAATTTATCTTTATTATTTTCTGCTAATCTCATTTGATTTTTTATTTCATTTAATAAAAAATCTGGTATAGGTATTTCTCTTTTTCCAGCATAAGTTTTTGTTTTATCTCCCATAATTACTTTTCGATTTTTATCTGTTGTTAAAGTTTTTGATATACAAATTATATTCTTGTATAAATTTATATCACTTACTTGCAACGCTAATGCCTCTCCTATACGAAGTCCTAAAAACATTTGTAATAAAAATACATTCTTAAATGGTTCTTCACTAATAGGAACATATAGTAAATAATCAGTTAATTTTTGTTGTTCTTCAATCTCTAATGCACGAACTTCTCTTGGTTGTTTATTACTTTTAGGTTTTATAATATCAAACATAGGATTTTTTATTATATACCCTTTATTTTGAGCATATTTAAATGCATGATTTAATTGATCCATAAATTTCTTTATAGTATTTTGACTATAATGTCTTAAAGAATTTAAATAACTTTGTAGCTCCACACTAGATATATCATCAATATTTTTCTTAAGTATCTCGCATTTTTCCATTGCTGTAATTGTTTCCATTGTTCTAGCATATGTTCTTTCACCAATAACTCCAGTTTCTAATTTTCTTTCTAAAATACTTCGTATTAATTTATTTAAAGGTATACCATTATTTTTCACATATAAATCATTACCTTTTTGATATTGAAGCATTGAAAAAAAATCTCTTGCATCTTGTTCAGAACGAAATGTTTTTGTTTTTCTTATAAATTTAGATGTATCGGGATCTAAAATTTTATAATCACATCTCCAACGATTTCTTGTTTTTTCATAATAAACTGTACCTTCTTGTGTATGTATAGCAGCCATATAAACACCTCCTAATCTCTTTTTTCCATTTTCCATAATAAATAAGCCAATAACATTACTTGATTATTTTTGCCTACATTTATGGATGGAAAATCTGGTCTTTTAAATGTTTTATATGCGACAGTCTCACATATATTTAAGTCTTTCATAACATCTTTAACAGTAATCATTCTAAATGGATTTTTTACTCTTCTAATAGAATCAATTGTTATCAATTCTGCTTTTGTATATTTTTTATCTTTTGTTTGATTAATTACATTATTATTCATAAAAACACTCCTTTTAAATTTAATTTCTAGAAATATTTTTTGTTCGAACTAACTTCATGATAACACGAAAAAAATGAATTTTTTAAAATTCATTGATTTTCATTGATTTTCATTGAAAATTTTCTCAAAAATAATCCAGCAATCTCTTGTCCCATCTTCTTTTGCACGATTATTTTTTGTGTTCAAAATATAGCTATTTTTGACACAAAAAAGCATATTTTTATATTATTTTTAATAAATTTAAAAATAGAGGGTGTTTTTTGAGGGTGTTAAGGTGGGTGGTAAATAATAAAAAAATTTAAATAATGACACATACTGTTAAATTAGGAAAAAAATAATACTAGACACAAAGCCTAGTATTATCAATGCTTTTAAATAATGTTAAATAATTTTGAAATAAAAAAAATCTTGAGATTTCTCTCAAGATTTGGTGCAGATGGCCGGAATCGAACCGGCACGGGATTTAGGTCCCGCAGGATTTTAAGTCCTGTGCGTCTGCCAGTTCCGCCACATCTGCATTTTTACTGGCAATCAGTTTTCCAACTGACAAGTGATATTATACAATTTAAATTTTAAGATGTCAACACTTTTTTGAAAAAAAATAAAATATTTTCTAAAAGTAAAAAAATATATAATAATTATATATTTTTTTTACTTTTATGATAGAATTAAATAAATGAAAAAACGGAGGAAATTATATGAAAATAGAAAAAATTGATCCAGTTTACAAAACGACATTTAATTCGAATCAAAATCCAAACAAAAACAATAATCAATCAAAACAGAGTAAAAAAGGAAAAACAACGGTAAATCAAGCTGTAACAGTAGAAATATCACGTGAAGGAAGAAAAAAATTAGAAGATTCTTATGAAAGATAAATTACAACTTGTTTGTTGAAATATAAGTGATTTGATAACATAATGAAATGTAATTGTTATGTTTTAGGACCATAAATAGTGGTAATATAATAATATATTTAAAAAAAAGAGGTATAAATTATGGTAAGGGAATTATTTGATAATTTGAGTTATTCAGATCAAATAGCAATAAAAAATAAATTAATAAGAGTTTTATTAGAAAGAAAACCAGAATACAAAGAAAAATTAAAATCTTATGAGAGAATAATTGGAGATTATGATTATAAGGAAGATTTTGTTTTTGTAGAAGATGCAATACTTTTGGGAGGAAAAAAGAATGATCGATTAGTATTTGAAACTGAAATGGATTTAGTAATCGATGATTTTTGCGAAATTTTTGAAGGAAAAGAACCTGTAAGAGATCAAGATTTAAAAAAGTTAATTAATGAGTTAATAAATAAAGCTGATGTCACAATAGAAGATTTTGATACAATTTTGAACTTATTTCGTAAAGATGCAAGAATGAAAGATATGTTGATTTTGCACGATCAATATTCTGTAGAAGAGAGAAAAAGTGTAAAGCCAATTATGGAAAGAGAATCTGAATATTTAAAAAATTCATTAGGAATATCACCTAAGGAATTGACTGAAATATTAACTGAAAATCCTGAAATGATGAGTTCGTATTCAGAACTTATAGCAGCGTTTTATACAAGAGAATATGAGAGAGATTGTTTGTCTTTACAAGTAGAACAACATAGTAAGATAAAAGAAGAAGAGTTAGAAAAGTTAATAGAAGAAGAAGTAAGTAAATTGACTGATCAAGTAAGAATGTCTAGATATGGAACTTCAAAAAAAAGAGATGTAGATGCTGGATATTATAATTTGAAAATTTTCTTAAAACTGTTAGAAGAAAAAGAAAATGAAGGTGTTTCAGCAGAAGAGTTTATTTCAAAATCTATTAACTATAAGGTGTATGTAAATAAATTAAAAGAACAAAATCGAAAAAAATATCCAAAACAAAAAATTACTCGAGAATGGGAAAGGTGTGCAGAAATTGTTTTAAAAACTATTTTTGAAGATATTGTACAATTAAGAAAAGAAGGAAAAAGCGAAAATGACATAGAAAAGTATATAACACATGTTAGATTTCCAAATGAACCCTTTTTTAAAAAAATGAATAACGGAACTAATTATATCGCAGGTATATTGGATGAAATGCCATCTTTGGTAAAAAAAGATGTTTTGGGAGATTTGATAAGTGAATATGTAAGTGTAACTGAAAATGAATATATAGAACAAAGAAAACTAGAATGGAGTGAAAGTATAAAACAAAAGTATGATTTCCCAGAAATGTTATTCAGAGCGCAAGATTCTAAATATGGAAATGAAATTATAGCTGCGGATTTGGATTCTAGAATTTCACCTCAAACACATATAGAACAAGGCTCAAAACCAGGAATGCAAACTTCATTTATTTCAACAAGTAAGATATTTGCTATATCAGCAACATATTTAAGTGAATTTCCTTCTGGGAATGCTTATAAAAATCAAAGAGCATCGGTATTTTTGATAAACATAGATAAAGTTTATGAATTAATGGGACAACGTTTGGGTATTATAAATGATGAAAAAATGGCTTTGACTGGAGAAAAAGAATTTTTAAAACAATTATTAGAAAGAGCTAAACTATCTGAAGAACAAAAAAATAAAATCACAGAAAGATTATCTATTATTGAAAATGAAGAAAATTTAATATATGTTGGTAGAGAAAAACTTCCTGAAGGAATAATTGATTTTTCACAAGGTGGAAAGATTAGTTATCAAGAAGGAATTTTACGTGATGCAGGCTCATCATTAATATCTTCAAAGATTGATAAATCTGGCAAAGAGAAAAAACATGAAAGAGTGAGAAAATATGCACCTGCTTCAAGAGAGGTTTTATTTAAAGGAATAATTCCTAAAGAGGCGATAGTAGAAATAGATCCAATATTATATGATGCTTTATTATTAACAGAAGACAGAAGAACGAAAAGACAAGAAAAGTTTTTAAAAGATATAGCGAAAAATCCAGTTGAAGTGGGAAGTTGTATAGAAAAAATAATGCAAGAAAATCCAGAAGAAACATTTGGATTAAATGAGCATGAGTTATATTTTTTACAGGAATATTATATAAATAATATGCCAATTGAATCTATATTGACTATATATGATTATGATAAAGAATTAATTGCTAAGAAGAACAATATATCAGAGAGAGTGTATGAACAATCAATGAGAACTCAAGTAATAAAGAAATTACTTGATAATGAGCAATTTAGACAATTAATTGAAGATAATGGTTTAGAATTGCCGGATCCACAAAAAAGCGAAGTTATTAGTGAAATGATAATTCCTTCTACTAGAGTTTCAAAACATGAAGTTGAAGCTACAGGTAAAGGTGACTTGGAAGAAAAAAGAGATAGGATAACAAAAATTTCAGAATTTTCTGTATATGATAAAGCTGAAGCTATAACTAGAAAACAAGCTATTAAAATTAATTATGAGATCGATGTATCTGAAAAAAATGAAGAAGGATTAAAAGCAGATACTCTATTTGTTTCAACTGGAGTTCGACAAGAGTCAACAAGAGATATATTAAGTCTTGGAGTAGAAAAAACATATATGGATCCAAGAGAAGTTATAAGAAAAGTATCAGGTGTTGCAAGGCCCCAAAATGGCTTTGAACCAATTGTTTCGAATTCAGTTTTAAAATTTTCTTTGCGAAAAGCTTTGGACAAGAAATACTCTGCAAGAGAAGCTGCAAGACAATTATCTGAAGTTGTAAGAGATACAAAAAGAAAAACTGCAAAAAGTAAAAAAACTAATGCACAAAATACTGATGAAATTGAGTTATAGGAGGAATTGTTATGGAAGAGAGAATACAAAAAAGTTTACAAGAGCTATCAGAATTGCTAAATATTGATAATCCTATTGATATACCATATCTTAGAAGAGATTCTTTTATATTTGAAATGAGAGATATAATAAAAACTGAAATGAGTAAAGATACATTTAATTATGCTAATGAAGTATTACATTTAATTTATAAAAAGAAAATGGGAGAGCATAAGCTTTGGTTAGACACATTTGAATTGCTGGTAAGAGATTCATTATTTCTTAATTAATTAAAAATAAAAAAGAAAGAACTACATTTTTGGATGTAGTTCTTTTTTACAGTTCTGTCTGCGTTAGAATGCAGATTGGCTTTTCTTGATTTGTTTTGCTTTGTCGCGATAACGAGCAAGCTCGCAAAAGAAATTGATTGTGTAATCAAGATCTACTGCATTATCGATTGCTCTTTGACGAAGCATATTGAAAATTTTGTCTGTGATGATTAATTCCATACAAGCCCGTTTCAAAAGTCGATTCAATACTTTGGGACTATAGAAATGAAAACGAGCTGTGACTTCCTGCTTGGATTCCTCAGGATGCATAGCGTAATATTTTGCAATATACTCAATATCCTTTTTTTGGAATGCGGAAAAATTGTCTCTTTTTGCTGTTAACTGATTGTATTTCACATTGCTTTTGTAACCTTTGCAACCATGAGCTGCAAGATTGGAAACAAGCTTTTCTCGAATCGATTGGACAACTTTATCAGAAACCAAATGATGAGTTATAGCAAATTCCAGCAATGTGTAAAATGCGCTTTTTGTAACATCATATTTTTCAGTAAGCGCGGTAACAGCAGTTGATGCTGAAGTGGTAGCATATTCATATGCTAACCGTTGAGAGAACCGATAGTACTCCTCAATAGACAGTTTTTTTCGTAAATCAAGACTGTTGTATGCCATATTAACACCTCCCAATTGGCTTTGATGCAAAAAATATATAAACTGCATTTCTATTATAACATAAAATGCTTAAAAATTCAATGTAAGTAAGAATTAATACATTTTGGTAACAAAATCCTCAAAATAAAAATTATATGATATACTGACTCTAAGAATAAAATAGATTGGTGAATAATGAGAAAAAATAGATTTAAATTAAAGTTTAATTTAATAGTGATATGTTTTATTTTGAGTACGATATTAGGATGTATATTGTTAAATTACAGTAAAACACAATATGATATATATAAAATTATTGACTTAGATTCAAAACTAGCCAATAATTCTATAAGTATTGATAATAATTCCTTGCTTGAGAAATCAACATTAGAGAATTTAAAATTAAATTTTTCAAAATTACCAATACTAACAATAAAAACTGATTATCAATATGTGATTGATGGAGAAGATGGGGTAAATAGAGGAAGACCATTAATAGAAAACGATGAAGTGCAACAACCAATAAAAAGTGTTACATTTATGGATTTACCGTATAATCAAAATGTAGATATTGAAATTGAAGCTTTGTTTAAAGATTGTGGAACATTGAATGGAAACAATATAGATATCAAAATAGTTTATTCCGATTTTTTCTCAGGAAGTGAATATACCGGAGATGACTTAAATCAAAAAAAATTAAATAATTCAAAAGTATTATGGTGGACGTCTTATGGTTATGTGGAAAATCAAAATTTGAATAATGAATGGTATCAAAGAGGATTCGAAAATATTAATATGAAAGTGTATTTTTATGTTAATGGAACTGATAAGATAATATTAGAAACAGCATATTACACTTTATATGGATTAAGTGGTGAAAATGGAATAGCAAAAGAAGCTATAAATAGTAGTAATTCATCAAAAGTATATTTGTATAAAAATTCAAACATAAATTATATAGAAAATATTACGCATGGTGAAAAAAGATACAATGATTTATATGCTGGAATGAATTCCACATCAAATCTCTTAGAAAAAGAATATGCGATATCTTTTTTGTATAAAAATGTAGATTATATAAATATAAATTTACATTCATTAAATTCTAATTTATCAAACGGTTACCATATGAACTTTTTACCGTTAACTTCGAATTATGAAGGTGATGCTATAAAAGAAGTTTCAACATTTGAAGCTACTGCTGGAGAAGATATAAAATATACAATATCATATAAAATGCCAACTTCAGATGAAACGACATTTAGGTTATCAAAACTAAAATTTTTGGATGAATTAAATACAAATTTAATTTATAAAAATCTAATTGTATATGATGAAAATGAAAATAATATAACAGATATCGCAGGTACAGTAAATACAAATAACAATATTTTGGAATATACATTTGATTTAAATTATTTGAATTTGATAAATTATGAAGGACAGAATTATAAGTTTGTTATAGACGCCAAAGTTGTAGATAATCCAACGACAAATTTAATTTCAAATACTGCAGTAATAACAGAAAATGATAATACAATTACTACAAATTCAGCAAATTTAGATTTAGTTTCTTATGTAATAGTAAGACATTTAGATGAATATGGAGAAGAATTAGAAGATCCAGTTAAACTAAAGGGAAAATTATTTGAAGAATATAATGCGGAAGTAGGTGAATATTTATATTATGAAATAATGGAATTACCAGAAAATTGTTCAGGAATATTTACACCAGAAACTCAAGAAGTAGTCTACACATATATAAAAACAGTAACTGATTATGAAGTTTATAAAGTATGGGTAGATGATGTTCCAACAATGGCTCTTTCTGAAGAGGAATCGGAAAATTTTAAAAGACCAGAGTCAATAAATATAAGATTATCATCTAATAAAGATGATGAAGTTGAAGTTGTAGAAATGAAAGATGATAATGCAATTACACCGAATCCTTATGGAACAATGGCTCTTGATGTAGAAACAGTGACAGATGATGGCGTTTGGTATTACAAATTTGAGAATTTACCAAGGTTTGATGAAAATGGTGAAGAAATAATATATTCAGTATCAGAATTTGATATTCCAGATGGATATTTTGTGAGTAGCTGTGTAAATGACAATGAATATGGTATTGCAACAATTGCTAACATGAGACAAACTCTTTTAATTATCAATAAATATGATTACTTTACAAATGAACCGCTAGAAGGAGCTGTTTTTTCGGTAGATCAAATATATGAAGATACGGTTCTTCCTGTTGGAGATTATACTACAGATTCAGATGGAATGGCTATAGTTAGTTATATAAATAATGGAACATATAGAGTAAGAGAAATAAAAGCGCCAGATGGTTATAAGTTAAGTGAAGAAATTTATGAAGTAGAAATGGTATCTTCTGAACCTGAAATTATATTAAATGTTCCTAATAAACCGATGATACAGTTGCCGGAAGCTGGTGGTTCTGGTAATAATACAGTTATAATAATTGGATGTGTAATTGTATTGATTAGTGTAATTATATTAGGAAAAAAGAAAAACAAAAAAATATATAATTTTAAACATAGATATTAAAATTATAATTAATAAAAATCGCTGTTGAAGTAAAATTCAATAGCGATAATTTTTTTGAAAGCACTAAGTTGACATAACTTCGAAAAGGTGTTATAATAAGCAGACGAGCACATTTAAAATAAGCGGCTTCCACCGCTGTATATAAAGCGAATAAGTGTAAATAAAGAAAGGAATGATAAACGAAACCAAAAAACTAATATGTTATTGTCTTTATTATATCTAAGTGAGGTTGATAAGCAAAAATAATAATTTATCGTAAGTTATGTTTTGTGAGATATCTAAATGAAGTGAGGTAAAACGATGAAAAAAATTTTTGCTATGATTTTGGTTGTAGTTATGCTCATGACCACTTTGGTGGGATGTGGAGTAAAAAGGGATAATCTCTATGATCCTACCAATAAGGAAATTACACTGGCAGAATTCTTCTTTATGGAAGAGAGTGACTCTGTAGATATTCCTGAAGAAAATATGATTTGGGATGAAAAAGAGTACATTAATTCTTTGATCGATTCGTCTAATGTCGAAATCTGCAATCCTGATAAAGAGTACATTAGAGGATTAAAGGAAAAGGTAATTGAATATTTCCAGATCGAATATGGAATTGATGTTACCGAAAAAATCAATTCTGTAGAGACGAAACTCATTGGTGTTTCTGACAATGTGCTGATGGGCTATCATAAGCCTGGAAGTAATGTTGTCTATGTAAACAAAAATCTCTATGAAAATCTGCCTGAATATTTTCCTTTTACTTGGTGTCATGAAGTAGTTCATATGCTTGGTATTGAATACGATACTGATATGTATTGGGGACTTTATGAAACCATTACAGAAGCTGTAAATCTGAGATTGGTAAGCTGGATGGGATATCCTTGTAATAATAGTGCATATCTCTATGCTGCGATGATTGGTCAGCAGATGATTTTTGCAAACCCTGAACTGGTGACCAGAAGCATTATGGATGAAGATTTCCTTCTGGAAGATCATATCAATGAAGTACTGAAAGATGCAATCTATCCTAAGGCAAAAGTTCCTGCTGAAACCAGTATTGCATATCAGCTTAACGCATATCTAATTTGCATGATTCAAAGCAATGAACTGTATATGCAGGCGCCTGAAGTTTTTCATTTCTTGATTCAGGAAATCGCAACGGCATATTGCAGAAGTTTCAATCTTAATGAAGAGCAGATTGAAATTAGCAAAGCGATGTGGTTGATTGAAGATTTTGATGAGACTACTATTAAATCAAGTGGAAGCGGAATAATGATTAAGAGATAATTCTCGAAAATAAACGAAGGGACAGCAGATAAGCTGTCCCTGTTTAATTTAAAAGAAAACCTCCGTATAACCGGAGGTTTTTTGTTATTCTCTTGGGCCCCAAATCGAAAATCCACCATTATGACGAACTTTTGCATGAATTTCAGAATCGACAAGCTGTAACAATCCTTTATCTTGGTGATGATGCCAAGTATATTTTTTAGGAGTATTTCCTTGCTTGAATTCTTTGATTTCGTTTTTGGTAAATTTTTTGGAAAGTTTAGAGTATTTTTTGATTCGAGTATATAATTGCCGATTTGCTTGATAAAAATGTACATCTCGGCTTTTTTTCCAATAACACGAATCTATGTAAACCTCAGTGATGACTTTGAACTTTGGGAAACCATCACTATCAAAAGAAATTCCGTGCTGAGCATTTCTTTTGTTTACCATCGATGGAATACCCTTTTTGATTCTAATGCCGTATTTTACTTTATTCCATATGCGTGATTGGAATCGCAAAAAACGTTTCTTTTTTACAAGAAATTTATACGCTTTTTTGTATTTTTCTTTATGGGTTATTACTACCAAAATGAAAAAAGCAAAGCGTTTTGCGATATATACAATCAAAACAAGAGAAAGTTTCAGTAAAATATATTCAGCAATATAGCAATGTAGTATGTCCAAGTTAAATGGTGTTTTATGGTATAAAACACAGCTTATTATTAGTAAGATTTCTGAAATAAAGCTGAGTTTATTTTTCCCATAGTAGATAAAGCAAAATGAGGTTACAAATTGTACTGCAAAGAGCAGTAATAGATGTTGATCCCGAACGATTCCTAATAATGACATTTTCGCATTCTCCAATCTTTATTCAAAATTTGATTATTCACACAAGAATATATGATAGCACGATTTTATCTAAAAGTAAAGCGAAGGATTTTAAAATAAAAAATTAAAATTATGTTGACAAAGAAAAAAATCTATGCTAAACTTAAAAACAATTAAATAATCTGTTATTGGTAACCCCAATGACTATTGGTAGAGGTCGCGATGTTTAAGAGTAAAGTAAATTAAGTGGAATAGACTCCTATATTTGCTTGAAAGGAAATGTTGCCGAAGTTATATTTATCGTCTAAATAAATATTGCTGGGACGTTGCAAAATATGTAACGAACTGTCACTTATGTGGAGCGCTATCTAGAATCGAATGATATATTTAATATATCTTTATTTTGATATGTAAATTATTGTGTTCGTGAATGTTCTATGTAAGTAGTCATTCACGAATTTTTTGTTTTACAAACATAAAATTCCACTAATCATTAACAGATATTTAAAAATAAATTTAGTGGAGGGTTTTATTATGAGAAACATTTTAAGAAACTTAAGTATTACTTTAATTTTATTGGTTATTGGATTAGTAACTCTTACAGGATGCCAAAACCAAACAGTAGACACAAATGAAGGTGAAGAAACAAAAGTATTAAGAGTTGGTATGGAGTGTGCATATGCACCATATAACTGGGCACAATCAGATACATCAAACGGAGCTGTTCCAATAGCAGGAAGTTCAGAATATGCTTATGGATATGATGTAATGGTAGCAAAATTTTTAGCAGAAAAATTAGGATATGAATTAGAAATTTATCAAATTGATTGGGATAGTTTACCAGTAGCGCTTCAATCAAACAAAATTGATTGTGTTATAGCTGGTCAATCAATTACTTCAGAAAGATTACAAACAGTTGATTTTACTACACCATATTATTATGCTTCAATCGTAGGATTAACAAAAAATGATAGTGAATATGCAGATGCAACTGGAGTTAGTGATTTAGAAGGTGCTACATGTACTTCACAAATAAATACAGTTTGGTATGATGTGTGCTTACCTCAAATTAAAAATGCAAATATTTTACCAGCAATGGAAGTTGCGTCACAAATGTTAGTAGCATTAGATTCAGGAAAAACAGATTTAGTTGTAACAGATATGCCAACAGCAATGGCTGCAACAAAAGTTTATCCAGATTTTAAATTATTAGATTTTACAAATTCTGAAAATGATAATTTTAATGTTTCAGAAGAAGAAATAAATATTGGTATTTCAGTGAAAAAAGGAAATACAGAATTATTAAACGAATTAAATACAGCATTAGCTGAACTTGATACAACAGATTTTGAAGAAATGATGAATACTGCAATTAGTGTTCAACCATTATCTGAATAAAAGAAAGGAAGAATAAAAAATGAGTTTACCACAAGACTTTTTAGGAAGAATTATATTTATTATTCAAAAATATGGAACTTCTCTTTTAAAAGGTGCTGGGACAACATTATTAATTGCATTAGTTGGTACAATTATAGGTTGTTTAATTGGATTTGTTGTTGGAATTATACAAACAATACCGGTTTCCAAAAGAGATAATTTATTTAAGAAAATATTTTTAAAAACATTAAAAGCAATAATGGATATTTATGTGGAGGTTTTTAGAGGAACTCCAATGATGGTTCAAGCAATGTTTATATATTATGGTTCTGCTGTTGTTTTTGAAATTAATATGAGTATGTGGTTTGCTGCATTTTTTATAGTTTCAATAAATACAGGAGCATATATGGCTGAAACTGTAAGGGGAGGAATACTATCAATATCTGATGGACAAACAGAAGGTGCAAAAGCAATTGGTATGAATCATTTCCAAACAATGCTTTATATAATACTTCCTCAAGCAACAAGAAATATAATGCCTCAAATAGGAAATAACTTAATAATTAATATAAAAGATACTTGTGTACTTTCTGTAATTGGAACAGTAGAATTATTTTTTGCTACAAAGTCTGTAGCAGGAACTTATTATACATATTTTGAAGCATATACAGTTACAATGATAATGTATTTATTTATGACCGTAACTTGTTCAAAATTATTAAGAATAGTTGAAAATAAATTAAATGGTCCAGAAGATTATTCTCTTTCAACAACTGATACATTAGCTTATACTAGTGGACTTTTAAAATATCCTTCAAAAAAGGAGGTAGAATAAAATGAGTGAGAAAATTATTGAAATTAAACATTTAATTAAAAATTTTGGCAGCCACGAAGTTTTAAAAGATATAGATTTTTCAGTAAAAAAAGGTGATATAACTTCAATAATTGGAGCATCAGGATCAGGTAAATCTACTCTTTTAAGATGTATTAATTTATTGGAAACTCCAAGTGGAGGAGAGATTCTTTTTAATGGAGAAAATATTTTAGACTCAAAAGATATTCCAAATTACAGAACAAAAGTAGGTATGGTATTTCAAAATTTTAATCTTTTTGAGAATATGAATGTTCTTCAAAATTGTATGATTGGGTTAGAAAAAGTGTTAAAAATAAGTAAAAATGAAGCAAAAGAAAAAGCTTTATTTTTCTTAGAAAAAGTAGGAATGACACCTTTTATAAATGCTAAGCCAAAACAATTATCCGGAGGTCAAAAACAAAGAGTTGCAATAGCAAGAGCATTAGCAATGCAGCCAGAAGTGCTACTATTTGATGAACCAACATCGGCATTAGATCCACAAATGGTTGGAGAAGTACTATCAGTTATAAAAACTTTAGCAAAAGAAGGGTTTACAATGATTATAGTTACTCATGAAATGGCTTTTGCAAAAGAGATATCAAATCATGTTGTGTTTATGCATAATGGTATAATACTTGAAGAAGGAACTTCAGAAGATATTTTTGTAAATCCACAAAAAGAAGAAACTAAGGATTTCCTTCAAAGATTTAGAAATGTAGAAAAATAATTTTTTATAATTGATATTTTATTAATAAAAGAAAAGCGTTCCTAATAGATGGAACGCTTTTTATGCTTACTAAAATCTAATTTATAAAATTTTAAAAATCTTTGTTGAAATAAATCTTTTTTTAATATATAGTATTAGTAGATATTTTTTTACAAAAGAAATAAGGAGGAACAAATGAGAAAAGAAAATGGAATAACTTTAATAGCTTTAATTTTAATAGTATTATTGATATTTATTGCTGTTGGAGCTGTAGTGGTAATAACATCAAGCAATAATGGAGAAGAAGATTTAGTTGCTGGAAAAGAAACTTTAAATTATGAAGTAACAGAAGATTATGTGGAAGAAGACGAAGATGAGGAAGAAGAACTAAAATTTGATGCAGAACACATTGCAGAATACTTAAAATTTGAATTTAATGATAGTGAAAAAACAGCAACAATTACAGGGATAAAAGATGAATATGCTTTTGAAGATTCTGATGGAGAAATAATTCCAGCATATATAAAAGTTGGAACTTATGTTCATAATGAATTAGATTTACCAAGTGTTGTTGAAAAAAATGGTAAAAAATATAAAGTAACAAAAATAGGAAATGATGCATTTAAAGATAATTCAGCTTGGGGATCTCAAAGTCGTTTTACTAAAATAGTCATTCCAGAAGGTGTTGAGGAAATAGGAGATTACGCATTTTATAATTGCAATAGCTTAATGGATTTATCATTACCAGAATCATTAACAACAATTGGTGAATATGCATTTGCAGAATGTGGTCATTTAGTAGAAGTGAAATTACCTGAAAGTGTAACAACAATGAAAATGCATGCATTTGATGATTGCGAATCATTAGAAAGTATTAAAATTCCATCTGGAGTAAAAGGAATTTCATCATCACTTTTCTATAGTTGTGATGCTTTAAAAAATATAGAATTACCAGAAGGACTAGAATATATAAGCGGATATGCATTTGAAAAGACAGGAATAGAAGAACTTGTAATTCCAAAGAATACACAATATATTAATGAATTTGCAATTAGAGAATGTCCATCTTTACAAAAAATAACATTTTTAGGGGATGTTGAAAGAATAGACAAATTTGCGATTTATGATTGTCCAAGCTTAACAACTGTAATTATAAAATCAGGAGTAAAAGTTATAGATTATGATAATTTTATAAAATGTGATAATTTAACAGATATATATTGTGAAGATGCTGAAAAACCAGAAGAATGGGTAGATGATTGGTATAACGAAAGAAATACACAAGTAAATATTCACTGGGGAAGTACAGAAGCAGAATAATAAAAAAAACAGAGGGCAAAAAAAGCTCTCTGTTTTTTTACGGACATTATCGACAAAAGATTATTAGAATTTGCCCAATAGGATAAAAAATCCAAACCAGTTTTCTTAACAAGTTACTTTTAATCTTGAAGACAGTTTCAATTCCAATGATATAATCTGAAATCAAGAATGAAGTTGCGCCTATAAATGAGATTGCTTTAAAATTCCAACTGTAAGAATAGATAGTTATAAAATTTATAGAAATCATTATCATATACATCATAAAGACAAAAATCATAGAAAGTTTCATTGATTTTTTTCCTTTACGAATACTGATTACAGAAACTATAAAAATCAAAATCATAATACTCATTGCTATATACATACCAGGATTTGCAAAAGAAAGAGATGCTCCTTGGATAAGTAAATAATATGCAGATGCGTAAATGAGATGTGCTATCATGAAGAAAAACGCCCCAATATATAAAAGGGTATGAGAACGTTTTTCGATTGGTTTACAGTTAAGTGCGATATCACCTAGGCTTGAAAAAAACATGGCGACGAGACAAATCTTACTATCAATGCTGCCAGAACGAAAAATGCAAACGAAAAATGCGAAGATAAGAAGTGAAATGCTAATTTTGATTTTTGTCTTGTTTGAAATCAGTGGGATACTGTCTAAAAGCCGTATGTTCATTTTATCAATCCTTTCTAAAATTATTCAGTATAAAGGTAACTGATTTTTTTCGATAAGATTATACAATGAATTTTTATATAAGTCAAAATTCTTGTATTATAAAAAACAATAAAATATAATTTTGTTTATGAATTTTATATTGATAATAATTAATATTATATTTATAATATTAATAGAATTATATTTTACGAAAGAGGAAAATAAATATGAAAGAAAAAGGAATTCTTTTACCTATATATTCATTACCAAGTAAATATGGAATTGGTGATTTTGGAAATGAAGCTTATGAATTTATTGATATTTTAAGTGAAAATAATATTAAATATTGGAATATTCTTCCAATAAATGCATGTAACAGAGCACCATATTCACCTTTAAGTTATTATGCACTAGAAGAAGATTATATTTCAATTGATAAATTAATTGAACATAAGTTAATAAAAAGTGCTGAAACAAGAGAAATAAAAGACAGAGTAGAATATGATGATTATAAAGAAAAATATTATAGAGAAGCATTTTCAAGATTTAGAAAAAATGAAGAATATGAAGAATTTATAAAATGTCCGGAAATAAATGAATATGTGGAATATGTGTGCGATTCTAAAGATGTAAGCAAAGAATATTGTTTATTTTTACAATATATTTTATATAGACAATGGATGGAGTTAAAACAATATGCAAATTCTAAAGGTGTGAAAATAATTGGAGATATGCCAGCATATCCAGTATTTAATTCTGCAGAAACAAATTACCATTCAGAATGTTTTGATATGGAAGATGGAGTATTTAAATATGAAGCTGGAGCACCACCAGATGCATTTAATGAAGATGGTCAAACATGGGGAAATCCAGTATACAATGTTGAAAATTTAAGAAAAGATAATTTTAAATATTTAGTAAATAGATATAAATATTATTTGAATTTGTTTGATAAAATAAGAGTTGATTATTTTAGAGGATATGATTCTTTCTTTAAAGTTCCACTTGGAAAATCTGCTAAAGAAGGAATATATTGTGATGGAGTAAGTTATCCTTTCTTTGATGAACTTTTAAAAGTAGTAAACAAAGATGGATTAATTGTTGAAGATTTAGGAGATATTAGACAAGAAACAATTAATTTAAGAGAACATTATGGATTTACAAGACAAAAATTATTTCAATTTACATTTGATTTCGAAAGATGTGAAGATAGAGATAATGATACGGAAAATGTAGTAATGTTTCCTGCTAATCATGATTGTCCAACAATGCGCGGATGGTATAACGAGTTAAAACCAGAGGATAAAGAAAAAATTACAAATTTCTTAAAAAACAAGGGGTGTTCAGAAGATATAAATTTGGGCATTATACAATATTCTAAAAAATGCAGAGCTGACATTGTAATATTGGCGGTTCAAGATATATTAGGATTAGATAATAGTGCAAGGATGAATTTTCCAGGTACAATTAGTCAAGATAATTGGTCTTGGAAACTAACAGATTTTGAATTATTTAAAGAAAAAATAAAAGAATTTTAAAAATGAAAGTATTACTAGAATATATAGTAATACTTTTTTAATTAAAAATAATTTATGATATAATAAAATAAAAAAATGAAAAGAGAGTTTTATGAAATTTAAATTTTTTAAAAGATTTTATAATTCAATATTTTGTAAAAAGTATAATGAAATGACAAGTCAAACTTCTTGGTATGCAATTTTTTATTTGGCAATTTTAGAATTTTTGTTTACATTAATAATTGCAATATTGTTTGCAAGAAGTTTTTTTACAGCATCTTTTTTTGATATTTATGAGTATATTAATACTTTTTTAATAGATTTTTTTGATAATTCAATTTCGTTAACATTTGATACGATTATGATTTTATCAATTGCAGTTTATGTGTTTCAAATAATAAAAAAAGATAAGAAAAGATATTCTAAAATTTTTTCTTATTTGGTATATTCTTCAAGTTTAGCAATGATCTTAAAATATATAGTTTTTATTTATAATTATACTCAAAATACTTATATAAATTATTTTAATTACATATACATTGTAATTGTTCTTTTATATATGGTACTTAATTATAAAAAAGTAGTTACTGTATCTAAATATGAATTAAGATTAAATTATAAAAAAATAAGAGAAAATATAGAAAACAAAGAATTAAAATCAATTGAAATAAAAAATAAAATTATTGCTCTAGATGAATATAAAAAAGCTAAAGTTGTAGCTATTTATAATAATTTTTCTACAGAAGTTTCAACTAAAGATATAATAAATGAAGCTTTAGAGAATCAAAAAATAGTTTGTCTACCCAAAATAAAAAATGGTGAAATGAAATTTTATAAAATAAATTCATTAGAAACTGATTTAATAAAAAATAAGTTTGGAATAAAAGAACCAATAGAAAATAAAGAGAATTTTATTGATAAAGAAATGATAGACATTGCTATAATTCCAGGATTATGTTTTGATACTCAAAACAATAGATTAGGTTTTGGTAGAGGCTATTATGATAAATATTTAGAAAACACAAATATTTATAAAGTTGGTGTTGGTTTTAATGAACAAGTTTTACAAAAGTCCTTAATACCAGTAGTAGAAACGGATATAAAAATGGACAAAATAATAACAGATAAAAATTAATACAAAATTAAATTAATTCACTGTTTTTAAATGATGTTAAAGTCTTTAAAAACAGTGAATTTTATGGTATAATTAATAGTGGGAGTAATTATTTAGAATACTAAAAACTGGAGGTATTTAGAAGAATGAAAAATGTTACTCGGACAAAAGTAAAAGCACTCATAATTTTTCTTGTGGCAATCGTGATTTTGGGAACTGTTTTTTCTGGATCCAAAATCGGTCCTCATACCAAGTATGACTGTGATGTTAAGAACTTTCGGCTTTCTACTGATATCGAAATCAGCACGGGAGGAGAAGACATCTGCAAAGTTAGCGGAAACATTTTTAGGGTTGTAGAAGATCCGCTTACAATGAAAGACCTTGAAGGTAACAAGAAAGCGTATGCGGGCGATGATTACCATTTTATTTCTCAGGACTCTCATGCAATTATTGTAAATGGAGTAGTAACGGCTGAAATGGTAGGCAAATTTGATTTGTTTGGCAACACTTATGACATTTATGATGGTGCTGGACAAAAGATTGGCATGGCAAGCTTCAATTATTTTGACACTTCTGGAAAACTAGTTGATACAGAAAACAATCTTATTGCAGAATACAATTCGTTTGTGCTGTTTAAGGATTTTGATGTGAGAATTAGCGAAGATTGTCCTCTCGATCATACGACTGTACTGATGCTTTTCTGTTCGTACTATAGTGACAAGGCGTACGACAATTCGTGATTTTTCAAGCAAAAGAGTCGCACCAAGTGTGGTGCGGCTCTTTTGTGTTGCAATTATGCTTGAAATGTAGTATACTATAGCCTGTATTCACTTATTTCCTGCAAAAAATTGACTAATTAAATGTGGAAATAAAGTAATACTAAGAAAATTGAAAGGTGGTAAGAACACAATGAGCGAGAATGCAACGATCCCTTTTGATGATCAGGTTGTTATTTCTGAAGAGGAAAATCCTGAACTCATCATCTACGAGGCAAGCAGTATTTTGTCGATTGCCGATAGACCGGTAGTTGATGGAATCCTGATGAAGCCGAACCTTACGGTTGCTCTTTCCGAGAGTAATAAGAGGTTTTTGGAGACTGAGTTTGAGTTACTGACAGACCATATCGTCAGTACTCCAGAACTGTGGAAGAAGTATGGTATCTCTGAAGAGAAGAGAGGAACAGTAATGTTGCTTAAGCCTCTGTCTGTTTTTCCTGTGGATTTTATCGTAAATGGTTACGAAGAGACCGGAAAGAAAGACAAGCTTTGTGTACCTGAAGTTATTTTCTATTCTGAAGAAGGCAAAGAAATTTGCAAAAAGGAAGCTATTAGACTCTTGGTAGAGTGGTTTTACGAAAACGACTATTGTAGCGAAAATTATGAAGCTATGATAGAGTGTGAAACCGTGGATGAGGCATTCGAATTAGTAGATATTTCTCTTGCAGATATACAGTATGCAGAAGATTTTGACACTGAAGAAGAAATCGAACTGCTGGAAAGGGCATCACTTCATAATAGTGCTACTCATTACATTGAGCATCTCAGAATGCTTTGTGAGTTTATTTATACTGAGTTGGCAAAGAAATATGAAGAAGCTGGAGTTTTACTGGTAAAAACCAGATTCCTGTTCGGAATGGATGAAGATGATCAGACTGTTCTTTATGGTGAAGTTGGTACTCCTGATGAATCCCTGCTCGTTTCAAAGATGCTGTACGAAAAAGACAGAAGCATGGTAGATATGCTGGAAGCTCCTGTAATCGAGTACATTAAGCATGCTGAAAATGCCAGAGAGGATGCTGAAATTCCGAAAGATGTTCTGGATGAAGTGTCTGATACTTGTATGTATTTGGCAGAAGCACTTTGTGACGATCTCTCTTTTGAACAATGCCTGTAAAAAGGAAAAAAACAACTGAATATTAGTATGAAAAGGGAGGACTGATTTTCAGTCCTCCTAAAACTGGTAACTCGTAAACAACCGTAGTCAAATGTTAAGGAGACTTTTTATGAAACGGTATATTTTAAAAAATCAGCATTTGGCTGGAGTTGTGTATAAAACAGACAATATAATAGTCCAACAGATTCAAAAAGGCACCAAAAATGAAAGGTGCTATATAATTGGAAATGGACATTCTCTGAGTTTGGATGATGAAAATAGAGTAATCAAGCATGATCCGCTTATGAAAGAGTTTAAACCTGAGATAAGTAAGGAACATACTGTATATGCTTTTTATTTCACATTCGAATGTGATGGGCTCGAAATATCGAGCTATGAAATTTCAGAGTTTGTAAATGAACAATATGAGGTGTATGAAAAACTCATTTTAGTTGGACATTCAAAATGTGGAGTTTGTTTGACAAATGCTAGTTATTTTTGCTTACAACCAATATATCTTGTGACGATATCGACACCTTTTTATGGTACCGTTATTGCAGAAAAGAAAATGGTAGAAGCAAGATTAAAAAACAAGTTTTATATTGCAATTTATAATATGATATTTAGCGATCATAAGGTCGATAGAGATATCGCGACTAACTCGGAATTTATCGAGAATTTAACCAAACCGGTTTGTGTAAAACATCTTAATATAATTTCGTGTTTTAGAGTAATATTTGATTGCAAGAATTTAACTGATTTAGTATTGTATATGGCAAACAAAATAATGAATTTGAAAGGGGATGGAGTTGTTCCACTAGCTTCTCAAGTTTATAGTAATGAATGTAAAGAAATTGGATTGTTTTGTTCACACGCTAGTTCTTTAAAGCAAGGGCTGAAAATTGTTGAATACGAAAAAATTTAAAAAAACAAATAAAAAAGAGTATAGGAAAATCCTTATACTCTTTTTTATTTTATACATATGGTCTATCTATTTGAATTATATAATAATAAATACCTTGTTCTGGAATTAATTCTTTTGATAAAAGTTCTTTGAAAGATTCTTCTGTATAATCTTTTTCATAAGGAACGATACAATCGAATAATATATTTGTATGTGTAATTCCTTCAACAACTCTAAAATCATGAATTTTTAAATCTTTATCGAATTTGTGGATAATTTGAATTACTTTTTCTTGAAGTTTATCTATTCTTGGATCACCAACTACTATTGGATCCATATGAACTGTAAGAGCAATTCCAAGATCATCTTTAAAATCTTTTTCTATATTATCCATTAAATCATGAGCTTTCATTATATCCATTTTTGAATCGATTTCAACATGTACAGTAACAAAGTCATTGTGAACACCATAATTATGAATTACTAAATCATGAATTCCTTCAACACAATCATATTTTAAAAGTTTTTCAGTGATTTCATTAACTTGTTCTTCAGTTGGAATGATACCAATGATTGGTTCTAAAACTTCTTTTATCATATTTATAGAACTATATATTACAAATCCAGAAACAGCTAAACCAAGAATTCCATCTATATTAATTTTAAAGATTCCCATTATAATCATTGAGATAAGAATTGCCGTTGTAGAAATAATATCGTTTCTAGTATCTACAGCATTTGCTTTTAATGTGTTTGAATTAATTGCTTTTGAGAAATCAAGATATACTAACATCTGAATTCCTTTTCCAATTATAGCAATTATTAAAATTAAATATGTAATCCAATTAATAACAAGTTCTTCTGGATTAAATACTTTTATTAAAGCTTCTTTGGCAAATGTTAATCCCATTATTAACATTAAAATAGCAATTACAAAACCTGCTACATATTCATAACGAGCATAACCATAAGGGTGATCTTTATCTGGTTTTTTGTTTGAAAGTTTAAAACCAATAATTGTAAGAACAGATGATGCAGTATCTGCAATATTGTTGGCAGCATCTGCCATGATACTAACACTGTGAGAAATTAGTCCAATTATTAATTTGATAATTCCTAATACTAGGTTAGTGAATATTCCAAAGATTCCAGCAACTTTTCCGTATTGATTTCTAACTAAAGGATCTTCGGTGTTTTTATAATTTTTAATAAATAATCTTTTTAACATAATAAAAACTCCTTTTTAAAAACAATGTATAAAATTTCTAAGATGAGTTTACTATAGATTGCCTTTAAAATCAATATTTACTAATAAACTTTAGGCAAAACGTTGAATTGATTGACATAATGTGTTATAATACCGTTATCTTTTGTAAAAAAGGGGAAGTTGAATTAAAATGTCAAAAAGTAACTCAAAAAACGTATTGGAAGTAAAACATGGAACTGGTGAAAAAGCACCAGAAAGAATAATTGAAAATTTAGAGCAAAAATTACAAGTAAAACCAATAACAGTAGACAGACATTCTGTTAGTGATGCATACTTAATTGCAGAAGCTATAAGAAATAAAACAACAGTATTAGATTTAAAGAAAAATAAAAAATATGCATTTACCCAAACAGGAATTGTTGAAATTACTGAAAGAGATATAAAAGCAATAGAAATGACTGTATATCAAGAAGTAGAAAAGTTTGAAAAAGCATTAAAATATGGATTTACTTCTTATGATGTAGAGACAATATTAATAAAAATAGAATCAGTTCATGCAGCATATCTAGAATCGGATAAAATAGATCACTTAATAAATAGATTAAATAATGTTTTAAGTGAAAAAATAAAAAATGGAAGCGATGAAGAGAGAAGATTAATAAGACAAGGTATTAGTATATTTTTTGAAAAATCACTTTCAACAATTTCTAGAGAAACAAGAAAATTTAATGATGGAAAAGTTACTTTAAATAATAGAGAAGAAAAAGAATATTTTAGAAATGATTTTATAAGCAAAATGTTAAAAGCTGGAGTTGTAGATTATAGCCAGTTAGTTGAAGGTGGAATAATAACTAGTTTGGATTTTATGACACTTGATGAAGTTTTTAGAGAATTAAATGTACTAACAAACGAAGAATTTGAAAATGCTTGTTATTTAACTGGTTCTTTTGAATCAAGAAATGCGATTTTAAATTATTATGCTGAAAAAGATAAAAGATTCTTTGCTAAATTTGCGAGTATAGAAGAGATTGTTCAATATTTAAAAGAAGAAAAAATTGAGGCTAAAACAGTATTAAAAAGATTAAAAAAAGAAGAATTAAAAAATTTAACACCAGATGATTTAGAAGCCTTACTAAGATATGGCGCATTTCCAAAAGGAATTGAATTTTTAGATTTTATTCAAACACAACATGGAACAGAAAGAGTGTTGAGAACAGACTTCTTAACATCATTAAATAGAGAACAGTTTATGAAAATTGTAATGTCAGACCAAATAAAATATAAAAACTCATTAGAATCAAATGATTATATAAATATGTTTGGCACATTAAAAATTGAAGATATTGAATTATTTATAAATAATGGTGCGATTAATGTTGAAGATGTATTGAAACTAACAAAATTTAAATCTTTAAAGTATCAAGAACCAGAAGAATATGAAAAGATGATAGAGTTGATACAAAGAACCTATACACCAGAAGTTTTAGAAAAATTATTAAATGATGGAAAAATTAATAAAAGATTTGTTGAAGATTTTAATAAATTTTTAAATAATGACTTATCAAAAGAACAGAAAGATGAATATTTAAATGTATATAAAGAATCTATTACATCTCAAGAAAAGGAAATTGTTTTAGTATTATTAAGTAAAAAAGAAATTGATTTTAGCGGATTAAATTATGAAGTAGCAACAGATGTTATAGAAGATTTATATATTGAAGAAGCAATTTCTGAAGAAGAAATATTAAATTTATTTAAAAACAAATTAATATCATTAGAAGCTGTAAAGGAAATTTTTACAAGCGATGAAATTATACAACATTATAAAAATGGAACGTTAAGTTATGAAGTTTTAAATTTAACAGAAAATAGAGCAGATGTAATAAGAAAAGAATTACTAAGCGGAAAAATTGGACCATCTGAATTAATGGTATTATATTCAAATCAAGATGGGATTGATATTGATGAGTTTTTAAAAATAGTTCAAAATTATGAAATTGAAATTGAATTAGCTGATTTTATTACGGATGAAATTTCATTAGATAAAGTAGAAGATTTGTTTAAAAATTATTATATTTCTCAAGATGAATTAAGTACTTTAGTTCAAAGAAATATAATAACTGAAGAAAATGCGAAAGAGTTTGCTGAAAATATTGCAACAAATGAAGCTTATGAATCTATTTTTAACAGTGATAATGGAATTATAATATTAACAGAAGAAACACCAGAAGGTGAGAGTACAACAAAAGGATTACGAATAGCTGGAACAAGAAGAGAATCAAAATTAAAAATAGATCCAGATCTTCAAGAGTTGCTGTTAGAACAAATTGGATTTGATGCTAGAAAACCAGTACTTAAAGGAACTAATAACTCTCTTGATGGTTATAGAATTTATCCATCAAAAGAATTAGAATTAATGGTATTTATGAAAAATGATAAACCAGGCAATGCAACATATATAATGTCACTTCAACAAGGTTTGTTCTTTTTAAATAAAATGGCTAGAAATGGAAATTTAGAAACTAAAGTAATAGAATCAGATGCAACAAAGCAAGGGTTAAGAGAGACAGAACACGTTAAAGTAAGAAATGCATCAGCAGGATGGGGAAAAAATGTTGTATACGAAATGAAAAAACTAAGTCCAGAATTTGCTAAAAAAGTGAAGGTGGATTCAGAATATAGTTTGGCAATCGATACTTTGGTTGAAGATATAAAAACAGACTATGAAGAAAGAAAAAATGAAATAAGATAGTTTATAGGTAAAATATGAATAATTATTTTTTGAAAAAAGAAAAAGCTATAGAGCTTATAAATAAAATTGAAAATAATTTAATTAAAAATAAGGAAAGTATAAACAAAGCATTTGAATTAGATTTTAAAGAATGGGAAATAAAGTTTAATCTAGATAAGATTTTTGAATTAATAGCTTCAATAAAAGAAAAAGAATATATGCCTAAAATTACCAAACAAGAAGTTGTTTCTGGAATTGGAAAAATACTATTAATAACGAATCAAAATCCGTATTTAATATTTAATTTTTGTTTGAATGCAATTTATACTAATAACTGTGTTGAAGTTGTATTAGAAGAAAAGATGCTTGCATCAAATAAAGTTTTATTGGAAGTAATAAAAAAATCACTTAAAGAAGTAAATTTTGATTCGGATATAGTAACTTATATAAATATGACTAAAGATAACATTGTATTAAAACAAGATAATTATGATTTATTATATTATTTTGGTAATAAAAATGAATATCTTGAGTATTGTAAAAGAATCCATATAGATTCAGAATTTGAAAATTTTGGTGAAATGTATGTATATGTTGAAGATAATATATTCCAAAGTATATTAAATGAAATAGATAAATTTGCTTATATGAATGAAATTAAAGTAAATTATTTTAATAATGATTTAGAAAAAAATATAGAACAAATTAATCAAAGTAATAATATAAATAAAATTTCAGTTATATTTACAAAAAATATTGATAATGCTTATAAATTTATAAAATATATAAAATCCGAAAATGTTTTTATAAATATAAATCCAATTGAATATTTTAAATATGAAATAGATACAAATAAAATGATATTCAAAAAGAAAATTTTTATAAAATAAGAAAAACCAAGTAGCATTTTAAAATGCTGCTTGGTTTTTAATGAGTATTGATTTAAGATTTAAATCTGGTAAAATTATAAATGATTAATAATTTCAGTAATTAAATGTTTTGTGGTTATTTTTTCTGGATAATTCATATTAAGTTTTTGGAAATCTTCAGGTTTTAAATGCTTTTTAGCAGATTGAATTGCACGAAAAATGGAAGATTTTACTATAGATAAATCTGTATTATGTTTTTGAGATACTAAAGGATAAATATATTTTTTTAGATTTTCAAATTCATAATTTTCCATGGTTAAATATGAAATAATAACGGCATCTAAAAAGTATGTAGTTCCAGAAAATTTAAAATCAAATTTTAAGTTTTCAAGAATATAAATTAATTTGTTTTTTATAAATTGATTATAAATAAAATTATTAAATTTACTAAGTTCATTTATCATATAAGTAGTACTTTTATTGATTGATAAGAATAGTGTATTAGAATCTTTTGTGTAATTAGATGTGTCAGATTCGCAAAGAACAATTACAGAATCAATTTTGGGTAAAATGCAGTTAATTGGTTTTGAATTGTATTTGGTTTCAGACAAAATAATTAAATTTACTTTATGTTTTTTGCAAAGTGATTCTAATTCTTTGTGTGTTGAAACTATACCAATTAAATTCATAGATTTAAAATTGTTAAAAACTATATTACCCATTTTTTTGATTAAACTTAAATCACTTACAAATAATACTAAGTTGTACATAAAAAAATACCTCCTATATAATAAATCAACTGAGGAGGTCAAAAGGTGACAAAAATTTTTAAAAAAGTTAAAAAAATTAAAAAAAATATAAAAAATGCCAAAAAAAGAAGCAGGAAAGTGAAAATGAAAAAGGAAATAGACGTAGATAAAATAATAGATAAATATGCTGATATGATAAATACTATCTTGTATAATAAGTTAGAAAATATAGAAGATTGTGAAGATATTGTACAAGAAATATTTATGGAATATGTAAAATATATAAAGAAAGGCAAAAGATTTAATACAGAAGAACATGAGAAATGTTGGTTGATAAGAATTGCATTAAATCTAGTTTCAAATAAATTAAAATATAATAAAATTAGAAAAACAGAGCCATTAACAGGTAATCTTGGTTATAATTCTGAAGTGACTTGTGATAATAGATTAAAGGTTGCAATAAATAAACTAGAAAAGAAATATAGAGAAATTTTTGAATTATTTTATATACATGAACTCAAAATTTCTGAGATAAGTAAGATTCTAAAAATAAGCGAATCGAATGCTAAGACCAGACTAAAGCGAGCCAGAGATAAAGTAAAAGAAATTATTCTGAAAGGAGAAAGAGCAAATGGAAGAATTTAATAAAGAATTAGAAGAAATAAAAAATGAACTTAATGAAGTAAAATTAAGAGATGAATTTAAACAAAATTTAAAGATAAAAATGAAAGAAGAATTAAACAAACCAGACATTAAAGAAAAAACAAGAACTGTTCTTTTTTCCAAAAAGCTTATTGCAACATTTGCTTGTGTTATCTTTTTAATTTCAAGTTTAGGAGTATTTGCTGATGAAATAGAAAGTTTAGTAACTAATATTTTCTCAAATACAGATAAACAAATAGAAGAGGCTATTGCAAACGGTAATTACAAAGAAATAGACATGGAATATGTTGAACATGATGGTGTTGGAATCAAAGTAGATTATATTATTCAAGAAGAAGACAAACTTTGCATTGCATTTAATGTTAGATGTGAAGAGGAATTTGATAAAGTTTATTTTGATAATATAAAATTAGTAGATAAGATAAATGGAAATGTTATTTTTGAAGAAAATATAGATTTAAAAATTAATGAAATTTCGAAATATGGAAAACGAATTGATAAAAAAACGTATATTTATGTTTTAGAATTTAATAGTTTTTATAGTCAAGATAATATAAAAGTAAAAATTGATTATTTGAATATTATATCGAATAAAGAAGTAATAAAAAAATGTGGAAATATAGAAATATATCTATAAAAAGAGGCTAGAGTGATCTAGCCTCTTTTATCAGAAAAGTTATGCCCAAGTGTAATAAGTAATTGTAACGTTTATGGGGGTTCCAGTATAATTTTGGATTTTAAATAAATAGTTATCGTTAGCTTCTACATCTACCCAATCCATTTTATAGGTGTTACCATCAACAGCTCGTGTAATTGAAGAAACTGAAGACATGGTTAATGAATAAAGCAAAGATACTTGATAAGTTAATCCTGTAGTAGAACCATCGCTTTTGATACCGCGGATTTCATAAGCCATGTATCTGTGAGGGGTTGTGAAAGATGCAGTATAAGTTGCACCGTTAACGGGAGGATTGTAGGTTCCTTGCCCCCAGATATAAGGTGCAATGTCATTTTCACCAGGTTCAACTGTTACTTCGATTGTGTGACGAGTTGCGTTTTCAGGAATACCAGATTCCTCTGCTGCAAATGCTACAGTTGAGAAACTGAAAGCAAGTGCGAGTGCCAATACCATGGCAAAGATTTTCTTGAGTTTGTACATTTGTCATACCTCCATTTTGTTTTGACTTGTGTTGATGGGCTGCTAAATTTTCTGTACTGCTTCTTTTTTCCACTCTGAATTTAGAGATTGGAGAAGATGAAGCGAACTTCTAAATTTGCGAAGTGCAAATTTTAGATTTTTATATCAGGGAGATTATAAAACTTATAGATGTGGTGGCGAAAAATGGTGTTTTGTTGATTTTGTGCTAAATTTTTACAAAAAAACTTTTAGTTTTTGAAAAAAGTTTAAAAATCGATACAGTATTTTCAAGGTTTTGCGGGTTTGAGAAAAAATAATTCGTTACTTTTCAACACTTTTTTACACAAATCGATTTCAATATGCTATTCTAATCCTGTTTTGTTTTTGCTTAAAGCAACAAACAAAATAAGGATTTTTTTTATAAATTTGTATAATTAAAAAAATTCAAAAAGCTCGAAAATAGTCGAATTCTGTATGATTAATTATGTTGAAAAAGCCAAGAAATTATACTATTATAAAAAAAGTTCAGAAAAAAATAAAATAAAGAAAGGGTACGAAGGATGAGTGTACAAATAAAATTTGATTCAATCAAAAAACAAATTAATTTAATGGATATTATTAATTTTATAATATCTATTATTGCAGTTATTGTTTCTAATATCCAAGCTAAAACAATAATACAAGCAACCAAAACAATGGATCCTAAAATAATTTTAGGAAATTTAATCATTTGCATAGGAATTGTATGTATAAATATATATGGATTTTTAAGCAAAAGAGATATTCAAAAGATGAAAAAAGATATAGAACAGTTAACAGAAGAAAATAAGAATTTATTAGAAGTTACTGATACTGTTAGATGTTTTAAACATGACTTTAATAATATTATTCAAGCTATGGATGCTTATATCTATTTAGAAGATATGAATTCATTAAGAAAATATTTTAAATCATTAATGAAAGAATGCAATCATGCGAATGTTATTGATTTTCTAAATTGTCAAGGATTAGAAAATCCAGCAATATATGGAATATTGCAAAATAAATTTAAAGTTGCTGAAGAAAAAGGTATAAAAATGAATATTGAAATTATGGCAAGTTTAAAAGAATTGAAAGAAAAAGCTTATGTATTATCAAGAATGCTTGGTATATTAGTTGATAATGCTATTGAAGCTACAAATGATTGCGAAGAAAAGGTTGTTAATATTCAATTTTTGAAAGATATGAGTAGAAACAAAATTGATATAGTAGTAGAAAATACATATGCTAATAAAGATGTAGATACATGCAGAATATTTGAAAAGAACTATACTACTAAAAAAGAAAAAGGAAATTCTGGACTAGGACTTTGGAAAATACAAGATATTTTAAGAAAAGATAACAAATTAGAATTGTTTACAACTAAAGATGGAACAATGTTTAAACAAAGAATAGAAGTTTATAATTAATAATAACTAAGATAAGAATAAAAAATCGTTAACACTATTGAATATTATGTAACCTTATGGTATAATAATAAGGTAGCTTATATGCTATTTGGAGGAAAGACAAGAGTCTAGTTGCCGAAAAAGGGGGTTTTTTATGATTAAATGCAACTTCGGTATGGTATGGTTTGACACTATTATGCGAATTGGAGGAGAGGAGCTTTCGAAATATCACGAACTTTCTAAAGAGAAAAGAATCGAAGTGATTTCGAAGTTTTGGGCAAATTTGGTAAAGTTTGTTCTTTTAAATAAGTTTGAAAACACTTATTGGAGAGAGGCTGATGCTAAAGAAAAAGAATTCTTCTCTTCAATGCAGGAAGCGATCATTTTGAAAGGAAAGAAACAAGCAGATGAGGCATATCTTATCTTGAATGTTTCGTACAATCAAGATCTTTCTGTGGCAGAAATAGTGCCATACGTCATTGCCAAAGATGAAAGTACTAAAGAACGACTTTTAGATAAGGTTAGCCAACAACTTATCTTAGTAGAGAAGTTCTTAGCTAGAAACTTGACGGAGGAGTTGGCAATAAAGTACTGTTTTGAGACTTTGTATGGTGAAAAGCTTTGCAGTGTAAGAGGCGATGAAGCTGTCACAATGTATAAGATTATGATGAGAGCTATCAAGCACTATCCGGAATTTGCAAAGCTTGATAAAGATGATCAGTATGAAGTCTTAAGAAAAGGGTTTGCCAGAGGTAGAATCATAAACGCAAGAGAGCGTGACATGTATACCTTTGCAAGAGCAACGTTCGAAGTGATGGAAAAGTTGGGTCTGACAAGATTTGTATACAAATACGATCCTAACCTCAATAAGTACAAAACTTATGAACGCTGTGGAGCAAGTCCGCACAGAATTCCGCACAGTATTTGTCCTAGATTCATTATGTATAAGTTTGGAACAGCAAGTGGTGTTGAAATTAGAACATCTTTCATGCCTTTTGATTTGTGGGAGATGTTGATAAAATCTGACCTCTCTAATGTTCGAGCTTAACTGAAATGGATTAAAAAACGGAGACATGAGTATGTCTCCGTTTTTCTTAATTTTAGAGTAAAACTCAGGTTATACTAGTGGTAATTTTTTATACAAGATTTGTTTGACGAAAATATGACTTTGTGTTATAATATAATTGAAGCATTGTGCTTTAATTGAAACTTGTAAACCTTAAATTCTACATATACAGGAGGAGAAATGCAACATGGATATTAAGAAGAATGATATTAAGGTAACAGTCAGTCCCGAGTTTTTGGGAAAGGTTCTTGATGGCAATGGTCAGGAGCTGCGTAAATTTAGAGGTTTGTCCTCCGAAGAACGAAATGCGATCATGACCGAAGCTCATCAGCGGAGTTTTCTGAGTGGTTTTTTGGGAACCGGATGCAGCTGGGAGAGAATGAAATACCAGAAGAATGAGGAAAAATCCTCGAAGAAGGCTTCCGGTAAGAAAATCACGACCAATGATGGTGTCAACATGGACAACGAGGTGTTGGGCAATGTTGTATACCTGGCAACCAAAGCAAAAGTGAAGGAAGTTAAGACCGAATACGTCGTTGTGAACAAGGTTGTTGTGAACGACGGAAAAACTACCATGGTTCCTAGCAGAGAACCTAAGGAAGTTGAGGTAAAAAAGCCTAAGGCTAAGGCTAAAGTGCTGTTCTACTTCAATCCTGAAAAGAATGTGCTCGAAGTGAAAGTGCTGGAAGTGACTGCAAAGGATCCGGCTACTGAATCTCGCTGCAGCAAAGAACTGGAGAAAGAACTGAAGATGGCTCGCGACGATATGGAGTGTTTCGACAATCTGAATCGTTTTCTGAAGTACTTCTTCGACACCCTGCATGTTCATGGTTATGCTCACATCAGCGGCTCTGAAGCCGTGCTGTTGAGAAAAATCTATAAGAATGCAATGGTGGCTTATCCTAACTTTGCTAAGCTGAAGCACAGCAAGCAAGTAAGTATCCTGGATAAGGGATACGGAAGAACTCGTTCGCTTTCTGCTGGTTCTCGAGACATTCACGCATTTGCAAAGGGTGTTTTCGAGGCTATGTGTCAGGAAGAAGGTATCATCGACGTGGTATATAAGCACGACTTTATTACCAACCAGATGATGACCTACACCAAAATCGGTGAACATCGCAGAGACCGTGTGAATCCTGATAATCACCGCCAGATTTGGGAAAAAAATTGTCTGATCTTTGTTGACTACCGCTACGGTAAGGCCAACATCAGAACTTCCTTGCTGGCATTTGATCTGTGGGATCTTTTGGCAAGGGGTGTGAGAAACAGTGAAAGAGCTGTTGAAACGACAATTTGGTGATATTTGGATTGTGGGAGCTAGTGTAAGTTGCGCTAGCTCCCATTCTTTTTTATAAAACAATAAAATATGTAAAATAAATCTAAAAAACACTTGCAATTAAGGAAAAAAGCTGGTATAATGTCAGAGTTATATAATAACACACATAGATTGAGTTTTAGATTGTGCTATTGTTTTAACAATAGTTGTCTAAAATGTGGAAATCTATGGAGGAAAAAAACAAAATTTAAGGAGGAAATTAAAATGGCAGTAGTTGCAATGAAACAATTACTTGAAGCTGGTGTTCATTTCGGACATCAAACAAGAAGATGCTATACAAAAATGGCTGAATATATATTCCAAGCTAGAAATGGTATTCACATTATCGATTTACAAAAAACATCAAAAAAATTAGACGAAGCTTACAAATTCGTTAAAGAACAAGCAGAAGAAGGAAAAACAGTTCTTTTCGTAGGAACTAAAAAACAAGCACAAGAATGTGTTAAAGAAGCTGCAGAAAGATGTAACATGTACTATGTTGACCAAAGATGGTTAGGAGGAATGTTAACAAACTTCAAAACAATCGAAGGAAGAATCCAAAGATTAAGAGATTTAGAAGCTATGCAAGCTGATGGAACATTCGAAGTATTACCAAAAAAAGAAGTTAGCGGATTAAAAAATGAAATGGAAAAATTAGAAAAAAATCTTGGCGGAATCAAAGATATGAAAGAAATGCCAGGAGTTATGTTCGTAGTTGATCCTAAAAAAGAAAGAATAGCTGTATTAGAAGCTAAAAAATTAGGAATTCCAGTTGTTGGATTAGTAGATACAAACTGCAATCCAGAAGACGTTGACTTTGCTATACCAGGAAACGACGATGCTATAAGAGCAGTTAAATTAATTGCTGATGTTATGGCTAACGCTGTTATAGAAGGTAGACAAGGTGAAGATGCTGAAGTAACAACTATGGTTGAAGAAGCTGAAGAAGCTACAGATATGGAAGAAGTAGTTGCTAGCGAAGAAGAATAATTTTTAAATATAACAGAAGCGGACATTTAATAATATTCAAGCTAGTAGTATTATTATTATGTCCGTTTTTTGATAAAAGATTTTAATACCACTTTAGTGAGAAAAGTGGAAATATATAATTTTTTGGGAGGTAAAAAATGATAACTGCAGAATTAGTTAAAAACTTGAGAGAAAAAACAGGTGCAGGAATGATGGACTGCAAAAAAGTTTTAACAGAAACAAATGGAGATATGGAAAAAGCAGCTGAGTTATTAAGAGAAAGAGGAATAGCAAAAGCAGCTAAAAAATCAGGAAGAATTGCAGCTGAAGGTTTAGTAGCAGCTCATGTAACAGCTGATAAAAAAGTTGGAGCAATAGTTGAAGTAAATGCTGAAACAGATTTCGTTGCTAAAAACGAAGAATTCGTTAACTTTGTTAATGATATAGCTGAAATAGTTGCAGTAAATGCTCCTGCTGATGTAGAAGCATTACTTGCTACAACATATAAAAATGCTGGAAAAACAGTTCAAGAAGTATTAACAGAAAAAATTGCTACAATAGGAGAAAATATGTCAATCAGAAGATTTGAAAGATTCGAATCAGCTGGTTTAGTTGAAAGTTATATTCACGGAGCAGGAAAAATCGCTGTTTTAGTTGATTTTGCTAAAGGTGAATCAGAATTAGCTAAAGACGTATGTATGCAAATCGCTGCTGCAAGACCTGAATTCTTTAACAGAGAATCAGTTCCACAAGACAGAGTAGCTAAAGAAATGGAAATATTAAAAGCTCAAGCTATGAATGAAGGAAAACCTGCTGAAATAGCTGAAAAAATGGTTCAAGGAAGAATTGGAAAATTCTATTCAGAAATCTGTTTATTAGATCAAGAATTTGTTAAAGATCCAAGTGTTAAAGTTGGAGATTTAATTAAAAACAACGGATCAGAAATGACAAGATTTGCAAGATTTGAAAAAGGTGAAGGAATCGAGAAAAAAGAAGAAAACTTTGCTGAAGAAGTTATGAAACAATTACAATAATAAGTAATATTAAGATGTCTCAGATAATGAGACATCTTTTTTTTTGTAATAAAATTTTTGTAAAAACTAGTAGAATTAAAATTTATATAATATAATGGATTCAATATTTAAAGATTTTGTTTAAAATTAAATTACAAAGGAGATACATTATGGAACTTAAGAAAAAAATTGGATTAATAAGCTTATTTTTATTATGCATCATTTTTTTATTTAGTACATCTTCATATGCTGGAACTCAAAGATGGAATTCACTTGACTATGATGTGACTTTAAATTCAGATGGAAGTATGACTGTAGTAGAAACTTGGGATGTTTATGCTAGCGAAACTAATACTTTATTTAAAACATTTGATTTGGGAGTAAGTAGTGGTTATCAAATAAAAGATGCTGGTGTTATAGAAATAACAGATAATCAAGAAAAAAAATTAAGGGAAATTAATCAATATAAATATCATGTTGATCCTGGATGTTTTTATGCGTTAGAAACGGAAAAAGGTACATATGAAATTGCATGGAATATAGGATTAGATAATACTTCGGGTAACAAAATGTATAAGATGTATTATACAGTGGAAAATGCGGTTAAAATTTATAATGATTGTACTGAATTGTATTGGCAATTTTTAAGTAATGAAAATGGAATGTATGGAAGAAACTTAACTGGTAGAATAAGATTACCAGATGAAGTGCAAAATGAAGAGTCTTTTAGAGTTTGGGGACATGGGAACTTAAGTGCTTCAATTTTTAAAGATTCAAAATCTCAAGCGAGTTTTTCTTTAGCAAAAATTAATTCAAATGAAATGTTTGAATTACGTATTGTAACAGATGAAAATATTTATTATGAATGTGACAATAAATATAACAAATCACAGTTAGATAATATTTTAGAAGAAGAAAATAAATGGGCAAAAAGGGCAAACGATGAAAGAGAATATGCTAGAGAAAAAATAGAAAAATTAAAAAAGATTATAATTATTGCTTGTATAGTAAATGGTATTATACTGATACCATTCATTGTGACAGCAAGAAAATATAGAAAAATAGGTAAAGAATTAAAAGAAAAGTATACATATCCAAAATCAGAGTTAGAATATTTTAGAGATATACCGGATGAAAAACAAGCAACACCAACAAAAGCAATGTATTTGTATTGTTTTAATAATAATACTTCAATTATGAGAAGTTATATTCCAAAAATCTTTTCAGCTACAATTTTAAATTTAGCTTTAAAAGGGTATATTTCGCTTGAAGTAACAGAATCAAAAGATGTGAAAATATTAAGAACTAACAAAGATCCTCAAATTAATACATCTGAAGATGAAAGATTGGTATTAGAACTTATAAGAGCTGCAATGCTTGGAAAAGATTATATAACTCCAAAAGAATTTGAAAGATTTGCAAAAAATGAATACGATTTGGTTTATTCAAAATTGAATTCGTTGGATGTTGTTGGAAAAAGATTAAATCAAAACGCTGGTAATATAGAAGAAGAAAGATTATTCCTTGCAGAAAAATGGAAATCAAAAGCTAGCAAGTATCTGATATTTGCTATTATTTCAATTTTTATGTTTTATATAGGAATAATAACTCCAATTATTGGATGTATTATACTTCAAGTGAGATGTATGAAAAACTATAAATATATTTCTATTCTTTCAACAAAAGGAAATGAAGAGAAAAATCAATGGAAGGGCTTAAAAAAATATATTGAAGATTATTCAATGATGGCTGAAAGAGAAGTTCCTGATCTTGTTATGTGGGAAAAATATTTAGTTTATGCTACTGCATTTGGTATTTCTAAAAAAGTCTTAAAACAATTAAAAGCTATTCATCCAGAATTTTTTGAAAATTCTGAAAATTTACAAAATGCAACTTATTGGAATGTAATGGCAAATTCGAATTTTGATATTGATGTTTTTGATAGATTTAGTAGAGGATTAGAAAGTGTATATGATAGAGCATCAGCTGCATATTCGGCTGCTAACTCATATGATAGTAGTGGCTCTGGCGGCGGAGGTGGATTCTCAAGCGGCGGAGGTGGCCGGAGGCGGTGGAGGAAGCTGCGGCGGTCGTTAAAATCTAAAAAAATATAAAAAAAAATAATATTTCTTGATTTTTTATAAAATGTATAGTAAAATTTTAACAATGTGAAGATAATGGAGGATGTAAATGATGACATATTCAAATGTAGCAAATAGAATAAAAAATAAAATGTTTTTTAATTCTATTTTAGTTTCATTTTCTTCAATTATATTTTCAAATTTAAAATTAAATAATATTAATAGAAGTCACTAATTTTTAATTAGTGACTCTTTTTTTGGAAATCAACATAAGATATAAAGAATAATATACAAATGGTTGATAGCTACAAAAGACTATAAAAGATAAAGAAAGGATGGAAAAATGGTAGGTTATTTAGTACTAGAAAATGGTGAAATTTTTGAAGGAGAAAGAATTGGTTTTAATGCTGATACACCTTGTGAAGTTGTTTTTAATACTTCTATGGTAGGATATATTGAAACTCTTACTGATCCTTCATATTATGGACAAGGTATAGTTATGACTTATCCTCTAATTGGAAATTATGGGGTTATGCCAGAAGATTATGAATCAGATGGTATATTTGCAAAAGCAGTTTTTGTACATGAAGTTGCAGATTTTGAAAGCAATTTTAGATCAAAATTTAATTTTGATAAGTTCTTAAGAGATAATAAAGTTCCGGGATTAACAAATGTAAATACAAGAAAACTTGTAAGAATGTTAAGAGACAATGGAACAATGAAAGGATACTTAACATCAAATATTTCAAATATTGATGAAATAATGAAAAAAATTAAAGATTATCATATTGAAAGTGCAGTAAGTAAAGTTACTTCTAAACAAGTCCAAATGTATGGTAGAGGAAAAGAGAAAAAGGTTGCAGTAATAGATTATGGAGTAAAACATAATTTAATAAATTCCTTGTTAAAAAGAAATTGTGAAGTAACGGTTTTCCCAGCAAGTACAGGTGCAGATAAAATTTTGGCAATGAATCCTGATGGTGTAATGCTTTCAAATGGACCTGGAGATCCGGCGGATTATGATGCACAAATAAAGGTTGTAAAAAGACTATATGATTCTGGAGTGCCAATATTGGGGATTGCATTTGGTCATCAACTTATGGGACTTGCAAATGGATTTGAGATAGGAAAATTAAAATACGGACATAGAGGACCAAATCATCCAGTAAAAGATATAAGAAAAGATATTGTGCATATAACAAATCAAAATCATGGTTACTATATTATTGAAGAGAGTATAAAAAAAGAAATTGCAGAAGTTTCACATATAAATTTAAATGATGGAACAAATGAAGGTTTAAGATATAAAAATAAAAAAATATTTACAATTCAATTCTATCCAGAAGATGCTGATTATATATATGATGAATTTATGGAAACGATGAAAAAATAAATAGTATTAAATGAAAGTTGTAAAGGAGAATTATAATGCCAAAATATAAAGATATAAAAAAAGTATTAGTTATAGGTTCTGGACCAATTATAATAGGACAAGCTGCTGAATTTGATTATGCTGGTACCCAAGCTTGTAGAGAACTAAAAAAGGAAGGTTTAGAAGTTGTTTTAATAAATTCTAATCCAGCAACAATTATGACAGATAAAAATATGGCAGATAAAATTTATATTGAGCCACTAACAGTAGAGACTGTAAAGAAAATCATAAATATAGAAAAACCAGACAGCATTTTACCAAATTTAGGTGGACAAACAGGGCTTAATTTAGCTATGGAACTTGAAGAAGCTGGATTTTTAAAAGAGAAAAAAGTTAAACTTTTAGGAACTGGTGTAGATGGAATAAGAAACGCAGAAGATAGACAATGCTTTAAAGATATGATGGAAGCAATAAATGAACCTTGTATTGCAAGTAAAGTTGTACATACAGTAGAAGATGCTGTTGAATTTTCAAGAGAAATTGGTCTTCCTGTTATAATAAGACCAGCATATACTTTAGGTGGTACTGGTGGAGGTATCGCATATACAATGGAAGAGCTAGAAGAAATTGCAGGTTCTGGTATAAGAATGTCTAGAGTAAATGAAATACTAGTAGAAAAATGTATAACAGGTTGGAAAGAAATCGAGTTTGAAGTTATGAGAGACAGAAAAGGAAATAGTATAACAATCTGTAGTATGGAAAATATAGATCCAGTTGGAGTTCATACAGGAGATAGTATAGTTGTAGCACCAGCTCAAACATTATCAAATAAAGAATTTTCAATGTTAAAAAATTCTGCATTAAAAATAATTGAAGCATTAAAAATTGAAGGTGGATGCAATGTTCAATTTGCACTTCATCCAACAAGTTTTGAATATGCAGTAATAGAAGTGAATCCAAGAGTTAGCCGTTCATCAGCATTAGCGTCAAAAGCAACTGGATATCCGATAGCAAAAGTTGCATCAAAAATTGCTTTAGGTTATACATTAGATGAAATAAGAAATGAAGTAACAGGAAAAACTTATGCATGTTTTGAACCGACAATAGATTATGTTGTTGTTAAAGTTCCAAAGTGGCCATTTAAAAAATTCTTAACAGCAAATCGTACACTAGGAACTCAAATGAAAGCAACAGGAGAAGTAATGTCGATAGCTACTAATTTAGAAGCTGGACTTATGAAAGCAATTCGTTCTTTAGAAGAAAATGTAGAATATTTAAAACTAGATAAATTAACAGAACTTGAAAAATCTGAAGTTGAAGAAAAATTAAGGATAGTAGATAACGAAAGATTATTTGTAATTGCAGAAGCGATAAGAAAAGAAATTTCTGTTGAAAGAATTAGTGAAATAACTAAAATAGATAAATTCTTTATTGGAGCCATTTATAAACTAATAAAAATGGAAAAAGAATTAGAATTAAATCAAATGAATTCAAAAATGCTAGAAAAAGCAAAGAAATTAGGTTTTACAGATAAAATAATAGCTAAATTATCGGGCAAAAATGAAGAAGAAATTAAGAAAATGAGAGAGAAAAATAATATTATAGCAAGCTTTAAAGTAGTAGATACATGTGCGGCAGAATTTGAAGCAAAAACTCCATATTATTACTCTTCATATGATGATGGTTGTGAAGCAAAAAAATCTAATAAAAAGAAAGTTATGGTTTTGGGATCTGGACCAATTAGAATTGGACAAGGTATTGAATTTGATTATTGTAGTGTTCACGGTGTTTGGGCATTAAAAAAACAAGGTTATGAAACTATAATTGTAAATAACAATCCAGAAACAGTAAGTACTGATTTTGATATTGCAGATAAATTATATTTTGAACCATTAACAAGAGAAGATGTTGAAAATATAGTAAGAGTAGAGAAACCAGATGGTGCAATTGTTCAATTTGGTGGGCAAACAGCGATAAAATTAACAAAAGATTTAACTGAAATGGGCGTTGAAATAATGGGAACCCAAGAAGTTGATATGGATAGAGCTGAGGATAGAAAAGAATTCGATGAAGCTTTAAATAATTGTGGAATATTAAGACCAAAAGGAAGCACAATTTTTACTGTAGAAGAAGCAAAAGAAGTTGCAAACAAACTTGGATATCCAGTACTTGTTAGACCATCATATGTTCTTGGTGGACAAGGTATGGCAATAGCATATGATGATAGAGAAATTGAAAACTATGTAAATGAAATTAATACAATAGAACAAGAACATCCGATATTAGTTGATAAATATATTTTAGGTAGAGAGGTTGAAGTAGATGCGATTTGTGATGGTAAAGATATATTAATACCAGGTATAATGGAACACTTAGAAAGAGCTGGAGTTCACTCTGGAGATAGTATTTCAGTTTATCCAACACAAAATGTATCAAAAGAACATGAGAAAAAAATCATAGAATATACAGAGAAAATTGCTAAAGAATTAAATGTAATAGGTATTTTAAATATACAATTTATAATTAGTGAAGGTGAAGTGTATATTATAGAGGTAAATCCTCGTTCTAGTAGGACAGTTCCATATATTAGTAAAGTTACAAATCTTCCAATGATTGATATAGCTACTAAAGTAATTTTAGGTAAAAAATTAAAAGAATTAGGATATGGAACAGGACTATATAAAAAAAGTGATTATATATGTGTAAAAATGCCAGTATTCTCATTTGAAAAGATTAAAAATGCAGATACATCATTAGGGCCTGAAATGAAATCAACTGGTGAAGTTTTAGGTGTTTCTAAAAAATTTGAAAATGCTGTTTTAAAAGCGTTTATAGCAAGTGGTGCAAATGTTTCTAAAAAAGGAGCTATATTAATAACAGTTAGAGATAAAGATAAAGAAGAAATGCTTCCAATGGCTAAGAAATTTAAAGAAAAAGGATTTGAAATATATGCAACTTATGGTACTTCAAAATTCTTAGAAGAAAATGGGGTAAAATCTACAATGATAGAAAAATTATGGGAAGGAAAAAATAGCATAATTGATCTAATTGAATCAGGAAAAATTAACTTTGTTGTAAATACTCCTACAAAAGGAAAACAATCAAATAGAGATGGATTCAAAATTAGAAGAATGGCTGTTGAATGTAAAATTCCATGCTTTACATCTTTAGATACAGTTAATGCTTTATATAAAGCAATTGAAAATGATGTAGATGAAAAAGATTTGGTACCAGTAGATATAACAAAAATATAATATAAGATAAAAAAGCTCCTATTTATTTAGGGGATTTTTTATTGCAAATGTTTTTTTATAAAAAAAAAATAAAAAATATTTGCTTTTTTTAAAATTAATAGTATGATATATATGTAGATATTAGATTTTTGGAGGTCTATAATGGCAGAAGAAAAGATTAATGTGTTGTATAAAGGCGAATTTTTAGAAGCAACAAAAAATAAATATGGATATAAATTAGATTTACCAAGTCCTGATGGATTAAAAAGAACGTTATATAGTACAGAAAATGGATGGCAATTTGATGAAAATAGTACAGAACATTCAGATTCTTATTTTTGGATGAGAATGAACAATGATGGATCAGTGGAATATGCAAACGATATGACTCCAGTTGCACAAACTATTGAAAAACATTATTATCCAGATTTTTCCGATTTAGGACATCTAAATAATTTGGGAAGAGAAATGTATGGATTGATTCAACAATTAGAAGGATATGAAAAATTAGGTGTTTCTCCAGCAGATGTATTAGATTTAAGAAGAAAAATCATGGAATTGACTATAGTAAAGATGCTAGGATATAAAGAAGTGAATTCAGTTTTTTATACAGAGCCAAATCCAGATAATTCTATTATGGATTTAAGTCATGCTATAAAATATATTGAAAGATATCCTGCTCTTGCACAATATGTTTCTAGAATAAAATATACAGGATTAGAAACTGTAATGGTTAATACTCCAGAAGATTTTTCAAAAGAAAAATTTAGACTTGAGTTTGAAGAAGCGAAAACTGATTATGAAAATGAAAGTGCGTATGTAGATGATAGATTATTTGAAATTGAAAGAAGAAGAGATGATATAATATTGCCAGATTTTTGTAAAGGTATGAAATCATTTTTGCAAAAAAGAGGAGGACAAAAAAGAGGAGAACCTAATTCTTGGGATGAATATTCAGATACAACAAGAAAATTAGCGAAACTAATTTTAGGATTTAATTCAGATTTGTTATCTGCTCAAGAGAAAATGAGAATTGTTCAATCAACTAGTTTAGATCAAGTAGAATTATTACATCAAGTTTCTTTAATAACAGAACCAGCAGAAATGGATGAAGTATTAGCAGAAGAATCATATTTCTTTTTGGAAGAAGCAAAACGTTTTTCAGCAAAAATGATGGAAGATACAAAACCAAAAAGAGTGGTGGATTCTACTGTGGCTAAATTGATGTTAGAACTAGCGGGAGAGACTTTAGAAGAAGCTGAAGAGAGAAAAAGAGCTATTGTAGCAAGAAATTACTTAAGATATGTTTATCCATATGAAAAAGATCCAGAAGCAAGAAAAAAAGGCTTAAATATGTGTGCTGGTATTGAGGAAGAAGATAACACAAATAAAAATGCTGATTCAACAAAAAAAGTAGATGAAGGGCAAGAAATCGGAGATTAAAAAAATAGTAAAAAAAATCAAAATTGTTATAAACAATTTTGATTTTTTTTTATAAATAAAGGATAAAATTTTGATTAAAATATCATGGTGATTTCGTACATTTTTACATCTAGTTTTCGACTCTAAATCCGCTTGTCTGTAGAAACTGACTATTGATTCATTTTTGAATATTTTCTTGCAAATTTAAAAAAAAGATTATATAATAAGTTTAAATTTTTGAGAGACTATTCTACTCTATAAATTTAATCTTATAAAGATAGGAAATATTCTATGAATAAAACGAAGAGAAAGATATTTGAAACATCATTAAAACTTTTTTCAGAAAAGGGATATGATGCTACAAGTATAGAAGAGATTACAGCTACTGTTGGAGTGGCTAAAGGAACATTATATTATCACTTTAGTAGTAAAGAAGAAATTTTTAATTTCTTAGTTGAAGAAGGTATGAAGCTTTTAATTAACAGTATAGAAATTAAAATTGCAAAATGTGATAATGTATTAGATAAAATTAAAGCTGTTTCTCTAATACAATTAAAAGCAGTTGCTAAATATGAGAATTTACTTACAATAGTTCTTAGTCAAGTGTGGGGAAATGAAAATAGAAATCGTTTTTGTAAAGATAAAGTAATGGAATATATTGAGGTAATTCAAAAAATTGTGCAAGAAGGCGTGGATAATGGCGATATAGTGGATTGTGATGCAGAAATATTAGCGTCAGAAATATTTTCACTAACATGTTCAACATTAATTTATAGAAGAAAAGCAAACCTAGAACAAATTGATGTTGTAAAAATATATAAAGAGTATGAAAAAACATTATTTAATAAATTAGTAAAAAGGATGGAAGCTTAAAATGGGAGAAAGAATCTATAGAGGTTGTGAAAGAGTTTATAATGTTAAAAAATTTAACAATTTAAAAGAAATAATTAATAATACAAAAAATGAATTTGAAAATGAATCTGCTTTTAAATTTAAAAATCCTGAAACAAAAGAAATGTATACAATGTCATATAAAGAATACATCGAAGAAGTAGAAGCTTTAGGAACTGCTTTAATTGATATTGGATTAAAAGATAAAAGAATAGGTCTTATTGGAGAAAACAGATATGAATGGGAAGAAGCTTATTTATCAATAACATGTGGAACTGGTATTGTTGTTCCATTAGATAAAGCTTTAACAGAAAATGAACTTTTAAGTCTAATTGAAAGATCTGAAATTGAAGCTATATTCTATACTTCAAAATATACAGAAGTAATGGAAAGAGCTAGAAAAGAAAATGTTGGAAAAATAAAACATTACATTTCAATGGATTTAGAAGAAAAAACAGATGATATATATTCTCAAAAAGAATTAATTAAAAATGGAAAAGAATTATTAAAAAATGGTAATAGAGAATTTTTAGATGCTAAAATTGATAATGATGCAATGGCAGTTATGCTTTTTACATCTGGAACAACTTCTCAATCAAAAGCAGTTATGCTTTCACATACAAATATAGCAACAAATATTTATGATATAACAGCAATGTTTGATATTAGAAAAGGAGATACTTTACTTTCATTCTTACCATTACATCATGTTTTCGAATGTACAGTTGGTTTCTTATTTGCAATGAGTGTTGGAGCAACAATTGCTTTTTGTGATGGTATAAGACATATCGCAGAAAATTTAAAAGAATTTGAAATAACAGTAATGATTGCAGTTCCAGTACTTTTTGAAAATATGTACAAAAAAGTTTTACAAGGAATTGATAAAAAAGGAAAAACAAAAACAGTTAAATTAGCTATAAAAGTATCTAACTTTTTAAGATTTATGGGAATAGATATTAGAAGAAAATTATTTAAAGATATTCATGCAAACTTTGGTGGAAAATTAAGAATTTTGGTTGCTGGTGGTGCAGCATTTGATCCTGAAACAGAAAAAGGATTTACAAATTTAGGTGTAGATACATTCCAAGGATATGGATTATCAGAAACAGCTCCAGTTGTTGCTGCCGAAAATCCAACATATCATAGATTAGGTTCTATAGGAAAAACTTTCCCAAGTATTCAAACTAAAATTGTTGAGCCAAATGAAATGGGAATAGGAGAACTAGCTGTAAAAGGACCTACTGTAATGCTTGGTTATTATGGAAATGAAGAAGCAACAAATGAATGTATGAAAGATGGTTGGTTCCATACAGGAGATTTAGCTTACATAGATAAAGATGGATTTATATTTATAACAGGAAGAAAGAAAAGTGTTATAGTATTAAAAAACGGAAAAAATGTATTTCCAGAAGAAACTGAATCTTTAATAAACAAAATTCCTGGAGTAAAAGAGTCATTTGTTTTCGGAAAACCAGATGAAAGTGATGAAAATGACTTAAAGATGTGTGTTAAAGTTGTTTATGATAGAGACATAATGAAATCAGAATATGGTGCTGAATCTGAAGAAGAAATAAAAGCTAAATTATGGGAAAAAATAAAAGATATGAACAAGACAATGCCAAAATATAAATATGTTAAAGAATTAATTATTACTGAAGAAGAATTAATTAAAACAACAACATTGAAAATAAAAAGACATGAAGAAATTAAAAAAGTTTTAAAATAATATAATAAATTTTAATAAAAACGATAATTGTTATGAGAAAATATAATAATTATTTAAATAATACAAAACCAAAAAGAATAATTGAAAAAAATGTCATAAAAAGATAAATTTTCAATTGTTCTTTTTGTTTTTTTATAATAAAATTGTAATTGGAAAATAAAAACTATGTTACATAATGTTACAAAAATAACTTTGAAATGTAATAAAAATGTAATACAAAAATATCATAAAAACTCTTGTAGTTTTACGGAAATAAAGATATAATAACTTTAGTATTTAATTAGATTGATACGAAGGAGGTAGTTTACAATGTCATTTTTTCAAAAATCAGGCATAGTAAACGTGAAAATGGTGATCACGGAAGAGAAAATATTATCAAATATCGATAAAGTTCAAAAATTAATAAATCCTAACAGCAAAAAACAAATAGTTCAATTAGAGGATGATTCTTATTTTAAAGATTTAGTAGAATCTGTAAAAACATATTTATTAGAATATCCAAAGAAAAAGAACTTTCCAAAAAGTGTTTATAAAGCTGCTTATGATTTAGTTGAGTATGCCACAAACCAATTCGAAGAAAACACAAAGAAAATAGAAGATTTAATAAGACAAAGAGAAAAAAATATCAAATTAGCAAGTGTTTTAAGAGATGCTACAACTGCTGTTAAAGCAAGAGCTAAAAACTGGAAAGAAATTGTTAAAAAATTAGAAACAAAATATCCAGCTGATATTGCAGAAGCTTTAACATTAATTGGAAAAAGTAAAGATAAAACAACAGAAGAATATACTAATGCTGTTAAGTTAATAGATACAAAAGTAAATAACTTAGAGTCAAATTTACATATTGAAATAGATATGGAAAGAATTGAAGATAAATCAAAAGCTTTAAGTTACATAGGAATTGAAATTGCAGAAGCGCTTAAATACATTCCAGCTCCAGTTGATGAAGTGTTAGGTGGTGGAGAAGAAGGTGTTGAAGAAAATATTGTTGCTAATGCAATATTAGAACCAGCTCCTGTAAAAGAAGAAAAAGTTGTTCCAGAAGTTGCAGCAGCAGCTACTGTTGAAGAACCAGTTGCTGGAGATTCTGCTGAAGTTGCAACTTCAGAGGAAGAAACATACTTTGAAGAAACAAGATTTGAAGTTAAACCTTCATTATGGCAAAGAATTAAAAACAGCAAATTTGTAAGAACAATAAGATATGTAATGCAAATTAGAGTTGTTTTAGATTACCCAGCATTACCAGAAGGAAGAGATAATTATTAATAAATAAAAATTAAAAGCTCTAGAAAACTAGAGCTTTTTTATTATGTAAAAAATATAAATCTTATTTGTTATTTATTGACTTCGAAAATTTTAAGACTTATAATTTATATGAATGATTATTCATATATTCAAATAATATATAAATAGGAGAAAACTATGAATGAATTTATAAGGTGTGAAGAAGAATCATCAAATCAAGAAATTGTAAATCGAATTAAATCTAATCTTTTAGAAGATGAAGAAATATTTGATTTAGCAGAACTATTTAAAGTATTTGGAGATTCGACTAGAATGAAAATATTAAATGCTTTAATGATGGAAGAATTATGTGTGTGTGATATTGCAGAGATAACTAATTCAACACCATCGGCTATATCTCATCAATTGAGAGTTTTAAAACAAGCAAAACTTGTTAAATATAGAAAAGATGGAAAATCAGTGTTCTATTCTTTAGATGATGAACATGTGAGAGAAATTTTTGAGAAAGGTCGTGAACATATTGAAGAAGTATGAGTTTATTTTAGAAGGATTAGGATGTCCAAATTGTGCAAATAAAATACAAAATAAAGTGGCAGAAAATAATGATTATAAAAATGTTGTATTAAATTATAATACATTAAAACTTTCTTTTGAATCAGAGATAGATGATGTAAAAGAAGATATAGAAAAAATAGTAAAAAGTGTAGAACCTGATATAAAAATATTGGATTTAAAAAATAAACATCAGCATGAACACGAAGATGGACACGAGCATTCTTGTGATGGTTCTTGCCATATAAAAGAGAAGAAAAAAATGAATCCTCATTTGATAAGATTAATGATTGGTTTAATATTAACATTAATTTCTCTTGTTAATATATTACCAGAAAAAATAAATTTTATAATTTTAATTTTTGCATATGTGATTTTACTATATAGAACAACTAAAAATGCATTAAAATTGATGAAGCAAAAAGTTGTAAATGAAAATTTCTTAATTACTGTATCTTGTTTAGGAGCGTTTGCAGTAGGTGAACATTTTGAAGGATTAATGGTAATTATTCTTTATGAAATTGGTAAAATTCTAGAAGAAAAAGCAATTAATAATACAAGAAAATCTATATCATCATTAATGGATATAAGACCAGAATATGCGAATTTAAAACATGGAAAGCATGATCATAAAGTAAGTCCAGAAGAAGTAAATATTGATGATATTATAGTTGTAAAACAAGGCGAGAAAATACCTTTAGATGGAATTGTACTTTCTGGAGAAGCTAGTTTAAATACAGCTTCATTAACTGGAGAATCAATTTTAAGACAAGTAAAAGAAAATGATAAAGTACTATCAGGAAGTATAAACGAAAAAGGTTTAATAGAGATAAAAGTAACAGAAAAATATGAGAATAGTACAGTAAATAGAATTTTAGAATTAGTTGAAAATGCAACAGATAAAAAGGCTAAGACGGAAACATTTGTTAATAAGGCAGCAAGAGTATATACGCCAATTGTCTTTATATTAGCAGTTTTAGTAGGTTCATTATTACCTTTATTTACAACACTTACATATTCAGAAAGTGTATATAGAGCGTTAATATTCTTAGTTGTTTCTTGTCCTTGTGCAATTGCAATTTCTGTTCCACTTAGTTATTTTTCAGGAATAGGTAAAGCATCGAAAAATGGAATTTTAGTAAAGGGAAGTAACTATTTAGATGCATTAAAAGATATAAAATATTTAGCTTGTGATAAAACAGGAACATTAACAAAAGGTAAATTTGAAGTAGAAAAAATAAAATTATATGATGAAAGTTATACAGAAGAGCAAATTTTAGAATATGCAGCTTTTGGAGAATGTTTTTCTAACCATCCATTAGCTTTAGCTGTTTTAGAAAAATATGGAAAAATTATCAACAAAGACAATATAAGTGATTTTGAAGAAATAACAGGAAAAGGTCTTTCATATAAACTAGATGAAAAAATAATAAAAATTGGAAATAATGATTTAGTAGAATGTGAAGAAGAAAAAGAATCAGGAACAATTATTTATGTGAAAATTGATAATTCTGTAATTGGATGTTTAATTTTAAACGATACAATAAAACCAGAAGCTAAAGAAGTAATAACAGATTTGAATAAATTTGGAATTAAAACAATGATGTTTACAGGAGATAATTGGGAAGTTGCAAACAAAGTAGCAAATGAAATAGGAATAAACGAAGTAAAGGCAGAAATGCTTCCGACAGATAAATATAATGAAATTGAAAATATTATTAAAAATAAAAAAGAAGGAAGAGTTGCATTTATTGGAGATGGAATAAATGACTCACCAGTACTTGCTCTTGCTGATATTGGAATTTCAATGGGAGGAATTGGAGCAAGTTCTGCAATTGAAGCATCAGATGTAGTAATAATGACAGATGATTTGAAGAAGGTAAAACAAGCTATAAAAATTTCAAAAGAGACGAATAAAATTATAAAACAAAACTTAATATTTGCAATTGGAACAAAATTATTTGTACTAATATTAACTGTATTTGGGTTGACTCAAATGTGGCTTGCTGTATTTGCTGATGTTGGTGTAACATTACTTACAATTTTAAATACACTTAGAATTTTAAAAAGAAATTAAATAAAAAGCACGCATCCTTTTTCAGGATGCGTGCTTTTTGATTACAAGAGATAGAAAAATTCTTTGCTGCAGGGAATTTTCTTACGACTTTCATATCTTTCGAGAAGTTCATGTAAACTCTCGAGAGTGATGTCATCAGAGATCCATGCAAGCACAGGGTTATTTTTCTTAATCTTGTTTTTGCCAAGGGATACATTGAACATAGTTTTGTCTGCGAGGACGATTGCGTACTGACCAAACTTGGTGAAAGCAGCGATATTGGTAATGATATCCTGCTTAACCAGCTTGTCATAGTTTTCATAGAAACTTGCTTCGGTGGTCATACATTTATCGTCACCGATAAAAGACAAAGCCCATGCTATTTTGGCGCCCCTGCTGGCAGGAAGTTCAGCTCTGGTGACAACGGGAACTTTATCTAATCCTTGCGGTTGGATATAAAATGCATTTCCCAATTGTGCGGGCTGAGACAAAACTACTTCGTCACGGATTTTGGTCTGAAGGAACCGGCCGGTGAAGCATGATTTGATTGTTTCGTTAACACGGAATTCCTGAGGGACCTTGGTGATGAAAATAATCATGTCTTTCCTTTCCCTACGGTATAGAAGTCTATACTTTCGTTCCCAGATTATTATAGTTTTTCGTGTAAGGCTGGGCACCTTATAGGTTAGTCGAGTTTGACTCATACTGTTGATAACTATGTTAACTATTTAATTATAACATAAATTAACATAAAATGTCAAAAAACATTGATTTTTAAATAAAAATACAGTATAATATAAAGGAATTTTTATAAATTTTATAAAACTAAAGAAAGGCCGTGAAAAAATATAATGGAAGTAGGAAGACGATGGCAATGCTAAGCTTTAAAAAAATAAAATAAATTTTAAAGTGAGGTATAGAAAATGGGAAATAAAAAAAGAATATTAACAGGTGATAGACCTACAGGAAAATTACACATAGGACATTATTTTGGATCTTTGAAAAAAAGAGTTGAAATGCAAAACAGTGGAGAATATGATCCATATATTTTAATTGCAGATGTTCAAGCTTTAACAGATAATTTCAATAATCCAGAAAAAGTTAGAAAAAATGTTAGAGAAGTTGTAATGGATTATTTATCAGTTGGAATTGATCCAGAAAAAACAACTATATATATACAATCAATGATACCAGAAACAGCAGAACTTACAGTGTTTTATTCAAATCTAGTTACAATAGCTAGACTTCAAAGAAATCCAACTGTTAAAACAGAAATTGCTCAAAAAAGAGATTTATTTGGAGAAAGTGTAACTTATGGATTTTTAGGATATCCGGTAAGTCAAGCTGCAGATATAACAGCATTTGAAGGAGAACTTGTTCCTGTTGGAGAAGATCAAGCACCTTTAATTGAACAATGTAAAGAAATAGTTAGAAAATTTAATAGTATATATGGTGAAGGGATTTTAAAAGAACCAGAAATAGTTTTATCTGAAGGAAAAAGAATTAAAGGTTTAGATGGAAATGAAAAAATGGGAAAATCTTTAGGAAATGCAATTTACCTATCTGATAGTGAAGAAGAAATAACAAGAAAAGTTATGAGTGCAGTAACTGATCCAAACAGAATTAAAAAGGATGACTTAGGAAATCCTGATGTTTGTATGGTTGCTTATTACCATAAATTATTCTCAAGCGAAGAAGCATGTTCGAAAGCTTGTACAGAATGCAAGGCTGGTGCTAGAGGTTGTGTAGCATGTAAAAGAGAACTTGCAAATAATGTTATAGAATTTTTAAGACCTATGAGAGAAAAAAGAGCTTATTATGAAGCTCATCCAGAAGAAGTAGATAGAATATTAAAAGAAGGAACAGAAAAAGCAAGACAAACAGCAAAAGAAACAATGAAAAAAGTAAAAAAAGCGATGATGTTAGATTATTTTGGAGAATAGATTTTTTAAAAGTTGCTAAAATAAAATCATTGCTAGAAATAAATTTGTGTAAGATAAGGAGTAAAAAATGTTTGTAGATTATGCAAAAATAATAATTAAATCTGGTGACGGTGGAAATGGAGCAGCAACTTTTAGAAGAGAAAAATATGTTGCAGCAGGTGGACCTGACGGAGGAGACGGTGGAAAAGGCGGAGACGTTTATTTTGAAGTTGATCCTAATGCAAATACTTTAATTGATTTTAGATTTACCAAAAAGTTTAAAGCCGAAAATGGACAAAACGGAAGTGGCGGACATAAATACGGAAAAAGTGGTCAAGATATTGTTGTAAAAGTTCCTGTTGGAACAATAGTTAAAGATGCAGAAACAGGAAAAGTTATTGTAGACATGTCTAAAGATGGGCAAAAAGAATTAATTTTAAAAGGTGGTAGAGGAGGAAAAGGTAATTCTCACTTTGCTACTTCAACAAGACAAGCGCCTAGATTTGCGATAGATGGTGAACCAGGAAAAGAAAAAGAAATTATATTAGAATTGAAATTATTAGCTGATGTTGGTTTAGTTGGATTTCCAAATGTTGGAAAATCAACAATACTTTCAAGAGTAACTAAAGCAACTCCAAAAATTGCTGACTATCATTTTACAACAATAGATCCAAATTTAGGAGTTGTAAAAACACAACATGGTGATAGTTTTGTTTTAGCTGATATTCCAGGTATTATTGAAGGTGCTAGTGAAGGTATTGGACTTGGAATTCAATTCTTACGTCATGTTGAAAGAACAAGACTTTTACTACATGTATTAGATGTTGCTGGAACAGAAGGAAGAAATCCTGTTGATGACTTCAATAAAATAAATGAAGAATTGAAAAAATATAGTGAAAAATTAGCAACAAGAAAACAAATAATTGTTGCCAATAAAATTGATAGTATGCAAGATGATGAAAATTATATTGCATTAGAAAAATTAGCAAAAGAAAATGATATGGAAATCTTTAAAATTTCTGCTGTAACAGGAGAAGGAATAAACGAATTATTTAATCATGTTGCAGAAATGATTAAAACTTTACCAAAAGAAGAAATAGTTGAAGCTGATGATAGAATTGTTTATACATTAGATGATGAAGAAGAAGAACAATTCAAAATTGAAATGATTAAACCAGGAGAGTTTATTGTAACAGGACCTGCAGCACAAAGATTGATGGGAAGAGTAAATATAGGTGATAATGAATCATATGCATATATGGAAAAAATGCTTAAGAAAATTGGTATTACTCAAGCATTAAAAGATAAAGGTGTTAAAGAAGGAGATACAGTAAAAATTCTTGAATGGGAATTTGAATGGTATGAATAAACTAAAAAAAGAAAGCAACCAAAATTGCTTTCTTTTTTGATAATAAAATAAATGAAAAAATAAAACTTTTGTTTGACAAACAAAATGTTTTATGATAATATTTTGATAGATTATAGAACGGAAGTTCTCTAGAATAAATTTTCGGTAAAAAGATGTATTAAAAATGAAATGGGGTACAAGTAATATGAGAAAAAAAGATCCAAATAGCTTAAATAAAAGAGAAAAAGCAATATTAAAATTTATTGAAAAACAAATAAATCTTAATGGTTATCCACCATCTGTTAGAGAAATAGGAAAAGCAGTAGATTTAAAATCAACAGCAACAGTTCATGGATATATTGCGTCTTTAGAGCAAAAAGGATATATCAAAAAAGAAAGTCAAAAAGGTAGAACTTTAAAATTATTAAAAGGTGGTGCTTTAGAAGGACAAGAAACTGTTTTTGATAAAGAAGTTTACTCAAGCAAAGAAATGGTTGATGTACCAGTAATCGGAAAAATTACAGCTGGAGAACCAATTTTAGCTGTTGAAAATGTAACAGATACATTCCCAATTCCATTAGATTTTGTTGGAACAGGAGAAAGTTTCATGTTAACAGTTAGAGGGGAATCTATGATCGAAGCTGGTATTTTAGATGGAGATTATATTTTAGTAAGAAAACAAAATACAGCTCGTAATGGAGAAATTGTTGTAGCATTAATTGGTGATGAGGCTACAGTAAAAACATTCTATAAAGAAAAAGATCATATAAGACTTCAACCAGAAAACTGCACTTTAGATCCAATAATTGTACCAACATGCGAAATTTTAGGAAAAGTATCTGGTGTATTTAGAAAAATAAAATAAGTCCAAATTTTACTATAAATAAAAAATCTGAGCAAGTTTTTGCTCAGATTTTTTTGTATACTTATTTTAATTCAACAATCGTAACTCCCATTTCACCTTCGCCAAATGTACCTACTCTAAATGATTTTACATGTGGGTGAGTTTTTAAGAATTTGTGAATACCATTTCTTAAAGCTCCAGTACCTTTTCCATGAACAATTCTAGTTGTTGCTAATCCATTTAAATAGCAATTATCTAAATATTTATCAATAACTAAGCAAGCTTCATCAACATTTTGTCCAATTACATTTATTTCAGAAGCGATAGCTTTAGCTTTAAATTCTTTTCTAGATGAATAGTCTTTTGAAATTTCTTTTTTTGTGGAATTTTTTATTAGTTCTAAATCGGAAATATCAAAGAACATTTTTCCAAGTCCAAGAGAGACTTGAACTTTTTTTTCTTTTGAAATAGATAAAACAGTTCCTTCTTGATTTATTTTGCTAACCCAAACAGTAACACCAGGGGTTAAATCATTAATAGAAATGGAATTACTAGTTGCTTCTGATTTATTTACAACACTTAATTTATCTATTTTTTCGTTTAATTTATTTCTTAATTTATTTGATTCTTTATTGCTAGAAGATTTTTCAAGTTCTTTTATAATATCATTTGCATCTTCTTTTGCAGAAATCAATATATTACGTGCTTCGTCTTTGGCTTTGTTTATGATTTCTTTTTGTTCTTGTTTTAATTTTGATACATCAAATTCAAGAGATTGTTTTAATTTTTCAATATCTTTTGAATTGTCTAATGTTTTTTGCTTTTCAAGTTCAATTGTACGTTTATCTTCATAAATAGTAGTTAATAGATCTTCAATATTAATTTTATCAGAATCAATAAATTCTTTTGCTCTATTGATAATGTCTTCAGATATTCCAAGTTTTCTGCTAATAGCAAATGCGTTACTTGTACCAGGAACTCCTAATAATAATTTATAAGTAGGAGATAGGGTTTCTATATTAAATTCAACACTTGCGTTTTCAAACCCATCTGTTACTAAAGCAAAATGTTTTATTTCAGGATAATGAGTTGTAGATAAAGTTAAGGCTTTTAGTGAATTTAGTTTTTCTAAAATACTTATTGCTAAACTAGAACCTTCAACTGGATCTGTTCCAGAACCTAATTCATCAATTAAAATAAAACTATTTTCAGTAGCTTCTTTTAAAATATTTGCTATATTTGTCATATGAGAAGAGAATGTACTTAAAGAATCAGCAATACTTTGGTCGTCACCAATATCAGCAAAAATATTATCAGCAATAAAAATACTACTTCCTTCTTTTGCAGTAATATGAAGTCCACTCATTGCCATAAGCATTAATAAACCAGCAGTTTTTAAAGTTACAGTCTTACCACCAGTATTTGGTCCAGTTATAATTAAACAATTATAATTTTTTCCGATTGGAATATTATTTTTTACAGCTTGATTCTTGTTTAATAAAGGATGCCATGCATTTAATAAATTTATATATTTATCATCATTTATAATTGGTTCAGTTGCATCTAAATTATTTGAATATTTTGCTTTTGCAAAAATAAAATCAATAAGACCAATTAAATTGACACTATTTTCTATATTAGGAATAATATTAAAAAATAAAGATGATAGTTTTTGTAGAATTTTCTCTATTTCAATAATTTCTTCATTTTTTAAATTATTCAAATCATTGTTTAAATCAAAAATTGATATAGGTTCAATAAATACAGTAGAACCACTTGATGAAATGTCGTGAATAAATCCTTTTACATCTTGGCGATGTTCATTTTTTACTGGAATAACAAAACGACCATTTCGCATTGTTATAATTCCTTCTTGAACATATTTTGAATTTAAGAATGAATTTAATTTATTTCTAATTTCTTGTTCTTTAGAACGTATAGATTTTCTGATATTTTTTAATTCACTAGAAGCGTCATCTGATAATGTGTTTTCATCAATAATTGATTTTTCAAGTTCTTTTTCAATTGATGGATTTATATATAAATTGCTAAATAAACCTTCAAGATTTACAAATTCAGACATATCTATTTCTGTAGATGTGAAGTAATCTTTTAGTTTTGAAGATGTATTTAATATTTTCTTTAAATCTAATAATTGTTTTATTGAAAGAAATAAATTACTGTTTAATTTTTTTATGTGTGGGGTAATATCTTCAATTTCAGATACAGGAATAGAACCTTTTCTATATAAAAGAGTAGAAGCTTCAGTTGTTTGTTTTTGAGCTTTTTCTATTTCTCTTTTTGTAGATAAAGGTTTTAAATTCTCTGCTAAATCCATACCTATATAAGTGATGGTATAAGATTTTAAAATATTACAGATTTTATTAAATTCTAATTTTTCTAAAGATTTTAAATTCATAACTAAATTCCTTTTATTATAAATGTTAATTATAATAATACCATAAAATAGCTTTAAAATAAAGATATTTGAAGACAATAATGCTAAAATAATTGTGAGAAAATACTGTTTGAACAATCTAGGAAAATTTATTGTCGAACAAAGTTGAAAGATTACTTAATAAAAGTATTGTAAATTTATGTTAAGTGTGATATAATGGTTGAACGTATAACATTATTAGTAGTTATATTCCTACTGTTTCGTATAGACAACTGTGAAGGAGGAAAAGAGCACATGACGAATGATAGGAGAGAACTCGAAACAATGGAACGGGGTGTAGATATACTTAAGTTGGTATCTCAAAAATGGATGTTTATGATACCTGTTAAGAATTATCCAGACCATAAAGTTTCAGAACTTGTAAATTCCAAACTCGGCCAGTTTGTAGACAGCATTGGATGCAAATTGACCGAGTGTGGAAGTGGCACCGCCTCTTACAGTACTCTTATAGTCGCATATACCGTTAAAATCGAAGACGAAGAGCATGTAGATGAGTTGGTGCAAAAGGTCAAAGAGTTTTTGGCCAAAGAAGTGATACCTGTTGTTTGAACAAAGATGTGTGGGCACTTGCCCAAAAAAAATGGAGGCCAGAACTTAAAAAGTTCTGGCCTTTTGCTTTATAAAAAACAAACCTTCCAATATGGAAGGTTTTATTTTTGTTAATCTTGTTTGATTAAATTTAAAGAAAGAATTTCATTTAATTTAGATAGTTCTGAAACTAATAGTGCATCTTTTTTTGTAGAAATTTCATACATTATATCAGCTTTTTCTCTAAATACATTTCTAGATTTTACTTTGAATTTAACATTGTGTTTTTTTAGTTCTTTTTCAATAACAGGTTCTGATTCAATTGTCATAAGATTTACTACTAATAACATACTTTTTCTTCTAGCAGGAATAAGTTCAAATACGATTAAAGCTATACTGATAACGACAGCAAGTACACAAACAATTGAATATAAACCAGCACCTATAATTATACCATTAGAGATTGACCAGAATAAAAATAGTAAATCTTTTGGTTCTTTGATTGCTGTTCTAAATCTAACGATAGATAAAGCACCAACCATACCAAGAGAGATAACAATATTTGCTTGCATTGCCATTACAAGAGCAGAAGTTATAACTGTCATTAAACTCATTGCTACATTGAATTTTTTTGAATAAATTGTTTTATCGCATGTTAGTAAATAAATTACATATACAACAAATGCAAATAACAAACTCATTTGTCCTGTTGTTATAACAGTTGAAAGAGAAATTGCGTCAGTGAAATTATTTAAAAAACTATTTTTTATTATATTATTAATACCCATATTTAAGCCCTTCTTTCTATTTTTTCTAACATATCTCTTCCAGTACTATATTTTGAAAAAGATGTTATTTCTAAATTATTAATATTTATTAAATGTTTTATAAAATCAGGTAGGAAGTCGTTATATTTTACTTCCAATATTGCTGTATTTTTTTCAAGTAAAGGAATTGAATTTATATTATTTTCAAAGAATTTTGAAATTTCATATGAACAAGAAATGTTATAATCCAATGTGATTCGGACATCATTTACAGGATATGTAAATGCTCTTCTTTCATAATCAATTATAATAACTGGTTTATAAAACGATGTTTTCATTTTACTTTGTAATTCTTCAACTACAGGTTTATTTGATTCAATTTCTTCATTATTTATAAATTTCATTACCATTTCAGGGGTTAATTTATCTTTATCTTTTTTTCCAAGATTATTTTCTTTAGTTTTCTTTTCTAAAGTTATATAACTAGGATCTAAATCATAATATCTGATTCTATATTTTTCTCTTTTACTAATACCATCTAAAACTTGATAATAACTAGTGTTTTTATAATCATCAAAATATAGACTTCTAATAAAATAACTTCCGTCAGGATTTTTAATATTAGAGTCAAGATATAATGCCGCAGATAAAGTATTTCTTAATATTTCCATTTGAATATTGGTAATTAAGAATTTTTTCTCATATCTATACATTATTTTCTCCTAAATAATTATCTAAAAATTCTACTCTTTTTTTATACCATTCTTTAAGTTTTGTAGTTTCTACATCCAAGTCAGTTTTTAGCCATTTGTTGCTTTCTTCTTGTATTGGATATCTTATAGTTTCGTGACAAGTGTCGATAATTTTTGAAACATTATCAACGCTTAATACTGTTTCTCTTAATTCAAAATAACGTTTTTTTAATAAATTATTTATATTTTCAGATTTTGTCAATAAGCCATCAATAGTGCTGATTGATTCGCTATCTTCATATAATAGAGTTGGATACTCGCCACTCCAGTCGTAGCCCCAAGTCATATCTAAATCCCATGGTACAAGTTTTATTTTATGACCGTCGTTCATGTTTTTTATATAACAATAAGTATTATTTAATCCGAAGTTATCATTTCCACAGATAGCGTGAATAAAAATTTTATAATCAATATAATTTTCTAAATCGAAATTTTCTACAATATATTCTTCAGTTACATTTTCTCTGTCATAATATTCTGTGTAAATTTTATCCATTATAAAATCCCAATATTTTGAATAATCCGATTGATTTGAAGGATATTTCATAGAAAAACCGTAGAACAAAATCAGAATTTTTATTTTGTTTATATAGTTCTTGATCCCAATTTGCGTATCCATTACCTTTTAAAACAATTCCAGAATTTGATTCGGTAAATTTACTTACGCCAAGCATTTTCCAATCAATGAATTCTTTTAATAAATATAATCCATGATAGTTTTGATTCACATAAAGCTCTACGTATTCAGCGTCGTAATCGAATTGATTGTAATTAACATTATAAGAACTTATTTGATTCCATAACTCAAAAGATAATTTTGTTCTAATTTTTGAATAATCATTCCACATTGCATCTAAAATGTAATCTTCGTCTTCATCCATGCCTAGTAAAGACTTTCTACTTTTTTCGTGTATATCTTCTGAGGTTAATGATATTTTATATTGCTGTTTAGGGAATACGAAACTAGTTCCGCCTCTGATTTTTAATTGAGTATTTGTATCTATTAATAACATTTTTTCTTTATTTTGTGGATTTGGACAAAAAATTTGTAATTTCATTGCTTGATATTCAGTAACAAATTGATGATCTGTTATTATATTTACAATAGGAATGTTAGAAAATTTTATTTGTGTTTGATAATAGGAAGTATCGTTATAAATTATTAAGTCTACAGGTTCGTTAAAATTTATAAAAAAACCTTTGTCTTTATCATATTTTTCATTATCAATTATATATTTATATTTTTCTTTTGAGGCTATTTTTAATTTTAACTTATTATATGAATTAGCTTCATTAACGTCTAAACAATAAAAATACATATCTTGAACTGAGTTATAATAAGTTTGACTATTATTAATTTTTAATTCTACATCAAATTTTTGTACTTCTTTTAAAGACTCTTTTAATTCTTCAATATTTACATCACTTTTTAGTACTTGCTTTGCTGTTCTATAATTAGTAGTAATTATAGAATAATAAGTAAGAACTCCAAATATGATCAATAAAAAAATTAACAGAAAAAATTTAAATTTTCTATCAATAAACATATATTAAACCTTTCTTTTTTATTAATTTACTTATTATTGTTATTTATTAAATTACACAAATATATTATCATATCGAATTTTTTTTGTCCATAAATTTGGAGGGTGTTATAATATTGAAATAAAAGATAAAACTCCAGTATTTTTCTGGAGTTTTATCTTTTATTATTTTTGAATATTATTTTTATTTGCATATGTATAATCAGAATAATCATCTAAATTAACTAAAACGTTTTCTTTAGTAACTGTGTTATAAGAATAACTAAAGTTATCAGTAGAAACTAAAGTTTCATTATTGTTGACAAGATTGTAATGTTCAATTTTATCAATTGTTTTTTGAGTTAGGTTTATATAATAATAAAGTCTTACAGGATTATCTATATTTAAGAAAAAGTTTTTTTCAAAATCTACAGAAATTTTTATAATTTCATTGTTATTTATATTTTCTTTACTATGATATTTATAACTATTTTTTTGTGATTTTGATAGAAGTTCTTTATAATAATTTAATCGATCAGATATTATATTTAAAGATGGGTCTTCTATTTTAAATAAGAAAAATTCTTTTGAATGATGAAAAATATTAACTTGTTCTTTGGTTTCAAAATTGAAGGTAAATTCATGTATTATATCATCATTTATATAAAAATTTTGGTAAGATAAATTATCTATTATATTATATTCTTCCGAAGAATTTCCATTTGAGTTTTTTGAATTAATTTTTAAAGACATGTTTTCAGTGATTTGTGGATTAATTAAGTCTAAAACTTTTTCCAAAGAATATTGTTGATTATAAAAAAAGAAAGTACTTATTAATAGTGCTATAATAATTAATAAAATTGATAAAATAATTGCTACTTTTTTGTTCATAATTATTTCTCCTTTAACATTTGTATTATAAAATTATTATAACACATTTTTAAAATATATGTGCAAGTTTTATAAACGACTTAATTGAATATACTAGCCTTTTATGATAATATTATGTTGATATAAATATTACTTATTTTGAAAGTGGAGGAACAATGTCTTTAATTAGTGTAAATAAATTAACTTTTAGATATGATGGAAGTTATAATAATATATTTGAAGATGTTTCTTTTAATATAGATACAGACTGGAAATTAGGATTAATAGGAAGAAATGGTAAAGGAAAAACAACGTTTTTAAAATTACTACAAGGAAAATATGAATATAAGGGAACAATTTCAAAAAATGTTGATTTTGACTATTTTCCGTTTGAAGTTTCAAATAAAAATAAAATGGCAATAGAAATTGTTAACGATATTTCTCCTAATAGTGAAGATTGGGAAATTATAAAAGAATTAAATTTGCTTAATACTAATCCAGAGATATTGTATAGAAGTTTTAATCTATTAAGTGGTGGTGAACAAGTAAAAATTCTTTTAATAAGCTTATTTTTAAAAGGGAATAATTTCTTGCTTATAGATGAGCCTACAAATCATTTAGATATTGAAACACGAAACAATCTAGTTAATTATTTGAAAAAGAAAAAAGGTTTTATATTAGTATCTCATGATAGAATTTTTTTAGATAAAGTTATAGATCATATAATTGCGATAAATAATACTAATATAGAAATTCAACAAGGCAATTTTTCATCTTGGAAAGAAAATAAAGATAGACAAGACAATTTTGAAATAATGCAAAACGAAAAGATACAAAAAGATATAAATAGACTTGAAATTGCTTCAAAAAATACGGCAAAATGGTCTAATGAAGCTGAAAAAGCCAAAAGTCAAAAATATAATTCCGAAACATACATAGATAAAGGATTCATTGGACATAAGGCGGCTAAAGTAATGAAAACATCAAAAGTTATGGAACAAAGGATTGAAAGAGCAATGGATGAGAAATTTAATTTATTAAAGAATGTTGATAGAAACGATAAATTAAAATTAATTCCTTTATTGAATAATAAAAATCCATTAGTTTGGATAAATAATTTACAAATAAAATATAATGATAAAGAAATATTTAATCCCATCTCTTTTGAAGTAAACAATGGAGATAGAATTGCAATAATAGGCAAAAACGGAATTGGAAAATCAAGTATATTAAAGTTACTGTTAGGAGAACAATTACAATATAATGGTAATTTTAAAATTGTTAATGATTTAAAAATATCTTATGTGTCTCAAAATACAGATGATTTGAAAGGGAAATTAAAGCTGTTTGCTCAAGAAAATAATGTTGATGAAAGTATTTTTAAAGCGATGCTTATAAAAATGGGATTTTCACAAAATGATTTTGATACCAATATTCAAGATATGAGTGAAGGTCAAAAGAAAAAAGTTTTAATTGCAAAAAGCATTTCAGAACAAGCCAATATTTATATATGGGACGAACCTTTAAATTATATAGATATACTAACAAGAGAACAAATAGAAGATACAATTTTAACTTATAATCCTACTATTATTTTTGTAGAACACGATGAAAGATTTATTGAAAAGATTGCAACTAAAGTAATAAATATAGAAAAATAAAATGAGATAGAGATGAGTGGAGAAAAAAATGATAAGAATTGAATTTGAAGAAAAAACTAATAAAGCAATTGCATATGATGAGGAAAAAGTAATTGGTTTATGTGAATATATAATTAATTGCGAAGAATGGAATATAGTTCACACAGAAGTAGATGAAAATTATCAAGGTCAAGGTATAGCAAAAAAATTAGTAAATAGAATTATAGAAGAAGCTAATAAAAAACAAAAAAAGCTTACAGCAGAATGTTCTTATGCACATAAAATAATTAATAAAGGTTGTGATAATAATGAATCATTTAGGAACTAAATTGTTAAAAAGTGAAAGATTAATATTAAGAAGATTTAAAGAATTAGATGCAAAAGAAATATATGATGGCTATGTTAATCAAGAGGAATTTTTATATTATGCTAATAAAGAAAAAAGAACTTTAGAAGAAGAAATAAATTCGCTAAAAGGAATAGATGAGAAATATAAAAATAATGATTATTATAATTGGTTAATAACTCTTAAATACGATAATAAAATAATTGGCGCAATAAACTTAAGAGCTAATGATTTCAATGAGTCTTTAGAATTTAACTATGCGATTGATGATAGATATAAAGGAAATGGTTATATGACTGAAGCTCTAAAAACAGTAAAAGATTATTGTTTTAATGAATTAAATGTAAATAGATTATATGGTGGCTGTGAAATAAACAATGTTGCATCAAAAAGAGTAATGGAAAAATGTTCATTTGTATATGAAGGAACATTAAGAAATTATTTAAAATTAAGAGATGGATATCATGATATGCATTTATATTCGATTATTAGAAATAGGGATTAATATAAAAATGGATATATTAAAGAAATGAGGTATAAAATGAATTTAATAAACAAACAATTTAAAACAAGTGACAACAATATAATTAACTATTATGAGATAGATAATGGTAATCCTACATTGTTAATTATTCATGCACAAGGTACAAATTCTAGTAGTTATTCAAAAGTGATAAAAGATTTATCTAAAAAATTTCATATAATTTTAGTAGATTGTTACGGTCATGGTAAAAGTTCTCATAACAGAGAAAAATATAATATAGTTAGTCAAGGAAATGATTTAATTGAATTTATAAAAGCAACTACCAAAGGTAATATAACTGTATTAGGGCATTCTTCTGGTGGACTTATTGCTTGTTATATTGCTTCAAATTATGATTGTTGTACTAATTTAATATTAGAAGATGCACCATTGTTTTCAAGTAACGGTGAAAAGAGATTTAATTGTTACAATTATAAAGATTTATCTACAGTATGCCATAATTATATAAACCAGGATAAAGAAAGTGATTTTGTATATTATTATTTTATGAATCAATATTGTTGGAACTTCTTTCCAGAAGATTCAAGAGAAAAAATTAAAAATAAATTAGGAGAGTTTGCATTAAAATATAGAAAAGCGCACCCAGATAAGACCTTAAAAGTTCCTTTTTGGCCTCAAAAATTTTTAGAAGCATTTAAGGGTTTAAATGAATATGATGCATATTTTGGAGAAACTTTTTATAATGATTCATTTAATAGTGGTATAGATTATAATGAATTACTTTCAAATATAAAATGTAGCACTTTATTTATGAAAGCTAAAACTATTATTGGAGAAGATGGACTTGTTCAAGGTGCTTTAACAGATGAAGATTTACAACAAGTAACTACTTTAATTAAAAATATAAAAGTAGAATATTTTAATTGTGGACATGGTATACACCGCGAAAAGCCAAAAGAATTTATACGAAGTGTAAAGGAAACATTAACAAAACAAAAATTAAAAAAAGATTGTGAAAGATAAATTACAATTTTGTAATTTGCTAGATAAATAGTAATTTGTTACTCAAGAATAGAAAGTATATTTTTAAAAATATATAAGGAGAATAGTAATGAGTAGAATATTAAAAATAGAAAAAATAAAAAAATGTTATGGCAGCAAAAATAATATAACTAAAGCAATAGATGATATTTCTTTTGATGTGAATAAAGGTGAATTTGTTGCAATAATGGGTGCATCCGGATCAGGTAAGACGACTTTATTAAATTGTATATCAACTATAGATAAAGTTACTAATGGGAAAATTTATTTGGAGGATATTGATGTAACAAAACTAAAAGGAAACAGACTAAATAAATTTAGAAGAGAAGAATTAGGTTTTATCTTTCAAGATTTTAATTTATTAGACACTTTAACTGCATATGAAAATATCGCTCTTGCTTTATCAATTCAAAATGTAAAAGTGGAAGAAATTGATGAACGAATAAAGAAAGTCGTTAAAGAGTTAGATATTGCAGATGTATTAAATAAATATCCATATCAAATGAGTGGAGGACAAAAACAAAGAGTTTCAAGTGCTAGGGCAATTGTTACGAATCCAAAACTTGTTCTTGCTGACGAACCTACTGGTGCATTAGATTCAAAATCATCAAAATTGTTACTTGAAAAATTTAATTATTTGAATGATGAATTAGATACGACAATTTTAATGGTTA
>JAZRKN010000015.1:0-294345 GCA_045646345.1 Candidatus Scatovivens sp. | reverse complement strand
GAAAAATAGTATACAAAAATTTCTGGTGATAATAACGAGGAGGAAATACCTGTTCCCATGCCGAACACAGAAGTCAAGCTCCTTAGTGCCGAAGATACTTACGAGTTACCTTGTTGGGAAAATAGGAAGTCGCCAGTTTTTAATATTCCTCTTTAGCTCAGTTGGTAGAGCGCTCGGCTGTTAACCGATAGGTCGTTGGTTCGAGTCCAACAAGAGGAGCCAAAATAGATATAAGCAAAAGCTTATATCTATTTTTTTATGCAAATAAAAATGTTATGAAAAAAAGAGTGAAGACACTTAATTTTCACAAAATAACCATTTTTCTGACAAAGGCTCTATGATAGTATAAGTAACATGAGGAGGTAGGTATTATGATTAATGTACCAGATAAAATATTTAATAGAGAATTTGAAGAAATTGATGTTGGAATAAGCACTTTGAGTTTCTTTAAAAAAGAAGATTTAGAAAATGCACAAATAGGATATAAATATGACGATAAGAAAGAATCAATAAAAGGCTGGAAAGGTGAAGAATTTGTTGTAATAGGCAATGATTCAGCTTTAGGGGATCCTATAATTGCAAAAGTAGATGAGGAAAATGTGCCTATATATAGCATGTTTCATGATGATTGGTCATCTTTTGAAAAAGTTGCAGAATCATTTGAACAATATATGGGAATATTAGAAATGATTGATAAAACTGATTTGCACAGAAGAGATAGAATAATAGATCTTTTAGATGAAATAGAAGAAATTGTACCTGAAGATTCTTACTATTATTGGGAAGATTTGATTAATTCTGCCTTTGATTTTTTTGCTGACAGTTATGAAGAATAAAATAATAAAAATGGATTAAAAATAGCTATTAATATATAGCTATTTTTTTTGATTTAATCTTGAAATTTTATGTTGTTATATATATAATAAACATGTTAAATAGGATTGTTTTAATTATTTAAAGTACGAAAATAAAGAAAAAGGTTGTGGGAGAACAGTTATGGAAGCTAGAAAGAAAGAGAAAATTGAATTCAATATGTATGATTTTCTAAAAGAAGGTACAACAAAATATGATTCAATGTATGGAATAATAGGGCGTTATATTCCAGAATTAGAAGGAGATTATTCTACTACAAATTTATTAAACAAATTAGATGAAGTTGCAGAAAGTAATAATGCAAAAACATTTATAGGGAATAAATATCCAGTATCTTTTAACGATTTAACAAGAATTTTATTACTAGCAAATCAAGAAACAAAAAGTTCTGAAGTTAGAAAAAACTTAACTGATGAAGATAGAACTTATATAATAACAAGATTAAAAGCTGTATCAGAAGGATTATATGAATGCCAAGACTTTACTTCAATAGAAGATTTTGTAAAATATGCGAAAGCTAATATTAGTAATGAAAATTCAAAACCATTAAGAGATGAAATTGTTGATATAGCTGTTCATTTATCAAGTAAAAAAGCAGTACAAGATCTAAAATTTTCTTTAATGGGTGTTTATGCTGGATTTGCAGCAACACATGTTAGAAATAAATATGACCAATTCGAAAGAGCTAATAAAAACATTCCTGAATGGGATATTATGGAATATATTCAATGGACATTACAAACAAGACATAACTTTGAAAAATATGACAATATGTATGTTAAGTACGTAAACGAAGTTGAAAAATTCCAAAGAGAAACAGCAATAAAAACTTCTCTTCAAGCAAAAAGAGAAGATAGATTCTTAGCTGATATTAGTTCTACATTAACACCTGAAGAAAAAAATAAAGCTGAAAATGAAGGATGGGAAAGTGTTTTAACATATAGAAGATCTGGAAATTCAGTTCCAAGAGAAGGTTCTGTAGATTGGCATTATCAGCCATTTGAAAAACCACAATTAATTTGTGATACAATAGTTAAATATTCAGAAAATGGAGATGAATATCAAAGAGTTGTAATGATTAGCTATGGAAAATTCCATTATAATGATGGATTATTTGATAGTAGTATCGTTCAATCAGAACTTGTTGGTATAAGTCGTATAGGTAAAGATGGAATATATACTTATTCAAAAATAATTCCATTAGATACAATAAGCTTTAGAGAGACAAGTAATCTTCAAAAAGGTGAGGGAAAAGTTACTTTTACATCATCAAAAACAGGAAGACAACTTGATATTAAAGACGAAAAAACAAAAAATGTTTTGTTCGGATTCCATTCAAGAAAAATTCCAGAAGATTATAGATATTCATTTGTTGCAGATTTTACATCAGATAAACGTTTACAATTATTTGATGATTATGGTATTGAATTCTTGGGAATGCAACAAAGATGTAGTTCAGGAATAAAAATAGAAAATGAAGATTTAGCTGGAGCAGAAGCAAATGCAGTTGCATATGCTTGCTTATATCCAGAACATAAAGGAAAATCAGGAAGAACATTAATGGATATTAAAGAAGATTCTTCATTCAGAAGAATCCATAATGAATTAGTACATGCAGTAGTGCAAGGAAAATTCGATAAAGAAGTTGAAAAACATCAAGTTTCAGTTTCATATGTAGATAGAGATGAATAATAAAAAGATCCCATACTAAATAAGGAAAGGAATCTAAATAATGGCAAAAAAAGTTTGGAAGTCAGGAACTTTTATTTATCCAATACCAGCTGTATTGGTGACTTCTGGAACTATGGAAAATGCTAATATTTTAACAGTCGCATGGACGGGAATTATGAATACCAACCCTGCGATTGTTTACATTTCCGTAAGACCAGAAAGATATTCTTATAATTTAATAAAAGAAAATAAAGAGTTCGTAATAAATTTAACAAATAAGGATTTAGCTTTTGCTACAGATTGGTGTGGCGTTAGAAGCGGTGCTAAATATGATAAATTTAAAGAAATGAAATTAACAAAAGAAAAAGCAAATTTCGTAAAGGCTCCATTAATAAAAGAAAGCCCAGTATCAATTGAATGTAAAGTAATTGAAGAAAAAGAATATGGAAGTCATACAACATTTATTGCAGAAGTATTATCAATAGATGCTGATGAAAAATATATGGATGAAAAAGGAGCTTTTGATATCTCAAAATGTGACTTAATTGCTTATGCAAATGGCGGTTATTATGAGTTAGGTAAAAAACTAGGTAAATTTGGTTACTCAGTAGAGAAGAAGAAAAAGCCGATAAAGAAGAGTGGAAAAAGATAATAAAAAGGCTTTAAAAGCCTTGAAAAAATGATTTTTAATTTAATTTAAAAATAAATAAAAAAGAAGCTAAAATGTATATATATAATAAGAAGGAAAATGAGTAAAAAAATCACAAAAAAACTTAGAAAATTGTTGACATATCGTGTGTTTTGTGGTAAAGTATATAAGCATGTATTTACAAAAACATGCATCACATCGTTAAATAAAAAAATATAAAAAATTTAAGCTTCATAAAAGTAAAACGGAGGTGTAGTTAGAATGGCGGCAAAAGGACCAAGAGAAAACATTATTTTAGAATGTACAGAATGTAAAAGAAGAAATTATATGACATCAAAAAATAAAAGAAATAACACAGAAAGACTAGAAGTAGTTAAATATTGTAAATTCTGCAAAAAACGTACAACTCATAAAGAAACAAAATAGATAAAACCTTTATAGGAGGAGTTAAGATGGCTAAAGAAGTAAATGATAAAGAGAAAAAAGTAAAAAAAGAAAGCACAAAAAAAGAAACAACAAAAAAAGTAGCTAAAAAAGATGCTACAAAAAATGCTGGATTTTTTAAAGAATTTAAAGCAGAATTGAAAAGAGTTAGTTGGCCTACATTAAAACAAGTTGTTAATAACACAATGGCAGTTATTGCTATAGTATTAATAATTTGTGTAACAGTATTTATTTTAGATGTTATATTCGAAACAGTAAATACTTATGGTGTAGAAAAACTAAAAGCCCTAGTTACATCTAGCTCAAGTGAAACTGTAGATGTTGAAATGGTTGAAGGTGAGAATGAGGTGGTTTCTAATGAAGCGGAAGCTACTACAGATGCTCAAGCTGGAAACACAGTTGAAAACACAGCAGCTACAACAAATGAAGAAGCTACTAATACTGTAGAAAATTCTGTAGAAAATTAATTAGTAATTCTAGTTACTAATAATCGAAGAATATTAAAGGGAGGCTAAAATATGTCTCAAGAAGAGAATAAATTAGAGCCAAAGTGGTATGTAGTACATACATATTCTGGTTATGAAAACAAAGTAAAAACAGACTTAGAAAAAACTATTAAAAATAGAGAACTAGAGGATTTCTTCTTTAATATAGTTGTTCCTATGGAAGAACAAGTAGAAATAAAAGATGGAAAAAGAAAAACTAATTTAAAGAAAGTTTTCCCTGGATATGTTCTTATTAAAATGATAGTAACAGAAGAATCATGGTATATTGTAAGAAATACTAGAGGTGTTACAGGATTTGTAGGTTCTGGAACAGACCCTATTCCACTTACAGATGCAGAAATAAGAAATATGGGATTTGATTCAGTTCCAGTAAATATTGACTATGACGTAAATGACACAGTAAGTGTTGTTAACGGACCATTAGAAGGATTTATCGGAACAGTTCAAGAAATAAATAAAGAAAAACAAAAAGTAAAAGTTTTAGTTTCTATGTTTGGAAGAGAAACTCCAGTAGAATTAGAATTTTCACAAGTTCAAAAAGTAAACTAAGAAGGAGGTGCTAGTACAAAATGGCAGAGAAAGAAGTTGTAAATGTTATTAAATTACAAATAGAAGCTGGAAAAGCTACACCAGCTCCACCAGTAGGACCAGCTTTAGGTTCATCAGGTGTTAATATTATGCAATTTGTTAAAGAATTCAACGATAGAACAGCTAACCAACCAGGTATGATCATACCAGTTGTTATTTCTGTATATAAAGATAAAACATTTTCTTTTATTACAAAAGTTCCACCAGTTGCAGTTCTAATCAAAAAAGCATTAGGATTAAAAAGCGGTTCAGGAAAACCTAACAAAGATAAAGTTGCTAAAATAACTAAAGATCAAGTTAGAGCAATAGCTGAACAAAAAATGGAAGACTTAAATGCTGCATCAGTAGAAGCAGCTATGAGCATGGTTGCAGGTACAGCTAGATCAATGGGTGTAGTTGTAGTTGACTAATTAATCTTTTGATATATATTTTAAATATATATAAATAAAAAAATAAAATTTGGGAGAGCAGGTATAAATGCTCGTTAGTACCACGGGAGGAAAAATGAAAAGAGGAAAAAGATATCAAGAAGCTGCTAAATTAGTAGACAGCACAAGAGAATACGAAGCTAAAGAAGCTTTAGAATTAATCGAAAAAATGCCAAAACCAAAATTTGATGAAACAGTTGAATTACACGTTAAATTAGGTGTTGATTCTAAACATGCTGATCAACAAGTTAGAGGTACAGTTGTATTACCTAATGGAACAGGTAAATCTTTAAGAGTATTAGTATTTGCTAAAGGAGATAAAGCTAAAGAAGCTGAAGCTGCTGGAGCAGATTTCGTAGGAGCTGAAGAATTAGTTCCAAAAATCGAAAAAGAAAACTGGTTCGATTATGATGTAATCGTAGCTACACCAGACATGATGGGTGTAATCGGAAGATTAGGTAAAGTATTAGGACCAAAAGGATTAATGCCAAACCCTAAATCAGGAACAGTAACAATGGATGTTACAAAAGCTATTTCTGAAATCAAATCTGGTAAAGTAGAATACAGATTAGATAAAACAAACATCATCCACGTAGGAATTGGAAAAGTTTCATTTGGTGCTGAAAAATTAGCAGAAAACTACCAAACATTAATTGACGCTATAATCAAAGCTAAACCAGCTGCTGCTAAAGGACAATACATTAAAAGTGTTGCTTTAACAACAACAATGGGACCAAGCGTATATGTAAATCAAAAATAATTGAAGTTTAAATTTTAAAAATAGATACCAAAGACAGTAGGTAACAAAATTAAATCCTACCGAGGTAAATTAATAAGAGATCGGATTAAAAGAACTCTTTGTTACCTCGCGCGATTTGGTAACAAAGAGTTTTTTGTATTTCATTTTGAAATGCAAGCAATAATTTTAGTAAAAAATAAGTTAATATAAATAGTGGAGGTGAAATTAAATTGGCTAGTGAAATAATCATTAAACAAAAAGAAGAAGAAGTAAAAAAATTAGCTGAAAAAATGAAAGATGCTAGTTTAGTTCTTTTAGTAGACTATAGAGGAATCAACGTAGCTGATGTAACAGGTTTAAGAAAAGCTGTAAGAGAAGTTGGTGGAGAATATGCTGTTATCAAAAACAACATAACAAGAAGAGCATTAAAAGAAAATGGAATTGATACATTAGATGCTGCTTTAGAAGGACCAACAGCTGTTATTATAGCTCAAGAAGAATACTTACCAACATTAAAAGCAATCTACAAATTTGCTAAAGCAAATGATTTCTACAAAATTAAAGGTGGAGTATTAGAAGGAAACGTATCATCAGTAGAAGAATTAACAACTCTTGCTCAATTACCATCAAGAGAAGAACTTATTGCAAAATTGGCTGGATGCTTACTTGCAAACGTTTCAAAACTTGCTGCTACACTTGATGCAGTTAGAGTTAAAAAAGAAGAAGAAGCTAAATAATTTAGCTTAAAGTAAAATATTAAATTTAATTTAATATACATTTTAGTACTTAAAAATAAGTACATTCACTTAAAATGATAGTAAACTATCAAATAAAATTAAAAAAAATAAAAATAATATAAAAAAATTAGGAGGATATTAAAATGAGTGAAAAAACAGATAAAATGTTAGAAGAAATCGATAGCTTAACAGTAGTTGAGTTAGCAGAATTAGTAAAAGGAATTGAAGAAAAATACGGAGTAACAGCAGCAGCTGTTGCAGCACCAGCTGCAGGAGCAGGAGCTGAAGGTGGAGCAGCTGAAAAATCAGAATTTGATGTAGTTTTAGCTGACGCTGGATCAAACAAAATCGCTGTTATCAAAGTTGTTAGAGACGTAACAGGATTAGGATTAAAAGAAGCTAAAGAATTAGTTGACGGAGCACCTAAAACAGTTAAAGAAGCTGTAGCTAAAGATGAAGCAGAAGCTATGAAAGCTAAATTCGTTGAAGCTGGAGCAACAGTTGAATTAAAATAATTTCACTAGAAAAAGAAGAACTTTTAAAGTTCTTCTTTTTTGATTGTTTTTTATAATTATTTAATTGGTTGTAATATTAAAGTTTTTCTTTAATTACAATAAATATTATGAAGTTTTTTGTGGCCACGAAAACTTTAAAATTTTAGGAGGAAAAAATTATGGAAATGATGGAAATGTTTAACAACAAGAGAATGCCATTAGGAAAAGAATTAGAACGTTACAAGCATGCAGATGGTGAATATTCACAAGGAGCACATGTATGGATTCAAAATAGCAAAGGAGAATTACTAATACAAAAAAGAACACCAACCAAAAGACTATACCCAAATCTTTGGTCAATAACAAGTGGAGGAACAGACCTTGGGGAGAAAACAATAGATACAGTATACAGAGAAGTAAAAGAAGAATTAGGAATAACAGTAAAACCTGAAGAAGTAGAATTAATGATGTCATACAAAAGAAACCATGACTTTGTAGATGTATACCTAGTTAGAAAAGACATAGAACTAGACGAAATTACAATGCAACCAGAAGAAGTAGCAGCGGTAAAATGGGTAACAAAGGAAGAACTAGAAAAATTAATAGAAGAAGGCGAAACACCAAAAAGCTTAGAAATGTATTTTGGATTCTTAAGAAAATTAATAGGCTAATTATAAGTAAAATCTTATAATTAGTCTATTTTCTTTGTTTAAAAGCAAATAATTTATGTTAAATTATTTGATAAATAATTTATTATATGTTATATTTTTTATATAAGAATTTTATTTTAGAAAGTGATTTACAAGATATGAACTCTAAAGGAAATAAAATTATGACAAATTTAGTTATATATGTGTTTGTATTTACATTAATTTTTTTCATTATAAGTGGATTAATGTCATATTTTTATGGAAATATTCAAAAAATAAATAGAGAGACTAAAGCAAATTCAGATTATTCTGTTTTAAATCTATATTTATTAAAAACACTTCAAACAAAAAACTTATCAATAAAAAATTTTGGATTAGTAGATAATGATGATACTTCAAGTTATTTTATAACTTTTCAAAGAGAAGATGGAACAACAACTACATTTATAAAAGTAGGTGATATAATTTACTGTAACAAAATTAAGTTATGCGAAGGTGCTGAGAGTTTTAAAGTTATTGTAGATAAATCTGAAAGAGAAAGCTTTTCTATAGAAGTAAAAATTCTTGATAAAGTTTATAATTCGCAATATGCGTTAAACTATTAAACAAAGGAGAAAAATATAATGTTAAATAAAATTTTATTCAAAATATTTGGTGTATTAGATGCAATAAAAGATTTTCTTGTTACTTGGGGATTAAAAATTGCTCTTGTATTATTAATTGGTGTAATCTTACATAACGTAGTAAAAATGAGTGAAATATCTTCAAGATATACTGGACAATATAAAAAACTAGTTCCTGTATATGAAGAAGAAGGAAAAATGATGAATATGTATTCTATAGGAGAAGGTTCAAAAACTATAGTTATATTACCAGCTTTCGGATCACAATCTCCAATAATTCAATATAGAGCGTTAGCAGAAGAATTAAAAAATGAATACAGAGTTGTTATTGTAGAATATTTTGGATATGGTTATAGTATGTCAATGAAAGCACATCCTAGAACAAATGAAAATATAGTAGCAGAAGTAAAAGCAGCATTAGAAGCTTATGGAGTACAAGGACCATATATATTAATGCCACATGGACATTCAGCAGTATATGCTATGTATTTCCAACAAACATATCCAGATCTTGTTCAAGGAATTGTTTCAATAGATGGTAAATATCCTCAAGAACTTAAAGATGAATATTATCAAGTTAAACAAAGAGAAGAAAAAGCAAATATTAATTTAACAGCAATATTTGAATTAACAGGATTTGAACGTGTATTAAGTTATGTAAAAGAAGATATTTTTTATATTGATAAAATGAAAGCAATGCCAGAAATATATGGAGAAGAAGAACTTTCAGTATACAGAAATAGAATTGGAAGTAATTACTTAAGTAGAACAATGGTTAGAGAAATGGAAAAATTAGAAGAGAATATGAAAGAAATGGAAAACTATGTATATCCAGATTTTGTACCAGTTCTTCAAATATTAGCTAAAGATACAGTTAAACAATATGAAGATGTTAAAAAGAGTGGAGAATCAAATGTAAGCTTAAATGATTTAGCGGATAAATTAATGACAAATACATTAATTCAATCAATACAAGTTGTTGAAGGTGATTCTGTAATTCAATTAACAAATCCAAAAGGAATAGCAGAAGCAACAAAAGCATTTTTGGTAACATTTTAAAGAATAAATAATATATCGTTTTAAATTAAATTTAAATAAAAAATGAACTAAATGAGGTAAATCTTGTTTAGTTCTTTTTTATTTTTATACTTTAAAATTCAACGTATGAACAACTATTCACTTATTTACATAAAGTTGACAAATGGCTTAAAATATAGTATTCTATAATATGCGAAAAGAAATAATTTGAGTCCTGTGGAAGCTTATGTTTCAAGGAAAATCTAATATTAAAAGGATTAAATTAGAAAGGGTAAAATGAGAAAAAAGATAACAGCTATAATAAGTTTTTTAATATTAATAATTGTAATGGTTTTAGTTGTAATTTGTTTTAGACCAGAAATAACTAAAAAAGATGAATCTAAAATTCAAATAGTCGCAACATTATTTCCTCAATATGATTTTGCAAAACAAATTGTAGGAGATAAAGCAGAAGTAGATTTGTTAGTTGGTTCTGGTGTAGAAACACATAACTATGAACCAACAGCACAAGATATGGTAATGCTTTTAGATAATACTGATATGTTTTTATATACAGGTGAATTCTTAGAACCATGGACTACAGATATTATTGGAACATTAAAAGAATCTGAGTGTAAGATTGTAAATGTTTCAGATAATATTGAATTAATTAAAATTGAAGAATTTGAAGAAAGATATATAAATAGTGAAATTGATCATGATGATGAACATGAGCATAAAGAAGAAAATGAGCATGTTCATACTGAAGCATGTGATCATCAAGAAATGTATGATGGTCATATTTGGCAAAGTTTAGATAATGCAACTATAATGCTTGAAAATATATTAAATGCAATTTGTGAAATTGATCCAGAAAATGCAGAGTATTATAAACAAAATGCATCTAAATATAAAGATGAGATTGCTAAATTATCTACAGAAATAGAGCAAATTGTGGGAAATTCAAAGCAAAAAGAGATTGCAGTTGGCGGAGAGTTCGCATATGCATATTTTGTAGAACAATATGATTTAAAATTTGTAAGTGTATATACAAATTGTGGTCATGGTAAAGATCCAAGTATAGCAAAAGTAAAATCAGTAATAGATTATATAAATAAACATGAAATGCCAGTTGTTTATTATGAAGAATTAAGTGAAGGTACAGTAGCAAAAATGATTGCAGAAGAAACAGAAGCAAAACCTTTAGTATTGTATTCAATTCATAATGGACTACCTGGAAAAGATACTTATGTATCATTAATGAGAAAAAATATTGAAAACCTAAAAGAAGGATTAAAATAAAATCCAATTTTAATAAAAATAGAAAGGTAAGAAAAATGACTATTTTAGAAGTTGAAAAATTAAAAGTTTCATATTCAAATCATACAGCAATTGAAAATATTAATTTTAAAATTGAAGATGGGGAATATGTTTGCTTAGTAGGTGAAAATGGTTCTGGAAAAAGTACTTTAGTAAAAACTATAGTAGGACTTTTAAAACAAGAAGAGGGACAAGTTAATTTAAATATTTCTTTAGATGAAGTTGCTTATCTTTCACAAACAAATTTAAAAGATTTAGATTTTCCAGCTACATCAAAAGAGATAATAATGTCTGGAACACAAAAACATGGTAAGCTTGCTTTTTATACTAAAAAAGATAAAGAAGTTTATGAAAAAGTAATTAAAGATTTAAAAATAGAAGATCTACAATATAGAAGAATTGGAGATTTATCTGGTGGTCAAAAACAAAGAGTATTAATTGCAAGAGCTTTAGTTAGACAACCAAAACTTTTGATACTAGATGAACCAGCAACAGGATTAGATTATAATATAACCAAAGAATTATATAAAATTTTAGAAACATTAAATAAAGAAAATAAAATGACAATTATAATGGCAACACATGATTTAGAAGAAATAAATGAAATTAAACCTAGAATAATTACTTTAGCTAAAACAGTAAAATATGACGGTGATTTAGAAGGGTGGAAAGGATTTTAAAATGAGCGATATAATGAATTTATTATCATATACCTTTATGCAAAGAGCAATTCTTTGTGGTATAGCAATATCTTTTTCTGCAGCTTTAATTGGTGTTATATTAACTTTAAAAAATTATTCTATGATAGGTCATGGACTTGGTGAAGTTGGATTTGCAGCATTAGCATTAGCAGTTGCATTAAATCTTCCACCAATCGCAGTATCAATTCCAATAGTAATCATAGCTGCAATAATTATAATGTTTATAAGCCAAAAGAAAGGTGAATCAGCAGATATTATAATTGCTTTAGTTGCAACAGGAGCATTAGCGTTAGGGGTTATAATAACAGCAGCAACTAGTGGATTTGGAGCTGATAGTTATAATTACATGTTCGGAAGTATTCTTGCTATGAATACAGGAGATGTTATTTTAAGTATAATATTAACTGTACTTTCAATCGGAATATATATTGCATTTTATAATAGATTATTCTTAGTAACATTTGATGAAAAATATGCAAAAACTACAGGAATAAATGTTACTTTTTATCAATTTTTAATTGCTCTTTTAACAGCATTAGTAGTTGTAGTTGGAATGAGAATGATGGGAACAATGCTAATATCTAGTTTAATTGTTTTCCCAGCAATTATTGCTAAAAAGTTTACAACAAGTTTTAAAGGATTAGTAGTAATGAGTGCATTAACATCAATTGTATGTTTCTTAGTTGGTATTTTTACAGCATTTTTCTTAAATATGCCAACAGGAGCAGGAATAGTACTTGTATATATTGTATTACTTGCAATTAGTAGTATTTGTTGTAAATTAGCAAAAATTTAATAAAAAAATAAATAGAGGCAGCCAAAAAAAGGCTGTCTTTTTTTATGTATTTTCTTGTTTTATTTTCATTTTCTTAGTGATATAATAAACAATATATAAAAGACTTTAAAATGAATTGAAAATAAATTAAAAGAGGCTTATTAATGGATAAAAAAGATGTAAAAGGATTTGTGATAATGTTAACAAAAATATATTTTCTAATGGTTCTTGGAATGGGAACTTTAGGAAATTTTATTGCTGCACTTTTTTATTCAATAGGAAATGGTGGAGGATTTTTCTCTAATTTTTGGATGAATACTAAAACATTACTTAGTGCATTTTTATATTTAACATTATTAATATATGGCGGAATTTTTGGAGTGTACTATTTATCTAAATTAAGAAGAAAAAAGGAAACTATAGCAAGTGATGAATATGTAAGAGAATTACCTAAATATTTTCCTCCTGCTATAGCATCATTTTTATTAGATTTAAGCTTAGAGACAACAGATTATACAGCAACTGTTGCTTATCTAATGTCAAAAGGATATATAGAACTTGAAGAGGATAAAGCTATATTAAGAAATAATAGTATTATTAATTTATCTGAACATGAAAGATATGTATTAAAAGCTGTAATGCAAGAAGTAAAATTTAATTACGAAGAATTTAATAAATTAGTTGTTAAAGATGCAGAAAAATTTGGATATATTAAAAAGGGAGCAAGAAGTACACACTTTTTTAGAAATTTCTTCTTAGATTTAGCTGTATGTGCAACTTGTATGATGACATCTGAAGTGATGAAAGCAAGCATTATAAAAACTTTCTTAGAGATAATTGGTTTTGTAACTGGAATAGGAATGTTTGTAATTATAGCATATACAATATTTTTACTTAGCAAATATACAAACGAAAGCTTCCATAGAACTGAACTTGGAGAAAGAGAAGCAAAAAAATGGACAGGTGTTAAAAATTATTTACATGATTACACAATGATTTCCGAAAGAGAATTAAAAGACACAATACTTTTTGACGATTATATACCATACGCAATTTCGTTAAATGAAGCTAAAAATATTGAGGAATATATTGAAAATAATGAAAGCTATAGAAAATTAATTTATGGAAATGTTTATAGTTTTTATAAAGAACAAAAATAAATTTAAAGGAGGAAGTTTATGATACCAAATAAATTAAAAGCAGGAGATGAAGTAAGAGTAATTGCTCCATCAAGAAGTATGACAATACTAGGAGAAGATTGTAAAAAAATAGCGACAGAAAGATTAGAAGCTTTAGGGCTAAAAGTTACTTTTGGAAAACATGTAATGGAAGCTGATCCAGATTATATGTGTGCATCTAGAGATGCTAGAGTAGAAGATTTAAATGAAGCTTTTAGAGATGAAAATGTTAAAGCGATATTAACAGTAATAGGAGGATTTAATTCAAATCAATTATTAGATTACATTGATTATGAAGCTATAAAAAACAATCCAAAAATCTTTTGTGGATTTTCAGACATAACAGCATTATCAAATGCTATTTATGCTAAAACAGGAGTAGTAACATATTCTGGTCCACATTATTCAAGTTTTGGAATGCTTAAAGGATTTGAATATTCTTTAGAATATTTCAAAAAAATGTTTTTCCAAGATGAAGAATTTGAAGTTGTTGCATCAAATGAGTGGAGTGATGAACCTTGGTTTATTGATCAAGAAAATAGACATTTTGAAGCAAATGAAGGTATATATGTGATTAATGATGGTGTTGCTGAAGGAGATATTGTAGGTGGAAATTTATGTACTTTAAATTTATTACAAGGTACAGAATATATGCCAGATATAAATAACAAAGTTTTATTTATAGAAGATGATGAGATGTCAGGACCAATATTCTTAATGGAATTTGATAGAAACTTACAATCATTAATGCATATGCCAGAATTTAAAACAGTAAAAGCAATTGTTTGTGGTAGAGCACAAAAAGGATCTTGCATGACAAAAGAAAAATGGTTTAAAATATTTGATAAACCAGAACTAAAAAATATACCAATAATTGGTGGAGTTGATTTTGGACATACAACACCTATAATCACATTCCCAGTTGGTGGACATGCAAAAGTAGAAGCTACAAGTGAAGGTGCAAAATTATTTATAAAAGGATAAACGGAGAATAAAATGGGATTTGAATTTGAAGTAATAGGAGATATAAAAGGAAAAGCAAGACCAAGAGTAAATACTTATACTTGTAAGGCTTATACTCCTGAAAATACTAAAGATTATGAAATGTTAATAAAACAATATTTTAAACTTAAATATCCAAGATATGTTCCTTTAGAAAATAGAGTTTCAGTTAAAGTGGATGCATATTTTAAAGTGCCAAAAACAATTACTAAAAAAGATAAAGCTTTGATTGAAGCGGGAAAACTAAGTCCAACTAAAAAACCGGATATAGATAATATTGTGAAAATAATATTAGATGCTTTAAATAAAATGGCATTTAAAGATGATAATCAAATTACTAAATTAGAAGTAGAAAAATTCTATGGAGAAGTAGAAAAAATAGTAGTTAAAATAGAAGAATATTAGTATATTTAAAAACAAGTACAAAACTAATAGTTTTGTACTTGTTTTTTTACAAAAAGACTACATAATTGGGTCAAACAATTGTAAAAAAAGGAAAAATGTGGTAAAATGCAGCTGACAGCTCATGTTTAGAGCTTTTATATAGATGGAATATTTCGGCTGCGAAATATTATCAAAAAAGTAAAGGAGGTATGATTAGAGGTAACAAAGAGGTAGCTCGTCCAAAATGGACAAAACAGTAACTAAAAATTTGAAAAGTGAGTAAAGGAGACTAAAACTATGACAGCGTTGTTGGCAGTATTAATAATTGCCGCTTTGGGGGTGGTGTATGCGGCATACAATTACAAGAAGGTCAGGCAACTTCCTGAGGGAACCCCTAAAATGGTAGAAATAGCGAAAGCTATTCGGGTTGGCGCAAACACGTTCTTAATGAACGAGTACAAAATCCTTATTCCAGTTGTTCTGGTTTTGGCGATATTGTTTGCAGTATTTATTTCCTCATCTAGTGCAATAGCATTTTTAATCGGTGTAACGATGAGTGGTGTTGCAGGATATGTCGGAATGAAGATGGCAACATATGCCAATGTTAGAGTAACAAACGAAGCAAGAAAAACTAAAAACATTGGTTCAACTTTAAAAGTCGCTCTTCGTGGTGGCTCAGTAATGGGACTTTGTGTCAGTAGTTTTGCACTTATTGGTTTGCTCTTAGTATTTTTTATCTATAGAGGCCAGATTGCAGATCTTAGAGGCGTAGAAAATTGGTGTGGTATTTCTTTTGTACCGTTTTCTATGACATTGACGTCTTATGCACTTGGTTGTTCCATTGTTGCAATGTTTAACCGTGTTGGTGGTGGTATTTACACAAAAGCAGCTGACATGGGTGCAGACTTGGTTGGTAAGACAGAAGAGAACATTCCAGAAGATGATCCTAGAAATCCTGCAGTTATCGCTGACTGCGTTGGTGATAATGTAGGTGATACTGCTGGACTTGGTTCTGACCTTTTGGAATCTTATATGGGTGCTATCGTAAGTGGCATCGTACTTGTTTTCCATCTGTTCATTACCTATAAGGCAAAGGACTTGGTATTTAGCCCTGAGCTTTTTGAAAGTCTGTATATGTTCCCGATTATTGTTGGTGCAGTAGGTCTTTTCGGATGTCTGGTAGGATTGGCATATATCTTTACCAGAAAGAACGTAAAAGATCCTCACAAAGTAATGAACCATGGCACTTGGCTCGCGGCTGGTTTTACTGCAGTAGCATCTGCAGTGGCATCTGTGATTATGTTTTATGGAAAGCCTATGGGTGATTTGCCGTTTGCGGCAGGATTTATGTCGCCGTGGTTTTCCGCAGTAGCAGGTATTGTATGTGGTATTGTTATCGGTATGATTAGTGAGTATTATACAAGCTATGATTACAAGCCGACTAAAAAACTTGCAGAAGCTTGCAAGAACAGTGCTGCAATTACAATTACCGAAGGACTTTCTGTAGGTATGAAATCTACTCTGCTTACAGTTTTAACTCTTGGCATCGCTTTGTTAGTTGCAAATCTTTTCTCTGGAACATTCGGCGTTGCAATGGCTGCAGTTGGTATGTTGTCCTTTGTGTCTATTACTGTATCTGTTGATACTTATGGACCTATTAGTGACAATGCTGGTGGTATTGCAGAAATGAGTGGTCTGGGTGATGATGTAAGAGCAATTACTGATAAGCTTGATGCTGTTGGTAATACAACTGCTGCAATTGGTAAGGGATTTGCAATTGGTTCTGCTGCATTTGCAACAGTATCTTTGATGATTTCTTACTTGTACACATTCACACCTGTTCATGAAGAAGTGGTTCTTAATCTTTTGGATCCTCTGGTTTTGGTAGGTATGTTTGCAGGCGCTGCACTTACTTTCTTCTTCTCTGGTCAGCTTATCGAAGCTGTATCTAATTCTGCTCAGAAAATGGTTGCAGAAGTTAGAAGACAGTTCAGAAAGATTAGAGGTCTTAAGGAAGGAACTGCAAAACCTGATTACAAACGCTGTGTCGAAATTGCAACAAGAGGTGCACTCGCCGAGATGAGAGCACCAGCAATTATTTCCGTTTTGGTACCGATTGCATGTGGTTTTATTTTCGGACCAGAGTTCGTTGCAGGACTTCTTATGGGTGCAACTGTTGCTGCCATTATGCTTGCTGTATTCTGTGGCAATAGTGGTGGTGCTTGGGATAATGCTAAGAAATATATCGAATCTCTTGGCAGAAAAGGAACTCCTGAACATCATGCTGCAGTTGTAGGTGACACGGTTGGTGATCCCTTAAAAGACACTGTTGGACCGTCTCTTGATATTCTGATCAAAATTATGAGTACGGTGTCTATCATCTTTGTATGTATCTATTCAGAATTCAATTTACTTGAGTTTATAAGTGGACTCTTTAAATAAACACTAGGTTTGGCTGGGCTGCTGGGTGAAATTTCACCTAGTAGCCCTCGAGCATTTTTATAAGGTTTTACATTAAAAAATAGATTGTTCTAGTACGACCTTTAGCTGAATACACTTGTAACACAAAGTTATTCAGTTGGAGGTTTTCTTATTTATGAAAGGTTTATCGATAGAAGAACGTGCAATTAAAGTTGCAGAGTATATAATTGAGACAGAAGATACCGTTAGAGGAGCAGCTAAAAAATTTGGAATAAGTAAAAGTTCAATACATAAAGACGTTAGTCAAAGATTACTTAAAATTAATTATTCATTAGCTATGGAAGTTAGAAAAGTGCTAGATAAAAATAAAGCTGAAAGGCACATAAGAGGTGGGATGGCAACCAAATTAAAATACAGTCACGAAAAAAGTGAACTGGCTAAAAAGGCTTGAAATGAATGTAAAAATGGATTGTAATCATTATGTAACAAAGAAGTAATTTAAATGATAAATAAGTATCGAAGTGTCTTGTAAGTCTTGATGCAGGCTGAAAACAAAAGAAAAAGTTCACTCGACGGCTTTTGACAATTTGAAAGAACCGTGATATAAGAAGGACAACAAATCGAAAGAAGTAGGGTGATGGAAAATGGGAATTTACAGATCTGAAATTGCAGACTTAAGAAAAAATATTGGAGATAACATAGGACAAAAAATTATAATAAAAGAGTCACCAGGGAAAAGAAGCAAACCACAAGAAAAAGCAGCGGTAATTGAAAATGTATATAATAGTTACTTCAGAGTAAAATTTGAAGATGCAAATAGAGTGGGATCTTACAATTATACAGATTTATTTACTAGATCAGTAGAAGTTAGTATGTACAATGGAGAAAGCTATGAACCATTAGTACAACCACAATTAGAAATTAAGAAAACAAGAGCTCATGCAGAAATTGCAGAGACAGTAGAAAATACCTAAAATATTTAGGTATTTTTTTTGTTTATCCTCATATAAATGGTATAGAAAGATATCATTTAAGGAGGATTTTTTTATGGAAAAAACTGCGGTAGTAATAAATAAAAAAATAGGAAGTGCTCAAAGAACAATAGAGGTTGCAGGAGATATTATTGTTCCTGATATTAAGCCAGATATTTTAAATATAATAAATACAAATGGGATTCCTTATATTTATAAAGAAGATATAGCAAATTCAAGAATTAGATTAGACGGAAATATAGATACATATATTGTGTATTTATCAGATACAGGAGAAACAAGAAGTATACAAACAACATTATCTTTTTCAGAAAGTATTGAAGAAAAAAATATAACAGAAAACTCTTTTATAAAACAAAAGGTTATTTTAGAAAAAATAGAAACAAAAATATTAAATGAAAGAAAAATTTCAGTAAAGGCAAGCTTAAAAATTAAATGTGAAATCTATGAAAAAAGTGAGATAGAAATTAATAATGATTTTAATGAATTAAATAACATAGAGTTATTAAAAGAAAATTTAAGTATTAAATCTGTTATTGGAACAAATAAAGTAAAGACAACAGTAAAAGAAGATATAGCAGTAGATAATTCTTATACTGTTGCTGAAATATTAAAGGTAGATGTTAGTATATCCAATTTGGAAAACAAAATTAGCTACAACAAAATTTTAGCAAAAGCAGATGCTAATGTTAAAATAATCTTTCTTTCAGAAGATGGAAGAATAGGAGTAACTAAAGCTAACCTTCCGATTATGAGTTTTATTGACTTAGATAAAATAAATGACTCAAATACTTGTGAGGTAAGTTATACTATCAGAAACATGATATTTAAGCCTAATAAAAATTTGATTACATGTCAAATCGAATTTGATGTTTTGGCAGTTGCTTATGAATCAAAATTAATTGATGTTGTTCAAGATATGTATGGACTAAAAAATAATATTGAATTTTCAAAAAAAGATGTGGAAGTAGAACTTTCTACAATACCAAAGAATAATACTATTAATGTAAATGAAAGAATATCAGTAGAAGATATTTTAAATGTTTTAGATGTTACATTAAGTCCAAAAATTATTAATAAAACTCAAGTGGGAAATTCATATAATTTAGAATGTGAAATGGGACTTGATATTTATTATGAGGCAGATAATAGAAACGGATTGAATGTAAAAAATGCAAGCTTTCCTTTTGTAGTAAAATCTCAAATTCCGGAAAATGTAGAATTAATAATTACAAATAAACAATTCACAGTTAGTAATGAAAATGTGAATTGCGACATCGAAATTCTAGCAAGAGATACAAATTCTTCTTTAAAGAATATTTCGGTTATTGAAAACGTTTCTTGCACTGATGTGGAAGAAGAAAATGATTATAAAATGTTTATGTATTTTGTAAAACCAGGAGATTCTGTATGGGAGATTGCTAAAAGATTTAAAGTACCAATGGAAGATGTTGTTTCTTTAAATAATTTAGAAAATCCAGAAAAGATACAAGTTGGAGATAGACTTTATATTATGAGATAAGACGGGAGACCGTCTTTTTATTTTATTAATATCAATATAAATAAAAAAGAAAAATGAAGAGGTTTGATGGATAAGTTATATTCAAGATGGAGATTTAAATTTCCAAATATTAGAAAATTAAATAGTGTTAAAGCTATTTTATTGATTGCTTTTTTTACTATAGTGTTAAGTATTGTATTATTTTTAAAAAGTGCATTTCCTGTTTTTAAATCATCATGTGAAACTGCAGCATCGTCAAAAGGGAATAAGATAATTAATGATGAAGTAAATAAGGTTATGAAAAAATATACATATAATGATCTGATTACAATAGATAAAGATGTTAATGGACGTATTAGTTTAATAGAAGCTAATTCTGTATATATAAATGAAATAGTATCTGAAATTAATTCTAATATACAAAAAGAGTTTGATAAAATTCCAAGAATTACAGTGTTTATAAATATGGGTAGTGTAAGTGGAATAAGTATGCTAAAAAATGTAGAACCTAAATTTGAAATAGAACTTGAAAGTGCAGGGAATATAAAATCTATTGTAAGGAGTGAATTTAAGTCAGTAGGTATTAATCAGACACACCATAGAATTTATTTAAAGATTGATGCAAGAGTTGGTATTTTAACGCCATTTTCTGCATTTGGAAGAGATATTAATACTGATGTTTTGATATCAGAAGCTATTATTGTAGGAGAAGTTCCAGATACATATTATAACCTAGAAGGAATGGATGAGGCTGATGATACATTTAATTTTATTGAATAAATATTGATATGAAAAATGATTATTGATACAATTACATATATATTATTTAAAAAGGTGGAAAAAATGGCACAAACCAATCAAGCTAATTTAGAAAAAATTAATCAAATAGCTCAAGAAAGAACTAGAAAGAAGAAGGTTGAATTTATGCTAATGCAAGAACTTTCTAGAGCGTATTACCCATATCCATTAGATGCCTTAGATAAAGAATTTAAAAGCAAGTGGGCTGAGGAAGTGAAAAGTGCCTTTAATTTGCTGTATGAGAGGGATTGGTATCATCATCCTCAAATAAAAGAATTAATTGGGGAAGAAGAATATTATAAATTCTGTGACACCGCAGCAAAATATACTGCGGATTATGATATATATGTTGCTGAGCAGATGAATTCTGCCAAATTGGGAAAATCTTATTTGGAAGGAAAAATTGATAAAGAAGCTGTATTACAGATTGTAAAACAAGAAATAAGAAATGGAAATTATATATCTCCACCAGCAGTTTTAAATTTAACAAAAGAAGAATGGGATGAATTTTTATTTTCAAATTATGGTGAATATTATAAAAATAGATTTTTTGAAATTGAATTAGAAGAAAATCCACTTTTTAATACAAAAATTGAAAGTATTTTAAAATATATATCACCATCATTTGATTCTAACGATATAGTAACTATAGATGAAAAAAATGACAAGGAAAATCAAGTTAAAAGATTAATTGCACAAAAAGAATTATTATTAGAAGTTATAGAACAATTGTATACAACAGGAATGCTTAATGAATTATTTGATTTAACTTTTGAAAAAGTAAAAGAAATAAATGAATTACTTTCTTCTGATAATCAAATTGAAGTTGTAAAAATGAAAGAGAATGGTGAGGAGATTGATTATGAAAGTTCATATAAGTTGTTTAAAGAAAGAATTGAAAATTTAAATGTAGAAAATCAAGATGATAGAATTGAACTTATAATGTTATCTAGGGAAATGTTAAATAAATATGCTAAGAATATTGAAGAATATGAATCAAATATTCTTAATATGTATATTAATCCAGAATTTTTAAGAAAAAGAGAAGAATTAAGAGAAAGATTAAGTCAAGAATTAGAAACTAACTTTATAAAAACTAGAGAAGCGTTTATAAGAGATATAAAAGACACTTTATTAAATACGGATTTTCTTTCTGATGATAACGCATTAAATGGAGAAGAGTTTACAGGCTTAAAAGGAGAAATTCAAAGAAAACTAAAAAAAGAATGGAATAATTCTCCAAAAGGTGATCCAAGACCAATAACTGATATTAGGAAAACGAGAATAATTTCTGCAATTAAATATTATAAAATGAGTTTTGAGTATTGTGGGAAAAAGGTTATACTTAAAAATAGTAATAGAAAAAATTTAGAGGAAAATTTAAAAACATTATGTGAGAATGGAGATGATAAAGGAGTTTCTTCTAAAATATGGGATGATGTGAGAAATTCAATATCGTATTCTGAGTCTATTATAGAAAATTTACTTCAAAATGATTTTAATATAAGCGATGAATTATACAAAGTTAGAAATGATTATGAAGAATTACCAAAAGGAAGAGATAATAGTAATACATATGAAAACTTTGAAACATTTATAGAACGTTATTTTGAATATTTTAAAGAAAATCCTAATGGTAGCATTGAAGATTTTATTGGAAATTATTTAGGTATAGCTGACGAACATTATATAGGTTTATATAAAAAAGTTTGCGATAGTTTTAGAGACAAATTAACAAAAATAAGAACCATTCCTTATGAGATTGATTCTGATGTATTAGTTAAAACGATGAGTAAATTTTTAGAAAGAAAACAAAAAATATATAATTTAAAATCTTTAAATGCAATACAACTTTTAAAACATGGAAAAAACATGGTGTTTTTCTTGAATAAAACAGCAAATGGGTCTGCAATTAATATTGGAATAGATGGATATATGGAACTTTTTGGAACACATTATCCTCAAGGGAGTCCAGAAGAAAAATATGAAAATATAGTTCAACAATGTCCACAAAGTTTAAATGATATATATAATTCCGAAAATGGAAAAGTATATATTCCATTTCCTAGATTAACTGAAGCTCAAAAAAGAGAATTAAACGAATTATTAAAAAGAAATGATTTGAATAGTGTATTAAAAGTACAAGTGTTGCTAGGAACAGGAGTGGATAAGTTTAGAGAAGAGTTTGTACAAGAATATGAAACAGAAAATAATCATGAAAATGTTCTTTTAGAAAATGAAGCGTTAAGAAATGAAATTGAAACTTTAAAAGCAACTATTGCAGCTAAAGATAAATTAATAGAAGTGCAAGGACAGACAATTGATAAGTTTAAAGAAAAAAGTAGCTTTATGATGGATTTTATAAGAACAGTAAAAGAAAGTAAGATTGGTAAGATATTTTTCAGAAAAGCAATAAAACAATTACCAGAAGGTACTTCAGCAGAAGTTGAAGAGGAAAGAGATGATAGATAATTAATTAAGCTAGCGTAGGAATTATCCTACGCTAGCTTTTTCTTTGATAAATATAGTATTTTTATTAGTTGAGCAAGACTTACAACAAAGTTTAATATTTCGCTCATATATATAGAAATTAAATAACCACTCAGTCCAAGCTTTGGAACAAAGAAATATATGAATGAAGTGCTAATTACTAAATCAAATATGTTTATTATCATAACACCAACTTGTGCATCTAATCCTCTTAATATACTATCGACAACAGTGTCTACATAGATAAAAGTTGCGAGTGGTGCTAATATTTTTATATATTGTGAAACAGCAATATCTTTATAAAGCTTTAATGCTAAAAAATCAGAAAATATAAATAATATTAAGCTAAGAAGAGTTGCAGTTCCACCAATTAAAAATAGGAGTAGTGTAGTCATTTTTTTTGCTTTTTTATAATCTTGTTTGGCATGATATCTTGCAAATTCTGGTATTAAAAGACTGGCAAATGATTTAACTAAGATGTCTGGGAACAAAATTATGGGAAGTGCCATTCCATTTATAATTCCATATTTAGAAAGTGATTCACTAGAATTTATTCCACTTTTTTGAAGACTAGATGGAATGATTAATTGTTTAAAAGTTGATAGTCCTGATCTTATGTAAGAAGTTATTGCAATAGGAATTGAGATTCTAAGTAAGCGATGAGTATAATGTTTTTCTTTTGCAAGTTCTGGTAAAGATGAATATCTATTTTTATCCAAAAGAAAAACAATGTATATGTATAAAAATGATATTATTTCAGAAATTAAATCTCCTAAAATAAGAGAAAAACAAGCGTACTCTATTCCTGATGGTAAGTATATGTTTATTATAAACATTGTTATTATTACTTTAGATACATGTTCTATAAATTGACCGATAGCATTTTTGTAAATTCTTCTGACTCCAGCAAAATAACCAGAAATTGCAGATGACATTGAAATAGGTGGTAGTGCTAAACAAAATAAATGTACGATTGATTTTGATCCTTTTCCGTGTAGACATTTTTCAATAATAAAATCTGTATTAGCCCAGAAGATAAGGCTGGTAAAACAACTTGTGATTAAAGTGATATAAAGACATTTTTTTATTACTTTTTTTATTCCGACCTGGATTATCTAAAGCAAGTTCTTCTGAGATTACTCTAGTTACTGCAAGATTAATTCCTGAGGTAGCAAGAGTGATTCCAAATAGATAGACAGACATTATTAAATTAAATACACCGAGCATTTCAGAACCAATTTTTTTCGAAATATAAGCTGTAAAATAGATATCGATTCCTCTGAAAATTAGTGATGTTATTATTAAAAATGATGTATTAAAAATAAAAAATTTAAATCTTTTCAAGGTTAGAAAACTCCTATAAAGTTATTTTTATAAGTATATGAACTGTAATAAAAAAATAGAATTTTAATAGATATTTTATTTTTAATAAAATTGGTTTGAAAATATTGAAATATAAGCAAAAATAAAAATTATAACCTTGAGAAATATAGATAAATATGGTATAATATATCTATAGGAAGGAGTAAAAATGGTAATTCAAAGAAAATTAAGACCAGAAGAAATTCAAAATATGCCACAGCTTAATCGTCAAGCGTATGGTATCATAACATCATTTGGTGATGGATATACAGCTTCTGCAACTGATAAAGAAGTAGCAGAGGTTATTAGTCTTGCAACAAATAAAATGGCAATGTCTATTGGATTATCAGATGCTCAAGACTTATCAGAAAAATTAAAAGCTATTAAAGCCAAAAGAAATATAAAAGATTTAGAAGGACTAAAAGATTATTTCAAAGTAGTGTTAAAAAAGAAAATTAAAGAAGCATTATTAGAAGCTGGATTAGATCCAGAATTAATAGAAGAAATTGAAGAAAGAGAACAAGAAAGAGAAGAAGATAGAATTCAAGATCAAGAACAAAATCAAGATTTGTTTATATTAAAAGCTGATAGTGAAAGAATACAAGAAAGAGAAATTGAAGAAAGAAATGCGATGGATAGACAAAAACAAATTCAAGAAAAAGCTTTAAGAGTTCTAGAAGCTATGGAAAAAGCAAGAGATGCTATTGAAAAAGGTAAGCCAATTCCAGAAATAGATTTGAGTTATTTAAGAGAATTAACTCCAGATGAATTTTCACAACAAATGAATGCGTTTAAAAAATTTGGATTACAACCAATTGCTATTATGAAAGATGGGGAATTAACTAGAGAAAATCCAGAAAGGCAAATAACAAAAGAAACAATTACCAAAGAAACAATTACAAAAGAAACAATTACAAAAGAAGATTTTGAACAAGGAGATATTGCATTTGCAATTCAATTTGATAAATTAGTAGATCCTAACTGGAGAGAAAATGTTGCTGAAAAATATAAAGCGATTTATGAAAGAAGTGGATTTGATATTAAATATAGATCTGAAACAACAAAAGCAGATGATTTAATTTATTCAACTAAAGGAAATGAAGCTGAAGAAAAGACAAATCAAGTTAAAGAAGATGATGATAAAGATTATAGATAAAAAGTTGATTACTAAAATGGTAGTCAACTTTTTTGTGCAATAAAGCAAAAAATATGGTTTTAATTTATATATATCAACAAGTAAAAGTGCTGATTATCAAGCAATTGGTGATAGTACTTTTTTGTATTTTGATTTTAAATTTTGAATGTTTTTTTTAAAGCAAAATATATTGTTTTTTTAAAGTGAAAATGTAATGAAAATGTAATATAAAGTATAGGGAATATTGTTGAAAGGACACATTTTTCGTGTTATAATGAGCTTGATTATATTACGGAAGAAATGAGTTGAGGGGGACAAAAGTTTTGGAAGAACATGGAATTGCGATACCATTTGATATCGATAAAATACATGAGAATATATTTGCTAGAATATCAAGAAAACTAAGTGTTTTACTGACAAATTTTATAATAAGAACATTAGAAATTATAGTTTCTTTGATTGGAATAATACTATTAATACCAATGACAATTATTATTTATTTCCAAAATGCAAAAGATGGAGATAAAGGACCAGTATTTTATTCTCAATATAGAATAGGAAAAAATGGAAGATTGTTCAAAATGTACAAATTTAGAACAATGGTTACTAATGCAGACGAAGTGCTAGAAGAAATGCTTAAAAATAAAGAAACAGCAAAAGAATATTACAAATATAGAAAATTCAAAAATGATCCAAGACTTACAAAATTCGGAAAAATATTAAGAGCTAAAAGCTTAGATGAATTTCCTCAATTTATAAACGTGCTATTAGGAGAAATGAGTTTGGTAGGGCCTAGACCTTATTTACCTGACGAAGAAGAAAGAATGGGAGATTATTACAATTACATAGTATCTCATAAACCAGGAATGACTGGTGTATACCAAATAGCTGGGAATGAAAGTGTAGAATTTAATGATAGATTAGATATGGATGTTAGATATCACTATAGAAAAAATTTATTATTAGATTTAAAAATAGCTTTAATAACAGTACTAGTTACATTTAGAAGAAAAGAAACATATCATGTTGGTGAAATGACATGGGATACATTAGACTACATAAATCAAACTATTGCTAGATGCATTAAAAGAATTATTGATGTACTTGGCGGAATTGTTGGATGCTTATGCTTAGTTCCATTATCAATTGGAATATGGCTTGGAAATAGAATATGTGGAGATAAAGGACCACTTTTCTATACACAAGATAGAATTGGTAAAGATGGAAAAATCTTTAAAATGTATAAATTCAGAAGTATGGTAGTTGGAGCTGAAGAAAAATTAAAAGAATTACTTGCAAATGATGAAGAAGCAAGAGAAGAATATAGTACATATAAAAAATTAAAAAATGATCCAAGAGTTACAAAGGTTGGTAATTTTATAAGAAAAACAAGCATAGATGAATTTCCTCAATTTATAAATGTTTTGAAAGGTGAACTAAGTATAGTTGGACCAAGAGCATATATGGTAACAGAAAAACCAGAAATGGGAGATGCTTATGAAACTATTATAAAATGCAAACCTGGTATAACAGGATTATGGCAAGTGAGTGGAAGAAGTGATGTTACATTCCAAGACAGACTAGATATGGATTTGGATTATCATGAAAATTATAACTTAGGAATGGATATAATGATTTTATTTAAAACATTTTCAGCTGTTTTAAATAGAAATGGGGCAGAATAAAAAATAAATAATACTCACTATAATAGTAATTATAGTGAGTATATTATTTTAAAAATGCTAATTGGAGAAATTAAATGAAAAAGAAAAAAGAATTAAAAGATTTGAAAGTTTGTTTAGTAGGTTCTTCTGGAGGACACTTAACACATCTATATATGTTAAAAGATTTTTTTCAAGATAAATATAGATTTTGGGTTACTTTTGATAAAGAAGATGCAAATAGTATTTTAAAAGATGAAAAAAAATATTATTGTTATTATCCTACAAATAGAAATTTGAAAAATTTAATTAAAAATACATTTTTAGCAATAAAAGTATTGAGAAAAGAAAAACCAGATTTAATTATTTCATCAGGGGCTGCAGTTGCTGTACCATTTTTTTATTTTGGAAAATTATTTGGTGCTAAATTGGTTTATATAGAAGTGTTTGACAGGATAGATAAATCAACAATGACAGGAAAAATGGTATATCCAATAACAGATAAATTTATAGTTCAATGGGAAGAAATGAAAAAAGTATATCCAAAAGCTATAAATTTAGGAAGTATTTTTTAGAGGTGTAAAATGATATTTGTTACAGTAGGAACTCATGAACAACCTTTTGATAGATTAATAAAATGTATAGATCAAATGGTGGATGACGGGAAAATAAATGAAGAAGTAATTATTCAAAAAGGCTATACAGATTATGAACCACAAAATTGTGAAAGCCATAAATTAATTGGATATGATGATATGAAAAAATATATTGCAGACGCAAGAATTGTAGTAACTCATGGTGGACCAGCTAGTTTTGTTTCTCCTTTATCAATAGGTAAAATACCAGTAGTTGTTCCAAGACAGTATAAATATAAAGAACATGTAAATGATCATCAGTTAGATTTTGCTAGAGAAGTTGAAAAAAGAATGAAGAATATTATTGTTGCTGAAAATGAAGAAGAAATTATCAATGCGATTGTGAATTATGATGAAAGAATAAAGAATGTATCAGGCGAAATATTAAGTAATAATAAAATGTTTAATGAAATGTTAGAAGAAGAAATAAAGAAAATTTTATAAAATGAGGAGAATTTTATGAGTAAAATAGGAATTTTATCAATGCAAAGAATAAAAAATTATGGTTCTTTTATGCAAGCATATGGATTAAAGAAATCATTAGAAGAATTAGGACATGATGTGCAATTTGTTGATTATCATGTAGAAGAACCTGTTATAAAAGATGAGCATGCTGGGAAAAATGATAAAATCAGTAAAGTAATGAAAACTTTAGAAGGGGATGCTCCATTTATTCAAAAAATTCAATACATTATACATAAAAAGAATTTTGGAAATAAGTATTATAAACAACTTGGACTAACGGAAGAACCAAACTATCTTCCAGAATTAGATACATTAGTTATTGGTAGTGATGAAGTTTTCAACTGTATTCAAGCTAATAAAAATGTTGGGTATTCATTAGAGTTATTTGGAAAGAATAATAAAGCAAAAAAAGTAGTAACATATGCAGCTTCTTTTGGAAATACTACTGTAAAGAAATTAGAAGATAATGGAAAAAAAGAAGAAATTGCTGAATTACTAAAGGGGATAAATGCAATTTCTGTAAGAGATCAAAATAGTGGGAATGTAGTTAAAGAATTAACTGATAGAGAGGTCACTTTTTCATTAGATCCAGTATTAATTTATGATTATATGGGAAAATGTAAAGAAATACCAGAAATAAAAACAAATGAAAAATATATAATTGTTTATGCATATTCTAATAGAATATCTCCAGAAGAATCAAAATATATAAAAGAATATGCAAAACAAAATAATTTAAAAGTTTATGCGATTGGTGGAGCACAGAGTTGTGCAGATAAATTTATTGATTGTACTCCATTTGAAGTTTTAGCTTATTTTAAAAATGCAGAAATGATAATTACAGATACTTTTCATGGAAGTATTTTTTCAATTATTACACATAGAGATTTTGTTACTTTAGTTAGAAAAAGTGTAGGAAATAAATATGGTAATGAAGAAAAACTAACAGATTTGTTAAAGAGATTAGGGTTAGAAGATAGAATTACATTTAATCTGCAAAATGATTTAGAAAATATATTAAAAAGAGAAATTGATTATAAAAAAACTGATGAAATAATAAAAGAACAAAGAGAAAATACAATGAATTATTTAAGAAAGGAAGTTTAAAATGTATACAGAACTAAAAACATATCAGTTAATAATTGCATTACTAAAGAAATATAATATTAAACACTGTGTACTTTCTGCAGGTAGCAGAAATGTTCCGTTTGTGCATTCAGTAGAAGAGGATGATTTTTTTAAATGTTATTCAGTTGTTGATGAAAGGAGTGCTGGATATTTTGCTTTAGGGTTAGCACAAGAAACAAAAGAACCTGTTGTGATATCTTGTACATCTTCAACTGCTACATGTAATTATTGGCCAGCAGTTGCAGAGGCGTTTTATCAAGGTGTTCCATTAATAGTATTAACAAGTGATAGAAATCCTACTATGTTAGGAAATTGGGAAGACCAAATGATAGATCAAGTTGGAATGTATGACAGACATGTAAAAAAATCTGTTAATTTACCAATAATTAACGATGAAGATGATGAATATTATTGTGAAAGACTTATAAATGAAGCTTTGTTAGAATTAAATCATAAAGGAACAGGTCCAGTACATATTAATGTTCCAATGAAAGCATATAATAATTCTTTTAATATTAAAGAATTACCAAAAGTAAAAAAGATAGATAGAATTTGTATTGAAAATTCTAGCAAAATATGGGATGAAAAAATTGAAAAATTGAAAAATGCCAAAAAGATTCTTATGATATGTGGACAAAAAAGTTATGTAAGTGATGAGTTAAAACAAAGTATAAAAGTTTTTTTTGAAAAATATAATTGTGCTATTTTTGCTGATCACATGGCTAATTTAGAATTTGAAAATAATATTAATTTGAGTGTTTGTATGGACCCTAGATATATTATTGATGAAAAATTCAAAGAAATGTTACCGGATATTGTTATTTCGTTTGGTGGAAATATTTATGCTGGAATAAAAGAACAATTAAGAAAATTCAAAGGTAATTTTGAACATTGGTTGGTTCAAGATGATGGAAAATTAGTTGATACTTTTAAAAGTATCACAAACATTTTTGAATGTTCGCCGGAGTATTTCTTTAAATATTGTAATAATTATAATAAAGATAATCTAAACAACAAGGAATACTATAATGAGCTTTTACAATATTCTAATAAGGTAAAGATGCCAAAAGAATTTGATTTTTCTCATGTGTATGCAATTCAAAATGTTTTAGATAAAATACCAGAAAATTCATTATTACATTTAAGTATTAATAATAGTATTAGGATAACAAACTTTTTTAAATTAAATAAAAATATTAAAGTATATGCCAATATAGGAACGCATGGAATTGATGGATGTATGTCATCATTTTTGGGACAAGCATATATGACAGAAAATGATGCATTTTTAGTAATAGGTGATCTTGCGTTTTTTTATGATATGAATGCTTTGAAATTACGTCATATAAAAAATAATGTTCATATTTTATTAATTAATAATGAAGGTGGTTCGGAATTCTATTTTAATAGAGTATGGAAAAATGAAAAAAGTGACTTACATACGACTGCTCGTCATAATACTAAAGCTGAAGGTTGGGCAAAATCTAATAATTTCAGATATTTATCTGCAAACAATAAAGAGATGTTACAAGAATCATTACAAGAGTTTTTTAAAGAGAATTGTAAACAACCAGTTATTTTAGAAGTTTTTACTGAAATGAAAAAAGATGCTGATGTTATATATGATTTTTTTGATTTAAGTAGACCGCGTACATTAAAGTCTGAAATAATTAGAAATAGTAAGGAACTTATAAAGAAAACTATTGGTCAAGAAAAAGCTCAAAATATAGTAAAATTTATAAAAGGAAAAAAATAGAATGGGAATAAAGAGATATATTAGAAAAATTGCAAAATTTATATTAGAATCTTCTCCTGAAAAATCGGTTACAGTAAATGTATCACAAATTAATTATGGTGGAATATTAAAAGATAAAAAAATTGTTATTACAGGTGGAAGTAAAGGTATTGGATATGCAATTGCTAAAAAATGTATTTCAGAGGGAGCAAGGGTCTTAGTTACTGGTAGAAATGAGCAATCATTGAAAAAAGTAAAAGAAGAATTAGGTGAAAATTTAGAATATATTGTTCATGATATTTCGAAAGTTGATACAATAGATGAATTGTTGAAACATTCAATGGAAATTTTTGGGGGGAGTATTGATTGTTTAGTTAGCAATGCAGGAATTTCATTACATGAAAATCACTATAGAAATGTAACAATAGATGGATTTGATAAACAATTTGATACCAATTTTAGAGCAGGGTATTTTTTGGCTAAAAAATTTCTAGAAATGAAAGAGAATAACAAAGAAGAGGGAAACTTAATTTTTATAACTTCAGAAACAGGAAATCAAGCATATGATATTCCATATGGAATGACTAAAGCTGCTTTAAATACTTTAACACGAGCATTATCAAGGAGAGTGTATAAACAAGGTATAAGAGTAAATGCGATAGCACCAGGTGTAACAGTTTCGGATATGACTAAAGATTATGCTGAAGTATCAGATGGGAATTATTATAGGAATTGCGCTTCTGATAGAATATTTCTGGCAGAAGAAGTGGCTGAAGTTACAGTGTTTTTGTTGAGTGATGCGTCGAAATGCATTTCTGGCGAAATCATTCATTGTAATGCGGGAAATCATATAAAAGTTTTTTGGGAAGAATAAAATAATATTAAGGAATGAAAATGAAAATAAGTGTAATTATACCGGTATATAATGCTGAAATGTGGTTGGAACGATTATTAAAATCGTTAAAAAAACAGAATAATTTTGAAGAGTTGGAAATTATATTTATAGATGATGGTTCTTCAGATAAATCTCCAGAAATTATAGATGAATTTGTGAAAAATAATATTAATGCAAGTGTAGAACATATAAAAAATAATGGGGTTTCTAATGCTCGAAATGTGGGAATACAAAAAGCAACATGTGAATATAGTTCGTTTTTAGATGCAGATGATTATATCGATGCAGATTATTTTTATAGATTGCTAGATGAAATAGAAAATGATTCGAAAATAGATTTGATTGTAAGTGGATTTGTAGCAGAATATGAAAAAAAATCCATTTATAGAGTGAACGATAAAAATCTAATTATAAATGGAGATGATATAATAAAAATTTTCTTAAATGGAGATATTATTGATCCAAATGTATGGAATAAACTATATAAAACAAAGATATTAAAAAGAGTATTATTTGATTCTAATTTCATGGTTGCAGAAGATAAACTGTTTATTTATGAATACATAAAATTAATTAAAAAAGTAAAAATTGTTGCATTTGCCAAATATCATTATGTTATAAATGAAAACTCAGTGTGTAGGAAAGAATTTTTAAAAAAATACACAGATTCATTAGCGGTTGCGCAAAAAATTGCTAGAGATGTTGAAAAAAATTATATCCAATACAGCAAAATTGCAAAATCGTTTGAAATGGATGTGAAATGTAGAGTTCTTTGTGAAATTTCAACAGTCTCAAATAATGAAGAATGTTATAAACTTTATAACAAATTGAAAGGTGAAATTAAGCACTATAGAATAAGTGAAAAAATGAGATATTCAAATAAGAAACATTTTATTGCATTTGTTTTATGCAAAATTAGTCCCAAAGTTTATATGTATTTTAAGAAAAAATTAAAGATGCAGTATAAAAAATGAATGGAGGAAAAATGGAACCAATATTGAGTGTTATTATTCCAGTATATAATGTTGAAAAATATTTACATAGGTGTTTAGAGTCAATTGTTCATCAAAAAGAGTTTGAACAAATAGAACTTATATTAGTTGATGATGGCTCCGAAGATTATTGCCCTCAAATTTGTGATGATTATGGTAATAAATATAATAATATTAGGGTATTTCATAAGATGAACGGAGGGTTGTCGGATGCTAGAAATTATGGTATAAGAAATTCTACAGGAAAATATTTAATTTTTATTGATTCCGATGATATGGTTTCAAATGATTTTTTTAACAGAATTTTTGAAGCTTTAAATGATGAAGTGGATATATTATTATGGAATGCAAATTGTATTGATGAAAATGATAGCGAACTAAAAAATATTAAATATAAATTTAAATACGAAGGATTAAATAATAACCAAATATATGAAAATGGCGATTTGATTAAAGAACAATTGAAAAAAACAAATGAATTTACTACAGTTGTATGGTTAGCGGCATACAAAAGAGAGTTAATTACAAAAAATAATTTATGGTTTGAAAAAGATTTATTGCATGAAGATGAGATGTGGACTATAAAAACAATTTTATGTTCGAAAAACATAAAATATATATATGATAATTTATATAAATATAGAAAAAGAGAAAATTCTATAATGAGAGAATCGAAGATGAATAATATAAATCATATAAAATCGTATATATATATATATAGTTCGTTGTATTCTTATTATAATTGGAAAGTTAAAGATATTGAATTATTAAAGTTGCTACAGGACAATGTTTCTAAAAGATATTTGTATGTGATTTCGTATTGGAATTTTGAAATTTATAAAAGTGAATTAAATAAAGTAAATGCAATAGAAATATTAAAATATTCAACTTCATGGAAGAATAGAATAAGAGCAATTGTTCTTTGTATCAACAAAAGAATTTATTGTAACTTAACTAAAAAAATGAGGTATATTTATGAATACAAAAATAAAATTGAAAAAAAATGATATAAAATTATTTATAATTAGCTTAATTTTCTTTTTAGGATTGTTTAGAATGTACTTTTTATCTCTTCAACAATTTAAAATAATTAGTTCTATAATAATGATTATATATTTAATTGTGTATGGAAGAAATTTAAAAGTAATTTCATTAACCAAACAAGTGGCTTTTTTTTCTGCAATTGTTGTTATAAGTATTATACGTTTAGATAATGATATAATTCCGATATTTAATGCTATATGGTATTCATTACAAATTTTTAATATTTTTTCAGTCACATGTTGCTTAGTCAAAAAAAACGGGTTTGAAAATGTAATAAAATGTTATATGTTTGCTTCAATGTTTATTACAATATTGATGGATATATCTGTTTTATTTAATATTGAATTTGATGAGTTACGTTATCAGAATTTATCTACATATTTATTTGGAAATAAATTTCTTGTTTCGTATTTGCATTTACAAACATTTGGATTACTTGCATTATATTGGAATAAAAAAAATAAATCTTTAGATATTTTATATACACTATATACTATTTTTTGCGTTGGGATTTGTTTGAAAGTTGATTGTAGTACTGGTATTGTAGGAATAATAGTAGTATATATAATGTTACTAATAAAAGATTATAATATAAAAAAAATTTTAATGAGACCAGGGAATATATTTATAATATTAATAATAAGTAATATTATTTTTTTACAAAAAGATTTACTAGTAGAAAATCCAATTGTCCAATATATTGTAGTAGATTTGTTAAATGAAAATTTGACTTTCACAGGAAGATTTTATATATATGAACTTCTTTTTGATGTCATAAAAGAAAAGTGGATTTTAGGCTATGGATATAACACAGATATTATTACAAACTTGATAGGATATGGAAATGCTCAAAATGGAATTCTACAAATTATTTTAGAATGTGGAGTGATAGGTGGAATTGTATTTCTAATTATCTGGAATAAATGCATTAGTAATAAAAAAGTAGAAAAAAATGTGCAAGAGAGTTTGTGGCCATTATATGCTGTTATGTATGCATTTATGAGTTGTTCTTTAGTTGAAGTGTGTTTTAAAATTAACTTTTTTATTGTGTTAGCTGTAATGTTAAGCACATATTTTATAGAAGAAAATATTGAAAAGGTATAAAAAATGAGTGAAAAGATTAGTGTTATAGTACCAATATATAATGCTGAAAAATATTTAGAAATATGTTTAAATAGTATAATACATCAGACATATAAAAATATAGAAATTATATTGATTAATGATGGTTCGAATGATAATTCTGAAAAGATATGTGAAAGATATAAAAACAATGATGAAAGAATTATTTATATAAAGCAAGAAAACAAAGGTGTTTCTTCGGCAAGAAATTTGGGGGTAGAATTGAGCTCGGGTGAATACATTTTATTTGTTGATGCTGATGATTATCTAGAATTGAATATGATTGAAAATTTATATAACAATGCAATTGAATATAATTGTGATATTTCGATTTGCAATTATAAAATTACTGATAATTTTATTATATATCAAACAGAAAATGTTAGTTTAAAAAAAAATAAATTAACTAAAAAAGAATTTGTTATAAATATGTTAAGTAACAAATATTATAAAGGCTATTTGTGGAATAAATTAATAAAAAAAGAAGTAATACAAAATATAAGATTCGATGTTGATTTACATGTTATGGAAGATTTAATCTTTTTATTAAGTATTTCTAGCAATGTACACAGTGTATATTATGATGATATGTTAATTTTATATAATTATGTTCAAAATCAACAAAGTGTATTGCATAATTTTTCTAAAAAACATTTTTCTGGAGTGAAATCATATGAAATAATTTTAGATTATATTGATGAAAATAATCTAAATATTATTGATGAAGATTACTATATGTATATATGGAATTACTTGTTTATTTTTATGAATTATTATTACTATTTATACAAAGAAAATAAAATTACAATTGACAATATTGATAAGAAAAAATATATAAGAAAATTATACTTAAAAAAAGCATTATCGAGAAAAAGAAATATTGCAGAAAAAATAAAATTAATTATTACATGTTATTTTCCAATTTCAATCGGAAAATGTAAAGAAATATTAAGGAGTAAGAATGAAAAAAATAGGAATATTAACAATAAATGATGATGGGAATTATGGAAATAGATTACAAAACTATGCTGTTCAAAAATTTTGTGAAAAAAATAACCAAAAAACAGAAACAATACATAATCAGAAAGGTATTGTTGGAAATAGAGTTTTAAAAAGAAAAATTGGTAAATTAATAAAAAGTTTTTTTAAAAAATATCAAAGATACAATTTATTTATGAAATTTAATAAAAATATAAAATATTCAAAATATTATATTGATGAAAGCAATATACCAAATAACCTATCAGATGAATATGATTTGTTTTTTACAGGAAGTGATCAGGTTTGGAATCCAACTTTTACTAGAAAAATGACAGATATAGATTTTTTAACATTTGCAGATAATAAAAAAAGAAATTCATTTTCAGCAAGTTTTGGTATAAGTGAAATTCCAGAAGATATGAAAGGATATTATAAAGAAAGATTAAATGGATTAAATAATATTTCTGTTCGTGAAGATAGAGGAAAAGAAATTATAGAAGAATTAACAGGTAGAACTGATGTTGAAGTTTTAGTTGATCCAACAATGTTGTTAAGTGCTGATGAATGGGATAAGGTAGCAAAAAAACCAAAACAATTAAAAACTGATAAATACATATTAAATTATTTTTTAGGTGAACTATCAGAAGAACGAAAAAATGAAATTAATAGAATTGCAAAAGAAAATAACTGTGAAGTTATAAATATTTTAGATAAACAAAGTTCATTCTATCAAACTGGACCAAGTGGATTTTTATATTTAGAAAAAAATGCTTTTTTAATTTGTACAGATTCTTTTCACTCTAGTGTGTTTGCTATTTTATATAATAGGCCATTTATTGTATTTGATAGAGAAGATAAAGAAGTAAAAATGAATTCAAGAATAGAAACGTTAATTAACAAATTCAACTTAAAAAATAGAAGATTTGAAGGAAATATTACAAAAGAAAATTTAGAACACGATTACACAGAAGCATATAAAATTTTAGAAAAAGAAAAGGAAAAATCAAATAGATTTTTAGAAAAGTGTTTAAATGATAAATAGGAGCAGAAATGAAAATAGAAAGAACTAAAAACGCAGCTAAAAATATTGTATTTGGAATGTTACTAAAAATATATCAAATTATAGTCCCATTCTTAATGAGAACTGCTTTAATATATTGCTTAGGAGTAAACTATCTAGGACTAGATAGTTTATTTGTATCAATATTACAAATTTTAAATTTAGCAGAACTTGGAGTTGGAAGTGCTATGGTGTTTAGTATGTATAAACCTATAGCAGAAGACGATTCAGTAACAATTTGTGCTTTGATGAAATTATATAAAGTTTATTATAGAGTAATAGGAATTGTTATTTTAGTTGTTGGAATAATACTTTGTCCTTTTATTCCAAATTTGATTAAAAGCGATTTACCAGAAGGATTAAATGTTTATATACTGTATTTAATGAATTTATTTGCTACAGTATTATCATATTGGTTATTTGCATATAAAAACTGTTTGTTACAAGCGCATCAAAGAAATGATATTACAAGTAAAATAACAATGTGTGTGTATACATTAAGATATGTTGCTCAATTTTTTGTATTATTCTTTTTGAAAGACTATTATGTTTATTTAATTATAACATTATTAGGACAAGTCTTAATTAATGTTACTACAGCGATGGTTGTAGATAAACTATATCCCAAATATAAACCTGAAGGTAAACTTGATGATTTAGTAGTAAAAGATATAAATCAAAGGGTAAAAGATTTATTTACTGCAAAAATTGGAGGAATAATAATAAATTCTGCAGATACGGTTGTTATATCAGCATTTTTGGGATTAACAGTTTTAGCGGTATATCAAAATTATTATTATATAATTACAGCGCTTATAGGTATAGTAAGTGTTATTTTTTCAGCATGTACAGCTGGTATTGGAAATAGTTTAGTAGTTGAAACAGAAGAAAAAAATTATAATGATTTAAAGAAATTTTCTTTTATTATAATTTGGATAGCTGGAATATGTACAACTTGCATGTTATCTTTATTTCAACCATTTATGGAGTGGTGGGTTGGAAAAGAATTATTACTACCATTATCTTGTGTGATTTTATTATGTGTATATTACTATATATATGAAATAAATTATTTATTAAATTCATATAAAGATTCAGCAGGAATATGGCATAAAGATAGATTTAGACCATTAGTTACAGCGCTTTCAAATTTGATTTTAAATTTAACACTTGTAAACTTTATAGGAATTTATGGAGTAATATTATCAACGGTACTAACAATGTTATTTATAGGAATGCCATGGTTAATACATAATTTATTTACAGAGTTATTTAATAGGAGTGCAAAAAAATATGTTATTCAACTTTTAAAATATACAATTACGGTTTTTATAAGTGTATTATTAAGTTATATGATTTGTAATATTATAACGAGATGTAGTATAATATCGTTGATTATTAGAGGAATAATCTGTGTTGGAGTTAGCAATTTAATATGGATTTTAACGTATAGAAAATCAGATGAAATGGCAGGAACTATTGCTATTATTAAAAGAATTATAAAGAAATAAATTGGGTGAGTTGATGAAGAATTTATATTTGGAAACGAAAAATAAAAAAGATTGTAATGGTTGTGGGATTTGTACAATAGGATGTCCAACTAGTGCAATAAAAATGATAGAAGATAATGAAGGATTTTATTATCCTCAAATTGATGAAGAAAAGTGTATAAATTGCGGCAAATGTAAAAATATTTGTAGTAATTACAATGATTCTAAAGGAAATGAACAAGCCTATATGGCTATCAATAAAAATAAAAAACAACTAGATAATAGTGCATCTGGTGGAATGTTTTATATATTAGCTAAATATGTTATAGAAAAAAATGGAGTTGTATTCGGGGTAGAATATGGTAAAAATCACAAAGTACAACATAACTATTATGAAACTTTAGAAGGCTGCAAAAATTTTCAAGGTTCAAAATATGTTAGAAGTGATATTGGAAATTCTTATGAAAAAGTAAAAGAATTTTTAAAACAAGACAGATTTGTGTTATTCACAGGAACACCTTGTCAATGTGATGCTTTAAAAACATATTTAGGTAAAGAATATGAAAGACTAATTGTATGTGATATTATTTGTCATGCTAATCCATCTCAAAAAGTTTTTGATAAATATATAAAAGAACTTGAAGAAAAAGAAAATAAAAAAATTTTGAGAGTTAATTTTAGAGATAAATCAAATGGTTGGAAAAATTCTGTTCCAATTATATATTTTGAAGATGGAAGTAAAATGGAAGAAAAATCATTTTACAATGCATTTGTAGGAGAATTGTTTGACAGACCATCTTGCCATGATTGTAAATTTTCTACAACTAATAGGGTAACTGATTTCACTATTGGTGATTTTTGGGGAATAGATAAAGTAATGCCGGAAGTTATAGATGATAACACAGGAATTTCTTTATTAACTGTAAATTCTCAAAAAGCTAAAGATATTTTTGAAGAAGTTAATGATTATATAGAATTTAAAGCAGTAGATAAAGAGAATGCTTTTTCATATAATCATCATGGGAATTTACTACCGCATAAAAATAGACAATTATTCTTTGAAAATTTAGATAAAATGCCTATTATTGAGAATATCAATAAGTGCTTGAAGGTTAGTTTGGTTAGAAAATTATTGAGAAAATGCAAGAGAATTGCGAAGAAGATTTTAAAGAGAAGTTAATATAAATACAAAAGAGAACTTAAAAGTAAAGATAATGTTCTTTTTTGTAAAATGAATATTTTTTCTAAAAATAAAATTATAAAATGAGTGTGATATGAAGTGAAAAAGATATGTATAGAAAGAAAATCAAATTTTGAACTGTTAAGAATAATAGCTATGGCATTAATTATATTACATCATTATTCATTACATGGAGGACTATTAACAATTCAAAGCTTTTCTGTAAACAAATATATAGGAAGTTTATGTTTTTTGAGTGGAAAAATAGGTGTAAATTTATTTGTATTAATAAGTGGATATTTTTTAATTAATTCTAAATTTAAAATGAAAAAAGTTTTGAAATTAATTTTTCAAGTATTCTCTTATACAATTCCATTATGTTTGATTTATGTTTTTATAAAAAACGATATAAGCAAACAAATTATAAAATATACGTTTTTTCCAATAACTTATGGAACATATTGGTTTATAACAACATATATAGGATTATATATATTAAGTCCTTTTATAAATAAATTTATTAAAAGTGTTTCTCAGAAAAATCTTCAGGTGTTATTCATAATCTTATTTATTTTATTTTGCGTAATACCAACAATAACATCAATTACTAAGTTTATGGGAAATTTACAATGGTTTATTTTCCTGTATATGCTTGGGGCATACATACAATTATATGGAATAAATAAAATAAAAAAATCTACTTTAAAATGGTGGGTGATAGGATTATATATTGTTTATGCCATAGTAGTTTGTGGTATTACATATATTAGTCAAACGGATTCAAAACAATTTTCAAGAATTTATCAAGTTATAGAAATGAATTATCTAATTCCATTTTTTATATCTATATTTATGTTTTTATTATTTGAAAATTTGGATGTTTCAAATAATAAATTTATAAACTTATTAGGAAAAACAAGTTTTGGTGTATATCTATTTCATGATTCTTATTTCAGAGAAGCTTTTTGGAAAAAAATATTTGAAGTAGAAAGTTTCTATAATGCAGAACCATATATATTAATATTACATATTATTGGATCTGTAATTGCTATTTATTTAATAGGTACATTAATAGAATTAATTAGAGTTAAAATTATAGAAGAACCAATTTTTAAAATTAAGAAATTTGATAAATGGTTTGATAAAATAGATAAAGTAATGGAAGTTGAATAAGAAAGAAAAACTTAGCATAGTCAAAAGATTGTGCTAGGTTTTGTTTTTTATCTAGAAATTTTGAAGATATGGAAAAGTGGCAAAAAACAGTCATAGCAATGAATACAAGGAATATAAAAATTGAATAAATGAATGTTTTATAAGAAAACTAGAAATTTAAAAAATAGGATAGTATAATATTTTTGAAATGTTTAATGGGAAAACTAAATAATTTTATATTATTGGAAATGGAGTGATAATATGATAATAGAAAAAGTAAATAATTTAACAGAAAAGTCTTTTAAAAATTATACTGGGCCAAATCCACAATTTAAACAAAAAAATATAATTTTTGGATACAATGGCAGAGGAAAATCTTCGTTAGCAAGTGGAATTATACAAGAATTTTTAAAAGAGTCATCAAATACTAATGACAACTTTAGATTTTTTAATCGTAGTTTTATAAATAGAAATTTAGATTTAAAAGAAAGTTCTAGTCCGAAAATAAAAGGTGTTATAGCTAATTTTGGAGAAAAAGATGTTGATATAGAAAAAAGGATCGTTGAATTAAGTTCACAGATAGTAGATACAACAAGTTTGAAAAACGAAATTAAATCTTTAAATAAAAGTATAAGAACTGAAATTGACCGTATTCATGATTTAAAGAAGGGTGGTATTAATATCCAGAAAAAATCATCAACTAAATCAGTTGGAGAGGTTATAAGATTATATTTAGAAGATTTAGATAATGCAAAGAAAATTGAAGATAAGGAAGATATACTAAGAAACATAAAAGGAGATTTTTCTTTACAAAGAAAAAAACTCAAAATGGAAAGAACAAGTATACCAGAATTAACATTTTTTGAAGAAGAGGAACTAAAGGTAGTTGAAAATATTTTTAATGAAATATTTGAAGATGTAAAAGTACCAAGTTCACTTGTTGTTCAATGGATAGAACAAGGCATCAATATACATGAAAAAGGCTCAAAATGCTGGTTTTGCGGAAATGAAATAAATTTAGATAAAATAAAATTTGATTTAGAACAATATAATAGAAATGAAAAACAAAAAAAGTCGAAATTATTAAATGAAATATATATAAAAATTAAGCTATTTAATTATCAAATAATGGAATTATTAAAAAATAAAGATAACATTACTGAAAATTTTGAATGTGAGAATGCTGTTAATAGAATAGAAGAATCTAAAGATGCTATAATTGAATTTGAAAATTTTGTTGAAAATAAATTAAGTCATATGGAAAATAAAATAAAATATGATTTTGAATTTTTGAAAAATGCATTTAATATTATTTTTGATTCATTTATGGAAATTCAATCTGTTAAAGCTGGAAAAATTTTGCAAATAGATTTGATGATTTCTAATTTAAGCCAATTAATAAAAGGTTCAATAGGCCTAGAGATAATAAATAATACATTTATAAATGAAAATATGAAAATAGTTGGTGAAAAAACTAAAGAAATGGAAAAAATCTTAAAGAAAAATCAAGAAAATCAATTACAAATAGAGGAACTAAAAAAAAGCAAATCTAATACAAAAGATTTTGCTGTTCATATTACAAATGTATTAAAAGATTTAGAAATTAATTTAAAAATAGATTTATCTGGTGACAATTATATTATTAAACATGCAACTACAAATCAAATTTTAAAATTAGAAGATATAAGTGAAGGAGAACAAAACTTATTATCGTTGTTGTATTTTTATTATGAATTATATGAAGATAAAGATCAAAAAAAATTTAAAAATTCTATTAAATTACTTGTAGTTGATGATCCTATTGCTAGTATGGATGATATAAATAGAATGTATGTTTTAGAATTAGTTAAGAAAATGTGTGATATAAATAATGCTCAAATATTTATTTTTACACATGTTTGGGGAGATTTTTGTGATATCTGTTATAATAAAGAAGATAAAGATAATACACCATATAGATTATTAGAAATAAAAAAAGATTCTAATGGAAGTAAAATAGTTTCTGCTCCAAAAAATGAATCACCATATAAACATAATTTTAAAGAAATTTATGAATTTTCAAGGAAAAGTGATGCGAGTGATTTGACAGATTGTGAGATATATCATTATCCTAATATTATGAGAAAAATTTTAGAGGAATTTTTACAGTTTAAAGTGAAGAACTCTTTACCAACAAATGGAAATATAACTAATGTAAAATTGGGATTATGTGGTGAAAATCCTTCTAATAATGATTTGATGAGGTTAGGAACATTGTTAAATGTATGTAATATACTATCACATACATCTTCAAGAAATCCAGATGAAATTTTGAAATCTGCAAAATTTCTTATGAAAAAAATTGAACAGAGAGACAAAATTCATTTTGATACAATGAAATCATAATTTATTGAAATTAAAAATTATATTGACAAATGTAATTTGCAGTATTATAATCCACTGCAAGTTATTTTTGTTGAAGTAGTAATCTTCTTTTTGGCAGATGTATTAGTTAGCAGATAGCGAATTAATGTTATTTGTTAATTGATGCATCTGCTATCTTGGTGACAATAGATGTAAATACATATGAATTCAAGAATTTCTATGGAAAAAGAAAAGATTGAAGTCGGCACCGCATCTAACTTCAACCAAAACTAACTTAATGGCAAAGAGCAAAAGCTCTTTTCTTTTTTATTAGAATAATTAGATATAGTATATGAATAAATGTCAATAAAGTTACAAATTAAAATAAAAGAAGCCAGAAACTATATGTAATAATTTGATATAGTTTCTGGCATCTAGAGAAACGAGTCATCATGATAAAGCACAATGCTCGTACATCGATAATATAATACATACAAATATAAAAATACAATAAAAAGTGGTGAAAAGCGGTGATATAGTTTCGGCAAAAAGATAAATTTAAATTCTGTCGAAAAAAGAAGAAATATATGTAAATAGCTTGTTTTAAAGCTTTAAATATGATATACTAACTGCAGAGAAACGAGGAAACGTCATTAGACGTTTTCTCGTTTTGTGTTTTTTACGATTTACTGGTATTGATTAATTTGGAAAGCGTAATATAATTGGCTTGTATTCAAATGAATAAATGGAGGTTTTATGATACAAATAATAGGAATTAATAAAAAATTATATGAAGAAGAAACTAAAGGAAAATATGTTATTTCTACTTTTGATAATTTTCAAGCTTTAGATGATTTTGAATTATGCATAATTGATTTGAATAAATCAGATATTTGGAAATATAATGCAGCAACTAAAACGGGTCTTAATTGTGCGAAAGATTTAGGAAATCTCAAAGAAGCAATTAGTAGGAGTGAAAAATGTAAAATATTAATTGTTTTACCTCAAAATTTAACATACAATTATTATTCTGCTAATGATGGGGTAACATTTATGAGAAAAGAAAGTCTTAAAAATATGAGAGATGCATTATTTTCAATTATTACAGAAAATGTTATAGATATATCGTATTTTAGAATATGTTCAGAAAAAACTATTACTAAAGTTGAAGATTGTAATATAAATGCTGATTTTTATTTTTCTGATTTTGCATTAGCCCATTATGAGATATTATCTCAATCTAATAATAGTGGAAAACCAACAACAATAAAAAAAGAAACTATAATTCTAACGACATTAGATTTTTTGGGTATAAATAATAATATAGAAGAATTAAATGCTTTTATAAATGAATTTTGTATTGATTCCAATGAACAAGAAGAGATTCCAGAATGGATTGAAGATATTAATTTTTTTGACGATGAGGTTTTAATTGCTGCTAAAGAGAAAAATATAGAAAAAATAGAGGATTTAAAAAATGAAAATGAAGTATTAGAAAAGAAATTGAGAAAAAATTTAGAATATAAAAGTATTTTATATTCTACTGGAGATAAATTGGTTAAAATTGTATTAGAAATATTAGATGAACTTCTAGATAACGATTCTAGCACTTTTATAGATGAAAGAAGAGAAGACTTTTTAATAAAAAAAGATGATATAACATTTATAGGAGAGATAAAAGGAATATCACAATCAGTAGCTAATAAGAATGTAGCACAATTAGATAATCATGTTCAAGAATATATGGACAAATTAGAACTTGAGAAAAAAGAAGAAAATGTAAAAGGGGTATTGATAATAAATCATCAAAGAAAAATTCCATTAGACAAAAGACAAAAAATTCATGAAAATCAATTAAGAATAGCGACAAGGAATGGTGCTTTAATAATAGAAACTCAAACATTACTAGATTTATATGATAAATTTAAGAAACAAGAAATTACAAAAGAAGAATGCAAAAGATTATTTACAGAAGAAGTTGGAATTTTATAAGTAAGATTGTTTTGAAAATTTAAAGTAAAGGGGTTAAAAAAATGAAATATTTAATATTTTTTGTTTTATCTGTTTTGGGATATGTAGTAACAATTTTGATGTGCAGTAAAATAGCAACATTGAGAAGAGATTGTGTTGAAATAAAATATTCTTCGATGGAATTTTCTGATATGGAGAAAAGACCTTTAGGATTAAATATATTAATAAGAGTATTGTTTCCTGTGATATATGTAACAATATTATCTGGAATATTTTATGAATGTAATCTAAATCAATTTGTAGAAGACGTATATTTAATCAGTGTGTTTTATTATATTGTAAGAATTGTATATTTAACTATAATATTGGGAAGAGGTGAATTACAAGATTGGAGAGCAGAAATTATTGTAGCAGGAATTGGAATATTACTGACTTGGAGTTTATACGAGGTGTTTTTAACTAAAACAGAAGATATATTTATTTCAATGGAATCTTTAAGAGATGGGATTTGGACTGCATTTATAATATTCATATTTGTTGTAATAAGAGAATATATTTATAATTATACTTATATAGATATGGAAAAAGAAAAAATAATAAAAGAAAAATATATTGCTAAAAAATATGAAAAATTCAGAAATAAATATGGAGAGATAATAAATGAAAAAGATGAAGAAATATCCAATTTAGTTTATGCAATAATGATAAATGAAGATTTTAATAGACCTTCAATTATTAGAATGTTAGAAAACATTAAAGTTTTGTTGGGTAAAGAAGCAACATTAGGAATAATGCAAGTAAAATCAAAAGTAATTATCAACAATAAAACAAGTGTAAAAAATGGATATAAATTAATAAAAAAATACTATAAAAAAAATAAAAAGCAAGAGGGCAACTGCTTATATGAAAGTGCTATAAGTCAAACTATTTTTGATTATAATTGTTCATATGATTATGTGAATAGTGTTCAAGTTATATATGACGAGATAATGAGTCAATATGGTGATAAACAGAGTAACAGATAATAAATATAAGAAAGAGGCAACAATAAATATGAAGCAAAATGTAAAAGAATTTTGGAAAAAACTTTGTGAAATTGCTAAAATAGAAATTTATATAAGTAGAGAAGACAAGAAAGTTTGGAATATCATTATAAATTGTATATTAGTAATATATTCAACTTTTCAAGTAATTGAATTGGGAAAAGATATGTTAGAATATCCATTTGTATTAAGCCAAAAATATAATTTAAATAATAATGTTATTGCAGAAAAGGTGTTTAGTAACTATAACTTTACAATTGGAATAATAATAGTAGTAGGGATATTTCTCGTTCCAATTATAAGAATGTTAGGGAGAATAAAAAAATTTGGGAAAGATGGTATAGAAACTTTTGATGAAGATGACCAGACCAATGAAAAAATAGTTCAATCAGATAAAAAAGATTTAAAGCCTTCAATAGGAACTATTATTGGTTCTGATGATGAGAACAATAATGATGAAAGAAATGAAATTGAATTGTTAAAAGATTATTCGGAAAAAGATTTATTGAATAGATATGAATTAAAAAGTATAGAAGTGATAGTATATATGAAAAATTTAACGAAATATATTCTTAGAAAGTTATATTATGAAAAGCTGGAAATAAGCCAAGAACAAGTAAAAAAAATTATTTCGGAAATGAAGGGATATAGAAATATGTCTGACATAAGCAAAACGAGAAAAGCAAAAAATATTATTGTTTTTTTGGAAAACAATGATATAATTGAATCAGATGAAGGTGAAGAAATGTATATTATAACTCCGTTTGGAGAAGTGGTAATAAAAAATTTAGGTATAATGTAAAAGGAGGAATAAAAAATGGAAAATGTTATAAATGTAGCAAAATTCATATTATCAAAAGGCGCTTATACTCCTAAGCAAGTACAAAAAATACTATACTATGCTTATTCAATATATCTAATAAAATATAATGAGAAATATTCAGAAAATATGAATAAGCTATTTGATGAAAAGTTTGAAGCTTGGGAGCATGGACCAGTAATAAGAAAGGTATATTTTTATATGAAACAGTATGGAAAAAGTAATAGTCTAATGACTCATTCAAAAAATATTAAATTAGAGCAAAAAGAAAATGAAAATTTTGTAGATAAAGTTGTTGCTGTTTTTGGAAGATATTCAGGTTCAGAATTAGAAGAAATGACACATTCAGAAGATCCTTGGAAAAATGCATACAATCCAATTAGTTGTGACTCTAAAAGATGTACGTCACAAATAACAGATGAATCGATATTTAATTATTTCCATAATACTTATATATTGTAATATAAAATTTATAAAAAAAGAAGGCATCTGCCTTCTTTTTTTGCATAAAATATATTAATATGCGCAAACTAACAAAAAGAGTTTTTTTGGAGGCGTTATGCAAAATAGAATAGAAGAATTACATGATGAGCTTGAAAATCATAAAGTAGATATTAGAATTTTAAAAGATATAGATTGTGTTAGAGAAATGATAGTTAGGAATATATATGACAAAGATGAAGTTATAAGAATAGAAGATAAATATTCAGTGGAAACTAATTTCTTACTTAAGTTTGAAAATTCTCTTAAATTTGGTTTTGATAATAATTATGATGATCCAGCACTTCAAGTTTTAATTAACTTAAGAGATAGATTATATTTGATTGCAGTATATAAAGCTTTAAAAGAAGAGGGGAAAGAAATACCTCAAGACTTTGTAACTAGAAGCTATCCAGAGCTTTTGGAATTGCTTCGAAATTAACAAGATAGGCACAATTTTCACAAAATATACATTTGTTAGTTACAAGAAATTAAAGAAGATTTCATATAAAAAACACTCAAAAAAAGGTTCTTAATGTTATAATTTATTCAAGTTCAAAATACAAGTTTGATTTTTGGATTGTATTTTGAAAATATATAAGAGCGCATATTATATAAGACAAATATAGACCCGGGGGCGATGCACGGGTCTAATTTGTTGTCTAAAGATTAAAATTTTATGTTTAGTTCACTTTTTAGTCATAAATGTGTTCAATATGAGCACAAAAAGTTGAGATAATGTTCACAAAGAAAACACCAAAACTTTTTTTCATAGTGATATAATTCATTCAAGTTAAAATTAAATTAATTGAAGAAAGGTTTAACAAGTGGTGGCGGGTATGGAAGAAAATAATAAAATTAATGAAAATATAATGAATAATATTTATCAAACAGCAGAAGCAAATTATATAAATAATGCTAATGCAATTTATCACAGTGATTCATATTTCGATAACTAAAAATAGCTTAATATAAATAGATGATGTTCGTAGCAAGGAAAAGAGCTCCTAAAAAAGGAGTTCTTTTTTTGTATAAAAAAACACCCCGCAATTAAATTTTGCGGGGTATATCGCTACTATTTCAAGCGACTATTGTTTTTGCATACTTAAAGTTATGCAGTAAGCCGATCATGCCAGGTATTACAGAATCCCTGAAGGATATTTGCTCCATTAGGGTGATACCCAAATGCACCAACAATATCGGTGAAGGCATTGTGCTCGACTTTAGAAAGGTGTTCGCTGTGACTTGCAAAGAACTCATCATAGCCATAGAAGAATGCTGTAAGAACTTCTTCTGCTCCAAACAGAGAAAGATACTGAGTCATCGGGTAGGCAAACAGATCGTATTCTACCTGAGTATTAGTATGATCCTTAGGATTGATGGAGTCAGTAATCATTTCGACAAGAGTTTCATCGTACATCGTTCCAGAATATGTAGGAGATGTAGTGTGATTAGTCTGATATCGAATATGATGGATAAGTTCATGTACAAACATTGCTTCAGAGAAAGAGAAATCATACTGCTTGTTGCAGTAAATTCCAGTTCCCTGAGTCTGGGCTGGAACCCATTCAACATTAAGGCTCTCAAGATCTGATTCTTTGTAAAGATAAAAAGGAACGGTTTGAACGGATTCAATCAGTTCATCCTTGTCTTTAAAAATATCAGAGTTTTTGACGTACTGAACCACAAGCTTTCTTGCAGATTCGATCATTTTCTGCTCTTTTTTAGAAAACTGTACGAATTTGGTATTTTCTTCCGAAGGACTCGGACAGTTTTCAATTACCTCCTGGAACGAAAGGTCGATTCCAAAAGGAAAAGGAGAGGAACTGAAGTTTGTGAAAACGTCATAGGTTTCCATTCCTTCTACTGGATCAAATCCGTTGAGAACGATAGACTCAATCCGATAAGTTCCTTCCGGAACAAACGGAGTAGAGTAGAGATCGATAAAGTTCTGCTCAAAATCGATAGATTCATCGATGTTTGTTGTACTTCCAGAATTAATGTAATATTGATACCCGAAGAAGGTACCTGCGCAGGCGATGAGTACAAGGGTCACCAGGCAACAAATAGTTATAACGGATGGGTGCTTGGCTGTCTTCTGAGAAGAAGCCTTAGTCTTGGTGTTTTTCTTGGTGTGTTTTTTCATAAACAACACTCCTTTCAGTTCGTTAAACTACAGCTATTTGTTGATGCGATATCACCTTTTTTTCAAAGTGTGAATCTAACTAATTATAACACAAAAGAAATATTATGTAAAGTGAATTGTTTGTGAATAAAATAGAAAAAACACTCGCTGACTTAGAGTCAGCGAGTGCCATGGATTTTGATTAGAATTTGATTCCGTTAGCCCAGTTCCAGAAAGCATTCCACATAGCACTGATTTCCTCGGAGTTCATTGCGGAGAACTCGAAGAAGCTTCCATTAAAGATGGAGGCGAGACCGCCAATTGCCACCTTGAAGAGATATTCTCCCAATACCAGGAATCCGTTGAAGAATTCATAAATGGTAGGGATGGTATCAGGCAGCTCAGGCCAGAAATTCGCGGTGATGACGTTCAGCGCAATGGCAATGATGATGCCACTGGTGATCATTCGTGCGATCGGGAAAAGGTACTTTCTGATGAATTTGCCGACAGGAGTAGTTACCTTGCTGATAGCAGTCTTGGCGCGGCAAACGATGTTCTTGAAACGATTCCAAACGAGCTTAATCTTGGAGTCTTTTTTGGTCTTGAGTGTGTTATTGTTCATATTCTTATTTTCCATGTAATTACCTCTTTTTTATGATGTTCTGTTGTATGATAATGATTGATTGTTCCGGTGTATAAGTTAACACTCCAGTTGGAGCGATTAAAAGGGTTATTATATATAAAATAGGGCATTCCTATGTAATATAATTATAGCACTTTACATAAAAAAGGTCAAATTCGTGATGTTTACATATAAAATAATGTTTTAATTCTAAAATTATTTTGTTTTAAAAATCTTTAAATTACATATATAAAATGATATAATTACAAAAGTAAATAAAGTTATAATAATGAACTTAGGATAATTGGTTTAAGGAAAGAATATTTTATGGAGAAAAAAAGATTTAAGAAAATATATATAGAAATAACAAATTCTTGTAATTTAAAATGTTCTTTTTGTCCAGAAGGGAAAAGAATAAAAGAATTTATTTCGGTCGAAAATTTTGAGATAATAATTAATCAGATAAAACCGTATACAAATTTAATTGCTCTTCATGTAAAAGGTGAGCCACTTTTACATCCAAAGCTAAAAGAGATATTAGATATTTGTGAAAAAGAAAATATATTAGTAAACATTACTACTAATGCGACTTTACTTGAGAAGAATAAAGATATTTTAATTTCAAGCAAAGCAGTTAGACAATTAAATTTATCACTTCACAGTATAACAAAAAATGAAAATACAGATACTTATAATTTTGAAACATATATTAATAATGTACTAAGTACTTCAAAAGAAATTTTAGAAAAAACAAATATTATAATTTCATACAGACTTTGGAATTTAGAAAATATTTCCGAAAATAGTGAAAATTTACATATATTAAAAAGATTAGAATGTGCATATTCTGTGGAAAATTTAACAGAAAAAGCAAGAGAAAATTCATTTGTAAAACTTGCTCGAAATGCATTCTTAAATCAAGACTTAGAATTTGTTTGGCCTTGTTTAGATAATGATATTATATCAGAAGAAGGAACTTGCTGGGGATTAAGAAATCAGGTGGCAATCCTTGTAAATGGCGATGTTGTACCATGTTGTTTAGATGGAGAAGGAATAATAAACTTAGGAAATATATTTGAAAATAGTTTTGAAAGTATTATAAATTCTGAATATTCAAAAGAATTTGTAAAAGCCTTTGAAGAGAATAAAATATTGCACAATTTATGTAAAAGGTGTGGATTTAGAGGCAAATTCGATAAATAATAAAATGAGAGAATAAAAAAAGATACAATAGGAGAGTAAGATGGGATTAATAGAAATTATTTTAATAGCAATAAGTTTAGCAATGGATGCTTTTGCAGTATCAATTTGTAAAGGTTTATCTATGAAAAAGATGGACTGGAAAAAAGCTTTAATTATAGGTTTATACTTTGGTCTATTCCAAGGTGGTATGCCTATAATTGGATATTTACTAGGAGTGGGATTTGAACAAAGTATTAAATTCATAGATCACTGGATTGCTTTTGGATTATTAGCATTTATTGGTGGAAATATGATAAAAGAAGCTTTATCAAAAAGAGAAGAAGATGATGAATTAGATGATAAAGTAGATTTTAAAACAATGTTTATTCTAGCTGTTGCAACTAGCATAGATGCTTTAGCAGTAGGTGTAACATTTGCATTCTTAGAAGTAAATATAGTTTTATCAGTATTATTAATAACATTAATAACATTTGCGCTATCTTGTATAGGTGTAAAATTAGGAAATGTATTTGGAGATAAATACGAGAAAAAAGCAGAGCTTGCTGGTGGAATAGTTTTAATATTAATTGGTCTTAAGATCTTATTAGAACATTTAGGAATTTTAGTTTTATAAAATATAATACATAAAGAAATTAAATGCAGTAATTTATCAATTATTAAATGGAGAAAAAAATGAAAAAATTCGGAGTAATATTTTTAATTTGTGTTTTAATTCTTATATTAGGAATAGCTATTAGATTTTGCTTTATAAAAAAAGTAGGGGAAGAGCATATAGCTTGTATTAATGAAGAATTATTAGATTATGAGAAATCTATAGAAGGAATGACAGTTATAATGTTTGGTGGAAGTAACCAAGAGAATAAAGGTAACGTTAATTCCATGGGATATTTAATAAAAACTAAAAATAATGAAGTAATTCTTATTGATGGTGGAAGAAACTTCGATACAGATTTAGTAAAATTTTTTATAGATAAATATGGTAATGGTAAAGTAGATCATTGGTTTATAACACATGCTCATAGTGATCATGTTGGTGCTATATGTGATTTAATTAAACAAGAGAATAATTTACAAATTGAAAATATATATGTTTCACTTTTATCAGATGAATGGTATAAAGAGCATGATAAAAGAGGATATGAATCAGAACATGCATTTTTAGAAAGCCTTTCAAGTAATAAAATAAAAAATATAGTAAATTGCCAAGAGGGACAAGTTATAAAAATAGATAATATAAGATGTGATATTATAAGAGTAGCAAATCCTGAAATAACAAATTCAGATAATGGTAACGAAGCTAGTATGGTATTTAAAGTAACTGCAGAAGATGTAAATAAGTCTATGATATTTTTAGGTGATGCAATGAAAAAAGCTAGTGAAGAACTTTTAAATGAACACAAAGATAAATTAAAAGCTGATGCTGTTCAGATGGCTCATCATGGACAAAATGGAGTAACAAAAGAAGTTTATGATGCAATTGATCCTGACGTTTGTTTTTACAATTCTCCAAAATGGCTTTGGAATAATGATAATGGTGGAGGAGAAAACTCTGGTTCATGGCAAACTTTAATTGTTAGAAATGAATGGATGAAAGACAAAGGTGTTACAAACTATGTTGCGTTTGAAGGAGACCAAACAGTAAGATTTACAAGTGAAGGTTTGATAGAAGTTGAAGAATAAAATAAAGTAAAATCGTAGAGAAGTAGAAAAGTAATATCTACTTCTTTTTCTTTTGTATCAATGTTTTTAGATTATTTTTGTAATATATTTGTATCATAAATTTAACTTAAATATATTGGTAATAAATAGAACTTAAGAATATAATATAGATTGAAAAATATTCAGTAAATATCGGGAGAAATATATACTTGAAACCAAAGAAATTGAAAGATAAAATTACAAAACAATTAATTTTTATATTAAGCATTGTAATATTAGTTTGTTCAATTTTATTAATAAGAGACTTAAAAGAAGAGAAAAATAGAAAATCTGGATTTGAAGAGCTTGCTCAAATTTCAAATGTTGAAACTGAAAAAAGTAGTGATACGAATTATGAAGAAGTAATGCCAGATTTACAAAAGTTATTTGAGAAAAATAGTGATACTGTTGGTTGGATAAAGATTGAAGGAACTAGTATTAATTATCCAGTAATGCAAAAAGAAAATGATTATTACTTACATAGGGATTTTGAAAAGAAATATTCTAAATATGGTCTTCCTTTTGCAGCTGAATATTGTGATATTAATTTAGACGATAATACAATTATTTACGGACATCATATGAAAAATGGAATGATGTTTGCAGATTTAGAAAAATATAAAAATAAAGAATTTTATGAAGAAAACAAAATAATAGAATTATTTGTTTTAAAAGATGGTGTTACTTTTAAAAGAAATTATGAAGTAATATCTGTATTTAAAATCTTAGCAACTGATGAAGAGTTTAAATATTATGAATATCATGATATGACAGAAGTAGCAGAATATGAAGATTATATAAATAAAGTTAAAGAAAAATCTTTATATAAAATTGATCTTACAGCAGAATATGGAGAAAAGCTTCTTACATTGTCAACTTGTGAATATTCTCAAGAGGATGGAAGATTAGTTGTAGTAGCAAAGAAAATAAAATAATATACGAAAGAGGTAGAAAAAATGTCAAAAAAATTAAAACTTATTACTGTTTTATTTATTTTAATTAGTGTTGGATTATTGATTGGATTACCAATGCAAAAGTCAAATGCAGCCGCAGCAGACATTCCTAAAACAATAAAAACTGAAGATACGAAATCAACAGGTGTTAAAATTAATTTAATAGATTATGAAACAGAAGATAGTCCAAACAATTTTCCAAATAATCATTCAACAGTAGGAATAAATCAATATACTGATTTATATTTCTTTGGACAAGGTGGATCTCCTTCGTTAATAGGAGATGAAAATACATATACAGGAGATGCAATTGCAAGACAAGGTATTTATAAAAATATTATAGGTGCAGATGGATATCCGGTTTCTGTAAATGGAAATAGCTTAAAAGCATTATTTGATGATAATGATATAGAAGGTGCCAAAAAAGTTTATAAAGATTTAAACAATTTATTTAAAAAAGAAGATGGATATTATATATATGACTGTACAAAAAACTATGCATATTATGATGTAAACCAAGGAAATGGTGGAGACTTTGTTGTATACAATGACACATATGATGTATATGAAGTGAAAAATATGTGGGCATTAAATAATTCAGGAAATAAAACAAAAGCTGGATTCTTCCCATTTGATCAATATAACCCAAGTAAAACAGATATGGGACCAACAGAATTTTTAGAGAATATGAATTATGAAGGATATAATCACCACTTCGCATTAACAGTTGAATCAAATTTCTTCTATGCTGAAGGCGGAAAAGTAGATGGAAAAGATATAATTTTTAATTTTACTGGAGATGATGATGCATTTATTTACATAGATGATGTTCTTGTATTAGACTTAGGTGGTATTCACCATGTATTAGGTGGTACAATTAACTTAACTACTGGAGAAGTTTCAGTAACAACTGATGTAACAGCTGTAGAAGGTCATGAATCAGAAATATATGGAAAGACAACTACAATAGATGAAATTTTTGCTAAAGCAGGAAAAACATTTGATAAAACAGAATATTCAAAACATACATTAAAATTCTACTACATTGAAAGAGGTGGATGCTATTCAAATGCATCAATCAAAACAAATGTGTTTGATGTTGTAGATGAAGGAAAAGTAGATATACCAGTTGAAGTTACATGGAGTGACATTGATCAATTAGATCATGCAAGTGATAATGTTGAAGTTAAACTATTTTCAAATAATGAATTAGTTGAAGATAAAGTTTTAGTTTTAAATAAAGACAATAATTGGAAAGGAACATTTACAGATATTCCAAGATTTATAGTTGATGAAAATGGTGAAGCAATATTCATTGATTATACAATTCAACAAAAAGAAATTCCTGGATATGTACCTTACTACGAAATAGGTAGAGAAGAAGAAGTAATAGAAGATAGCTATTGGATTGATTCAACAAACTTTGAAGATGGAGAAAAATATTTAATTACAGGTTTTGACTGGGCTAACGATAATGTTTGGAAAGGATTTTCTCATTATGAACAAACAACAGGAAGTTTATTTACAGCAAGTGGTTTAGATATAATAGATACATATACTCAAGATGCTAATGGAAATACAATTTATGAATCAAATCCTTTAGATAGTCAAGTGTGGACAGCTCATAATAACGGAAATGAATTTCAATGGCAATTTGAAAATAATGGAAAATATTTAGCTCTAACAGGAACATCAGATAATAATCCAGATAATTTTAGATTGACAATGGTTGATAGCCCTGATAAATATAAAGATGAAGGTACAGACAGATACTATAATACTACATTTTGGTTTGATTATAACTCAGGAAAATTAATGTGTACTGTATATTTTGATAACGGTGAAAGTAGTTTATATTGGATATTTATGGGACAACAAGGTACTCCAGAAGCAACAACAAATGCTAATTGGGCTGGAGGATTAAATACTTATAAAAGAGTAGATTTAACAGAAACTGTAACAAATATTAACTCAATAAAAATTGAAAACAGAAAAGAAAAAAGTGGATCATTAATTGTTAAGAAAACAGTTATAACATCAGCTGATCCAGCAGACAAAGAATACAAATTTACAATTGAATTTGAAAATTCAGATTTAACAGGTAGATATGGTGCTTTAATGTTCAGAAATGGTTCTGCAAACTTTACATTAAAAAAAGGTGAAAGTATAGAAATTAGTTCCTTACCAGTAAACTTAAATTATAAAATATATGAAATTGATGAAAGTACAGAAGATGAAATTACAAAAATTAAAACAGAAGGTGTTATTGAAGAAGATGAAACAATAGAGTCTGAATTCAAACAAGTTGGAAATTACGTAGCACCATCTGGAAATGGTCAAGGAGCAGCACAACCTGCACCTCAACCAGGAACTAATCCAAACTATAATACTCCAAAAACAGGAGATACAGATTATAGAGCAAACTTAATTAAAACTATAACAATAGCATCTGTATTATTAGTTTTAGTATATAGATACAGATTAATAAATGTTATAAGAAAGAGAAGAACTCCTTCAATTTCAAAAATTAATGTAAAAGAATCTACAAAAAGAAATAAACCAAGAATTGGTTAAAAGTAAATAAAAGATAAAAGCCGAATTGAAAGCTCAATTCGGTTTTTGTTTTATTAATTAAAACAAGCTTATGATAAATACTAAACAGAAAATTATGTAAACATTTAACTGAAAGCATTGAAATTTAAAGGAAAATGTTGTATAATAATAATTGTAACTAGTGTGTTAAATCTGTATAAGTACAAAGTGTATTAACAGATTTTTGTCAAAGATAGAAAATAAGAGGAAAAACAGCATGGGAGAAATGGTATTTGGCGTAAGCACTGAAGTATTGAAAAGTAAAGAAAGCAGAAGACTGTTAAGAAACATTGCAAGGAGAGAAATGGATTGCATTAGTAGCATGAAATATGGTTACATATATGCAAAACATGATAAGGAAGTCGGTGAGTGGAAGTATCTAGAAATTGCTGACAAGGACGAAAAAGAAAACAAAAAGGCAAAGGCAAAATGTATATTCTTTGAGAGTCCAGCTGCTCTGATGGAAATTATCGACGATTATGACTTAATGGAAGTGGCACTTGAAGACTTAGATTCAATTAACGAGCAAGAAAAAGAAAATGCTCGTGCAAAGAAAAAGAGTTTTTTAACAAGACTTGCAAGAATTCTTAAACTGGTTGACTAAAAAAATTTCTTTGACAGGAGAGGCGCTCGCATCGGCGAGTGCTTTTTGCATTTTATAAATAGGGGAAATAAATAAGAAAACAAAAAAGGAAGTATATAAATACTTCCTTTGATTTTGTATATTTTTGAAAGATTATCTTTTTGAGAATTGTGGAGCTTTTCTAGCTTTTTTCATTCCGTATTTTTTTCTTTCTTTCATTCTTGGATCTCTAGTTAATAATCCAGCAGCTTTTAAAGCTGGTCTGAATTCTGAGTTAGCTTCGTTTAATGCTCTAGCGATACCATGTCTGATAGCACCAGCTTGTCCTGTTAAACCTCCACCAACAACTTTAACTACAACATCATATTTAGCAACTGTATTTGTAACAGCGAAAGGTTGGTTAACGATAACTTTTAATATATCAGATCCGAAATATTCGTCTAATTTTTTACCATTAACTGTAACTTCACCTTTACCAGCCATTAATCTTACTCTTGCGATTGATTCTTTTCTTCTTCCAGTTCCTTGGAATACTATATTTTCAGTTTTCTTTGCCATAATTATTTAACCTCCCAAACTTCAGGTTTTTGAGCTGCATTGTCATGTTCAGAACCTGCATATACTCTTAATTTTTTAATCATTTGTCTTCCTAATTTTGTATGAGGAAGCATACCTTTAACAGCTAAATACATAGCTTTTTCAGGAGATTTTTCCATCATTACTCTAGCTGGAGTTTCTTTCATTCCTCCAATGAATCCTGAGTGATGTCTATACATTTTTTGATCTAATTTGTGTCCTGTTAAAACAGCGTCTTTACAATTTATTACTATTACATGATCTCCAACATCTTGGTTTGGTGTGAATGTTGGTTTGTGTTTTCCTCTTAAAAGTCTTGCAACTTCAGTAGCTACTCTACCTAAAGATTTATCTGTTGCATCGATTACATACCATTTTCTTTCAATTTCCCCAGCTTTTGGGCTATATGTAGTATTATTCATGGTACTAATACCCTCCATTTCAATTTTTAATTTTATTTTCCGATTCTATATAAAAATACCTTCATTTTCCAGACTACCGGGGAGAAGTCAGTTCAAAATCACGTACTTTTACATATAATGCTTAGTTATTTTAATACAAATAGCCTTAAAAGTCAAGCATTTTCTTGAAAAATATTGAAAAAATTAAAGTATTTTATGAGAATTGTTGATATTATGTAAATACTGTGCTAAAATGGTTAGGCAACTCAAGTGTCGTGCGAGTAATCGCATATTTGTAAATTTACAAGAGGTGATGGTGATGTTAAACAGGCAATTATGTAATACACTGAGACGCATGGAAACAGTTTTTTGTAAGTATACTACTAACTGGTATGTCCAATCTGGAAATATTGAAGCCAGAATAGATTTTGAGGATACTTACAAAGCAAATGCTAGAATGCCGATTCCGACCTATGATGAGATGAAAAAGGAGATGTTAGACAAACTAACTGATTCTGGATTTTCTCACTACATAGTATCTCCGGAAGCTGCAAACTGCGTAATTCGCATCTATCGAAAAGAACTCAAAATCAACGATGTTCAGGGAGGACTTTGCGGAGCTGTATGTTTTGTAAAGGACTTTATGGGCAGATGGACGAGAATCAACAAAGATGGCGAATTTGTTGAGATCACTCATGGTAAACACTACATGGTTACGTACTGGACGTCTTTGCTGACTGTCTACGAAAATCCTGTGGCGGCAAATTACTTTGATGTGTATCTCAAAGTGGATCATCACAAGTAAACCAAAGTAAAAGGCGATAGAGACAAATGTCAAAATCGCCTTTTGCGAATCAAAAACTTCAATGGGGGGAGCAAAATGATATTTACAAAGGAGCAAAAAGCCAGAATTCGGGAAATGAAACTCTGGGATTTTTACTTACTGGATAAAGACGGAAATCCTGCAAACAGGAAGTCTAAAAGAGTTTTTATGGATTTGAGATGGGACCAACTCAGAAAAAAGTTGATTGAGCAGATTGAAGAGCTTGGTTATGAAGTGAAATTCGTAAAACCGTCTCAGGCCAATTGCATTATTCGCGTTTTTAATGATGTGAAAATGTATGAAAACGCCAAGTACCGTATTATTGGCGGAAACTGTTTTATGAAAAATCCTAATGGTGCATGGATGAGTGAATCTGGTAAAGGAGATTCCTTTGAACTTCATTATGAACAGCATGAAATCAGAGTGTGGTTTTTCCAGGATGAATACTGGGATGTAAAGGTGAATTTCTTTGATACCTATGTGAAAATTGTAAAGAAAAAGTAAATATCAAAATAAGCTAAAGGCCACTGATTAAATTCGGTGGCTTTTTAGTTTTTTTAGGAAAATAATTAATTAATATTTTTTATAAAACTGCTTGAAAATTTATATATATGTGATAGAATGTAGCAAAAAGATGTTTGTATTAAACGAAGGAGATTATGTATGTTTGCGTATATTAAAGGTACTTTAGAAGAAAAATCTACTAACTATGTTGTAATTGATGTTGGTGGAATTGGTTATAAAATATTTATGTCTAATATTTCTATAAATGAAATAGGAGAATTAGGAAATAAAGTTAAGGTTCATACACATTATTATGTAAGAGAAGATAATATTAGTTTATATGGATTCTTAACACATGAAGAATTAAAAATGTTTGAGCTTTTATTATCAGTAAGTGGAATAGGAGCAAAATCTGCAATTAGTATGCTTTCTAATATTACTCCAGCTGGATTTGCTTGTGCAATTATTTCAAATAATGTTGCACTTCTTAAAAAGATTCCAGGAATAGGACCAAAAACTGCTCAAAGAATTATTTTAGAACTTCAAGATAAATTAAAATCAGAACAAGAACTTGCAAAACAAGATGCTCAAGAAGAAATAAAAGTAATTAATAATAGTGAAAATGTAGAAGAAGCAATGCAAGCTCTTCAAATATTAGGATACAACAAAAAAGAAATAGAAAAAGCTTTCGAGAAAATTGCCAATACAGATGTTTCTGTTGAAGAATTAATTAAGAAAGGTTTATCAATTTTAGCAAGATAAAATAAAAGGTATGAATATGGACGATATATATCAAAAAATAGAACTTCAATTTTCTAATGATATATCAGATTTAGATAGTAAATTTCATAAAGAAAAAGAAGCTGTTGAATCTATTATGAAAGACAAATTGATTGATTATGCTTTAGAAGTAGTAGAAAATCAAGAAAATAGCTTTTTTGAAAATACATATAATAATGGTTATACTCTTTATTTAATTGTAAAAAAGATAGATTTAAATTATGTTGTAAAACTGTTAGATGAAAATAAAATAGGATATTTTTTAAATAATAAAGAAAAATGGGCAGCTATCGAGTCAAATGATATTGATTATGATGAAGACGAAATTGTTGAAGATGAGGAAGCAGCAGAAGAAGTTCCAAATGAACTAACAGAAGAACAAATAGAAAAAGCAGATACTTCAGTTAGAATTGGATTTTCACTTATTTTTGGTTCGATAGATGTTTGTGCAATATGTCTTGCGTATTATTGTTATACAATTAGATGTTATCAATATGTATTAGGAATAATTGCATTTTTGATATTACAAATTCCAGTTTATAAATTTTTCTTTAAATTTTTTAAGAAAAAAGATAATCATTTATAAAATTAAATGTAATAAATAAGAAAGACTTATCATTATAGATAAGAAGGGAAAATGTATGAGTGTAGCCTACCAAAGAATAATATTAGAATCAACTTTAGAGTTAGGAAATGATTACGAAGCAATTGAAAGAGAAAGAAGTATTGTTGATGATATATTAAAAGAAAATTCAATTGATTATTTGATTTTATTAGAAGAGACACCTAGAATTAGTGAAAGAGGAAGATATGTCTCACATGAATTTATTTTAAGTGTGTTCGTAAAAATGATTGATGTTGATAAAGTAATTGAATTATTTGATCAAGATGGAACATTAGGATACTATGTCGATTTAGATGAAAAAATAGTATTAGATGTACCACTTTCAGAAGAAGCGATAAAAGAAGCAGAAGAAAAACTAAAGCAAGAAGAATTTGAAGAAACAATGCAAAAAGAACCAATTGAAGAAGATTTTTCAGAACCTATAAAAAATGAATTAGATGAAGATACAGAAGATGATGAAGATAGTTCAGAAACTATTGAAGTTACTTTAACAAATTTATTTATAATAGTAATCTTCTCATTAATGTTTATGACAATTATATCAATTGAACTTTCATCAATTATTGCACATCTTAAAAAAGGAGATTATAGTGTAGCATTAAAAGTTATACTAGTTATTCTTGTAGAAATACCAATATTTATAAAAATATTAAAAAATTTTAGCATAAAGAAAGGTAAATAATATATGGACTTAAGTAAGCCATTAGCTTATAGAATGAGACCAAAATCTTTAGAAGAATTTGTTGGTCAAGAACATGTTGTTGGAAAAGATAAATTACTATATAGAACAATAAAAGCTGATAGATTATCTAGCTTAATTTTGTGGGGACCTCCAGGATGTGGGAAGACATCACTTGCTAAAGTAATTAGTGAAACAACAAAATATAAATTTACAAAATTAAATGCGGTAACTTCAGGTGTTGGTGATATTAAAAAAGCAATAGAAGAAGCTGATAATCCACTTTTAAATCCAAGTGGAAAATGTATACTTTTTATAGATGAGATACATAGATTTAATAAGCTTCAACAAGATGCTTTATTACCATATGTAGAAGATGGGACAGTAATACTAATAGGTGCTACTACAGAAAATCCTTATTTTGAAGTTAATAAAGCTTTAATATCAAGATCAATGGTAATAAAACTAGAACCATTAACAGTAGATGATATTTTTAAAGTTTTAAAAAATGCATTAACAAATAAAGATGGACTTGGTGGGTTTAATATCAAAGTATCAGATGAAACTTTAAAAACAATTGCAGAAGTATCTGGTGGTGATGTGAGAACAGCATTAAATGGATTGGAAGTTGCAGTACTTACAACCAAAATGAATGCTGAAGGTGTTATAGAAATAACAAATGAAATCGCAAGTCAAAGTATGAATAAAAGAAAAGCAATGTTTGATAAATCAGGAGATAGTCATTACGATAATATAAGTGCTTTTATAAAATCAATGAGAGGTTCTGATCCTGATGCTACAGTATTTTATTTGGCAAGAGCTTTAAATGGAGGAGAAGATCCTGTATTTTTAGCAAGAAGAATTGTAATTGCAGCAGCAGAAGATGTAGGATTAGCAAATCCAATGGCACTTCAACTTGCAACATCAGCAATGCAAGCTGTAACTATGGTAGGAATGCCAGAAGCAAGAATTATTTTATCAGAAGCAGCCATTTATGTTGCTAACTCTAAAAAATCAAATGCATCATATAATGCAATAAATATGGCGTTAGAAGATGTAGCCAATAAAGATACTGGAACAATACCAATGCATATTAGAAATGCACCAGCTGAAGGGATGGAACAATTTGGATATCACGAAGGATATAAATATCCACATGATTATCCAGGTCACTACGTAGAACAACAATATCTTCCAGATAAAATGGTAGGTACAAAATACTTTATTAAAGATGAAAATATAGAATAAAAAAATAAAATTGTTAAAAAATACTCTTATGAATAAGAGTATTTTTTTATATGCAATTGCAGGAATCGCTGCAGGAATTGTAAGTGGATTTTTTGGCGCTGGTGGAGGAATGATACTAGTTCCATTTTTAACATTAGTTTTGAAAAAAGAAGAAGTTGAAGCAAGAGCGACTACTATTCTTTGTATATTTTGTATGGTTTTAATAAGTTCTATTTTTTATTATAGAGAGAATTCAATTGATTGGTATGTGGCTGTTAAAGCATCTATAGGAGGGATAATAGGAGGAGTACTTGGTTCTAAATTGCTTATAACACTTGATAAAAAAATCTTACAAATTATTTTTATTGTACTTTTGATTTATTCAGGAATAAAAATGATTATATTAATTTAGGAGATAATATATGAAAGAAATTTTAATTGGAACAATATCAGGAACTGTTGCAGCGCTTGGAATGGGTGGTGGGACAGTTTTAATTTTATTACTTGGGATATTTTCAAGCCTTGATCAACATTTAATTCAAGGGACTAATTTAATATTTTTTATACCAACTTCTATTACAGCAATATATATGAATATAAAAAATAAAACGATTAATTATAAAATGGCACTTATTATAAGTATATTTGGATGTATAGGTGCAATAATTGGAAGTAAGTTATCATTTAAATTTGATAGTAAAAGTTTAAAAAAATATTTTGGGATTTTTTTACTTTTTATCGCAGCGTTTGAAATTTATTCTTTAGTAAAACAGTATAGAATAAGAAAAGAAGAGAATAATAATAAATATTGAAATTATAAAGAAAGGCAGGAAAATAAATATGAGTTTTATGAAAGGTGTTGTAATCGGCAGCTTAATTACAGCAGGTACTATGATGATGTATTCTGAAGGTATTGACGAGAACAAGAAAAGAATGATGAAAAAAGGAAAACAAATTGCTAAAAAAGTAAAAATGTCAATGTAAAATAAGCCCCCAATTATATTGGGGGCTTATTTTGTTATTCTTTTTCATCATAATTTAAATCACATTTTTCTTCGAATTTATCTTTATGCTCGTGTTCTTTGTGACAACAATCATCTTTTTCAAAATAGTGAGGTTCGCAATCAAAATCAATTCCTTTTAAACATTTTCCTTCACGTTCGCAAATTTTGCAGATTTTAACATGTTTAACTCTATTAACCCAGATTTCAATTGCATATGATTTGTCATGGCAAAGAGGACCAAAAACAAATTCACCATCTTTATCAGTAAATGTGTGAGTAACTGGTTTTCTTTCGTCTTTACATACTTCGACTAATTTTACAACAGCATCAACAACTGGTTTTCCTTCACAATCTTTTATTATTCCGTATACTACATTTCTATTATCTTCAGGTAATTTTAAATCTAAATCAAATTGTTTTCCTGTTTCTATAACTCCATCAACATCAACAATAACTTTTTTATCAAATTCCATATCTATAAATTCCTTTCGAAAAAATTTTAAGACAAATGTCCTTATTGTATCTTATGAAAATTCTTTAAATTTTGTTAATAAGTTGAATGATAATCTGTTAAGTGATATACTGATTGTTGAAAAATATTAAAAGGGGAAATTTATGGAGAATAAAGAAAATGAACCAATTAAAGATTATAAAAAGGTATCGTCGAAACGATTAATAATTACAGTTATTAAAGTTTTAATAATTATATATATTGTTAATTCGGCTATAACAATTTATAACAAATGTAATGAGATAGTAGAGAATGAACAAAATAAAATTGAAATGACTAAAGAAATTGAAGAAAATAACAGAAAAGTAGTTTTAGTCTATGACTTTGATGATGAATATGTTGATGTAAAGAATATGGAAGAAATAAAATATGATAATGGAATAAATATCCCTACTTTAAGAAAATATAAAAAAGTTGATGGCATAGTTTCATATGATACTGCAAGAGAGAATAATATTGTTGCAAGACAGTCTCCAGTAGTAAAATTTGTTTATATAAATGATTTATGTGTTGATATGTATAAAACAGAACTTGTTAAACAAGATGGTTATACAAGATTAATGCATCAAAATCTTAGAAATAAATTTGTTTATGTAAGACAAGAAAAAAATGGTTATTTTTCATATGTAATTATAGAAGGATGTAATGTTACTTTTGGTATATCATATGGTGATCCAGTAGCAAACATAGAAATAAATAAGTTTTAAAATAAAAATACGAAAGATAAGTGGTATAAATATGTTTGGAAAGTTGTTTGATACAACAAATGTATCTGAAAAACAAAGAAGAAAAAACAAAATGATAGATTTTATTTCAACTATTGTTGTATGTATTGCTCTTTTTTATTATAGCGGCACAACAGTGCATGAAAACGAAGTTGATAAAAATGAAATATCTTTAGAAGAAATTGAAAAAGCATTTTATAATGAAGTGCACGAAGATAATAAGTTACAAGAAGAATCAAAATTTTCGTATAGTGATCCAAAATTATTAAATGTATATTCAACATTTACAGATATAACATTTAGTGGTGGAGCAAAGATTCCTACTTTTTATAAATATACCAAATATGGAAATGCAACAAATTATATTCATACAAAAGAGGATAATGTCGCAGCTTTAAATTCTACAATAATAAAAATTTATTATGACAGATTAATGCAATCAGATATAGATTTATATAAAAATGCTCTTGAGACAAAAGAAGGGTACACAAAAATAGATGCAGCTAAAGATAAATGTTTGTATGTAAAACAAGATTCCCAAAGTAAATATTATACATATGTAATTATTGAAACAGATTCAATCACTTATGGAATGAAGATTGGGGAATTTTCAAAATAAGCGACTTTTATAAGAAAGGTAAATTTATTTATGAATTTTGAAGAGTTAAGAATTAAATATCCAAGATTTATTTATAATAATTACGAAATTTCTGAAGAAGAAAATAGCATTATTATTAAATATGATTTTGAGATTGAAAATTTAACTAAATTTAATCCTAGAGTAGAGATATTAAAAAAAGAATTTAAATTTAAAAATATAAATTCTAATTTGGTGAAAAATATGGTATTTAATCTAGGAATGGTTGAAGCAATAAGCTATTTTAAAGCTACTTGTAGTCCACAGTTTGTTATAAAATGTGGAAAAGTAGATGCTTTTCAAGAAAAATGGTTTAAAAAATTATTCTATCTAGGTTTAGGTGAATTTAGATATGTAAATAATATAAATGTGTCAGAAGATGAATTATTAGAATTTATCTCTGAAGGTGAAACTTTAGAAATTGAAGAAAATACCGATAAATTAGAAGGAATAATAATTCCTGTTGGTGGGGGAAAAGATTCTAATGTTACTTTAGATTTATTAAAAGAATATAAAGATAAAACATTAGCATTTAGAATTGGTAAAAATCAAGTCTCAACTGATTGTGCAAAGGCGGCAGGATTTAGCGAGAATGAAATTATAGAAGTAAAAAGAGTAATAGATAAGAATTTAATTGAGTTAAATTCAAAAGGCTTTTTAAATGGTCATACACCGTTTTCAGCTATGGTTGCATTTTTAACATATTTATGTTCATATTTACTAGGAAAAGAATATGTAGCGTTATCTAATGAGGCAAGTGCAAATGAATCTAATGTTGACGGAGAAAATATAAATCATCAATATTCAAAAACTATAGAATTTGAAAATGATTTTAGAGAGTATAGCCAAAAGTATTTAAAAGGAAAAGTAGAATATTTTAGCATGCTAAGACCGGTATCAGAACTTCAAATTGCAATGATGTTTTCTAGATTAAAAGAATATCATTCAATTTTTAAAAGTTGTAATGTTGGAAGTAAATCTGAACCATGGAGATGGTGCTGCGATTGTCCAAAATGTTTATTTGTTTATACAATACTAAGTCCATTTTTATATAAAGAGGAATTAGTAAATATATTTGGTGAAGATTTATATGAAAAAGAATCTTTATTAAAAACATTTATAGAACTTTGTGGATTTGGAGAAACAAAACCGTTTGAATGTGTAGGAACTTATAGTGAAATAAGATTCGCAATTTCTGAGACCATAAATAAATTAGAAAAAGAAAATAAAGTGTTACCTTATTTACTAAAATACTATAAAGAAAATTATGAACTTTCAAACGAAGATTTATTAAAATATTATAATGAAGAACATAATGTTCCAAAAGAATTTGAAAGAATATTAAAAGAAAAATTAAAAGAAAAATTAAAATAAAAATATAAGGAGTAAAGATATGGGACGAAAAGAAGAAAGATTTGAAAAAATTTATGAACAAGGTGCTATAAATACTGTTGAAATTTTAAGAGATAAAGAAACTGGTGTAAATTATATATTTAGACATTCAGGATATGCTGGCGGTTTAACTGTATTGTTAGATGCAGAAGGAAAACCAGTTATTACAAAATAATTTGTTATTAAGCAAGGAGTTTATATGATAGAAAGACTACTAGATTATTTAGAAAATAAAAGAATACTTATATTGGGATTTGGAAGAGAAGGAGAATCTTCTTACAAATTATTAAGAAAATACTTTCCGGAGAAAAATTTATTTATTGCAGATAAAAATATGAACTTATTAAATGAAAAAATAGAATTAATGGAAGATCCATATTTAGAAGTATCTTTAGGTGAAAATTACTTAAATGGTATAGAAGAATATGACTTAATAATAAAGGCTCCAGGAATTTCTTTAAAAGATGTTGATTTAAGTAATATAGAAAATAAAATAACAAGTCAATTAGAATTATTTTTAGAGTATACTAATGTTTATAAAATTGGTGTTACAGGAACAAAAGGAAAAAGTACAACGAGTTCTTTAATGTATAAAGTATTACTTGACCAAGGTAAAGATACATTTTTACTTGGAAATATAGGAGAACCTATATTTAATTATATTGAAGAAATTCAAGATGATAGCATAGTTGTTTTAGAACTTTCATCACATGCATTAGAGTTTGTAAAAAAATCACCTAATATTGCTATTCTTTTAGATATTTATGAAGAACATTTAGATCACTATAAATCTTTTGAAAGATATATTGAAGCTAAATTTAATGTTGCAAAATTTCAAGGAGAAAATGACTATCTAATTTATAATTGGGATAATCAAAATATGAAAAATTTTGGATTCAATTATAAAGAAAATGATTATGCAATTTCATTGGAAACAAAACCAAACAAAAAGAATAATGTATATATTGAAAATGATTTTATTTATATTAATGATAAAAAGTTAATGAATATAAATGAAGAAATGAATTTAAAAGGAATGCATAATATAAACAATATGATGTTTATATTATCTGCTTGTGATATTTTAAACTTAGATTTTTATAAAGCAATTAATTCTATGAAAGAATTTAAACCTTTAGAACACAGAATGGAGTTTGTAGCTTCAATAAATGATGTTTCATATTATAATGATTCTATTGCTACAATTCCAGCATCTACTATTAATGCAGTAAATGCTCTTGGCAAAGTAAATACAATTTTGGTAGGTGGAAATGATAGGGGGATAGATTTAACTTCTCTTATAGAATTTTTAAGAAATCATGAAACAATCGAAAATATAATATGTCTTCCTAAAACTGGAGAATATATTAAAGAAGGTTTAGATGGAATAAATAAAAATATTGTATTTTTTGAAGAATTAAAAGATGCTGTAGAATATGCAAAAGAAGTTACTAAACCAAATACAATTTGTCTTTTATCACCAGCAGCTTCTAGCTACGGCTACTTCAAAAACTTTGAAGAAAGAGGTAAGCTTTTTAAAGAGTACGTTTTAGATAATAATTAATAATAAGTATAATTAACATAACAAAAAAGTAGTTTACAAATAATGAAAAAACGATTAAATGCAGATAATAAGCGCAAAAAGATTAAAAAATATTACAAAAATATTACAAAAATCGGAAAAGTTTACAATTTTATGTAGACAAAGGATAAAAAATGTGCTATAATTGAATTGTTTTTAGGGAAAAAAACGAAATTAGAGGTACACATTATATGAAGAATACAGTAGATGAATTTTAAGGAGGATTTAAAATTGAATACAAATTATTCAGAAAACAATCACTTAGTATTAAGAGGTAAAATAGTAAGTGAAAGAAGTTACAGTCATGAGATATACGGAGAAAAATTTTATGTTTTTAATCTAGAAGTAATTAGATTAAGTTCAACAGTTGATATTATTCCAATTACAATATCAGAAAGATTATTAACAGGATTAAACCTAGAAATAGGAAAAAATGTTGTTGTAGAAGGACAATTTAGATCTTATAACAACTACGAAAATGAAAGAAACAGATTAATCTTAACAGTATTCGCTAAAGAAATTCAAGAAGTTGAAGGCGAAGAAGATAAAGATGAAGTAACAAATGAAGTTGTTTTAGTGGGTTATGTATGTAAAAAACCAATCTACAGACAAACACCATTTGGAAGAGAAATTGCAGACGTATTATTAGCTGTAAATAGAGCTTATAACAAATCAGATTACATACCAAGTATTGCTTGGGGAAGAAACGCTAGATTCTGCCAAAACATGGAAGTTGGAACAGAAGTTAAAATTACAGGTAGAGTTCAATCAAGAACTTATGAGAAAAAACATGAAGATGGAACTACAGAAACTAGAGTTGCTTATGAAGTTTCAATTGCAAGTATGGAAATTGTAAACGAAGAAGAAACTGAAAGCCAAGCTGAAGAGGTTGTTTAGAATAACTAGTATATAAATTATTTTTATATAGATTTTAGCAAATTATATAACGTTCATGTGCTAACAGAGGTTGGTATATGGGCGTTTTCTTTTTGTTTGAAAATTGTATGAATTTTTTGATTAAACTATATATTTTTTTTTCGTTATTTGATATAATCCAATCAATATTAATACGAGAAGAGGACGCTATGAAAATAGAAAACCAAGAAAACGATGAGAACGAAAAAATGTTAGAGCAAGAAGCAGAATCTCTAACAGAAACAGAAGGCGTTGAAAGCGCTGATACAAAAGAAGAACAAGCGTATAGCGAAGAAAATATAAATGAAGATAAAAAAGAAATAATAGAAGTAGCAAAAGAGGAACCCAAAAAAGAGTCAACCTTTTTTAAAAAAAGACATGGAATAATATTTCATATAATTGCTGTATTGTGTATAGCAATGTTTTGTGCTGCAATATCACCAAAATGCTTACAAAATGATACTTATTACACAATAGCAATAGGAGAGTATATTTATAATAATGGTATTTCTAATTTGACAGAAGATGTATATTCTTGGCATGAATTACCATATACTTATCCACACTGGCTTTATGATTTGTGTATTTTCTTAGTATATAATTCATTTGGGCATCAAGGAATTTTTTATTCAACAATGATTCTAAATGCAATACTAGGAATTTCAGTATATGTGCTATGCAATAAAAAATCAAAAGATAAAGTAGTATCACTTGTTTTAACTTTAGGTGCTATGTATTTAGTAAAATCTTTCGTTGCAGCAAGAGCACAACTTGTGACATTTATATTATTTGTTTGGGCGATACTTGCAATAGAGAAGTTTTTAGAAACAAAGAAATTAAGATTTGCATTATTACTTATTTTAATTCCACTTTTAATAACTAATTTACACTGTGCGGTATTTCCATTTTACTTTATTTTATTCTTGCCATATATAGGCGAGTATCTGTTATTATCATTAGAAGATGCAGATTTAGATTATAAATTATTTAGAAGAATATTTATGATTAAAAAGAAATTTGCAAAGACTGATGAGAAAAAAGCAGCTTGTGATAGAAAAATAGCAAGAGTAGAAGAAGAGAAAAATGAAAGAATAAGAAAAAGAAATAAAATAAGAGAAAATCCTTACAAAGTAATTGCTGAAAAAAATCATGTTGTTTTATTACTTATCGCAGTAATGGCAATAGCAGTTCTAACAGGATTCTTAAATCCAGCAGGAACAGGTGCTTACACTTATTTAGTAAAAACACTTCAAGGAAATACAACACAATCAATTAATGAACACTTACCACTTACTTTAGTAGATAATACAGAATTTGCTGTAGCTCTTGTTATATATATATTAGTATTAACATTTACAGATTCAAAAATTAGATTATCAGATGTATTTATGCTTGGTGGAATAACATTTTTAGCATTCAATTCTAGAAGACAAGTTTCAATGTTTGCGCTATTTTGTGTTCCAATACTAGCAGGATTGATTGGCGGTTTAGTTTATAAATATGATAAAGAAACATTCAAGAAAATTGAAAAGTGGATTGCTGGTTGGTTTGGTGCAACTGTAGTTATTTGTTTATGTATTATATGGTGTACAAGATTAATTAAACCGACATTAAGAGAAAATTTTGTTGATTTTACTGAATATCCAGTAGATGCAGCAACTTGGATTTTAGAAAATTTAGATGTTGAAAATATAAGACCATATAACGAATATAATTATGGTGCATACCTTGTATTTAGAGGAGTACCAGTATTTATAGATTCTAGATGTGATTTATATTCACCAGAATTTAACGGAGAATATAATAAAGAAACAAAAGAATATGATGGTAGAGATATATTCTCAGATGCATTAGATATTGCAGGATTATCTTTAGATTATAAAAGAGAATTTAAAGAATATGATGTAACTCATGCTATTTTGTTTGATAATTCAAAACTAGCAAAAAGATTAGAAGAAGATGCAGAGTACAAAGAAATTTACAGAGATGATTATTTTGTTATATTTGAAAGATTAACTGCAAAAACTGCACAAGAAGCTCAACAAGCAGTTTTAGATGCGACAAGATAAATTCAAAAGATATCCGATTTTGGAGGGGAAATTTGAAAAATAAAAAAATAAGACTTATTATTGTTTTAGTAACAATATTAGTAATATTAGATCAATTAAGTAAAATACTAATTACAAAATTTGTTGATGGACAAGTTTTATATGGGAACGTAGGATTTCAAATTGCAAATAATACGGGACTAGCATGGGGATTCAATGATGGAAGTAATACAAAAAATATCTTTCTAATGATATTTGTAATATTTATTGTAATTAGATTTATAAAAAACCAAATAGAATTAATAGATACCAAAACAGCAGTTGCTCTTTCAATGGTATTAGGTGGAGGAATAGGGAATTTATTAGACAGAATTTTTAGAGGTGCAGTATTAGATTTTATAAAAGTTTTTAGTTTTCCACTTTTTAATATGGCAGATTGTTTAGTTGTTATTGGAACAATTTTATTAATAATATTTTTAGTAATATTTACAAGGAAAATAGAGGTGTAATTTTGCGAGAAACAGTTAGAATTCTAGGTATTGATATTGATAATATTAATGCTGAGGAAGCAGGGGAAATAACAAAGAATTTAATTGAAAATAGCAATAAAAGTTGCAAGGTAATTGTAGCTCCTAATACTGAATTTATTATGATGGCTCAAAAAGATGAAGAGTTTTATAATATTTTAAAAGGAGCAGATTTAGCAACTCCAGATAGTGTTGGTGTTATGATTGGTGGAAAACTTCAAAAGAAACCATTCAAACAAAGAATACCAGGACAAATGTATTTTAGAAAAGTTTTAGAAGTTGGAGAAAAAGAAGGTTGGACTTTCTATCTTTTAGGTGGAAAAGATGATGTTCCTGAACTTGCAACAGAAAATATAAAAAAGCTATATCCAAATATTAAAATTGTTGGGTATCATGAAGGCTTTTTTGAACAAGATTCAGAAGAAGCAGTAATTAACGAAATCAACAAATTAAAGCCTAATGTTTTATTTGTTGCTATGGGAGCTCCACTTCAAGAAAAATGGATAGAAAAACATAAACATGAATTAAAAGTTGATGTTGCAGCTGGACAAGGTGGAACATTTGATTATGAAGCTGGAAAAATAAAAAGAGCTCCAGTTATATTCCAAAAGCTTGGAATCGAATGGTTCTGGAGATTAATGCTTCAACCATCAAGATTTTTAAGAATGATTGTATTACCAATTTATTTAATGAAAATCACATTTACAAAAGATATAACAAAAGGAAAATTTGATAAATAGGGGAAAATCATGGATAAAAAAGAATATAAAATTTCTGAAGAATTTGTAGGATTAAGGTTAGATAAAGCAGTAAGTATGAAAGATTCATCTTTATCTAGAGTTGCAGTTCAAAGAATGATAGATGAAGGAAATATATTAATTAACAATAATCAAACAAAGACTTCATACAAATTAAAATTAAATGACGTAGTAACAATAATAAAAGAAGAACCAAAGGAAGTTGAAATTAAAGCTGAAGAAATTCCTTTAGACGTTGTTTATGAAGATAATGATATATTAGTAGTAAACAAACAAAAAGGTTTAGTTGTACATCCAGGAAATGGAAATCCAGATGGAACTTTAGTTAATGCTATTATGGCAAGATGTAAAGATAGCCTTTCTGGAATAGGCGGAGAAATAAGACCAGGAATAGTACACAGAATAGATAAAGATACTTCAGGACTTTTGATTATTGCCAAAAATGATGCTGCTCATATTAATGTAAGTGAGCAAATAAAAAATCATGAAGTAAAGAAAACATATATAGCTCTAGTAAGAGGCGTGCTTAAAGAAAATCAAGCAACAATAAATATGCCTATAGCTAGAAGTACTAAAGATAGAACTAAGATGGCAGTTTCAAAAAAAGGTAAAGAAGCAATAACTCATATAACAGTACTTGAAAGATTTGATGGATTTACACTTTTAGAAGTAAATATAGAAACAGGTAGAACTCATCAAATTAGAGTACATTTATCACAAATAGGATATCCTATTGTAGGAGATTTTGTTTATTCAAATGGAAGAAATCCATTTGGAGTTGAGGGACAAATGCTTCATAGTAGCAGATTAGAATTTGTTCATCCAACTAATGGAAAACAAATGAATTTAGAAGCTAAATTACCTGAATATTTTGAAAATGTCCTTAAAGAATTGAGAGGATAATATGGAAGAAATAAGACTTCAAAAATATCTTGCAGAATGTGGGATAGCTTCACGTAGAAAATGTGAAGAATTTATTGAAGAAGGTAGAGTAACAATAAACGGAAGAATTGCAGAAATTGGAAATAAAATAAATCCAGAAACTGACAAGATTGAATTTGATGGAACATTAGTTAAACAAGTAAAAAAAGATTTTACATACATATTGTTAAATAAACCAATAGGAGTAGTAACAACAGCAGAAGATCAATTTGATAGAGAAACTGTTTTAGATTTAGTAAAAGTAAAAACAAGAGTTGTTCCTGTTGGTAGATTGGATATGTATACTTCTGGTGCGCTAATTTTAACTGATGATGGTGATTTTATTTATAAAGTTACTCATCCAAAACATGAAATAAATAAAACATATACAGTTACTTTAGTAGGTAAAGTTTCAAATGATGATGTCGAAAAATTAAGACAAGGTGTTGAAATAGACGGTGGATATATAACAAAACCTGCTAAAGCTAGAATAATGAAAATAGATGAAGAGAAAAATATTTCTAGAGTTGAAATAACAATTCATGAAGGTAAAAATCGCCAAGTAAGAAAAATGTGTGAGGCTATAGGTAAAAAGGTATTAGCGCTTCATAGAGCAAAAATTGGAAATCTTGGGGTTAAAGATTTAAAATTAGGTACCTGGAGATATATGACTAAAAAAGAAGTTGAAGACATTTTAAGATAAGTATAAAAAACACAAAAGAGGAGAAATTTATGGAATATCAAAAATTTATTCCAGAAGGTTGGGATGAAACCAAAGAAAGTTTGAATACATCGTTTATTCAAAATGCTTTTGAAACAGGTAAAGTTTTACAAGGATATGTAAATGAATGTGATTCAAATTATAATTTACATTTGAACCTAGGAAATAATATTAAAGGTATTATTCCTAGAAATGAATTAGAAGGAATAAATGTAGACGACTTTGGTTTTTGTAGTACCAATATTTGCAAAAATAAAGTTAATCAATTTGTTCAATTTAAGATTAAGGAAATCTATGATGATGAAAATGTTCTTTTGTCTAGAAAAAATGTTCAAGAAGAAGCTCTTGTATGGGCAAAAGAAGAATTAAAACCTGGAAGTATTGTTAATCGGAATTGTTAAAAATATGAGGAAATTTGGAGCCTTTGTTGAAATAGGTGGAGGAGTTGTAGGATTACTTCATATAGAAGATATTTCAGTTTCAAGAATAAAATCTCCAGAAGAAAGATTTTCTATTGGACAAAAAATTAATGTTATGATAAAATCAATTGACAAAGATAACAACAAAATTGTGTTGTCGTATAAAGAGTTACTTGGGGATTGGGATGAAAATGTAAAAGAGTACACTGAAAAGACTGTTGTTGAAGGCATTGTAAAAGAAACAGATAAATTCAAAAACGGAATTTTTATTGAACTAAAACCTAATCTGGTTGGTCTTGCTGAATACAAAGAAGGTGTTGAGTACGGTCAGAAAGTAAATGTTTATATAAAAAAAATAATAAAAGAAAGAAAAAAGATTAAACTTTTAATCATTTAAGGAGGGTTTGTAAAAATGGTAGAAGATCAAGAAATTAAAACTACCGTTTCTCCATTCGCTATTAGAGAGGGAGAAATAAAGACATTTGATGGAAAGGATGGATATGTGTCTATAAATCAAATTATCCATAAAATTAACCTAGGCCATATATCAGATGTACATTTCAAAATACTAGATTTAGTAAATGAATTCGAATTTTTAACATCAAGACAAATTTATCAAATGCTAAAACATAAAGGTGATGACATTAAATCTCAAGATAAATTAAATACAAAATTAGATCAATTAGTAAAAACAAAAATATTAACAAGATACTACTTTACTTCAGAAGAAGGTAAAGGAATTTATAGAGTATATTGTATGGAAAAAATGGGTAAATATTTACTAAACTCAAAAGAAGTTGAATGTAAATGGCAACCAACAGACAATACAAAACCAGTAGCTTTAATGAAAAAGAGATTAGCTGGTAACCAAATCATAGTTGCATATATGAGAAAATCTAAAAACTTTGATGGATTTAAAGTTAAACCTGCTATAACAGCAAAAATGACAGGAAAAACATTTAAAGGTCACGGAGAAGTTAAAATAGCTAAAGCTGGAAAATCATTATGCTTATTATTTGAAGCTGTAAGAAGAGAAGATGATTGGGAAGCAAAATTTGTTGATAGAATGAGATTATATAAAGATTTCTTAGAAAACTTTGTACCATTCGATTCTGGATATGAAGCTAGACCACAATTAATTCTTGTTTGTGAAGATGATAAACATATGGTTGAAACATTTAAAGAGATTGTTAAAAACAATTTAGAATTAAATGGAATTAAAGTTTACTATACAACAGATTTAAAACAAAATTCTGAAAGTTTAGAAAAATCTTTAACTGAATTTGTTAAGAATGAAGAAACAGGAAAATTCTCAGCTAAAAACGTAGAATTTAAAATATTAGAATAAAAGAAAATGGAGAAGAGCGATAATAAAATCGCTCTTTTTTGCGTTAAATTAAGTCGATTTGAAAAAATGCTTGAAATATGTTATAATAAAGTATCAGGCATAAAAAATCTTCGCGTTTTCAACTAGCTATAATCATATATTAAAATTAATTTTGGAGGATGAAAAAAATGGAAATCAATATTGCATACTGGGAAAACATTTTCAAAGTCCGGGATGGTATTTGCAATACGATTAAAGAAATGGGAACTCAGGTCTGGGAGAATACTGAGTCGATAAATACATTTTACAATCAAATTGTAGAAAATGGAGGTATTGGCTTAGAGATCTACTACGGTTTACCTAGTCGCATTTATACCCCTTTGGGATATATTCGTGTTGCAACCTGTTACACTAATATATCTGACAGAAATAAAATCATGGAACGTTTAACAGAGGAATATGGTCTCGTTACTGTTAGGGAAGAGACATATGGTTCTTTGGGCGTTACCGGGCCGGTTTATGCTATTACCAAACTTCCTTGGTCTGACGAAACTCTTCCTGTGTTCGAGTATAAGGAAAGAGCTGACTATATGGAACACCGTGTGGCAAAAGAGAAGTATTTCCAAATCTGTGATGAATTGAATTCCAAGTAAACAAAAAAAGTCTCACCCAAAAGGTGAGGCTTTTTTTATATTAATTATTATTGTTATTATTTCCACCATTAAATGATGTTATTGCATTTTCATTATCAAATGTATAATTTAAATCTGATGTGTTTGTTTGAATAGGGTCCATATCATTTGGATTGTTTGGATTACTATTGAAGTTTATATTTTTTAAATCAAATTTTGATTTTGCTGCTTTTTCATCATCTTTTGATGCTGTTGTAATTCCACTATTTGCAAATTTGCTAAAGTTAAATGTTTTAATTTTTTGTTTTTCTTTATATCTTGTTTCTAGGAAGTCAATTTTTGCTTGACCAACTAAGTTTGCTCCTTTTAAATCTTTAGTTTTGTAAATAATGTATTTGAATTTTAATGATTGAACCTTACCAGCCTTGTAGTTAGAAATCCATTGCCATTTGATTCCTTTATATGTAGAATCGTATTCACCTTTATCTGTTTTATAATCATGGGTGAACATCCAACGTCTCTTATCTCCAAGTTCTTTTTCCCACCATTCGTTATCTTCTGGAGTGTTGTTACCAAAGATAATTTTTGTAGTACAGTTAGCTAAGATTGTTTGTCTATAGTTTTGATCACCTTTATTTCCAAATTGTGATAAGTTTTGTGCAGAGATTATTGTTCCAACTCTGTATTTTCTATATAAAGTGAAGATGTCTTCAGTTGCTTTACATACGAAAGGAGGGAACTCATCAATATATAAGAAGTGAGGTATTCTATTTTTCTCATTTCCAGGTCTAGATAAAACTGATTGTTGCATTAATAATATAAAGAATAGACCGAATGCTTTATGAATACTTGCACCTAAATCTCCACGACGTGTACAAACAAGAGTGATATCTCCGTTTGCTAATGCTTTATCATAATTTAAGTTATTTGTTCTATTACATAAAATTGTTCTAATTCCAGGATATCTTAATAAGTTTTCAAGTTGAGCAGCAGATGCTTGTAAATATTTTTCTGTTTCAGCTCTGTTGTGTGCATCTTTATAGAATGTTTTCTTAAAGTATCCTAATTGTATTTTATATGCTTGAGCTAAGTCAGGGAATGTTTTCATTTGTTCTGCCATTTGCTCAATTAAATCAAAGTCATTTAATAAATCTAATAAGTCTTCTAAGTTTGGTAGTAGACCTTCGTGTAATCTTGGATAAACTTCTTTTAACATTAAAACTAAGTTTTCAATAGCTTGAGTTACAATGTTTTGCATAAATGCTTCATCATGTGTTCCACCATTGTGTACTGATTCTGTTGCATACATTCTTTTTAGAATAGAAGATATAGCAATAGATGTTTTTAGTGGATCTTCATATGTAAATGGGTTTAATCCTATTGATTCATTATCACTTGGATCTATAATGTTATAGTGCATTCCAAAGTTTGAAGCAACATCTTTAATATGAGAAATTGATTCATAATCTGGAGCCATGTATGTAATACCTAAGTTTTTATAAATTGTTTTTTCGCCATTATATTCGTAAATTAATTTATCGAAAAATGCTTTAAATATTTTTTCTTTATTTGCTACTGGAGTAATCATATTTAATGAGAAGTTTTCATTAATATAATCATTTGAGTATGGACAATTTAATGTAGCAATATTTGTTTTTAAAGCTGTATATCCTAATTCTTTTGCTTGTTCTTTAAAGAAGTGTTTTTTCTCTATATCTCTAGCAATCATTGGTTCATAAACCATTGATGTTTTACCAGAACCAGAAACTCCGACTACTAATGTAGATTCAAATCTTCTAGCTTCAGGTGTTTTTACTGATTTTCCTGTTTCTCTATCTTTACATAGGAACATTTCACAAGTAAATGGTCCCATACCAACTGATTTGTCTGATAAGTCAATTCCTTTATAATCCCATATAGATTCTTTGATATATAATGTATCGTCTACAGTTGTATATAACCATTTGAATAATGGGAAGAATGTACATACTGGAATGTACCAACCAAATGCTGAGAATGCAGGTTTTATTAAATCCATAAATGTTGTTATGATATAAGAGTAGTTTGGAACAGAGAATAATAAAAGCCATCCAGCTTGGTTAATCCATTGTACCAACATTGACATCGCTACGATATATAATACAACTGCATATGTATAGAAGAAATATGTTTTTGTATACTTATCTGATGCGAATTTTGATGATGGTGAAAAATAAAATGCAAAAACAGGGCATGCTAAAGCGAAGGTATATTTTATTGGTCCCCAATAATCAACCGATAACCCTGTAAACATTATTAATAAAATTTCAACTATTCTATCAATTACTATATAGATAGAAAACATTGTAAGTAAATAAGTTAAAAATGTATTTCTATCTGTTTTTAATTTCTTTAAAAATTTATCTATGTATTTTAATATCATAACTAACATTTCCTTTTCTCATAAATATACACATATATATTATCTTACAAAAATGGAAAAAAATCAAGCTTTTTTGGCAAAAAAACGGGATTTCCGTAAGAAAAAATAATATTTCCAATGATGAATAATATAAAAAAACAAATAATACAATTTATATAAAAGGAGTATTAGGGTTTGAAAAAGAAATTAAATGATTTTACAAGTGGCATATTATCTTTAGTAATTTCTCAAATATTAATAAAAATATTTGGTGTAATGTATAGCATTTATATGACAAATAAATCAGGATTTGGAGATGATGGGAATGCAATTTATATGAGTGGATATCAAATTTATGCACTTTTACTTACAGTTTCTTCAATAGGTGTTCCGAATGCAATTTCTAAATTAATTTCCGAGAAAAATTCGATAAAAGATTATAGTAATTCTAATAGAATTTTTAAACTTTCAGTATTTTTGTTTGCGTGTATTGGAGTGAGTGGAAGTATCGTTTTATTTATGTTTTCAAAATTTATTTCTCATGAAATTTTAGAAATTCCCAAAGCCATGCTAAGCTTAAATGTGTTATCACCAGCCGTGTTTTTTGTTTCGGTAAATTCTGTATTTAAAGGATATTTTAATGGTACTGGAAAAATAAAAGTAACAGCTAAAAATCAATTTTTAGAGCAGATTTTTAAAGCTGTTTTTACAATTAGTTTTGTTGAGATTACATCTAGATTTTCAAATAATAATACAGAAATTATGGCTGCAGCTGCAAATCTTGCTACAACTTTTGCAACTTTTTTTAGTTTTATTCATATATATATAAAATATTTAAAAGATACAAAAAAACAAAAAATAGGTTATAAATATAAAAAAGAAAATATAAAAAAATCTATAATAAATATTATAAATATTTCTTTACCAATGACATTAAATTCAATTTTAACTTCTTTAGGAAAAAATGTGGATTCAGTTACTATTGTGAGATTTCTAAAAAATAAAATAGGTGAAAAACTAGCAATAAAAAAATATGGAATAATTAGTTCTAAAATAGACATATTAATAGCAATGCCACTTAGTTTTAATGCATCTGTTGCAACTGCTTTAATTCCAGAAATAGCAAAAAATAAAAGTAGAAATGACATTGATGCAATTTATAAAAAAATTGAATTTTCAATTTTAATAACATTAATAATTTCTATTCCATATACATTTGGGGTTTTATTTTTTTCCAAAGAAATTTTAACTATATTATTTCCAAAAGCAAATGAAGGAGATATATTATTACAAATTTCTTCTATTGGTATAGTATTTTCAATGCTGACTCAAACAATTAATTCAATTCTTCAAGGATTAGGAAAAAATAATATACCAATGTATGCTTCATTTATTGGTGTAATTGCAAAAGTTTTTTCTAATATATTATTAATTCCAATTTGTGGTGTTTATGAAAAAGGGGCGATTATTGGAAATATAATTTCAAGTTGCATATCATTTATAATAGTATATAGAGAATTAAATAAAACCATTTTATTAAAAAGGAATATATTAATATTAATTTTTAAACCAATTTTTTTAAGTATAGTTATGATAATTATTTCAAAAATGATATGTATAATTTTAATAAAATATAATTTTAATTTTAGAATTTCTGGTGTAATTTCTATCTCAATTGCAGTAATAATCTACGTATTGGGGCTTTTTGTTATGAAAATGATACAAAAAAATGACTTTTCTGAAACCCTTGAAAATACAGGGTTTTAGAAGGTGAGAGACGTGAAAAACTTGAAAAATAAGGAAAAATTCAAAAAAAAATAAAAAAAAAGAAGGATTTAAGCAGATTTTGGCGAATAAAAATATTGTAGAACAAAAAAATATGATTTCTACATAATACTAAAATCTATTAGGAGGTAATTTTAAAATGAACAAAGCTGAATTAATCGCAGCAATCGCTGCAAAAACAGGAAACACAAAAAAAGCTGCAGAAGAATTTGTAAACGCTTTTGTTAGCACAGTAACAGAATCTTTAGAAAAAGGTGACAAAGTTCAATTAGTTGGATTTGGATCTTTTGAAGTAAGAAAAAGAGCTGCTAGAAAAGGAAAAAACCCACAAACTAAAGAAGAAATCAAAATACCAGCATCAAAAGCTCCAGTATTCAAAGCTGGAAAAGCATTAAAAGATTTAGTAAATAAAAAATAAGAATTATATATAAATAATATATGAATTCATATAAAAAAGATACGATGAAAATCGTATCTTTTTTGTTTGAATTTTTGAATTTTATTTTTTCGATTAATCACATGTCTGTAAGGTTTTTTTGCTGATATTTTGTATTCAAAATGTATTATAAAAAGTATTGCAAAATAAAAAAATTAAGAATATAATTAATATGACTAAAACTACGAAGGATGAAAAAGAGGAGGTACTAGAGTTGGAACAATACGAAGTAATTTTTTTAGATGATGATAAGACAACTGTATTAGATAGACAAATGGTTAATAGTGGAGATAAAGTTGAATATAAAGGACAAACTCCAACAAAAGAACCAACAAATATGATGACATATACATTTGCAGGATGGATTGGCGAAGAAAAAATGGAGTCTGTAACAGAAAGACTTATATTAGTTGCTAAATATTCAGCAGAAACTGTTGTGAGTTCAAAAGATGAAGCAGCTCTTTTAGATGCATCTCTTGAAAATGCAGAATCTACTAATCTAAATGCAACGATAGAAGCAGGTCAAAAAGTTACTGAACAACAAAAAGCATTAGAAAAAGACTCTAGAACAGCAGAACAAATTGTAAACGAAGTTTTAGAAAACGGAAAAGCTGAGATTGGAATAGAAGCAAATAAAGATAATGTAGAAAGATAATAAATACTAAAGATTTTGGAGGATTACAAATGAGTGTTGTAATTACATTAGATGATATACGAGCATATGCAGAAGTAGATTATATAATTAAACATATGAATTCTAAATATGTAGAAAAAGTACCAAAAAAAATGTTGGATTTTTTTGAATCTTACAAAGACCCAACATATGAAGTGAAAGTAAATCCATATGTACCTTTACAAAAACAAGGGTTACAAAGATATGCTTTGGAAATAATTGCATTATTACATTTAAAATATTGGTGTGAAGATGAAGAAAGAAAAAAAGAACTTTATGGAAGAATGCTTCGTAATCAAGAAAAATTAGATGAACAAATGCGTGAAAAATATAGTGTGGAAAAATTATTTGATAATGCATCTGCAACAGTTGTAAAATCAGAAGAAGATTTAGAAAAAGAAGATTTTACAAAACCAAGAGCGGTTCAAAGATATTCTCAATATGCAGTTCAAAATGAGGATATTCAAGATTATACTGATGTTATTAATGAAGAAACATCACAAAGCGGTTCTCAAACAAATAATTTACCAACAAATAGTGATAATACTCCAAAATCATTTTTTGAAAAATTAAAAGAAAAAATATTTGCAATATTTGGAAAAAATAAAGCGACACAAAAATAAAATATAAAATGCCCTTTTCTTTTGAAAAGGGTTTTTTGTTGTTTTAAAATAGATTTACATAATTGAAAAATTGTTGAAAGTGTGTTAAAATAGGATGGAAGTCTTTTTTGAAGTGTACTTTTGGAGGTGCTAATTATAAAAAAATGGACAAAAGTCGAGAAACATTGATAAAGATTTTCGGACAAGATAAAGTGGATAACGAATTGTTTGAAATCATCGATGAAATTTGCAAAAATCCAGAAGCTTATCGCCAAAAGGTATTGGAATTATACAAGAATGAAAGAGCAGAGAAACCTGAAATTTGTGAAGAATGTGGAGGTCGGTGTTGTCTAAGGGCACCATGTCATTGGAGTCCTAGAGATTTTGAAGAACTTTCGTTTAAGGCTATGAAAAAACTGCTGGAAGAAAAACAATATATATCTATTGTAAGTTTTCCAGGAGATATAGTTGAGTCAACGTTTAAAAGTTCTAAGGCAACAGGAAAGTATTTCTACATCTTACGCACACGAACCAGGAAAACTGGTATAGCAACTGTTTCGAGTAAAAAGTTAAAAGGAGATCCATGTATGCTTTTGACTCAAGATGGTTGCAAACTTTCTTTTGAAGAAAGAGCAAGAGGAGCAAGAATGCTGATTCCTAAAGTTGAAAGAAAATGCCTTCATTTATATGATATGGATGACTGTATTGAAGAATGGAAAGAATATCAAGATGTATTAAGAAAACTTTTCTATTACTTCAGACTGAAGGAAAAAGTAGCAACAATCAGAAAAAAGAAATGTACACTTGTAAAAGACCAATAATCAAAAAACAAAGGGGAAGGCAAAAGATTTTTTATCCCCTTTGTTCTTTTTTATAAAAAAGACATAAAAAATAATAAAAATGCTTGACAACTGGGGAAAAAAGTAGTAATATATTAATGTTTTAAGAAGAAGCATCCACTTCTCACCTTATCTTAAGTTAAGAGCATAGGGTTAAAATTCAACAATAATAAAAGTATTATAATGAATTAGTATGTGGATTTGACTTTTTAAAATAAGTCAAATTTTTTTTTGGGGAGGTGTTTTACTATAAAACAAGAATTGCCAATCAATGGACAAATAAAAGAAAAAGAAGTCCAATTAATAGGTGCTGAAGGAGAAAAAATAGGAGTTGTTTCTATTGAAAAAGCTTTAGACCTTGCTGAAGAAGCAAACTTAGACTTAGTTTTAGTAGCTCCAAATGCAAAACCAGTAGTTTGTAAATTAATGAACTATGGAAAATACAAATTTGAGCAAGCTAAAAAAGAAAAAGAGTCTAGAAAAAATCAAAAGACTGTTGAAATTAAAGAGATAAGAGTTACACCAAACATTGGTGAACATGATTTTACATTCAAAAGTAAAAATGCTAGAAGCTTTTTAGAAGCTGGTAACAAGGTAAAATTTACTGTAAGATTTAGAGGAAGAGAATTAAACAATGTTAAAGCAGGAGAAATTGTTTTAAATAAATTTGTTGAAGATCTTTCAGATATATCAACAGTTGAGAAAAAGCCATTCTTGGAAGGTAAAACAATGTTTGTAATATTATCAAAAAAAGTATAAAAAATGAAGGGAGATTTCAAGATGCCAAAATTAAAAACAAATAAAGCTGCAAAGAAAAGATATTCTTATACAGCTACAGAAAAAGTAAAAAGAACAAAAGCTAACAGAAGACACCGTTTAGCTACAAAAACAGCAAGACAAAGAAAAACAGGAAAAGTACAAAATGCTTACGCAGATAAAACAGTAGAAGCAGGAATTAAAAGATTATTACCATATGGTAACTAGAATGATATTGGAAAGAAAAGGAGTTGAAAATAAATGGCAAGAGTAAAAACAGCAAGAACAACAAGAGCAAGACATAAAAAAGTATTAAAAATGGCTAAAGGATACTATGGTGCAAAACACTACAGATATAGAAATGCTAAACAAGCAGTTATGAAATCTGGAATGTATGCATATGTAGGAAGAAAAGATAAAAAATCTGATTTCAGAAAATTATGGATTACAAGAATTAATGCAGCAGCAAGAATGAATGGTTTAACATATAGCAAATTAATCGCAGGATTAAAGAAAGCTAATGTAACAATCAACAGAAAAATGTTAGCTGAAATCGCTGTATCAGATGCTAAAGCATTTGCTGAATTAGCTGAAATCGCAAAAAAAGCTTAATCTTTTAAGTAAATAATAATAAAGAATGAAAACTTTAAGTATTAATTTGATTTAATATTTGAGGTTTTTATTTTTTTGTAAATAAATAAGTAAAATAAATAGTATAAATAAGAAAAAATGTTGATAAATAGAGAGATTTAGGTTGAAGTTTGCATAAAATTGTGTTATAATTTTGAGTGCTCATTAAAGCATTAGACAATTTTAGAAGGAGGGCGTTTAAGATGAGTGTAAATACAATTGTATTGACTGGAAAGAACGGGGCTGGTAAAGACACACGGCTAGCCAAATTCATGGAGAAAAACCATGCCAAGTACCAAGTTATGGGAATGAGTGATTTGCTCAGAAAGGTTAAAGAAACCGATCCTCAGCTTTGGGGAACAATCGAGCGTATCATGAAAGAAGGCGGACTCGTCCCTGATGAGATTATCCTTCATCTTGTTGCAGAAGAACTTAAATCTGCAACCAAGACCGTTATTTGTAACGGATTCCCGAGAACTGATGTACAGGCAAAAGCAATGGTGGCAATGGGGCACAAACCCGATGCTGTTGTTGAACTTCATGTAGACGACGATGTTGTCGTACAGCGAGCAAAAGACAGAATTATCTGCAGTAAATGTAAAAAGCCTTATACTCTTAACGAGTTTAATCCGCCTAAGGTGGAGGGCGTGTGCGATGACTGTGGTGCTCCTCTTGTTAAGAGAGAAGATGATGAAGAAGCAATTGTGAGAAAGAGACTTGCTCAGTATAACGAGCAAACTCCTGCAATTCTTGAGATTCTTATCGGAGCAGGTGCAGAATACCACAAAATCGATAACAATACACCTAGTGCAGCTGATTCTTTCGAAAAAGTTATGAAGATGTACTAATCAGCCAAAAAAGCAGCGGTTTTCCGCTGCTTTTTGTTTTGTTTATAAAATGGAAAAACCCCTGCGAAAGCTCGCAAGGGTAACTGTTGGGGAGTTGGATATGAGTTTATGCAGCTCTTCTGAACCAAACTGCTTCAGCTGTTTGGATGAATTCATCTTGTGCAGAAGGGCGGTCCCAAATGATATTAGGGTTAGCCGCTAAATCCTTAATCGCACGCATGAAATCTTCAGAAGAATGTTTGCACATTCTAGACATCTTCACTTGATCGTGAATCATCTTGATGTTGATGTCGGCACGGTTGTCCTTATCTACTTTTGTAGGGTCGGTAACTAAGATGCCGTATCTGATCTTAGCTTTTTTTGCGTGTCTTTCTGTTGTCATTCCAGTTCCACCTGTTTTGAATAGTTTTTTTGCCATGATGTTAATACCTCGTTTGATCTTTCTATGCAATTTTCCATGAGCATCTAGGTCTATAGACCTACTGATTATCTATAATTAATCATATATATATTATACTATATTTTACATAATGTGTCAAAATTACGAAGATGTTAACTAAAAAGAAAAACCCCCCGCGTAAGTTCGCGGGGGCAAAAGGGTTTAAACCAGGGGTTACTGTGCGAAGAGCTTTGCAATGTCTTCGTGGAAAACAGCTTCCATTTCAGGGGTTCTCCAAAAGAAGAGATCGGCGTCGGCCGCTTTGGTTAAAACTTCGGTCAAATCGTGATCGCATTCTTCGAGAGATTTCCCGAGCCTCTTGTACTCTGTGACGTTTTCGAGGACCCACTCAGTGTGGATGTCGATGCGTCCGGAATTGCCCTGAATCTCAGGGAAGAACCCGTACACAGTGTTGTCAGTTTCCTGGTTGTTTACGATAATCTTCATGTTGCATTCTCCTTTTTCATCAAACGTGTGGCTAAGTTGCCACGGGGTGTATATTTACTTAAATATATTATAACATGGTATACATAAAATGTCAAAAAGATGAGTTGAAATTAAATTATTATAGATAAAAGTTTAACAATTTTGTCTTTATATAAAGAAAAGCCTCCCCAACGAAGACGCTAGGGAGACAGGTGTGTAGCTTAGATGTACTTCACAGGCCAGCCCTGTTTGAGCTGTTCCATGTGGGCTTCGAACAGAACCTTCTTTTTGGGGTTCCAGATGAAGTCGGGGTTGCCTACGTAGATCCGGTTGACATAGTCAGAGAACTCCTGGAAGGACTGACCATTACGGAGATACAAACGAGCATCCCTCTTGAGGTGACCGATCGTGTATGACGTACGGTTGGGATTCTTGTCGGTTTCCCGGAGGTAACCATAGCTGAAGTCGATCTTGGGCAGGGTGGCGATGACGCAGCTGCCAACATCGTGCTTGGACTGACGAGCGGTACGGGAATAAGGCATAATATGATCCTCCTCAAAATGTGTGAGAGTGAATGTTATACGTACATGCAAAAACTACATCCTCCTAAATGTAGAAAAACGACAATTAATCGTTTTTGGGTTGTATTTAGGTTTTTTCTATTATAATTATAGCACTGTTTACATAAAAGGTCAAATTTCAATATATTCCACGAAATCACAATATATATATAAATAAAAAACAAATCATAAAAAATGGTATAAATGCCTTGAAAATGCTATATTTTTGGTATATAATACATGCTATCGAAAATTGATAAAAAGGGAGAGAAAGCTATGGCGTATAATTTTAAAGAAATTGAAGGAAAATGGCAAGAAAAATGGTATCGAGAAGGTACATTTAATGCAAAACAAGATTTTAGTAATGAAAAGAAATGGTATGGATTAATTGAATTCCCATATCCATCAGGACAAGGTCTTCATGTAGGACATCCAAGAAGTTACACAGCTCTAGATATTATTGCTAGAAAGAAAAGAATGGAAGGATATAATGTTTTATATCCAATTGGTTTTGATGCTTTCGGACTCCCAGCTGAAAATTATGCGATTAAAAATCATGTTCATCCTAAAATAACAACAGAAAATAATATTAATCATTTTAGAGAACAATTACAAGCATTAGGATTTTCTTTTGACTGGTCAAGAGAAATAAATACAACTGATCCAGAATACTATAAATGGACTCAATGGATATTTATTCAACTTTATAAAAAAGGATTAGCATACAAAGCTACAATGCCTATTAACTTCTGTACAGGATGTAAAGTTGGTTTAGCTAACGAAGAAGTTGTAAATGGTGTTTGTGAAAGATGTGGAAGTCCAGTTGTTCAAAAAGAAAAATCACAATGGATGTTAAAAATAACAGAATATGCACAAAGATTAATTGATGATTTAGGAGATTTAGATTTCTTAGATAAAATAAAAGCTCAACAAACAAATTGGATTGGTAGAAGTGAAGGAGCAGAAGTTAATTTTAAATTATCTTCAAATGGAGAAGAATTAGATTCTAATCTATTAATTTACACAACAAGACCAGATACAATGTTTGGCGCTACATACATGGTTGTTGCTCCAGAACATAATTTAATAGAAAAATATGCTGATAAAATTACAAACTTAGATGAAGTAAAAGCATATAAAGAAAAAGCTGCATTAAAATCTGATTTTGAAAGAGCTGAATTAAATAAAGAAAAAACAGGAGTTGAAATAAAAGGAATTAAAGCTGTAAATCCATTTACACAAGAAGAAATTCCAGTTTGGATTTCAGATTATGTTTTAATTACTTATGGAACTGGTGCTATTATGGCTGTTCCAGCTCATGATGATAGAGATTTTGAATTTGCTACAAAAATGGGATTAGATATTAAACAAGTTATCAAATCAAAAGATGGAGAAAATGATGAACTACCATTTACAGATGTTGATAATGGCGTTTCAATTAATTCAGGATTCTTAACAGGATTAGATAGTAAAGTTGCAATTGAAAAAGCTATTGAGTATGTTGAAGAAAACAAATTAGGTGAAAGAAAAGTTAACTATAAATTAAGAGATTGGGTATTTTCTCGTCAAAGATATTGGGGAGAACCAATACCAATGGTATATTGTGAAGATTGTGGATGGAATCCAATTCCAGAATCAGAACTTCCACTTGTATTACCTGATATTGAAGATTATGAACCAGGTGAAAATGGAGAATCACCTCTTGCAAAACAAACAGAATGGATTAAAACAAAATGTCCATGCTGTGGAAAAGATGCAAGAAGAGAAACTGATACAATGCCTCAATGGGCAGGATCATCTTGGTACTTCTTAAGATATATGGATGCTCATAATGATAAAGAATTTGCTTCAAAAGAAGCTTTAGATTATTGGTCACCAATCGATTGGTATAATGGTGGTATGGAACATACAACACTTCACTTATTATACTCAAGATTTTGGCATAAATTCTTATTTGATATTGGTGCTGTTCCAACAAAAGAACCATATCAAAAACGTACATCTCATGGTATGATTTTAGGAACAAATGGTGAGAAGATGTCTAAATCAAAAGGAAACGTTATAAATCCTGATGATATAGTAAATGAATTTGGTGCTGATACATTTAGAGTATATGAAATGTTTATGGGACCATTTGATCAAACAGCTCCATGGTCTATGGAATCAATTCGTGGATGTGGAAAATTCTTAGATAGAGTATGGAATTTACAAGAAATTTTAGTAGATGGAGAAGAGTATTCTAAAGAACACGAAAAAATGATGCATAAAGCAATCAAAAAAGTAAGTTCTGATATTGAAGAAATGAAATTCAATACATCTGTTGCAGAATTTATGAAGATGACAAACGAATTCTACAAAGATAAAGTTATAAATAAAGCTGAATACAAAACATTCTTACAATTATTAAATCCATTTGCACCTCATATGACAGAAGAATTATTTGCTATATTAGGAGAAACAAAAACAATTAATGAAACTCCTTGGCCAGTATTTGATGAAGCAAAAACAATTGATGATGAAATTGAAATTCCAGTTCAATTAAATGGAAAAGTAAAAGCTGTTGTTTTAGTGGCTAAAGATGCTTCAGAAGAAGAAGTAAAAGCTATTGTTGCAGCAAATGAATCAGTTCAAAAAGCTATAGAAGGAAAAACAGTGGTTAAAGAAATATATGTAAAAGGAAGAATTTATAATATAGTTGTAAAATAAAATCCAAATAACGATACCGATTAAGGTATCGTTATTTTTTTATTTGCAAATATAAAAAAAGTATGTTAGAATATTAATTATGTAAACAATGTTTACATGGCACTGTACGGAGGAAAGACATATGAAGACAAAAGTGACAGCAGTAAGTATCGTGGAAAAAACAATACCACAAGAATTACAAATCTTAATTGAGGAAACAGCAATAAAAGCTTATGAGTATGGAATAACTCACAAAGAGCTTGTAGTAGAACTTGATATTGCAAGAGAAAAGCATAAGAGATCAAAATCTATTTGCCCAATTAAAGATGATAAATTCTCTGAATTTAGATTAAAAACAGAAAAGTTTTTTTCAAATCCTGATTTATTGCCAATCGGAAATTTAGCATTTAACGACTATAGATTTGAATTTGCAAATTATCATGTAGAAGCTATGTGCTCTGCATATAAGTTGTTTAAAGCAAATGTTCCGCTTACAATAGCAAATATCTATGATAACGCAAAAAGTAGAATGTCAGTATCTGATTTCTATATAGATATGAAAAAACGCTTAGTTGGTAAGCAAGAAAAAGTATGGCATTTAACAAGTAAAAAAGAAAATATCCAAGGTTTGAAAAACTATTTTGAAGCTTTAACAAAGGATTTACTTCTTTCAAATAAAGATTTAAATAAAGATTGCAATAGATTCTTGTTTGACTATGACTATAGTGCCAGCGAAGAAGTCTGGCTTAAAATGATATATTTAATCTGTAATTCTTGATATTTCTCAAGAGGCTAGCATTGCTAGCCTCTTGCAGTTTTTTTAAATATATGTTATAATTTCTTATGTTAACCCTTAACCCTTAGCGCGTTCAATATGGAGGTACTACAATTATGAGAACGACATCAGTAAATATTGAAAAAGAAAAGGAAAGTAATATTCCAGAAGAAGTATTATTAGCACTGGATAATTTGGTAAAGCTTTCTGTAGAATACGAGGTTCCAAGAAGAGTTATCAGTGATCTTATTAGAGATAAGAGACGAGACCTTGAATACGAAGAAAGTGTAGAAGCGCTTCCAGAAGAATCTGAAGAAGTGAAAGCTTTTAGAGCAAAGCTTGAAAAGTTCTTTACCAATTTGGAAGTTTTTCCAGCCGATCTGCGGCAATTTATTTGGGATTATGAATTATGGCTTTCAAATTACCATATCGAAGCTCCAGTAGCTGCATATCAGATTTATCTGGAAGGTGGAGATCTGTTAGAGGAAAACATTTTCCAAAAAGCAAGAGTGAAAATGAAGCCTACAGACGAATATTACAAACTCAAAAAGAAAAAATATACCGGTTCTTGGAGAACTAGCAAAATGATGAACATAAGACGTCTGCAGGTATATTTCAATCGTCTCTGTGATATTAGACTCAAAAAATTTTATTTAGAGAAAGAGTTTGAAGAGTTTATCGCAGATAAAAAAATCTACAAAGTGTCTTTGCCTTGGATTAAACTTATTTTCCTTGTTGAAAATTTTTATTAATGTTATTTTTAAAAAACAAACCCCACTCAAGTATATCTTGAGTGGGGTTTTTGTTTAAATCGCATACAAAAATTGGAAAAGTGATACGATTTATATTGGGGTGCTACTTGTGTTCGATAACGAAGAATATCTCGTTTTCGTAATTTTTCCCTGAGATTTTGTATTCTCTTATGACTGGAAATTTCGCAATTGTTTTTAATGAAGCAACATTATCTTTCTTTATCATAAAGGTAAGATAAGCTGGTTTGGATACAGACCGCATGAATGCTTCAAGAGCTTCAAACATATAACCTTGATTGCGTTTTTCTGCTTTTATCATGAATGATATATCAAGGTCTAAAGGTTTTGTTCTTGTTGCAACTGCGATAATTGAACCAATTATTTCATGAGAGAATTTATCTTCGACTATAATGTAAAAGTCTCTTGAAAAATCTCCATGTAAATAATATTTTGAGATTAAATCTCTTGTTTTTTCAATTGTGTTTTTCCAGCAGTGGGGAATATAGTGTCTAATTGTAGCATCACTTGTCATTTGAAAGTATTCTTCTGCATCTGCTAATTTGAATGGCCGAAGCAGAAGTCTTTCTGATTCAATTGAATAACTCATCTCTAAATGACCTCCGCCAAATTTTTTCCGAATTCTATTATACCATAAATAAAAGATTTTGTACATATATCTAGTCTTATAGGCTACGAATGAAAAGATATATTAATATTTTAGATTAGGTAATTGTCTTGCTAAAGTTTCATAATTAGGAACATATTTTTTTAACATGTCATAAAATTTTTTAGAATGAGTTTTGTATTTTAAATGACAAAATTGATGAAAAACAACATATTCAACGATTTCTTTTGAGTACATTACTAAATATGGATTTATTAAAATGTTTTGTGTATCTTTATCGCATGAAGCAAGTGTAGAGGCCATTTTTTTGATTTCATAATCCTCAGGTGCAAAACCAAAAGAATGTCTTGCTTTTTCCATTATATTTTCAATCTCATTTTCTGCAATTTTTGTATACATTTTTAATAAAATTACATCTAATAAATCTTGATTATTTCTTTTTCTATAGTTCATAGGCAAATGAATATTTATACAATTTTCTGTTAAATTTAATTCAGGTTTTTCTGTTCTTAAATAGTAAATATTAACAGAATATTTTGTTCCAAAAATTCTTGTAAATTTTGGTAAAAGTGTTTCATCTTTTCCTAGTATAAAGTTATTATTTAAATTGGCTTTTTCTTTAGTATTAGTGAAGTTTACTCTTTTAAAAATATTCATTTTTGTTTCCTCCTACAAAATATTTGTTCGCGAATGTTTGTTTGTTTTATTTTACATATTGATTTATAAAATGTCAATACTTTTTTCGAAAAAATGTTCGGTATTTTTTACGAACATTTTTTGTTCTTAGAAAGAGTAAGAAAACACTAAAAAAATTTTTTATTATTGTTTTTTTATTTTTGGTTTTGAAATTAAAGCGGCGATATAACCAAAAAAGATAGCTGCAGCAATACCACCGCTAGCAGCTTTAATACCACCAGTAAAAGCTCCTAGAAGACCGCTAGATTGAACTTCAGAAATTGCACCTTTTGAAAGTAAATTTCCAAAACCAGTAAGGGGAACAGTAGCTCCACAACCAGCAAAATCTACTAAATGTTTATACCATCCAAGTCCACCTAAAATGGCACCAATTGTAACATATCCAACTAAGATTCTTGCTGGAGTTAATTTTGTTTTATCAATTAAAATTTGTGCAATTATACAAAGAGAACCTCCAACCAAAAATGCTTTTAAAATCATATACCAATCCATAAATTTTATCCTTTCAATTCAATACTAACAGCATGTGCTATTCCTGGAATAGACTCACCTTGTTGACTACTTGTGGAATTCATTAATGCTCCTGTTGCAATTAATAAAACTTTTTTAAATTTTTGTTCTTGAAGCATTTTATAAATATAGCCAGAAAAAACAGTAGCAATGCAACCACAACCAGAACCACCAGAGTGTGTATCTTGATTGTCTTTGTCAAAGATTAATACTCCACAATCATTATAATTTGAACGAATATTATAACCTTTTGAACTTGCTAAATCTATTAATATATCTTTTCCAATATGACCTAAATCTCCAGTAAAAATAGCATCATAATAACTTGGATTTCTGCCAGTATCTTTGAAATGACGAATTAAAGTGTCTTCGGCAGCACCAGCCATGGCAGCTCCCATATTGTTTGCATCTTTAATTCCCATATCAACAATTTTGCCTGGGGTAAAACTTGTTATAAATGGACCAGTTCCTTGTTTGGTAAGAATAGAACATCCAGAACCAGTAACAGTCCATTGACTAGATGGTGGTCTTTGATTTCCAAGTTCTAAAGGAAACCTAAACTGTTTTTCAGCACTACAAAAATGACTTGAAGCTGCACAAATACAATTTGTTGCAAAGCCTCCATCAATAAATGAAGAAGCTACTATCATAGATTCAACAAAAGTAGAGCATGCACCAAATAATCCTATAAACGGAATATTGGTTTCTCTTAATCCAAATGAAGATGCGATGCATTGATTTAAAAGATCTCCTGCAAAACAAAAATCGAAATCTCTTGCTGCAATTCCTGATTTTGAAATTGCCATATTAACAGTTTCTTTTACAATTTTACTTTCAGCAGATTCCCAAGATTTTTCACCCCAGAATTCATCTTCTAAACATTGATCAAAAAACATATGAAGTGGACCAGATCTTTCTTTAGGTCCAACAATACTTGCAGTAGTTGCAATGTTTACTGGACTTTCTAAAATATAACTTTGATTACCAACTTTTTTCATAAAATCTCCTTTATTTTAAACTAATATTAAACCTTGTGTATTAAAAATAATATAAAGAATTCCTACAATAATACTAGTTGAAATTCCATATACTAAAACTGGGCCAGCAACGGTAAACATTTTGGCTCCAACACCCATAATATATCCTTCTGATTTATATTCCATTGCAGGTGAAACAATTGAATTTGCGAAACCTGTAATTGGGATTAATGAACCAGCACCTGCAAATTTTCCAATCTTATTGAAGATGTTAAGACTAGTTAAAAATGCACTTGTAAATACAAGCAGAATGGAAACGATTGTGTATGACGTTGTTTCATCAATACCACGTGTTTTACAAATTTCAAAAATAATTTGGCCAATGCTACAAATTATTCCACCAACTAAAAATGCATTAAAACAATTTTTTAAAGTAGGGGAATTTGGTGTCTTTTTATCAACATAAATTTGATATTCTTCTTTACTTTGAATAGGTTTTATAATAATCAACTCCTTTTTATAAAATTTTTAAATTTTCAATTATTATATTTTCCTAAAAATACATTAGTTATTCATAAAAAAATCACAAATGATTAGTAAAATTTCTATCGTAGATAAAGTGAAAAAAGTGTTTTTAGTTAGGAGTTTTTGATAAGAAATGGATAAGTATTTAAATCAATTAAGTAAAACTTATAAAAATATTCAAGAAGTTAGTGAAGAAATAATAAATCTTCAAGCGATTTTGAATTTACCAAAAGGAACAGAATTATTTTTAAGTGATATTCATGGAGAATATGAAGCATTTATTCATCTTTTAAATAATGGTTCAGGAATTATAAAAAGTAAAATAGAAAGTATATATGAAAAATCTTTAACAGAAGAAGATAGAAAAGATTTAGCAACTTTAATTTATTATCCTGAAGAAAAATTGAATATAGTTAAGAAAACAAAAACAAACATAGAAGAATGGTACAAAATAACTTTATATAGACTGATAGAAGTTACTAAAGCTGTTAGTTCTAAATATACTCGTTCTAAAGTTAGAAAAGCAATGCCACAAGGATTTGATTATATAATTGATGAACTTTTACATCTTCAAGGGGATGATAGTAATAAAGAATTATATTATAGTCAAATTATAGACAGTATTATAGATTTAAATAGAGCAGATAATTTTATAGTTGCAATTTCTGAATTAATTAAAAGAATGGCAATAGATCATCTTCATATTGTTGGTGATATTTATGACAGAGGTCCAGGAGCACCAATAATTATTGATAAATTAATGAATTTCCACAGTTTAGATATAGAATGGGGAAATCATGATATTCTTTGGATGGGAGCTGCAAGTGGAAATGAAGCTTGTATCGCAAACGTTGTAAGAATTTGTAGTAGATATGATAATTTAGCAACATTAGAAGAAGGATATGGAATAAATATTAGACCGCTTTCTATATTTGCTACAGAGACATATAAAGGAGATAGTTGTAAACCATTTTTACCAAGAAATAAAGAAGTTTCAAAATACAGTAACACAGATAAAATTGTTCTATCAAAGATTCAAAAAGCTATGGCTATTATTCAATTTAAAATTGAAGGACAATTAATAAAAAAACATCCTGAATATAAAATGAAAGACAGACTTTTATTAGATAAGATGGATTTAGAAAAAGGTGTTGTTACGATAGCAGGAGTTGAATATAAATTAACAGATACTAATTTTCCAACAGTTGATAAGAAAAATCCATATAAATTAACAAAAGAGGAAGAAGAAATTATTGAAAGATTAAAAATGTCTTTTATGCATAGTGAAAAATTAAATAAACATGTTAATTTCTTATATGCAAAAGGTCATATGTATCAAAAATTTAATTCTAATCTTTTATTCCATGGTTGTGTTCCAATGAAAGCAAACGGAGATTTTGAAAGTGTTGAAATTATGGGTAAATCTCTAAAAGGAAAAGAATTATTAGATTATATTGAAAATGTTGCTCATAAAGCATACTTTGGAGAAGAAAGTGAAGAAACTCAAGAAGCAATTGATCTAATGTGGTATTTTTGGGCTGGACCAAAATCTCCATTATTTGGAAAAGAAAAAGCAGCAACATTTGAAAGATATTTTGTTGAAGAAAAAGAACTTCATAAAGAACCAAAAAATCCATATTATACATTAATTAACGAAGAAAAAACTTGTGATAAAATATTAGAAAACTTTGGACTAGAAGGAGAAGAAAGCCATATTATAAATGGTCATATGCCAGTAAAAGCCAAAGATGGTGAAAGTCCTGTAAAGGCAAACGGAAAATTAATAGTAATAGATGGTGGATTTGCAAAAGCATATCAACCAACAACTGGTATTGCAGGTTATACATTAACATATAATTCTCATGGATTGGTTCTTGCAATGAACGAACCATTTGAATCAAAATGCAAAGCAATTTTAGAAGGATTAGATATAAAAACACAAACAATTTTGAAAGAAAATATTCAAACAAGAAAGAGAGTTGCAGACACCGATATTGGTGCAAAATTAAAAGAAGAAGTAGAGGATTTAAGACTACTATTATCAGCTTATAGAGAAGGCGAATTAAAAGAAAAAATTTAATATTACATTTACGTTACTTTTACCCAATAAATGCCCTAAAAATATTGACTTTTTTTGTAAAAAAAGGTATAAATAACATAGGAATATGTGTTTTTTTACCTTAATAAAATTGAACTTTAAAAGATAAAAATTTTGAAGCAAAAAAGGTTATGATTTTTATATAAAAGTACAGTAAATTTTGGTGATAAGGCAAATAGATTTCATTTGCCTTATTTTGTTTAATAACACATAAAATGAATCTTTATAGATTGCATATATTTTTTATATTAAAGCAAAATAAGTGTTAATATAACAAAGGAGAAAAGAATGTCAAGTTGTTTAGGAATTTATGTAGATAAGAACTTAATAAAATATGCAAAATTAAAAAAAGTAAGAGATACTTTTAAAGTTGAAGCATTTAACGTTGAAGTTTTTGAAGATTTAGAAAAAGCTTTAGTAAAAGTAATTAATGAAACAAATAGTTATAAAGTTCCTATTAGTATCAATATTTCAAATGAATTATATAATTATTTTGATGTATTTTCTATTCTAGAGAAAAAAGATATAACAAAATCATTAGATATAGAATTTGAAATGTTATGCTCAGAAAAAGGTTATGATAAAAAGTATTTAGAATCTAGATATATTTTGATGGATAATAAAGAAAATTATGAGAAGTATAAAGCTTTATATATATCAGCAAATAAAAATGAAGTAGATCAAAAAATAGATATTTTATCAGATTATAGATTATTTACAATGACACCTGTTTCAACAAGTATAACAAATTTAGTTGAATCAAATGAAAATGAAAATATTGCAATCGTTAATATAGAAAATGAGACAAAAATAACAACGATAATTGATGGACAAATCACAAGAGTTGATGTTTTAAATGCAGGTTTAGAAACTGTTGTTGAAAAAGTAAATAAACTTGAAATGTCTTGGAAAAAAGCATATGAAGTTTGCAAAAACATAACAATATATGATAATGAAGCAAAAAGTTTAGATGAAAACGAAAATGAATATATAGATATTGTAATGCCAGTATTAAATAAAATAGCTAGTGAGATGAAAAAAGTATTTAGTAGCTATAAAGAAAAAATAAACAAAATTTATATAACTGGAATGGGAGCAACAATAAGCAATATAGATTTATATTTACAAGATTATTTGAAAAATATAAATTGTGAAATATTAAAACCATTTTTTATAGAACCAAATTCATTAAAAATACCAACAAAAGAGTATATTGAAGTTAACTCTGCTATAGCATTAGCACTTGATGGATTAGGTTATATAAATAAAGATTTAAACTTTGCTCCAACATCAAAATTCGACAATATTGAAATTGAAACAATTTTAAATTCAAAAGAAAATTTTGATATTAAAAATTGGAGAGAATTATTTAAAGAACCACTTAATATTCAAGAAAAAATGATAGCAAGAGGAGTGGCAGCAGCATTGATTGCTATTATAGGATTTTCTTGTATTGGTGGAGGATTATACTTAAAGAATATAAAACAAACTGAAATTGCAAAAGAAAAATTACAAGAAACTACTTCAGAAATTGCAAAAATAGAAAATGAACTTTCACAAATTCAAAGCTATACAAATGCATATGCAAGTTTAATTAGTAGTGCAGAATCAACTGGAGAATCAACTTCAAAAAATACAAGAGTAATTTCAAAAAATGCAGTTCCAAATATGTTAAACAAAATAATGTTTATAATACCTCAAAAGGTACAACTAATTTCTATAGAAAATACAGAAAATAACCATATAGTTATAGAAGCGGTATCAGAAAGATATGAACAATTAGCATATTTCTTTGCTGCTATAGAAGCAGATGGAATGTTTGCAAATATTAAATCTACACCTGGAACAAAAAGTGATTCGCTTGTTCAAATTACTATAGAAGGAGATTTAAAATAATGAGAAAATATTTATTAATCCTTGTGCTAATAATATCTTGTATTTTATGTTTTTTAGTAATGAGTTTTGGATTTACATTTATTCCAAGTTACAAAGAAGTTAATGCTTCCTTAGCTGAAAAAAGACAAGTTTTAACTGAACTTAGTACAAAAAACTCAACAGAATTTTTTGCCAAACAAACAGCACTAAGTTCTGCAGTTCAAGAATATAAAAATAAAAAAGCACAATATGATACATTAGTGCAAGAAGGAAAAATAACAGAAGAGACAGTAACTTCAATGGAAATGTATGATGTAGATTTCTTATGGGCAACAATAGGAAATTATGCTACACAAAAAGGAGTTACTCTTCAATTTGATATTTCAAAAAGTGCAATAAAAGCATCTATATCACCAGAATATGTGTATTGTGATTTGAATTTTACAATAACAGGTGATTATATAGCTATAACAGATTTTGTTTATAGTGTAGAAAATGATGACAAATTAAATTTTGAAATAAGAAACTTTTCGATGGAAAAAGGTGGAGAAAATTTACAAGCAACCTTTACTGTAAAAGATATACCAATCAACAGCCAAAAATTATCAACAGTTCCAACAACATCAGGAAGTGTATATAAAGATACTGTTGTTGAATATTAAATAAAGAGGTAAAAGTAATGAATAATAAAATTGTTAAAGAAGTTTTTATAATAGTATTACTTTTTATAGTAATTATGTTTTGTTTAGGAATATTATTTTATGATTCTATGTCAGTAAATACAAAAGATATTGTTTCAGTTAAATACCAAACAAGTGAAACTGTAAATAATGTTCTTACAGAAATACAAGACAATAGTGGAGTTGATGTAAAAAAACAAACTTCAAATTCAGTATTACAATCATATAGTATAGATGCTGATGATTTGAAAATTTATGCAGAAGATAATTATTATGAGAGTGGAAAAAAAGATCCTTTTGCTGAGACATCAGAATCTATTGATAAAAGAGTAACAACTACAACACAAACAGGAACAACAACAAATCCACAAGCGGGAAATCCTGTAAAAACAGAAGATGTTGAAGATAACAAAAAAGTTGAAAAAGAAGAAGTAAAAAAAGCCCCAAATAAAGTAACAGGTAGTGTACAAAACACTATAACAAATAGAGTATCAAAAGATAAAACTGAAAGCTCTGTTGGAACTTTCTTTGAAAAAGAAAATTCAAAATAAAGGAGAAAAAATATGAGATCTCAAAAAGGAATGGCAATACACAGATTTGTAATATTAATAGTAGTATTAGTAATGATATTAGGAGTAACTGCTTATGTTGTATTACAAGATAATGGTATTTATGACAGAGAAGTAAAACCTCTTGTTAACAATTTAGTTGAAGAGGCTAAAACAACTCAAAAATAAAAAAATAGGCATATGCATTTTATAGATAATGTATATGCCTAATTTAGTATATATTTAGGATTGAATTATGAAGAAAAAAATTATGCCGTTAGAAATAATTTTTTCAATAATTGTAGTTTTAAGTATTATTTTTTGTGTAACTTTAATTTCTTTTGAAATAAAAATATCTTCACAAAGAATAAATAAAAAATCAGAAGCAGCAATTCTTTCTAGTAATATATTAGAAAATATCAAAATTAGAAATTTTGATGACATAGAAAAATATATTGAATCACTTTCTTTTGTTGGTATTTCCAAAAGAATTGAAGGTGATATTCAATACATAACAGTATATGGTAATGAGTTTAATGAAAAGTTTTTTGGAACACAAATACCAAACGATTATGTTGTTGAACTACAAATTGAAAATTATGGAGAACAATTTAATTTAATTAAAAATATTAAAATAGCAGTAAAATATTCAGTAAATAAAAAAGTAGAATCAGTGGATGTTTCTACAGTTATCGAAAGAGAAACGATAGGAGAATGTAATCCACCGATAATAAATGATGAATATTTTAAAAGTCTTGGAATTAAATTAGAAGATTATGAAATTATACCAATCAAATATTCTACTAACGAGGATTTGTATATAACAACAAGTATTGATGATATTGAATGGTATAATTATTCTTCAAAAAAATGGGCTAAAGTTATAGTATTTTCAAGAGAAGGAGAATCATTAAAAGATTTATTTATAAATCCAGATGGCACTTTAAAAAAATTTGCTAATTATGATGGCTCTGTATTAGATGTTAATAATTATATCTATGTGTGGATACCTAATTTTTCAATAAAAGATGACATTTCATATTTTAGATATGGAACAGGAAAAAAAGCTATAAAGATGGATTTATTATATAGTAATAATAAATTTTTATATTTAAATAAAACAGGTGAAGATATAAAAGATATATCTCCAGAATGTTCTTTTGAAGGTATATCTGGAGTTTGGAGAAAAATTGGCGATAATGAAGATGCATATTATAAAAACTTTAATCAAACAAAATATGCACCAGTAAATATTTATTAAATAAAAAATAAAATTTAAGAAAGGAGGAACTATATGCAAACTTTTTCATGTAAAGTATTAACACCACAAGGGCAAATAGCAGAAATAAAAATAAAAGAAAATGATAAGCTATCATGTATGAAAAAATTAAAAAAACATGGTATGACACCAATAAGTATAGAACCTTCTTTCAATATTTGGAATAATAAAAAATCCAAAAAAATAACAGCAACAATTCATTCTAGAAAAAAGAAAAAATCATTCTTATTAAAAACAATAAGTGATATTGAATTATTTAACAAGGTTTCAATTGAAGAAATAAAAGATTTTACAGAAGACTTATATGCTTTAAGAAAGTCAGGATTTTCAAGCAAACATTCTTTACGAACAATAATGAATAAAACAGAAAATTCAACATTTAAAGAATGTTTAAAAGATGTTATAAATGCAGTAGATTCAGGAAAATATTTATATAAAGCAATGAAAGAACATAAAGATATTTTTCCACTTGTTTATATTAATTTAATTAAAACAGGTGAGCTTACAAAATCTTTAGATGCTTCATTAAAACATGCTATTACATATCTTGAAGATGAACAAAAAATTAAAAGAAAAGTTAAAAATATTTTAATTCCAAATATGTTATCATTTTTCGGAATATTAGCAATGCTTGTTTTGGCAATTTTAATTATAATTCCAAATCTTCAAAATATTTTAATGTCATATGGTACTACTATTAAATTGCCAAGAATTTTAACATTACTATCTACAATAATAAATGTGTTTATCAAATTCTGGTATATTTGGATTTTTGTTATAATTGGCATTGGATTGTGGTTTTCAAAATACATTAATTCAGAAAATGGAAGAGCTAAATTAGATGCATTAAAATATAATAATAAATTACTTGGAAAATTGTTATATTTACTAGATTTTTCAAGAGTAATAAGAAGTATTTTCTTAAATCTTCAAAATAAAATGAGAATTGAAGATGCTTTAGAGATTAGTAAAAATGTTACTAAAAATACATATATGTTTAGTTTGATAGAGAAATCAATTAATAATGTTTATATTGGAAAATCATGGTTAGATGTTTTTTCAAATGAGAAATTATTAAATCCAATTATTTTAGAGCTATTAAAGAAAAGCGAAAAAACCAAAGATATTCAAGATTTTACTTCTGCATTAAAATATTTGGATAAAGACATTGAAAAAGAAATACAAAAATTTTTAAAGAAATTACCAGAAATTTCATATATAATTGTAGGATTAGCTTTATTATTATTTGTGGTTACAGTGTTAATTCCTTGTATGCAAATATATTTAAGCGGACTGTTATTTATTTAAAATTTAGGAGGTACTAATGAAAATAGGAATTGATTTAGGTGGAAGTCATATAGGAATTGGAATTATAGAAGGAGTAGAACTAAAAGAAAAAATAGATAAGTTCTTTACTGCTGAAGATAAAAAGAATATAGAAAATGTAATTTTAAGATATATATATGAACTAGTACATGAATTATTAGAAAAAACAGGTGTAAAGTTTGAAGATATAAAAAGTATCGGAGCTGCTTGTCCGGGAACTGTAGCTGCTGGAAAAGTAACTTCTTGGAATTTAGGTTTAAAAGAATTTGATTTAAAAACAAAACTTGAAGAAATGTTTAATAAACCAGTAGTAGTTAGAAATGACGGGAAGTGTGCAGCACTTGTGGAGAAAAAATATGGTGCAATGAAAGACTATGACGATTGCGTTTTTGTAAATATAGGAACAGGTCTTGGTGGTGCAGCATTTTTAGGAGGTAAATTACTAGAACCTAAAAAATATTCTGGATTTGAATTTGGACATATGACTCTTGTAAAAGATGGTATTGAATGTACATGTGGAAAAAAAGGTTGTTTTGAAAGATATGCTTCAATTAAATCTTTAAAAAATAGAATAACAAAAACATTAAATATAGATAGCTCTGATATATCAGGACAATATATGAGAGAACACTTGATGGTTGAATATAAAGATCAAGTAGAAGATGATATTGCGGATTTTATAAATTATCTAAGAATAGGAATTTGTAATCTTATAGATATTTTTGAACCAGAAGTTGTTTGCTTTGGTGGAAGTTTTTCTTATTATGAAGGTCACCCAGTTTTTAATAGATTAATAGAAGAAATAAATAAACCAAATATGACATTTAATGAAGGTGAAAAACCAAAAATTGTTACAGCGCAATTTAAAAATGATGCTGGAATAATCGGAGCAACAATCGAAAATTAATTTTCTATAAGCTAAATAATTATTTTAATTATTTAGCTTAAATTTTATAAAGGAGAAAACAAATGAAGTTAAAAAAAGTAAATGATTTTTTTGGAATGTCACTAACAATAGTAGGAATATTAAAAATTGTTCTAATAATTCTTGTTATGATTGAATCTGGTAATGCAGCAACAGCTTTGGTTACTGGAAAAGAATATTCAGGATTAAGTTTTACATCTTTTTCTAGAATGATAGGGTATGCGCAACTTATACTTGCTGTGGCATCAATAGTTATGATATTTGTGAATTTGAAAAAATATCCTGGAGTTATAGTTGGATATTTGATTGGACTTGGAGCTTTAGCTCTTGAATTAATATTACCATCAATTATATTTTTTATATATGCTTTTGTGGAATGTGGTTTATATATAAAAGCAGGAAATACAATAAGAAATAAAGAATTTAAATTATTTAGTATTGAAGAAGATAATACAGCCAAAACAGAAAGTACAGATTGGTTTTATGGAGATAAAAAATAATAAATATAAGGAAAAGTAATAGTATGCTACAGGGCTTCAAAATTGACTTTATTGACATAATGTGGTATAATATAAGGTGTTGAAAAACATTCGTAACTGTTAAACAATCCCGAACACCAGACTTGAGGAGGAAGAACATATGGGAAATAACACTGTCAAGGAAACACCCAAAAACAAGCAGCATGTCGACTATTTTGAGAAACTTCGAGAGATGTTTCAGCTGAAGGACAAAACCTGGAGGATGCATGTAAGACCGTATACCAAAGCTGGTGTCGATGATCTGCATATGCTTATGAATAATGCATATGCCTGTGAAAGAATATCGATTACCGAGAAGAATGGTACGTTCTGTATCACTTCTCTCCAGCCGATCCGTAATCCGGGCGATTACATCCATTCTCTTTGGGGAATGCTTCATCGGAAATATAATCGCCAGTGCAATGAGCTGGCAAGTGAAGATCCTGTTGACATGAGCGGTTTCAAGACGCCTCGAAAGTGGAAGGACAATGATCTCGGTCTGCCGGTGGCAGAAGCAGATGGTGAAAAGAACTTCTATGTCTTTATCATCTCTCCGGAGTTCATCGAAGCTACTACGCTGCCTCGTTTCCGCATGGCTGGTTAACAGTAAATTAGTTTGGATTAAAGCGAATATTTTCTATATATAGTCCAAACTACCATGGCCCGTCCTTACAAAAAGGACGGGCTAATTCTTTTTATAAGATAGACATAAAAATCCAATAGGTTGACAATAATCTAAAAAAATAGTATAATTAATAACAGTATTAATGAGATTTATATAAAAATTAAAGAGTTCGGAAAATATTAAAAAATAAAAAATGTACGGAGAAATATAAATATTATATTAAGGTTAGGAAATAAGGAGATTGTAATTTTCTAATTTGTTTTAGGTGTGTAAGTAATAATATTTATAAATTTGAAATTATAATAAAAAAACATAATGTGCGTGATTTATTTATGTTTTATATAGTTTTACTAAAATATTTTCTGATAGTCTATTTGGTAGGCTATTTTTTTGATGCTCTAATTATATAAAAAAGATAATGTATATTTTATTTTAAAGTGTACGTTTATTTTGCTTTGAAATTGAAAATAATTTAATTAAAATAATATAAATTTTAAGATACGAGAAAGAAATAATAAAGAAAGGAGAGTGTATTAAAGGAGCGAGCTTTAATATGCGAATAAAAATGGAAGAAATAAAAAAATCAAATGAAAAAGTTAGTAGAAAAAAATCAAAACCAATGGGAGAGAAGAAAGCTACTAAACCAGTAAATCAAAACACAAATAAAACGAAAAGTAAAAAAAAGGTGAACAAACCAGTTGAACCTAAAAATCAAATAATAAAGAAACAAAATAATTTACCTAAAGTGACAAAAAATGAAAATTTAACACCAACATTAATAAGAAAGAAAAACAAATCAATAATTAATTTGGAATTAGAGAATAATCCAATGCCAATGATAAAAGAAGATTTTGTATTTAAAAAAGAAAATTTAAAAATTATTCCTTTAGGTGGAATTGAAGAAATTGGAAAAAACATTACTGTTTTTGAATATGGAAATGATATTGTTATTGTTGATTGTGGTGTAGCATTTCCAGAAGAAGATATGCTTGGTATAGATTTAGTAATTCCTGATTTTTCTTATTTAGAGAAAAATAGAGATAAAATTAGAGGGTTAGTAATTACTCACGGTCACGAAGATCATATCGGTTCTATTGCTTATTTATTAAAACAAATGAATATCCCAATTTATGCAACAAGATTAACATGTGGATTAATTCAAAATAAATTACAAGAACATCATTTGGATAAAACTGCAAAATTAAATGTTGTAAAACAAGGACAAACTATAGTACTTGGAAAAATGAGAATTGAATTTATAAGAAGTTGTCATTCAATTCCAGATTCTGTAGCTTTAGCTATTCATACCCCAGTTGGAACTGTAATTCATACAGGAGACTTTAAAATTGACTATACTCCAATTGATGATCAAAAGATTGATTTAGGAAGATTAGCTGAACTTGGAAATAAAGGTGTATTAGCCCTACTTTCAGATAGTACAAACGCTGAAAGAAAAGGTTACACAATGTCAGAAAGTACTGTTGGTGAAGTATTTGATAAGTTATTCTTAAATTGCAAGAAAAGAATTGTTATTGCAACATTTGCATCAAACATGCATAGAGTTCAACAAATAGTTAACTCAGCAGTTGCTAATAACAGAAAAATAGCAATTTGTGGAAGAAGTATGATAAATATGATTCAAACTGCAGTTGAACTAGGATATATTCATGCACCAAAAAATATATTTATCGATTTAGATATGATTAAAAATTATTCAGATGAGCAATTAGTAATTATTACTACAGGAAGTCAAGGTGAACCAATGTCAGCATTAACAAGAATGGCAAATGGTGAACATAGAAAAGTTAATATAAATTCAAATGATTTAGTTATAATTTCTGCAACACCAATTCCTGGAAATGAAAAATTTGTTGCTAAAGTAATTGATGATTTAATGAAAATCGGTGCTGAAGTTGTATATAGTTCTTTAGCAGATGTTCACGTTTCAGGACACGCATGTCAAGAAGAACAAAAATTAATGTTATCATTAGTAAGACCAAAATATTTTATACCAGTTCATGGAGAATATAGACAATTGATTGCTCACAGAAATACAGCAAGACAAATGGGAATTCCAGCAGACAATATTATATTAATGAAAAACGGAAAAATTGTTGAATTAAATGAAAATGAAGCTAAAATTTCTGGTACAGTTCAAGTTGGAAAAATATTTGTTGATGGATTAGGAGTAGGAGATGTTGGAAATATTGTTTTAAGAGATAGACAACATTTATCACAAGATGGTTTAATAGTTGTTGTATTAACAATGGATTCTGAAGGAAATGTTGTAGCTGGTCCAGATGTGATTTCTAGAGGATTTGTTTATGTAAGAGAATCAGAAAACTTAATGGATGAAGTAAGAGCAATTATAAATATAGAAATAATGAAATGTGTAGATAATCGTATTAAAGATTGGTCAACAATAAAAAATGCAATTCGTGATGCTCTAAAAGATTATATATTCCAAACAACAAAAAGAAATCCAATGATTTTGCCAATAATTATGGAAATTTAATAAAAATAAAACAAAAATACCAAGATAAAACCTTGGTATTTTTTTGCGTTTATGATATGATTTAACAAACAAAAGCAAAGGAGAGATTTATGGAGAAGTTTTTAGATTTACAAACGGACATTAGTGATATAAAAGTGGATTTTTCCAAAATAAATTTTAATTTAGGAAATTTTTTTGAGTGGTTATTTGATTGTATTTATGCAAAATTAATTAATTTTGATGACTGGAATATATTGATACTAATTATTCTTGCGATAGTTGTTTTGATTCAGATAAAAAAATATAAGAAAGAAAAAAAGATGAATATTAAATTAAATGTATTAAGTTCATTTTTGATTGTAGCTTTTGTTTTTTTATCAATTAATTTTGGAAATGTATGTAAAGTAGAAATATTACAAAGAGAGTGGGGATTTGGTACAACATTATCAACAATTAGATATAGTAAAAAAGTAAAAGAAAATGATGTTATAGATAATTTTAAAATTTTAAAAATAGAAGAAGATGGCGTTTTAGTTGAATATGAAAAAGTTGTATATGTAAAAAGCGATGATTTAGAGAATAATAAAACTGGTATTTCTTTTTTACCTTATGAAACCAAAAAAGAAATAGCACAGCAAAAACTTTTATGGGGAAAAACTTACACAATTAAAGAAGCCCAAAATCTTAATGGAATAGAAATAGATGGTGGAATAGATTATTATTATAAATTTGAAAAATAGAAGGAGAAAAAAATTGGAAAACTTAAATATTAAAAACATAATTTTTGATTTAGATAATACTATAATTTATGATACAGAAGCTGACGCAGAGAGTTATAAAAGAGTATTAAAAAATAATGGATATGATGAAAATGACTATATGGCAATTTACGATGCAGTTGATAGATATGACGAAATAATTGATGCAAACAATTGCTATTATGATAAAATGGATATGTTAAATTATATAAATCAAAATTTAAATAAAAATTATTCTGAAAAATTTATTGATGAAATTATAGATTCGGTCGGTAGTGAGTGGATAAAAACAGTATTAGTATCAAAAGAAACAATAGAATATTTATTTTCAAAATATAATCTTTATGTTTTTACAAATTATTATCAAGATGCACAAAAACAAAGAATTGAAAATATCGGATATTCAAAATATTTTAAAAAAGTTTTTGGAGCAGATAAATATGGTTGCAAACAATATAAAGAATCTTTTGAAAGAGTATTATCAGAAATTGGAGCAAAACCTGAAGAATGTATTATGATAGGTGATGATAAAACAAGAGATATTGTGGCTGCAAATAATATGAATATGAAATCTATTTTATATGATTACAATGGAAAAAGAGATAAAAAAGATGTTGATGTAAAAGACTATATTATCATAAAAGATATGAAAGAATTAGAAAATATTTTATAAAAAAATTAATAGAAAATATCTAAAATCTTTAAATAAAAGCATTTTGGGTATTTTCTTTTTTTAAAATGTGTGATATTATATTAGATATTATGCAAACTTGTAGACTTTTTTGCTTTATAATTATAATTAAAAATTTCTAAGAGAAGTTTGTAAAGAAAGTAAGGAGATAGAAATTATGGATAGTAAAGATTTAGCAAACTTAATATTCCCAGACGTAAAGGATTATACTTATTATGAAGAACAGTATCCAGTAAGAAATCTACCAGAAGGTGCGATAGTAACAAGATTTGCTCCAAGCCCAACAGGATTTGTTCACATTGGTGGTATTTATCAAAGTTTAATAGCAAAACTTATGACTAAAGAGCAAGGTGTGTTCTTTGTAAGAATAGAAGATACTGACCAAAAAAGAGAAGTTGAGAATGGAACAAAACAGATTATAGATGCGTTATATGATTTTGATTTAGCGCCAAATGAATTCGTTGATGAAAATGATGTTGATCATGGAGAATATGGTCCATATAAACAATCATTAAGAAGAGAAATATATCATTCTTATGCAAAAAAATTATTAGCAGAAGGAAATGCATATCCTTGTTTTTGCAGTCAAGAAGAATTAGATCATATTAGAGAAAACCAAGAAAAAGCTAAGGAAAGAACAGGTTATTATGGAAAATGGACAAAATGTAGAAATATGCCTGTTGAAATGGCTATAGAAAAAATTAAAAATGGTGATCCATATATTATCAGATTTAAATCACCAGGAAATCCAGATAAAAAAATCAAACATAAAGATGTTATAAAAGGTGCAGTTGATTTCCCAGAAAATGATCAAGATATAGTAATTATTAAATCAGATGGATTACCTACATATCACTTTGCACATGCTATTGATGATTATTTAATGCATACAACATTAGTAATAAGAGCAGATGAATGGCTTGCATCAGTTCCACTTCATTTACAATTATTCTATGTGCTAGGAAATAAAGCTCCAAAATATGCACATATAGCTCCAATGATGAAAATGGATGGAGAAGGAAAACGTAAATTAAGTAAAAGAAAAGATCCAGAATCAGCTGTTAGCTATTATAAGGAAGAGGGAATTCCAAAAGAATCAGTTCTTGAATATTTAATGAATATAGCAAATTCAAATTTTGAAATTTGGAGAAAACAAAATCCAGAAAAATCAATGTATGATTTTGAATTTGATTTAAAGAAAATGAGTGTTAGTGGTGCTCTTTTTGATATGGTAAAAATGCTTGATGTATCAAAAAATGTAATTTCTAAATTAACTGCAGAAGAAGTTTATGATGCTGCTTCTAAATGGGCAAATGAATTTGATGCGGAACTTAAAGAAATGCTTTCTGATAAAGAATATTCTTTAAAAATATTAGGAATTGAAAGAGGAAATGCAAAACCAAGAAAAGACATTGCAAAATGGTCAGATGTTAAAAATATTATTTATTATATGTATCCAGATAAATTTGATAAAAACGGTGAGTTTGAATATCAAAAAATAACAGATACAGCTGAAATTGAAAAAATAGTAAAAACATATTTTGAAAAATATTATGATGCAGCTGATGACAAACAAACATGGTTTAATAAAATGAAAGACCTAGCTGAAGAAATGGGATATTGCCGTGAAGTTAAAGAATACAAAGCAAACCCAGATGCTTACAAAGGTCATGTTGGAGATATTAGTACTGTAATAAGAGTAAAATTAACTGGAAAATGCAATACACCAGATTTATATGAAATTATGCAAGTATTAGGAAAAGAAGAATTATTAAGAAGAATTTAATAATATAAAAGAGTAGATTTAGATGTTTTTAAATCTACTTTTTTTATGTTTTGATTTTATATTTGGAAATTAAGCAAAAATGTGATATAATAATATATGTAACTAGTAGATCGCATGTTTCAAGCAAGTTTGGAGGTTGGTATTTTATGAACTTGTTGAAAGATAAACCTTGCGTTTATAGAAAGCAGTCTAGTGAACGTGAAGTTTATGAAACAGAGCAATACTACTTGTTAAAAGTAGTAGACTGTTCAGGAAATCTGGAACAGGAGTTACCTAAAATAGGATGGAACGATGGAATTGAGGAACTTTTAAATGTATTGTTTGAAGCTCAACAAAATCGTAAAGTTTTAAAAAAGGTGAACGAATTATTTGATGATGATAGATTCATCGTTGAAACCAGATTTGATGAAGAGAGAAGAGGGATTTCGATTGCGATTGTGGAAATTACAAAGCGAAAGTTCCGAGAAAAGGTGGCAGAAAAAATGTATTTGATTTTGAAGACTGTCTTTGAAAGAGGAGACGCAAGTTATCAGAAGTATATTTTCTAGCTACTAAAAATCGCTGCTTAAAAAAGGAAGAATAGCCTGTTGTACGGGTGAATTCTTCTACAATAGCAGCGAAAAAATAAGGTGAATTTAAATAATAATAAAGTATAATATAAAATAAAAAGAGGGGCTTATGGAATATAATATTGGAGATATAGTAAAAACAAAAAAACAACATCCATGTGGAAGTAAAGAATGGGAAATAACAAGAATTGGTGTTGACTTTAAATTAAAATGTTGTGGATGTGAACATGTAATTATTTTGCCAAGAGAAAAGGCATTAAAAATGATAACAAAAAAAGTTAATTAGAAATAAAAAAGAAATTGAATATATTTTCAATTTCTTTTTTTATTTTACATATTAATTTCGTCTTCTTCTTCAACCTCTAAAGTGCTAGAAGTATGTGTTGATGTAGCTATTGTTTGAGATTGAGTATCTTGCATTGTTGCTTGAGGGACTTCTGAAGTTTTGTATAAAGATAAATCCCAAACTGGAGTTTCTTCTTCCTTTGTTGCTTCAGGAGTTACTTCAATTTCCTCTACTTGAAGAGCAGAATCTTGTTTTTCTTGAGATTGTTTTTGCGGTTCATTAGAATCTTTTGTTTTTCCTGTAATTTTTTCTTCAAGCTTAGAAATTAATTTTCCACCTTTCCATAAATAATTAAGACCAGATGCTGCAGTATCTTTTATATCTAATTTATTAAATACGGCTATACCAGCAAGTGAACCACCTATATCAGCAAGATACTGTTCTGCTTGGAAGATTCCTGAATTAGTAAATTGATCTACTTCAGTACCTAATGTACCCAAAGTGTATGCAATACCAACTGTTGCTGTAGAAAGTAGTTTTATTATATCTTTTACTTTAGGATTAATTTCAAAAGCTTCTTTTTCATTTTCAGGATGTTTTTTATTATATAAATTAATTCCTAAATTAACTGCTGATTCAATTCCATGCATTACTAAAGATGAGGCTAAAGCTCCTCCAGCAGGAATTGCAAATGCACCAGCTAAATGTGCAAATGCTCTTACTCCAGGATTCCAATTTATCATGTAAGTATATAATCCAGATGCTACTGTAGCAGCACATGTTCCAAGCCATAAATTATTTCTTTTTGCTTCTTTTCCGAGTAGGTAATATACTATTTATTTTTTTGTCTACTGCTTCAGTATCATTAACAAAATTCCAAGCATCGACTACTTTTTCTTTTATTGATTTTTTTTCATTTGCCATAATAATCTTCTTTCTTTGTTTAAATTTCTTAGTTTCATTATAGCATATAGATTTAAAAATACAAGAAAAATCAAAGAATAAAAATAAAGGTATTTACAAACTGAAAAAATTGTGGTATCATAATTTACATAATGATTGAAGCGATTGATTAAGAGCTAAGTAATAAATTAACTTTTTTGTAGAGAGTCTATGGGTGGTGAAAATAGACAAAAAGCATTTATGAAATCTACTCTTAAGAGCTTTCTAGAAAACTAGACCGAGTTGTTGCAGGTTATAGCAATTAAAGAGATTGTAAAATATTAAATATTTTATAAATAAAGGTGGTACCGCGGATTATATTCGTCCTTATACAATTTGTATAAGGACGTTTTTTGTTAGTAAAATTTTATATTCGCCCTTAAAAAATAAAATGTAGGAGGTATTTTATTATGGAAGAAGTTCAGATTGGAAGAGTTTACAGACATTTTAAAGGTAATTATTACTTTGTTGAAAATGTTGCGTTAGATTCTGAGACAAAAGAAAGAGTGGTTGTTTACAAACCATTATATCCAAGAGATGATTCGGGAATTTGGGTAAGAAAGGAAAAAATGTTTTTAGAAGAAATTCCTGAAAGACCAGATAATATAACAGGACAAAAACATAGATTCGAATTTGTAGAAGAACTATCCAAAGACTATACAAAATAAGGAGCGAAAAAATGGAAAAAGTAGAAATTGGAAAAAAATATAGACACTTTAAAGGTCATATTATAGAAATAGTAGGAATTGCAAAACATTCAGAAACATTAGAAAGAATGGTTATATATAATCATTTAGGAACAAATGAAATGTGGGCAAGACCAGAAGAAATGTTTTTAGAAGAAACTGATGTAACAAATAAAGCTGGAAATATAACCGGACAAAAACATAGATTTGAGTTATATGAAGGGTAAAATTAATTATTAAAGGAGAAAATATTATGATAGATATTAAATTATTAAGAGAAAATCCAGAAATGGTAAAAGAAAATATTAAAAGAAAATTTCAAGATCACAAATTAGTTTTAGTTGATGAAGTATTAGAGTTAGATAAAGAATCAAGAGAATTAACTTTAATGTGTGATGATTTAAGAATGAAAAGAAATGCCATCAGTAAAGAAATTGGTGGATTAATGGCTAAAGGATTAAAAGAAGAGGCTGAAGCAAAAAAAGCTGAAGTAAATGAAATTAATGAAAAATTAGCTGCTAATGAAGGAAGAGAAGAAGAATTAAAAGGTGAAATCAAAGAAAGAATGATGAAAATTCCTAATATTATGGACGCTACAGTTCCAATAGGAAAAGATGATTCAGAAAACGTTGAAAATGAAAAATTTGGAGAACCAGTTGTACCAGCTTATGAAATTCCACACCATGCAGATATTATTGATGGGTTAGCAGGAATTGATAAAGAAAGTGCTGGAAGAACAAGTGGAAACGGTTTCTATTTCTTAATGGGACAAGTTGCTAGGCTTCATGAAGCTATGATAGCTTATGCTAGAGATTTTATGATTAATAAAGGATTCACATATTGTATTCCTCCATTTATGATTAGATCAGATGTTGTTAATGGAGTTATGAGCTTTGAAGAATTAGAAGCTATGATGTATAAAATTGAAGGTGAAGATTTATACTTAATCGGAACTAGTGAACACTCAATGATTGGTAAATTTAAAGGACAAATTCTAAAAGAAGAAGAATTACCAGTTGCTATAACAGGATATTCTCCATGTTTTAGAAAAGAAGTTGGTTCTCATGGAATTGAAGAAAGAGGATTATATAAAGTTCACCAATTTGAAAAACAAGAAATGATAGTTCTTTGTAAAGCAGAAGAACAAATGGATTGGTATAATAAAATGTGGAGCTATACAGTTGAATTTTTCAGAAGCTTAGATGTTCCTGTTAGAACATTAGAATGCTGCAGTGGAGATTTAGCTGACTTAAAAGTAAAATCTTGCGATGTTGAAGCATGGAGCCCAAGACAACAAAAATACTTTGAAGTTGGAAGTTGTTCTACATTAGGTGATGCTCAAGCAAGAAGACTTGGAATTAGAGCTAAAGGTGAAAAAGGAAATTATTTAGTTGCTACATTAAATAATACAGTAGTTGCAAGTCCAAGAGGATTAATAGCAGTTTTAGAAAACAATTATCAAGAAGATGGAACAGTTAAAGTTCCAGAAGTATTATGGCCATATATGGGTGGAACAAAAGTATTAGAACCAAAAAAATAAGGTTTGAGAAAGCTTAGATGAAAATCTAAGCTTTTTTAAATTTAAATTAATTTGTAATTTTACATAAAATGTGGTAAAATAATAAAGGTTATGAAAAAAAGTAATAAAAGGAGAAAGAAATGTTAATAAAAAATCCTAAATTTGAAATATCTGCTGTAAGCAAAAAACAATATCCAAAAGGGAATTTACCAGAAATAGTATTAGTTGGAAAATCTAATGTAGGAAAATCATCTTTTGTAAATACAATGACAAATAGAAAAGGGTTAGCTAGAACAAGTAATGTTCCTGGAAAAACTCGTCAAATTAATTTTTATAATATGGATGATAAATTCTATTTTGTTGATTTACCAGGATATGGTTATAGTAAAATGTCTAAAGAAGAAAAAGTTATTTCAGGAAATTATATTGAAAAATATTTAGAGGAAGGTCAAAATGTAACTTTAATAATTTTATTATTAGATATTAGACACAAACCAACAGATGATGATTTGCTAATGTATGATTATATTTTAAAAAGTAATTTACCATTTATGGTTTTAACAAATAAAGCGGATAAAATAGCAGTAACTAAAGTAGATGCTGAAGTAGAAAGAATCAAACAAATTTTAGGAATTTCATATAGTACGATATTACCATTTTCTTCTGAAAGAAAAATTTATATAGATAAAGTATGGGAAGAAATTGAAAAATATGTAAAACCAGAATAAAAATTTAAAATTTGAATAAATATAGTAGAGTAGAAATAAAATCTACTCTATTTTTATTTTAGGAGATAAAACATGTATAGTGAATTTATAAAAGAATTTAAAATTGAGGATAAAACAGAAGAGGAAAAGAATATGGAACTTATAGATTCAATAAAGTTTGTGAAAAAAACTTTAAGTAATATGTACAACAATTTGCAATATGCAGATAGTGATTTAATCGACTATTATACTTATCAAATAAAAGCAGAAGAGGCAAAATATAATTATCTTATAAAACAGGCTAAAAAGAAAAAATTAAATATTGTATTTTAATAAGAAAAAAGATTTATTTTTATAATTTGACTGGATTAAAATTAGATGTGAAAGAAGAAAATATTAAATTACCAGATTTAACAGAGTTTATTGAAATAAAATAAAGTAAAACAAAAGAAGCCTTATTTGAAGGCTTCTTGTTTTTTGTTTTATTTTTATTCAACTGTAACAGATTTTGCTAAGTTTCTAGGTTTATCAACATCTAATCCTTTTTCTTTTGAAATATAATAAGCTAAAAGTTGAAGTGGAATTACTGAAAGGATAGGTGAGATAAGTACATTAGTTTTTGGTATATTAATAATTGTATCAAAAGAATGGTTTAATTCTTGGTTTGTTACTATAAATGTTTTTGCACCTCTTGTTACAACTTCTTGAAGGTTACTTATAGATTTTTCAACTAACATTCTGTTTGTTAAAACAGAAATAACTGTTACATCATTTTCGATTAAAGCAATCGGTCCATGTTTTAATTCTCCAGAAGGATAAGCCTCAGAGTGAATATAAGAAATTTCTTTTAATTTTAAAGAACCTTCTAATGCTACTGCATAATCAACTCCTCTACCAATAAAAAACATATCTGTTTCTTTATAAACTCTTTGAGCAAATTTTTTTATTTCTTCTTTGCTTTTTAAAACTTCATCGATTTGAGTAGGTAATGCTAGAATGTCTGATTTTAATTCGTTTACTTTTTCTTCATTTAATTCTAATATTTCTGCAAAATGAATTGCAAGAAGCGCTAATAAAACTATTTGGGCAGTATAAGCTTTTGTAGAAGCAACTGCTATTTCTGGTCCGGCATGTGTATAAGTTGTGTAATCAGCTTCACGAGAAATTGAAGAGCCAATTACATTTGAGATAGCTATTGTTTTTGCGCCACAAGATTTTGCAAGTTTTAATGCAGCTATTGTATCAGCTGTTTCTCCAGATTGACTTATAAATAAACATAAAGTTTTTTCATTTATAATTGGATTTCTATATCTAAATTCAGAAGCAGCTTCAACTTCTACAGGTATTTCACAAAGTGATTCGAAAATTGTTTTTCCAACAAAACCTGCGTGCATTGCAGTACCACATGCAATGATAAATATTTTATTTATTGTACTTAAATAGTCTTTGCTTACATCTATATCTGGTATACTAGATATTCCGTTTTCTTGAATTCTAGAACCGATTGTTTCTCTAATTGATTTTGATTGTTCATGAATTTCTTTTAACATGAAATCATCAAATCCTTCTTTTTCAGCAGCACCAGCATTCCATGTGATGCTTTGAGCTGTTTTGGAAATAGGTCTTAAATTGATATCGAGAAATTCAATATTTTCTCTAGACATAAATGCAAATTCATTATCATTTAAAAGATAAAAATCTTTTGTAAATGAAAGAATTGCAGGAATATCAGAACTAATATATTTTTCTTCTAGACCTTTTCCTATAACTAATGGGCTATCTTTACGAACAACTATCATATTATCAGGATAGTCATTTGCTAAAATTTCTAAAGCATAACTTCCTTTTAACATTTTGCAAGTATCGGTAACAGCTTTCATTAATTTTTTATTTCCAGTTTCTTTTGATGATGAATAATGGAAATGAATTAAGTTTGGAATTACTTCTGTATCTGTTTGAGATAGGAAAGTATATCCATTATCTGTTAAAAAGTCTTTTAGGTCAGCATAATTTTCTATAATTCCATTATGTACAACAGCAAAAGATTCTGAATTATCCATATGAGGATGAGAATTTTCTTTTGAAGGTTTACCATGAGTTGCCCATCTTGTATGACCTATTCCAAGAGTACCAACTAAAGTATCCATTCCAGGAGCTTGTTCTAAATCACAAACTCTTCCTAAACTTTTTATTGTTGTTATTTTACCAGACTCGATTGTTGCGATTCCTGCTGAATCATAACCTCTGTATTCAAGTCTTGATAATCCATTTAATATTATTGGTTTAGCATTTTTTCTTCCTATATAACCAACTATTCCACACATAAAAAAACCACCTTTCTTATAAAAACTGGTTAAGAAATTTAAGGGCAGAAATGTATTCTGTCCAAATACCAGTTTTAATGAATAGGTGTAAGCATAGACTACTTGACTAAAATTTGTTTTAGCATTACTGCTAGTTTTTGAATTAGTCATAATGTTTTGAGAGTAGCCATCTCAACTAGAGCATCCGCCGAATCTTTCGATAACTCTAGACCTCGTCAACTATTTTTTTAAATAGTCCTGGCGCTAACAAACGTTTTAAAAATAAAAATAAATAAATCCTTTCTATATGATTTCTGCTTTTGTTAATTATAACATTCCTATTCTTTATTATAATATGAAAAATTATTTGAATTGTCAATAAAATTTTATGGATAGAATAAATAAAGTGCTTGAAATACTTAGAATACTTATGGTTTTATAGAAAAATATGTTTACACTAAAAATTAATTGTAATATAATTATTGTATTATAAAGAATATAAAAATTTTCAAAAGAGGTTTTTATGAAAGAAAAAATAATAAATGCAAATGGCGAAGAAGTTTCTTATGTAACACACTTCACACTTGAAAATGGTAATGTATATATTTTATACAGCGATGGTAAAATGTATGAAGAAATTACAGGAAAAGGTTTTGTAGAAGTAGATAATTTGGCTGAAGTAGATAAAGAGCTAATAGCAAAACTTATGAAGAGATTAGAACCTATACAAATAGATGTAATAGATACAAAAAATGTACCAGAAAAGAAAGATATAAAAATAGCACACGAACCAGAATTATAAAGGAATGTGATACAAATGCCAAAAGATTATAGAGAAAATAAAAAATTAAAAGAATATTTTGAGTATTATATAAACCAAATGAGTGTAGGGGATATATATAAACCGATACTTGTTGAGATAATGATGAGAAGATCTCATGAATTTGATTTAACACCTAGTGAGATATGCAAAGATTTAACATCATTAATAAATAATATAACTTCAATTTCTGTTGGGCCAATGCCTGATGATTGTAAAAGAGCGGCTGGAATATATTCATATGCCAAAAGAGAAATTGTACTTTCTAAAGATTATTTGAAAAATGCAAAAACTGATGACGATTTTGAAATTTTATTTGAGATATTAACTCATGAAGTAAATCATGCACTTGAAAGAGAACCAGGTGGTAACTCTAAGTTATCTCAATATAAAGATGGACAACTAAAATTATATAGTTCACTTGAAGAAGCTATTGTAGAAAAAGCTTCAGATAGATGTGTTTTTTCTAGAGAGTGGAAAGAAGATTATGCTCCTTTTTTTCATCAAAACGAATTTGGATATTCTGATATAACATATGTTGCAGATTTAATAGAAGCAGCATATGGAGTAGCAGAAAAAGCTTTTTTAAGGAATGCAATACAAGGTAGAGATAAATTATGTGAATTTTTATCTGGAATATCAGGAGAACCAATAGGTGATACTGAATTTTTTATAGAAATGATGGAAATAAATTATTCAAGACTTCATAGAACACTATATAATAGCGATTTAAAAGGTAAAGCCTTACAAACTGAAGTACAAGACGTAACAATTGCTTTATTAAAGCAAACAAGTTATAAACTTAATTCAAATTTAAAATTACAACAAACAAAAACGCCAGAAGATATAGAGAATGCAGAAATGATGCTTGATTGTTACAGATATGGATTTGATAAAATGCAATTAGTGGCTAAAAATGTAGCCAATGGATTAGAAAATAAATTTGCAAGTAAAGGGCTAGCTGAACATATATTACGAAGTACTTCTAATTTAAGAGAAAAAAATAGTATGACAATAAATGCTATGACACAAATAATAAATAGAAGAGATGAGATACCAAAACAAGATTTTGAAGCAATGATGTTTGCTCTAAAAAAAGATGCTGTGCCTCCGATGAGTTATGTTTTTGAAAGAAATCAAATTGGATTAGAAGCTCCAGATTTTCTTCCATTAGGAGATGAATTTTTATCATACAGAAAAACAGATTTTGAAAGCACCCAGTGGGAAAATTCTGGTATAATTGAGCAATTAAAAGCTGTACAAGATTTACATAGGAATGATGAAAAACAATCATTAGGATTAAGAATTAAAAATGCATATGAAAATATGAAACAAAGATTTTTAGCTATTTTTAACAAACAAAAGATATTACCATCAGGACAAGAATGTCAAGCAATAGAAACTAGTGATATATGGACTTTATCACCAGAAGAATTAGAATCATTTAATATAGGTGCAAATGAAGTTATTACTAATGCAGGACATCAAAAAGATGGAAATAAAAATGAAAGAGAAGAAATAGATTATTAAAAAAAGGAGTTTTTATGGAAAATTTTGAAGAAAAAATGAAAGTTTTATATAGCGAAAGTGTACTTCAAGAAAGAATTGGAGAAATTGCAAAAGCTATAGATAATGATTACCAAGGATGTAAAGAACTTATAATAATTTGTGTATTAAAAGGAGCTGCATTTTTTACTGTAGATTTAGTTAAGAAAATGAAAACACCAATTGTTTTTGAAGTAATGCAAGTTTCAAGTTATTCAGGAACAGAAACAACTGGTGCAATTACAGTAAAAAAAGATTTAGATTGTGATATTGCAGGTAAAGATGTTTTAATTGTTGAAGATATTATCGATACAGGTTATACTTTAAGAGCACTAAGACAAGATTTATTAGCAAGAAATCCTAACTCTTTAAAAATAGCTGTATTATTAGATAAAAAAGAAAGACGAAAAGTAGAAGTTCCAGTTGATTATGTTGGTTATGAAATACCAAATAAATTTGTTGTAGGATATGGATTCGATGTTGATGAACATGGAAGAAATATACCATATATTGGATATATTGAAGAATAAATATAGATAGGAAATTAAAGGATGTTTGATATTGAAGAAGAGCTAAAAAAACTTCCTGAAAAACCTGGTGTTTATCTAATGAAAGATAAAGACGATAAGGTTATATATGTTGGAAAAGCTGTTGTTTTGAAAAATAGAGTAAGACAATATTTTAGAAAAAACAACAAGACTGCAAGAATTGAAAAAATGGTTTCTTTAATAGACCATTTTGAATATATAGTTGTTGGAAGTGAAGATGAAGCTTTAATTTTAGAATGTAATTTAATAAAGAAACATAGGCCGAAGTTTAATGTTCTTTTAAAAGATGATAAAACTTATCCTTATATTAAAGTGGATATGAAATCAGAATATCCTTCTGTTTTTATGACGAGAAAATTACAAAATGATGGTGCTAAATATTTTGGACCATATCCAAATGTAAGTGCTGCAAAAGAAATGGTAAGTTTTATAAAAGAAAAGTTTCAAATAAGACAATGTAAAAATTTTAGAAACCAAGATAGAGCTTGTTTAAATTATCATATAAAAAAATGCCTAGCGCCATGTATAAAACTTGTATCTAGAGATGAATACATGAAGCAAATTAATCAAATTTGTTTATTGTTAGATGGAAAAATTGATAGCATAATAAAAACTTTAACAGAAGAGATGAATGTGTATTCTAAAAATTTAGAATTTGAAAAGGCGGCATCAGTAAGAGATAGAATACTTGCAATAGAAAGAGTTTCTGAAAAACAAAAAGTTTCTAATATTTCAGAAAATAATATTGATGTTATTGGACTTTTCAAAAATGAAGTTACAGTTTGTGTTGAAATTTTCTTTATAAGAAATAGCAAAATGATAGGAAGAGAACATTACTTTTTTGATGAATTAAAAGATATGCCCGAAGAAGAAATCGTTTCAGGTTTTATAAAACAATTTTATATAGATAAAAAAGATTTTCCAAGTAAGATTATGCTAAGATATGACCTTGCTGAAAAAGAATCATTAGAAAATTGGCTTTCAAATATTGGAAATAGAAAAGTTACTTTAAAGAGTCCTCAAAGAGGAGAAAAATTAAGATTTGTTGAAATGGCAGAACTTAATAGTAGAATAACATTAGAAAATAAAGTAAAAGATAAAACTGATATATTAATAGAATTAAGGGATGTTTTGGAACTAGATGATATTCCATTTAAAATTGAAAGTTTTGATATATCAAATATTTCTGGAAACTTTATTGTTGCAGGAATGTGTGTAGCTCAAAATGGAGTTATAAAAAGAAATCTATCGAGAAGATTTAAAATTAAAACTGTTTTTGATCAAGACGATCCAAGATGTATGCAAGAAGTTGTAACAAGAAGATTGAAACAAAGTTTAGAAAATCCATCAGGTGGATTTGGTACTTTACCAGATTTAATTTTGGCTGACGGTGGTATAACTCAAATTAGAGCAATAAAAGCAGCAATGGATGAAGCTCAAGTGGATATACCAGTTTTTGGTATGGTAAAAGATGATAAACATTCAACTAGAGCTTTAGTGGATGAAGATAAAAATGAATTTAAAATATCAGAAAGTTTATTTCATTTTATTACAAATCTTCAAGACGAAGTTCATAAAACTGCTATTGAATATCATAGAAAAGTTCGTGATAAAGAAATGACAAAATCTAAACTGGATTATATAGAAGGTATAGGAGAGAAGAAAAGAACTGAACTTTTGAAAAAATTTGGTAGTGTTAAAAAAATTAAAGAAGCTGATATTGAAGAGCTTATAAAAGTAAAAGGAATTAATGAAGCTTTAGCAAGAAAATTAAAAGAAGAACTATAAAAAAAGCCCCGAGGCTGGAATATTTTTTCCAGTTACTCGGGGTCATTTGTTTACAATTCTTTTTCGAAGAATGGGATATGCTTGGCTTTATAACCATTTGCTTCTAAGAAATCTTTTGAGGTTGGAGTTCCCATAGAAATTACTTGAATACGAGTGCTTTTTTTGGGAGCAAATGTTTCAAATTTCTTGAGAAGTTCCGTTAGAAGTTCAGGGGTCATATAGTCATAGTGCATTGTCCATTCACGAATAATGAATTGTCTACAGTAGTTTTCTAGCTTTACATAGCCAACCACTTTTCCTTGGATGATAATCATGAAAATGCGATACCATTTTAGATGGTTTTCGAAATCATGAATGTTGAAGTTGATAATCTCATTGTGAATCCGTATAAGATCTTCCTTTGAAAAGAAGTAGTTATCTTCAAATTCTTCATCACAATATTTTTTATCGAACGGATTGTCTACCTTGGTTGCTATTTCATCTAAATACAACCAGTGGTAGCAGAAGTGGACATGGTAATTGTAAAAGGTAGAAAAATCATCTGTAGTGGCTTTCCGAAGTTGAAAAGCTTGGCTTGCCATAAGATGCGTACCTCCAAAATGTGTAATCATATTAAATTATATCATGGTATACATAAAATTGCAAATTTGTTATGCTATAAAAAGAAGACAAGTATAAAAATACTTGTCTTCCTGTATATTAATTTAATAATTTATTATTTTGTTGATGTTGTTTTTAAATTTATATTATTTAAATCAAAGTCACAACGATTAGGAACTACAACTGAAAGCCCACTAAATAATGGTTCTTTTTCTGATGTTGGTGATGAAATAGAATTGTGTTTTAAAATTGATAATGTTAAGGAATTTTCAGTTTCATCATTGCTTTCTAATGTGTATACTTTGGATACATCTGATGACAAAATTATTAATAAATAGTAATTAACAAAATCATCTTCTGTAAGAGTTCTTATATCAGGAATTAATTCTTGATATTTTAGATATTCATCATATGAAATTATTTTTTTTACAGAATAATCATTTATTGTAGTGAATTCTTCTTTATTAAATGTTCCGTTATAATCATAAAGTGATTTGAAAATATATACTCCGCCCACAGGATTACTATTTGAAACAGGAATATTTGCTAAGTTTCTAAACAATCTTGTTGTTCCCAGATATTTTAAAATTGTTACTGGCATATAACCATCTTGAAAATGGTCCTTATGATATTTAACTTCTAATTTGTCACCGATTTTCCATGTGCGTGTTGAAGTTTCTGGAATAGGAAGATAAAGTTTTTCATAAGTATTTTTTAATGATTCATCTTCAGGAAGAATATACATGAAATTTTTATCTATATTTTCAATAGCTCCAATAAAGCTTATATAATTTTTTTCAATTTGTTTATTTTTAATAAATATTGTTAGAAAACGAATTCCAAAACCTAAAGCTAATGATAGTATGATTATTAAACAAAAAATTAAAACATTCTTTTTCATAATTTTACCTCCGTATAAATTAATTATAGACTAAAATTTTCTAAAATGTCTATAAAAATATATTAAAAGTTGGAATATTTTTGAAATTTAAAAATATATATTATTAATAAGTAAAAAAGGAGAATTTATGAAAAAGTTTTTAATTAGCATTTTATTAATAGGGACAAGTATTAGTTTTGGAGTTTTACTATTTTTACTATATAGTTTTGTGCAAGTTTTACAAATTCTATAGAATTGATTTTTAAAAATACCTATAGTATAATTTAAGAAATTATAAAAAATGAGGAATTAATATGGAAGTAATAATTGGAAAAATGGCTGGTTTTTGTCCAGGAGTAGAAGGTGCTGTACGAAAAGCAAAATCAGCATTAGAAACAAGAAATGTAGTATATTGTTTAGGTGAAATAGTTCACAATAAACAAGTTGTAAATTCTTTAGAAAAAGAAGGAATGATAACTGTAGAATCTTTAGATGAAGTACCTAATGGAAGTACTGTTTTATTTAGAGCTCATGGAGAACCTGAAAGCACATATATTAAAGCAGAAGAAAAAGATTTAGAAGTATTAGATGCAACATGTGGTAAAGTTTTATCAATTCATAAAAAAGTCGAAAGAGAAAAAGAAGATTCATTTATAATAATATTAGGGAAAAAGAATCATCCAGAAGTAATAGGAACAAAAGGTTTTGCAGGAGAAAATAGTTTTGTTATAGAAACAGAAGACGATATTTTAGATGCATATATGGAATATGAAATAACAGATCTTGGAAGAGTATATGTTGTAGCACAAACTACAATATCAAGTGCTTATTTTGATGTTTTAGCAAAAGAAATTGAAAAAGAATTTTATGAAGCAGAGGTTTGTATAGATAAAACTGTTTGTAATGCTACAGAAATAAGGCAAAAAGAGACTGAAGAAATGTCTAAAAAATTCCACACAATGATTATAATAGGTGGAAAAAATAGTTCTAACACTAAAGAACTCGCAAAAATTGCAGAATCAAATTCAAAAAGTGTATATTTAATAGAAACTGTAGAAGAAATAAAAGAGATAGATTTTTCTGGTATTGATTCGGTTGGAATTATGGCTGGTGCTTCAACACCAAAAGAATCAATTAACGAGGTTAAAGAATATTTAGAGAAGTTGACATAATCGATAAAGCGTGTTAGAATAAAGAAGCATTGTGTAATGTATAATAAAATATATAAAGGAGCAAACATCATGGAAAGAAACAACCGGAAAACATCTGAAGAAATCTTAAAGGAGGCACAGGGCTATTTTGACAAGCTTGGTCTGACAGCCAATGTGGATGCTTACTTTGAAAGCCAAATCGTAAAGGAGCTGGTTCATGAAAGATATGATAAATATCAGGATGGAATCAAGGAGCTTATCGAGCATATGCCGAGCGTTATGAAAAAAAGAAGCGATGAGGTTATCGGAGAAGCTATAGGAAAAGAAGACGCATTTGTGCATGACGTAAAAGCCAATCTGATCTGTAATATTGCAAGGCTGATCATGCATCTGGAACATTTTATGCCTGTGGATGAAACGATTTCCCATATTTGGGTGAAGGCGTTTACTGATGAGGCTGATGGTAAGATGCTGGAGATGGTCAAGTATTTTGCAGATGGTCTGGCCGATTCTCTTACCGCAGATTTCCTTGCTGCAGTAAGTATGCCGAGTGACCTTCCTCCTGAAGTTGCTGCGCTTCTCTCCATTATTGGTGGAGAAGGTGCAATTGCGCTGAACCTGGATGAATTCGAACAGTACATGAATGAAGAGGATGATGAAGATTAAATAATACTCCTAAAAATGCCACTGGATTTCCAGTGGCATTTTACATTATTATTGTTATAATAAAGATAATTTACATAAAATTAAAGAAAAGCTTTATTTTGTAATAAAAATATAGTATAATAATGGATGTAAAATAAAAATAAAAGGATGGAATAAATGGAAATAGCAAGAAATTGGAAAGATTATGAAATCTTAGATATGTCTGATGGAGAAAAATTAGAAAGATGGGGAAATGTTGTTTTAATAAGACCAGATCCTCAAATAATTTGGAAAGAAAAAACATTTCCAGAAAAATGGAAAAATGCTAATGCTAGATATGCTAGAAGTTCATCTGGTGGTGGCGGATGGAAATACAATAAAAAAATGCCTGAAAATTGGCAAATCAAATATAATGATTTAACATTTAATATTAAACCAATGGGATTTAAACATACAGGATTATTTCCAGAGCAAGCCGTTAACTGGGATTGGATGATTAATAAAATAAAAACATCTGGAAGAAAAGAAGTAAAAGTATTAAATCTTTTTGCATATACTGGTGGAGCCACTGTAGCTTGTAGTTATGCTGGTGCTTCAGTATGTCACGTAGATAGTTCAAAAGGTATGGTTGCATGGGCTAAAGAAAATATTGCTTCATCTGGACTTTCAGAAAGACCAGTAAGATTTATAATTGATGACGTTACTAAATTTGTTCAAAGAGAAATCAGAAGAGGAAATAAATATGATGCAATAATTATGGATCCACCATCTTATGGTAGAGGAAAAAATGGTGAAGTATGGCAATTTGAAAATAATATTTCTGATTTAGTAGAACTTTGCGAACAAGTTTTATCAGATAATCCATTATTCTTTTTAATAAATTCATATACAACAGGAATTTCTTCAAAAGTTTTAGAAAATATTTTATCTTTAAAATTAAGAAGAAAAAATGGAAAATTATCATCAGGTGAAATTGGTCTTCCTATGAAGGATTCAGGATTAGTATTACCTTGTGGAATTTATGGAAGATGGGAAAAATAAAAAGAAAGAGCAGACGTTTTTGTAAACGCCTGCTTCTTAGTTTTAGTTTTGATTGTTACTATCCAGATATTGTTTGATAAGATCTTCGAGTTCATATTGATTGTGTGCATGGCCACGGACAAATTCAAGAGTTTTTGCTTGAATTTCTTCATTTTCTTTCATTTCTTCATGATATCTACGAGTGTAATAGCTTTCACGAAAGTAGACAGGAGAAGAAGTATATTTCTTACTATATTCAGAAAAAGGAGGAAAAAGGAATTCTTTATATCCTTCCTTAAAACTGTCAACAGAAGAAAAGATGAAAACAGGAATTGCTATGTCCATTGAAGCAAGCCTTAGCAGGAATTTATAACCAGCGTGTTGATGAGGCATTGCTCTAGAGTCATGCAAAGGTCTAGTCTCATAGAATTGAATGTCAAGGATGATAAAGTCAAATTGACAGATATCACCTTTTCTTAAGAGACTATAGGCTTCCATATAATTATTTATGTGGACGTACTCGGTAATTTCATGGTCGTTTATAATCCGAATAGCATCATCGAGTTTATAATTATTGTCCTCGATAATTAGAACTTTCATTGTACACCTCCTAGTTATTTGGGATGAAAGATTTTATAAGTAACAATCAGCCTGTATTATAGCATGTATAATAAAAAAATACAAATTTATTTATATTCGAAGGTATTTATAGCAAAAAAATAATATTTGTGATAGAATCTATAAAAAATAAAGGAAAAAAGAAAAATGGAAAAATTAAATATATTATTTGAAGATAATCATATAATTGTTGTAGTAAAACCAGTTAACATTCCTTCACAGGGAGATAAAACTGGCGATGAAGATATGCTAACTATAATAAAAAGATATATAAAAGAGAAATACAATAAACCAGGAGAAGTTTATTTAGGATTAGTTCATAGATTAGATAGACCTACTGGCGGAGTTATGGTGTTTGCAAAAACTTCTAAAGCTGCATCAAGACTTTCAGAACAAGTTAGAGATAAAAAAATGCATAAAAAATACTTATGTATTGTAGATGGAAAAATGGAATCTTTATCAGGTTCAATGAGAGATTACTTAATAAAAAATGAAAAAACAAATACAAGTAAAGTTGTTAAGGAAGGAACTAAAAATGCAAAAGAAGCTTTGCTTGATTATGAAGTTTTAAAATATAATGAAGAAATTAATATGTCAGTAGTAAAAGTTGATCTACATACAGGAAGACATCATCAAATAAGAGTTCAATTTGCATCTAGAAATCATAGTTTATCTGGAGATCAAAAATATGGAACCAGAGGAAGAGGAAAGCAACTTGCGCTTTGGGCATATAGTTTAAGTTTTGAACATCCAACTTTAAAAGAGAAAATGACTTTTGAACAATATCCAGAAATAACTGGTAGTTGGAAAATTTTAGAAAATGAATAAAATATAGGGCACTTCAATATAATGAAGTGCTTTTTTGTGTAAAAATATAAGTAAGTAGTTGACATAATTTTTAAAAGGTGCTATAATAAGCTTGTAAGGGAGTAATAACCATACCAAGTATGGAATAGCATCAACAATCGGAAGCAGGACCTGGTGCTATTTTAAAATATGAGACTTACTAGTGCAAGAAGTACTAAGTAGTCTCGATTTTTGTTTTAGAATACAATAACTCTAGATAGACATATTTAGTACTGGTACTAAATATGTTTTTTGTTGCATTAGCAAGAAAGGAGATTGTATATGGCAAAAATCGTTGTAATAGGAAGTGCAAATATGGACACAACCCATTATTTAAAAGGAGACTTCCCAGACGAGTGTACACAAGAAAGTTTAAATGAGATCGAAAGAACAGCAAGAGTTTTGGGAGGAAAAGGAGCAAACCAAGCTAGAGCTGCAAAATTACAATCAAAAGCCGATAAAGTATATTTTATTGGATGTGTTGGTAAAGATGAATCTGGTTTAAGTATTTTAGAAGAATTTAGAAACGTTAAAGTAAATTTTTCTGGAATAAATTTATTAGAGAATACAGCTACTGACGGAAGAATTATATATGTTAATAAGAATGGTGACAACAAGATGATGGGATATGGAGATTGTGTAAAACAATTAAAACCAGATGTTATTGACTTAGATATTTTAACAAATGCTGACATTGTGGCGATTCAAATGAAGATGCCACCTGAAACTTGTAGATTTGTTATTGATTATTGTCAAAAACATAACAAACCATTAATAATTGATCCAACTCCACCAGAAAAAGCAACTATCTTAGCAGAAAATGATGGGGAATTATTAAGAAAAGCAACATATTTTACTCCAAACGAAGAAGAAGCTTTCGCGTTAATTAAATTTTTAGAAGGTAAAACTTCTATGAAAGAAATTAATGAAGAATTTAAACAAACACCAAAAGATGTTAGATTGAAAATGATTGAAAAATTAGTAGAAAGATTTCCTAATGTAGTTGCTACAATCGGAGGAGACGGAGTTATTTATAATAATGGGAAAGTAATAAGAAGAGCAACTTATCCAACTATTTGTAGAGATTCAACAGGAGCAGGAGATACTTTTAACGGAGCATTTATCGCCTCTTTAGCTAGAGGAGAAAATATAGATAAAGCAGTAGAATTTGGATTAATGGCTTCAAGTATAAAAGTTCAATATAGAGGTGCTCAAAACGGTGTACCAACATATGAAGAAACACTAAAAGCCATTGAGAAAGCACAAAAAACAGTTAATGCTAAAGATAAGGATGAAAGAAACGATCGATAAAAAAATAAATAATATTATTATTTATAGTAATTAAATTACATACTCCAGATAGAGTAGGTTAACATAGAAAGATTTCGAATGAAATCTTCTTTTTTTTTGCTAAAAAGAAGTAAACAAATTCATCAAGTTGACATAAATAAGAAATGATGCTATAATTGATATGATACAATTTAAGTTTCGTATGAGCGCTAAGCCATACTGCACATACCACGGAGGTAGACCCTATGTTTATTGAAAAACTTCCTACACACATCAAAACACCATTGTTCAGACATGGAATTAGAACCGATGAACAGGTAGAAAAAATGTCCTACAAAGAGCTTTTAAAGGTAAGAAATATTGGACATGGAGCAATTGAAGTGATTAACCAAGTAGTGAGAGTTCCAATGGGACTTGAACCACTCGAAAGACCAGAAATTGGTGTTTTACATCCCAATACAAGAGCAGGTCAAATTGCTTATTGGGAAAGATACAACAGAGGAGAGGCAAAAAATGGAAGACATGGCTACAAGAAAGTAGTTAATCAAGAAAGCTAAAGAAATATCCGTGTAAATAAGGAAAGGAGAGGAACTTCAAAATAGGAGTTCCTCTCTTTTGATTAAATAATAAATATTTATAAAATATAGATTTTTTTAATAATATAATGTAGAATTAATATAAAATAAATGATGTTTTTGTATTAGAGGAGATGTAGACAAGCTATGGAAGGAAAATATAACACAGGTGTTCCGATAGATATTAATACTATTTCAGCAGATGAAAGAAAAATAGCGTTTCATGAATGGGCTGAAGGATCGGAAGCGTTAGAAGAATTATTAAATGTAGGATATGAAAATGGTTTTTTATCATATGCTTGTTGTGGTGGAGATACTGGACATCCATATATATCGTATGAATTATATGATGATAATTCAAGAAAAATGGCAATGTACCTTGCACAACAATTAATAAAAAGTGATTTGAATTGTAAAATTGATTTTTTACATGATTTTTTTGATACAGAAGAAGAGTATAAAAAAGATAGAGAACATCTTATAAAAAATTTCCCAAATTCTTTTACAGAAGAGAATTTAAGTCCTACAAGGACAATAACAACTTTAAGTGTATATGCAAAGATGGAAAATTGTGAACAAATTTTTAAATTAATGGCAGACAGTGTAAGAGAAGCACAACTAGATAATGTAAAGTTGCCTCAAAGTCTAGAAGAAGTTCCAGAAAGAAATTTTGATGATCCTAAAATTGAAAAATCTAAAAAAACATTATTAGGCAAAGAAAATATGGTTGCTCATGTTATAAAATCTAGTAAAGAAAATATGTTAAAAGTAGATATGCAAGAAGTTCTTTCAGAGTTAAATGCAACACAAAATTTTATACAAAATAATAATCAACCCAATATAGAAAATGGACCAGAAATAGAAGAATAGTTTTGATGACTATTCTTTTTATTTTTTCAAATAGTTAGATTTTTAATATATACACATAAAAATAACAAATGAAAATATACTTTAATAAATTAAATGTAAAGGAGAACTTTATGGTTATTAAAGATAGAATTATTAGAAATTGTGCGGCACTTGGAATACTAATGAGCTGTTTATTACAATTTTCTTTATATTCACAGGCCTCAACTTTAAACAACGAGTTGATAGCTTGGGGATTTAGAAGAGGAGAAAATCATAATCAAGCAACATTAGATACAAAAGCTGAAAAAATAATAAAAGAGTTTGATGGAATTGCAATGGGAAATGATAAAAGTAATAAAATATATTTAACATTTGATTGTGGTTATGAAGCTGGTTTTACAGAGAGTATTTTAGATACATTAGAAGAAAATAATGTCAAAGCTTCTTTTTTTATAACAGGTCATTATTTAAATTCAGCAACGGATTTAGTAAAAAGAATGATAGAAGATGGGCATGTTGTTGGAAATCATACAGTAAATCATGAATGTTTACCGAATATTAGTGATGAAGATGTAAAAAAAGAAGTTATGGATTTACATAGTGCTGTTTTTGAAAAATTTGGATATGAAATGACTTATTTTAGACCGCCAAAAGGTGAATTTAGTCAAAGAACAACAAAAATAGTTAAAGATTTAGGCTATACAACTGTAATGTGGTCTTCTGCCTATGACGATTGGGATAAAGAAAAACAAGGAAGAGAAGAATACGGAAAAAAGAAGATTTTAGAGAATTTACATAGTGGATGTGTTTTATTACTTCATTCTACCTCAAAAGATAATTGTAAGATTTTAAGTGATGTTATAAAAGAGGCTAGAAATATGGGGTATGAATTTGAAAATATTACTGAATTTGAAAGATAAAATAATTGATTTTAGAATGAGTTTCTATATTGAAATAAAAATGTAGATATGATAGAATTATTGTGTTATAAAATAGGGAAAAAATAGGATGTGAGGAATAAAAAATGGAGTTTTTAAATATAGAAATTACCGAAAAACTATATATAAAAATATTAATAATATCTATTGCTTTAATAATAGTGTATTTAGGTCTTACAATGAGTTCGCTTTTAATATTTAAATCATATACATTAGGACCAAATACATCTGTAAATGATGAAGGAATAAATATGCATATAGATATGTTAGAAGCAAAAGGTAAAAAAATAGAGTTATCTGGTTGGGCGTATAAAGAAGGAGAACCAATAACTTCTGTTAATTCAAATTATGTTTTAAAACATCAAGAATCAGGAAAAATGTATTTGATGAGAACAAAGATGGAAAAAAATATTAATTTAACAGATGAAGATGTGAAAATGGCTGGGCTTCATGCACAATGTTTATTATTTGGTATTCCAAAAGGAACGTATGATATATGTGTACTTTATAGAAATGGAGAAGAAGATATATTAGCTAACACATTAATAAGTGTAGATATATAAGAAATAGAGGATGGAAATTATGAAAGAAAAATTGAAAAAATTTCTTGATAATGGAAGAGGAGCATTATTAGCATTATTTGTATTAGAATTATTATTAATGATTTTTATAACACCAAATAAATATGATGATGCTGTATTTTTAGAGAATATTCACGGTAAGTCAATTATATCTTACGTAGGACCAAGATATTTTACTTGGACATCAAGATTTTTGATTGAATACGTACTTTGTTTAGTATTAAGAATTTCAAAATATTTATGGATATTAATAGAAGCTTTAATGGTAACTCTTGCAGGGTATTCATTATCAAAATTATTTATTAAAGATAATAAGAAAGAAAATACATTAATGCTTGTATTTTTAATTTTGATTTATCCAATAACAACAATGAATGGAGCTGGATGGGCTGCAACAACAGTAAATTATATGTGGCCATTAGCTACTTGTTTATTTGCACTTATTCCAATTAGAAAAATATGGGATGGAGAAAAAATTAAATTTTGGCAATATCCTTTATATATAATTGCATTAATCTTTTCTGCAAATGCAGAACAAACTTGTGCAATTTTATTTGGAACATATTTATTGTTTACAATATTAATGATAATCAAAAATAAAAAAATACATCCATTCATGGTGATACAAACAATATTGGTAATTGCTAGTTTAATATTTATATTAACATGTCCAGGAAATAATATTAGAACAATGCAAGAAGCTGAAGCTGTTTTTAAAGATTATGAGATGTTAACTATACTAGATAAAATAGGACTTGGATTTACATCAACAATGGGATTAATTGTGAAAAATGGAAATTTAGTTTTCACTATAATGTGTATAGTAATGGCTGTATATGTATTTTCAAATTACAAAGAAGGCTTATATAGAACAGTTGCTTTAGTTCCAGTATTTTCAATATTTACTATTACAACTTATGGAAAATATTTAGTAGATTCAATTTTTCCATACTTTGTATCACTTAGACATTTTTTAATGAATGAAGAGGTAATGCTTACAGCTGGAAATTCAAATAACTTATTAAATACAGTTCCATTTATATTTTCAGCAGTTAATTTGGTTTGTGTAATATTAACTTTATTATTGATATTTAAAAACTTAAAAAATAATACAGCACTTTTAGTATTTTTAATTGGTTTAGCTTCAAGATTTATTGTTGTTTTTTCACCAACTGTATTTTTATCAGGAGAAAGAACGATGTTATTTTTAGAGTTTGCAATGATTGTTGTAACTTATTTAGTATGGCAAGAACTAATTAAAAAGAATGATAAAAATGATAAAAAGATACAAAAAAGAGTTGAGTTTGTTATAAAAGCAAGTGCAGTTTTACAATATGCAAATTGCTTAATTGCTATTTTAATGACTCAAAAATAATATACAAAGGAAGGTAAAAAATATGGATGTTGCAAATTTTACAGATAAATCCAAAGAGGCAATAACAGTTGCAAGTAATATAGCTACTAAAAACAATAACCCAGAGATAAAAGATTGTCATATGGTTGCTGCTTTTCTTGATGATAAAAGTGGCGTAATAACTATGCTACTGAAAAAAATGGGAATCAATGTTGATTCATTATTAACATTACTTCAAGAAGAAATAGATAAAATGCCTAAAGTAAATGGAAATGTATCTCTTCGTTTTGCATTAGAAGTTGAAAAAGCATTAGATGAAGCTGAAAAACAAGCTAAAGCAATGAGAGATGAATTTATTTCTGTAGAGCATTTGATGCTTGGATTAATAGAATGTGCAACAGAATCTTTAAGGAGAATTTTAAAAGTATATAAGATAGATAAACACAAATTCTTAGTAGCTTTAAAAGATATAAGAGGAAATGTAAATGTTAATTCGGATACTCCAGAAGACACGTATGACGTGCTTACAAAATTTGGAAAGAATGTTACTGATTTAGCAAAACAAAACAAACTAAATCCTGTTATTGGTAGAGATGATGAGATCAGAAATGTTATTAGAATTTTATCACGTAAAACCAAAAATAATCCTGTTTTAATAGGAGAGCCTGGTGTTGGTAAAACTGCAATTGTTGAAGGTTTAGCACAAAGAATTGTTAGAGGAGATGTTCCAACAAGTTTAAAGGGAAAAACAATTTTTGAATTAGATTTAGGTCTTTTAATCGCAGGTGCTAAATACCAAGGTGAGTTTGAAGAAAGATTAACAACAATTTTAAAAGAAATAGATAAAAGTGATGGAAATATAATTTTATTTATTGATGAGATTCATAATTTAGTTGGTGCTGGAAAATCTGGTGGTTCTATGGATGCAAGTAACCTTCTAAAACCTCGTTTAGCAAGAGGAGAACTTCACTGCGTTGGTGCTACAACATTAGATGAATATAGAGAATATATAGAACAAGATCCAGCTTTAACAAGACGTTTTCAACAAGTTCTTGTTCCAGAACCAACAGTTGATGACTGTATAACTATATTAAGAGGTATACAAGAAAAGTTTGAGATATTCCATGGAGTTAAAATTCAAGATCAAGCATTAATAGCCGCTGCTACATTGGCAAATAGATATATAACAGATAGATTTTTACCAGATAAGGCAATAGATTTAATTGATGAAGCTTGTGCTATGATTAGAAGTGAAGTTGAATCTATGCCGACTGAACTTGATGTTATTTCTAGAAAGATTATGCAATATGAAATTGAAGAAAGATCACTAGAAAGAGAAGGAGAAGAAAATCCTAAAATTCAAAAAAGACTTCAAAACATCAGAAATGAATTATCTAAATTAAGACAAGAATTTCAAGATATGAAATTAAGATGGGAAGAAGAGAAAAAGAATATTGAAAAAATTCAAAAATTAAAAGAGAAAATTGATGAAGTAAATGCTCAAATAGAAAAAGCAGAAAGAAACTATGACTTAAATAAAGCTGCTGAATTAAAATATTCTACACTTCCAAATTTGAAAAAATTATTGGAGCAAGAAGAAAAAGAAATAGAGAAAACTCAAGGTGGAAAAAGTCTTCTTAGAAATAAAGTAACAGAAGATGAGATTTCAACTGTAGTTTCAAAATGGACAGGAATACCAGTTTCAAAACTTGCAGAAGGTGAAAGAGAAAAATTACTTCACTTAGAAGAAATATTACACCAAAGAGTTGTTGGACAAGATGAAGCTGTTAAAAAAGTAAGCGAAGCTATAATAAGAGCTAGAGCTGGAATTGCTAATCCAAACAGACCAATAGGATCATTTTTATTCTTAGGACCTACTGGTGTTGGTAAAACAGAACTTGGTAAAACATTAGCAGCAACACTTTTTGATGATGAAAAAAATATGATAAGAATTGATATGTCTGAATATATGGAAAAATTCAGTGTAACAAGATTGATTGGTGCACCTCCAGGATATGTTGGATATGAAGAAGGTGGTCAATTAACAGAAGCAGTTAGAAGAAAACCATATTCAGTTGTATTATTTGATGAGGTTGAAAAAGCTCATCCAGATGTATTCAATATTTTCTTGCAAATATTAGATGATGGTAGAGTAACAGATTCTCAAGGAAGATTAATAGACTTTAAAAATACAGTTATAATATTAACTTCAAATTTAGGTTCTCATTTTATTTTAGATAGTATAGCTCAAAATGGAGAAATAACAGAAGAAGCCAAAGACAACATAGATAAGGTATTAAAACAACATTTCAGACCAGAATTTTTGAATAGATTAGATGAAATAATATGTTTTAAAGCGTTAGAGAAAAATGTAGTTTATGGAATTGTAGAATTAATTTTAAAAGGAGTAATAAATAGAATAAAAGAAAGAGGAGTAGAACTTTCTTTTACAAAGACTTCTATAAAATGGTTAGTTGAAGAAGGATATGATATGGAATTTGGAGCTAGACCATTAAAAAGAATTGTACAATCTCAAGTTGAAACTTTACTTGCAAGAAAGTTGATTTCAGGAGAAGTGAAAGAAGCTGATAAAGTAGAAGTATTTTATGATAAAAGAATTTCTGGATTAAATATTAGACCAAAAATTGAAAGACCAGAAGAAGGAACTCAATTAACAGAGAAACCAAAACAAGAAAATAAAAATGCAGAAAATTAATAAGAAAAGATGCAGATAAAATCTGCATCTTTTTTTGTTATACCGATAAAGTTAAAATGTAAGTAAAATTAAAAGAAAAAAGAGCTTTTTTTAAAAGCTCTTTTTTATATTATTTTATTTTTGGTAATACTTTATATACTATTTTGAAGCAATCAAATTTTTCAACTTCATTTTCGTATAAGCAATCTAAATAAATATTTAATTCTTTCATATCTTTAGCTGCTCTGATTACTGCTGGGTTTAAATTAGAATTAAACATTAATTCTAAAGCTAAATCAACAGCTGCATATACAGAACTATTTTCTTTTGTTCTCATGAATCTATAAGCTTCTTTGAATCTAGAAATTATAGGCATTTTGAATGTAGAAAGTGGTAATGTATATTCGTTATCAACAACTTCTTGAACTGTTTGATATTCGTCACCTGATTTTAATTTTTTCATAACATCTTCTATTGTATATGGAAGATATACTTTTTGTGTTTCCTCTGAGATTAGAAGAGTTTTGTTATCACAGATTGAAGATTCATCTTTTGTTTCAGCTTGTTGTGTCGGTGTAGATAAATCTGCAATTGCTTTATTTAACATTGAAAGTTCTATCTTATTATTTACAGAAGATAACTTAAATGCTTCTTTAATATTTAATTCTATTTTATTATTTTTCTTAGCAAAAGCAATATTGTTTATAGCATTTGCAAATTCGATATCTTCAAAGTTAGTATTTAAAATAAAGTTATCTTTTTTGTTGTGTATTTCAATATATTTATTTCCAACTCTTACGAAGAAGTTATTTTTTGGTGTTGATATATGAAGGTTTTCTGAAAGAACAGATATACCATCAAAATCAGCAACAATTTCATAAGTTTCATTTAATATTGAAATTGAGAAGATATCATCTTTATTAATAAGAATGTTTATTGCTTTATCTTCAGAGCCAGAATAATTTGTTAACTCAGCTGGAAGTGGGGCAAGAGGTACAACTTTTTTTGTTTTTTCTACTTCTTTAATATCTGGTGTTTGTTCTAACTCTGTAATTGCTTTTGTTAAAGATTCGATTATTTTTGAAAAGTCTGATAAAGGTTCTTCTTCTGGAAGTTTTTCTTCTTGAGAATCTAATTCTAATAATTCTTCATCAGATAATTCATCAAAAAGTGCTGCTTCTAGTAACGATTCGTCTAAATCTTCAGGTGATAAGTTTTCCTCATAAGAAAGTACTTCAGATAATAATTCTTCTTTTAATTCAGAATCTAAATCTTTAGATAATAGTACTTCAGATAAAATACTTTCAACGGATTTTTCATCTTCTTCAACTGAAGTTTCGATTTCTGTTTCAACATCGTTTTCTTGAGATAGAAGAGAAGGTTCTTCAAATTCTTCTTCAGAAAATTCTAGGTCTTCGATATCTAAGTCATCTAAATCTAAATCATTAATATCAATATCGTCAACACTTAATTCTTCTTCGATTTCTGATTGACTTTCCTCAATAAGATCTTCGATTATATCAGAAGTTGGATTTTCTGGTTCTTCAACAACTGGTTCTGCTGCTTGTCTGTTTTCTAAATCTGTAATTCTATTTGTTAGAGTAGATATTGTTTGTGTAAATGTTTCTAATAATTTTGATAAACTAGAAAGTTCTTCATTTTTTTCTTTTAATGCTTTTTCTAATTCTGATTCTTTGTTTTCGATAACTGGTTCTTCAATAATTTCAGGTACTTCTTCAGAAATAACTTCTTTTGATGAATTTTCTTCAGTTATAACTTCTTCTTGAGAGATGTTATCTTCTAAAAGTTTATCAACAAATTGTTCTGGTTCTAATTCTACTGAAAGTGTTTCTTCTTGAATTGTTTCTTCTAAAGCTTCTTCTTCGATAGTTTCTTCTTGAATTCCTTCTATTATTGGATTTGTTTCTAAGAATTTATCAACAAATTCATCAGGATTAGAAGTATATTCTTCGATTTCAACAACTTCATCTTCAATTTTGTCTTCAATTGCATTAATTCTTTTTAAATCTTTTTCATCAAGAGTAACATTGTCTAATCCAAAATATGATTCAATAGAGAACTCTTCGTCATCATATTCTTCTTCAATAATTTCTTCTGGTATTATATTTTCTACTTCATCAGTTTCATCAATTTCATCGATAGGTTCTTCAAAATTTTCAAGCTCTTCTATATCGTCAAGAATTCCTTGTTCAGCATTTTCGATAAATTCATCTAATTCTTTATCTTCGTCAAAAGATGATTCTGATGCTGGAGTAAGAATTGATAATTCTGGACCTTCATAAACCATTTCATCATTGTTTGTTGTTACTAATGTTGTTGTATCTATAACTGGCATTGTTGCTGGTGATTCTGCTAAAATATCCATCTCAACTATATTAGTTGTTGCTTGAACATTTGGTGTAAAGTTTTCTAAAGCTTGTTGGATGTCTGATAAATTATTTTCTGATTCATTATAATTATTTTCAAATTCATCTTGATGTTTCATTAAAGTTGCTTCTTCAAAAGTGAATTTTTTGAAGATAGGAGAGATATTTGAAAAAATTGATTTTTTAATTTTAGAAAATGTATTGTTTACAGTTGATGTCATAGAAGGAATAGAACTATCAAAGAATTTTCCGATAGGAGAATTATCAGATACTGGTTCATCAGAAATGATAGTGTCTGCAACTTCTTTTAATACTTCAGGTTCTTCTTGATCAATTTGTAAGAATTCATTATCATCATTGTCAATTATTTCTTCATCTTCAACTAAATTTTTGAAAAGTATAACATTATCTTGTTCATCAATCAAATCTTGTTGTTCATCTTGTGGAAGAATTTCTTCGTCTTGAGTTAATTCTTCTAAAGAACCAAGTTTTCCACCTAAGATTGAACGAACACTTTTTAAAATTTCAGAATTTTCAAGTTCTTCTTCAATGGTTTCTTCTGAAATGTTTTTTGAAATTTCTTCTAAAATTGTTTGTTCTAAAAGTTCATCATTTAAGTCTTCTAGAGTATTTTCTTCTTCTGAAATAGAAGTAGGTTCTTCTATTATTTGGTTTACAATTGTTTCGCAAATTAATTCATCAATTTGATCATTTGGCAATACGATTGTTTCGTCTATGATTTCGATGTCATTTAAAGCTTCTTCCTCTGAAGTAGAAGATTCTTCAATTATTTCATCTTGGATTTCTGTATTATCATCAGCATCTGTACTGATGATATCTATATTAAATTTTGCAAATATTGAAGGTTCGTTAAAGAATGCAGAATTTTGATTGATAGATTCGTCTTTTTTGTAAACTGGTTCTTCAACTTGTTGTTTTTTAGAACCTAAATTTAATCTTAAAGTTCTTTTTTCTCTTACAGGAAGTTCTATAATTTTTTCAATAACAGGTTCTTCAACAATTGATTCTTCTATAATTTCTTCTTCAATTTCCGGTTCGGATTCTATAACTTCTTCAACTACAGGAATAGAACGTTTTATAGAAAGATTTTTAATTGTACGTTTTTTCTTTGGCTTTTCAGTTACTTCTTCACAAACGGCAGAAGAGATGTCTTCTTCTACAACTTGTTCTTGAGTTTCTGGAACTTCTTCAATTAACGATTCTTCACCAATTTCTTGAGCATCTAAATTAATTATTTCGTCTTCAGCAATAATTGTTTCGATTTCTTCTGTTGATTCTTCTTCGATAACTAAATTTAAAGTATCTTCGATTAAATTGTTTTCAACAGGTGATGTTTCAACTATTTCTTCTAAAACAGTTTCTTCTGAAACAGTGATAAGAGGAATAGTGTTTTCAATTTGAACATCATTAATAAGCTCAACATTTTCGACATTTTTTAATGTTGTGCTTTTTACTTTTTTGCTTGTAGATTTTTTAGAAGAACTAGCTTTTTTTGTCGATTTCTTTTTTGTTTTGCTTTTACTAGATTTTTTTGTTTTGCTAGCTTGAGCATCTTTTCTAGGTCTTCCTCTAGATGCAGTTGGCTTTTTAATTATTTCTTCTTCAGATTTTATTGCCATTTCAACCTCCATATTGGCAGAATAATTCAAAATATATCCTACATTATAGGAATAATTATAATATAAGAGGAAGGAAAAGTAAATGGATTTTCTTTCAAAAAGCGACAAAAAAATATTACTTTTTTGTTACAAAAATATTACCAAAAATACAAAAAAATGAAATATAAAACTTGTTGAATATAAGAATAAATAATGATATACTCTTAAGTATAAATGTGGATTAAAAGGACTGATGAGATGGAAAGTTTGAAAAAAGTTTGGGAATTTATTAAAAATTTCGTAATAATTGCATACATTTTGTTGATAATATTTGTCACAATTTGTTTGCTATCTTTTAATGAATATAAGGTAACAGAATTTGGTAAAAGTACTCTTATACCAATCATTGATGAAGATCTAGAACCTGATTATACGGTTGGAGATTTAGTTATTGTGTCAAAAGGAAGTTTAGCTCGAGTTGAAGAAGGAGATGTAATCTTCTTTTATAGAACAACTTATGGAGTGACTACTATAAACTATGCCAAGGTTATTAAAGCTGAAAGAGTAACAGATACAGAGTTTACTTATACAGTTGAAGGAGATTATAGATTTTCAAGTTCATACTACATAGGAAATGCAGAAAATGCAACAGTAATTCCTAATGTAGGTAAAGTGTTGAGCATATTAGAATCTAAATGGGGATTCTTATTCTTAGGTGTATTTCCTTCTTTGGTTGCTTTTATATATACTCTAAATTATGTTGTAATAGAAGTTCGTGAAACAAAAGAAGCTGAAAAGAAAAAGAAAAAGAAAAAGAAGAAAAAGAAAAAATCAACATCTACAAAATCTGATAAAGTAGAAAATGTAAAAAAAGATGAAACAATAAAAGAAATGGTTGAAGAGATTGTAGAAGAACAAAAGAAAACAGAAGAACCAAAAGTAGAAATTGTAACAGAACCTGTAAAAGTTGAGATAGAAGAAAATAAAGCTGTTGTGGTTCAAGTAGAAAAAGAAGAACCAGTAACGGAAGTAAAAATTGAAGTTGAAGAAAAAAATGAAACTGAAGTGAAGGTTGAAGAGAAAAAAGAAGAAGTTGTTTCGGTAGTTCCAGAAAAAGTTGAAATAAAAGCTGAAGTAAAAACAGAAGTTACTGAAGTGAAAATTGAAACTAAGGAAGAACCAAAACAAGAACAAACAGAAGAACAAAAGAAAAAAGCTGCTATTGAAGCAAAAATGAAATCGATGACAGAAGAAGAAAAAAGAGCTCTAATTGAAGCAAAATTAAAATCAATGACACCAGAAGAAAAGAAAGCTTTAATAGAAGCTAAAAAGAAAAAACTAGAAGCTGAAAAAAATAAAAAAGGTGAGTAAAAATAATGAATAAAAAAATAAGAATAGTTATTCTTATAGCAATCTTAATTTTACTAGCGTTAATAATTAGTTCAACATATTCAAAATATACCAACAAAGCGTCTGGTGTGATAAATGAAACGGCAGCAAATTGGTCTATAAAAATTAATGATAAAGATATAACTGTACCAGATGAAAATGGAGAAATAGGTGTTTTTGAAATTGATGATTTTACATGGGACTGGGAGTCAGCACCCAATGTAAAACCTCCCAAAGTTGCACCTGGAATGAGTGGTTATTTTAAATTAAAAGTAGATCCAACAGGAACACAAGTATCAGTGAAATATTCAATAACCATTGATGATTCGAAAATAGCAGAAATGCTAGAATCTGTCGGGGTTACAGGAGAAAATTTAGCTGATAGAATAAATTTGAAAATAACAGGCATAAAAGAAAATGGTGTAGATATTGAATTGCCAAGAGATGATGAAGGAAATATTGTTATAAGTAAAATTAAAGAATTAGACGATATTATGTCTGAAAGAGAAACAGATAGAATTGATGAATTGGAAATTAAAGTTACATGGGAAGATAACGAAGCAAATAATGATATAGATTCAAAAATTGGGTCTATAGCAAATAATTTAATTAAGCTTCCAATAAAAGTAGATGTAATTCAATGGACTGGTGAATAAATTCACTAAATGGGGTATGAATGAAAGAATTTCTAAAAAAGATAGATTTTATAACGATTATATTAGTGATTATTTTTATTATTGCTTCATACTGTTATGCACAACTAAAAATATTTAATTATGATTATATTAACTTTTGTGGTTATACAATATTTCAAGTTATAACAGGAAGTATGGAAGATACAATAAAGATAAATGATATTGTTATAGTAAAACTTACAGATGATGTAAAAGAAAATGACATTATAACTTATAGATATAAAGAAGATTTTGTAACTCATAGAGTTATAGAAATAAATGAAGATGAAATAATAACAAAAGGAGATGCTAATACTTCAAAAGACGATCCTATAACACAAAAAGATATAGTAGGAAAAGTAGTTTTTATAATAGCGAATGTGGCTATATGGTTTGAAGTGCTAAAATCTCCACAAGTAATAATTGCAATATTAATAACAATTATTGCAATATGGCTTTTATTTAAAAAACCAAAGCAAGAAAAATAAATTTCGAAAGAGGATTATATGATTAGAGGAAAATACTTAAGAGAAAGGAAAGCAATAAGAGCAAGACGTAGAATTAAATTTCTACTTGCTATATTAATTGTGTGTATGTTACATAGAATTTTATTTAGTTCTTATTCATTATATGAGTCAGAAGCAAGCTCTACAGCTGATATAGATGTTGCTTTTTATACTCTAGAGGATGAGTACTTAACAAATGTTATTTCAATAGAAGAGATGATTCCAGGTGAAACAAGAAGAATAGCATTTACTGTTTCAAACTACTATGTAGATGATGCGGGAGAAAATGTAACAACAGAAACTGATATGCTTTATGATTTGAAAATAAGAACAACAACAAATTTACCTTTAGAATACAAAATGTATAAAAATCAAGGAATGGATGTTGAAAATCTTACAAACATATTAGAAATAGAAACTGTTCAAAATCAAAATATGTATTTAGATGAAGATAATACTATATTTAAGCATTTAGTGTTTGCTAGTCAATCTGCTGATAAAAAAGCTGAAGGTATAACTGATTCTGATGAATTTTATTATACAACACCTGAAACTAATACATATATATTAGAAGTAACATTACCAGCAAGGTATAATTCAGTTCAATATCAAAATGTAATTGAATGTATAGAAATAACTGTTGATTCTGAACAAAGAATCGATGTTCCTAATACTTAATAAAGATGTGAGGTTAAATTGAAAGAAAGAAAAGTTAAAACAAGAATCAGGAGAAAAAATGGTGGTATAAAGAAAATGCTATTTTTGCTTATACTATTATTCATAATAATATATATGCTAGTAAAAGTAATAGTGCCTGGCTCTGTTACTTTGTCTAGATATGTTTATAAATCAATTAGAAACTATTATTTAACTTCTAAAGAGTTTTATTTTAATAGTGATAAATTGTCTTCAAATATAGCGCATTTTGAGTCTGACAACTGGTCTGGGGTTGAAGAATATAGAGTTACTGTAAACATGAATAGTAGAAAAAATGTTAGTGAAGTTTCTAAAGTAGATATTAATTATAATATTGAATATGAATATGATGTTTATAAAAGTGATGGGACTAAATATTCTGATGATATTATAGATTTTTATATAACAGGTATAGAAAATTTAAATCAAGGAGATGTTCTTTCAAGAACGATTTTTCAATCTTCAAATAACCAAGATAGTTTTGAATTTTCTGTAAAACCAAAGACAACATCAAATTTACAAAATAATGATTATATATATGTAAAAATAACAGCAACATCGACTTCACCATATGTTGCAGAATTGATTGGTGAATTCAATATTAAAATAGGAACTTTAGGTATGAGTTATAAAATAGAAGATAAAGAATATGACCCATACTGTGAAGTTGTTGTAACAAATACATTAGATTATTATATAACTGAAGAAGCTGTTGGAATTTTTCCTGCAGGAACTTCAATAACAATAAATGATTATTTGGGATTGTCAGAAGCAGAGAAAGAAAAATGCCATTCAATGATTATAACACTTGCTTTTGATTCTAGTGTTCTTAGACTAGATACAACAGCAGGTGTTTATATAGCTGCTGATAAAGATGATGATTTAGAATATGAAATTATAGGAACTGACCCGGGATATGAATATGTTAAACAGATTAAATTTAAGATGAATGCAGAAGAAAGTAAGGTAATTAAATTTTATAAAGTAAATGCATCTGAAAATTATACATATCCAAATATGAATAACACGCCACCAGTTGTGGATGTATCATACATATAAAATAGGGAGAGTGTTTAATGAATAATATTTTTGAAAAGCATATTAATGCTACACAAAAAAGACTTAAAAAATATATGAGTTTAATTTTGAAAAGTAGATATGATAAAAATATTTCTGAAGAATTAATCCAAACTTATATTGATGCAAGATACTATAATTATGGAGTAGATAATTCTATTAGAATATTTTACAGAAGAATATATGATGCTGTTAAGAAAAAAAGCGAAAAGCTAATGAAAAAAACTCCAAGAAGTACAGATCAAATATTAGATCATCTATCTTTATTTCAATATTATTTTTACTTTGATAATGTAAGATATAATATGGAATTAGATGATGTTGTAGATGCTATAGCAGAAAAAAGAGTAACAAAATTTAATATAAAAGCTTCTGACGATGACAATTTTAAACAAGAATTTTTAGATTTAATAATTAAGGATTTAGAGCAAGTTGATGATTTTCTAGACATGCATTATTCAGAAGATTTTGATTTGGATATTAGAAAAATAAATTCAAAAAATCCAAATTATTATAGAGTAAAATTAAAATACTTTTTTGAATTTCCAGAAATTTATAGTAAAGAAATTGTAGAAGAAGTTTTTAATTCTGACATAACAAGTGAAGATAAATTGTTTGTTGAATATCCAATGGCAGCAGTTGTAGCTTTAAAAGATGTTATTGTTGGTAATTTTAATAAGATGTATGTTTGCGATTTTGCACCAGAATTATTAAATAAGAAGAAAAAATTAGATCAATTATTAGGAATATTAGAAAATCAAGCTGCTCAAGATAAAATTTTGTTTGAAATAGAGTATGATGATTTTGTAAGAAACAAAGAAAAATTATTTGAAGTTATAAGAAAAGGATTTAGATTCTGTGTAAAAACAAATGATGATATGCCAAAACTTTCTAAAGAAGAAATTAAGATGTTAGAAATTTTTGATCGTATTATAGTAAGTACTAAAGATGTAAATAAAAAACAATACAAAAAAACAAAAATTTTAGAAGGATAAAGGAAGGGTAAAAAATGGATACATATGTAAGATTCTTATATGAATTTTTAGACGCGTTTTTCACTGGATTAAAAACAATATTAACAGGATTAGTAACTGGAATTGGACAATTATTTGATATTCCAGCTTACATACATTTAATTAAAGAATATAAGAATGATTTTTCTGTACAAGAATGGATACTTGTGGCTATAGCAGTATTAGCAGTTGCTGCAATACTTATATTAACAGTTGTTTTAGTATATTTAATATTAAGAAAGTATATTAGATTTAGAAAAACAGTAGTAGAACAAGAAACTATGTTAAAAGAAGTTGCTGACTTAAATAAAAGAGTTGAAACAATGACAAAAGAAAGAGAAGAAATTCTTGCTATGAAAGTTTCACAATTAGGATTAAGTCCAAATGAATCTTCAAAACTTCCAGTAGATAAAACAAAAGCTGCTGATGGAGATAAGAAAAAAGAAGATGAATTAGATCCAGGTGATGGTGTAAGATTTACAAGACTTTCAATTGTTGATAAAAAGTTTGCTAAATATAAAGTTCAAAATTATAATAATGATTTTACACTTGAAGAGCTTTGTGAAACATTTAGACAATTTGCTGCATCAAGATTACATTTATATTATGCATTACCATTAATTCGTATATTTATAGCTGGTCTTGCATCAACAAAACTTGTTATTCTACAAGGTATCTCTGGTACAGGTAAAACATCTCTTGCTTATGCTTGGGGAAAATTCTTAAAACATGACTCTTGCGTTGTATCTGTACAACCGTCTTGGAGAGATAGAACAGAGTTGTTTGGATATTTCAACGAGTTCACAAAGAAATTTAATGAGACACAATTATTAGAATGTTTATATACAGCTACATATACAGATGATGTATATACAGTAATCCTAGACGAGATGAACCTTGCTCGTGTTGAATACTATTTCGCTGAAATGTTATCTATTCTAGAGATGCCAAATAGAGATGAGTGGATTATTGAGGTTGTAGCTAGTCCTTGGGAAAATGACCCAAAACATATAACAAATGGTAGAATTAAGATACCAGCAAATACTTGGTATATCGGAACAATCAACAATGACGACTCTACATTTATGGTAACTGATAAGGTTTACGATAGAGCGATGCCTATAGATATTAACGATAAAGGACAAGTATTTGAAGCTGAAGATACACCACCAATGGATATTAACTTCAGTTATTTAGATAAATTATTTATGCAAGCTAGAGCAGAACATGAAGTTTCTGAAGATAATTGGAAAAAGATTAATGAAATGGATGATTACGTAATACAACATTTTAGAGTTGCATTTGGTAACCGTATTGTTAGTCACTTAGGAAAATTCGTTTCAGCGTATGTTGCTTGTGGTGGAGATGAAGTTGAAGGAATAGATTACTTCATAGCTAAAAAGATTTTAAGAAAATTCGAACAATTAAATATTGCTTATATTAAAGATGAAATTGATGGATTTGTTACATTCTTAGATAAAACATTTGGAAAAGGCAAAATGAAAGAATGTATTGAATACGTTTTGAGACTAAAGAAATTAGGATAGTAATTCTAAGGAGGAAACAGTGGATAAAATTTTGGATGTTTTTGAATTATATGCAGATACTGATTCTAGAAAAATTAATGCATTTAATAGCAAACTATCTTCAAAAATGACTGTTAGAGTTGAAACAGATAAGCCAAAAAATCAAGAACTTTGGGTAGAAAAAATGGAAGATACTATTGAGTATTTAGACAATATTTTAAGAAACCCTATGAGGCTTATTATAAATGAAGAAGAAGTTGTTAAAATTGAAAAAATAAAAAAAGTTACAGTAGAAGCGATAAAACATTTATCAAAAAATGCTGGTTTTATTGAAGATGTTACTGAAGAAGGTGATGTTCAACCAGGAAAAATGCTAAATGTTTTTAAAGAAGAAACATTTAATACTTATGAGAACAGATTTATTTATACATTGATTCAAAGAATGTTGTTTATTATAAGACAACAAAAAAAGAAAATATTAGAAGATAAATCTGTAAGTTCTAACGAGTTCAAAAAGATGGACTATGTTGGAAGTTCGTATAATGGAAAAAATAAAGTAGATATCCAAGTACTTTTGACATCTGCTTCTGAAAATACAACAGCGCAAGATGAAAGAAATGAACTATTAGATAGAATAAAAATGTTAGAAAGAGAAGTTATTGCTTTAACATTTTCTCCTACTTATCAAGAACTAGAAGCAGCTCACGTAACACTAATAACTCCACCTCTTAAGAAAACAAACATGATATTAAAAAATGTTAATTTCCAATATGCAGTTAAACTTTGGGATTTCCTTATTAATGAAATGGATGTAAAATCTAAAGGGGAAATGGACAACAAAGTAAGGGAATATAAAGAAAGAGGAAAATCAAAAAAATATGCTGATGAAACTTTCTTATTAGATTATTTGATCTTACAAAATGTTGAGAATCCAGAACTTAGAAAAAAACGTAAAAAAGAAATAATAGAACAATTAATTGCTAATATTGTTGAAAGAGTTATTGATGTTAATGATCAAATAACGGAAGACCAATTGAGAAATTTGGTTAGTAAGCAATTTACGATAGTAAAATACAAAAAGCAAGTTACAAATAAAGAAATTCAAGCTATATTTAAAAAACATATTGGAAAATATGTTCAACAAATTAATAGAGAATAAATGGTGATAGGGCCATAATCCTAAATAAATTTTAAAGGAAGTATAATGAAGAAAAAGTTAAATTTAAAACCACTAGGTATGATAATTTCAATTATTAAATATTTATGTGCGATTTTTTTAATAATAATAATTGCAGTTCTTGCATTGCAAAGATTTTCAAATAATGAAAAAACAATTGGTGGTTTTAGAGTATTTAATGTTGCAACAGGAAGTATGATTCCAAAATATCAAGTTGGAGATGTTTTAATTGTAAAAGAACAAGATCCAAATACTCTAAAAGTAGGAGATGATATAACTTATTTAGGCGAACATGGTTCTTTTGCTGGGAGAGTTGTAACACACCAAATTATTGAAATAGAAGAATCTATTGGAGGAAGAGTTTTCCATACAAAAGGTATAGCAAATCCTGCTGAAGATCCTACTATTACAGGTGATCAAATTTATGGAAAAGTAATATATAAATGCGTTTTGATAAGTTTATTGACAAAATTGATGAATAATATGACAGCATTTTATGTTGTATTCTTTATTCCTTTTGCGGTATTATTCTTCTTGCAATTAAAATCTGGTAGAGATGAAAATGAAGAACTAGAAGAAGATGAAGAAGACGAAGAAGACGAAGATGAAGAAGATGAAGAAGACGACGAAGATGACGAAGATGATGAAGACGACGAAGATGACGAAGATGATGAAGACGACGAAGATGATGAAGAATAAAAATAAATTCTAATATTATAAATGGAAGGAGCTATTATGGATTTTCAAGATTTAGAGTCTATACTATATGAAGATATCGAAAATGAAATTTTATATAGTGCAATAGAAGAAACAATTGAAAATGAAGATGAAAACAAGCCAGAAAAAACTCTAAATAGTTCAAAAAAGAAAAAACGAAAAAGATATAGCTCAATGTTGAATTCAGGATTAAAAATAAGAACAGTTTTAATTTTACTTTTAACATTGATTGCTAATACTTATGCGTGGTTTATATATATATCAACTGTATCAATGGATATCTCAATGCACGTAAAAAACTGGAGTTTTGAGTTATCAAGTGGAGACCAAACAGAAAATTTTCTTTTTGAGGTTGGAGAAATTTTTCCAGGTATGACAGAAAAAGTTCAATTAATTAATGCAAAAAATAATGGAGAAACAGAAGCAGAACTTTCTTGTGATATTTTATCAATGAGAATTTTTGAAGATGAATATATAGCTGGAGAGACAACCTACGATAATGGAGGTGTTCAAGAAATATATAGTTCAGAAAAATTATTTGAATTATTAAAAACTTATCCATTTAAAATAGAAATATATATAGATGATACTTTATATAATGGAACACCAGTACCAATGGAAGTTGGAAGTGAGGATGTTGAATTAAAGTTTAAAGTTAATTGGGATTATGAAGTAGATAGTGATGATCAAACTGTAATAGATGCTGCAGATGAGATTGATACATATTGGGGAAATAAAGCTTATGATTTTGATCAAAACCATCCAGGAGAATATGGTATAGAGATAGAAGTAAAGATAAGAGCTGTTCAAAGTCAAGAAAATCCATAATAAGAATATTAGAAAGTAAAAAAAGAAGTAGATTTAAAATCTACTTCTTTTTGTTTATTATTTTTTTATATTTTATGGTGCGTCCTCCAAAACTTGAGTAACTGACAATGTAATTGGAATAGTAGCTGGTAAAAGTTGCTTTATAGCTGCTACATCATTAAAATTGTCATATACATTATTATCTCCATCATACCATTCTACAGTAAAAGAAAAATCATACTTGACTTCTTGAGATAAATCATCTGGTGGTGTAACAAGTCCTGTTATTTTACTTGTGTGTGCTGGTACTTTACGATTTATTCCATTTATGGTATATGATGTGATTCTGAAGTCTGCAATTCTATCTGTTGGATTGTATAAAAGTTCGTCATTTATACGTATATTACTAAGTTCAAAATCAATATCATCTGTAAATGCAAATACAAGTTTTAGTGATAATTCTGCATTTTGAGATAATGATTCAGATGAATTTATTTTTAAAATATTATTTTCAACTGTATAGGTTTCATTATAAGTTGAATTATCTATACTAAAGTTTGAACTAGCTTCTATAATATTGTCTGGCACTTCAATTTCCATTTCCCAAGTATCAAAATCAGAGAGTATATTGGTAACTTTTAAAAATACTTCATATAAATAAGGATTTGTACCATCACCAAAAGTGATTCCATTTAGCGATGCCTCATAAGGTTTATCATCTGTTAGTTGGATTTCATATTCATATGGTAATGATGTTCCAGTTGATTCTAATGATAAATTGAATTTTCCTTTTGTTGTAGGAGCTACAAATCCATCAGCTATATGTTCGTTGTTTTCATATTCAATTGCAATATCTTGTGTAAAATCAGCATTATTTCGAATGTCTTGATCGTTTAATAAAATTTTCCATTTAGAGATATTTAAAGTAGAAGAATTTCCTGCTTGAGTTATATATTTTGAATATGTATCTCGTATTGTTAAAAATGCTAAAATTAAAATTAATATTAACAAAATTATTCTGAAAATTTTCTTTTTTTTCATAATTAAAACTCCATAATTATTTGAATGATTTTTGTTACATTAATGTAACAAAAAGAATAGATGTAATGATAGTAAAATATGTAAGAAAATGTAACTAGAAAATCAATCAAACATGTGTATTTTTCTTGATTTTATCATATTGGAAAAATCAAGTCAATTAGCAAAAGAAATGTAACAAATATGTGAAAAAAATGTAAAAATAATGTAATTGAGTATGGAAAATGATTGTGTTAAAATTAGTATAAATTAGAGAATATGCAAAATTCAATATGTATGTCTAATCTATAATAGCTTAATCTTAGGAGGTGAGGTTGTTCAAATGACAAAGTTTGAATTTAAAACAACCTCTAACAAAATTTATAAGCGCGATTTTAGAATAAGATTGATTAGATTGGCACTACTGATTTTGCTTCTATTTCTTATTTTACTATATTTTATTTTATCAATGATTTATGATGCAGGTAACTTTACTGTTATTTTGGATCAAAATTTAAGCTGGGAAAAAGGAATAGTAATATACGAAAGATTAAGTGAAAAAGTGGTGTCAAAAAGGTTGGAGGCTACTGGAATGGATGGTATGGATAATATCTCAATTAAATGGTTGCCAGAAGACCTTGATACAGCCGGAGAAGGTTCTCATAATGGGGAAAACTATATAGCATATACCTTTTATGTTGAAAATGAAGGCAAAGAAAGTATCAACTACTGGTATTCAATTTTAGTTGATGATGTTATTCTAAATGTAGATGAAGCGATAAGAGTTATGGTATACCTTAATGGAGAACAAACTGTTTATGGCAAATTAAATGGTCATACTGAGGCTCCAGAAGAAGGTACAAAAGCTTTTTATTCTGAGGATACTGTAATGCTAGAATCAAGACAAAATTTCGCGCCTGGATCTATTGATAAGTTTACAATAGTAATATTTATTGAAGGGGATGACCCTGATTGTACGAATGCACTTCTAGGTGGCGAGATGAAAATGCATATGGACATTACAGAAGAGCATATTGATTAATGAAGGAGGATATTATGAAGAAAAAAACAAAAGCAAGTAAACAAAGATTAAACAATTTACTTATGATTTTGTTATTAACAGCCGTACTTTTAATCATGTCAACATACGCTTGGTTTACAGCCAACAGAACAGTTAACATCGATGCTATTGATGTTACAGTTGCTACATCAAGTGGTTTACAAATTTCTGCTGACGGTATTACTTGGAAAACTGTATTAACAAAAGATGATGTATTTAATGCATATGATACATATGCATCTTCAGTAAACCAATTACCAACAATAATGGCACCAGTTTCTAGTGCATTAGAGTTAGATAACAATGGACATTTAAAAATGTTCTATGGTAATGTAAAAGCTGAAATGGATACAGGTAGTGCAAACTATGGTGAATATTTGTTAACTACAACATTACAAAATGATGTTGCTTCTGATGAAGTTACAACAACAGGTGAGTTCGACAAAGGATATTACATGGCATTCGATGTATTTCTAAAAGTTGAAACAGAATCTGATAAATTATATATGTCAGGTGCAGTAACAGAACCAAATACAGTTAAAGGTTTAGCAAATGCAGCTCGTGTTGCTTTAATAAAAGGACCAAATACAGCTGCTACAGATGCTGATGCAAATACAGTTCAAGCGTTACCAACTGCTGGTGGAACTGTTATGATGTGGGAACCAAATGCTGATACACATACTCAAAACGGTGTTAATAACGCAGCCGCTTTAGGATGGGCAACAATCACTGCAGGTGCTGGAAATCCTACAATTGAATATGATGCTGTTAAAGCTGAAGTAACTGGTGTTGTTTTAGGAGATGCAACTGCTGCTAATGATTCAAATTCATTCCAAGCTGTTGAACCAACTTGGGCTACACCAAATTCTGGAATTCCAAACATGGAAATGAATGGAGGATTAGCTGCTGGTATTACAAAATATAGAATTTATTTATGGGTTGAAGGACAAGATGTTGACTGTGAAAACAACGCATCTGGTACAGATATCCAATATGATTTAAGCTTTAGTTTAGATCCAATTAGTTAAAATAAATAAAAAAAGCGATAGAATTTTCTATCGCTTTTTTTGCTTATGAAATAATATAGAAAAAGATGGTAAAATAATGTAAAAAAGGTTAAAAAAAACAAATAAAAAATTGACATAAAATGGCTCAAAATAGCATATTTTGAGTTATTTTTCATTTATGTTACAAAATGCAAAAATACTTTAATTTTAGAGGGTTCTATGATAGAATATGAGTGTATTATATTAAGAATGGGAGTACTAGGATGTCTAGAAAAAGTAAGAAAAAAATAACAAATCGAGCAAAACTTGTAATAACGGTGGTTTTAATAGCTATCTGTTTATTAGTAATGCACAAATTTGAATTTTTAACAAAGTCAGAAGAAGTTATTACAACAAATGTAAAATTTATTGAATATGGAACAGAGAATTCAATGAATGCAGATTTGGAGCTTTTAACTGATGAAAATAATAATTCATATATTGAATTACCTGAAAATGTAAATGGATATATAGCAAAAAAATATTATATATATTCAGATGAGATTGTTGATTTAGAAGAACTAAAAAAACAAAAAGATGAAAGTAATACAAGCAACGAAAATGTTGTAGTTAATGACGATTCTACTCCTACAAATACAATTGATGATAATGATGTGAATCAAACTCCTAATAATGAATTAAATAATACAAATACAATTGTAAATGAAACTCAAGAAAAAGAAGAGAAAGAAGAAATAACAAATACAATTGAAAATACAATTGTTGAAGATAAAGCAGAGATATCAAATGAAGTTGATACGATAGAAGATAATACAAATACTATTGTTGAAAATATAATTGTAGAAGAAAACACAAATTCTACAACCGAAAACAAAATTGTGGAAAATATAGTTGAAAATAAAGTCACAACAAACACAGTTGTGGAAAACAACAACACAATTTCTAATACAACAGTAGAAGAAATAAAAAATGAAGTTACAAACACTACGATAAATGAAGGCGTAGAAAATAAAGTTGTTGAAAATACAACAAGTAATTTAGAAAATATAATAGATGAAAATCAAGTTGTAGAAGAAAAGGTTTTAAAAGAATATTTACCAGGAGATAAAGTTTATTTAACTGAAGAACAACTTGAAAAAGAAGATTTAAACGTTTTGGCAGAATATCAAACAATAGAGATTAATGGTGTAAAACTATACAATCAAGAATTAGTTTCAGAATCAGCTGAAGCAAAAATTGTAGTAACTGGATATGTACCTGTTGGATACGGTTTAAATGTAAAAGCAGAAGATATTAATGAAATTGAAGAGTTAAAAGCAGATGTTGAAGAATTAAAAGATACGACAGTTTTAGCTGCATATGATATAAAAATTCTAAATGGTGAATTGGAATATCAACCAAAAGATTATTATCAAACTGTAAATGTTGCAATAACTTCAGTAGAAAAATTCAAAGATAACTTAATAGGGAAATCTATTGAAGTATTACACATTAATGAAAGTGAAGATGAAATTTTATTTGAAAAAATAAACGTATCAAATAAAACAATAGATACAGTTGAATGTGTAACAAATGAGTTTTCACGTTATGCAGTTATAAAAGAAGATGAAATTACTCCAAATAAAGTTTTAGTTAATAATTATGATAATGATTATAATTATTATATGGGATTGAATTATACAGAAGACTTTGACGGAAGAAAAACACCATATACAGAGAATGATATGGCAGAAGTAACTGTAAATTACTATAGTTATAACACAAATAAAACAGAAATGAATCAAATTGAAACAAGTACTGTTTCTTGGACAAGAAGTGATGCAGGTTCAGCTGGAGGAAATAGAATTGTAAATCTAGATATAGCAGCAACTTTTGGAAATGATCAATATGTTGACACAACAAAACCTTGGACTATGCAATTTAAAGCTCCAGTTCCAGATAGATTTAATGCAACAGCAACTGCTAATGATACAACTAATAACGATATAACGATTACGTATAATGCTACTACTCAAATAGTGACTGTAACTGGAAACAATTGGAATTCTTGGACACAAAATACTTATAAAAAATATACATTAGATATCGATTTGGCATATACTGGAACAGGTACTGTAGCAACTTTTTCAGGAATTAATACTTATGGTTTTAAGGTTACAGGAACAGAAAGATTATTAATTGGATACATATCAACGATACAGCCAACAGCAACGAGTAATGGAGAAAGACAAACATTAATGACTTATACTCACGCAGTTCCAATTTCTGGAGGTAAAGTATCAGTAGAATTAATAGATAATCCATATATGGATAGACCAGGAGGAGCAGGATTTAATGGTTGGCTTTCAGCAGATACTGATGCAACCCATACAATTACAACGAATGCAAAGACATATGTTCAAACTGTATCGACAAACGTAGGAGCAGATAGAAAAGTAACAATTAACTTATATGCGGATTGGCAAGATGCAAATGTTATATTTGTTGATACAACTGCAGGTGCGCAAACAAATGATGGAAGTATGACAACTCCAGTAAATAACTGGGTTGGAATTAATTCTAGATTAGCTGCAGCATACAATGAAGAAACAGATACAGCATCTGATAGAGAGTTAAATATAATTGTTCTTAAGAACGGAACTTTATCAAACCTATATGAAACTGCTAATTCGGCTTATACAATTACAAGTATATATGGTGGCCAAGATTATAGAGAAAATGCAACATTTCAAGTTAGTTCTACAATTACTTTAAAACAAGATGCTCAATTAGCGTTTTTAACAGTTGATGGACCAGCAAATTACAATAATAATTCTGGTATGGGATGGAATACTGATCACGAAAGTGCTACGGCAGATTTAGGAACTTGGGTAAAAGCTAATGCATTTAATTTTAGAATTGGTAGAGGAATGATGCCTGATAATACAGATGAAACAGAAGCAACATTTACACAAATCCAAGGAGGTGCTTCTGGTAATGCTAATGCAGAATATAGATTAGTTATAGAAACTGGAAAATATTTGAATGTACAAGTAGCGAGAGCTGGATCGTTTACTGGGCATAAAATAGCAGCAACAGCTATTATTGGAAATGATTTTGATAGAGTTAGAAATAAGAATGATGATTTAAATATATATACAAAATTCTCTTCAAGAACAGGTGCTGCAACCCTTGATACCTTATATGCTGGGGTTCCTATATTTGATATGAGAGTAAAAAGTGGAAGAATTGGTCTTGATTGTTTTAAAGATACAGATGATAATAAACCATATTCTGGAATATATGTAGGTGGTCATGGATCTACTGGGGCTCATGACAATGGTGATAGAATTTTAACTGTTGAAGGTGGATTAATTTGCAACGTAATTGGTGGACTTGCATCGTATGATGGTGATGATGCTAGATCATTTATATACATAAAAGGTGGAACTATAGTAAATATTGTTGGTGGTGCGGGTAGATCTCCAACTTATGGAAATAGAGTAATACAAGTTACAGATGGAACGATATTATATAGCGTCAATGGAGGGTCTAATGGTGTTGCTTCGACAACAAGTGATAACGGTACTCTAAATGGAAGTACAAAACTATATATTGGAGGAAACGCTGTAATTGGAGCAGAAGATACACTAACCAATAATGCTGATCGAAATGCTCAAGGGGTTGCTACGCTATATGGAACAGAAGCAGGATGCGTATTAGGTGCTGGAAACGGAAATGATGATCCACGACTTATGGGAATTGCAGGAAGAGTTTTATCTTCACATATAATTATAGATGGAAATGCAACTATAAACAATTCTGTATATGGTGGTGGAAATTATGGGGTTGTAAATTCATCTGCAAATGATGATGACGATGATAATGGAGAGCCAGTGTGTACTTTTGAAGATCATACAAATAATATTGTGTCTGGAGAAGTATATATTATTGCTAATGGAACTACGCCAAATTCTTCTAGAATATTCAATGTAAATAATGGTACGTTAACAGGATCATATTTATCTAATACTCAAATGCCAACTAATAATAACTTATGGAGAGTAACCAAAAATGGGAATGAGTATTCTTTTTATAATATTGGACAACAGAGATATTTAAATAATGATAGAAATAACCTTACATTATCAGGAAATTCGAGAACTTTTACTGCATCAGTAGTTAATAACGGAATAAGATTTTATTTTGTAAGAAATGGTTCTAATAGATATCTCAGAATAAATGGATCAACAATAACAGGAACAACTACAAGTACTTCTAATGCTACATCATTTAGATTTTTAAAAGCTGTTGAAATAGAAAAGCCGGATGATGAAGAACAAGAAGAAGTAACCGCTGTAACAATTGAAATGCATGGTGGAAAAGTAAATAAAAATATTTATGGTGGTTCAAATCAAAGTGATATTGTAGGTTCTTCAACTGTTAAAACATATGCAGGAACAATAAATGGTGCAATATATGGTGGATCTAATCAAGATGGAGATATAACACAAGATACATATATTTATATAAATGGTGGAACAATAGGTGCTACAGGAGATTTCTCAGAAGATGTTATTTTCGGTGGTGGTTTAGGAAACTCAACTTCTGTTAATGGTGATGCTACAATAAATATAACAGACTCAAATGGGACTATTGTTTTAAATGGAAATATTTATGGAGGAAGCGAAGCTGGAACTGTTTCAGGAGATTCTAAAATAACAGTATCGGATTCAGTATCGCCAGCGAATACAATTTTAATTACAGGAAATATATATGGTGGTGGTAAGGGAGCAGAAAATGATCCTGCTACTACGAATGGTGATACAACTGTAATTGTAGATGGTGGAACATATCCAGGAATATCTGTATTTGGTGGTTGTAACGTAAATGGAGATATAAGTGGAAAAATTCTTGTTGAAATTGGAAAAACGTATCCAACTACAGTTGACAATGTGTTTGGATCAGGTAACCGAGCTGCAGTAACAACTAATTCAAATGGTGTACAAGTAGACATATTTAGTAATGCAAATGTTGTAAATGCATTTAATGGTGGAAATCAAGCAGGAATTGCAGGAACCAATGCACAAGTGCCAAGAAAAATAACAGTTAATGGTGGTACAGTAGGTAATTTATATGGTGGTTCTAATGAATCAGGTCAATTACAAGCTACATTTGTTTATGTAAAAAATAATGCAATAATTGGAAATGCTTTTGGTGGAGGATTAGGAACAGAAGCACAAATTAACGGAAATACACTTTTGGATGTTATCGGTTCTACTATAACGGGTTCTGCTTATGGTGGTGGAAGCCAAGGGCAAGTAACTGGAAATACAATTGTTAATGTAACAAATTCAAACATCAACGATTCTTTATATGGTGGAGGAAAAGAAGCTAGCGTTGCTACAACAGATATCAATATAGAAAATTCGATTGTAACAAATAACATTTACGGTGGTGGAGAAAACGGTGCCGTAATCGGAAATGTAAACAATAAGAGCACAGATGTATATATGTTAGCAGGTTCACAAGCCCAAAACGTATTTGGTGGTGGTAAAGGTGAGCCGGCAACTGTATCAAATATTACTTTTGTAACAATAGATGGATCTAATGTTATTGGTGATAAAGAAAATATGGATGCAGAAACACCTGCTACAAATGGAAATGTATTTGGTGGTGGTGATAGAGGTTTAGTATCTGGAGGGTCTGTAATTTCAATACTAAATTCATCAACAATTACTAACAATATATTTGGTGGAGGAAACCAAGCTGATTTGGGTGGAAACACAAGTATAGCTGTAGAAAATTCTAGTGCATTTTCTATTTATGGTGGTGGTAATGCAGGAAATGTTGATGGAACAACTGCTATTTCAGCTTTAGGAACTATTATAGATAAAAATATCTATGGTGGAGGAAACCAAGGTGAAGTTACGGAGAGCACTTCGGTAACGATTTCAGATACTGTAGATAACACAAATCAAACAATTACATCTGATATTGGTGGTTCGGTATATGGTGGTGGTAGAGCTGCTAATGTAAATGGAACTACAGTTATTATACAAAATAAAACTCAAGCTCAAAACGTATATGGTGGTGGAGAGTACGGAGAAGTAGAATATGGAACTGTTGTTGAAATTGAAGATTCTACAATAGAAAATAGTGTATATGGTGGTGGTAAAGGTGCTGACGGAAGTGCTGATGCAACACTACCAGGACAAGTAAAAGGTTCTTGTAGCGTTGAAATAAGTAACAATTCTGTAATTCAAAACAGAGTATTTGGAGCAGGAGAAGGTATAACAGCAGAAGTAGGTGCTAATACTCAAGTTGATTTTTATGGAAATAGTTCAACAGGTGATGACATCTATGGTGGAGGAGATAATGGACCAGTAAAAGGTGCAACTTCATTATATATTTCATCAGGAAATATAGGTGGAAATGCTTATGCTGCTGGAAACGGTGTTACAGCTTTAGTTGATATTTCATCTTACCTAGGTGTTGATGGAAATACAACTATAGCAAAAAGTGCTTTTGGTGGTGGTAATGCTGCTGAAACAGGAAATAAATACATAGATGGGGCAACAGGAAAAGAAACAGGAGATGCTTTAGTAATCGTAGATATTGCTGGTGCTGTGATTGGAGAAAATGTATATGGTGGAGCGAATTCATCAGTTATATACGGTAGTACAGTAATCAATATAGGTTTAGAAGCGATAAATGATTATTATGCATCTACTAATCAAGCTGCAAGAAGCTTTGTAAGAGGAAAAGTTGATATTGGTGGAACTATCTTTGGTGGTGGTGAGCAAATGGACCCTACAAAAGAATTCAACTATGATACAATAAGTGTTACAAAAACAATTCTTATAAATATAGATGGTGAAGGATATGAAACTTCAGCAACAGATACTAATACATTTAATTTCTATGAAAGTGTATTTGGTTCTGGTAACGCATCTAGTGCTAATACTAATGGTGATATAAATATTAGAAACTATGGAACTAGAGAAGTACCAAAAAGAGGAATTTCTATCCAAAGGGCAACAAATGTAGTTATGGATAATGCTTCTATACTATTAAATGGTACAACAGATAGTACATCAGCCCACCCAGAAGGATTATTTGCATTAAACCGTATTACACATTTGAAATCTAAAAATAATACAACACTATATTTAGTAAATGGTGCTAACTTGCTAGCTCATTATTCAAGTATGGTTGGAGAAGACGGTAATGAAGAATATGCAACTGCACAAATTATTGATACAGTTGTTGGAGAAAACGGAACATCATATCAAGTTATAAACGGAAAGATTTATGATGGACGTGGAAATCTTGAATATTATGTTTCAAATGGAGCTATTTTCGAACCAAATACAACAGGTATTGGTGAAGATATAGAAATAACAAAGATTGCAACAATTCAAAATGCAACAACAATAAATAGAAATACAGATAATAGAATTTATATGTATTCTGGTAGAAATTTAAATATATCAGATGACGAAGAAGTAACATCAAAATATGGTGATGTTAAAGGAATGACTTTCTTTGGAATCTTTAGAAGTAGTGATGGTGGAGAAGGACAACCGGGAAATGATGCTAATAGCGTTTACATGGGTATGTATGATCCAAGTTATACTACTGGAGGAACATTAAGTTGGAATGAAAGAGACTTTAACCGTTCATATGTATTAGGATTGCACGAAAGAAATCCTGAGCAAGATATTACTAAAGATGGATTCTATACTGTATATGAAAAAATGGGTGTTGAATTAGATGAAGATGATATCTTAAATGCAGAAAATTATGCATCTTTTAGTCCTACTTCTTATACAAGTTATATAACTCCAACACCAAAAGATGACGTTTATTATATGTGGTATGCTGGACCAGATGATGAAGTATTTTATTATTCATTTATTTTAACAGCATCTAAACACTCAACATTTGGTACAAAAGAATTGTCATTATTAGGTATTTCTTATGAGAATGCTGTATTAACACTTACAGGTGTAGACGCTTCATTAGTAAATGGAGTAGGGTTATATAATAAAAATGATATTCCAAATATTAATACAGATCAAAGAGCTGCTAATAATAATTTTGGATTAACGATGAAAACCAGTACTTCTGGTTGGAGTATGAGTGGTAATACTGATGTTTATGCTGATGCTATTACAGATATAAATCATACAAATAATACTTCTTATGATGGAACCAATAAATATATTATTGAAAACTTAAAAACAACACCAGCTTTCGTATTTTTCTTATATCACTCAAACAACATTACAGAAGCGAAAGAACTTGGAACGGTGCAATTTAATATGGGATTATCTTATTGGAGAGATGCGTTAAATCGTGGTAGTGCAAGGATAATTATAGATGCAATTTTATTATCAGAAGTATATGACGATACCGGTTACAACGGTGCTATTGCTCCAGGTACACATTATGATTTATTTGCTAACACAGTAACAAACATTACAACAGAGAGTAGTTTTTCAACATATTTTGAGTTTGCACAAGAAAACTTTTCTCAAATAGAAAATATTAGAAATTACTATGATGATTCTTATAGAGTAATAACAACTGAATATCCATTCCCAATAGGAACAACAATTACAATGATTGACAGATGGGATAAAAATAATCCTGCTTACTATTATTTAGATATAACTGATGATGAGTATGGAAGAGTTGAATTTAGATTAGATGAATTTAAAGTAATGGGAAGTTCAAATGAAAAATTTAATGAAAAAAGTGTAAGGGAAAATTATCATATAACAGAAAATAATCTGGATTATGAATATGAAAACTTTATATTTATTGCTAACTTTGAAAATGCTGAATTCCCAGAACTCCCAGAGGGGCAAACGGCAATTGTTAAAGATCAGCATTTTAGGATGTACTTGAAAGCAACGATTGATGGAAGAGAAGAAATATTATTTGGATTATTAGATGATCAAATTGACAGTATTGTTTATGGTATTTATGATGATGAATCAACAATAGATGTAAATGCGTCTTTGAGTAAATCGAGGGTGTTTTTAGGAAATGATGTTTTATTAAAGGTAAATACAGTATATGATGTTAAAAAAGGTGAACAATCTGTTACAATTTACGATACAAGATATTTTGATAAAAAACTTGGTGTAAAATTAACATTTTATAAGAAAAATGACGTTACAGATGAGTATGAGGTTGTAAATGGAGCTAACTTGCTTGGTACATATTTTGAGTTAAATAATGAAAAATATTATCCGAGAGCCGATGGAACGACTAGAATAAAAATTGCAGAACTTGTTTCAAATGCATCATCATCAATAAAAATAGGAACTGAAAACAGTGCTCTGGCAACAGGTGAATATCAAATTAAGATAGAAAGTTTTGGTTCTGCTGATGGTATTTATTATGGAGTTGAAGCTTCTGCAACAACTTGGGTAAGCTTAGAATTAATCAATGATGTATATGGATTAAACTCAACACTTCCAGTAGAACAAGTTATTATAGATAAAGCAACTGGATATACATTAGATGCAGCAACAGGAAAAATGAATGAAGTGGGTAATAATATGCTTAACTTTGATATTGAATATTTATCTGGTTTAAATAATCCATATATAACAGTTGCTCTATATAGAAGAGAATATGATGAATCAATGAATAATCCATATCAAAATGATTATGAAAAAGTTGATTTGACAGAATACGTAACTAATGAACTAGAACTTCCTGTTGAAGTAAATCAAGTATATGATGAAGAATATCAAGAATTTTTAGATTCAATAAAACAATTTGAAAAAGAATATACAGCTATTGATACTCAAACGATAAAAGCAGCAGTAATTGATAATACAATTTCAATTACTTTAAATGCAGACTATACGTTAAAACAAGATTTGAAATCAGGAACTTACAAAGTAGTGTTCACATTATACGATGCAAGTGATGAGATTGTTTATAAAGAAGAAACAAATGATAAAGGAGAATCAACGCAAATACCATTTGATATAACAGAATATATGTACATTGGAGATACATTCTCTTATATAATAATTAAGTAATAAAGATCTAAGGGGAAGAAAACTTCCCCTTGAATCTATAAATTGTAAACAAAAAGTAAAAAAATATTATAAAAAAGATATAGACTTGAGATTATGATTAATATATAATATTGAATATAATAGTAGGATGATTTCTTGAAAGGAAATTTGTACAATGGAAAAAGATTTTGAATTATCGAAATTAAGCAACGAAGATCTAATGGAGTTATATAAGAAAGTAGAAGATTATATAGCTTATTTAGAAAAAGAAAAAAGTATGAAAGGTACGGAAGCATAAATGAACGATATATTAGTGGAATTTGATAAATATATATCAAGTAATAAAGACGTATTAAGTGTTTTGCCAATAAACACAAAGAAAAACAAAAGTAAATATGTTGAAAAAGTTCAAGAATTTGAAGAAGCTGCGTTAAAAATTAGAAAAGTAGTTTGGAATGAAATTCAAGACAGATATGAAAGAATAACTGATGTTAGAGAAGATACCAAAATTGCTGAGCTTGAGAAAACTATTAAAGGTTTTGAAAATATAGAAGTATTAAATGAATTAAATACACCATTTGAAAAATTAGGAATTGATAGAATTGCTCATAGTTTAAGTAGTTTCTTTGAGGGAGATTTAAGTTTAGTAAATAACAATATAAAATTGTTTTTAGATAAATTTAAAGATTTTGGAATTATTTTAACAAAAGATGATTTTAATTACAGCCAATACACTAATGAATATATTAGTGTATTTATGGAGGAACTAGAAAACGGTAATTTTAATTCAGAAAAACTTAAAAAGACTTTTGAGAAAATATATTGGCAATGTCCTGATATTGTTATACATATAGAATTAAATATGAGATATTTATATTATATTAATTCTAAAAAAATAGAAAAAGAATTAAATGATAGAAATTCTAAAGTATTGAATGCAATGCAACTAGATAAGAATGGTTTTGTTAAAACATTCTTTGAATTAAATAAAGATTTAATAAAAGCAAGAAGAAAAGATGGCAAAGAAATATTAGGAAAATTCTTGAATGATGAGTGGAAAATCAAAGATTTTAGTGAAAAAGAAATGAGCGTTCTTTACGACAGATTATATGTTGGAAAATATTTTGATGAAACACCAGAAAAACAAGAAGAAATTAATAAAAATTTTGGTAAATTATTGAATACTCTTGAAGAATATAGTGTATTTGTAAGATATCAATATATTATAGAAAATTTAAAAGAAAAACAAAAAAATAAAGATGCATTTAAAGATGCTTATGATAAGAAAAATAAAGAGTTAAGAAAAAAAGAACAAGCTTTATTAAAAGAAAATAAAAAACATCTTGCGATGATAAAACAAACAAGCAATCCTTTATTTAGATTCTTTAAAAAGAAATTAGAACGTAAAATATATGAATTTCCAGTATCTTCTAATACTCAAATAAAAGAATTACAAAAAATGTATTTGGAATTAGATGAAGAAGCTGTAAATTTAAGAATTGCAGAGTTTGTTGATGATAATTGTTCAATAAAATACATGTTTAAAATTGCTGTTTCATTCTATTCATATGCTTATAAATTAATAAAAGAAAAATATGCAGATGATATGGAAATGGATGTAACAAAAGAGCTTCAAGATTTGATTGATTTTATAAATCAACCATATAAAGTAATGCTTAATAATATAAAACTTGCAGAAGAACCTGATATCACATCAATAATCGCAAATAGATATAAAATATTAAATATCAATATAGAAAAAGAGCATTTAGAACCAGAAAATATTGAAAGTTTAATAGAAGATGTTGGAAAAATAGTTAATTATCACAATATTAATAGAAGTGGATTGAATTTAGAAGACATAGCTTTTGTTGAAAAAATGAAACCTGCAATTATGAAAAATAAAAATTAATAGGTGATTAAATATGAGATATGAATCAGATGTTATATCTAAAAATATAAAACGAAATCAAAAGATAAAAAAGATTTTAATTATAATGCTATATATAATGTTGATTCCTACAATTTTATTTAGTTTATTAGTAATATTATTAGAACTAGGGAATTCAGGAATATTTCCTAGTTCTTTAAATATAGAAATTTATACGGTAACATCAGAAAGTATGTCTCCGAGACTTAATATAAATGATATTATAATAGTAAAAAAAGGCTATGAAAATAAAGAATATAAAGTAGGAAATATAATAACATTTAAAAATGCAAAAGGTGAAATTATAACTCACAGAATTTCAGAAACTATAAATACTGATTTACAAAAGGCGTTTATCACTAAAGGTGATAATAATGAAGTTAATGATGAGGAAATTGTTAAATATGGCAATATAATCGGAAAAGTAGTATATACAATGCCAAGGTTTGGTTTAGTAATGAAACTTCTAAAAAATAAGATCTTTTTTAGTTTTTGTATAATAATGTTAGTTGGAATTATATATTATGATAGTAAACTAAAGAAGAGAATGCTAGACAGAAAACTAGTAAGAGAAAAATATGAAAAAAAATCAGATTTTTATTTTTAAATTATAGGAGAGAAAAATGGCAGATAGTCCAGAAGTAATTGAAGCTAGAGAAAGAACAAATGATAAAGAATATTTTTCAAAAGTAGTTTTAGAAAATCCATCATTAATTGAATGGGCAAATGAGGAAATTAAAGACGATAAAGAAATTTTATTAAAAGCTGTAGCTATTGATGGAGGGGCTTTAGAATTTGCAAGTGATAGATTAAAAAATGATAAAGATGTTATTTTGAAATCTGTTTCTCAAGCTGGTTGGACTTGTTGCTATGCTAGTGAAAAATTAAAAGGAGATAAAGATGTTTTACTGGCAGCATCTAAAGTTGATGGGCAAGCTTTATATTTTGCAAGTCAAGAACTTAGAGATGATAAAGATGTTGTTTTAGCGGCAGTTTCTCAAAAGCCGATTATTTTAAAATATGCTAGTTTTAAGATGAGAGATGATAAAGATATTGCTCTTGCGGCTGTGGGTAAAGCTAAGAAAAAAGTTTGGGAATATATTTCACCAAGACTTCAAGAAGATCAAGATTTAAAAGCATTAATAGAAGAATAAAAAGAAGCACAAATAGATTATTCTATTTGTGTTTTTTTATAGGTATAAACTTTATTATTTTGAATATATATTCTTTAAAGAGAGGTATATATATGAGAGATTATAGTAGAGTTAGTAAATTTTTAGAGATTCCAAGAGAAGTTATTAGTGATATTCCTAAAATAACTGTTACAGGATTCGATGAAATTTTTATTGAGAATTTCAAAGGAATTTTAGAATATGAAGATTTTTTTGTTAGAATAAGTACATCAGTCGGAAATATAAATATTAATGGATTTAATCTAAAATTAAATCAAATGACAGATAATGATATTTTAGTTACTGGTAAAATAGAAAATCTAGATTTTGAAAGTAAAGGTGAATAATCAATGTTTATAAAATTAATATATATGTTTTTGGCAGGTTACTTAAATATTGTAGTTGAAGGATTTTTTATAGAACGTTTTCTTAATTTGTGCAGGCAGAAAGAAATTTTTTTAAAAGATTTAGAAAAATTTGAAAATGGTACATATATAAAAGTAAAAGTTTTAAAATCAGATTTTAAAACCATTAGACATATAGCAAAAAAATCAAAGTGTAAACTAAATATTGAGAAAAAGCGAGGAGTTCCATTTTTTATAAATAGATATAGAAAAAGAAAAGTATTTGCAATTGCTATAGTAGTAATTGCAATTTTTATTTTTGTTTTAACTAAATTTATTTGGAATATAGAAATAATTGGAAATACAAGTATTCCAATTGAAGATATAATGGAACTTCTTCTTGAACATGGTATTGAAAAAGGAAAATTAAAAAATGGAATTAATACAGAAAAAATAAGTAATTCAATAAGATTAAGAAGAGAAGATATATCTTGGATTGGAATAAGTGTTAGTGGGACTAATGTTATTGTTACTGTTGAAGAAAGTATAAAAGTTCCTGAGATTATAAATAAGAAAGAAATAAACAATATTATTGCAATGGAAGATTCTGTTATTTCGAAAATCATAGTCAGAAGTGGTACAGCACGAGTAAAGGTTGGTGATATTGTAAAAAAAGGTGATATTTTGGTTGAAGGAGTTATGGAAGGAGCTAATACTGGAACAAGAAATGTTTATGCAGATGCAGATGTTTTTGGACAAAAAATATATTCAAAAGAAAGGAAAGAATTTTTTGTCCAAAATGAAAAAATAGAAACTGGAAAAAAGTTAGAAAAAAAAGAAATTTGTATAAATAATTTTGCAATAAATTTCAATAAAAGGCTTTTAAATTTTGAAAATTATGATACAATAAGCACAAGAAAAAAGATAAGGATTTTTGCTGATTTTTATTTACCATTTGAGATAAAAAATACGACCTATATAGAATATGAAATGAAACAAAAAAAATTCTCAAATGATGAGCTGATTTTTAAAATTGAAGAAGAGCTCGAAAAAGAAATGGAATCAGAATTCGAAATATCAAAATACGAAGATAAATATAAAAAAAGAGATTTATATACTAAGATTGAAGATGATGGAATTACAGTAACATTAGTATATGAAGTTAAACAAAAGATTGGAATAAAAGACGAAAGACAAATAAGTCCAGAATAATTTCAGACTTATTAATGGTTTTGAAAGGATGGGATTTATATGGTAGAAGAGAGAAGTTTAAAAGTACTTTCGAATAATACAACTTTTTTTAATAAAGTTTCTAACACTTTAACAAAATTATTAATACCAACAAAAATTGGTATTAATGGAATGATGATTAATATAAAAAGAACTGCAGCTATTAAAAATTATGAACAATTAAAAGTAGCTACAGCTAATAATGATGTTTCTAAAAAAGAACAACTACAAAATAGATATGATGAAAGTTATACTTTATATCTAGAATCAATTGATAAACATATAATGGATTCTATTTATAAAAAAGTAAAAAATAATACTGCATCAAACTATGAGAAAGATGCTCTTGCAAATTATTATACAATAGTTCATTTAAAAGATAATGAATACTTAGAGTATAAATACAGGAAACAAAAATTTTTATTAGATTTAGATCATGAAAGTTTAACAGCTACAGGAAAAGATAAGGTTTTAGTGAAATATGAACCTATATATATTGAAAAAATAGATACAATATATAAAGGAATATTAAAAAATTATTCTGTAAAATTAGCAGATGGAATTAGAGCAAAAGTTGTAAATCAAGCAGATTTATATAAAAAGATTTTTGAAACATTAGAAGATTATATAAAAAATATGCTACCTATAAAAATCAGAATTGAAGGCGAAGAAAAATATAGCAAAATTCTTCAAGAATATGATGAATATGAAAAGTTCTCTGTTGGGAAATTGGATGAAAAAGATTTCTTAGAGAAGAATATGATATTACTTGGTTTGAGTAGAGTTTTATTTACTCACAGCTTACCTTTAGTTGCTGCAGAACAATGCTATAAAAAATTATTAAAAGATACAAGAAATTTAATAGTTAGTACAAAAGTAACAGAAAAAAGAGAGACAACTTATAGAATGCTTTTAGAATTAATAGAAGACTATAATGTAAAACTATTATCAACAAAAGTATATTGGGATAAGCCACAAGAAAGAGATGCTTACAAAAAATTCTGGGATGCATATAGCAAAACAGGATCTTCAGAAGAAAAAGAGATATTATCTTTAAGAAGAGAATTATATGAAACAGCAGATGAATATGAAAAATATGCAGAAGTAAGACAATTCTATAAAGATAAATTGGTTGAATTAGGCGTAATGAAAAAAATCAAAAAATCAACATGTAAAACAAGAAAAGGTTTTTTTACAAAATTATAAAATAGAGGAATATTTATGAAAAAAATTGCTGAAATAGAATATTTAGATTTTGAAACAAATGAAGAATATGAAGAAGTAATTAATAAAGTTTTAAATGAATGTTTTTTGGTGGAAGAAATGTTAGATTCAAAGTTATACATAAGCATAACTCTAACAAATCCTGAAAACATAAGAAAACTAAACAATGAATATAGAAATATAGACAAAGAAACCGATGTGCTTTCATTTCCAATGTTTGAAAAAGATGAAATCCATGAAATGAAAAATTGCCAATACGAAGAAGCTTTAGGAGATATAGTAATATCTATCGAAAGAGTGAAAGAACAAGCTGTAGAATATGGGCATAGTTTTGAAAGAGAACTTGCTTATATGGTAGTTCATGGGTTTTACCATTTAATGGGAGAAGATCATATTGAAGAATCTGATAAAATAGTAATGAGAGAAAAAGAAGAAAACGTACTAAACAGATTAAAAATATTGAGAGAAGAATAATTTTAGAGGATATATGGAAAATAAGTGGAAAAATAAAAATTTTTTTCAAAGCTTAAAAAATGCATTAAATGGTATCAAATTTGTTTGGAAATATGGAAGTAATATAAAAATTCAAATGATATTTGCAATACTTGCAATAATATTAGGATTTTTATTAAAAATTTCGTTAATAGAATTAGGAATATTAACTTTAACTATATTTGTAGTATTGATTTGCGAAGTTATAAACACAGCAATTGAAAAAACAGTGGATTTATATACTTTAGAATATAATGAAATTGCAAGAATTGTGAAAGATGTATCAGCAGGAGCGGTTACTCTATCTGCAATTATGTCAGTAATAATTGGAATAATATTATTTTTGCCTAAAATAATAAATTTAATAGGAAGATAAGGAAATAAAAATGAAAAAAGCAGAATTTGAGAAAAAAATTAAAGAATTAAAATTAGAAAAAATTCATCGTAATGGAAAAATTCAAACATATTCTAAAAATCAAAAAGAACTTTACAAAGATAATAAAAGAGATAATTTATATGGATGCTATTTCCATGAAAAAGATGAAGAATACGTAATATTTTTTACAGATTCAGAAAGAGGAATTGTTGAAAATATAGGATTTTATAAAACAGAAGATGAAGCATATGATAGTTTATTCTTAACAATAAAAGATTGGGAAGATGAATATAATAAAAATAATAAGTAATAATATACGGAGGATTCATATGAAAAATTTTTTTAAAGTATTAATTGCATTAATTTTAATTGTAGGAATTGGATATGGTGTTTATTGGTATTTCACAGATTTTAATAAAGTCGAAGACATGGATGAGATTGTAGAAGTTGCTGAAGACAACGAATTAAAAAATAAAAAAGAAGAAGTTGTAGAAGAAAAAGAACCAGAAATAAAAATATTTAACGGAAATGATAGACCAATTGCATTTATGATTGATAATAATAAAAATGCACAACCACAAGCTTCTTTAAATTCAACATATATGGTTTATGAAATTATTGTTGAAGGAGGAGAATCAAGATTAATGGCTTTATTTAAAGGGACTGTAGCTGATCAAGTAGGTCCAATAAGAAGTGCAAGACATTATTTTATTGATTATGCAATGGAAAACGATGCTTTATATGCTCACTTAGGGATGAGTCCTCAGGCACAAGCTGCTTTTCAAGAATTTTGTATAGAACATATAAATGGACAAATATATGATACTGGAAAAGCTAGAACAGAAGATTCTTTATATTGGAGAGCTACTCATAAAAAAGCTCCACATAATGCTTATACAAATACAGATGCAATCTTAAAAGTTGCTAATGGATATGGATGGAGAAAAACATCAGATAAAGAAAGTGTATTAAATTATAGTGCTGAAGAAGTTAATTTAGAATCAGAAGATGCATTTTCAGTAGAATCTGTAAAAATTCCTTATGCAAAAGGACATACTGTTGAATATAAATACGATAGTGAAACTGGAAGATATACAAGATGGTCAAAAGGCAAAATGATGTATGATGAAATGACAAATGAACCAGTAACAACAAAAAATTTGATTATAACATTTGCAGAAAACTATACTTTAGATGATGGAGAAAACAAAGGAAGACAAGATGTAATAACAGTTGGAAGTTTAGATGGATATTATATAACAAATGGTAAAGCAATAAAAATTAAATGTAATAAGGAATCTAGACGTGAACAAACTGTATATGTTGATTTAAATGGAGAAGAAATAAAAGTAAATGATGGAAATACATGGGTTAATGTATGTCCAATAGATTCAGATGTAACATTTACAGGAATAGAATAGGAAGTATAAAATATGGGAGAATTTAAATCGGGTTTTGTAACGCTAGTTGGAAGAACTAATGTAGGAAAATCAACATTGCTTAATTCTTTAGTAAAAGAAAAAATTGCTATTACAGCAAATAAAGTTCAAACTACAAGAACAGCAATAAAAGCAATTTTAAATGATGATAATTATCAAATAATAATAACTGATACACCAGGAATACATAAACCAAAAACAAAGCTTGGTGAAACAATGGTATCAACAGCATTTACAATGTTTTCAGAAGTGGATGTAATATTATTTTTAATTGAAGCTGATTCTACAGAAATTGGTAGAGGAGACAAATTAATATTAGATAGAATAAAAGAAAGCAAGAAACCATGTATTTTAGTTATAAATAAAATTGATTTAGTAAGAAGAGAAAAATTGTTGAATCTAATTAAAATTTATAATGATGAATATGAATTTAAAGCGGTAGTACCAATATCTGCGACTAAAGAAGATGGTGTAGATTCTATCATTAGTGAAATAGTAAAATTATTACCAGAAGGACCTAAATATTATTCTGATGATGAATATACAGATCAAACTGTTAGACAAATAGCAGAAGAAATAATTAGAGAAAAAGCATTGAAGTTTTTAAATGATGAAGTACCTCATGGTGTTTATATTGAGATAGAAAAATTTAAAGAAAGAAAAACTTCAAAAGGTGAAGATATTCATGATATAGATGCAACGATATATTGTTTGAGAGAATCTCATAAAGGAATAATAATAGGAAAAGGTGGAAATCTTTTAAAGAAAATTGCATCTACAGCGAGACAAGATATAGAAGAAATGCTTGGAACCAAAGTAAACTTAAAAGTTTGGGTTAAAGTAAAAGAAGATTGGCAAGAAAAAGATAGTATTGTTAATAAATTTAAGTTGAAATAAAATTACTGAATAATCTTCTAAAATTTACAAAAGATATAAAAGAAAGGGTGGGATGCGTTATGATAAAAAACATTGCGTGGAATACATTTAAGCAAACTGGAGATATTAATTCTTACCTTGAATTTAGAGAAGTAAAAAATATGGAAGAAAATATGAAGGTAACAATAGATGAAGAATGTAAAGGTAAATGGGATAATAATTGCTGAAAATAATATGGGAGATTTTGATAAAATGCTTACTATCTTAACTCCCAATTTAGGAAAGATTGGGTGCAGTGCAAAAGGCTCGAGGAGACCGAAGAGCCTTCTGCTTAGCGGCACTCAATTTTTGTGTTTTGGTGAATATATGCTTTTTAAAGGTTCAGAACATTATACAATGAATTCGTGTGAAACAATTGAAATGTTTTATAATATTAGAACTGATTTGGATAAATTAACTTATGCATCTTACATAACAAAAATAATTAATGATGTAACGACAGAAAATCAGAATTCATTTAATACATTAAAGCTGTTTTTAAATACATTATATATGATTTCGGAGACGGATAAAGATTTAGATTTTATAACATCTGTATTTAAACTAAGAATGCTTAAGATATTAGGATTTGCACCGAATGTAAGAGAATGTGTTTCGTGCAAGTGTAAAGAAAATTTAAAACATTTTAGTATTATAGACAATGGATTTAAATGTTCTGCTTGTGGGAAGCAAGATACAGGAAGTATTGCAATGAGTGATCCTACAAAAAATGCAATAACATATATTATGACTGCAGATCCAAAAAAGATTTTCTCCTTTGAATTGTCTGAGAATTGTAGAAAAGAATTAGAGTTAATTGCTAATATTTATTTGAATGAAAAATTAGAAAAAGAATATAAATTAGAAAAGTTGTTTTAATGACTAAAAAATATTGTAGACATGAAAATTTCACTTGCAAAATAGACAAATTACTTATATAATGATTATGCAAATATACTTAAAGAGAAGGAGTGGTTATTATGAATATAACAATAACAGGAAAAGAACTAAAAGCTACAGAAGCAATTAAAGATTACGCTGAGAAAAAACTAACAAGAATAGAAAAATATTTTGGAGAAGAAGAAATTGATGTAACAGTAACAATCAAAAAAGAAAATGTAACATCTGAAATTGCAGAAATGTATGTTTCTGTAAAAGGAATGTCTTACAAAGCAGTTACTGAAGATAAAGACTTATACGCTTCAATTGATAAAGATATAGATATTCTAGAAGGACAAATAAGAAAAGCTAAAGCTAAAAGAGAAAAAATGATGAAAGATTCATCTATAAAACAAATGAACTTAGCAGGAGTTGCTGAAGTTAAAGTTGAAGATGAAATAGTAAAATCAATTTCTTATGATTTAAAACCAATTTCAGTAGAAGATGCAAAAATTAAATTAGAAGAAAGAAAAGGAAACATTTTCTATACATTCGTAAATGTAGATACTGGAAAAGTAAATGTAATCTTTAAATTAAAAGATTCAAACAATTATGGTTTAGTAGAACCAGAAGCATAATAATTAAATAAGTATATAGTGTAGTGCTACAATTTTCTGTAGCACTTTTTTTGTTTTCCAAAATTTACTTGTTTATTTTTTTAATAAATGCGCAATATATAGTTAGAAAAATTATTAAATTATTATTTAATTTAAAGTTTTTTTATAAGTGTAAAAGACACAGTAAATTTCGGAGGTGAATAAAATGGCAAGAAGTAATAAAAATGTAGTTCCAGAAGCAATGGATTCATTAGAAAGATTTAAATATGAAGTTGCTAGTGAAGTTGGAGTTAATTTAAAAAATGGTTATAACGGAAATATATCTGCAAGAGATGCTGGTAGAATCGGTGGTAACATGGTTAAAAAAATGATAGAACAAGCTGAAAATCAAATGGCTAACAAATAAGTAAAATTAGATTTTTTTTAAAACAAAAAAGAAGTAGGTGATCCTACTTCTTTTTGTTTTGTTAATTAATCAGTTTTTAATTCACTATATTTTTTTGCAATAATCGGATAGGTCAAATTAATAGGAAGAGCTAGTACTAAAGCGAAAACATATCTTAAGCTTACAGCAAGTGGTGTTGCTATCATAATTGTTCCCCAAAGAATTAATAATGGTAAATAGCCAAGTAAAAATTTTTTATTTGCAATTTGAGAAGTAATAACAAAGCTTGCTGCTGTTATCCAGAAGAACAGTCCTCCGCTAAAATAAATTGTTGGATTTAAAATGTTTTTTAAAGAAAAATTAGTAGCTTCGCATATTAAATCTTTATTATGAAAATAACGATAAGTATGCCAATTTTCAGTACAAATATAAGCTTCGTTTCCATTTACAGTGAATGACCAAAACCCAGCGTTTTCTAATAGAAAAGCTTCAAGATATTCTATTGGATTTTGGAAAAATAGTTGAACATATAGTTTAAAATATTCAGATAAATGTTCTTCTAAATATATATCATCAAAGTAATATGACCATTTTAGTGGGTCGACAATCATATTGTAATGAAATTTTTTTATTGCAGCGACAGGCATAACTCTTTCAATTAATTCTAATTGTTCTGGTGTTACATTTTTATCATTAGCAACAACATAAGCGACCTGTTGAATTGGGACTCCTAGAGATTCACAAATACTTGCGGCAGGTATTCCCATTAAAGGGAATAAAGACATAATTATCCAAGAGATTAATATTGTGATAAAGCCTGTAAGAATAGATTTTCTGGATTTTATAATGTATTTAAAGTTTACAATAAATAAAAGTAATAAACTAATGAATGTTATAAAAATACCGATTGTTTCTTAAAAATATAACAAGTATAGAAAATATATTTAATTTTACTATTGTTGAAGTTTTCACTTGTTTAGAAAAACATTCGATTATTAAATCTATAAAAGTTAATGTATAAAGGAATAAGGCTAAAGAAAATGGTGTGTCTTTCCAAAGCGAAATGCTGTACAGTGGATAAAGTTTAAATATTGCTAAGAAAAATATAATGGAAAGAACTAAATATTTGTTTAATCCTTTGTTTAATAACCAATAAATAAAATAAATAAGCGTAGAAATCATAAATAATAGTTGTAACAATGCAAATATTACAACTGCAATTTCAAATGGTCTAAATAATGTAAGTATATAAGTGAATAATGTATATAAAACCGGATGGTGGCTTGTAAAAGGTACAATTCCTTTCATCATAAAATACGACGTGTGAGTGTCTGTATATATTCCACCTGGATAAAATGTTAGAAAATATATAAAGTATACAAAAGAAAAAAGTACAATTGCAAAAAAACAAAAATTAAATTTACTTTTGGCTTTATAACTTAAAAGTTTATCATAAAAATTTAAATATAATTTTTTTACAAAAAATATTGATATATAACTTATTACTATAATTAATAAAAATAAAAAAAGATCTAACAATGAATAATTGTTTTTTAAATAATTGTTTTCGTAAACTTTTCCACAAAATACAATTTTGTTTCCAATAATAATTGCAAATGATAAAAGAATTGAGAAAAGTAACACGATTGGTGAGATTTTTTTTGTTTTCATTTTTCCTCCTTTGTTGATAAAATATAAAATATTATATCATAAAAGGGAAAGAAGTGAAGTAAAATATGTATGAATAATTTGTATATTAAATAATATTGTCAAAAAAAGTTTTAATGATATAATAACTTTATTAAAGGAGACGAAGGAGAAAAATATGTATAAATTAATGGCAATTGATTTAGATGGAACTTTGCTTAATTCATTAGGAGAAGTTTCTGAAGAAACGAGATTGGCTTTGAAAAAAGCTAAAGAACAAGGAACAGAAATAGTGCTTGCTTCAGGAAGACCTATTAGTTCGACAGAAAGTTTGGCAATAGAACTAGGTGTTGATAATTTTTTGATTTCAGGGAATGGTGCGGCGGTTTATGATATAAAAAATCAAAAAATTTTATATGATAGATTTTTGAGCAAAGAACAAGTTTTAAATATTGCAAAAATGTGTGAAGAAAATAGTTTTTTTTATAATGTATATACAGAGGATGAAGTAATTGCTAGTTCTCTTAATTACAATGTTCTTTTTTATCATAAAGAAAATGTAAAAAAAATAGAAGAAAGAAGAACTCATATAAATGTTGTACAAAATATAGCTGAATATATTGAACAATCTGGAAAAGAAAAATTTTTGAAAATTACAGTGTGTGATGAATCACAATTTATATTTAATAGTATAATGAAAAGATTAAAAGCTATAGATGGAATTGATGTTTTAGAAGTAGCATATATGTCTAAGAAAAAAATAAAATCAGGAACAGAAGATATTGATATTCAATATTACTATACAGAAATAACAAATGAAAATGTTAATAAATGGACTGCTATAGAATTTCTTTTAGATAAACTTAATATAGCAAAAGAGGAAGTTATTACTATTGGAGATAATGTAAATGATAAAGAAATGATTGAAGAAGCAGGACTTGGAGTTGTAATGGGAAATAGCAATCCGAAAATGAAAGAAATTGCAGATAAAATAGTTGCAGATAATAATTCAGAGGGAGTCTTAGAAGCTATAAATAAGTACGTTTTGAAGTAATTTTACAAATGTATTACAAACAAAATAAGTTTGTATTACAATGTCTGGTTTCGTTGATTTTAGACCGAAATTGTTGTAGAATAAAGAAAATGATATTCTGTGAGAATATTGTAAAAATGAGATTTTATAAATTATACATGTAATAAAGGGAGGAACTTAACATGGCAATGAATCCAATGCAAAGAAGAGCAAGAAATTCGTTTTTTATAGGAGTTTTATTAACATTGATAATAATGTCTTTTGTTGTAATTGCTTTATCAATGAGAATAAAAACAATTAACGAAGAAAAAGAAGCGTTAAAAGCTTTACAAGTACAATGTTATGTAGCAGCTGATGATTTAGAATCAGGAGAAACAATAACATTAGAAGAAGACTTTACAATGGCTACTGTTCAAACAACAATAGACCAATCTACATTGATTTCTCAAGATGATTATGAATATTTTGATTCAGAAGGAAATATTGAAGTTAGATATAATGAGGATGGTACTCAAAAATATAAAGAATTAGTTATGAGAGTTGATGTTCCAGCTGGAGCTTTTGTAACAAAAGACATGTTTATAGAAGCTGATGAAGAAGTATCTAATACTGAAAGAATTCAAGAATATAATATGATTCTATTACCATCACAATTAAAAAATGGTGACTATGTTGATATAAGATTATCTTTACCAACAGGACAAGATTATGTTGTTTTAGGTAAAAAGAAAGTTTTAGGAACAGATGCAACAGGAATATGGTTCTATATGGATGAAGAAGAAATGTTAACTATTAACAATGCTATTGTTGAGTCTTATGTAATTGCTGGTTCTAAATTATATGCAACACAATATACAGATCCAGGAATGCAAAAAGCTTCAGAAGCTACATATACAGTTAGTGGTGCTGTTCTAACAATGATTCAAAACAGCCCTAACATTACACAAGAAGCTAAAGATAATTTATGGTTAAGATATGATTCTGTAGGAAGAACAACAAATATAGAAACATTATTAGATAAATACAGAGATTCAATAAACAGTATTGTTCAATCAAAAACACAAGAAGAAGCAGGAAGAGTTCAAGCTGCTAGACAAGCTTATGTTGAATCATTAGCAGGAACTGAAGATATAGGATTCACAAGATAAAATTAGGAGGAATGTATGAAAAAGGTCGCTTTTATAGGAAGTTATGATAAAGCTGATATGATTATATATATAGCGAAAACACTAGTTAATCTAGGAAAAAAAGTACTAGTAGTGGACTCTACAGTTACACAAAAAACTAGATATATCGTACCTACTATGAAAGCGCTTAAACAATATATTACTACATTCGAAAAAATAGATATTGCAATCGGATTCGAAAATTTTAATCAAATTCAAGAGTTCAAAGGTGGAGCTCTTGATTATGATTATGCTTTAATAGATATAGATTCATACAGAGGATATTATTATTATCAAATAAAAACAGAAGATAAAAAATATTTTATTACTTCGTTTGATGTATACAGTTTGAGAAGAGGGTTACAAGTTTTCAAGAAAATAGAAGAACCAATAGAAGTAACTAAAGTTTTGTTTACAAAAGATATGTTACCAGAAGAAGATAAGTACTTAAATTATTTGGCGAAAGGCTTGAAAATTAAATGGGCAAAAGATGTGCTATATTTCCCATTTGATCTTGCAGATCAAAATGCTATATTTGCAAATCAACGTTCAGGAAGAATACAATTAAAAGGAGTAAGTATCCAATATGTAGATGGAATATCATTTATGGCTGAAGAAATTAGCGGAGAGTCTAATGGAAATATAAAGAAAGCCGTAAAAATGATTGAAAGAAATTAATATTTGGAGGAAAATATGGCGATAATTGGTTTTTGGAGTGGTAGCAAAAAAGAGTCTGGTCAAACAGTTTCAATTGCTTCCATAGCTACACAAATGGCGATAGAACACAATTACAAGATATTATTAATAGATGCAACTTTTGATGATGATACATTGGAAAGATGTTTTTGGAATGTAAATACAAATGCCAAAAAAGACATTGCAAAACAATTAAACAAAGGAAAAATGGATATTTCATCTGGAGCAGAAGGTTTAGTAAGTGCTGTTGCAAGTAATAAAGCTACTCCAGAAGTTATAACAAATTTTACAAGAGTTGTGTTTAAAAATAGACTAGATGTTGTTTGTGGACTAAAAACAAAAGTAAGAGAAGATTATATAAAATCAGTAATGTTATATAAAGATTTGTTGAAAGCAGCTGATAAATACTATGATTTAGTTTTTGTAGATTTAGAAAAAACTCTGAGTGCTGAAACAACAAGAACTTTATTAGAAACATCACACATAATAATATATAATTTTACAAAAAATTTAAGACAAGCAGATGAATATTTGGAGGTTATGAAAAAATTTCCAGATTTACTGAAAAAAGAAAAAGTAATTCCATTACTTTCAAATTCAGATGAAAATACTGTGTATAATCCAAAAAATTATACAAGATATATAAATGAAAAAAGAGAAATTGTTGCGATACCATACAATGCATCATTTGTAAAAAATATTTGTGAAGCTGGAGTAGCTCAATTTTTCTTAACTACAAGATTAGCTGGTAAGTTAAATGATAAAAATGCAGAATTTGCTGATGCAGTAGAAAATGCATGCAAGAGAATAATAGAAAAACTAAAAGAATTAAATTTAAAAACATAATAAGTTTTAAAGGAAGGGGACCTTTAGATGGATATACCAAATTTAGCTTTAATCTTTGTTGCAATTGTTGGTTTTATATCATTAGTTGTTTATTTGATTAAGAAAAATCAAAATGCTGAAATAGAAGAATCAATTGAAGTTGACGACAAAACTTTTACAATGGATAAAATGGTTAAGTTCGTTAAACAAAGATTAGATGAAATTACAAAAATAAACTTATATGATATAGGTTTATCAGAAGAAGAATTAAAAAGAAGAAGAGCGAAAAAATATGAATTAAAGAAAGCTCTTAAAGGTTGTACATATGGAGACGTTAATGATAAGAAATATGTTAAAGAATTAATATATGACTTATTATCAAAAGAATATGGTGTTGATGAAACAAATATTTCTAAAGCAATTCCATTTGATACTCCATCTTTATTAACTGCTCAAGATAAATTTGATATTTTAATTCATGAATACAAAAAAACATTCTCATATGAAGCTCTAACTGAGATTATTAAAAAATATAACTTAGCTGCTTTAAAATATGTAGAAGGTGAATCTAAACCTTGTTATGTTATAACAAAAGAAGAGATTGATGATATTTATGAACAAGAGCAAATCCATCTAGACTTTCCAGATAAACTAGAAGTTGTAGTTCAAAGAATTTATCAAAAATATAAAGGTTTCAGTAGTATAGATGAAATCAGAGATATGAACATAGACGGTGTATCAGGTGGTACTTCTGGTCTTCCAGAATCATTCTTAAGCCAAGTTGCTCAAACTGATGGAGACTATTTAAAACAAGCTATGGAATCAAAAATACCAAGAGCCTGTGATGCTATATGGATATTCTTCCAAGGTAAATCTATTCGTTTAGCATTCTTATCTTTTGGTACAGAAGCTGAATTAAAAAGAGTATGTCAAAATATTTATAAATATAATAACCCTGGTCAGTTATCTGACACAAATGGATTCAAAATTAATGAAATGAAAGACGGTTCTCGTGTCGTTGTTGTTAGACCATCAATGTGCGAAACTTGGGCATTCTTCGTAAGAAAGTTCGACGTTAAAAGAGCTACTCTAGAACAAATCATTAAATTTGAAGGAAAAGAAGAAACAATTGAATTATTAAAATTCCTAGTTAAAGGTGCTAGAATTATAGCCCTAACAGGAGAGCAAGGTTGTGGTAAAACAACAATGCTTATGGCGATGATCGAAAATATATACGAAACAATGAACCTTCGTATCACAGAAACTGCGTTCGAGCTTCACTTAAGAAAAATTTATCCAACAAGAAATATCGTATCAATGCGTGAAACTGAAACAATTTCTGGACAAGACTGTCTAGACGTTCAAAAGAAAACTGACGGTTCTGTTAACATCATCGGTGAGGTTGCTACTGACCCCGTTGCATCTTGGATGATCCAATCTGCCCAAGTTGCTTCTAAGTTTACATTGTTTACTCACCACGCTAAAACATTCCCTAACTTAGTTACAGCTCTTCGTAACTCAATGTTAAGAGCTGGTGTTTTCAAAGACGAACAAACAGCTGCAGAGCAAGTTGTTCAAGTTTTAAACTTTAACATTCACTTAGTTAAAGACTTTAGAGGTAGACGTTACATCGAAAGAGTAACAGAGTGTGTGCCTGTAGAAGAAAAAAATGAATATACATTCGACCATAGAAATGAAAAAACATTAGAAGGAAAATTTGATAAATTTTTCGATAACTGTACTGTATTCTTTACAAAACAAACAAACAGAGAGTTATATAAATATCATAACGTATTAGAGTTTGCTGACGATGCTTATGTTTTAACAAATCCAATATCTCCTGAGAATATTAGAGGTATGAGAGAAAACATGAATGACACAGACGTTGTTGCATTTGATGCGTTCTTAGAAAGAAACTGGGGAATTAAACCTCCAAAATTACCAAAATATGATGAAAATGGAAACGAAATAAAAGAGGAACCAAAAACAGAAGAGAAAAAAGAAGTTGCACCAGAAGTTAAAAAGGTTCCAAGACCAAATCAACCACAAGGGGCAAATGCAGTAAAACAAAGACCTGTAACAACTACATCTAATGCACAAGCAACACAAAAACCAAAATCAGGAACTGCTACACAAAATCAAAATAAACCAACAGTATAAAAAAGATAAAGACTATAAACTTTAGAAAGAGAGGAAGCAACTAAATGAGTTTACCAGTATTATTAATAGCTATTGTAGGTGGCTTATTGGGGATTCTTGTTCTTGCATATGTGATAATGAGTAGCAAAATGCAAAACAAGAATACTAAATATGTAAAACAATTAGTTGAAGGAACTAAAAAGTCTTCATTTAGTATGGATGTTTTTTATCAAAAATTCTATATTAAATGTGTTAATTTACCATTCTTAAGAAGATATACTCTAAAATTAAGAAGAAGATTAGAGATTATCAACTTAGAAGATGAGTACATTACAAGAAAACAAGTTGCTAAAATTATGTTTAAAGCAGTTGTATTAGTAGTACCTTTAACTGGTTTTGTAATTTACATGACACATTCAAACTACCTATTATTAAGTTCACTATTGTTATTTGAGTTGTTCTTCCTTGAATCTCTTTTAGAAGGTATGGTTGATGGAATTGACAATAAATTATTAAGAGAACAATTAGATTTCTTTGCTGAAATCAGACATGCTTATCACGAATATAACATGGTTGAAGAAGCGATTTATGAAGTATCACAAGATGATGAAAAAGAAGTATCAAGACAAGCTGAAAAAATATATGAAGTTTTAATTTCTGATGATCCAGAAACTGAACTTGAAAAATATTATGATATATCACCAAATAGTTACTTAAAAGAGTTTGCCGGAGTATCATACTTAACAAAAGAGTTTGGTGATAGAAAAGATAAAGACGGTGCATCTTTATATTTGAAGAACTTAAACAATATTACTCAAGAGATGCAAATAGAAATTATGAAAAGAGATAAATTAGATTATACATTCCAATCTCTATCAATGATTTCTGCAGTACCAATATTATTCTTGGATGTTGTAAAGAACTGGGCTATTGGACAGTTCGCATTTACAAGACAATTCTACAATGGAACTTTAGGATTCTTGGTTCAAGTAGGACTTATTATTTTAACATTCTTATCATTTATAATAGTAAGAAAATTAAAAGATAACGGTAGTGTAAACACAGCGAAAAATATGGAAAATCCATGGCAAGCAAAATTATATAAAAAGCCATATGTTAAAAAATTTGTTGATTTGTTTATACCAAAACAAGGATCTAAAGATTTTAGAAAAATAGTTCAATTATTAAAAGACTCAGCGTCAAAATTAAAAATTGAATGGTTATACATAAATAGACTTGGGATTGCTGTTTTAGGTTTCATTTTAGGTATTATAATAATGTTTGCAGCACATAAAATGGCAATAAATTATCAATTTACTGAGCCAACAGCTGATTATAACTTACTTGGAACAATGTCAGAGTCTCAAGAAAAGAAAGCTAGAGAAACAACAGAAAAAGATAATTATTTTTTGGAAAAATATCAAAATGACTATGATATAACTGAAGAAAAATTATTAGAAGCAATTGCAGAATCAGATCAATATGGAATGAGTTCTGCAGAAGAATTAGAAACAATTAAAACAAGAATTTGGGGAAAATTACAAATTGTTCAATCTGAATATATCAAATGGTTTGAAGTATTAATTGCATTGGTTATAATGGTAATTTCATATCAAGGACCTGTGTGGCTTTTAATATTCCAAAAAATCATGAGACAAATGGATATGGAAAATGAAGTAATGCAATTCCAAACAATTATCTTAATGCTTATGAAAATTGAAAGGGTTAACGTTGAGATGATTCTTGAATGGTTAGAGAGATATTCTAATATATTTAGAGAACCAATCAGTAAGTGTGTAAACAACTACGAAAGTGGACCATGGGAAGCATTAGAGGAATTGAAAAACGATATATCATTCCAACAATTAATAAGAATCGTAGAAAGCTTACAAGCTGCAGTTGAACAAATACCAATCAGAGAAGCTTTTGACGAGTTAGACACAGAAAGAGCTTACCATCAAGAAAAGAGAAAAGAGTCAAACGAAAGATTAATTGCAAGAAAATCAAAAATAGGAACTGCAATTGGTTTTGCACCGATGGTAATACTATTTGTTGGTTACTTAATTGTACCAATGTGTGTAATCGGTATGACAAGTATGACAGAAGCATTCTCTACAATGTCTTCAATGTCAATGTAATAAAGAAAGGTAAATTAATATGGAAAATGCTGCGAAAGCCATAGAAATAGCAGCTGGAGTTTTAGTTGCTGTATTAATAATGTCTCTTATTGCTTACTTCTTTTCAACGGTTAGATTATGGCCGTTGGAAGAAGACTCAATGGAAACAGCAGAGCAATTATCAAAATTTAATTTAGAATATGAAGTTTATGATAAAAAGGCAATGTATGGAGCAGATGTTATATCTTGCTTAACGAAGGCTCAAAGTAATAATGAGAAATATGTTGAAGGTGGAAAATATTTAACAGGAAATAAATATGGTCAAACATATTGGATTAATGTTTATGTAAATATTAATTCAAATTTAGAAGAATCTTTAGAAATTTATTACTTTGATGAAAATGCTTCTGGATTTAATAAACAAAAAATGTTATTGGAATCAGAAACAAGACCAGATTTAAATTCAATAACGATGGGAGACGTTGGTTTTGTATTTAATTCTAAAGACGTTGCTGGATCTGCAAAATCATATTCATCTTTTGATAAAACTACTTCCCTAGGAACTAAATATGTTGAAATATCAAGTTCGGGGCAATTAGGAGGGCTAGAGCCTTTAGCAGTTACTGCTAGTCCAGGAACTTATGCTAATAGTTTATTTAAAGATAATAAATTAACACCTGCAACAGCGCTTCAAAATTTAGTTAGTTTAGCTAGTACAAATATGAAACAAACTGTTACTAATTATGGAGATCAAAATGAATTAAAAAAATGGAGTACTGCAGTTTGGACTACAGCGTTATATGATTTTAAAACTAGACGCTTTCAATGTGATGATATAAAATATAGTGATGTAACAGGAAGAGTTAATGAAATATACTTTTCAGAAATATAAAATATAGGAGTAGGTAATCTATGGAAAATGGCTCAAGAGCGTTGATAATGGCTGCTACAGTACTACTTGGAGTATTTCTTTTAACAATAATGATTATTATGTTTAGAGCTGGAGGAAATGTTTCAAGAGTTCATGATGAACAGCATATAAATTTACAATTAGAAAAATATAATAGCCAATTTGAAATTTTTGATTCTACTACAAATACGATAACAGATGTTGTAACATTAGCAAATTTGGTTTATAGTACAAATGAAGCTGTTGAGTATTCAAAAGATGTGGCGGTACAATTGGAGGTTGATATTGGAGGAACAATTTATTCAATACCAAGTGACTATAAAGATGCAAATAAAATTAAGCCAGAAGAAAAAAAATACTTGACCAAAAGAAATACAATGTTATTAGAAAGTGGAGCTACAAAAAAAGTAGTTTCGACATATGATTTATTAAATTGTCCTATAAATAGATTAAAGACATTAGAAGATATAGCAGGACAACAAATAACTCTGGATGTGTATGGTGCAGATGAATATAATGATTTAAATAGACCAACACCGCCAGTGCCAGAATCTCAAACAATAAATACTGAAATAGAAACATTATCACAATCAGGATTACTTCCTAATAACAGAAGAGTGTATAAATATATTTTTGTATGTGAATCTGCTGATGAATTTACATATTATGAAATATCAGGAAAAGTAAAGTATATTAAGTTAAAGCTATATATAAATCCTGAATATATGGATAAAATTGAAAAATAATAGTATAAAAATGTATTAATAAAAAATGTATTTTTTTGACTAATAGATATTGAAAAAAAAAGAATAATTAGATAAAATACAACCAGACATATGAAATAAAAACATAAAGAAAAGTAGGTTTTATAAATGAAAAAATTTTTTCTTGTAATTGTTATTATTGTAATTGCAATTTCAGCTGTAGTTTTCTTTGAATATAAAGAATATCAAACAAAGAAAAGAGAAATAGAATCATTTAATGCTCAATATGAAATGTATAATAAAGAAGATATAAATGGTTTAGATGTAATTTCAGTTATAAATAAAGCAACAAGTAATAATGAAAAATATTCAATCACAAAGGATGAGAAAAATTTATATGTATTAGATGATGAATTTAGTATAGAGATTTATGTTACATTAGCTCTAGATGAAATTACGTTAGGTATGGAAAGAATTGTATCATCTGATATAGCAAATTTTGTAAGACATTTTGGAGAAATCGACTTTAAATGCTCAGAAATAACATATCATGAAAAAACAGGAAGAGTTGCAACAATGACATTTATTGCCGAAGAATACTAAAGTTTTTAATGTTATACTAGACAATGTTTTCTAGTTAATTTTAAATAAAATATACAATTTTAAGGAGGATGAAGTTATGGAGAATGCTTCAAAGGCACTTTTAATAGCAGGTGCAATTTTATTATGTATTTTGATTATCGCTATTGGTATGTTTATTTACAATAGTGCATCAAGTACAATTACAGATTCATTAACATCAATGTCAACACAAGAAATCGACGCTTTCAACAACCAATTTACAGGATATGAAGGTGCTCAAACAGGATCAAACGTTAAAGCTTTAATGGGAAGATTAATAGCTAATGCTGATACATATAGAGATGAACCAGCAAAAGTTCCTCAAGTTTATATTAACCAATTAAGCAACACAAAAAGAAATAATATGGAAGCAAAATTCGGCGCTAACGATGCTGGTATGCCACAAAACTATATTACAACATTAGGAAAAATTAGAAATAGTGTTGAAACAAAACATGAATATTGGATTGAAATTAACTTCCAAGACAATGGTATTATCGATTATTTAGTAATTTCTTATGATGCAAACGTAAAAGAAAATCCAGATAATCACACAAGATAATAAAGGAAAATAAATTATGGAAAATACTTCAAAAGCTCTATTAATAGCTGGAGCTATATTAGTTGTAGTATTAATAATTGCTTCAGGAATTTATATAACTAATTCATCAAAAGGAACTGTAGATAGTGCAATGCTTTCAATGTCTACGCAAGAAATTGATGCGTTCAATCTAAAGTTTACTATGTATGAAGGAGAACAATCAGGAGCAAATCTAAAAGCATTAATAGTGACATTAATATCTAATTCTAATGTAAATAAAGCAGAAGTAACAAAAATTCCTGGTGTTATTTTAGAAACATCAGATAAAACATTGGATTCTGGAATACCAGAAGCTGATAATAATTCTGTTTATATTAAAGAATTAGAAAAAATTAAAACAGCTATAGATGCAAAACATAAATATTGGGTTGAGATATCTTATCAAGATAATGGCTTAATAGATTACATTAATGTATCTTACAGCAAAACAGATAAGATGGAACCAATATTAAGAAAATAATTAAATAAGTAAATAAAAGTGGTATATATTTTATACTTATATACCACTTTACTTTAATATAAGAATATATAAGAAAGGGAAAAAATATGGACGAGAATGCAACCACCGCGGTTAATATGGCGTTTGCCGTTTTTGTATTAGTAATTGCATTATCTCTAGCAATCTTTATGCTTTCAATGGTTGCTACAACAGCAGAAACTTTAGTATTTTATTCTGATTCAACTGCGTATTATGACAATGTGGAATTACTAAAGGCATGTAGTTGTGGAGTAAAAAATCCATCAAAGAATAAATATTGTGATTCTTGTGGTTCTTTATTTACTGATTCTGAAGATTCACTTGCAATAGGAACATCAAGAATTGTATCAGCAGAGACAATTATCCCTACATTATATAGATATTATAAAGAAAATTTCTGTGTTAAAATCTGTGATGAAGGCCGGAGATGTTATACAACTATTTGATGTATACTTAGAAGGTAAAGCAAATGGAGCAGTAGGCGATAGAAGTCTTAATGAAGGGGCATTAACTGTTTCAATGATTCAAAATGAAGCATATAATGCTATTTTTGGTGATAACATAACTGCTGCATGTAAAAATTATTACTTAAACGGAGCACCATGGTTAGGTAACCCAGAACTAGTAAAATTAAGAGTAGATTTATTTATTAATGGACAAGCAGGATATATAAATAACAAATATTTAGACTATACAAATAATAAATTTTGCCAAGCAATAAAATATGGAAATATGTTTAAAGAAGAATTTATAAATTATTCATATACTGGACAAACTCTTGAAACTGAAGAAGGTGACGAATTAGTTGTAGGAGCAAATGCTAAAGATAAGACTATAATAATTTATACATTGATACCGTAAAAAATAAATAATATAATAAAAAAATTTAAGGAGGAAAAATTATATGAGTGATACATTAATTACAATTGTTGCTATATTACTTGCAACTGTTTTAATGTTTATTTTCCCATTATTATCAGTATCTGAAAGAAGTGATGATATATCACAATTATCAGTACAAACTGCAACAGCTGAATTTGTTGATAATTCAAGAACAATAGGAAAAATAACAATGGATAATTATACAAAATTAGTTACAACAATTGCTGCTACAGGAAATTCATACGATGTAGAAATGGAAGTAAAAATTTTGGATGAAAACATTGGTAAAAAATCTGCTTGGACACAAGGTACAGTAATTGGTGAAAATGTTTATTACTCTGTATATACTTCTCAAATTGTTGAAGTTTTAGAAGATAGAGCTGGAACATATAACTCAAACGGAGTTTATAAAATGAAAGAAGGAGATATTTTTTCAGTTAGCGTAAAAAATACTAACAAAACATTATCTCAAACTATTAGAGGAGTATTTTACTCAATTTCAGGAAGCGATGTATATACAATTGCAGCGCAACATTCTGGTGTTGTAACAGCAAATGGATCTTATTAATATAAAGGAAGTTGTTAATGAAATTACAAGGTGTTAGTGTACTATTTGCATTGATTGTATTACCATTAATATTAGTATTATCGTATTACATAAGATTGCAAGTAGAAACAATAAATTTACAAAATCAATATGACGCAAAATTATTGAATTCGACACGTGATGCATTATCCGCATTTGAAATTAATACAGCAAATGAGGATTTATCGACCGTGTCTGATTCTTTGCGTACAATAATAGAGGCATCTTCAAATGTCTTTATTAATACTTTAGCTACAAATTTAGGTATGTCTAATGCTAGTAAAAACTATATAGAACCATATGTACCATCATTATTGTATACGTTATATGATGGTTATTATATATATGCACCAACGAGAGTTCCTATAGTGCTTACAGATTCAGATGGTAATGCTGTTGCCGTTGGAGATTCTGGTGTAAAAATAAATGGTTCTGATTATACATATACAGTTGCTCATCCAACTCAAGCATCTGAGGATGAATGTGCTGAATGTAAGGCTGGAGGAAGTGGGCATATTAAATATGCAAATTATTCGGATGTTGGTAATTATTTAAGAAAAAATGATCCTGGTTTTGTAAAACAAGATTATGGTCAAATTTTATATCAAAAGAAAAAAGCCAATCCATCAGACCCAACAGTATATACTACAAATATTGCTGATGCTGAATTAAAAACCAAAAATGTTTTAAAATCATATATGCCATATTCAGCAAGATATAAAAGAACGGGAAGTTTTGATATTTCAGTTGTTTATACATTAGATAATTTTATCACTATAGAAGGAACTATAGGTGATATTTATTATACAAAATCAGGGTATTTATTACCAAATGATTGCTATAATGCTACTGGTGCAGATATTATTGATTTAATGAAATATAGTCAAGAAGATGCAAAAAAACAGGTAGAATCAGGAAAAGTAATAGAACTAGAGATTGCAAATCCAAATTGGAGTGCTACTGTTGGCTATGATATAAATGATAAAAATCAAGGTTACAAAGATAAAATCGTACAAGGAACTACGGATTATATTAAACTTACTTCAGGTGGACATGGTTCTTATGATGAATTAAGTAGACAGATTACTGTATGTAATACTAGAATTGATAACGCTCATTATTATAAATTAGCGATTCAAGTTGGAGCAATGCCTGAAGGCACTGCAGAAATAACTGATTTTATAACAAAAACAGGGTTAACACTTACAAGTACAGATACAATTGGGAAACTTGATGAAATTGTAACACTTACAAGAGAAGAAAGAAATAATTTGCAATATGAATTAGATAAAATTTCTGCAATGACATATTATGTTTCTGGAATAATTTTTACAGAATGGGTTCAAGCAAATTTAGGTGGTGTTCTTGAAAAAGATTTGGTTGAAATTGCTGGACAAGAATATAGATCAGTAAATGGAAGTCAATTGTTAACATACAATTTTGAAGAGTCTGATGATCCGATATTTGCTATTGAGGGACAAACAGAAATAGGAATAACAGAAGTACCTATTGACTCAATATTTGCAACACATAAATTAAATGTAATAAGAAATTCTATACAATATAATTTAAACTTAGCGATGTCAACATATAATACAATGACAACTGGAAGAAGTACATATGCAATGCCTATTATGGAAGAAGAAGAGTGGATTAAAGTGTTGACAAATCCTTCTATCGTATCATTCTTACAAGGATATCACTGTGGTTTAAAAACATATAATAACTATATGATAGTATCAAGCACTAATAATGAAATTTCTGTTTCAGCAGAGGATTTATATTTTGTTGATAAAGCTGATTTTTCAAATGAATTATCAGAATATCATAAAATAGATTGTCCAAAACTTCTAAGAAAAGGTTTAGCTGGAGGGGTTCCTGAACAAATTGGTTTTGCGTCAAAAGATGCAAAATATGACAAAGTATATAATAAACATAATTCTTTATTATCTTATAGATATGATCATAAAAATTTTGCTTGTTATGATTGTATAAATGATGGGAATTATGAGGAAAATCAATTTTTTGAAAAAGCAACTGGAGTTGTGATACAATCAAATGGAATGATAGAAGCAGCAGATTCTGCGGATATTCCTGTTTGTAAAGATTTACTAAGAGAGTACTATATAGGAATTGGAAAATGTAGAAATAACTTATATAAAATGAATGCTGTTTCAATACCACAAGGATACGAAATAATATATGAAAAAAATAAAATTGCAGAATTATCGACATTACCATTAAAAAATGTAAAAGCTGTTGAGATTGTATTAGGAACGATAAAGACTACAAACCCACAAGAATCTGTACTTCAATATCAAGTTGGATTTATCAATAATTCAAATTTATTAACAAATGAAATTTATGCAATTTCATCAAATGTAACTGTTGAGAATACTATAGTAGTAAGATTAGATCCTAACTTAACTATAACTCAAGATGATACACAAAAAATAGATGGTACATCAATAAATTTATATTTCGATAATTTAGCTGATGGTACAACAGCATATGTTGGAACTGGAAGTGATGCCGATGGTGATGGAGTAGAAGACAAAATTACAGATCAAAATGAAGTTTTCAAAAATGCAATAAAATATATAAGAATTATTTATAAATAAAATAAAAATGGTTAATATAATTTTATGAAAAAAATAAAATTTATATTAACCTTTTTTTTATTGTTAATTGTATATATTTATGTATCATTTATAACGTTATTGCCAGATAATTTAGTTTTATTAGAAGGTGAAATACCAAAAATAAAAGAAATGTTTGGAATTGATGTTATAGAAGTGCTAGAAGCATCGAATGAGAATATAAATTCTAGTAAATTAGAAATAAAATTACTAGGTAAAGTAAATTTAAAAAATATATATGTAACTAAAATGAAAGCAACCAAAGTTGTTCCGGTAGGAAAAATAATTGGTTTAAAAATGTATACAAACGGTGTTTTAGTTGTAGGAATGTCTGAAATAGAAGATTGTAATAACGTTTTTAGTAAATCTTATGAAGATTCTGATATAAAGTCAGGAGATACCATATTAAAGATAAATGAAGAGATTGTCGAAAATATAGAAAGTTTAAAAAGAATAGTAAATGAGTCTAATGGAAAAAAATTAAATCTTACAATTTTTAGAAATGGCTCAATAATAAATACAGATATAAAGCCAATTCAAATTGAAGATAATCAATATAAAATTGGTTTATGGGTAAAAGATGCTGCAACTGGTGTTGGGACAATGAGTTTTTATATACCTCAAACAAAAGAATATGGAATATTAGGACATGGAATTACAGATACTGATACCAATAATTTAATAAATATTGATTCTGGAGAATTAGTTACTGCTAAGATATTATCTCTAAAAAAAGCAGAATGTGGATTTCCAGGTGAAATAAAAGGAACTATAATAAATAGTCAAACAATTGGTGATATTAGAAAAAATACACCTTTTGGTGTATATGGAATATTAAATAATATAACGGCATTAAATATAGATACTTCTAAAACAATGGAAATTGCTTTGAGAAATGAGATAGAAGTGGGAAAGGCAAGTGTTTTATGTGCATTTAAAGATAATAATATTGCTAAAGAATATGATGTTAAAATAGAAAAAATATATAAAGATAATGATTTTAATAATAAAAGTATGTTAATAAAAATTACTGATGAGAATCTATTAAATGAAACTGGTGGAATTATACGAGGGTTATCGGGAGCACCAATTATTCAAAATGGAAAATTCATAGGAGCGATAACTAATGTATTAGTATCTGATCCAAGCGTTGGTTATGCTATTTTTGCGGATTTGATGATTAAAGAATTAAACAAATCTATTGACTAAAAAAATATATATTTATATAATTATCTAAATCGTGAAAATAGCTTAAATAAACAAATGTAAGAGGTAAATATGGATAATCAAATAATAAAAATAGGGATTGCAATAGTTGGAATTTTAATTTTTATATACGCAATAAAAAACATAAAAGAAATTGTTAAATTAATAGAAAAATATAAAGAAAAGAAAATTATAAAATATATTTTTTATATAATCTTAATTGTAATTTGTATTTACTTTGTTTATTTTGTTAATAGTCAAATAAAATTATTAACTAAAAACTTTGAATGGTATAAAACATCAAAAGCAAATGATTTGATGTATGAAAAATATGATGAATTAATTGCCAAAGAAAGCAAATATTATAATGAAAAAATTAATTTAAATTATGAAAATGAAAGGTTTGATGAACCATATATTCCGGAAGGTTTTTCTTTTTTTGAAGGAGATTGGAATTCTGGTTTTGTAATTCAAGATGAGAATCAAAATCAATATGTATGGGTTCCTTGTACAAATTTAGATAATAGAGATGTTCCAAAACTAGAAAGAAAGAACTTATCAGAACAAGCATTTATCAGCAAAGATCTTTGCAATAATGATGAATACGAAGATTTTATTCAAAGCGCTTTAGAAAACGGTGGATTTTATATCTCTAGATTTGAAATAGGAAAAGAAAATGAGAAGCCAGTATCAAAAAAAGATACAGAAGTGTGGACAGATGTTACAAGAGATGAAGCAAATAATATAGTAAAATCAATGTATGATAATATAAATTGTGAATTAATGAATGGATATGCATTTGATACAACTTTAAGTTGGATTTTAAAAAATAATGATATTAAAGTTGATATGATAAATTTTGATAAAAAGGTTATTTCTGGAAGAATGTCACATAAGAACATATATGATATTATGGATAATGTAATGGAAATTACTTCTGAAACAACATATTCAAATGTAATAATAAGAGGTGCCTCATTCGAATCATTAGAAGATTTACCAGTAGATTATGGATATAATATAAATAATTTTGATAGATTTTCAATAAAAGAGAATGAAAACTTTTTTACCAATACAACTAAATTAGCCTTCAGAACTATATTATATAAATAGAAAGGAATTAGATTAATTTCTAATAAATACTACAATGAAAAGAAAAAATATAATAATACATGTAATACAAGTTTTATTAATTATATTATTTATTGCGTCAATAACCCCAAAAGCAATGCAAAATGATACTTTTTTTACAATTCCAATAGGTAATAGGGTTTTGGAACATGGAGTTGAGAATGAAGAACAATATGTTTGGCATGAAGATTTGGAATATACAAATTCAAGATGGTTATTTGATATAATAATAGCTACAATAAATAATAATTTTGGATATGTAGGTATATACATATTTGTAATTATTATTGCATCTTTGCAAGCTGTTTTATATTATTTCATAATAAATAAAATAACAAAAAATAAATTAATATCATTTTTAATAACATTATTTATAATGCATATTTCTAGAAATGTTATTACTGCTAGATCACAAATAGTTTCATTTTTATTATTTTTAATAGAATTTTGGACAATTGAAAAATTACTAGAAACAAATAAAAATAGATATTTGTGTATTCTTGCAATAATGCCAATAGTCCTAGTAAATATGCATGCTTCTGTATTTCCAATGTATTTTGTGTTTTTTATGCCATATATAGCGGAATTTATTTTAGCAAAATTAAAAATAAATTTAAGTGATGATGTAACAATTGAGGATAGAAATATAAAAAAATTAGTTATAGCTTTGATAATTGGTATTATATTTAGTTTTTGTACACCTAAAGGTGTATCTCCATATACTGATATGTTTAAAGCAATGGGAGGAATATCAGCAGAAATTATTTCTGAATTGGAGCCAATAAATATAACAAGTGAATTGTATTTTTGGGCTTTAATATTCTTATCAATGTTTATAATGATGTTTACAAAAACAAAGATAAAAATTGTTGATGGATTATTTATTTTTGGATTTGCACTAATGTCGCTTAATACATATAGATGTGTATTTTTCTTTTATTTTATTTCAACTATATGTATAACTAGATTTTGTAATGAATTTGTTGTTGAGAATAAAATTGAATGCAAGTATATAAATGATAAAATAAAAATTATATTTATAATTATGCTATATGTTATAGTCATATTATTATCATTAAATGAATTATATTCTAATTTAATTGATGATTATATTGATACATTAATATATCCTGTTAATGCAACAAATTATATATTGAATAATGTAGATACAGAAAATATGAGAATTTTTAATCATTTTAATTTTGGAAGTTATCTAGAATTAAAAGGAATAAAACCATTTATAGATTCAAGGTCAGGAATTTTTACAGAAGAATTTAATCCTGGTGTTACAATTTTAGATGATTGGATTTCAGTAACATCTGGAAGTATTCATTATAAAGTAATATTTGATGAATATGACATAACTCACGCATTACTTTATAATTCAGAGACTATAAATGTATACATTTCCGATGACCCAAATTGGAAAAAAGTATATCAAGATGATATATTTTCATTATATGAGAAAGTAAAATAATAGCAAATAAAAAAGAAACGATTCAAATCGTTTCTTTTTTTGACTAAATTATTGGTGTTTTTAATTAATTTTCTAGAAGCATTGGACCTAATTTTGTAACCGTTCCAGCTCCTAATGTTATTATAATATCTTTATCTTGTACATTAGATTTTATGTGTTTTATAACATCTTCAAAATTAGATATATGAATTGCTTTTTTTCCTAAATCATTTATTTTTTGAACTAGATCTTCTGATGTTATATTATAAGTATTTGTTTCTCTAGCAGCATAGATATCTAAAATTATTATATTATCAAATTTTGAAACAGATTCTGCAAAATCATCTAATAATAATTTTGTTCTGCTAAATGTATGTGGTTGGAATATAACCCAAGATTCATTAAATTTTTTGTTTTTTATTGCATTTGCTGTTGCTGTTATTTCTGTTGGATGATGAGCATAGTCATCAAAAATAGAAATAGTGTTGTTTAATTTTCCTTTAAATTCAAGTCTACGTTCAGCTCCTGTAAATTCTTTTAAAGATGTTTTTATAATATCTTTTTCAATACCATAGAAATCACAAACGGCAGTACATGCTAATGCATTTAAAATATTGTGTTTTCCAGCTACAGAAAGTTCAATTGTTGTAAAATAATTGCCTGATTTATAAATATCAAATATAGCAAAACCATTATCATCATAAGAAATATTTTTTGCAAGAAAATCTGCATTTTCATTTTCAATTCCATAAGAAATGAATTTTGATTTTACAATATTTTTTAAATTATAACAATTTTCATCATCAGCATTTGTAACTAAAAGACCATCAGAATCTAAAAGAAGAGAGAAGTCCTTAAATGTTTTTACTATATTATCAAATGTTTTATAATAATCTAAATGGTCATTATCTATATTTAGAATTACTTCTGTTTTAGGGAAGAATTTTAAGAAATTTCCTTTATATTCACATGATTCTAAAATAAAATAATCGCTATTTCCAACTCTATAATTTCCACCAATGTTTTTTAATAAAGCACCAACTTCGATTGTAGGATCTTTTTCGGCATTTACGAAACAAATTGAAATCATAGATGTTGTTGTTGTTTTTCCATGAGTTCCTGAAATACAGATTGTTTCTTTATAAAGTTTGGTTAAATATCCTACAAATTCACCTCTACCAACAAGTGGAATGTTATTTTCTTTTGCAATAATCATTTCAGGATCTTGTTCATTTATTGCAGCAGAATAAACAATAAGATCAGCTTTTTTAGAGTTTTCTAAATCATGACCTATTGTTGTTTTAATTCCATGTGCATTTAAATTGTCGGTGATTTTGCTTTGATTTAAATCAGAACCAGTAACAGTATAGTTCCATGCTTTTAATCTTTCTGCAATAGCACTCATACTAATTCCACCAATTCCGATAAGATGAATATGTTTATATTGTTTTAAATCTGTTATTTCTAAATCCATATAATCCTCCTAAAATATTAAAGTCATTATACTATTATAAACATATAATTTCAAGTAAATTGATTAAAAAACGGACTACAGAACTTGGCAAAATTCGATACAAAAAAATATTTTTAGAGTTATGAATGTATATTAAAAATAATAAAAAAATACAAAAAAAATATAGAAAAAAAGAAGGAAAAAAAGTTTTTTTGTAGAATAATAGAAGTAGTGATACATAGATTTATTTATATGTATTAAAACGATAAGAAAGAGGTGCTTAAAAAATGCAAATAACAGATGTACGTTTAAGAAAAGTAAATTTAGAAAACAGAATGAAAGCAGTTGCTTCTGTAACATTCGATGGTGAATTCGTAATTCACGATATCAAAGTTATTGAAAGTCAAAATGGATTATTCATAGCTATGCCAAGCAAAAAAACTCCAAACGGAGAATTCAAAGATATAGCTCATCCAATTAATGCTGAAACTAGAGAAAAAATTCAAAAAGCTATTTTAGAAGCTTATGAAGCTCCAGAAGCTGAAACAGCTGAATCAGCAGAATAATTTTAAATAGTTTGAAAAAGCGTTATCATGTAACGCTTTTTTTGTTGTAAAAAATATGTATTTTTTGTAAAAAACACCCGTTAAAAATCGAAATTTATATTGTTATTTTTTTGATTTATATATATAATAACATAAATAAGGAGAAGTGTTATGAAAAGTGGTGGAATTGAAGATATATTAATAGAAAGAGGCTATGAAACAAAGAAGAAAAAGAACAATGGAATTAAGGTTGTTATATTTCTTTTAATAATTGTTCTTGCTCTTTTTATAGGCGCATATTATTATTTAACAAATATGAATAAAATATCTTCAAAAGAATTATTTATAACTAATATTTCTAAAACAAATTTTAAAGCGCTATTTCAAAAAGATATTTATACAAATATTATTGATAAAATAGAAACAAAAGATTTTGAAACAGAAACAAATGTTAGTTTTACAACGACTTTAAAGAATGAAGAATTAAAAAATGTTGATGTAAGTAAGATAACTCTAGAGGTTTTAAATGAAAATGATGTTGATAATTCAAAATCTTTTAGTGAAGCAAAATTAAAATACGCAGAAAATGAAGTATTTAAATTAAAAGCATTATCAAATGAAAATGCTGTAGCAATTTTTTCAAATGAAATACAAGATAAATATATTGGATGCAATTATGAAAATTTAAAACAAACATTAAATATTTCATATAATAATGATTTAAAAAAATTAAAAGATATTGATAATATTGATATAAATGAAGAAGAAAAAAATAAATATTTTGAAAAATATTTATCAAAAATAATGGAAAATATACCAGAAGAAAAATTTTCTGTTCAAGAAAATATAGTAATACAAAAAGCAGAAGAATCAGTAGATGTTACAGCTTATACTGTAACATTAAATAAAGATGAGACAAATAATTTAATAAAACATCTTTTAAATACATTAAAAGATGATGAAGAATTTTTAAAAGAATTTGCAGGTAAAATTGAATCAGAAGAACCAGAAGAATCTAATCCTGAAACTCAATTGCCTGTTATAGAATCAGAAATTATACCAGAGGAAAATGTTCAAGAAGAACAAAATGAAGAACCAGAGACTGAAGAACCAGAAATATCAGAAACTGAAAATGAACCACAAGTAACTCCAAGTATAACACCAGAAGATATACAAACAGAACCTGAAGAAGGATCACAAGAAACAAATAGAATACCTGTAGTTACAATAAATCCTGTTGGAACAATTGCTCAAGATTCAAATAGAGAAGAATTTTATTTCGATGGTTTAGACTCAGAAACAAACGAATTGAGTTTGAATAGAGATGTAAGTAATGTATCAGAAATGATATCTAGACTTGTGTTCGGAAAGAAAATAGATAAAACAGTTAAAGAGTTGCAAAATTTAATTGATGCTAAAATTAAACTTGAAGAATATAAACAAATGTTAGATGGACAAACATCAGATAAAGGAATAACTGTAAATATATATGCAAGTGAAGAAAAAACAGAAAAAATTACGATTAATTTACCTAATGAAGATTCTTGGGATATAGAATTTGTAACAAGCTCAGAAAAAGATAACAGAATAAAAATAACATATTTACAAAAAGTAAATAATCAAAGAAATGGTTATTCGTTAGATTTTAATAAAATACAAAATGATGCAAATACTACAATAAAAGCAACATATAATGTTATTGAAAATGAAAAAATTAATAAAAAGATAATTGTTGATTTAAAAACAGTTGGAACAGCAAATTCAAAAGAAATAAAAAATGATATGGTTTTAACTGTTTCAACTAATAAAGGTGAAACAAAAGTAATATTAGATAATACGATTAAATTTACTGATGTAGAACAAATAGAAGAATTGGTTCCAGAAAACTGTTTGTATTTAGATCAATTATCAGAAGAAGAATTAAAAACAACATTAGATGATTTAAAAAATAAATTTGAAACTTTATATAATGATAAAAAAGAAAGCTTGAATTTCATCAATACGAATACAGGTGGAATAACGTTAGAAGATATATCATCTGCTGTAAAGAAAGATGAAGCAAAAAATGCTTTAATAACAAAAGTATCAAATATGATGCAAGAAGCTATTGATAACAACCAAGAATTTACAATTAAAAATCTTGAAAATTTGACAATAGATGGGTATGAAGTTTCTTCAACAGTAACTGAAGAAAATGCAAAAATTGTTGTTGATATATATACATTTAATATAGATCAAAATTTCACATTAACAGATGTAGAATAATCTGAAGAATTCTAAAGAGGAGAATAATATGGAAAGAAAAAAAAGCAAGTTAAAATTAAATAAAAGACGTGTAATAGTATTAATTGTATTAGCTATTATATGCGTATTATTATTAATTGGTTTAGTAAATTTAATTAAATTGATTTTTGCCAAAGAAGAGGTTGCTGGTAATCTAGCAAACATGGGGCTTGCTGTTTCAGAAGGTAATTTGACTTTTTATAACAAATATGAAGAAGGTATTGTAAAAATAAAAGGTGGAGAAGAATATCAAATAACAGAAGAAACTGCATATTCAATTCATTTAGAAGATGATACGGTTTATTATTTAACATTATCTAACTCTAATACGTTAGATTTAAAATCAGTAAAAACAAATGGTGATCAACCAAAGAAAATAAAAACATTATCAACACCATCTAGTAAGTTTTATGTAGAAGATAATTATATATATTATATTTCAAATAAAGATGGAATGGGAATTGTAAAATATTCTTTGGATACAAATGAAGAGAATTTTATTGTAACATATAATGTACAAGATTTTGTTTTAGCAGGAAAAGAAATATTTTTTGTAGATAATACTGGAACATTATATTCAGTTGGAATTGATGGAAGTGATTTTAAAACAATTTCAAATGAATACAATATTAGAAGAATACAAGTGTTAAAAAATTGGATTTATTTCTACAATACACAAGAAAATGCATTGTGTAAAATAAAAAAAGATGGTTCAAAAATGAAAGTTGTTGCTACTTTTGTAAATAACGAAACTTATAATGTAACAAGTAAATATGTATATTATATGGATGAAGTAAATAAACAAATATGTAGATGTGATTTAAAAGGAAAAAAATCAAATGCAATTGTATCTTTAAAATCTTCAAGAACAAAAATAAATATTGTTGATGACAAATTATATTATCTAGATGATAGTGAAAGTGAATCAAGGATATATCAAATGTATAGAGTAAAAACAAATGGGCATGCAGCAAAACCAATAGAATATTAAAAATGTATTGACTTTTTAATAGAATGAAGGTATAAATAAATTGTAAGTTGGAGGCGCCTATGAAATTAGGAACAGTCGTATATGATGGAAGAATATATAACTTAGATTATATGTCAACCGAAGAAATGAAACAATTATTAACAAAAATAGAAACAGATAAAAAATCAACAATTACAGAAGCAAAAGAAATTTTGAAAGCTAACTAAAGGGGGCAAAGCTTTGGAAAATTTAACAAATCAAGAAATTTGTGTGAATTTAAAAAGATTGTACACAGAAACTGAAACTCAAGTAAAAACTAATGCGTTGGTAAGTAGAGCATTAGTTGATAGAGATTCAACAGAAACAATTAGTGAAAAAGTAAATTCACAAATGAATTCAATAAAAACTAGCATATATAATATAAATCCTAAATTTAAAGAGGGTTCAAAAAATTATGATGAAACGAAAAAACTAGTTACAGAGTCTTTGGCGTCTTATGAACAAGCTTTAATAGAACTTAGTCAATTTTATGATGGGAAAATTGAACAATTAATTTTAAGAAAAGTAGAATTAGAATCAAGTTTAATTGGTACAATTTTAAATGCGGAGTACTTAAAAGAAGACTTAGAAGATAGTACAGATAAAAAAGAAAATGATAAAGTAAAAAGTTCAGTAAAAGATAGTATAAAATCTGTAATAGAAAGATTTAAAAATAAGAAAAGTGAAAAACTTGAATCTATTGATCCATTAGAAATCTCTAAATTGATGGATCAACAAGATGTTGTTATAGAAATAGAAGAACAATTTTCAAGTAAAATTGAAAAAAGAAAAATAGATAGAATAAATAACGATGAATTTTCTAAGAAAGTTGAAAAAGAAATTACTTTAATTAATTCAGAAATTCAAAGAATTAATGAGCAAAAGAAAAAATCAATAATGGAGGCTATGGAAGTAGGTTCTAAAGAAGTGACAACAATTATTAGAAAACCAAGAGTTATAAAGAAAATAACAAGTTTTTTTGCAAGTAGATTTAATACAGCAAAAGTAGTAGAAACAACAATTATAGAACCATTAAACTCAAGAATAGAAAATTTTAAAACTAATGAATTGAGTAATGTAAAGGGCTAAAAATAGAAAATTAGGATGTGGAAAAAATGGATTTACGTGAACAAATAAACAAAGCATGGGCTGATGGAGCACAAGGGACTAAAGAAGTTCCATTACAACCAGGAATTCAATATGTTTTTAATATTGATAGAAAAGCTAAAGAACAAGCTGAAAGAGATGTTAATAAAAATCAAGATGGACCATCAAAATAAAATAAATTTGATAATAAGCCTTGAATTTTAAAAATAAGTGTGCTATATTATTAACATAATATAAAAATAAACGATTGAAAAAAGCAAAGTAAGTAAATAAATAGTTTTTCAAGAGAGAGCAAATGATGCGCTGGAAGTTTGCTTAAAAATATATTTACTGAAATTTCACTTTTTGAGTTTTTAGATTGAAATAAAAGTAGGTCTAAACGTTGGTTACGTTATAACTATGAATGAGGTTAACTTAAAAAGTTAATGAATTTAGGTGGTAACACGGTAATATATCGTCCTATGCGAAGATTCGCATAGGACTTTTTTGTTATTAATAAAAATTTATATAAATTAGGAGGAATCAAAATGAAAGAGAAAATCGAAGCAATTCGAAAAAGTGCAGAAGAAACTATTGAAAAAATAGCTGATTTGCAAGAGTTACAAGAGTTAAAAGTAAAACTACTTGGTAAAAAAAGTGAATTATCTAGTCTTTTAAAAGGTTTAGGTGCAGTTGCTCAAGAAGAAAGACCAAAAGTTGGAGCTTGGGTAAATGAAGCAAGAAAAGAAATTGAAGAAAGAATTAGTAACGCAGAAAAATTCTTTAAAGAAAAAGCTATGGCTGCAAAACTAGAAAGTGAAAAAATAGATATAACAGCCCCAAGTACAAAAGTTATCAGAGGAAGTAAACACCCAATAAACAGAGTTATTGAAGAAATACAAGATATATTTGTTTCAATGGGATATGATGTTGTTGATGGACCTGAACTTGAAACTGATGAATTTTGTTTCGAAAGATTAAATCTTCCTCAAGGACATCCTGCAAGAGATATGCAAGATAGTTTTTATATAACAGAAGAATATTTATTAAGAACTCAAACATCTTCAGTTCAAGCAAGAACAATGTTAGCAAATGAAGAAAAAACTCCAATAAGAATGATTTGTACAGGAAAAACATATAGAAGAGAAGATGATGCAACTCACTCTCATCAATTTAATCAAGTAGAAGGTTTAGTAATTGACTATAAAGATAGAAATACATCTTTAGCTGACTTAAAAGGAACTTTAGAAGTATTTATGAAAAAAATGTTAGGACCAAATACTGAACTTAGATTCAGACCAAGTTATTTCCCATTTACAGAACCATCTTATGAAGTTGATGTTACTTGTTTTAAATGTGGTGGAAAAGGTTGTCCGCTTTGCAAAAAAACAGGATGGATTGAACTTTTAGGTTCTGGTATGGTTCATCCAAGAGTTTTAGAAATGAATGGATATGATCCTGAAAAATATTCTGGATTTGCATTTGGTACAGGAATCGATAGATTAGCAATGTTTAAATATGGAATTACAGATATGAGATATCTTTATGCTAATGATGTAAGATTTTTATCACAATTTGATAGACAAGATAAAGAATAATTTTGAAAATAAAGAGAGGAAAATAAAATGATATTAAGTAAAAATTTCTTAAAAGATTATGTAGATATAGATGAAAATATAGATATCAAAACTTTAGCAGAAGACTTAACAAGAGTTGGTAATGAATATGATTTGGCTCAAAAATTAATTCCATCTACAAAACTTATAATTGGTAAAGTTTTAGAATGTGTTGATCATCCAGATTCAGATCATTTACATTGTTGCAAAGTTGATATAGGAACTGAAGTTTTAAGTATAGTTTGTGGTGCTCCAAATGTTAGAGCGGGAATAAAAATTATCTTAGCACAAGCTGGAGCTGAACTTCCAGAAGTAACAATAAAAAAAGGTGTTATAAGAGGACAAGAATCAAATGGTATGATTTGTGCTTTATATGAAATTGGATTAGATAAAAAATATTTATCTGAAGAAGATAGAAATGGAATTCATATATTACCAGATGATGCTCCAATCGGAGAGGATCCAATAAAATATTTAAAATTAGATGATGAAATAATTGATATTGAATTAACAGCGAATAGAGGAGATTTATTAAGTATGCTAGGTTTAGCATATGAAGTTGGTGCTATTTATGATAAAACAGTAAAAGAATTAGATTTATCTCATTCAGAAGCTGGTGAAGATTTAAATAATTCATTTGAAGTAAAAGTAAATACAGAAAATTGTTCGTTATTTATAGCTAGAAAAGCTTTAAATGTAACTATAAAAGAAAGTCCAGATTTTATTAAAAATAGACTTATAGCATGTGGAATTAGACCAATTAATAATGTTGTTGATATTAGTAATTACGTTATGATTGAATGTGGTCAACCACTACATTTCTATGATGCTGATAGATTAGGAAATGTTATAGAAACAAGAATGGCAACTGCTGGTGAAAAATTAACAACATTAGATGGAATTGAAAGAACATTAGAAGAAACAGATATAGTGATTTCTGATGGAAATAGAGCTATTGGTTTAGCTGGTGTAATGGGTGGATTAGATACAGAAATAGAAGAAACAACAAAAAATGTTTTAATAGAAGCTGCTATATTTGATTCAGTAAGAGTTAGAAAAACATCTAAAAAAGTAGTTAGAAGTGAAGCAAGTAATCGTTTTGAAAAAGGATTAGATCCAAACAGAACATATATGGCTATGGAAAGAGCGGTTAAATTATTAGAAGAATATGCTGATGCTAGTATCCAAACAGGAAAAGTGGTATATGATAATTCTAATAAAGAAGAAAAAGTAATTGAAATTAAAGTATCTGATATTAATAATTTATTAGGAACAAATATATCTTTAGAAGAAACTCAAGATGTATTTAGAAAATTAGCATTCAAAACAGATGTAAATGGAGAAGTTATTAAAGTAACAGTTCCAACAAGAAGAATTGATATTTCAATTAAAGAAGATTTAATTGAAGAGGTTGGAAGAATTTATGGAGTAAATAATATCCAAGGAAAATTACCAGTTGTTCCAATGAAATTGGGGCATGTTGATAAAACAGATAGAGAAATTAGAAATAAAATGATTTCTTTAGGTTTAAATGAAACATTATCTTATATTTTAATAAATGATAAAGATGTTCATAAATATACAAACGATGAGTTTGAAGAATTAAAATTATTAGATCCAATGACAGAAGAAAGAAACACATTAAGATATAGTTTAATTCCATCACTTTATAAAATATATGAATATAATAAAGCTCATTATACAAAAGATGTTTGTATATATGAAATAGGAAAAGGATTCTGGAAAAAAGCTGAAGTACGTGGTGAAGATAAAAAATTATGTGCTTTAATGACAGGAGAATATTATTTAGGATTAAATAATACAAAACAAGTAGATTTCTATATAATTAAAGGTGTAGCTGAAGAAGTTTTAGATTATTTAGGATATGGAAACAGATATAGTTTTGTACTTCCAAAACAAACTTTAAAAGAATTCCATCCAGGACAAGTTGCTGAAATTAATGTAAACGGAGAAGTTGTTGGTGTAATTGGTAGAATACATCCAGAAATTTCAAAAGATGCTGTATATGTTTTAGAAATTAATTTAGATAAATTATTAGCAAAAAAAGTTGGAAAAATGAAATTTAAAGAAATTTCAATTTATCCAACAGTAAATAAAGATATTGCAGTTATATTAGATAAAGATATTACTTCAGATGAAGTTTCAAAAGTTATCAAAAAAGCTGCAGGAAATTTACTTGTAAGTTCTAAATTATTCGATGTTTATACAAATCCAATTTTAGGAGATAAGAAAAGTATGGCTTATTCATTAACATTTGGATCAAATACTAAAACATTAACAGATGATGAAATAAATCCAATTATGGAAAAAATAATTGAAGCTTTAGAGAAAAATTTAAAAGCAGAATTAAGAAAATAATAAATAAAAAAGAAGTGCAATTTATATTGTGCTTCTTTTTTATTTATATAAACATTAAGTTTTCTTTGGGTTAGAGATACTATTGAAATAAAAAAAAGGTTTTGATACAATGACCTAAAAAGGAGTGAAGGTGATGTATAGTTATAGTGATTTTAAAGATACTCAAATAAGATACAATTTTATGATTGTATTTGCGGTAATATTGATTATACAAGTAGGTATAATTCTAATACCAAAAATAATTAAATATATAGTTAATTTAGTGAGAAATATAAGACTAAAAAATGAATATATGAAAGAGAAAATAAACAATACTGAATTGATGCGAGAAATAAATTTAAAATATAGTCCAGCAGTCTTTTCTATGATAATAGATAGAAAAATGGAACCCAAAAAAGATTTGTTAGCGAATATATTAAACCTAGTATATAAAGAAATTGTTAATTTTGAAACCGTTGGAGAATATTATAAAGTAAGTATAAGAGAGGAAAATGTAAATAAAGCAAAATTGTCTCAAGATGAAGCTTTTGTATTAAGATATATTAGGAAAGTTTCGGATGGTTTTAATTCGTATTTTGATTTTGACTTTTTTGAAAAGGAAATAAAAAATGAATTAAAAAAACAAGGATTAATAGAAGAAGAAAGCAAAAAAGAAAAATGTCTTTTATTACTTCAAAAAACTATATATTATATAAGTATGTTATTAGAAATATTATTGCCAGTTACAACAACTGTATTTACAGCTTTATTTATTTTCTCTATGACACCTGGAAATTATCCAATGAGTGAATTGCATGAAAAATTAATTAAATTTGTTCCAATTGTGATATATGCAATAACAGTGGTATTGAATATAATTTTTATGGTTGTTATTATAAAATTTTTTGTAGTAAAAATAAAAGTTAACAATACTCTAATTTTAGATTTGTTAAATAAATGGATACCAATATTTTCAAGAGCTATAACATTTTATGATATATTTGTTTTGTACAATGTGTGGGAAAATGTATATGAAAATAAGTTATTTATTGGAGAAATTCTTGCATATGCAACAGTAATATTTTGCTTATATTGGATTTTAGTAAGATTCGTAGAATATACGTTAAATAAATTTAAAACGCAATATGTTTTACCAATATTTTTAACTCCAAAAGGAAAAGAAGAACGAAAAAAAATGTTAAAATTTAAACAATTTTTAGAAGAATATACTTTAATTGCTAATAAAAATATTGATGCTATAGTAGTTTTTGATTGGTATATTCCATATTCGTTTTCTGTAAATACCAACAAGACACTTAGAAGTGCATTTAAAAAATTAATTATAGAAAAAAATATAGAAAAATTTGCAAAAGAAAAAGCAAATCTGATTATATAAATGTAATATAATTACAAATCTATAGAAAAAACTGGACTTGACCGTATTAAGTATAAAAGATATAATAACTAATACGAGGGAGATGCAAATGATAGATAAATTTATGAGTTTTTCAATAAAAATGAAAATATTAATTGTTGTAGTACCGATTGTGATTATTGGTGCTGTAGCAGGTGTAGTTATAATGAATAATCAAAATAAAACCGAGATTGTTAGCGCTGAAACAGAAGCTTCAAGAAAACTTGGGATTCAAGAAGAGGTAATACCAGAATTAAATGAAGAAGTTGTTTTGGTAGCAAAAGATAATTCAATAGATGAATCTTTAATTGAAAAAGAAAAAGAAGAAGTAGTAAAATTTAAAGATAAAGAAGTTAAAATTCCAAAATCAAAAGTATCTTCAGTAAAATCAGCAGAAGATGCTGAAACAAATAAGAAGACTGGTGGAGATAAAGTTTCTCAAAATCAAGCTCAAACAATGTTTGAAAATGTTGGTCAAAAATCAATGGGAATAGATGTATCACATCATCAAGGAAGAATTGATTGGGCACAAGTAAAAGCTAGTGGAGTTGAATTTGCTATTATTCGTGTTGGATATAGAGGACAAACATCTGGCGGAATATATGAAGATGCATATTTTAAAACAAATATGAAAGGTGCTATTGCTAATGGAATAAAAGTAGGAGCATATTTTTATTCGACTGCAATAAATGAAACAGAAGCTTTAGAAGAAGCTGCATGGATTGTGAAAAAAATATCACCATATAGTATTACATACCCAGTAGTATATGATTTTGAAGATTTTAATTCAAAAAGATGTGTGAATGTAGGAGGAGCAGAAGCTACCAGAAATGCAAATACATTTTTAAATTACGTAAAATCATGTGGTTATGAACCTATGATGTATGCAAATAAAAGTGATATAACAAAGAGAATGTCTAGAAGTTCTTTTAATTGTAAATTCTGGCTTGCTCATTATACAAGTAAAACTGACTACACAGGAAATGTTAATATGTGGCAATATACAAGTAAAGGAACTGTTCCAGGAATTTCTGGTTGGGTAGATATGAATATTGCATACTTTAATTATGGAACAGTTGCTGCACCAAAACATACTCATGATTATAATGAAGAAGTAAAAAATAGCTATATACAAGAAACATGTGGTAAAGATGGAAGTAAAGTAATGGCATGTTCTTGTGGAGAGAAAGAAACAGTTACTATAAATGCAACAGGAAAACATAAATGGGGAGAATGGGAAGTTCTAAAAGAAGCAACTGATACAGAAAAAGGTAAAAAGACAAGAGTTTGTGAAGTTTGTTCGAAAGAGAATACAATAGAGTTTGAAAAAGAGGATGAGAATACTAATACTAACACAAATACTAATACTAATACTAATACTAATACAAATTCATCACAAGGTAATGAAAATAACACTGTAGAGAACAATACAGTGACGAATACAGTTCCAAGTCAACCAGCACATACGCATACATGGGAAGAAGTATCACAAGATAAACCAACTTGTACTCAAAATGGAGTAATATACTATAAATGTTCTGATTCAACTTGTTCAGAAACAAAAGAGGACAAAGAAACATTAAAAGCAAAAGGTCACACATTTACTGAAGGAATTTGTTCAGATTGTAAAGAAAAAGATCCAAATTATAAACCAGAAGGTTCAGAGGATTCAAATGATGATGAAATTCCAAGTAACACACAAGTGACTAATGAAGTTTGAAAAAGGGATTAATTAAAATAAAATAGAAAAGGGTTTAAAGATTATTCTTTAAATCCTTTTCTATTTTTATACTTAATAATTAAATAACAAATTATAAGAATTTTTTTAAACGATTGATACTATTTTCTTGGAATCGTATAAATCCGTTTAAAATATCTTTAACACTTTGAGTAGCTTCGGGACTTTGATTTAAAAGTTTGAAACCTTTGATAACTCCCATATCGTATCCTTGTATTAAAAGTTCAGAAAGTTTTGTATTTGATGTGTCATTCATAGTGTTAAATTGAATTCCAGTCCATCCCATAATTTTTTGGCCCATTGGAGCATCATCAGGAATTTCACCGATTTCATCAAATGCTTCATTTACTTTATCTAATGTTGTTTGATAGCTATTATATTGTGTGCTAAGTTCAGCTTTAAATTCTTTATCAGATGTTTTCTTTGAAATTTCTTCAAGAGAAGACATTCCAGTTGTAACTCCTTTGTGAATTTCATTTAATATTGTTAAATCATCCATAAATTTACCTCCATTTTATACTATTATGAACAGTTTGAAAGAAAAATATGCTATAAAGTCAAAAGAAACTCTCAAACCCTTGATATAACACATCATCTTTATAAATTGTGGATAACTTTTCTTTTAAATTAGCAATTTTAAAGAAAATGTGGAAAAAAAATTAAAATTGTATTATTATAAGAGTGTAAATTTTAAAAGAGGAGAAATTTTAAGTGAATTGGACAAAAGAACAACAAGATGCAATTTATAAAAAAGATTCTAATATACTAGTAGCTGCAGCTGCTGGTAGTGGTAAAACTGCGGTTTTAGTAGAGAGAATAATTCAAAAGATTTTAAATGATGGTGTAGATATTGATAAATTATTAGTTGTTACTTTTACTAATGCAGCAGCATCTGAAATGCGTGAAAGAGTATTAGAAGCAATATATAAGAAATTAGATGAAGAACCAGAAAATGAAAATTTACAAAAACAAATTATTTTACTTGGAAAATCTAATATATGTACAATTCACTCATTTTGTTTAGATGTAATTAAAAATAATTTCTTTGAAATTGATTTATCTGCCAATTTTAGAATTGCTGCTGAAGAAGAAATAGAACTTTTAAAACAAGAAGTTTTAGAAAATGTTTTTGAAAAATTATATGATGATGAAGATGAAAATTTTGCTAAATTAGTAGATACATATACAGGTTATAGAGGAGATGAACCATTAAAAGAAATTGTACTAAAAATTTATAGATTTATGCAAAGTGCTCCATTTCCAAAAGAGTGGCTTTTAGAAAAAGTTAATATGTTTAAAAGTGATGATGAGAAAGACTTTGCAAAAAGTGAATGGGGAGAAATCTTAATAAGAAATCTTCAAGAAGAACTTATTGATGGAATAAATTCATTAAAAGTAATTAGAAATAAACTAGAAAAATATTATGAACTTGAAAAATATAAATTAACAATAGAATCAGATATAGAGAGTTTTAAAACTTTATATGATGCTACAGAAAAATCTTGGGATTTGGCATATGGATTTGCAAATGAGATGAAATTAAAATCATGGCCAATAGATAAAAAGATTGTAATGGATGCAAAAGATGAAGCAAAAGCAGCCAGAGATACTGTAAAAAATAAATTAATGAAAATAATAAAAGAAATTTTAATTTACAATTCAGAAGCTGCTTTCAGAGATATTTATGAAATGTATGAAATTTTAGATATTTTAAAAGATTTAATATTTAAATTTGATGAAGAATTCATGAAAAAGAAAAGAGAAAGAAATATTATTGATTTTAATGATATTGAACATTATGCATTAAAAATCTTAGTAAAAAAAGACGAAAACGGAAAATATGTTGGTACGGATGTTGCAAAAAAATATAGAGAAAAATTTGAAGAAATTGCGATTGACGAATATCAAGATAGCAACCAAGTACAAGAATATATTTTGGGAACTGTGTCTCGTGGAAATAATTTATTTATGGTTGGAGATGTAAAACAAAGTATTTATAAATTCCGTCAAGCGTGTCCAGAATTATTTTTAGATAAATATGACAGATATGATTTAAATGGAAATGATGATGGATTAAAAATTCAATTGTTTAAAAACTTTAGAAGTAGAGATAATGTTCTTCAAATTACAAATGAAGTGTTTAAAACAATAATGAGCAAGAGTCTAGGAGATATAGATTATACAGAAGAAGAATATTTGAATTTAGGTGCAAATTTTGAACCACACGAAAATTCCTTGGATATAGCTGAACTTGATATTATAGATTTAAAAGATGATGATTCTATAATGGCATGGAAAGATGACTCTGAAGAAAATATAAAAGAAGAGGAAGAACTTGAGGATTATATTAATCAACTTGAGAAAGAACAAATAGAAGCTCAATTTGTAGTAAAAAGAATTAAAGAAATTATTGCTTCTAAAGTACAAGTAAAAGATAAAAAATTAGGCTATAGAGATGTGACGTATAAAGATATTGTTATTTTACTTCGTTCAACATCTAAACTTGCTCCAATATATGAAAAAGAACTTATAAAAAATGATATACCAGTATTTTCGGATAGTTCTAATGAATATCTAGATACAATAGAAATTCAAACAATGATAAATCTATTAAAAATATTAGATAATCCAATTGATGATATTTCTTTAGTATCAGTACTTCGTTCAGAAATAGGAACATTTGATGATAACGAAATAGTAGAGATAAGATTATGTAAAAAAGATGGTAGTTTTTATGAAAGTTTGCAAATTGCAAAAGATGAATTAGAAGGAAAATTAAAAGAAAAAGTAAATAAATTTTTAACTAATTTAGATACATGGAGAAAAGAATCTGAATATTTAAGTTTAGCTGAATTGATTTGGAAAATATATACAGATACAGGATTTTATAATTATGCTGGTTTAATGCCAAATGGTATTTTAAGACAAGCGAATTTAAAAATGCTTTTTGAAAGAGCAAAAGAATATGAGAAAACAAGTTTTAAAGGATTGTTTAACTTTATAATGTTTGTTGAAAGGTTGAAATCTGGTAATTCTGATATGTCTTCTGCAAAGATTATAGGTGAAAATGAAAATGTTATTAGAATAATGAGTATTCATAAAAGTAAAGGGTTAGAATTTCCGATTGTATTTTTGTGTAGTACTTCTAAAAAAATAAATATGCAAGATTTAAATTCAAATCTTTTATTACATCAAAAAATAGGTATAGGACCACAATATATAAATTATGAAAAAATGGTAGAATATTCTACATCTGCCAAAGATGCAATTAAAATAATTATAAAAGAAGAATCTATTTCAGAAGAGATGAGAATTTTATACGTTGCATTAACTCGTGCAAAAGAAAAATTAATAATAACAGGAACTTCTAAAGATCATTTAAAAGAATTAGAAAAGAAAAAAGAAATTTTGAAAGTATATAATTCAAAGGATGGAAAACTAAATCCTATAATTTTGAAAAAGTATATATCATATTTGGATTGGATTGAACTTGTTTTATTAAATTCAGAAGAAATGAAAAAATTAGTAAAAGTTAATGAATATTCTAAAAAAGATATTATTACAAAAGAAGAAGAAAAACAGATTGAAATAAGAGAATTTGATTTTGAAAAAGAAATTGACTTTGAAAAATATGAAAAAGAATTCTCGTGGGAGTATATAAATAAATTTGCTACTAAACTACCAATAAAAAGTACAGTAAGTAAAATTAAGCAAATTCAAAATGAAGGCGTTGATTTTGAAAGTTTAGAACACAAAGATATTGGTATAGCAGAAATAGTTCCGAAATTCATGGATTCTGAAGATAAAATAAGTGCAAGCAAAAAAGGTACTTTAATGCATTTATTTATGCAAAAAATAGATTTAAGAAAAATATATACAAAACAAGAATTAGAAGATTTAAAACAAGAGCTAATTGCTAAAAGAATAATAACAGAAAATGAAGCCTTGAGTATAAATTTGTTCAAAGTACAAAACTTTTTGAAATCAAAACTTGCAGAAAGATTAAGAGAAGCAAAAGACATTGAAAAAGAAAAGGCTTTTTGTTTAAAATTAAAAGCTAAAAATATTTTTGAAGATGCAAAAGACGAGAATATTTTAGTACAAGGTATTATAGATTTATATGCGATTTTCGAAGATGGTAGAATTTTGCTTTTAGATTATAAAACAGATTTTGTAGAAGATGGAAATGAAAATATTTTAGTAGAAAAATATAAAAATCAATTAAGAATTTATAAACAAGCACTAGAAGAATCGTTAAATAAAAATGTTACAGATGTATATATTTATTCATTATATTTAAATAAAGAAATAAAAATTGATGTTTAAAAAACGATTTATAAACGAGAAATGCTTATAAATAAAGGAATTTTATAATACTAGTTTACAAAATATGGAAATCGTTGTATAATATATATGTTAGAAATTGTAAATAAAAGGGGAAAATAGATATGGCTAGAATGAAAACATTCTTTTTATATTTTTTAGGAATTGTTGGATTTTTCTTTTTATCATTATTATTAGAAGATGCTTTAGTTGAAAATATGTATGAAAAAATGACTGGAGAAATAGCATCAAGTTCAAGTATTATAATTGATAATGATTCAGGAAAAGCATCAAATGTTAATGGATATATGCAATTTAGATTGTCAAATACATCAAACGAAGTATGTGATGATTTTATAAAAATAGATTTATACAGTGAACAAGGATTATTAGCAGCTACAAAGTATGTTGAAATAACTGATTTGCAACCTGGAATGGCAAAAACATACCAAGTAAAATTAAATGGTAATGAACTAAGTTCTTATAAAATCGCTGTTGTAGATAAAGAGGAAGTACCGGACAAATCAAATGTAATTAATCTTTTCGGTTGGGAAATTGATATAGGAAATTTCTTCGGAATTGATTTATCTGATTTATCAATATTCGGTGTAAGATTAGTTGATATATTCAATTGGGAAAATATCAAAACAACTGGATCTAATATCTGGAATTGGTCAATTCACTTCTTAAATACAATACCATGGTGGGGATATCTAATTGGTGGATCTATAGTTTTATGGTATATGCCAAGCAAGTTCTTATTTGGATTTTTCCCATTCTAGAATTTAAGAAAAATAATATTAATGATACAAGTTTTAAAGTAAAATTTAAAACTTGTATTTTTTTTGAAATATAAGTATAATTGTTTTATAAATTAAAGGAAAAAGGAGATGTGCTATTAAGTTAGCGCAAGAAAAATAATATGGCAAATGATAAAGAGAAAAAAGCGAGTGATTTTATTGAATTTTATATTGGAATATTACTTATAATAGCTGGAGTATTTTTCCTACTTAGTAAAGCTGTAGTTCGTTCAGGATTTTATGGTTTTACTGTGGGAGGAATAAGTATATCAACAGGACTTGTGGTTATTCCATTAATGCTAGGAATTATATGGCTTGTAAATAATCCAAAATCAATCTTAGCGAGATTAATAACAATAGCTGGTTCTATATTTATAGTTGGCTCAATAATTATAAATATAAGAATAACATTCACAACAACATCAATGTTTGATTATTTAATTATGATGTTATTGATTGCTGGTGGATTAGGGTTAATTTTAAAAGCAAGTTTTATGGCAAGAAAATAAAAATAATAGATAAAGAGCACCGGAAATATTCCGATGCTCTTTTTGTTTGCGTTATTTAGTTGTCTTTGCTATTCCTACTTTTACTAATGCTATAACAATTTCTTGATAACTCGGGTTATCTACTGTAAATGCTAATGTTTCCATCAGTACATTGTCGGATAATGATTCTTCTAATTTTTGCTCGATTTCTTTGTCAGATAAATTTTGATGATTGGCTAAGATGATATCGAAGATATCTGCGACTTTTTTTATGTGTTGCATCTTACAAGTTAAATACCAAAAGTCATACAATCGAAGCATAAATTCGTAGGCTTCTTCATCAGTTTGATGATCTATGCCTTGATCTAGCAGTGATTTTTGTGATTTTGTGTAAAGATTTTCAAGCACATTTCTGAATTTTTCTTTGACTTCAGGACTTGCGTAGAAATCTCCAACAGATTTTTCTAAGATGTCGACCATTTCTTTGACAGTCATTAATAAAGATAGTTTTGCTGTGCACATAATAACGCCTTTCTTGTTCTAGCGAACTAAGAGAAAAGTTAATAGTTACGAAAAATATTATAGCACGAATGAACTACAAAGTCAATTATGTAAACAAAACACCAAATTCACTAAAATTTCACAGAATGGTAAAAGTAAATTCCTTGATTAACGGGATTTAATAATATATAATAAGTTTGCTTATATAAAAAAGTAAGTTTAAAATACAAGATTGTAAAGGAGAAATGAGGTATGATTGATTCATTAGAGTTACAAAATTTACAAGAAAAAGCAAATAATATTAGAAAAAATATTTTAGATGTTGTTTATAATGCGGCATCAGGACATCCAGGTGGATCATTATCAATAGCAGATGTATTAGCTGTATTATATTTTAAAGAATTGAATATAAATGTAAATAATCCAAAAGATGAAAATAGAGATAGAGTTGTTTTATCAAAAGGGCACTGTGCACCTGCATTATATTCTGCATTAGCAGAGAAAGGATTTATTCCAAAAGAAGATTTAAAAACGGTAAGAAAATTAAATAGTTATCTTCAAGGACATCCGGATATGAAGCACACAAATGGTGTAGATATGACATCAGGTTCTTTAGGACAAGGTTTATCAGTAGCAAATGGAATGGCTCTTGCAGGAAAATTAGATAATAAAGATTATAGAGTTTATTGTATTTGTGGTGATGGAGAAATCCAAGAAGGACAAATTTGGGAAGCTGCAATGAGTAGTAGTCATTATAAATTAGATAATTTATGTGTTATTGTAGATAACAATAACTTACAAATTGATGGAAGTGTTGATAATGTAATGAATCCATATCCAATTGATAAAAAGTTTGAAAGTTTTGGATTTAATGTATTAGTTATCGATGGACATGATATAGAAAAAATAGTTGAAGCATTAGAAAATGCAAAACAAACAAAAGGAAAGCCAACTGCAATTATAGCAAAAACAACAAAAGGAAAAGGAGTTTCTTACATGGAAAATCAAGCTGGATGGCATGGAAAAGCTCCAAAAGAAGAAGAATATAATTTAGCTATGGAAGAATTGAGTAAATAGTAGGAGGTTTATTATGGATTTTGAAAATAAAAAAGCAACAAGACAAAGTTATGGTGAAGCGTTAGCTGAACTTGGAAAAGAAAATAAAAATGTTGTAGTATTAGATGCAGACTTAGCAGGTGCTACAAAAACAAATATATTTGCAAAAGAATTTCCTGAAAGATTCTTTGATATGGGAATTGCTGAACAAGATATGGTAGCTACGGCAGCTGGATTTTCAACATGTGGCAAGATACCATTTGCAAGTACATTTGCAGTATTTGCCACAGGAAGATCATATGATCAAATAAGAAATAGTATATGCTATCCAAATCTAAATGTAAAAATATGTGGAACTCACTGTGGAATTACAGTTGGAGAAGATGGGGCAACACATCAAATGCTTGAAGATATAAATTTAATGAGAGGACTTCCAAATATGACAGTAATTTCTCCTGCAGATGATGTTGAAGCTAAATGGGCTGTAAGAGAAGCTGCTAAAATAAATGGTCCTGTTTATATAAGATTTGGAAGAGCTGCAACACCAATAATTCATGAAGAAGGAACTAATTTTGAAATTGGAAAAGCAATTCAATTTGGTGATGGAACAGATGCTACTATTTTTGCTACAGGAATTATGGTAGCAGAAGCATTAAAAGCAAAAGAAGAACTTGAAAAAGAAGGAATAAATGTAAGAGTTGTAGATTTTCATACAATTAAACCAATTGATTCTGAAATGATTATAAAGTGTGCCAAAGAAACAAAAAAACTAATATCAATAGAAGAACATAGTATAATCGGTGGACTTGGCTCTGCCGTAGCAGAAGTCCTTGTTGAAAATTGCCCTGCAAAGCTAGTTAGAATGGGAATGAAAGATATTTTTGGTAAATCTGGAAATGCATCAGAACTGTTAAAATATTTTGGATTAACAAGTAAAGAAATTATAGAAGAAGTGAAAAAATAATTAAAATTTCTACTGAAAAAAATAGAAAAATAATAGAAAAAATGGTGAAAAAAGATAGCAATGTAAAATATTGTTATCTTTTTTGTTACAAATCGAATTTTCCTTGAAAAATCAAGTAATAAATGTTATAATATAATTATATAAAAATGTTTAAAAGTAAAGGATTTTTGCGTATGAGTGATCAAGGAAATAGTGGCAATCCAAATGGAAGCCAAATTAATCAAGATACATCAGCATCAATAAATGTTGGGGGCATGGCTAAGAGTGGCGCTCAAGCTGTTGCAAATAAAGCAACAGAAAATGTGAAGAAAAAATTTGGTGAAAAAATCAGAAATTGGGCTGCTAAGAAATTAGGAAAAGAATCGTTAAAAACGACTGCTAAATTATCATTGAGCGGTCCATTAGCTGCGCTTTTATTTAAAGTATTTATAATATTGGTTTGTATAATATTATTGATTGGTATAGTAATGTTTATAATAACTATGCCTGGTATGCTAATGGATAAATTAAAGAATCTTGCTAAGAATGTAGCTAACGCTTGGCTTGCTTGGTGGGGTGGAGATACATCTAAACAAATTGATGAAGAACAAATTTATGAAATATTAGATTATATTGCTGATATGGGATTTGATCTAAAAGGTTATGGATTCCTAACAGATCATGTTCATAATTCAGAAGAGTTAGATGGATTCTTTGAAAGAACGGGAAAAGATGAAGGAGATTACGAAGATAGAGCAAATCAAGAAACTGACGGTGATCCTATATTTGATGAAGACTATGGTGTTGTTAGAAATGGTGCTTCAAATGAAATCATATTAGCAGCGAGCGATTTTGTAAATGCGTATTTGACTTCTGAAAATTATTTATATACAATAAAAAACTTTAACTTAAATGATGTTGGTGCTTGGGATGCTTTTTGTGATCGTTTTGGTTCATTGTTTGGTGATAATATGGATAATAGAACTGGTATGCTTTATTTAGTTCATGAAGGTGCAGGTGGCATTGGAACTTCTCTAAATTCATCTGGAGAGGATGATGCATATGATGCTTCTGAGCTAGGGTATATTGAAGCTGATGCAGAAGCTAAAATTCTTGAAGTAAAAAAAGGTTGGGCGAATGGAAAAATGAAATTCAGTCTAGATGGATGGACTGGAAGATATGGTATGCCTCTTGACTTTTTAGTATCTATTCATACAGCGACATTTATGCCTGACTTAGCATATGATATGACACAGCAATTCGAAACAGAAATTAGAATTATTTTACATGGTTCAAGTGGTGCGGTTGTTGGTCAATACAAAAACCACGAAGGTACATATATAACTTATGAGGAAATTTGTAATGCTGTAAACGGTGTATCAGGAAGAAACTGGTGGGAAGAATTTGTAGCTTGGGTTGATGGATGGAATTTATCAAAAGAAGAAGCTGATATATTATTTAACATGGGTATTATACCAGAAGGTCATAATCCGCCAGAATGTAATTGTGAGTATGAGGTTAATAAAACAATTGATTTAGGGTATGGGCCAATTTCAGTAAATGAAGAAGTTGTTTCTGAAGCAACAGAAACTGAAGAAGCTGTTATAAAATATACTTATGAATGGTGGGATCCTGTACTAGGAATCTTTATAGATAAAGAAGTTGAAAATCCGGATGATATTAAAGAAGAAATGGTTTTAACAGAATTAGGTGGTAATTGTAAAGACTATTTAAATTATGTAATTGAACATACTCATAATGCTAATGCATATTCTTTTGAAACATATACTCCATATATTGAAAATGTTACAGATCATTGGTATAGAGATGTATATTTTGTAAGGAGAGCGGGTTCTAATACTGGATTTGTAGATTATGATTACGATTATGAAGCTCTAATGAAAGAAAGATGGACTTTATATGAGAAATATACAGCTGACGAAAGTGAAAAAGATTCATATAAATATAATCCAGAAAGAGCTGGAGAGGAAATATTACTTGTAATTGATGAAGATGGTAAATACAAAGAAGAAGGCGGAAAATATGTTGTATTTGACGGAACTATAGAAGATGCTAACCCATCTGAGATATATGAAAAAAATGGTAGTGAATATACAAAAACAGATAAATCTTTAGAAGATGCACAAGAAGCAGGAATAACATTATATAGAAAATCTTCAAAAGGTGGTTATGTAGAATATACAGGTGATGTTGCTGTTTCTAAAAAAGCAGTAACGGTAGATATTTCTGAAAATTATGAAGATTTAAGTTGGCACAAATTGTCTGATGGTTCATATTCTGCATATTCTCCAGAAGAAAATAAAATATCTGATATGCAAAAACCTTTAAAACCAGGTGTAGAAGAGTATGATGAAGCAGGTGACTTTGAAAGATTAGTTATGGATAGAGTCTTTGCAGAGGTTGCAATTGGCGTTGTAACTCAAACTGGTGAGGGTCAAAGAACAGAAACAAATCCAAAGATTAAAAAGATGTTCTTACAAAATAATTATTTCAGATATGATGGTAATGCAGAAACAGCACTAATAATTACAGAATTAAGAAATAAAATTCATGAAGATAGAAAAGCAGATGATCCTTCAGCAGAAAAATATGGACCATTAACTGAAGATGAGATGAAGAAAGAATACAAAATAAGTTATGGCTATGAAGAAAATAGAAAAGAAGATGAAGTTGTAAAAGTTAGAGATTATGCAGGAAGACTTGAAGTATTAACACAAGATGCATTAAATGCATTTAGTATGTTGGAAAATACACATACATTAGATGCTGATTATATTTATAGAGACTTTAAAGAACTTATTGTAGAACTTGGATATTTTGAGAAAGAAGAGTTAACAGATGAAACTCCAAGATTATTACAATTCCCAATTCCTGATATTGGTTCTGCAGAGTACCCTGCTAGAAGTATAGATAAAAGAGTTCAAGAAAAAGGAACTATGATTCACTCAAAATATGATATTGAGACAAATAAAGAATATATTAATATAGAAATTGCAGAGAGTATGGTTGGTGATTTGGATAATGAAGCTTCTGAAGCAACAGAAACACCAGTAGAAAATTCACAATCAGCTGTTTCTGGAATTGAAAGTGAAGTAACAAGGGTAGTAAATAATAGATTGTCATTATCAGCTAATCCGATTGCCAATACTCAAGAAGTTGGAGCAGTCGGAGGAGAAGTTTTAAAAACTGCTAGACAAGTTCCACTTAAAGAATTTTTGAAAGCAACAAGGGAAATGTGTGAATATATTAACACTGTAGGATATGATTATTGTGTTATATGTGAGCCTGGAAATGATGGTAATGGTGATACATGTACATGTTCTGATGAATGTGTTGCACAATATGCAACTAGTGGTAAATGTGCAAAACTTACAACTAAAACTTGTCCTTGTACAGCAAACCACTGTAAACACTCAATCCATAAAAATGAGTGTGATTTAGCTCCTGACTTTGAAAGTTCAAAAGCACCAGGAAGAAATAACTTCTGCTGTGATAGATTAGTAAAATGGGCTTTACAAAATGTTGGCTTAATTGCTAAAAATGGTGGTGCAGGTGGTGCTAAAAACCTAGGTGATTACATAATGAATGAATTAGGAGCAGAACGTTATCCAGCATCAGAACCACTAAAAGAAGGAGATATAGTATACTCTAGTGGACATATTGAAATCGTTGGTGAGAAAAAGAACGGTGGATTTGTACAATATAATGGTGGACATGAAGTTCCAATTGGAGCAACTGAAGGGAATGATGGTTCTAGTATAGGATTTATAACACAACCATTCTCTGGCGCTGAATATATATTAAGATTACCTTGGGGAAAATCAGAAGATGCATTATATGAAGGTTATGAAGGAAATGAAGCTGTAGTTTCTCCTGTAACAGGTGTTCTTATAGATTATGGAACATATAATAGAGATGAAGATCAAAAAAGAGAAAATGTTGATTTGAAATACGGTCCTTCAGTAAAAATAACTTTAGATGAAGAAACTGGTGAAATTAAAGATGTAGAACTTCCAGGAGAAACATTACCAGAAGGTACAGGTACTGATGAAACAACAGAAGAAAATTATGAACCAGTTTATGATGAAGTTGGTTATGCTGTAATTAGAGTTATGACTAAAGAAGATTTTGAACATTTAGAATCAAATATAAACTCATATTGGTCAAATCTTGGTGATAAAGAAGGATTGCTAGATTCTAGCGGAGTATTCCGTGATAAAATAACTAAAGAATCTGAATTGGAAGATTTATTAGATCCTACAAAGACAAGTAATGGATTATTAGCTGAAACAATATATGGTTACAAAGAATTTGCTGAAATGTATTCTACATATGGAATCTATGTAAATTCTGAATCTAATGAAGATGGAGAAGAAAATCCTGAACCAGTTAGAAAATTAATTTCTGGTTATACAATATTTATTGATGGATTTAAATGCGAACTTCCTGATGAAGAGTTTGTAGATACAAATGATGATGGAAGTGTAGCTGACGAAACAACAAAACCTGATGGTAAAGATTTAACTATAGATAGTTTCAAAATAGCACCAAGTAAAATTGAAGATGAAAATGAATTAATTATAAGTCAATATGAAATGGCAGATGAATATAAATTAGCAAGTAAGAAAGCAACAGAAAGAATTAATTTAGAAGAATTAATAAAAGCTGATGCATATCCTGCAATGGAAGTTGATGACGTAATATATATCAAAGAGGGAACTGTTATAGGTAGAACATTTACAGATAGAGAAGTTGTAGAAGACTTAAGAGAAGATGAAGAATTAGAAGATTATAAAATATCAATGACAAAAACAGAAGCAGAGTTAAAATCAGAAGATTATGTATTCCAAGATAAATTGATTGGTAACTACTTAAGAATAATTATGCAAGAAGCTGCTAATGTTACACCTGTTGAAGATGTTGAAAATTATATGAAACTTGATGTTGTTACACAAAGCCCACCAAATGATTGGGAATTATTCTTCTGGCTACCATTTGAAAGTGGAGGTACAGATGAAGACGGTTGTGGACCAGAATCACAAGGAACATGTTCTACTGGTGAGACGGCTGTTGGTATTATTCAATGGACAGTATTAACAGGCAAGAATATGAATAATATTGCTGGTCAATTTATACCAGGATGTTTAGAAGCTAATTCATCTTTATGTGGCCCATTGAAAGCTTATGAAAGTTGGTCAGCTCAAAACTTCTGGGATGATTGGAATAGTGGAACAAGAGAATTCCAAAAAGTTTTAAGTCAAATCTGTGATGCAGACAGAGATGGATTCTTATCAGTTCAAATGGAAGTTGCTAAGGAACAATATCTAACACCGTTACTAAAATCATATCCATGGCTTGAAGAAAGACCATCATGTGTTCAAGGTGCGGTAATGCATTTAAGAGTTTGGGGAGCATCTACTGATTGGTTATCTGATTATGAGAGTTCTTCAGATGAAGAAATTGTTTTAAAAGTAAGAAATACAATTGCAAATACAAGTTCAACAGCTGGAGAAGCTACTGGTGATGAAGAATCTGGAAGAGCTTACAACGAACCACAAATTGCTTTAGAAATATTATCAGGAGCAGCAACAACTGAAGATATTGAAAAATGGGTAAGAACAAGAGATACTTCAGTATTTCAATTTGATTTCAAATAGAATTGTGAGGAGGAACGAATGAAAAATTTAAAAATAGATGCTAATAAAGTTAGAACATTAATTACAGTGCTTGGGATTGTTATTATTGCAATGATTGCTATTATGCTAGTGTTATTAATGGATCCAACTGATAGAAGATTGAATTATATTTATAATGAAAGCAAAAAAGCAGATATGGAAAAGACACCATTAAACGTTTCTCCTCTTTTTGTAGAATATACAGGAAGAGTTAATCAAGGAAGTGTTTATAAAGCTATGTATCTTTTAGTTAATGATATTGCTCAAGAGTATTATAGTAAATTTAAAGGAAACTTTAACGAAGATACAATTGGAAAATATTTTGATAGAAATTCAGAAAAAGTCAGAAAAGACTTGGGTATAACTGATAAGAATGATTTTATAAAATTTATAAATGTCTTTAAAAATTTAAATGGTGAAGAAATTGAAGTTGAGGAATATATAATAGTTCCAAATTCAATAAGAAAATCAACGAATGGTGTAGAATTTGTATTATTAGTAAAATATAAAGATAATTCAAGAATTGCTTTGAAATTGAATTTATTAAATGCAAAACAACCTACAAAAACTCCAATAGATTGTTCTGCAAATGTTGATGAAAAGTATTTGAATTATGAATATGAGAAAAATACAAATCCTATAGTTGAGATTGAAAATAGACCTGGAAAAGTAATTAATTAAAGATTAAAAAATATCGAAATAATAGAAATATTATTTCGATATTTTTTTTGCTTTTTTTATTGAAATTGAAGCTAAAAAAACACCAAATAATCCAGTAATTTACTTGCAATTTTATATATTTATTGATATGATGTGTGAGTAAAAAATTATATTATGGGAAAAATCGCGAAAGAGAAAGGTGCGAAAAATTAATGATAGAATTCAAGAATGTAAGTAAAATATATGATACAGGTACAGAAGCGGTTCACAATGCTACTTTTACAATAGATAAAGGTGAATTTGCATTTTTAGTTGGATCTTCTGGTTCTGGAAAATCAACCTTAATTAAATTAATATTAAAAGAAGAAGAAGCTAGTAGAGGAAATATAATTATAAATGGAAAAGATATAACATTTTTAAAACCAAATAGAGTTCCATTTTTACGTAGAAGTATGGGAGTAGTTTTCCAAGACTTTAGATTACTTCCTGATAAAACAGTTTATGAAAATGTTGCATTTGCAATGTATATTGTTAAAGCTACACCAAAACATATAAGAAGACAAGTTCCAATGGTACTTTCATTAGTTGGATTAAGTAATAAAGCAAAATGTTATCCAAATGAATTATCTGGTGGAGAACAACAAAGAGTAGCTTTAGCTAGAGCTTTGGTTAATAATCCAACAATGATTATTGCAGATGAGCCTACTGGTAACTTAGATCCAGATACAGCTTGGGATATAATGAGATTATTAAATGACATTAATGCAAGAGGAACAACTGTAGTAATGGCAACACATGCGAAAGATATAGTTGATGCAATGAAAAAAAGGGTTATACAAATCGATAAAGGTATAATCATAAGAGATGATAAAAAAGGTGGTTATAATAGTGGGGTATAATGGTTTTTCATATTTAATTAAAGAAGGTTTTAGTAATATTTTTAAAAATAAAAAATCAACAATCATATCAATTATGACAATGATTTGTACAATGTTTTTATTTGGATTATTTTTTGCAATTGGAGTTAATGTTAATTCAGTACTAGAACAAGTTCAAATGAAACAAGGTATGCAAGTTTTTATTTGGGACGAAACTACTGAAGCTCAAAAAACTGATTTTGAAAAAGAGATAAAAGCTTTAGATGGTGTAAATACAGTTGTTTTTAAAAACAAACAAGAAGCTTTAGAAGATATGAAATCTAGATTTAAAGATAATCAAGAATTGATGGCTGGTTACGAAGGAGAAAATAATATTTTCCCAGCATCATTTGTTGTTACTTTAACAAATTTAGAGAGAACTGATGAAATTCAAAAAGAAATTGAAAGAATTGGTGCGAAAATTGCAACACAAGGTAGAAGTGAACAAGTAGATTTAAATGTTGAAGGTTCAACTCTTCATGATACTGTTATAAAAAATATAACAAGTAAAGATAGCACAATAGCAACATTAATAACAATAGCAAAAGGTGTTAGAATAACTATTGGTGTTATATTTGTTGTATTATTAATTATTTCAATAACAATTATTTCAAATACAATAAAACTTACTGTTCATGCAAGAAGAAAAGAAATATCAATAATGAAATATGTTGGAGCAACAAATGGATTTATTAGATGGCCATTTATTATTGAAGGTATTATAATTGGTATTATTGCAGCAATTATAACACTATTAATTGTTGGAATATTATATGATTTAGTAATACAAAATATAGAAGCATCAAAAGTACTACAAAAGATGAGCATAACATTACTTGCATTCTCAGAAATAGCAAAAACAATTACAGCTGTATATGCTATTTTAGGTATTGGTATTGGTATTTTAGGTAGTTCAATGTCAATGAAAAAGTACTTGGAGGTATAATATATATAATGAAAAAATTTATTAAAATTAATTTAATAATTTTAGTAATATTTTGTTTATTATGCAATTTAGGAATAGAAATTTATGCAGCAACACATGATTTTGAACTTAAAGATAAAGTAGAAGAGATAATACAAGAAGATACGAATCAAGTTCCAGAAGAAATAGATGGAGTAGAAAATATAGACGAAATTCTAGAATCTGAAGAAGAAAAAAGAGAAAAAGATTTAGATGAACTTCAGGTAGAAAAGAATAATTTGGAAAGTGAAATTGAATCTTCTAATTCTCAAATTCAATTTATTGAGAGCGAATTAACAGTAACTGTTGCAGAAATTGCTGCAATAAATCAAAAAATTATGGATAAGCAAATGGAAATCGAGACGTTAGCTGCTCAAGAAAAAGATTTGCTTGGATATATTGCTGAAGCTGAGAAAGAGTTGGAAAAGTCTAATAGAAGGTATGATGAGCAAAAAGCATTATTAGAAAAAAGACTTGTAGCAATGTATGAAATGAGTGATACATCTTATTTAGATTTATTGCTTAATTCAAAATCTATAATGGAATTTCTATCTAATTATTATTTAATCGAAGAAATTACAAAAGCTGATACTGAACTATTAGAGACGGTTGAAGCTGAGAAAAAATATAATAAGAAATTGAAACAAGCTTTAGATACAAAGAAATTAGTTCTAACAGCTTCAAGAGAAACTAGAGAAAAACATGCTATATCTCTTGAAAATATGGGGAAAATCAAAAACAGTAGATTAAAACAATTATCAGAAGAAGAATTTGCGTTACATCAAGCAATTGAAGAATATCAAAAACAAATTGCAGATATAGAAACAGAAATTAGATTATTAGCAATTGCTAATATTGGTGAAGATTATGTTGGAGGTTCAATGGCATGGCCAGTTCCTGGTTACACTAGAATAACATCTACATTTGGAATGAGAACACATCCAATAACTGGTGTATATAAACTTCATACAGGAGTTGATATAGGAGCACCAATGGGGGCGAGTTTTATTGCTGCAAATGATGGAGTTGTAACATATGCAGGATGGAATAAAGCTTATGGAATGATGGTTATAGTAGACCACGGTGGTGGTATTACAACATTATATGCTCATGGTTCAGAAATATTAGTAAATGTTGGTGATACGGTATATCAAGGAAATCCTGTTTTGAAGGTTGGAAGTACAGGATATTCAACAGGACCACATGCACACTTTGAAGTTAGAATAAATGGAGGTTATGTAGAACCACTTGATTTTATAACATCATATTCTAGTAGTGTGAAAGAAAATAAAGATAAACAAAATTTAATTACAGAAAATAAAGTTACCGAAGACCAAATTGTTGAAGTAACAAACGAAATAGCAGAAGAATAAAAAATAAAATACGAAAAAGGAGAAATGTTATTTTTTATAACATGAAAAAAATTATGAATATTAAAAATTGTGGAAGAATAATATGTATTAGTATTTTAACCTTTATGCTTTTATTAAGTAGTATAGGTATTGCTTTTGCAGCAACTAGTCAAGAATTAAGAGATCAACAAAGTAGTTTGGATGCAAAAATAGAACAAACCAATACAGAAATTGCAGGTGTAAAGTCTCAAATGACAGCAGCGCTAAGTCAAATAAACTCATTGAATATAGAAATAACAGGTTATACTAACGATATTACAAAACTTCAAACACAACTTGATACAGTAAATGCACAAATATCAGAGAAAGAAATAATTATTCAAGACCAAGAAAATAAATATACAGAGCAAAAGAAACTATTGGAAGAAAGATTAATTGCTTTGTATGAATCTGGTACAACAAGCTATTTGGATATGTTACTTAGCTCAGAAGATTTAACTGATTTTATTTCAAATTATTATTTAATTGAACAAATGGCTGAAGCGGATGAAGCTTTACTTAAGAAAATTGAAAATACAAAAAAATTAATTGAAGCTGAAAAAGAATATTTAGTGTCAGCTAAAACAGAAATTGAAACAACAAAACAAAGTATTGAACAAAAGAAATCAAGTTTAGCGACTTCTGTAAGTAAAAAACAAGCTGTAGTAACTAGTCTATCTGCTGAAGAAGCAGAATTACAAGCACAACTTGAAGAATTTGAAGAAGATAAGAGAAGAATTCAATCTGAACTTGCTAAATTAGCTTCAAATTATAAAGGTGAAGTTGTAGCGCCAAGTGCTGCTGGTTACATAAGCCCAATTCCGGGAAGAACAAAAAGAAATATAACAACAGGATATTACGGTTATAAAGGTCATACAGGTGTTGATTTTGCATGTGGTGCAGGAACAACAATTGTTGCAGTAAAATCAGGAACTGTTGTAACATCTACTGCACTAAGAAATTCAAAGGGAAAATATAGATCTTATGGTGAATATGTTGTTATAGATCATCATGATGGAACAATGACATTATATGCACATATGTTATCTGGCTCTAGAGCTGTGTCTGTAGGGCAATCAGTTTCTCAAGGTCAACCAATAGGTCAAGTTGGTTCAACAGGAAATTCAACAGGGCCACACTTACACTTTGAAGTTCGTATAGGTGGTAGCCCAACAAATCCTACACCATACTTACCATAATCGAAAGGAATACAAATGGAAGAAGAAAGATTTGAAGAATTTGAAAAAGAGAAAAAATCTTTAAAAGTAAAATATACTTTTTTGATAATAATAATTTCTATTCTTGCAGCAGTTGCTGCTTCAGAGTTCACATTATATTATTACACAAAAGATGGGTTGATTAATAAAGGTGAATTATCAACAGATAAAACAAAAAATATTAATGTTATAGCAGAAAGTTTAAAAAGTTTTAGAAGTGTAATTGATGAATATTATATCGGTGAAATTGATGAACAAAAAATGCTTGATGAAACAATAAAAGGATATATTAATGGATTAGATGATGAATATTCACAATATATGACTGCTGATGAATGGAAAGAATTCCAAGCTGATGCTTTAGGAAATTATGTTGGCATTGGAATTTATATGAGTGTAGATAAAAATGGTAATGTTGTAGTTGTATCTCCGATAAAAGATACTCCTGCAGAAAAAGCAGGATTAAAAACTGGAGATGTTATTGTCTACGTAAATGATGAAAGTATGATTGGTATAGATTCTGAAATTGTTTCTTCAAAAATTAAGGGAGAAGAAGGAACCAAAGTAAAGATAACAGTATTAAGAGGTGAAGAATATATAGATTTTGAGATTGAAAGAAAATCTATAAAGGTATATCACGTAGAATCTGAAATGTTAGAAAAAAATATTGGATATATTTCTCTTTTAACTTTTGATGAAGGATGCGCAGAAGAATTTAAAAATGCGTATTTAGATTTAAAAGCAAAAGGTGCTAAGAATGTAATAATAGATTTAAGAAATAATACTGGTGGGCTTGTAAATGAATGCTTAGATATTGCGGATATGATTCTTCAAAAAGGAAATATAGAATTAATTACAGTAGATGCTAAAGGAAATAAAGAGATAAATAAATCTCAAAAAGCTCCGATAGTAGAAGGAGAGATTGTTGTACTAGTTAATGAATATTCAGCAAGTGCCTCAGAAATATTAGTTGCAGCTTTAAAAGAAAATGATAGAGCTAAAGTTGTTGGAAAAACAACATATGGAAAAGGTGTAATTCAAAGTGTTCTTTCTTTAAATGATGGTAGTGTATTAAAACTAACTGTTAGTGAATATTTTACACCGACAGAACAAAAAATAAATAAAGTTGGAGTAAAACCAGATTATGACATTGATCTACCAGAAGATTTAAGCAAAGATACTCAACTAGACAAAGCAATAGAATTATTAAAATAAGATTTGAAAATAAAGAATTCAAAAAAGAATTCTTTATTTTTTTGAAAAAAATACTCTTTTTCTAATGTTTTGAAACTGTAAATTTTTTGTAAAAATAATAGTCAAAAAAACAAAAATAAAAACACCTTGTAAACGCTGAAATATCAATGCTTTTTAGCAATGGAAAAAATATAAAAAAACTAGTATAAATTTGTTATAAAAATGTTGCTAAAAAAATATATAAATGATAAAATTGTACTGTGAAAAAATATGAGGTGGTACAAATGATGGATTTTAATATAACAGAAGAAGAATTAAATGCACTAAAAATATATAAAGAAAAAGACTATGAAGCTATGAATCAGATGCTTGTTAGCAATGCTGAAAACGACATAGCTTTATTGAGTTCGGAAGTAGAAAATAAAGTAGTTTCAATTGTATATAATAGAGAATCAGTTATTGAATATTTAAAAAATATAAAATTAATATACAGATTGATTTTAAAATATTATTATAGCAAGAAAAGTAAGCTACCAAAAAAAATATATAGAGGTACTAATTTATCAGAAGTTGAAAGAGTAAAATCAGAACTTTATATAGATAGATTTTTGAGTGCTACAGAAAATGAAAATGAAGCTATAAATACATATTCTGCAATTTGGAATAGACCAGCTTGTATGAATTTTGTTTTAGATGAAAATATACCTTATATTTATATAAAAGATGTTTTAAAAGATAAAAAATATAAAAATGAAGTTTTAATTGCCCCATTTACAAAAGTTAAATTTATTACTGAACTTGATGAAAAGAAATTAGAAAAGAATTCAAAACTTTTAAAAGTATATGATATCGAATTAGAAAAACAAGAATTAGATGAATTAACAGATAGAGAAAGAAATGGTTTATATACTTATATTTTAGAAAATTCTTATTCAATAAATAAAAAATTAGAAGAATGTATAACATTAGAACAAGACAATGTAACAAATTTTGAAAACATTAGAAAATTGGAACAATTATTAAGTAGATATGAATCTGAAATTGAAGAAAAAGAAATGACAGACAATTATTTGGATACAGAAAGAGAAGAAGATTTAGATGATATCGAAAGAATAACTAAAGAATTAAACGAATTAAAAAAGACATCAACCAATTTGTTTGAAGTTAGAAAAGAACACATAAACTTTGTTAATATGTGGAAAAGAAATGTTGCAGTTTATATGATTGCTGAGTGTAGAGAAATCGAAAAAGCTTTTGAAGTAGTGTTCTCAACAGGAAACTTTGATGAAGTAGTTGATAGCAAAGTTGAAGAAATAATAGAAGATGCAAAAAAAGATTCTGAAGATAAGAAAGATGATGAATCTAAATTTGAAACTAGAGTTTTAAAAAGAGATGAATTCAATAAAGCAAAAGAAAATTCATTAAAAGAAGAAACAGAAAGATTATTGAAAGAGATTTCAAAAGATACACCAAAAATAAATCTTGATTTGAGAAAAACACAAGTTGTTCAAGATACAATCGAAGTAAATATAAATGCAAGAAATGAAAAAGTAGAAGAAAAAGAAATAGAAGAATCAGCTAAAATAACTGAAGTTGTAAAAGAAAAAGAAGAGACTGCAGAAGAAAAAATTGAAACAGAAAATGCTAAAGAAACTATAGAAGAAAAAAATGATTCTGAAAAAGAAGATGAAGCAGAGAAAACAAGAATCTTAAATCTTGTAGAAGAAAAAATGGGAATTGAAAAAGAAGAAGATGTTATAGTTTCTAATGTAAAAAAAGAATGTGATGAAAATATTGAAGCAGTTGATAAATTATTAGAGAACATTAATGTTTTAATAACAAAACAACAAAATCATGCAAAAATTGCGGGTAATATTGGTTCAACATATAGCGCTTTAAATAATGCGTTTGAAATGAGAAAAGTTACTGAAACATTACAAGGGTTAGTAAAAAATATTAAGCAAAAGGTAAATGTAGTTTCAGAGTTAGATGATATAAAAGAAAGAGATGAAAAATTAGAAAAAATCTCTAAAACAAATATTGAAATAAGTACATTACTAAATTATTTAAACAATCCAAAAATTGCTGCTAGAAATAGTAGAGCTACTCGTTTTGATGAAATGGCAATAATCGAAGAAAACGAATTAAAAAGAGGTATTGCTGAAAGAATAAGAGAAATTAGAGGAGAAGCTGAACTAAAAAAATTAAAAGATGATTGTGAAATAATTGAAGATAAAAGTACATTTAGTAGATTTATAGGAATATTTACTGGACAAAATAAACTTGATGAATTTATGCTAGAACAAATTGAAGTAAGACAAACAGCAATTAGAAGAACTTTATCAAAAAAATTAAGTTTAGCTTATAACTATAGTGTTCATGAATTAATGGCAGAAATTACAATGTTCATTACAGAAAATGAAGATGATGAATTGGTTGAAAATGATGTTTTGGACTTAAAAGCAATTGGAGATGAATTAAAAAGAAACTTTGTTGTATTAGAAACTAAAGTTCAAACAGTAGTCTTTGAAAAAGAGGGTAGAAATTTACCATTAGATCCAAGAAGAATGTCTAGAATGGAAATTATAGAAGTTGAAACATATAGATTTTTGAAAAAATATGGTTATGATGGTTCTCAAATAAAAGATGAACCTAAATATCAAGATACAATGGCAAATGAAATTGCAAGAATTGTAGAATACATTAATAGTTCTGGAGTTTTTTAATATTTGTAACACAGACTATAAATTATAGCCTGTGTTATAAAATAAATTTCTAAAGATATAAAGGAGATACATATGGAAGAACTTAATAAAAAAGATATCGAAGAAAAAGACAAAGAAACTGAAAAAGAAAATATTGTTGCCGAAAAAAAAGAAACTGAAAAAGAAAATTTTAGAGTAAAAATTGGAACGGTAGGTAATTTCGTTTTATTTGCTTTTATTATCTTAATTATAGGAACGGGTTCTTTGACATATTATTTAATACATACCGCAAAAGATGATTATGATAAACAATATAATGAAATAATATCTAATTTAACAAAGGATGAAATTGTTGAAGAAGATGAAGCAGGAACTGTTGCTAATATAATTGATTCAGCAATATCAGAAGTAACACCATCAGATTCTGTTACAACAACTACAGATGAAACAACAAAGAAATTAATGAATGAATCTTTAGTTGTATTATACAATGGATTAATATTAGATACTACAAAAATGGATGAAGTAAAACTTCAATATTTAGATAGTAAAAAAGATGAAAGTGATAAATACATAATTACATATTATAGTTATGAAAATTATAGTTTTAAAGAATCAAAGTTAGGTGTTTTCTCTAGTCAGTTATATGATGGATTAGTAAAAATTGATGGAGTTGGAAAAGTTGCAATATCAGAAGACTACAATGCGATACCAAGAGCAGTAAAAGTTGTAAATACAGTTCCTACGATTGTAGCTGAGAACAATCCAAAACTTGTTGATTATAATTCAATAAAAACTTTAATTGTTGATTTAGATGGAAATGGTGCTGATGAATATATTTTAGTATTAGCAAATAAATCAACAGGTTTCTCTAAAATAACATTATTTGATGCAAAAGGTTCAAAAGTTAATGATTTAGCTTCAATTGAAAAAAGCAAATGGAAAAAGTCGGGAGCTGAATATTATTTGTCTATAAATAATGTAGAGATTATAGATGTAGATAATGATGGTATAATGGAAATTGTTATAGAAATACCACATGCTGCTGGAGATCCAACTGTTAGTTTGTTAAAATATAGTAATGGAATATTATCAGGAAAAACAGGAATAGAATGTTCGTTGTTAGCTGAATAAAATAATATATATATATATAGGAAGTAAGTTTTAAACTTACTTCTTTTTTATATAATTTTTAAAATAAAAAAAGAAGCAAAAAGACACGAAAAATATACAAAAAATATGCAAAAAAAGTGTTGACAAACACGTGTAGCCGTAGTATAATTGTTTAGCATGAGATAAAGCGAAGAAGCAGAATGTGGCTACGCTATATAGCGGAGGGAACTTCTGTGGAGCATGTCTAGGCTTAGACCAGGCGATAAGTTTGATAAACGTATTTACTTATCCAAGACAGTTTATGTATCAATTGAATTTTTGAATACTAAAGAAGGCTTGGATTAAAAAATGGGGTTAAAAGAAACACCAGGGTACGTTGACAACTTGCCGTTAGCCATAATATTATTTAAGGAGGGAAAATTTAAATGGCAACATCAAACACAAAAGTAGGAAGTGACAAAATCAGAATAAGATTAAAAGCTTATGATTATGTTGTTTTAGATCAGTCAGCTGAAAAAATAGTTGATACTGCTAAGAGAACAGGAGCAAAAGTTTCAGGACCTATTCCACTTCCAACAGAAAAAGAAATCGTAACAATATTACGTTCTCCACACAAACATAAAGATTCAAGAGAACAATTTGAAATGAGAACACACAAAAGAGTTATTGATATTCTTTATCCAACACAAAAAACAGTTGATAGCTTAATGAAATTAGAGTTACCAGCAGGTGTTGATATCGAAATTAAATTATAATTCGAAAAGAATAATTTAAGTATCAATATATAATAAGAAAGAAATTAAATTTTAAAAATCAAACCAAGCTGATAAAAATCAGCCAATAGTAGGAGGAAAAATGAAAACATTAATAGGAAAAAAAGTTGGAATGACACAAGTTTTCGATGAAAAAGGTGTAGTTATTCCAGTAACAGTTATAGAAGCTGGACCATGTTCAGTAGTTCAAATCAAAACAGTTGAAACAGATGGATACAATGCTGTTCAATTAGGTTTTGGAAGTGTTAAAGAAAATAAAGTTAACAAACCAGATAATGGACACTTTAAAAAAGCAAACGTAAAAGCTGTAAAACATTTAAGAGAATTTAGAGCTTGTGAAGAATGCTTAGCAAACGTTAAAGTAGGAGACGAATTAAGAGTTGATACTTTCGTAGCTGGAGAAAAAGTTGATATCCAAGGTATAACAAAAGGAAAAGGTTTCCAAGGTGTTATTAAACGTCATGGACAACATAGAGGACCTATGGGACATGGTTCTATGTATCATAGAAGACCAGGTTCAATGGGATCTACATCAACACCAGGTAGAGTATTTAAAGGTAAAAAATTACCAGGACATATGGGTGTTGAAAAAGTTACTGTACAAAATCTAGAAGTTGTAAAAGTAGACTTAGATAAAAATGCTTTATTAATCAAAGGATCAGTTCCAGGAAATAAAGGAAGCATTTTAAAAATAAAATTATCAGTAAAAGCATCTAAATAGAAGGAAGGAGGAAGATTAAATGCCAAGTATAGATGTATATAATATAGAAGGAAAAAAGGTTAAATCTATTGATTTAAAAGAAGAAATCTTTGGGATTGAGCCAAACGAAGCAGTTGTACACAGCGTATTAGTTAACTACTTAGCTAATCAAAGACAAGGTACACAAAGTACAAAAACAAGAGCTGAAGTAAGAGGCGGTGGAAGAAAACCTTGGAGACAAAAAGGAACAGGTAGAGCAAGACAAGGATCTATAAGAGCTCCACAATGGATCAAAGGTGGTATCGCTTTAGGACCAAAACCAAGATCATATAAATATAGAGTTAATAAAAAAGAAAGACAATTAGCTATAAAATCATTATTAAGCTCAAAAGTATTAGAAAACAACTTAGTTGTTGTTGATAAATTCGATTTCAAAGAAATCAAAACAAAACAAATGGCTACAGCTATGAAAAACTTAAAAGTAGAAGAAAAAGCATTCGTAGTATTAGCTACTAGCGATGAAAAAGTTCAAAAATCAGCTAGAAACTTAGAAAACGTTAAAACAGGATCAGTTAATACAATCAACGTATATGATTTATTAAGATACCAAAAATTAGTTTTAACAGTTGATTCAATCAAAAAATTAGAGGAGGTGTACGCATAATTATGGTAGCAGAAGAAATTATATTAGCTCCAGTTGTTACAGAAAAAAGTAGCGCTGATATGCAAGAAGGAAAATACACTTTCAAAGTTGCAAAAAAAGCAACAAAAGTAGATATTAAAAATGCTGTTGAAAAATTATTTGAAGTAAAAGTATTAAAAGTTAATACAATGACAGTAAAAGGAAAAGAAAAAAGAGTTGGAGTACACCAAGGTAGAACTTCAGATTGGAAAAAAGCTATAGTAACTATAGATACAAACGTTTCTGATATGAAATATTTAGGAAAAGGTGGAAAAGAAGTAAAAGTTGCTAAAAAATATAAAGGTGAAATCGAAAACTTTATAGGTGCTTAGTAATTTAAAATTATCGGGAAATAACCCGGACAATAAATAATAAAAAGGAGAGAAAATTAAAATGGGAATTAAACAATTTAGACCATATACACCATCAAGAAGAAATATGACTTCTTCAACATTTGAAGAAATTACTAAAAAAACTCCAGAAAAATCACTATTAGCTTCTAAAAAGAAAAATGCTGGTAGAAATTCATATGGTAAAATAACAGTAAGACATCAAGGTGGTGGAAACAGACAAAAATATAGAATAATTGATTTCAAAAGATTAAAAGATGATATGGAAGCTACAGTAATTGGTATCGAATACGATCCAAACAGAAGCGCAAACATCGCTTTAATCGAATATACAGATGGAACAAAAAGTTACATCTTAGCACCTAAAGGATTAACAGATGGTGATAAAGTAGTATCTGGAGAAAATGCAGATATCAAAGCTGGAAATGCATTACCAATCGCTAACATTCCTGTAGGTACATTAATTCACAATATAGAATTAAATCCAGGACAAGGTGGAAAATTAGTAAGATCTGCTGGACAAGAAGCTCAATTAATGGCTAAAGAAGGAGCATATGCTCACGTTAGATTACCATCTGGAGAAATGAGATTAGTTTCTGTAAGATGTAGAGCTACAGTTGGAACAATTGGAAACAGCGATCACGAAAATATCAAATTAGGTAAAGCTGGTAGAACAAGACATTTAGGTATCAGACCTTCAGTAAGAGGATCTGTTATGAACCCTAACGATCACCCTCATGGTGGTGGTGAAGGTAGAGCTCCAGTTGGACATAGTGGACCTATGACACCTTGGGGTAAACCAGCACTTGGATATAAAACAAGAAATAAAAAGAAATTATCAAATAAATTTATCGTTAAGAGAAGAAAATAGTATTGCTGCTTAGAACAAGCAATATCAGGAAGGAGATAATCAATGTCAAGATCAAGTAAAAAAGTACCTTATGTTGCACCAGAGCTTTTAAAAAGAGTTGAAGCTATGAATGAAACAGGTAAAAAAGAAGTATTAAAAACATGGTCAAGAACATCTACAATATATCCACAAATGGTTGGACATACAATAGCTGTTCATGATGGAAGAAAACATGTTCCTGTATATATTTCAGAAGAAATGATCGGTCATAAATTAGGAGAATTTGCTCCTACAAGAACATTTAAAGGACACGCAGGAGACAAAACAACAAAAAAATAAATAAAAGTATAACTCTAAAATAGAGAGAAATGTTTAGAGTTTAAAATAAAAGGAGGAAATAACAGTGGGAGAAAAAACTCAAGTAGTAGAAGCTAGAGCTACTCTAAGTTATGCAAGAATTTCAGCTAGAAAAGTTAAAATAGTTGCAGACTTATTAAGAGGAAAAAAAGTAGAAGAAGCTCAAAGAATAGTTAAATTCGCACCAAAAGCTTCAGCTGAATTATTAGAAAAATTATTAAACTCAGCTATAGCAAATGCTGAAAATAATCATTTCATGAACAGAGCTAACCTATATGTTGCAGAAATTTATGCAAATCAAGGTCCAACATTAAAAAGAATTAGACCAGCTGCAAAAGGTTCAGCAGTTAGAATTAGAAAAAGAACAAGTCATATAACAATAGTTTTAAGAGAGAGTAAATAAGAGAAAGGAGGATATTTACGATGGGACAAAAAGTTCATCCAAATGGAATAAGAGTAGGAGTTATTAAAGATTGGAATTCTAAATGGTATGCAGATTCTAAAAACTTTGCTGATTACTTAGTTGAAGACCATAAAATTCGTGAATATGTGAAAAAGAAACTATTTATTAGTGGAATTTCAAAAATAGAAATCGAAAGAACTGCTAAATTCGTAAAAGTTAATGTATTTACAGCTAAACCAGGTTTAGTTATTGGTAAAGGTGGAAACCTTTCAGAAGCATTAAAAGCAGAACTTGAGAAAATGATCAAAAAAGAAGTAAACTTAAATATAGTAGAGGTTAAAAATGTTGATACAGATGCACAATTAGTTGCAGAAAGCATTGCTAACCAATTAGAAAGAAGAATTTCATTCAGAAGAGCAATGAAACAATCAATGCAAAAAGCTATGAAAGCTGGAGCATTAGGTATTAAAACAGCTGTATCTGGAAGATTAGGTGGAGCTGATATGGCAAGAACAGAATTCTATAAAGAAGGTACTATACCACTTCAAACATTAAGAGCTGATATAGACTATGGATTCTATGAAGCTGACACAACATACGGAAAAATCGGTGTTAAAGTTTGGATTTATAAAGGAGAAGTTCTTCCAGCTAAAAAAGAAGCAAAAGGAGGTAACGACTAATGCCATTATTACCAAAAAGAACAAAATTTAGAAAACAACAAAAAGGTAGAAATAGAGGATATGCTACAAGAGGAAATGTAGTAAATGAAGGTGAATACGGATTACAAGCTACAACAGCTGGATGGATCAAATCAAACCAAATCGAAGCTGCCAGAGTTGCGATGACACGTTTCATCAAAAGAGGTGGAAAAGTTTGGATTAAAATATTCCCAGACAAACCAGTAACTAAAAAACCTGCTGAAACTCGTATGGGTAAAGGTAAAGGTGCTCCAGAATACTGGGTAGCAGTAGTTAAACCAGGAAGAGTTATGTTTGAAATCGAAGGTGTAACTGAAGAAGTTGCAAGAGAAGCTTTAAGATTAGCTGCTCAAAAATTACCAGTTCAAACAAAATTTGTTAAAAGAGAATCTGAAGTAGGAGGCGACAAATAATGAAAAATAATAAATTAAAAGAAATGTCTTCACAAGATCTTGAAAAAGAATTAAGTGAATTAAAATCAGAATTATTTAAATTAAGATTTAGCCTAGCTACTAACGGATTAGATAATCCATTAAAAGTAAAAGAAGTTAGAAAAGAAATAGCTAGAATTAAAACAATTTTAAGAGAAAGAGAACTTAAAAATAACTAATAATATTATTTAAGAAAGGAGAAATTCCGAATGGAAAGAAATCTTCGTAAAACTATGATTGGAACTGTTATATCTGACAAAATGGATAAAACAGTAGTAGTAGCTGTTGAAGACTCAGTTGCTCACCCAATGTATAGCAAAACAGTTAAAAGAACATATAAATTAAAAGCTCACGATGAAAATAACGAATGTAAAGCTGGAGATAAAGTAGAAGTTATGGAAACAAGACCTTTATCAAGAGATAAAAGATACAGAGTTGTAAGAATTGTTGAGAAAGCAGTTATTAAATAGAAATAAATATCGAAAAGATATATCGTTAAAATTTAAAAGGAGGAACTAATAATGGTACAGCAACAAACTAAATTAAAAGTAGCTGACAACACTGGTGCAAAAGAAATCATGTGCATTAGATGTTTAGGTGGTTCACATAGAAAATATGCTGAAGTTGGAGATATTATAATGGCTTCTGTTAAAACAGCTACACCAGGTGGCGTTGTTAAAAAAGGTGAAGTTGTAAAAGCTGTAGTTGTAAGAACTAAAAAAGGTGTTAGAAGAGCTGACGGTTCTTATTTAAAATTTGATGAAAATGCAGCAGTTATAATCCGTGAAGACGGAACACCAAAAGGAACACGTATATTTGGGCCAGTAGCTAGAGAATTAAGAGATAAAGAATATATGAAAATTCTTTCTCTAGCTCCAGAAGTTCTATAATTTTAGTGAAAGTATCGTAAGATCTCATTAAAATTTGAATTTAGAAGAAATAGAGGTGAATAAATTGAGAATAAGAAAAGGTGATACTGTTAAAGTTTTATCAGGAAATGATAAAGGAAAAACAGGTGAAGTTTTAGAAATTATACCAAAAACAAACAAAATCGTTGTTAAAGGTGTAAATATAAGAAAAAAACATGTTAAAGCCAGAAAACAAGGTGAAGAAAGTGGAATTATCTCAGTTGAATGTGCAATACATAGCGCAAAAGTTAATGTAGTATGTTCAAAATGTGGTAAAGCTACAAAAATCGGATTTGTTGAAGAAAAAGGCGAAAAAGTTCGTGTTTGTAAAAAATGCGGTGCAAAATTAAAATAATTAAAAAATCGTATAAATAAAAAATTAATGGAAGGAGGACAAAAAGCAGATGGAAGCACTTAAAGAACAATATGTAAAAGAAGTAGTTCCAGCAATGATGAAAAAATTTAATTATTCATCAGTAATGCAAGTTCCTAAATTAGAGAAAATAGTTATAAATATAGGATTAGGAGAAACAAAAGATAATCCTAAAGCTTTAGATAACGCTATGAATGATTTAAGCATTATTACAGGTCAAAGACCAATCGTAACAAAAGCTAAAAAATCAATCGCAGCATTCAAATTAAGAGAGGGAGCTAAAATAGGATGTAAAGTTACATTAAGAGCAGGAAAAATGTATGATTTCGCATACAAACTATTCAATGTAGCACTTCCTAGAGTAAGAGACTTTAGAGGAGTATCAGCTAACTCTTTTGATGGTAGAGGAAACTACTCAATGGGTATTAAAGAACAATTAATATTCCCAGAAATCGAATATGATAAAGTTGATAAATTAAGAGGAATGGATATTATATTCGTAACAACAGCTAAATCTGACGAAGAAGCTAAAGAATTATTAAGATTATTAGGTATGCCATTCAAAGCATAATTAAAATTTAATAATTATCACGGACTCAAAAAATCTTGAGTTATTACAATAAATGATGTTTTAGGAAAGGAGAATAAAATGGCTAAAAAATCATTAAAAGTAAAATGTGCTAAACCACAAAAATATGCAACAAGAGAATATAATAGATGCAAAATTTGTGGAAGACCACACTCATATATTAGAAAATTTGGAATTTGCCGTGTTTGCTTTAGAGAATTAGCTCATAAAGGAGAAATACCAGGAGTTAAAAAAGCAAGCTGGTAGGATTGAGAGTTAAAAACTAGTACTATTTAAATAGTCTTGGTTTTTAACAAAGATCAAATATAAATTTTAAATATAATAAACGAATAATAAAAAATATTGAAAAAGGAGGGTAAACAAAGTGAATACAACTGACCCAATAGCAGATATGCTAACAAGAATTAGAAACGCAAATAGCCAAAAATTCAAAACAGTTGATGTTCCATCATCAAAAATGAAAAAAGCTATTGCTGAAACATTACTTGAAGAAGGTTATATTAAATCTTTTGAAGAAATCGAAAGCGATGTTCAAGGAATAATCAGAATCACATTAAAATATGATGAGAAAGGTAATAGAGTTATAGATGGATTAAGAAGAATCAGTAAACCTGGTTTAAGAATCTATGCTTCTAAAGATGAATTACCAAAAGTATTAAATGGATTAGGAATCGCTTTAATTTCTACTTCAAAAGGAATAATGACAGATAAAAAAGCAAGAGAATTAGGTATAGGTGGAGAAGTTTTAGCTTATATCTGGTAATAAAATTTAAGCATAACCGATGTTATGCAAAATAAAAAAATAAAATTAATTAGATGTCTTTAAAATAATTTAAGCTAAGGCAGAAAATTTAAAGAAGGAGGAAATAAAAAATGTCTAGAATAGGAAATAAACCTATTACAGTACCAGAAGGTGTTGAAGTAAAAGTAAACGGACAAAACGTTACTGTAAAAGGACCTAAAGGAACTTTAGAGAAAGAATTTCATAAAGATATGAAAATCAATCTTGAAGGTAATGTTATAACTATAGTTAGACCAAACAACGAACCAGCTAATAGAAGCTTACATGGTTTAACAAGAACATTATTAAATAACATGATTGAAGGAACAGTAAAAGGATTTGAAAGAAAATTAGAAGTAAATGGTGTTGGATACAGAGCAAGCAAAAAAGGAAATAACTTATTATTAAACTTAGGTTATTCTCATCCTGTAGAAATCGAAGCTCCAGCAGGAATTACTTTTGATGTACCAAATGCAAATGAAATTATCGTTAAAGGTATGGATAAAGAATTAGTAGGTCAAACAGCAGCTGTTATCAGAACAAAAAGACCACCTGAAGTATATAGAGGTAAAGGTATTAAATATGCTGAAGAAGTTATTAGACGTAAAGAAGGTAAAGCTGGTAAAAAATAGAATTTAATTTACTAATTAAAATAATGTTCATAATTAGGTTATAGTTTACTTTAGGGGGTATATTTAATCCCTTAAAGGAAATATACCAAAAAAAGAAGAAGGGATTAGATATACCCCTAAAAGGAAGAAAACCTAGAAAGGAGAAATATAATGATTAGCAAAGTTAATAGAAAAGCTGAAAGAGCAAGAAGACATGCTAGAGTTCGTACTAAATTAAGTGGTACAGCTGAATGCCCAAGACTTGCTGTAAGTAAATCTAATAAAAATATAATCGCTCAAATTATCGATGATAATAAAGCTGAAACATTAGTATATGTTTCAACATTAGATAGCGATATCAAAACAAAAAAAGCTAACAAAGAAGCTGCTAAAGAAGTTGGTGCAGCTATAGCTAAAAAAGCATTAGAAAAAAATATCAAATCAGTAGTATTTGATAGAGGTGGATTTATATATCATGGTGTTGTTAAAGAATTAGCTGAAGCAGCACGTGAGGCAGGATTAGATTTCTAATCAAAAAGAGATTTAAGGAAATGGAGGAAAAAATTTCTCATGGAAGAAAGATCAGTAGAATTAAAAGAAACTGTAGTTGCTATCAATAGAGTTGCAAAAGTTGTAAAAGGTGGTAGAACATTTAGATTCAGCGCTGTTGTTGTTGTTGGAGATGAAAACGGACATATCGGTGTTGGAAATGGTAAAGCTGCTGAAGTTCCAGATGCAATCAAAAAAGCTATTGAAGAAGCTAAAAAGAACTTAATAACAGTTCCAATCGTTGGAACAACTATACCACATGAATATGTTGGTAAATTCGGAAGTGCTAGTGTAATGTTAAAACCAGGTGCACAAGGTACTGGAATTATAGCTGGTGGTAGTGTTAGACCAGTTCTTGAACTTGCAGGATATAGAGATATAAACTCAAAAGTTATCGGAACAAACAACCCAAGAAACGTTGTTTTTGCTACTATCGATGCTCTTAAAAATATGCAAACAGCTGAAGCTGTAGCTAAAAAAAGAGGAAAAAAAGTTAGCGAAATATTATAATTATTAATCATTCAAAAACTTAGGTTGCCAAAGGCAACTTGGAGCAACCTAAGATTAATTTGAATGCAAGTTTTCAAAAAAATATTATAAATTTATTTGAAATAAAATTTATTAATGATATAATAAAAATCGAAAATAATAAAATCAAAAAGAGGAGGTGCAAACGATGGAATTAGGAAACATTGGACCAGCCGTTAAAAAACAAACTAGAAAAAGAGTTGGACGTGGTATAGGATCAGGCCTTGGAAAAACTTCAGGAAGAGGACATAAAGGACAAAAAGCAAGAAGTGGTGGTGGAGTTAGAAGAGGATTCGAAGGTGGTCAAACTCCATTATATAGAAGATTACCAAAAAGAGGATTTACAAATATTCATGCTAAAACTTATACAGAAGTAACTTTAACAATGCTTAACAAATCAGAAGCTACAGAAGTTACAGCTGAAAGTTTATTAGCAGAAGGAATAATCGGAAAAGTTAACGATGGAATAGTTGTTTTAGCTACAGGTAACTTAGATAAAAAGTTAACAGTTAAAGCAAAAAGATTTACTAAAGCTGCTGCAGAAAAAATCGAAGCTGCAGGTGGAAAGATTGAGGTGATTTAGTTGTTTAAAACTATTAAAAATGCATTTAAAACCCCAGAAGTAAGAAAGAAAATGTTATATACATTACTTCTAATTGTAATATTTAGATGTGGATGTTTTATAACAGTTCCTGGTGTAAATACTATAGCTTTAGCAGAAGCTATGAAAGCATCAACAGGAAGCATTGCTGGATTAATTAATACAATTTCAGGTGGTGCTTTCGCTAATTTATCAATATTCTCAATGACAATAACACCATATATCACTGCTTCAATTGTTATACAATTGTTAGGAATGATAATCCCTTCACTTGAAAGATTAATGAAGGAAGGTGGAGAAGTTGGTAAACAAAAAATTAATAAATATACAAAAATAACTGCATTAGTATTAGCTTTTGTTCAAAGTTTAGCTATATACTTAGGGTATAAAGGAACAGGTATATTTATTGATGAAAGCTTCTTAACAGGAGCTACGATTGTTTTATCTTTAATAACAGGTACTGCAGTCTTAATGTGGCTTGGAGAACAAATCACAAATAAAGGAATTGGAAATGGTATTTCAATGATTATCTTCGTTGGTATTGTTTCTGGTTTACCTTCTGGATTAGTTTCATTATGGAACATAATCGTAACAGATGCTGGAATTAGCACTGCTGGAATTCTTACAACATTAGCAATAATCGTTGGAGCTATTCTTTTAGTAGCTGGTGTAGTATTTGTACAAGAAGCTGAGAGAAAAATTCCAGTGCAATATGCTAAAAAAGTTGTTGGAAGAAAAATGTATGGTGGACAAAATTCACATCTTCCAATTAAATTAGCGATGGCAGGAGTTATGCCAGTAATCTTTGCTTCATCATTCATGACATTCCCTGCAATGATGATTCAAATCTTTGCTCCAGATAAAATTGGAGGAACAGGATTTTTAGCTGGTTTATATAACTTCTCAATTGCAACTTCTACAGCAAGTGTTCCTTGGGGATACTCTTTAGCAAATGCAATTGTGTACTTATTATTAATAGTAGGATTTACATTCTTCTATACTTATGCAACATTTAATCCTGCAGATGTTTCTACTAGAATTAAACAAAATGGTGGATTCATACCAGGTATTAGAGCTGGAAAACCAACAACAGAATATATATCTGCTGTTTTAGGAAAATTAACATGGTTTGGAGCAATATTCTTAAGTTTAATTGCTATCTTACCAATGCTTACAAGATTTTCAAGCATAGATATATCATTTGGTGGTACATCAATTCTTATCGTAGTTGGTGTTGCATTAGAAACAGTACAACAATTAGAATCTCAATTAGTAATGAGACACTATAAAGGATTCTTAGAAAAATAGTAAATCAATAAATCGAATTCTAATTTGGTTTTATATAAATGATTAAAGTAGTAACTATTATAGTTACTACTTTTTTTGTTTTTTTATTAGATCATAGTATGTTTTTTGTAGATAGAAACTTTAAATTAAATCCCCTGAAATAATTGACAAAACTAGTAAAATGAACTAAAATATATGTGTGATTTTAGAAAAAAACATTTATATCAAGTTAAAATATTTCGTATAGAAAGGATGACAAAGTATGATTATTATAATGTTAGGAGCACCAGCTTCAGGAAAAGGTAGTGTTGCAGAAATTTTATCAAAAGAGTTTAATATTCCTGCAATATCAAGTGGAGATATTTTTAGAAAAAACATTAGTGAAGGAACAGAACTTGGAAAAAAAGCTAATGAATATATAACAAAAGGAGCTTTAGTACCAGATGATATAACTGTAAATATGATTGCTGGAAGATTGACAGAAAAAGATGTTGAATCAGGATTAATATTAGATGGTTTCCCAAGAACAGTAAAACAAGCTGAAGAATTAGATAAAATGCTTGCAAAAGAAAATAAAAAAATAGATATTGTTGTTAATTTAGAAACACCAGAAGAAGAAATTTTAGAAAGAATAACAACAAGAAGAATTTGCAAAAATTCAGCATGTAAAGCAATATACAATACTTTGTTAAATCCAACAAAAGTAGAAGGAATTTGTGATAAATGTGGAGCTGAAGTTTATCAAAGAGATGATGATAAATTAGAAAGCGCAAAAAATAGATTAGAAGTATATCATAGAGAAACAGCACCAGTTGCAGAATACTATAAAGATACAGGAGCATTATACTCTACTGTTTTAAGTAAAACTGTAAACAGAATGAAAAATGAAGTAGCAGCTGATGTAATAAATTATTTAAGAAATAAATAAACAAAAGATTTGAAGTTACAGTTTTAAAAATACATTGATTAAAGCAGTAACTTCAATTTTGTTTAAAAAGGAAGGAAATTAAATGATTACAATAAAATCAAAAAGAGAAATCGAATTAATGAAAGAAGCTTGCAAAATAACAGCTTTAACATATGACTATATCGAAAAAATAATAAAACCAGGAATGTCTACATTAGAATTAGATAATTTAGCTGAAAAATTCATAAAAGAACATGGAGGAATTCCAGCACAAAAAGGTTATCCAAGTGGTGTAAGAGGAGTTCCAAATTTTCCAGGAACATTATGCATTTCAATAAATGATGTTGTTATTCATGGAATACCATCAAAAGATATCATCATAAGAGATGGAGATTTAGTAAGTGTTGATCTTGTTGTTTTAAAAAATGGATATAATGGAGATGCAGCTAGAACATTTTTAGTTGGTAAATGTTCAAAAGAAGCACAAGAACTTGCTGCTGTTACAAAACAAGCATTTTTTGAAGGATTAAAAATGGCGAAACCAGGAAATAGAATTGGAGATATTTCTTATGCTATAGAATCTTATGTAAGAAGTTTTGGGTTTAATCTTGTAAGAGAATTTCAAGGTCATGGAATCGGTAAAGAAATGCACGAAGAACCAGGAGTTCCAAACATTGGAAAACCAGGTAGAGGTCCAAGATTAGAACCTGGAATGACAATATGCATAGAACCAATGGTAATTGCTGGTAGACAAGATATTTGGGAATTAGATGATGGATGGACAATAGCTACTCAAGACGGTAGTTTAGCAGCTCATTATGAAAATACAATATTAATAACAAACGATGAACCAGAAATACTAACATTATTGTAAAAAAATGATAAAAATAATACCAAAAAAACATAAAAAAATTGTTAAAATTTTTATAAAAAAATAATAGAAAATATTAACAAAAAATACAACAAAAGTATTGACTTTAAAAGAAAAATCGGTTATAATGTTTAAGATTACTGCTCTAAAAGCAGTAAAATATTCGGAAATGGCCTTGTATAGGCTTATTTGCGCTTTTAAGTAAGGAGGATTAAATTTGTCTAAGGAAGATGTAATTGAAGTAGAAGGAACAGTTGTTGAAACTTTACCAAATACTAATTTTAAAGTAGAACTAGAAAATGGGCACCAAGTATTAGCACATATTTCAGGAAAACTAAGAATGAATTATATTAAAATACTACCAGGTGACAAAGTAAAACTTGAATTATCACCATATGATTTAACAAAAGGAAGAATTACTTGGAGAGCAAAATAGTTTAGAAAAAAATAAGGGACATTCCTTAAAAGTCGAAGTTTGGGTGTGTACAAAAACTTAGTATGGGAATTAACTTATCTCGATAAATATAATTTAGGAGGGAAGAAAATGAAAGTAAGACCATCAGTTAAGAAAATTTGCGAAAAATGCAAAATAATCAAAAGAAAAGGCGTTGTTAGAGTAATTTGCGAAAACCCAAAACATAAACAAAGACAAGGCTAATTAAAACAAAACAATTTAGATATTAACACAAGATATGGAGCGGCTGTCAGAAATGATATTCATAATTGTGTTTATATATATGTCCAAAATAATTAGATTACTACCATATTTATAATTGTATATAAGTATGGTACATTTCAGGTTTGATTATCTAAGACAACCAATAATAACAGCAAAATAAAAACTAAATAAAGTTAAAAATTTATGGAGGTGCAAAAATTTATGGCTCGTTTAGCAGGAGTTGATTTACCTAGAGAAAAAAGAGTTGAGATAGGATTAACATATATATATGGTATAGGATTACCTACATCTCAAAAAATTCTTAAAGAAGCTGGAGTTAACCCAGATACTAGAGTAAAAGATTTAACAGATGATGAAGTAGCTAACTTAAGAAAAGCTATGGAAGGTTTAAAAGTTGAAGGTGACTTAAGAAGAGAAGTAGCTTTAAACATTAAAAGACTTACAGAAATAGGATGCTATAGAGGAATCAGACATAGAAGAGCATTACCAGTAAGAGGACAAAGAACAAAAACTAATGCTCGTACAAGAAAAGGTCCAAGAAAATTAGTAAGTAAAAGTAAAAAATAAATTTTGAAATAATTTAGAGGAGGGAATACCAAATGGCAAAAGCTAGTGCAAAAAAAGCAACAGGTATCAGAAGAAGAGAAAGAAAAAACATAGATAAAGGTGCTGCACATATTCATTCAAGCTTTAACAATACTATAGTTTCTATTACAGATACTCAAGGTAATGTTATTTCTTGGGCAAGTGCTGGTGAATTAGGATTCAAAGGTTCTAGAAAAAGCACACCATTCGCAGCTGGTCAAGCAGCAGAAACTGCAGCTAAAGCAGCAATGGAACATGGATTAAAAACTGTTGAAGTTTACGTTAAAGGTCCTGGTGCAGGACGTGAAGCTGCAATCAGATCATTACAAACAGCTGGATTAGACATCACAATGATTAAAGATGTTACTCCAATACCACACAATGGATGCAGACCACCAAAAAGAAGAAGAGTTTAATTAAAAGAATTAATATATTGTATAAAGAAATTTTTAGAAAGAGGTGTATGATATAACATGGCAAGATATAAAGACGAACAATGTCGTATATGCCGTAGAGAAGGACAAAAATTGTTCTTAAAAGGATCAAGATGTTATTCTGATAAATGTAGCGTAACAAGAAGAAATTACGCTCCAGGACAACACGGACAAAAAAGAACAAAATTATCTGAATACGGTACTCAATTAAGAGAAAAACAAAAAACAAGATCATTCTACGGAGTAGGAGAAAAACAATTTAGAAAATATTTCGAAATGGCTTCTAATAAAAAAGGAATCACAGGTACAAACCTTTTACAAATATTAGAAAGCAGATTAGATAATGTTGTTTACAGATTAGGTTTAGGAGCTTCTAGACCACAAGCTAGACAAATAGTAACACATGGAAATATTGAAGTTAACGGAGTTAAAACTGATATAGCTTCTTATTTAGTAAAACCAGGTGATGTTATAGCTGTAAGAGAAGGAAAAAGAGATAACACAGTTATCAAAGCTAACATTGAAGCTGGAGCAGCAAGACCAGTTCCAGAATGGTTAGAATTAGATGTTAAAAACTTAAGCGCAAAAGTTCTAAGAATAGTAAATAGAGAAGAAATCGATTTACCAGTTGAAGAACACTTAATCGTTGAGTTATATTCTAAATAATAATTTAAATACTTAGGAAACGTACGTAATAAATTGAGATATTAAATTTTAAAAAAGGTTTTATAACCTTACTAGGAGGTAAGAATGATTGAATTTGAAAAACCAAACATCGAATGTATAGAGGCAGACGATAAGAGGAATTATGCAAAATTCATATGTGAACCATTAGAGCGTGGTTATGGTATGACAATAGGAAACTCTTTAAGAAGAATCTTATTATCATCATTACCAGGAGCTGCTATAACAAGTGTTAAAATAAACGGCGTAGTACATGAATTTTCTACAGTACCAGGTGTTGTAGAAGATGTTCCTGAGTTAATTGTTAATTTAAAAAATGTAAGACTTAAAGCTTTTGATAATGACGAAAAAATCATTAGAATAGATTTCAAAGGTGCTGGAGAAATTACAGCAGCTGATATCGTAACAGATGGAACAGTTGAAATATTAAATCCAGAACTACATATAGCAACAACTTCAAGCAATTGTGATTTACACATGGAAATGACTGTAAATAGAGGTAGAGGATACAATGTTGCTGAGAAAAACAAAAAAGATAACAATCCAATAGATGTATTAGCAATTGATTCTATATTTACACCAGTTAAAAAAGTAAATTATAGTGTTGAAAATACAAGAGTTGGTCAAATGGTAGATTACGATAAATTAACAATTGAAGTATGGACTGATGGAAGTCTAAAACCATTTGAAGCTTTGAGTTTAGCTGCTAAAGTTATGACAGGTCATTTAGAATTATTTATTGACCTATCAGAAACAGCAAAAAATACTCAAGTTATGGTAGAAAAAGAAGAATCAAAGAAAGAGAAAGTTTTAGAAATGCCTATCGAGGAATTAGAACTTTCTGTAAGATCTTACAACTGTTTAAAAAGAGCAGGTATTGCTACAGTTGAAGATTTAGCAAATAAATCACAAGAAGATATGATGAAAGTTAGAAACTTAGGTAAAAAATCATTAGACGAAGTAACTAATAAATTAATTGCCTTAGGTTTAAGCTTTACATCTGAAGAAGAATAATTAAGGAAGGTGGAGAAGTAAAGTGGCAGGAACAAGAAAACTTGGAAAACCAACTGATCAAAGATTAGCAATGTTAAAAGTGCAAACAACAGATTTACTAGTTAATGGTAAAATCGTTACAACAGAAGCTAGAGCTAAAGAAGTTAAAGCTATTGTTGACAGTGTTATCGCACTTGCTGTTAAAGAATATAAAAACTTTGAAGAAGTAGAAGTAAAAGTTGTAAAAGCAAAATTAGATAGCAACGGAAGAAAAGTTACAGAAAAAGTAACAAGCAAAAATGGAAAAGAATATTTAAGAGTTGTTAAAGAAGAAAAAATGGAAAAAAGACAAAAAGACATGCCATCAAGATTAAGTGCTAGAAGAAAATTAATGACAAAAGTTAATAAAGTTGAAGGAATTGACGTTATGGACAAATTATTCAACGAATTAGCACCTAAATATGAAGGTAGAGTTGGTGGTTATACAAGAATATTAAAAATGGAACCAAGACGTGGAGATAACAGCAGCCAAGCTATTTTAATGTTAGTATAATCTAAAAGTGCTAGAAATAGCACATTCAAAAATATGTAGATAAAAAAGAAAGAAGATTTTTATTTAATCTTCTTCTTTTTTTTGCTATTTTTTAATTTAACATAAACACTAAAAAGAACATAATATATACCATAGATTAAGAAAGGAGAATTTAATTTATGCTAGAAATAATTGTATATGGATTAATTTGGTGTTTTGCTATATATGGAATATTAGTGATGATTCAAGAAATAGTAAGAAATAGTACATATCAGAAAATTGAAGAAAATGTAAAATTGATAATGACTGTAAAAAATGTAGAAAATGGAATTGAAAATTATGTTAGAGAATTAAATATGGGGAGAAATTTCTATAATAATTTGGTTGTTATTGACATGGGATCAGAAGATGAGACATTATGTATTTTAAAAGAACTTGAAAAAGAAAATATAAATTTAAAGATTTTAAATAAGATTGAGGGAAAAGAATATTTGAATAAACAAATTACATAACAAGAATATAAAAATGTCTTAAATTTGATTTTGAAAATAAATAAAAGGAAGTATGGGATTGGATTCATACTTCCTTTTATTATTTTGAAAATTTATTAAATGTTTACTATTTTTCATCTAAAGTAATACTACCAGCAGCTTCTGAAAAAGTTTGTTCTTGAGTTAAAGCAGATTGATTTATGTGAGGTTCTGCTCTGTCTGCAAAAGACTCTAATTGATATAATTCAAATGGTCTATGTCTAACTTGAGGATGATGATCTGTAGTTATTGATGGATTTTTTAAACCATCCATTAAATGAGATGTTTCAAAGAATCTCAAAAGATCTGTAGATTTTACTTCTTCTAAAAGTTGTTTTAATTTTTCAACATCTTCTTGTGATAATGTTAAAACGACTTTGCTTCCAGCTTCTTTAGAAGTTACTGTATAATATCTGTTTTGTTTTTCATCAAATCTAACTTCTTTAGTTTTTGCAAGTACTGCATCTCTGTCGGATGATTCAAATGAATCTCTAAACTTCTTAAATGGAATTCCAAAGTATTCTTCAAAAGTAAATCCATAAAATTTCTTAAATGATTCTCCAAAATTTCTAAGTCTTAATTTGTTTTTTATATTAATTGGTTTTGAAATTTTTTCTTGTGGAGTATAAGAGTCTTCACTTAAATCTTCTAAAGAGTCAAATGTTATATAAAATGGAACTGCTAATCTATGGTAAATATTGTTTGGTTTATATTCTACATTATGAGATGCTTTACCATGTTCTGCATAGTCATTTTGTTTTGCTGTTCTAAATTGATATTCAAAAACACTGGATTTACATTTGGGTGGTAATATACAATTTGGTATTTCTAGATGTTCTACATTTGTTGAGTAATAAGGTACAATACAAACGTGTAAACTTTGATATCCTTTGTGTTTTGGAAATCTACAATAATCTTTTAGTACAGAGTCAACGCAAGGTTGTTCTATTTCAAAAGGTCTTGTTTTAGGAATAAATATCTTAACTTCTTCGTTTTCAATAAAGTCTGCAAATCCTTCAATTTCTGGTCTTGCTTTTAATTTTTCAGCTTTATGCGGATCATGTCTTGTGTTTACTGGTATAAAACAAAATGTTCCATTTTGAGTTACTTCAGGACTTGGGGTTCCTGTAATACCGTGTCTTTGCATTAAATCATAAAACACTTTATATAAATAATCAGATTCAGCTTGTAATCCTTGATCTTGAATTTCTTTTGGGGGATTTACAACAACTCTCATTCCAATTAAGTCTCTTAAGCTTTCATTGAAATAGCCGAAGTCTCTATCTTCTTCAATATATTCTGATACTTTTTCTCTAATTTTATCAACTAGGCTTAATGGTGATTTAATTCTACCACTAAAGCTAATTACTGGTGCATCATTTGAATCAGAAGAATTATATTTTGAAGATAGGTAGTCATAGTCTTCGTTAAATATTCTGATTGAATTTGATAAAAATGTATCACCAGTACCATATTCAGCGGATGGTAAATAAGAGATATCTTTGTAATAGTTTAAAGCATTATAAATCGCAGAATAAACTTCTTTTAGGTTATATCTTACAAGATATGGCACACCAGCTTCTGTATAACGAACAACTGCTTGATTTGGCTTTAGATTTGGATTACTTAAATATTTTTCGATATCTGTTTTTATTCTTTTAATAACATCAGATGGTCCACCAGAATAATGTCTTAGGTTTAAATCTATTTCTGGTACTTCCCAAAATAATGTTTCGTCAATATGTTGTTCTTCTTCCATAATTCTCCTTTCTTAAAAACACACATAATTCACCTAATTATACCACAAAATCAAGAAAAATGCAATATTTTCCATAAATGCATGGGATGCAAAGTTTTTTTATATACAGGAAAAATATCTTTTTCTAATATATATGTATGTGTCAAAAATAATATTATTCTAAAAATAATATTATTTTTATGCGCACATTCAAATCCAATATATTTTATGAATATGATTAATAGATGAATTTTTTATGTTTTGTTTTTAAAAATAGAAGATTAAAATTTACATAAATGCCGAGGTTTTTCTTGAATAAATATGTCTAGTTTGATATAATATAAAGGAAATTTAATGGTTGAAATGATAAATTAAAACCGTTGATATAACAGTGATATATTAAATTTATATAAATATAAGAGGGGAATAAAATGGAGAAAAAGAAAATTGAATTATTAGCACCAGCAGGTTCTTTTGAAAAAGCAAAAATAGCTTTTAAATATGGTGCTGATGCGATTTATTGTGGTACACCAAAATTATCTTTAAGATCAAGATCAGAACTTGGAGAAGATGAATTAGAAAAAACAATAAATTATGCTCATAGCATCGGAAAAAGAGTTCATGTTGCTATAAATATTTTTGCATGGGATGAAACTTATGAAGAAATAAAAAAACAAGCAGCAGAATTAGATAGATTAGGTGTTGATGCAATAATAGTTGCTGATGGTGGAGTTGTTGATATAGTTCGTGAATATGCTCCAAATACAGAAATTCATATTAGTACACAAGCTAATACTGTAAGTTATCATACATGCAAATTCTGGCATAGAAATGGTGCAAAAAGAATTATTCTTGGTAGAGAATTAAATAAAGAACAAATAAAAGACATTATGGAAAATAAACCAGAAGATTTAGATATTGAAATGTTTGCTCATGGAGCTTTATGTTTTGGATATTCTGGAAGATGCTTCTTAAGTGAGTTTTTATCAGGAAGAAGTGGAAATTTAGGTTCTTGTTCTCAACCATGTAGATGGGCATTTAACCTATATGTTGAAGAAACAAATAATCCAGGAAATTTAATGCCTGTTGAAACAGATGAAAAAGGAACATATATATTCTCTTCTAAAGATTTATGCTTAATTAGAGAAATTCCTGAAATTATTGATATGGGAATTGATAGTATAAAAATAGAAGGTAGATTAAAAACAGAATATTATGTTGCAACTGTTATAAATGCTTATAGAAATGCTATTGATGATTATATGAGAGATCCAGAACATTATAATCCTGAAAAATATATCAGAGAACTTGAAAAAACAAAAACAAGAGGATTAACAACATTTTATTTTAATGATAGAGAAAACAAAGATTTTCAAGATTATTCTGGAAGACAATATAATAGTGATTTTGAATTCGGCGGAAAAGTAATTAAAGAATTAGATGATGGAAAAACATTAATCGAAATAAGAAATAAACTATCTGTAGGAGATACTCTAGAATTGTTAATTCCAGGAGAAATAGATTCATTAGAATTTAAAATTGAAGAGTTGTGGAATGATGAAACAGGTGAATCAATTCCAACTGTAAATCCAGGAAAAGCAGAACAAAAAGTAGTTTTAAGAATTCCAACAAAAGTTGAAGAAGGCTGGATTTTAAGAAGAAAAAAATAAAATATAATTATACTTTTGAGGAGGTATAAAACAATGGCGTTATTTATAATCATAGTAATTGCAGTTTTAATATATGCTTATAAAATGGACAAAATGGTTAAAGAATTGCAACAAGAAAATAAAGAGCTAAAACGAAAACTTGCAAATTTAGCTGATTTAAAAACAGTTACTGTTTCAGAAAGAGAAATAGAGAATAACAATGTACAAGTAAAATCAGTAGAAACTCTTCAAAAATTAAGACAAACAATTCCTGATAGTGGAACTGTTACAAAAGAGACAAGAGTGTTAACTGAAGATGAAAAATTAGAAAAAAAGTTAAAAAGAGAAAGACAAGAAAGAGAAACAAAGAATACTACAATTTTAATAACTGGTGCTATTTTAATAGTATTAGCAGCAATAGTGTTCTTAATGTCAACATGGAATACTGTTTCTAATATTATAAAAACAGTAGTACTTGTATTATTAATAGGAGTATTTTTAGGTGCAAGTAAAATTGCAAAAGATAGATTTAAATTAGAAAAAGCTAGTAATACATTTTTCTATCTTGCAATGGCATATATTCCAATATGTTTGATATCTTGTTCTGTTTTTGGTCTATTTGGACATTATTTTTCTATCTATGGAGATGGAAGATATACATATTTAGCAATGTCAATGGTTTTAACATCTGCGATATATTATTTGAATTATAAGACAAGAAAATCAAATGCGTTATTAGCTGGAAGTGTACTTTCACAAATTTGCAGTGTGATTTTATTTGGATTAATCTTTTCGAATGAAATATCATTAATAGTTATATTATTATTAATTTATAATATAGCTTTAATAAAATTAACAAAGCAAAATTTTGCTATAGAACTATTAAATATCTTTTATAATGGAATTCCAATAATTGCAGGTTTTTATGCGTTATGTTATTTCTTTGAAGGTAATTATGAATTATTGTTGGTAATACCACTATTAACAGTAAACTATTTTCTTTTATATACCAAAAAAGAAAATACTCAAGTTAATGCATATTTATTTAATATATCATTATATGCATTTGGAATATTTACAAGTTTGATTTTTGAATATCCTTTTGAAGTGTTAAATAGTATAAGAGTTATATTGGGAATAATTTATACAATTGCAATTTCAGTTATTGTTGGAGTTGTATCTAACAGAGATTCTAATTTAATTAAATCATCAATGGTAACAAGTCTTGTTGCTGTGGGAATAATGGGGATTAGAACATTTGAAGGGGATACCGGATTTGTAAAAACATATATGGTTGCGTTAGTAGAAGTTATATTAATGTTTTTAGCATATTTAAAATCAACAGATAATGGAAAAGCTATTTTAAGTTATTTAATTCCAACAACATTGATAATCGCAATTACAGATATATTAAATTTAATAGATTTAAACTATATTTTCTATATAATTTCTTCATTATTAGTATTCTGCATAGGAGAACTATTTGTAGGAGAAGAATACAGAAGATTAAATAAGGGATTTTTTGCAATAGCACATATTAATATCTTATTAACATATTTTTCGTGTTATATTGTGAAATTTTCAGAGTTTTCAAATGATGTATTTTTATTTATTTTATTAGAACTTGTTTATGTATATAGTTTTATAAAGAATAGAGAATTTAAATTATTTAAATATGTGAGTTATAGTAATATATTCTTCATATTACTTTCAAGTTTTGATTTTTTAGATTTATCATATAAGATTGATTATTTAATTCCTTTAATTATAAGTGTAATTGTAATTGTATTGGAAAATACAAACAAAAAATTGAATGATGAGTATAGTAAACTATTTATATCTTTAATAAGCGCAATTTCATTTATTACACTTAGCAATTTAGAAAACCTTGCAAGTATAATATTAGGTTTTGCATTTGCAGCATATTTAATATATGAAAATTTTAAAAATAAAGATAATAAATATTTAAGAATGATTCCAATGATTGGATTTATGGTAATTATGCAAAATGCAGAAATAGAAAAAGAGTTACAACCAGTAATTGTAATGATTGCTGCAGTTGCAGCAACATTTGTTTCTGTATATCAAAAAAGATTTTCTATTGATACCATTTTCTCAATGATATACTTGTTATTGGCATTAGATTTCTTTGATAATAACTTGATTAAAGAAATAATTTTTATAATGTGGGCATTTGTTAATATGTACTTTATGCAAGAAGAAAAAAGTAAAGATATATTTAAAACAATAACATATATGTCTGCATATGCACTATATAGAGATTTGTTAATAGAACTTGGATTGGATGAATTTGCTTGCACAGAAGTAATTGGAATGGTAATTTTAGCTATTGTTTTATTAAAAGACATTGTAAAAAAATATGTTAAAGATTTAGATACTTTAGAATATTTTGTTTTCTCAATAATTTATTTATATGCTATAGGATTGTATACAAGTGAAGCTGATGGAATTATATTTGTTTTATTTATAGTTGCACTTGTGATGTATAGTTATATGAAAAAATATGGTGCATTATTTATTGTAAGTATAATGGCTATACTTGTTAATGCAATATTATTAACTAGAGAATTTTGGCTTGCAATTCCTTGGTGGATATACTTATTATTAGTAGGTGGAATTTTAATTGGATTTGCTATAAAAAATGAATCTGATGATAGAAAAGAAAAAATAAGTGTAGGAAATGCTATCAAAAATTTAAAAGATAAAATAGAAAGATAAAATATGGCATAAGTAGGTAAAATATCCTACTTATGTCTTTTTTTTGAAAAAAATGTTATGTAATTCAATTAAAATACAAATATATTTAAAAAATACTTGAAAAATATAGAAAATATAAGTATGATTAAATAGTAAGAATAATGCTATAAGGAGGCATATTATGGACGGAAATAAATTTGAAGAAATATCAAAATTGATATCAGAAACTGTAGAAATAATAGATTCTATAAAAGTTGAAGTGAAGGAGGAAGAATAATGGCAGAGAATAAATTACCAGATGTACCAAAATTAACATTGTGGCAAAGATTATCAGGAAAAGCTTATAATGAAGCGGCATCAAAACTTGTAGAATATAAAACAAATCTTGAACAATTAATGGGACAAGTTGAAGCAGAAGATGAAAGACTTCATCAAAAAGAAGAAGGATTAAACGAAAGAGAAGCAGCTTTAAAAGCAAGAGAAGCGGAAGTTGAGAAAAAATTAAGAGAATTGGACCAAGCTGGAAAAACAGTAGAAGTTAAAGAACCAGAAGTTAAAAAAGTTGAAGATGGAGAACCTACTTTAACTAGAGATGAAATTGTGATAGAAACAATTAAAACAATTAAAGAATCTGCTGAGAAATTAGGAAAAATAGTTCATATGAATAGTGGAAGAAAACTAACATATTCAGAAGAAAGATCACTTGCAGAACAAAGAGCAGAAATAAGAGCAACATTATTAGCTGCGGTATGTGCATATAGAGATTCTTTACCTGAAATTGATAGATTAGCGTTTACTATTAATGGTGAATCATGCTCAAGCTTTTTAGCAGGACAAGCAAGACTTATATCTTTAGATACAAAACCAGCATGGATGAATGGAGGTACTTTGGAAATTTCTGAAAAAGCCTTAAAAGCATTAGATACTACATATAAAAGAATTGCTCAAGGATTAGGTTTAACAGCTGGTAGAGCGTATGAATCTGCTACATACGAACCTTTTTCGTCAAGATTAGCTTTAACTGATCATAGAAATGCAGGACCAGAAGTATTTAGAGGATGCCAAGGGGGAAGAGATTACGGTTTGAGATTAACTGGAAAAGCAATGGAAGAACCAAGAACAAAAAATGTTAGCTTAGAACCAACAGAAACAGAAAAACAAATTTCAGAAACAGCAAATACAGTAAAAGAATGGGAAAAAGAATAAAGTAAAAGAGATATCTTTATTAGATATCTCTTTTTAGTTTAAAACATATCATTCATATTATATAATCCGGTTTCTTTTGTTACAATAAAAAATGCTGCTTTAACAGAACCATTTGCAAATACACCTCTAGAATTAACTGTATGAGTTATTTCAAAACTTTCATTATTTCCAAAGAAATAAACAGTATGTTTTCCAACTTCATTTCCACCTCTGATAGAATGTATGCCAATTTCTTTTTTATTTCTTTTTTCTCTTTTGGCATGTCGATTGTATTCATAATACATTTCATTGTCTAAACTATCATTAATACTATCAGCAAGTAAAATTGCAGTTCCGCTTGGGCTATCTATTTTTTGATTATGGTGTGTTTCTACTATTTCAATATCTGATTCAGTTAGTTTTTGAGCAAGTTCTGCAACAAGTTTTGCCATTAAGTTTGTCTCGTATGACATATTAGCAGATCTAAAAATTGGAAATTCTTTTGAATATTCTAGAATTAAGTCTAATTGTTCTTTTGAAAAACCTGTTGTTGCAACAACAGTTGGTATCTTATTTATTTTAGCAAAATCTAAAATTTTAAATGTAGCTTCTGGTATTGAAAAATCAATTATAACATCAGGTATTAAATTAATTTCTTCAATATTTGTAAAAACAGGGAAGTTATTGTTTCCTTGAGTTCTATCAACACCACATAAAATTTCAATTTCATTAGTTTCATTTATAGCTTTTACAACTTCTTGACCCATTCGGCCGTTACATCCATTTATTAAAACTTTTAACATATTTATTTTCCTTTTCTAATTTATTTTATTAATCCAAAATTAATTAATTCTGTTTTTAATTTTTCTTTTCCATTATCTGACATTTCTATAAGAGGTAGTCTTGGAGTTCCAACGTTGTAACCAATCATATTTAATGCAGCTTTTACTGGAATTGGATTAACTTCGCAAAATAAAGCACTTACCAAAGGTACAGCTTTAATTTGAGCAGTAATAGAATCTTTTATATTTCCGTTAAAGAAATTTTCAATTATATTATGAGTATATTCTGGAACTAAATTAGATAGAACTGAAATAACACCAATACCACCAACTGATAAAATAGGAGTTATTTGATCATCATTACCAGAATATATATTTAAATTGTTTCCACATAAGTTTGCTATTTCTGCAATTTGAGAAAGGTTTCCACTAGCTTCTTTTATAGCAACAATGTTTTCGATTTTTGATAATTTTAAACAAGTAGCTGGAGTTATATTTACACCGGTTCTACCTGGTACACTATAAAGTATGATTGGTAGAGTTGTTTCATTGGCAATCGCTGAGTAATGTGCTACTAAACCATCTTGAGTTGTTTTATTATAATACGGAGTAACGATTAATGCACCGTCAACACCAATACTTTCAGCCCATTTTGTAAATTCAATAACTTGAGAAGTACAATTTCCACCAGTACCAGCGATTACAGGGATACGTCCGTTTACTGTTTTTACTGCAAATTCAATTGTTTGTTTTCTTTCTTCTAAAGTCATTGTAGAAGATTCACCAGTAGTACCACAAACAATGATACTATCAGCTTTATTTTCGATTTGAAATTCAATTAATTTTTTGAATTCATTAAAATCAACACCATCTTTATTAAAAGGTGTTACAATAGCTGTTCCACAGCCTTTAAAGATTATTTTTTTCATAAAGTTTTTCCTTCCAAAAGGTTATTAGAAATGTAAAATATATTTATATTTTTACAGGCAGTATTATATGTGAAATTTGGTAAAAAATCAATAAAAGCTTGAATTTAAAATGATTAATAAATTTTGTGGTAAATAAATTAAATTAATAGTATAATAAATTATCATATAGATAAGAGGGAAAATTAATGAATAATTATGAAATTTTAATAAATAAAGAAAATAAAATTGCAGAAGAATTTTATAAAAATTTTGAATTAATAGAAGTTTTAAATGTAGAAATGCAAACTATAAAAATAGAAAAAACAACATATGAAAAATATTGCGAGTTAAAGAAAAGATTGCAAAAAGAAAATATAGAATTAGGAATATTGAATTCGTTTAGAGATTTTAAAGAACAAGAAGAAATTTTGAAAGAATATATTGAAATTTATGGATATGAAGTGGCACATAAACTAGCTGCAATACCAGGAACAAGTGAACATCATTCTGGTTTAGCAATAGATATAACAATAAAAATGTCAAATGGAGAGTTTGCGTTAACAAATGAGGAATTATATTCTGAAGACGAAAAATTTAAAATTGTTCACAAATTTTTAAAAGATTTTGGATTCATATTAAGATATCATAAAGGGAAAGAAGAAATAACAAAATATTCTTACGAACCATGGCACATTAGATATGTGGGTGAAAGAATTGCCCAAGAATGTGCTGATAAAAATATTGTGTTAGAAGAATATTATCAAATGAAAAATATGTAAAAAAATGAAATAACTAATATTAATACTTATTATATAAATGCTTGAAATGTAGCTTAAATAAGAGTATAATATATATTGTTAGTTCAAATACGGGGATGTATTTGGTTTCGACAGTATTCTAGAAGTATAAATAGCGAGTAGTGGAGATGCCTGGCCACTTAAAAAGGCATAAATTAAAAATAAACGCTGATAATAAAGAATTAGCATTCGCTGCCTAATTGCAGTGACGTTCTACTTTTACAACCCACGGTTTAAGATAGGGCGCCGATTAGTGGGAAACGAAGTTAATAGTTATCTTTTTCTATTAATGGGAGTTTATAAAAGATACCTGATATAAATTTTGTTTGTTAAAGATATTGAGGGGAAATTTTAATAACAAACTGCACTCGGAGAAGTTTATGTGGAAGGGGTATTGGACAGGAGTTCGACTCTCCTCATCTCCACCAATAATGAATCTGTTCGAACTACAGATACAAAAATCAATCAGTAAAATGGTTGATTTTTTTGTTTGCTAAAATATGTATCAGTGTGTATTGCTACGTAGAGCACTTAGTTTTGAAGGTATATCATAACTTATTGAGGGGAGGACTTATGACAGAGTCGAAGTTCTATATTATATTGAGCTGAAATTAAAAAGCGAAATATTTTCTAAAGCTAGATAGATGGATAATTTACTAACTGAAAGACAAGCACTAAAAATTAACTGCAAAATTCAAGAATTTTGTAATTAACTAGAGATATCATTTGATAATGTTATACCAATAATGTATAATGAAATAAATTAAGTGATAATGAAAAATAGAAAGGTGGCATTTTATATGTCTGATGATGAAAATATAATAAATCCAATAACAAGAAAATCCAAAAACAAATTATGGTATATTATTAGTACTATTATTAAAAGTCTAATAGTATTGTTAATAATAGGTTTTATAATGCTTTGGATATCTGCAGAAGGAGCTGAGGTTTATATAAAAGATGCATCTAATCGTAACTATACTGGTGGTTGGCTTTATCATGAATATTTAAATCCTGTTTATGGATTTATAGGTATAATTATATATATATTAATTAATTATTTTGGATTTTTATCATATAATCACATAACAAAAAAATTTAAAAATTATAAAACGACTATTAGTAAAGTTATGTTTATATTATTTAGTATTTTTATTAATATGCTAATGTTAATAATATATTCACAGTTGTTTGGTAGTTATTCATTTAAAAATACGTTACTTGAATTTTTTAATAATATTATAATAGGTTTTGGATGGATTACATTTCCAATAATATTTGTAATTATTTATATTTATATAAAAAAGTAAAAAATTAATTTATATATTCTTTATTAAACTCTTTTTTAATAAAAAAATTATTTTTTTATTAAATATAATATAATTGATAAATAGTAATTTATGGGGGAACTGTTATGGAGAACGAAAAGAATAAAATAAAAAAATTTGGAAAAATGTTTTTTAAGCTAATTATTACTGGAATGGCATTGTTTCTAAGTTATATAGTAGCGATATATTTGCTATTAATTCTTAGTTCAATAGAAATAAATATAGCTTTAATAGTATGTAGCATGTTATTATTGCCTAGTTTACTATTAATTACAATATATTCAAAAAATAAAAAAAGAGATTTAAAAAGATGGGGAATATTTATTTTGTTTTTTGGTTTGATTTTTGGAATTAATATAGGAATAAATAAATATGAAGAAAACATAACTATAAAAACGAATGTAAATATAGATTGTAGTGAATATTTACCGTTTGTAGAAGAAACAAAAATTGCAAAATTAGATTATGAAGCGAGTTTGAAATTGATAGATAACTTACCAAGATTAGATGGCGCTGCTGCAGTATTTCCAGTTTATTCAGCTTTTGTGAATGCAACTTATCCAAATACAGTTAGTTTAAATGATGGAATATTTGAATATAGAAACACAGTAAGAGGCTATAGAGCATTGGCTTTAAAAGAATCAGATTTGTTTTTTGGAGCGCGTCCATCAAACGAACAAATAGATTTTGCAAGAGAACAAGGAACTGAATTTGAATATACAGAAATTGCGAAAGAAGCTTTTGTATTTTTTGTACATAAAAATAATCCAATTGATAGTTTAACTACAGAAGAAATTAAGAAAATCTATTCTGGAGAGATTACTAATTGGAAAGAAGTTGGTGGAAAAGATGAAGAAATTGTAGCATTTCAAAGAAATGAAGGTAGTGGAAGCCAAAGCATGCTTATTAGATTTATGGCAGAAACTCCAATTATGGATGCGCCAACAGAACAAGTAAATGATTTTATGGTTGGTATAATAGACAAAGTTTCAGATTATAAAAATAAAACCAATTCTATTGGATTTTCATTTAGATATTATATGGAAGGAATTATAAAAAATCCTAATGTAAAAATGTTAAAGATTGATGGAATAGAACCAAATGTTGAAAATATTAAAAATGATAATTATCCAATAACGACATCTCTTTATGCTGTAACTTATAAAAATAATCAGAATGAAAATGTACAAAAGCTTTTGGAGTGGATTTTATCAAATGAAGGGCAAGAAATAATTGAAAAAACAGGATATGTTGGAATAAAATAGTATTGTTCGAACATTGAAAAACTTCCCAAAGTTTCCTATATACGTCGTTTAAAAAACAATAATTAATGATAAAGTCTTTAAAAATAAAACACCAGGTATGGTTTTCCGTTCCTGGTGTTTTATTTTGATTTATTAAGATTAATATTTTCTATTATGGTTTAAAAAATCTATACTAATAAAAAATATGTGATATAATCATATTTAATAAATGGTATTTGAAAGGAAATTAAGCATGGATATATTATATAAATTTATTGTGTCTTTCATAGCAGGTATAGGAGCTGGGGTAGGAACTGGTTTTGCTGGGATGAGTGCAGCAGCTGTAATAAGTCCTGTTTTAATTACATTTTTAAATCTACCAGCATATCAAGCAGTTGGAATTGCGCTTGCTAGTGATATACTTGCGAGTGCTGTGAGTACAATGCAATATTGGAAAAATAAAAATATTGATTTGAAAAATGGAATAATAATGATGATATCAGTTCTTACTTTTACATTAATAGGAAGTTATATTGCAAGTATTGTTCCAAATACAGTAATGGGAAATTTTTCAGTAGTTATGACATTATTGTTAGGAATTAAATTTATAGTAAAACCAGTAATGACAACAAAAGAAAAAATGGAATCTGTTTCAAAAAGTAAAAGAATTATTCAATCAATAATTTGTGGTAGCATAATTGGTTTTATTTGTGGTTTTATAGGAGCTGGCGGAGGAATGATGATGTTGTTAATCCTTACAAGTGTACTTGGATACGAATTAAAAACTGCTGTAGGAACAAGTGTATTTATTATGACATTTACAGCGTTAACAGGAGCGCTAAGTCATTTTTCAATAGGTGGAATTCCTGATATAGCAACGCTTGTGTTCTGTGTATTATCTACACTTGTATTTGCAAGAGTAGCTGCAAAATATGCAAATAAAGCTGAACCTAAAGTATTAAATAGGATTACAGGTATAGTATTAGTGTTAATAGGAAGTATAATTTTATTAGTTAATGTTTTTTAAAAAATTAACCTACAATTAGATAAAATAAGTTGAATTATTTACTGTAGAATGAAAATATAAAAGAGGGTTATATGGAAGAATTTAAATTAAGTGAATTATTAAATGGAAGACCGGAAAATATAAATAATGAGAATGAAAAGAAATGTTATGATATTTTAGAAGAGTTAAATATTGAATATCAAAGAGTTGAATATAATTATTTTCCAAAGGATATTGAATGTTTAAAATTAATTGATGAAATATTGCAAGTTAAAGGAATAAAAAATTTAATTTTTAAAAATAAAGATAGAAGTCAATTTTATTTTATAATTATACCGAGAGAAAGACGATTTGATGAAAAAACATTTAGATTTAAACATGGAATTTCAAAAATATCAATGGCTAAAGATGAAGATTTGGAAATAGTATTAAATACACATTCTGGTGCTGTTAGCATTATGGAATTAATTAATGATAAAACTAATATTATTAGATTGTTTATAGATGAATCTATATTAAAAGAAACATATTTTAGATTTCATCCAAATGAAAATAAATCAACAGTAAGAATTAAAACAGAAGATTTAAAGAATAAATTAATACCTTATTTAAAACATGAAATAAATATATTATAATTTCTATAAAGAGTAAATTGAAAGAGAGTAAAGTTATGAAAAAAATAAAATTTATAAACTCTAACTGTTTAAAAATACTTGCTATGTTTTTGATGTTGCTAGACCATTTATGGGCAACGATAGTTCCAGGGAATCAATGGATGACCAATATTGGTAGAATGGCATTTCCTATATTTGCATTTTTGATTGTAGAGGGATATTTTCATACAGCTAATTTTAATATGTATTTGAAGAGGCTGTTGATATTTGCTTTAATATCAGAAATTCCCTTTAATTTAATATATACTGGCTCAATGATATTTCCATTTCATCAAAATGTTTTATTTACTTTAATATTAGGTTTGTTATGCATCAATGAAATAGAAAAGATCAAGAAAAATAAAAATTGGAAAGACATAATTAAAGGAATATTAAAAATATTATTATTTATGTTGATAGGAATTGTTGGTTTTGTTGATTATGGAATCACTGGAATATTAACAATAATTGTATTTTATATATTTAAGAACCTGAAATTTGCATGGCTAGGCCAACTTATATCATTAATATTATTGTACATAGTGTTCTTTAAAGGTCAATCTGTAATAATAAATATTTTTGAATATGAATATTATTTACCGTTACAAGCGTTCGGTATTTTATCGCTTATTCCAATATGGCTTTATAATGGTGAAAGAGGAAAGAAAAATAAATTACTTCAATATACATTTTATGCTTTTTATCCCGTACATATGTTAATCATTTATTTGATATATTATTTTATGTTTTAATAAGGTGAGCAAAAAAGACTATAATTTTTGTAATTCAAGAGTATAGTCTTTTTTTATGAAATAAATTATTTGAAAAATTATGTAAATTATGATATAATGTCGTACAATTCATATTTATATTGGCGTTTGCCAATTGTACATTGAAAACTTAATATGGAAATTCTAAACAACAAGGAGGATTAACAATGTATTATGAATATGCTGTAAAAAAATTTTTGAAAAAAACAAAGGAGGATTTGACACTAGAAGAATTTGCAGCACGAATGGAAATGCTAAGTCCTGAAAGTAGACGGTTCATCATTAAAAGATGGGGGTTAAAAAGTGATTATTATGATCCGTGTGGACCCGAAATGATGAATTATCTTTTGAAGATTTCTAATGCTGAAGAAATTGTTGAAGCATCTGTAAAAGAGTTTTCCTATATGAAATATGTGGAATATGTAAAAGATAGAGATGAGTTAGGAATTGTTCTTTCGCATAATATTGGTTATTTGGTAGAACGACTTCATAAAGTAAATCCTGAATTTGTTTCTAAGCCAGGCCGTGATACAGTATGTGGATTAGCTCTTTTAAATGAAATCGATGGATTTAGGTTATTGCAAACAAGAAATGTTTTGCTGCATGCTTTTGGATTGACTAAATATAGTTCAAAAATACTTACTCATAAAGAGTTAGCTAATGAATTTTGCCTTTCAACAAGTAGAATTGGAACAATTCTTAGCAAAGCATATAGAAGACTTTCATATCCTACAACAAGGGATGCTTATTTTACACCGCTTATAAACAAAGACGATGTAAAAAAAGAAGCGTACGTTGAAATACCAATAAATCTTTCGGTATTGATTAGCAACAGTCGTTTTATTGAACAATTAGAAATAATTAAAGAAACTGCTGCAATCGATAAGATTGATCAGCTCGTGGAAATGGATGCGGAATCTCTTGCAGAGTTGACTAAACTTGAGTACGAAATTTGTGCTTTTTGGATTTTGATGGCTAAAAATTTCAAAAAGCAATACATATATACAAGATTAGAAAACAGTATAGATGATTTGTATTTAAATAAACGAATAAAAAAAGCTTTGAAAAGAAGTGGAATTCATACGATAAAAGAATTCTTGGAATTGACACTTTTTAGGGCAAGGAATTTGCCTAATATAGGTGAAAGCTCAATAGAAGAAATTAAAATTACTCGTGAAAGTATGGGATTTCCAATTAAGTAGGAAAAAAAGCGGATACTAGTGTATCCGCTTTAATATTTGCTAGGTAACATAAATTGACGAAATGCTTATTGTGTGGTATAATACTAAAGATACGATGCTTTGAAAAAATCATTCGTACATTGAAAACTGAATATGGAACTATTGGTGGGAACAGAGGAGGAGTGCTCATGGCAAGAACAATGGCAGCAGAAAAATTATTAACAACAGATCAAAAAGATGATATTTTGAGAGTAACAGATCAAAGAGGCATTCTTAGAGTATGCAGGCAAATTCCAACTAATTTGCAGATGCGAGATGCCCATAGAAAGTATTTTTGCAAACATGCACACTTAACGGCAGCAAAGTATATTGGGGTTTTGCCTCAAGACTATCAAGATGCTGTTGTCGATTATGTTTTAAGAAAAAATTCTTTAATGGACATATATTTTACCTATAGCGAGAGCTTTTTCTTAAAATGTATAGTGAGATTGGTTTCCAAGACACGATTTGATCGCAAGAAATTTGTTAACGAAATGTTTTATTTTTTGAGTGATGAATCAACAGTAGCATTGATAAAACAAGCTGAAAACCTTACTACTGATGCAAAAGCGCTTAAAAGAATGAAGAAGGTGAAGGACTCATACTACATTGCAACTGAACTTGATGAAGAAGAATAGTTCCATATTAACGGAACTTCGTAGTTGATGTACATGAGTGAAATGCAGATGCCAATTGGTGTCTGCTTTTTTCATTTTTATGCTAAAAATTAAATAAATAATTTATAATAACAAAAATTATGATATAATAAATAAAAAAATAACATGGGAAATATAAAGGAGAAAGTAGACATATGGTAGGAAATTATAAAGTAATAACATTATGTGGCTCAACAAGATTTAAAGATGAATTTCTGAAAGCTCAAAAAGATTTAACATTAAATGGAAATATTGTTATTTCAGTAGGACTTTTTGGACATTCTGGGGATAATGAAGTATGGGAAAATATGGATGAAGGGACATTAACAAAAACAAAAGAAATGCTAGATGATATGCATAAAAGAAAAATTGATATGGCAGATGAAATTTTTGTTATAAATGTGAATGGTTACATTGGAAGTAGTACAAAATCAGAAATAGAATATGCAATTAAGACTGGAAAAAAAGTTAATTATTTAGAAAGTGTAGAATAATTTTGGAGGATAATATGAAACTATTTCAAACAAGTGGACCTGCGATTTTTATGTATATTGTAATTGCTTTAGGAGTATTAATATCTATAACATGTTTGGGGACTTATTATGGTGGAATAACAGAAAATGATATTTTTTTATGGATTGGAATTACAGCTTTTACAATTACATATCACTTTTGGGGAAGAATAATTTTAGGAAATGTATCTAAGCTTTTTAAAAAATATATTAATTATAACCAATGGTGGTTTAAAGAAAAATGTTTTGAAAAGAAATTATATGAAGTTATAAAAGTAAAGAAATGGAAAGGAAAAGCTTTGACATACAATCCAGAACAATTTGATTTGAAAACTAATTCTTTGGAACAAATTGCAAATACGATGGTAAAATCCGAAATTGATCATTGGATTAATGAAGTGATTTCAATTTCGACTATGTTTTTTGGATTAATATGGGGAAAGACTTGGATATTTGTAGTGACAGCAATTGCTGCTATGATTTTTGACGGGCAATTTATTGTGATTCAAAGATATAATAGACCAAGAGTGCTTAAAATTTTAGAAAGAAAAAATAAAGAAAAAAAGATTGAAGAAAAAATTTAAAATGATACATAAATTTGAGGTTGAAAAAATATATAAAATATAAATAACTGTGTTGACGGTAATAGTTACTAATGATAAAATTAATTAGTTAAAAAATGTATGAGCGCAAACCAAAAAATGGAGGAAAAGGATGCTACAAATTAAAGGTATATCGAAACAATATAAAACTGGAGATTTGATTCAAATTGCTTTAAATAATGTTAGCTTAAACTTTAGAGACAATGAATTTGTTTCAATTCTTGGACCATCTGGTTCTGGAAAAACAACACTATTAAACATTATTGGGGGATTAGATAGATATGATAAAGGTGATTTGATTATTAATAATGTATCTACAAAAAGATATAAAGATCGTGATTGGGATTCATATCGTAATCATACAGTTGGTTTTGTTTTTCAAAGTTATAATTTAATACCTCACCAATCGGTTTTAGCAAACGTTGAACTTGCTTTAACAATAAGTGGTATATCTAAAAAAGCTAGAAGAAGACGTGCCTTAGCTGCTTTAGATAAAGTAGGATTGAAAGAGCAAGCTCATAAAAAACCAAACCAAATGTCTGGTGGACAAATGCAAAGGGTTGCTATTGCAAGAGCTTTAGTAAATGATCCGGATATTTTATTAGCAGACGAACCTACAGGTGCATTAGATACTCATACAAGTGTACAAGTTATGGAACTTTTAAAAGAAGTTGCAAAAGATAGATTAGTAGTTATGGTTACACACAACCCAGAACTTGCAGAAAAATATTCAACAAGAATTGTAAATTTAAGAGATGGTGAGATAATTGGAGATACAGATCCATTTGAACCAGATATCTCAAAAAAAGAAGCACCAAAACATAAAAACTTAGGAAAAGCTTCAATGTCTATGTTTACAGCACTTTCTTTGAGTTTGAATAATTTACTTACAAAAAAAGGAAGAACATTTTTAACATCATTTGCTGGATCGATAGGTATTATAGGTATAGCAATGATTTTATCTTTATCAACAGGATTCCAAAACTATGTTGATAAAATCCAAGAAGATACATTAACATCTTATCCACTTACTATACAATCAGAAACTGCGGATATGGCGTCAATGTTGCTTGGTTCAGTAAACAAGGAAAATGAAGAAAAAATAGATAAAAATGTTGTTAAAGAAGAACAAAATGTTGCTGAATTATTTGGAACCATAGGAAGAAATGATTTAAAATCATTCAAACAATATTTAGAAGCAAATCAAGAAAAAGTAGATGAAATGGTATCTTTAACAAGATATAGTTATGCAGTTGCACCACACATTTATACAAGAGATGTAAATGATGAAATATTACTTTTGAATCCAAGTGACTTTTTAGCTGCTATTATGGGAAGTTCTTCTAGTCTAATGACTGGTGGTATTACAATCTTTTCAGAACTTATAGATAACCAAGAAATGGTGAATGAGCAATATGAAATAATACAAGGAAAGTTTCCGAAAGAGTATAATGAAATAATGCTTGTATTACCAGATGAAAATAGAATTTCTGATATGTTGTTATATGGTATAGGATTAAGAGATCAAGATGAATTAAAAGATATGATAGGGAAAATTGTAGATGGTGAAAAAATTGTAAACAAAAATAAACCATTAGAATATACTTATGAAGAATTAATGAATGTTGAACTTAAGTTGATAGATCCATCAGCAAAATACAAATATAATAGTAAATATGATATTTACGAAGATATGTCTGATGATGAAAAATTTATGGAAGAAGTATATAAAAATGCTTTAAATTTAAAAGTAGTTGGTATAGCAAAACCATCAGGAGGAGCTGCTAATGGAATGGCTGGGTCTGGTGTGCTATATACAAGAAATTTAACTAAGTATGTAATAGATACTGCTTCAAAATCAGAAATAGTACAAAAACAACTTGTTAATGAAGATGTAAATGTATTTAGCGGAAAAGAATTTGATGACGAAGAAAAAAATGCTGGTCTTGATTTTCAAGATATGATTTCAATTGATGAAAAAGCATTATCCGAAGCCTTTGGTGTAAAAATAAATCAATCAGATATAGAAAATATGACAAAAGGTTATATGACTGAAATATCAGGAGCTATAACTGCAGATACAGCAATCGCCCAAAAAACATTTTTAGATAATTTAGCAAAAATTACCAAAAATATATTAAATGATTATGTTTCAGAAAAACAAGTTGCTGGTATGGCAACAATGAAATTAAGTGAAGTTCAAGCTGTTGTAACAAGTGGGCTTGCAAAAGATAATAACAAAGCAATTTTGGCTAGTATGGAAGCTGCTTATGTAATTCCGCAAGATACTTTTAGTCAAATGTATAATGGGATGATAACAGGAATTTTACAACAATATATTTCGATGCAAGCTGGAGGAATGCCTGGTATGCCTGGAATGGGAACTGGCGGAACTGAAGGTGGAAGTATACCAGAAGGTGTTATTCCAGGAACTGAATCTGGAACACCTGGAACAGGAACACCAACAGATATGTCTGGAATATTTGTTAATGGAACAACAGATGCAATTGTTGATGAAATAGTAAAACAAGATATGTTAGTTTCAAGCACAAAAGAAATTGCGGTTGCTATGGTAGAAGCTACAATGCAAAAAACAATTTTAACTAAAGTTGGAGAACTTATAGGTAAGTTGATGGAAACAATGGGAAATGCATTTAATGTAGACCCAAATAAAATTGCTAGTGCTTTTAAGTTCAATATGAATGAAGAAGAAATGAGACGATTATTCCAAACTTTGACAACAACAACAGTTGAAAATGCAGAAACTAATTTATTAACATTGGGATATCAAGATTTTGAAAAACCAACAATGATATCATTCTATTTTAAAGATTTTGATTCAAAAGAAGAATTTATAGATTTTATTGAAGAATATAATGACAAGATGGAAAAAGAAGATGAAGAAAAAGTTATTAAGTACTCAGATATAACTGGAATATTAATGTCTTCGGTAAAAACGATTGTGGATAGTGTAAGTTATGTATTAATTGCTTTTGTTAGTATTTCATTAATTGTTTCTTCTATAATGATAGGAATTATAACTTATATATCTGTTCTTGAAAGAACAAAAGAAATTGGTGTATTAAGAGCAATAGGAGCTTCAAAAAGAAATATTTCATCTATATTTAATGCAGAGACATTTATAGTTGGATTATTTTCTGGATTAATAGGTATAGGAACAACATTATTGTTATTGATACCAACTAATATAATAATCCATAATGTAAATGAAGATATAACAGCAATCCTTCCAGTTGTTGGAGGAATGATACTTGTTATATTAAGTGTTATACTTACATTAATAGGAGGAATAATACCTTCAAGAGCTGCAGCAAAAAAAGATCCAGTGCTAGCTTTAAGAATGGAATAAAATATAAAAAAAGATCCCTTATAGGGATCTTTTTTGTTTTAAATAAGAATGACTTATTTAAAATATGAAAAAATATAATAGTAGGACACCTAAGAATCACATAATGGTTACATTATGAATAAAAACAGCTGTTATAATTAACAAATCATTTAACTTTTAAGTATCTAATTTTGATACTTTTAGTTTCTGCTTTGCAGTTTAAATAGATAAGTTAAAGGAAAGTTTATTTTGTTCGAGTGAACTAATAAATTTTCTAAAGCCTAGAGGAGACAAATGTCTCAAAATAACCCCAAAAGGAGGGGGGAAAATATGCCTAGTAAATCAGAAATGACACGGAACTTTCTAGATGCAAATCTGGAAAAATTAAGATGCGCACACAAAGAAGCCAGAGAAGGAGTATTAGAAAAATACGAAGAAATTCTTGATGCTCAAAAAGAACTGGTACTTACATGCATTCTTGAAAGAGTAAATGAATATTTTACTTATGTTGAAGATGTGAAAAAGAACAAAGATCCATATATTCAGATGGTTGCACTCAGAACAATATCTGAAGTGAATGTGGATAAACTTTTAGTCTTTACTGACAGAAGTAGATTGTTTCCTGAAACGATGGAACTGGCTGCTTTATATGGTCTTAAGATTGTTAAAGCCTCTAAAGAAGAGTGTATTCGAGCTAAGGTAACACCTTGGGACAGAGTATATCATTTAGTAGGAACAATTAATGTTGGATCAGTACCTCAGCCTGATATCGAAAAGGAAGGTGAAATCGATGCATAAAGATAATTATCGTATGATCGATCAGGTAGTACAGATTAATCTTGCTGTTGAAGCTTACAGAGAAGTTTTTCAGTTTGCAAAAGAATCTGTTGCAACAAGTGATTTCGGTGCTGAAAAAAAAGAGGTTATCATGAAAAGTTTCGAACATCCATATGTGGATTGTGTTTTGATTTTTGACAAAGACGAAGAAATTTATGATGAAACAATGGAATTTATTCGTCGTTTAGGGTTAGAGCTCAAAGAATGTTCTCGCGAAGAAAAACATTATAGAGCTATTCCAAAAACATTGGATGCCTATAAACTTGTTGGTAGACTTGCATATTAAAAGGCAGGCTTTCGAAAGACCAGGATTTCCTGGTCTTTTTGATATGAAAATATTTAAAATATAAAAAATAACTTGAAAAAAATGAAAATTCTATATATAATATTTATATAATTTAAAAGGGAGTAGCTTGTAAATTACTAATCAACATTCTCGATATAAATCTGGTTAGTAACCTATATCTTTTAAGGAGTGAGACTTTTAAAGAAGCAATATGAAAAAGATTGTTTCTTTAAGAGTCTTTTTCTTTTGCATAATTAAAAGAGGTGAGAGAAAATGTAATTTATAAAACAAGCAAAAAAATCTTAGAAATTGATACTTAAATCTTGATAATCTGTTAATTTTTGTATATAGTTACTAGTAGATTGAAATGAGGAAAAAATTATGATTTATATAAATAAACAAGAAAAAATTAATAGAATTGATTTGAGTAAAAGCAAATTTTATGTTGTTGCAGATTTTGATAGAACATTAACCGAAGGAGCATCAGATAGTACATGGGGAGTTTTTGCGAATGCGAATCAAGTGGGAGATGAATACAAACAAAAAAGAACTGCTCTATATAATAAGTATAGGCCAATGGAAATAGATCCTACTATTTCTGATGATGAAAAATCAATAGCAATGACAGAATGGTGGCAAGCTCATATAAATTTGTTTTATGAATATGGAGTAAAAGAAGAAGCTGTAAAAAATGCTGTAGCTGCAGGAAATTTAAAATATAGAGATGGAGCTAAAGAATTTTTGAAGAAAATGTATGACTTGCGTGTGCCAGTGATAATTGTTTCTGCTGGAATAGGAAATGTTATTGAAGAATTTTTAAAACTTGAAAATGATTATTATGATAATATAAAAATTGTAAGTAATTTTATTATTTTTGAAAATGGCGAATTTAAAAAGATAGCTGGAGAGATTATTCATGCATTAAATAAAAATATTGTAAATTTAGATGAACACTCAAAACATAATTTAGAGGAAATAAAAAATATATTACTTTTAGGTGACGGTTTTGCAGATTTAAAGATGATTCCAGAAGAAGAAAAAGAAAATGCTATAACAATAGGATTTTTAGATGAAAAAATAGAAGAAAATCTAGCACTTTATAATAAAGGGTTTGACATTGTCTTAACAAATGAAGGCTCTTTTGAAGATGTTAATAAAATTTTAAAAATATATTAATTTAAGGAGGAAAGTATGGAAAAGGGAAATTGGTATAATTTAACTGCAGAAGAAACTGCAAAAAAATTAGAAACTGATTTAAACAAAGGTCTTTCTGATGCAGAAGTAACTGCTAGAAGAGAGAAGTATGGAACTAATGAATTAAAAGCTAAGAGAAAGAAAACTCTTATTGAAAAATTCATTGAGCAATTTAAAGATTTCATGATTATAATTCTTATAATTGCTGCTGTAGTTTCAGGAATTGTAGGAGTGCAAGAAGGAGAAGGATTTACAGATTCAATTATTATTTTAGTAGTTGTTGTTGTAAATGCAATAATTGGTGTTGCTCAAGAAAGCAAAGCAGAAAAATCATTAGAAGCACTTCAAAAAATGAGTAGCCATGTTGCTAAAGTAATGAGAAATGGAAAACTAGTTGTTGTTCAATCAGCAGAATTAGTTCCAGGAGATATTGTTGTTTTAGATACAGGTGATTTTATTCCTGCTGACTTAAGAATTATTGAAGCTGTTAACTTGAAATCACAAGAAGCGGCATTAACAGGAGAATCTTTAGCTGTTGAAAAACAAATAGAGAAAATTGATGAAGATGAAGTTGGTGTTGGTGATAGAACAAATTTATTATTCTCTTCTAGTTTAATTACTTATGGTAGAGGAAAAGGTATTGTTGTTGAAACAGGAATGAATACTGAAGTTGGTAAAATTGCTACTATGATCAATGAAACAGAAGAAGGTGTTACACCACTTCAAGCAAAATTAAATAGCTTAGGAAAAATTCTAGGTGTTGCTGCATTAGTTATTTGTGCAATTATATTTGCTGTTGGGCTTGCATATGGTAAAGAACCAGTTCATATGTTTATGTCTGCAGTATCTTTAGCTGTTGCTGCTATTCCTGAAGGTTTAGCTGCTGTATCTACAATAGTTCTTGCTATTGGAGTTCAAAGAATGGTTAAGAAAAATGCTATTGTAAAAAAATTACCAGCTGTTGAAACTTTAGGATGTGCTACAGTTATTTGTTCTGATAAAACAGGAACTTTAACACAAAACAAAATGACAGTTATGAAATTATTCTATAATTCTAATTTACAAGATTTAGAAAAAATAAATAAAATTGATGATGAAGGTAGATTGGTTGTAGAAGCATTAATGCTTTGTAATGATACAAAAGTTGCAGAAGATGGTTCTTTAGCTGGAGATCCAACTGAAACAGCATTAATTGATATGGCAAAAAATATGGATTATACACGCTTAGCTAATGAAGCTGGAATTTCAAGCGATGGAACATATAATCCAATCACAGAATATAAAAGAGTTGCAGAATTACCTTTTGATTCAGATAGAAAATTGATGACAACAGTAAATAAATATGCTGATGATAAATATATGGTTTATACAAAAGGTGGAGTAGACGAATTATTAAGATGCTGCAAAGGATATAGACTACATGGAGAAGTTAAAAATGATTTTGCAGAATATGGACCAACAATTCAAGAATGTAATGCTCATTTAGCAGAAGATGCATTAAGAGTTTTAGCTGTTGGATATAAAGTATTAGACCATGCGCCAACAGCAGAAGAGATTAAAAATTTAGAATCAGATTTAATATTTGTTGGTATGGTTGCTATGATAGATCCGCCAAGAGTGGAAGTAAAAGCTGCTGTTGAAAAATGTGTATCAGCTGGTATAAAAACAGTTATGATTACAGGTGATCACAAAATTACAGCTACAGCAATAGCAAAAGAATTAGGAATTTTAGCTGAAGGTGATGAAGCTATAACTGGTGCTGAACTTGAAGCTATGAGTGATGAAGAGTTAATTAAAAGAGTTAGAAATATTTCTGTTTATGCTAGGGTTTCACCAGAACATAAAGTTCGTATTGTAAAAGCATGGCAAGCAAATGGAGAAATTGTTGCTATGACTGGTGATGGTGTAAATGATGCACCAGCACTAAAAACAGCTGATATTGGTTGTGCAATGGGAATCGTTGGTACAGACGTTTCTAAAGAGGCGGCAGATGTTATATTAACAGATGATAACTTTGCAACAATTGTTTCTGCAGTAGAAGAAGGTAGAAGAATATATGATAATATTTTAAAAGCAATCCAATTCTTATTATCAAGTAATATTGGTGAAATCGTTGTATTATTTACAGCAATATTAATAACACCAATATTAATGAATCAATTTGCTATTCCAAACGAATTAATTAGTGCATTAGAACCATTATTACCAGTTCAAATCTTATGGATTAACTTGGTAACAGACTCACTACCAGCTTTAGCTTTAGCTGTAGATCCAGCTCAAAAAGGAATAATGAGTAGAAAACCATTAAAAACTAAAGGAATATTTACAAAAGGTATGACATGGAGAGTATTATACCAAGGTTTAATGGTTGGTGGATTAACACTTGCCGCTTTTGTTCTTGGTCTTGCTACAGAAGGTGTAACAGCTGAAGAAAAAATACACATTGGTCAAACAATGGCGTTTGCTACATTAGCGCTTTCAGAACTAGTACATGTATTTAATGTTAGAGATAATAAAAAATCTATATTTAGTTCAAATCCATTCAATAATGGAATGTTATTGTTAGCAATTGGTGCTTCTGCTGGTTTAATGTTCTTAGTATTATTAGTACCATTCTTCCAAGAAATATTCAGTATAACAAACTTATTTATGTATCCTGAAAAATTATTAGAAGTTGTTGGATTAGTATTTGCTCCATTATTAATAGTTGAAATATTTAAATTATTAAAAATTAATGGTTCAGAAAATAACTAATAAAATAAAAATATAAATTTTGGAAACTCTGCTTTTTAGTGGAGTTTCTTTTTTTAAGAATAGACACTTGAATTTTTGACAAAATATTATATAATGATGGCGAGGAGTGTCGAAATATGTTGTATGGTTTAGAAGATTATGAATACAATGAATTCAGTCTAATGAAAAAAAATAAACTAAATACAAAAAAAGTACTACTAATTGTTGTAGTTATTTTGGCATGTGTTATTTTGGGAATTGGTAGTTTTGCAATAATTTATAATCAAGAAGATGATACAACTAAAGTTTATTCAGTGGATGAGAATAATGAAACTCAAAAAGAACAAGTTGCTGTTGTTGAAGAAAAAGAAGAAGTAGAAGAAAAGAAAACAATAATTAAACCAATAAAAAAAGATGTTCTTCCAAGTTATGATGGAAAACATAGAATTATACCAACACATGATATGGAAAAAATAAAAACACAATTTATTCCTCAATTTAATGAAAATGGTCATGAAGAAATAAAAAATATATATTTTTCGGAAGAAAAGGTGGTATATTTAACATTTGATGATGGACCATCAAAAGATATAACACCAAAAGTTTTGGATATATTAAAAGAACATGATGTAAAAGCTACATTTTTTGTGTTGGGAGCAAGAGTTGATTTGTATCCTGAAACTGTAAAAAGAGCTTTTGATGAAGGTCATTATATAGCAAATCATGGTTATTCTCATAAATATTCTAAAATTTATGAAAATAAAGATACAGTTTTTCAAGAATATGTAGATTGTGAATATTCAATAAAAAATGCATTAAACAATCAAGAATACAGTTCGTATTTATTTAGATTTCCTGGAGGATCTACAGGTGGAAGATATGAAAAAATAAAAGCTGAAGCAAGAAAACATTTTGAAAATTATGGAGTGGCATTTACAAATTGGAATTGCTTGTCAGGAGATGCTGAAGGAAAAAATACTAAAGAAGAATGTGTTCAAGAAGTTATAGATACTATGGCTGGAAGGGGAAGTTTAATATTATTAATGCATGATGCAAACGATAAACCTCAAACTGTAGAAGCGCTTCCAGAAATCATTCAACATTTAAAAAATGAAGGTTATGTATTTAAGACATTTTATGAAATATTTTAAAGAAATTTATTGACAATGGAACTGTAAATGTGTTAATATATTTATTGTCAGTTGATGACAAATGCGGCAGTGGCGGAACTGGCAGACGCGCTAGACTTAGGATCTAGTGGGAGACCGTGGGGGTTCAAGTCCTCTCTGCCGCACCAAAAGACGAGTTAATAAAAACTCGTCTTTTTCTTTTGCCTGTAAGGTTTGCGAGATTTTAACGTATTTTCTTATCCAGCACGACCTAAATGCATTGATATTACTACAAAAAAGCTCTCAACCCCTTACAACTGCTCTCATTTCTTTATATTTGTTTATATTTAGTTATATTTAGTTATATTTGATTATATGTGCTCGTGCTGGACTCGTGCTGGACTAAAAAACAACATCCAACACTTAGAGCACCAGCGTTTTGCTTGTTCGCCCCAATTTCTAATGCTGGATTTTAATATAAAATACCATTTTTTATATAAAATTTACTATTTTTTAATGTAAAATAATGTAAAATGATGTAAAATAATAAAAAAGATATATAGAAAGGTAAATTTTATATGAATGATGCTATTAATCTTTTAATAAATTTATATCTTAAAGAACCAATTTTTTGGATTATTATTATATTAGGAATTTTAAGTACAGTCTTTTATAAAAAAATCCGTGGTTTTATGGGAGAGTTTTGGGTAAAAACTGAATTAAACAAATTACCTAAAAAAGATTATTTAGTTTTAAATGATATAATGCTAAAGTCTAGTAAAGGTACACATCAAATAGATCATATTATTCTTTCTAAATTTGGAATATTTGTAGTTGAAATGAAAAACTACTATGGACTAATTACTGGAGATGAATATAAAGATAAATGGATTCAACATTTAGGCAAAAACAAACAATACTTTAACAACCCTATTCATCAAAATTATGGACATATAAAAACACTACAGGAATTATTAAATTTTGAAGAAGAAAAATTTATTTCTATAATTTGTTTTTCTAATCAAGCGAAATTAAAAATAAATGCAAAAAATGTGACTCAACTTGATTTTATTAACAAACAAATTAAATCTTATAATACGCAATTATTAGATTACGATTTAAATGAAATAAAAGAACGAATAGAATCTCATAATATAATCGATAAAAAAATAAGAAATCAACATGTTAATACAATAAAAACTACTATAAAAGAAAATGAGAATAACGAAAAGAATATGATCTGCCCTAAATGCGGTGGTAAATTAGTTGAACGAAATGGAAAATATGGAAAATTTATAGGGTGCTTAAATTATCCTAATTGTAAATATACTAGTAAATAATTTTGGAGGTTTTTATGGAAAAGAAAATATTAAAAATCATAATAATTATACTTCTAATAATAATCGCATTATTATTTTTATTAGGAATAATCCCCAAACAAATTGCAAGAATATATGCATCTAACTATATGAATAATAAATTTCCAAAAATGCGATTTGAATATGTCGGTATTGAATGGAGTAATGTTCATGGGGATTATTTAATTTCATTTAAAGATAAAGAAAACCAATATTATCGTTGTGTTATAGGTCCGAAATATTTTCCTATTAATTTAGGACAAGGATTATTTGCAATAGAACAAACATATCTAGAAGATTATTCAGAACCAATTAGAATAGAACAAAAAATTGCAAAATTAACTTTTGCAATAGATATTGATGCAGAAGAAAAATCATCTTATTCAGTACAAGATTTAACTATTGATAAAAATCTGTTAGGAAGTATTGTGTCAATTATAAATTCTGAGGCTGTAAAAAAGAAAGTGCAGACAAAGTATTCTAATGTTAATAATATAGAAATAGAAAAAATAGGAGATTCTAATTCATTTAAATTAATTTATGTGTGTGAAAATTATTCTGAAAAAGAATGTATTGAAATTGTTAATAAATACTATGAAGCTTTTAAAGAAAATATAACAAATATCTATAAAATTAATGATATTTATATAATTGATGAAACTACTATTGATACAAGAATTACTGAAAAATAAAGGAGAATAAAAGTGTTACAATTATTTATATTATATTTAGTAATAACGGAATGTATACAACTTTGTATTGCAGATAAAAAAATTATAAAATGGATTTTACCTATATGTAGTTTATTGTTAGCAATGTTTGTTGATTTTAATCTTATTGTTTATATAATGGGAACAGAAAATAAAACATTTTTGCAAGCAACATTGGATACTGACTGTATTGGCATATTTTTAATATTAAATATTCCAACTCTTATCTATGTAATTACTAATAAAATAAAGAAAAAAAGAATTAATCGGTTAAATTTCACACTGAAAGCGAGGTATTTTTATGAAAAAATTTTTATTAATTATTTTTATCATTCTTATTGGCATTACATCTTTATATATATACTCAAAATTGAATAATCAAAATGATAATCCAATACCACAAGTCGAAAAGGAACTTTATTCCTATAATTATTTTGATCCTATGCATAAAGAATACTATTATGGTAATGAATTCGCTTTTAAAAATTCTATTTATTACAAAGATATAAATAATTATAATGAATACTTAATATATAAAAATTACTATCCGGACATTATTGAAATGACTGAAAATGATTTTAATAATTCGTTTATTGTACTAACAATTGTAGAAAATGAATCTACAAAAAATTTAAAACTTTTAACGATAGATATTGATAATGAAACTATATATATTGGTCTTGATAAAACAAATCCAGATAATGAACCTAATTTTAATAGAGGCATTTCTATAAAAATAGATAATTCATTAAAAAGAAATAACATTGAAGTTTTTAAAACAATTAAAAATACAAATTTTATGAAAACTTATTCTAATATTAAGAACTTACCGTTTGATTATTCTATAGATGACGCAAAAAATGATAATTGTTTTATAGTCTCTTCAAATCCAGCTTACAACATTACTGTTTATAATGATTTTATAAATAATATTGAAAACAAACAAGATTCGGAAATTAGAGTCGTTTATTCCGATTCCAATTTTAAGAAGATGCATATTTATGATATTAAATATGTAAGTTTAGAAAACAAATATTATATATGTAAAGATACTACTAGGGTGTATACCACATACAATTCAAATACATATTATCTAGACTCTTATAATTATTATGAATTTGATTCTTTTGAAAAAATTGACACTACTTCAAATTTTTTAAAATCTAATACTACAAATTGTATTTTTAAAAATTCAAAATTTCCAGAAAATATGATATCTTTTAGTTTTATAGAATAAACGATTATAATAAAGAAAAATAATATTATTGGAGGAATATATGAAAAAATTTTTAAAATTAATATTTATAATATTTTTGTTAGTAATATTAGGAATGATAAGTTTGTATAATGCAATATTTGGTTCAATTAGTGCTAATTTAAAAAATATAACTTCTACAGAAAAAAATGACATATTAACAATAATTGGAGTAGACAATATCGAATTAGAAAAACTTGAAATTCCCAAAAATTATAAAGATTTATATTATACAATTTATTTTTCAATGGATATAAATAATGATAAAGAACTATTAAATAATACTTCAACAGATGATATATATCGAGAATTTTATGTGATCAAAAAAAACAAAAACACTATTAAATATCGTTGTGTTATTTCTGATATGGGAAATACAATTAATACATTAGAACAAATACTTTATAAATATAACAAATAATGGTAAGATTCAATTTGAAAGCGAGGTAAGTGTATGAAAAAATTAACTGTCTTATTAATACTTTTGATAATCTTTTTAGTTTCAATTTTTATAGGAAGACTTGGATATAATAAACTAATAAATAAACTAGAAGTGATTGAAAAACAAAATGCTGAAAAAATTGTTGAAGAAAAAACAAACATTATTCAAAGAGAAGAAATTTCAAGTATGGGATTATTTGAAAAAAACGGTGTTGAAAATTATGAAAATAATTTAGTTGCAAATGATATGATATGGGACTCTGATACAAGCCTTTATTATAAAATCATTTCTAATAAAGAAGATTATAATAAATATTATGAACGCATTTATTTGTTTAATAATAACGATATAGACTTTGAAAAAAATAGCATAATAATAGTTGTAAACGAAAACGAAAGAGAATCCTTTGAAACTGATTTAATTATATATGATGTGAACACTGAAGAAATAACAACAAATATTATTTTAAAACAAAGAGAAAATCCTAGAGCTTATTGTAATAATAATATTTTTTGTGCTATAGTAAGCAAATCATTAATTAAAGATGCAATAGATGTAAAAATACAACATTAAATTACATATAGAACGAAAGTGCTATAACATACTAGAGAACTTTAAAAAAGTTCTCTGTATGATTAAGGGACAAAGTCCCCTAATAACCCCTAGCATAATTAAAATTTATAAGTTATCTAATAGAGAACTACTAGATAACTTACCAATCTCTATTAGAGAACTCTAATAGAGATTTTAAATTTTTAATTATGAATGAAACCTTTCTCGGTTTCAAACTTCCGCGCGAAAACAAAAAAGTATCAAATTTATAATTTGATACTTTTTTATTTTTATTCTTTTTGATTATTGCCAAATATTCTAATTAATTCTTTATAATAATTTTTCCATTCCTCTTGTGTAATTGATTCTTCCATCTTTTTAATTTGAGGTGAATTTGCGAATTCTTTATAAAGATCCTTAATATCTTTTTCAGTTTCGTAATCATATTCAAGACTATCTTCGTTAAGTAAATATCCTTCTTTTACAATATTATCTTCTGGTAACGACAATAAATCTTTATCCATATAATATTTAGTAACTTTATTAAATTCTTCTTGCTTATATTGATTTAATACAGAAGTATAAATATTAAGCGTTACTCTAATATCTTTATGTCCCATCATATTTTGAACTACAACAGGAGACATACCTGATTCTATACATCTTGTTCCAAAAGTATGTCTTAATGTATGGTTAGATATTTTACTTGATAATTTTAATTTTTTACAAATTCTTTTTAAAACTGTATTAACTGTACTAGCTTTTATAATTCTACCTTCATAACAAAACAACAAATTGTTTTTATTTTCTTCATAATATTTAAATTGTTCTTCTAAAAGTGGAATAAAAGATATTGGAAAAGGAATATCTCTTCTTCCAGCATAAGTTTTAGTTCCTTTTTTTACAGTTAATTCTCCATTAATATCTACTGAAATAGTTTTTCTTACACGGATCATTCTTTTATCTAAATCCACATCGTCTTTAGATAAAGCCAAAACCTCACCAATTCTCATTCCTGTATAAAGTTGAAGTAATATTACTGTTTTATATTTTTCTTCGCTTAAATTCGATTTAAACAGGTATTTAGATAAGATATGGTGTTCTTCTGTTGTAAGTGCTGTAACTTCTTTTGTTTCTTTTCTGGATTTTGGTTTTATTACATCATCAAGTGGATTTGTTTTTATATAATTTCTTTTAACTGCTGCTTGAAAACCTTGTTTCACACATTCCCAAACTTTTTTTATAGTAGAGTCAGTATATCGATCTATTAAAGAATTAAAGTAATCTTGCAAATCTCTTGATGTAATTTTATCAATATTTTTATTTCCGATAGGATTATTTTTAATTTCAACTAAAACAAATTCTAATCTTGAATAATGACTTTCAGAAATAAGATTAGCTGCATACTTATCTTCACGAAGTTGTTCTAATAATTTAATAAGAGGCATACCTTTTTCTTGTACAAAGCCTTCATTATGATATTCATACATTATCTTTGTTAATTTTTTTGAAACATCATCTTTAGTTTTTCCATAAATACATTTTTTCTTTGTTTTTCCATTTTCTTCTAAAACATATTGAGCAGCCCATAACTTTTTACTTCTATTATAAAAGACACTACCAGTACCATTTATTTGATTCATAAACATGCTCCTTTTTATTTTTTAACTATAAATTTATTATACTACAAAAGAGAGTAAGTGTCAATTACAAAAACATAGTTATATCAAGGATTATAGCCCAACGAGTGACCCGACAGTCCAGCACAAACTCAACGCATAATCTCTTTTTTATGCTGGACTTGTGCTGGAAAAAATCCCTAAAAACCTTGATAAATCAACATGACTTAATAACTGCCGCACCAAGGAGACAGATTTATAAAATCTGTCTTTTTCTTTTGTTTATACAGTTTGTTAGATTTTTATAAAATAATTGTATAATAAAATCGGATGCATTGATAATGTGAATATAAATATTTCAACTATTTACAATTTTTTATATAAATAAAATAAAAATAGGTTGCTAAGCAACCTATTTTATTCATATTTAACTTATATATTGTTTAAAAAAATTCTATTTCAATTCCATTATATCTGAATCCATAATCTCTATCAGAAAAAAGAAATGTATATATTCCACCCCAATCGAATTCATATTCTAGAGAATAATCGCTTTCTGCAGTAGGCTCAGATTTTATTAAACCTTTTAAAAATCTTTTTGAATATTCAAAATATTGTTTTGTACGTTCGCTACTCATTGAAAAACCTGTTTCTTCTCCTTCTGGTATTTTTATTCCAATTCCAATTCTATATATATTTCCATTGAAATAATATTCTACTTTTAAATAACCTTCTATTCCTTCACTAATTATTGGTTTTAAAAATCGGAATTCGTAGATTTTTGATTTTTCATAAATTTTTGTGGTTACAACATCCTCTGAAAGACTTTTAAAATCTTCTAATTTAGTATCTTTTGTAAAAATAAAATCATCTATTTTTAATATTCCATTATCTAAATTTTGCATAATTTTTTCTCCTTTTAATAATAACTTATAAAGTATAATAATATACTTTTATCTTATATATATCATTATTCAAATAAATATACAATAACAAATACAGAGGTTTTATGTTTTTTTATGTGCTGATATATTTTGAGCTCAATATTATCAAAAATATAGATATATATTAAATCATCATATTGAGTTGAAAATTATATTGAAATATGTTATAAAAATTTTAGATATAAAAATGGGAGAAAAACAAATGAAAAAGTCAGAAGATAATATAGAAATCCGAAAAGCTAAAGTAGAAGAACTTAATGAAATATTTGATATTTATAAATCACTAATAGGGTTTGAGGGATGTCTTTGGAATGAATATTACCCATCAATAGAGGATATAAGAAGAGATATTGAATTAGATTCTATGTATATATTAAAACTTAATGATAAAATTGTTGCTTCTGCACATGCAGGACTTGATGAAGAATTATTTAAATTAGACATCTTTACAAAGAATGTAAAAAATCCAAGAGATTTAGCAAGAGTAGCTGTTTCAAAAAAATATCAAAAACAAGGAATAGCAAGAAAACTTATTAAATATATAGAAGATGATTTGAGAAAACAAAATGTAGATTATATGTTTCTTACAGTAGGAAAATCTAATTTTAAAGCATGTAATTTATATAAATCAATTGGCTATGAAATAAAAGGCGAAAAAGTTGAATTTGATATAGAGTGGTATTGTCAAGAAAAGAAATTATAATAAATAAAAGGAGCGCAACTATGAAGTGAACTGTAGGAGGTTCACTTCAAAAAGGCTTCTTTTTTATTTTTTTAATATGATTGAATTAATTTGCTTATAGAGGTAAAATACAGATATAAAATAGTAATTGGAGGATGATATGAAAAAAATATTTGATAAATATGAATTTTTTATAAGCATGAGTTTAATTATTATATATATTGTTCTTAATTCATTTTGTATGCAAAATTGGGGACTTACAGATGTTAGAACTGTGATTTGCAACGCTATATTATCTGCAGGAATATTAATTTTTATAAATAAAAACGAGTTGAAAGAATATTATGGTTTAGTAAAACCAAACAAAGTAAAAGAATTTTTGTATTTTATACCGCTAATATTAATGGTTGGTACAAGTATAATTTCTGGTATTTATATAAACAATTCTATCAATGAAATATTGTTTCATGTGCTTTCAATGTTATGTATAGGATTTTTAGAAGAAATAATTTTTAGAGGATTCTTGTTTAAAGTAATGGAAAAAGACAATGTCAAAACTGCAATTATAGTGACTTCAATTACTTTTGGAATAGGACATATTATAAATTTATTTAATGGAGCTGCATTAATTCCAACATTAATTCAAATTATTTATGCAATTGCTGCTGGTTTTTTATTTGTTATAATTTTTTATAAAGGAAAATCGTTATGGCCTTGCATAATTACTCATAGTATTATAAATTCTTTAAGTATAATAAGTGTTGAAAATGATATTTCTTTATATGTTATTCCAGTTGTATGGTTAGTGATTTCAATATTTTATTCAATGTATATAATAAAGAAATTAAAATAGAAAGAAGATGATAAAATGAAAAAAATAACGTATGTTACAGGTAATTGGGCGAAAATATTAAGTGCAAGACAAATATTAGAACCATTAGGATTTGAAGTGGAACAAGTAAAATTAGATGTACCGGAATTGCAAGATGATTTAATTGAAAATGTTGCTAAATATTCTGCTAAATGGGCTAGCGATAAGTTAAAAACAGCGGTTTTGAAAAATGATAGTGGAATTTGTATAGACGCATTAAATGGATTTCCTGGACCATATACACATTATGTTGATGATACGTTAGGAGAAGATGGAATTTTAAAATTATTAGAAGGTATAGATAATAGAAATGCTCATTTTGAAGAAGTATTAGCATATTGTGAATATGGAAAAGAACCGGTTGTTTTTAAATCTATTACAAATGGTAAAATTGCTTTTGAAAAATCAGGTGAGTATGGCTGGAGTTGGGATTTTATTTTTATTCCAGAAGGTACTGATAAAACACTAGGAAATTACGATGACGAGATAAGATTTAAATATTGGAATATGGAAGGTTATAATGAACTTGTTGAATATTTAAGAGAAAAAAATAAATAAAAAGAAAACACTTAGTAAAATAAATTACTAAGTGTTTTTTTATAATAATATAATTTTATTTTTAGTTTTCTTTATGATTTTTTCATCTTGAAGTCTTTTTAATTCTCTCATCATGGCTGTTCTTTCTATCATAAGATAATCTGATAAATCTGTTAGTGAAAATGGTAACTCTATAGTTTTGCTGGAATTTTCTATTGATAAATAATTAAAGTAAGTCAATAATTTATCTCTAACACCTTTATATGTTAAAAGAATCATTCTAAAGTTTTGTTTTGCAATGCTGTGAAGAATTAAATCTGGCAAGTTTCTTAAAATTTCTATATGATAAATACAAGAAGTATTAGTACAATTTTCAGCTGTATCATATGGATAAAATAAAACTTTACATTTCTTTTTTGCAAGCACAAATAATTCTTTATTCATATATACTTTAAATAAAGCTTCACCAAATAAATCATTCTTTTTATAATAATATAAGATTTTTTTATTTCCATCACTATCGTAAGTAATTAATTGTGCTTCTCCTTCAAGTAAAACACAAAATTGATTTCTTCTTAAAAGAAATGTAGTAATTACTTCATCTGCTTGAAATTCTTTTACTTCGCATAAACTACAATGAGTTTGCATTTTTTTTATAAAATTTTCTGGATCAAAATTTCTTCTCATAATACATCACCAAAAATAATATAACACAAAAATGTTGCTATGGCAACAAAGAATAGGAAATAATATGCTGAAATGCTTGAAAAATCAATATAGAAGAATTGTAACACAAAATTAATAATCGATAAAAACCACTGAAATCAAGAAAAAATATGGAAAATGAAATTAAAAACATTAAATGTTGCTGTAGCAACATTATTTTTTTAAAAAATGAATTAGAATGTAATTAACCTAAAATAAGGAGGAAGAAAAAATGCAAGTAATCAAAAGAGATGGAAGATTAATGGAGTTCAAAAGAGAAAGAATTGTAGATGCGATATCAAAAGCGATGTCACATACAATTGAAGGAATAGATTTAGATTTAGCAAATAAAATTGCAGATAGTGTTGAAAAACAATTTGAAAATCAAACACAAGTCAGTGTTTATGAGATACAAGATGCTGTTGAGAAAAAATTAATGGGATCAAGCAGAAAAGAAGTTGCACAAAGTTATATTACATATAGATATAATAGGGATGTTGCAAGAAAGTCAAAAACAAGAGAAATGTTTTTAGATATTATTAGTGCAAAAGCAAATGATATCACAAGAGAAAATGCAAATATGAATGCAGATACACCTGCTGGTATGATGATGAAATTTGCTTCTGAAACAACAAAACCATTTGTTGATGATTTCTTATTATCAAAAGAAGTTAGAGAAGCTGTTAATTTAGGATATGTTCATATTCATGATAAAGATTATTATCCAACAAAATCATTAACATGTTTGCAACATCCATTAGATAGAATTTTAGAAAATGGTTTCAAAGCTGGTCATGGTTCTTCAAGACCTGCAAAAAGAATTGAAACTGCTAGTATTTTAGGTTGTATTTCGATGGAAACAATACAAAACGAAATGCATGGTGGACAAGCGATTCCGGCGTTTGATTATTTCCTAGCTCCTTATGTTAGAAAAACATTTGAAGAAGAAATAAAAAAACAAGGTGAAGTTTTAAACGAAGATGTTACAAAATATCTTGATTATGAAGTAAAAGATTACATAAAAAAAGATTTGAAGGGATTAAAAGGAAAAGACAGAATAATTCAAGTTGCAATAAATAGAACTGTGGAGAGAGTTCACCAAGCAATGGAAGCATTTATTCATAATATGAATACAATTCATTCAAGAGGTGGAAATCAAGTTGTATTTAGTTCAATTAACTATGGAACTGATACTACAGCAGAAGGTAGATGTGTTATTAGAGAATTATTACAATCTACTTACGAAGGTGTTGGAAATAGTGAAACTGCAATTTTCCCAATTCAAATTTGGAAAAAGAAAAAAGGAATTAACTATTTACCAGAAGATAAAAACTATGATTTATATGAATTTTCTTGTAAAGTTGCAGCCAAAAGATTTTTCCCTAACTATATAAATTTAGATGCTACTTATAATCATAATGATAAGTGGGATGAATCAGATCCAAGAAGATGGTACTATGAATGTGCTACTATGGGATGTAGAACAAGAGTATTTGAAAACAGACATGGAGAAAAAACATCAATAGGAAGAGGAAATCTTTCTTTTACAACAATTAACTTACCAAAAATTGCTATTGAATCAGCTTTAAAAGCTCAAGAAAAAATTGGTAAAAAATTCGATTTAGGTATCGGAAGCAGTGTTCATATGAACGATTTATACAAAAAAGCTGTTAAAAGAATTTTTATGCATGAACTTGAAAAATATACAACAATAGCAGCACAACAATTACATGAAAGATTTTTATTCCAATCTACAGCTATAGCAAAACAATTCCCATTATTGATGGAAGGAATGTGGCTTGATAGTGATAAATTAAAACCAAATGATAGTGTTGGAGATGTTTTAAAACATGGAACTCTAAGTATTGGTTTTATAGGTTTAGCAGAATGTTTAATTACTTTAGTTGGTAAACATCACGGAGAAGATGAAGATGCTCAAAAATTAGGTATAGAGATTGTTAATGAAATGTGGGATTTAACAAAAGAATTCTCAGAAAAATATAATTTGAATTATTCAATTATAGCAACTCCTGCAGAAGGATTATCAGGAAGATTTACAAAATTAGATAGAAAATCTTATGGTGTTATTCCAGGAGTAACAGATAGAGAATATTATACAAATAGTAACCATGTTCCTGTTTGGTATAAATGTACAGCTGAACATAAGGCAAAAATAGAAGCTCCATATCATGAAATGTGCAGAGCAGGCCATATTTTCTATATCGAACTTGATGGAGATGCTACTCACAATCCAGACTCAATAAAAGCTGTTGTTGATTTAATGGATAAATACAATATGGGATATGGAAGTGTAAATCATACAAGAGCTAGATGCTTAGATTGTGGTTTTGAAAATGCAGATGCGAACTTAGTTTCATGTCCAAAATGTGGTAGTGAAAATATAGATACAATTCAAAGAATTACAGGATATTTAGTTGGAACAACATCTCGTTGGAATAAAGCAAAACTTGCAGAGTTAAGAGATAGAGTTACACATAATGGTTTGGGAGAATAAAGGAGATTTAATTAGTTATGAAAATGGCAGGATTTTATGATGAGAGTATGTCAAATGGAATAGGTTGGAGAGCAGTATTATTTGTTAGTGGATGTCCTCATAATTGTCCTGGATGTCATAATAAAATTGCTCAAGATTATAATTATGGTGAAGAATTCGATCAAAATGCTATAATAAATAGAATAAAAGAAAACTCTATTTTAAAAGGAGTAACTATAAGCGGTGGAGAACCACTGTGCAAAGAAAATATAAAAGACGTAAATGATTTTATAGAAGCTTTAAAAAAAGAAAAACCAGAGTTAAATATATGGTGTTATTCAGGATATACTTTTGAAGAACTAAAAAATCGTAAAGATGATATTACAGATACTACTTTAAGAAATATAGATGTTTTGGTTGATGGAAGATTTATAGAAGAAAGAAAAAATCCAGAAATAAGATTTAGAGGCTCCGATAATCAAAGAATTATAGACTTACGAAAGACTTTAAATGAAAATAAAATTGTTGAATTAGAATTATAACAAATAAAAAAGAGAATTTGAAAAAATTCTCTTTTTTTGAGCAAATTAATTAATTTAAAAAAAATACTATATATAGGTAGATAAAAATGTAATAAAATTGTAATAAAAATCGAGAAAATTCTACGGAACGCTTGAATTTTGAGAAAAAATATTATAAAATGTTGGCGAAAATTTTTTATAAGGAGGAATGGTTATGAGCTTGAAAAAATTATTTGTAGTTCTAGTGGTAGTAATGTTATTTGCAATAATTCCATTAGAAATTCAAGCTGTAGATGAAAATTTTAGAATTGTTAAATCTAACGAAGATTATATTATTTATATAGACGGTTTTGAAAATACAGAATTTGCTTTTGCTTTTAACAATAATGCAGAAGTAAACCCAACAGATTTAAATTATATAAATAATTGGACAGATTCAAACGGAATTAATGTTGCATGTTTGGATAATGGATTTAGTGTTGATTTAACGCAAAAAGTTTATTTATGGGTTAAAGATTTGTCAAACAATGATGTTTTATCAAAAATAGAATTAAATTTAGATGAAGCTTTAGATTTGGCAAAATTATCTGAATTAAACACTTTAACAAAAAGAATTGCTGTAGATGTAACTCAAAAAGATAACGTTGAAGAAGTTTCAGGTGGTATAACAATAACTAAAGAATTAGGAAAAATTATTATTAAAGATGCTGAAGATAGCACTTTTAAATATGATATATATAAGTTGTCGAAAAATGAAGATGCTGCAAAATTAGTAGATTTATTAGAAAAAACAGAAAATCTTTCTGATAAAGAAATGATAGAAAAAATAGATTTATTAAAAGAAACAGAAAATGTTTTAAATACTGTAATAGAAAATGCTAGTTGGAAAGACGTTACAGGAAAAGAAGTAAAACAACCAGAAGATTCAGTTGATGGAGATAGATATTTAGTTTTATTACAAGAAAATAGCTTAATAGAACCAGCAGATATAGATTCAAATCAAAATGAAATAATAGATCTTCAAATTTTAGAATGTAATTATAAAGAAAAACATACTGTTGCTACTGAAAAAGTTCCACTACGTACAGCTTCAATTTTACCAGTAACTGGTGAAGAAATTGGACTATATGTATTCTTTGCAGTTGTAATAGTATTAATTGCAATAGTTGTAATTAGAATTTTCTTTTTAAGCAGAAAAAATAAAAATGAAGATAAATAATAAAAAAATATTTATATATACAATATTTCTTGTTATTTTAATAATTTTTGCAATTATAGCAAGTATAAAAATATATAATATACATTCTGAAAGAAATGAATATGAAGATAAAAATCGAAATGTAGTAAATGATTTTAAAAACTATTTAAATGAAATTGAAATAGATAATGAAAATAATGAATCAAAATTTGATTTAAAATTTGAAGGTTATAATGTAATAGGGATTATTAAGATTCCAAAAATTGAACTAGAGTATCCAATACTAGAAGAAACTACTGATAAAACAATGAAAATTGCTATAAGCAGATTTTGGGGTGGTGAAGTAAATAGTTTGGGGAATTTATCACTAGCAGGTCATAATAATTATGATGGAACAATGTTTGGAAAAAATAAAAATCTTCAAATAGGAGATATAGTTGAACTTACAGATTTAAAAGGTAAAACTATACAATATGAAATAAAAGAAATCTTTAAAACAGATCCAAATGACACCTCGGTATTAATAACAGATGATGAAAATGTTAGAGAGGTAACATTAATAACTTGTTCTAAAGGTAGAACTGAAAGACTTATAATTAAGGCTTTTGAAATTAATTAATTATTTGGAGGAAAATATATGAAAAAGAGGATTGATTACAAAAGCAAGAAATTTGTAATTGCCGCTGTTTTGATTTTAATTGTTTCTATTGTTGCAATAGCTGGTACTGTTATGTTTATTAAATCTAACAATAACACTGAAGCTATTACAGATGAACAAATAGAAAATAATGAAAAAAATAATGAAAATAAAGATGGCGCAGGAGATAAAGCAAGCGAATCTGAAAATGCAGATATTGATGAAGATGATTTCTCTTTAGTAACAAATACAAGCAGAAATGATTTTAGCTCGCTTCAAACTACAATTATAGAATATCAAGATGTTCAAAGATTAACATCTAAAGATAAAAATTATGGTTGGAAACCAGATTCATTAGATATTAATATTGAAAACTCAATTGGGGTTAATAAAACAAGGATTGAAATATCTAAAGAATTTACTTCTTATATAGATATGTCAGAAGAATCTAAAGAAGATGAAAATGTTGAAACACCAAGAAGTGTTGAATCTACATACGGAGTGGAAAAAGAAGCTACTCCAGATACTAAAGTTGGACTTCATGATGTATTAACATATACAGTAACAGTAAAAAATACTGGAAATATGACTGTAAACAATATAGAAGTGGTTGATACAATTGTATTCGGAGAAGATGGAAACTTAGAAACAAAAGTGATTGAAACATTAGAACCAAATGCAAGTGAATCAGTTACATTTGAATATACGGTAACAGAGGAAGATATTTTAAATGGTGAAATTGTAAACTCAGCAATTGCAACTATTGAAAATAAAATTCCAACAGATTTAGATGAACCTGTTATAGTTCCTACAGAGGATGTAAATAAAGACTATACAGTTGTTAAAGAATTAGTTGATGTAAATAACAGTCTAGAAATACCTGAAAAAGTTAAATTAAATGATGTATTAACTTATGAAATAACAGTAGAAAATATAGGAAATATAACTCTTGAAAACGTATTAGTTGAAGACTCATTAGAAGGTGCTGTATTAGTTGAAGGAGAAGTTAATTTAATAGAAAAATTAGCTCCAGGAGAAACTACATCAGTATTATTTAAATATGTTGTAACAGAAGCAGATGTTGCTGCAGGTATTGTAATAAACTCTGCACTAGTATCAACTGAAGATGATGAAAAAACTCCTGAAGAGGATGTTGAAACTCCAGTTAATCAAGATTATAAATATACTGTAAAATATTTAGAAAAAGAAACAAACGAAGTATTAAACGAAGATAAAGTTGTTGATTCTAAATATGCAACAGAAATAACATCAGTTGATGAAAAAATCGAAATTGATGGTTACTATTTCGATAGCACTAATGTTGATACATTAACAGTTGGTGTTGTTGAAAGTGAAAATATAATTGAAATTTATTACGTAAAAAGAGCTGATTTAAGTTATACAGTTAACTATTTAGAAAAAGAAACAAATGAAGTGATAAAACCAGCTAAAGTAGTAAATAATCAAGTATTTATGACAGAAATAATATCAAATTCAGAAATAATTGATATTGAAGGATATTATTTTGATAGTTTAAATCCTGAAATAATTACAATAGTAACAGATGAAACTCAAAATGTAATTAATTTATTCTATGTAAAAAGAGATGATTTAAGCTACACAGTAAATTATTTAGAACAAGGGTCAGATGCAGTATTAGCAGATGCAAAAGTTGTAAATGATCAAACTTATAAAGCAGTAGTAACAGAAAATGCTATAGACATTGTTGGATATAATAAAGTTGCTCCAACAAGCCAAACAATAACAATTGAAGTAGAAGGAAATGTAATAAACTTCTATTATACAAAGAGAACTGATTTAAGTTATACAGTAAATTATTTAGAACAAGGTACAAATACACCTTTAGCAACAGCAAAAGTTGTAAATAATCAAATTTATAAAGCAGTAGTAACAGAACAAGCGATTGATATTGCTGGATATAACAAAGTAAATCCAACAGAACAAACAATAACAATAGATGTTACAGACAATGTAATTAATTTCTATTATGCAAAAAGAACTGATTTAAGTTATACAGTAAATTATTTAGAACAAGGAACAGAAGCCGTATTAGCAGATGCAAAAGTTGTAAATAATCAAACTTATAAAGCAGTAGTAACAGAACAAGCGATTGATATAGAAGGTTATAATAAAGTTGCTCCAACAACAGAAACAATTACAATAGATGTTACAGATAATGTAATAAACTTCTATTATACAAAGAGAACTGATTTAAGCTACACAGTAAATTACTTAGAACAAAGAACAAATTTACCAGTAGCTTCAGCAAAAAATGTTTCAAATAAAACATTTGGAGAAACTATAACAGAAACAGCAATAGATGTTGAAGGATACAATAAAGTAGAAC
>JAZRKN010000014.1:0-161881 GCA_045646345.1 Candidatus Scatovivens sp. | reverse complement strand
ATTTTCTTGTTTAACAGGCACCACAACTTTTTGCTGAATTGGAGTTTGTTTTTTTGTTTTTTCAACTCCCACCGTATTTATTGCTTCTACAATTTGTGGTTTTATTTCTAAACATTCTTTAATTATTCCTGTTTCAAAAATAATATTTTTCTGTGTTGACCATTTCATTGTAGAGCTAAGTTCTGATAAATTATATATCAACTCTAATAGTCTAGACTTTTCTACATCTTCAGATAATTTATCAATATAATCTAGTTCTTCCTTGCTATATAATTCTAATTTTTTAGTTGATTTGTATACTAAAATATCTTTTATATATTTTATAATTTCCCACAAAAAATTATACAAATCTTTCCCTTGGTCTATAACGTTTTCAGATATAGTTAAAGCCTCAATTTCATCCTTATCAAAAATTGCTGAAGTTATTTTATTAATATTTTCCAAACTAGGAATACCAACTAAATCCTTCACTTTATCTTCATCTATTTGTTCTACCTCTTCTTGAGCACATCTTTCTAAAATACTTATTCCATCCCTCATTGCTCCTTCAGATAATGTAGCAATTATTTTTAATGCCCCATCTGTTATATTAATTTTATCTTCTTTGCAAATTATTTTTAATCTTTTTATAACATCATCTTCAGATATTTTTTTATAATCAAACCTTTGGCATCTTGAAAGAATCGTTGCTGGTAATTTTTGTGGTTCTGTTGTTGCCAAAAAGAATTTAACATGAGCTGGTGGTTCTTCTAATGTTTTTAATAAAGCATTAAAAGCTCCTGTTGAAAGCATATGAACCTCATCTATAATATATACTCTATATTTTGCCTTTGTTGGTAAAAAATTGACCTCTTCTCTTATTGCTCTTATATCTTCTACACTATTATTTGAAGCAGCATCCATTTCTACTACATCAGTTAATGAACCTGATAATATTTCCTTACAAATTTCACATTCATTACATGGCTCTCCTTCAATTGGACTTAAACAATTAACAGCTCTTGCTAATATCTTTGCTGTTGTAGTTTTTCCTGTTCCTCTACCACCATTAAATAGATATGCGTGTCCAACTCTGTTTGACATCACTTGGTTTCTTAGGGTTCTTGTAATATGCTCTTGTCCAACCATATCCGAAAATTTTAATGGTCTGAAATTTCTATAAAGAGCTGTATATGCCATTTTTACCTCCTTTTACCGTTAAACTTTTGTACTTGACAAACGAATTAATATAAGACTACTTACATTAATTAACATTTTGTTAAAATTAAAATGGCTTCCCTTAAGGAAGGCATGCGAAATCACATAATACACTACTTATCGCTGCTTTCTTCCGAACCTGACGAGATTCATAGCTTTTTATTGAAGCATACCTTCCTTAAGAAAAGCCACTATTATTCTTGAATGATTATATAATGGATTTCCTCATTTTGCAATACTTTTTATTTCAATTATTCATTATTTTAATTATTAAAATCTATAATTCAAAACTTTATTTTAAAATACCTAATTGAGTTCCTTTTTTTACTTCATATTTCAATTCTTTATCGTTTTTATTCATATTAATACCTCATTTAAATTTACATATAGGAACTATAGACTTTATCATTTAGAATTTTAAAGAAATCACTAAAATTTTCATACTCTTCTGTTACTCGTATTTCTTCGCCATCCTCAAACCAAATTATTAAGATTTCTAATTTATTATTTAAATAACTTTGAACCACATTATATTCTATAATTTGCTCATAACTATATTTTTTATTTTTTCCTAAATACTTAAGCAAAATTTGTTCTTTATTAAAAAATATTTTACAATTATTTTTAATATATCCAACAAACAACATTACTACAAATATTAAAATAGAAATACTTATCATATTGTATTTTATGCTTGCATAAAACATCGTCCATAAAAGAATATATACTGGAAAAGCAATTATTCCTAACGATATGAATATTATTGGCACTAATCTATCACTCAATGACTTCTTTAAATAAATATAACCATCAACACCTGATTCTGAAAATATTTTTAAGTTATATTTTTTTATCAAATCACCTAATTCATATTCGTCCGAATTTATTATTGCAATCACTTTTTTATTATAGTAAAGTTCTAAGAATTCATCTTTTCTTCTCCCATCTGCAGGAGCAAATAATGGATTTTTATAGACAAAAGTATTTCTTTTATATCTTATTTTTGAAATAGGATATGTTTTTCTTTTTTTGTTTTTTTCGATTATTATATTGTTTTCTTCAAAATATACTTGCTCAATCTCCATAATTTAAATCCTTTTAAATACTACATCTGAAAAATCAGTTAGTTCTTTATTTGAAGACCCTTCTTCAATAACTGAGTTTATAGGCATATTTAAATTTATTGTACCTTTATAACTCACATTATCACTAGTTGTAATTATAATGTCAAAACTCAATCCAAATTTTATTTCTTCTAAACTTATTCCTAAATTAGATAATAATTTTCCATCATAAGTTATCTCTTCATCTTCATTAGAAATATATCTACCTATATCTTCTAATGCTACTCTAAACGCTATTACTCCACCATTATTTGATATTTCTAACGATTTTAAATCATCTATTGCAGCACCTAAATATGTCAAACTTTTATCCAAATAATCTTGCTCGCTATGTGTATATAAATTTGATAGTTCTCCTGTTGGCCTTAGAACTTTTATTTTTCCTTTAGCAGGATTTTGAGTTATAACAAAATTTTCTATTTTTATTTCATTTATTGTTTGCTCATCTTCAATTGTTTTATCAATATAGATATATAAATCATTTATTTGTGTAACATCTATATTCCAAATATTTTCAGGATCATCAACAACATTCCCATCAACAGTACTAACTAACAGAATTTTACCAATAGAAAAAGGAAGAGTTTTTTCTCCTTCAACATCATACTTGAGCATTATTGAAAATACTACCATCAATAATGCAGATAAAAATATTATAAACAAACATTTTTTAAGTAGATTTTTTTTCACTCTTATTTCTCTCCCTTAAAAATTTAAAGAAACTTTTTAATAACGTTTCGCATTCTTCTTTTAATATATATTTTTCAATTTCAATTTTATGATTAAACTTATAATCCTCTAATAAATTCAAAACAGAACCACATGCTCCGGTTTTACCATCATCTGTTCCTATATATAATTTTTTTATTCTAGAATTTATTAATGCTCCGGCACACATTGAACAAGGTTCTAATGTCACATACATCTCGCAATCTAATAATCTCCATGCATCTAGTTTTTTACATGCCTTTTTTATTGCAAGAAGTTCGGCATGACAAGTAGAATCTTTTTTAGATTCTTTTGTGTTGTGAGCCCTTGCTATAATTTTACCATCTTTTACAATTACAGCACCAACTGGAACTTCTTCTTTTTCTAAAGCTTTTTGCGCTTCCTTTAGTGCCTCTCTCATAAATTTTTCTTCCATTTTTTCTCCTAAAATTGCTTTAAACAAGTTTTTTTGTTTTGGTGTGCCCAGAGGGACTCGAACCCCCATCGGTCGCTTAGGAGGCGACTGCTCTATCCTGCTGAGCTATGAGCACATATTTGTTATATTATATATAAATTATTAGCAAAAATCAAGCTTACCCGCTTTAAGATATAGTTGGTTTCTTAAAACGAGTAAGCTTTTATTTAAAAATCTTATTTATTTGATACTTTGACAAAATTATATTCTACGCCTTGTGGTTTAAACATTTTTACTAAATAACCAGAATATATTTCTTGATTTTCACTTTCTAAGTCAATATCCAATTCCACATTACAAGCATATTTTTCATTGTAATTGTTTGTTACATTTATAGTAAAACTCACTTTTGTTTTTAGATCTTTCAAATTTACATTTGCCCCTCTTAAAATCGAACCATCAAATGTAATTGACCCGGTTTCTTCACTCACTTCACAATTTGTTAAAATATTCTTATTTATTAATCCTAAAGAAATCGGATTTGAACAATCTGTATAAAAGATTGGATCATCATAATTTGCTAAATCATTTTTAGGATTTGTATTCAATACTGAAAACAAAATTCCATCTTGTTGCCAATTACTTAAATCCACATATTTTCCTATATTCTTTGGATTTTTATAATTGAAGATTTTTTCTCCCATATTTGAAGCACCTTCAATTTTTATATTATCAATATAAATTTCATTAATTGTATTTTCTGGTGTAATTTCCTTTACTTTTCCTTTATTGTCAATATATATTGCCATATCAGTAAATTGACTAATATCTATATTTTTTAGTTTTCCATCACTATTATCAGTTGCATTCGCACTACTAAATAAAATTATTTGACCTATTTTAAAAACAGGATTATTATTATTTTCCACAAATTCAACTGATTCTTTTGCATAACGAGTTCTTAACGTTTCTACCTCAAAAATATATTTATATCCTAACACAGAAATCAAAAACAATATTAGAATTACTATTATTGTTGATATAATATTAATTTTTCTTCTTTTCAAGGTTTATCCATCCTTTTTATAATTTTTCATATAATGAAGCCATTATATTATATATTCTTGTAGCCCAATTTGTATCACTTGCATATCTTACATTAATACCTGCAAGTGTTGGTCCATTAAAATATGTACCTTTTGCTATTTCTCCATCATATATTATAGTTCCTTCTGCATTTAAATAATTCTTAACTAATGATTTCGCAACAGTTTCAATCCCCTCTTTATAGTCTTGAAATACAATTGATGATTCATAAGCAGAAGAATCATATGCACCATATCCAAATAAATTTTTCTTTTCTCTCGCAATTGTTGATGTTCCCCAATTGCTTTCATGCATTCCTAGTGCTGCTAAGAAAATTCCATTTACATTATATTTTTGTTCCATTTCAAAAAATACTTCTGCATTATTCTCAAAAATTTTATTTGAATCATTTGGAATTCCAGAAAGTACTTTAACGAAATCATCTTTTGTCAAACCACTTGGTTTATTTAATTCCATCTCTGGTTTTAAACTTAAATTTAATCTTTTAATTCTTGACTTTTCTGCTATTCCAGGAGTTACTGCTTCAGAAGTAATATATTCAGATTTTATATACCCTTCTATTCCATCTACTGAAATTTTTGCCCATCCATCTTTTTCTGATTCTAATACAACATTAATATGTTCATAAATGTAGCAAATTAAGTCATTTTCGTTTTCAGAACCAAACATTTTTATTTCTTCTTTAGTGTACATCACATCACCAATATGAACTTGATTATCAAGTAAAAATTCTGAAGTTCCAACTTCTACAATTTTTTGAACTGCTTCTACTTTTGTTATTTCTCCTACAACAGTTTCACTTTTCAATTGACCATTTTCATAAGTCAAAATTACAGTTTGTTCAATTTTTCCAATTACACCTTCTTGTGTAACAACTTGTTCATCTTTTGGTAAAAGATTTGTTTCAACATATTTAGTTTCTGCTTCAACATCAACTTCTCTTGTTATAATATCTTTTTTAGTAAAATCTCCTATATTTTGAGAAATTGTATCTATAATATTTATTGCACTTCTATTCGCCTCAAATGTATCTATTGCAATCCTTTCCTCTTCTGAAGAAGCGAAAATATAGCCTCCTTTTATTGTCATTGTAAATAATATTACAAATAATATTCCAATTATTGCTCCAACAGCATTAAATCTGTGATCCACAACATATATCCTATTAAATTGTATCTCTTCTTTTTGATTTGGTAAAACTTTTGCAGGCGCCCTACCATACCTTATATCTTGTACTTCTTTTAGAAGGCTGGAAAGTTTGGCAGCATCAGCTTTATAATCATTAGTATTTTTATTCAATTCACTTTCCTCCCTTCTTCAAAATTTTATAATTTGGCTTTTATATCACATTATCTTATTATACAAGTACATTGTATCTCATAAAAAAATTGTTATCAATAGTTTTTTATGGTAAACTGATTACATTTTCATTACAAAAAGTTTGTATATTGAAAAATCCTTTAAGTAATAGTATAATGAAGATAATCTTAGAAACGAGGTAAAATATATGGAGCAAATTTATATTCATTTAGGAATCGGATTATTTATCATCGTAGGATTCTTCGTTTATTGGGGAAGAATTGCTGGATGGTATAAAAAAGGTGGATTAATCTATGAATGGTGGCATAATAGAAAAAAACAAAACAATACTGAATTAACCAAAACTAAAGATAATGACCAATAAAATAAAAAGCTTTAAGATGTAAATCATCTTAAAGCTTTTATTTTATCTTTTATTATTTAACACTAACTTCCATGCTGAATTTAGCTATTGCATTATCAATTTCAGATTGGATTACTGCTTCTTCAACATCTTCTGTTCCTGAATATTTTTCCATAACTCTTATTGAAGAGAATAACATTGAATTTGATTCATCGCCATCATCAACAAATTTTTGGAATGTAAATGTTACCACTTCTGTCTCGTTTGGTTCTAATACAATATCAGTAACTTCCATACGATTTCTTGTTTCTTGAGGTAGCATTAATACTACTTCATCATTTTCTTGAGCATCAGCAATTACAACGTTGTAATTTGATCTATTAGTAAATTTAACTGTATATTGTTCAATACTATAATTTACAACTTTATCAACAACATCAATTTTTAAATACTCATTTTCTGAAATATTTTTAATATCTTTATGGAACATATAATTTCCCACATTCATTTGAAGTTTTCCTTCATCATTATAGTAGAATGTTATATTTTCTTGAGTATAACTATATGTTGAATTTGTTAAACCAGTTGCTAACAAATCATCTGTATATTTTATTTCATATATATACAATGTTTCTCCATTGTATTTTGTTGAAGAATAACTTTGGATTGCATATTCTTTTTTTGTTGGCATTTTTGTATATAAGTATGACATGTATTTTTCAACATCATTATCAAACACATAATTTCTACACTCTTCAGAAATCATCTCAAACGCTTTATCAAATTCTGCATTGTTACAATATTCCATGTATTGTTCTATTGTATCCTCTATTGAAGCTTGCATATTTGTAGGCACTTTTTTAGAATTATTTATAACTGATGTATGAGGTTTATATGTATTTTCTTTATAGTATCCGCTATTTAAATTGCCTACTATTTTATTTATAAAAAATATTATAGCCCAAACAATTAATATAACCAATAATACTCTTTTGTATTTTCTAAAAAAACGTCTAAATCTTAACCTATATTCTGTAAAATTCATAGTTTCTTTTCCTTTCTATTTAACTGAGAATGATAAATCAAAATCATTTAAATCATTTTCTCTAACAACAAAATTCATTTCAATAGCAGAATCACTACTTCCTAAAATATCACTCATTGTAACCCATAAAACATAGATTTCTCCATTTCTTTCTATATTTGTATGCTCTAATGAGATATATGAAGGGAATTTTGTTTTAACATGTTTTTCAAAACTTTCTAATGTAGGAAAATAATTTGTTTTAAATTCTGAATAAAGCATATCATATGCGTCTTCATATTTTTTAGTTTCAATCGCTTCTATAAATTTTGAAACATATACTTCCATTCTTTCTCTTTCATTCTTTTTCGATAATTCGATTGACTCTAAATTAGAAACTTTATCGTCTATAACAGTTTTTATTTCTTCATTTGTCATTTCTTCATAATCAATTACTTCTTTTTTCTCTCTTGTACTAAAAGCAATTAATGCAAGAAGTATAATAACAATTAATCCAACAGCAATCCATTTATTGTCCTTTTTTTTCATACACTAATCCTTTCCTTTCTTTTAACCACTAGTTTCACTTGAATGTTCAGAATTTTCTGGTAAGAAATTATCCATACCGTACACTCTTCCAGTTCCTTTTTTAATAGTTTTTTGTTGGAATGTTTCTTCTTCCCCACCAAATTCTAAATATCTAGATTTATTTTCTAAATATTGTTCACCACGTTTGCATGTTTTATAATTTTCTAATGCTTCTAATAAAGCCGCACCACAATCATTTTCTTGACCAAACATCGATTGAACAGCTTCTCTTGTATCGTAATGAGCACCAGTCTTTAATATACTTCTATCCAAATTCATTAACATTCTTTGTTGCATTGCTTTTGCATCTGCTTGTTCTTCATCCGTTAATGTTATATTATCATTTGAATCATTAGAATTCTCACCTTGATTTTCTGCAATTTTTTTAGCAATCATCGCTTGTTGAATCATTTTTAAAACTTCGTTTTTCGCTTTATCTATTTGAGCTTTTTGTCCTTTATTATCAAATTTATCAAGCATTGCTTTTAGAGTATCTACATCCGTTTCTGCTAACCTTTGCTCAATTGCAATTCTTGTATCTTCCAAGTCTTTTTTGTTTTGTTTTAATTTTTTACGTTCTTCTCTCAATTTTTCTCTATCCTCATAAGCATCAAATAATGCTCCAGATTTTCCCTTTAATTCTTTTTCTAACTCTTGAGCACCTTTAGTATCACCATCTTTTAAACTTTGTTGATATGCTCTATATTGAGCATCAAATTCTGCTATAGATTCTGGTGGATTTAAAGTAGCCTTAGCTATACTATTGATTCTTCCATCAGCCTGTTTTAGAGCCGCACTGTTATCATCAAGAGCCTTTTCATTTTCCGCTATTTGTCTTGCATTTTCTTGATATTCTTCATCATCATCTTTTAATTGATCCATTAATTGTTCACCAGCCTCTGCTGCTAAAAAACCACCAGATGATGAAAAATAACCTTCAGTTCCTTGCATAAACGCATTTCCCATACCAATTGCTTGCATAGCGCCAGATGTTCCTGTAGCATAAGACATCGCAGCCCCCATTAATGCCATTGTTTTTGGTAAATATCTTTTATTGGCCTCTTTTAATTTCTTCAATTTATCTTTATGTTTTGCATAAAATTTACTATTGTTTTTTAGCTTTCTAACACCTGTAATAGCCTTATTTATTCTGTTATATGCTCCTTTTCCAATTCCACCTAAAAACTTAGCACCCTTTCCAATAGCCGCAGCTCCACCTGTTAAAATTTTGCTTTGTTTCACTTTTTTGAAGTGATCTGATTTTAAATATTTTCCAACAGAAGTATTATCAAATTTAGCTTTAGCATCTTTTAATTTTTCACTTGCAGCTAAGGCTTTTGATAATCTTGCTGGCATAGCTCCAAATTTATTGACAACACCTGCAGCTTTGCTTCCTATTTGTGCTCCTTTTTTCATTGTATTCAATGCAGCCAATCCTACAGCAGCTCCTGCAGCCATTGATGTTGTACTTGAATCATCTTGGAAATTAAAGATTTTTCTTATAATTTTCTCACCATCATTAACAAATTTCAAACATAATATAACTAAAACTGCGTTTACAATTTCACTATATCCACCAGAAATAATATTGTCAATAAATCCAAGCCATGGATTCGTTGTTGTCAATAATGCCATTGCTGTATTAGCAAATGCCATATAAAGTACAATATGGAAAGGTTGTATTAATATTGTATAAACAAATTCCTTTAACCATGAATTTAATGCTTGAGCTTTTCCATCTCCAATTTTATCAATTGAATAAGTTACTGAAATCAATGGAGAGATTAAAATTAAAAACGCAACTTTAAGCATACGATTTAAATATGCTAAGAAAAATGCTATTGTTTGGAAAACAATCATACATAAAGCAGCTATCGCAATAAAACTTCCCATTCCCATACCAGTTGTTGCTTGCAACGCCATTAATCCTAATATTGCATCCATACTTGTAAATTGTAATATTCCTGTTCTTACCATTAGCGCTTCTCGTAAAAAATGCACTATTCCGTTATTAGCTTCTATTGTAAAAATTATAATATATTGTAATACAAATATTAATATAAAACTACAAAGCCAATCATAAAGCATTTTTTGATATTTTGCTTTTTCATCTGCAACTGTAGCTAATGCCATTCTAATACCCACATATATCAATATACACAATAATATTATTGCTGAAATATTTCTAAAAGTATAATACCAAGTTGCAACACCTTTTCTTAGATTACCAATTATGTCGTCAGTAAAAGCAGCCTCAATCCAATTTTTATCCTCAATTTCAAAGAAATTTATATCCAAAATTGCATACTTATTATAAAAAATATCTATAGGAGTCATTGGTTTAGCTTTAGTTCCATCAAAAAACGGATCACTACTAATTCCACAACTTTCAGCCAAAGTATTGGTTGCCAAGTCGAGAGTGGTAACAATTATTCCTGTAGCTTGCAATCTAAATAGCCACAATTTAATAGAAATAATACCACCCATCAAACTTGTAATTCTGTTAACCCAAGATTCAGGATCAGTTCTAATGTCAACAGCATAACTAATAGGGCTTGAGCAAGTAAACTCAAACAACATTACAAATAGTATTAAAATTATTAGTATTTTACTTATAATTCTTTTCACTAATTTTTCTCCTTTTTATTTTGCTTTGACTTTTACACATAATAGTAATCATCCTCTGGCGGATTAGCTTTTCCATGCCACTCTCTCTTAGCCTGCCTTGCGTCCTTAATTCTGCTAGAAATATCCGCTTTAATAGTTTGTATCTCTGCAGTCCTATTTTCTATGGCTCTTTCAACAGCTCTTTGAGCTTCCGCTTCTATTCTGGCTTTTGCTTTATTTAGTTCTACTTGGGCCTCATCTCTAGCCATTCTAGCAACATCTTTCTTAATTGCTTCAAGATCTGTTTCTGCTTTTCTTTCAGCTTGTTCAAGGGCAGCCTGATAATCTTTTTCTGCCTGTTCTATTCTACTACTTCTTTCTTTTCTTAAATCAGCTATATCTGCATCATATGTTCTTGCAATAGATTCCGCTAAATCTCTTTCTATTGTATCACTAGCCCCCAACCCTTGAAATTCTTCATATTTATCTTCTAACCCTTTTCTTAATTCTTCTCTTTCATCGCCTTTTTTGGCATCAATTTCTCCTTGAGCAATAGGTCCTGATTCTTCAAGAACATCATTAATAAGTCTATCATTACTTCTAAAGTCTGTTTCAACACCTGCTGCATATCTTTTTTGTACCATATTTGTAAATGTTTCTGGAGTTAAATTTAAAGCATTTGCCTTTTCCATTACATCATACAATTCTTTTCTACGTTGTGTATTTCCAACTTCATGAACTGCATTTGTATAACCTTCTGCGTTTTCAATTCCTGCGAAAGCCTTTGCTGTTTCACCACCATGTCTAGCATTAACATCATCTTTAATTTTTGCCAATAAGTCTGCATCTGAAATAGTAGGATCTTTTTTAACAGCTTGTTTTACAGTATTAATAACAGAACTTTTTATATTCTTTGCTTCATCACCTGTAAATCCATTTCTAGCCAATTGTTGATCCACAAATTGTAATAGTGTATCTAAATGTTTTTGTAATTCATTATTATCACTCAATATTGGAGCCATTTCATGAGTTTTTTGCATTTCTCTTGCAACATCATCTTGACTCTTTGCATCTAATCCATCTAATATGTTATTTGCATCATCTACCAATGTTGTAGAAGAATTTTTTAGTACCTCACTAGTACCTTTAAACATAGCTCCACCAGTTGCAAAAGCTTTGAAAGCGTCACCTTGAACTCCATACATAGCAGAACCAGCAAATAAAGCCGCTCCAGTTGCCATATAAGCTTTTGTTGCATTTGCAATCTCTTTATAAATCTCTGTACTTCTTACATCTTTAAGTATAGCTTTACCTTCTCTTATAGCTCCACTAGCTTTCTTTATAATTCTTGGTTTTCTTTTCTCTTTTTCAGAACTTCTAGCATTTGCTGCAATATTAGCTCTTGCTCTTGCAGCAGCCATTTTTTCTGACATTTGTGGATTTTCTTTTTGCAATCTTTCAGCTTCTTTATTAACTTTTTCTGTATACTCTGGGTCATCAGCTTTTACATTATACTTCTTTTTGTTTTTCTTTTCTGCTTTAGCAGCCTCTTTCTCTGTTACTCTTGCTTCTGCAGCCTCTCTTGCTTGTTCCATTGTTAGTTTTTCACCATTTTTTCTCGCAGCACTTCTCGCAGCAATTGTAGCAAAAGCCACTTTGGTTTTGTGTCCAGCGTCTCCCATATGATTTACAAGAGATCTGGCACTATTAACTCCTTTTACAGCTCCTTTTCCTATACTTCCTGCTTTTTGGAAAGCAGCAGCAGATAACGCCATACCAACAGCAATTGAGGCATCTGATGTACTATCTCCAAATTTAAATATCTTACCTAACAATTTTTCTGCGTCTTTTGTAAATTTAACACACATCACTGCTAAGAATGAACCAACTAAATTATATGATTCAAATACACCTGCATTTAAAATTGATACAGCCATTCCAACGAATACCATATATATAATACAATGGAATACTTGTAATAATACTGTATATACAAACTCTTTTAACCATGTTCCTAAAGCCTGTGCTTTACCATCACCCATTTTATCTATTGAATATGTTAATGTTATAAGTGGGGAAATTATTACCAAGAAAGCTATTTTTAACATACGATTAAAGTATGAAAATACTAATGCAAGAGTTTGACCTACTAACATACAATATACGATAGTTGCCGGTATAGAATCTAATGTAACTAAGTTTTTAGCAACTTTCTTTATCGCTTCCATAGCATTTATAATAGCTGTAGCATGCTCGTCTCCTACAGATCTTAATGCACCAATTAATGCTTCATTCACTGCAAAAGTGAAAATTATTATGTATTGTATCAAGAATATCAATGCTAAACTACATACCCAATCAACAAGCATTTTCTTAAATGCAGCTTTATCTGAAGCAACTGTTGAAATTGCCATTCTGATACCAACATATATTAATACGCATAATAGGATTGATGCTGCAATATTTCTCATTACATAATACCAACCTGCAATTGCTAATCTCATATTTCTAACAATTGATTCTCCTGCTGGTATGTTGAAAAAGTTTACATCTAGCAATGCTAATTTATTAAAAAATATATCAAAAGGAGTTATTGAACTTGCACTACCATATGGATCTATAACTCCATATTCATTAACAGTTCCTTGTGAATAAGCAATTCCAGCTGTTAACCCATCTAATGCATTAGATAAAGCTAACGCTAATAGTCTAAATGGATACGTTAACAAACCAACTACACTACCAAAAGCAACTCCTAAGAAATCACCTAACACGTCAAAGAAACCTGTTTCTGCAGTGTCTGCTAAAACAATATTATTAACAAATACGTTACTTACAAGCAATACTATTAATAGACTTACTAATAATTTTTTTAGCATCTTTTTGTTCACTTATCTCACCTTCCTTCCTTTTGCTTTAAATAATTTTTCATTTATATAATAATCAATATCTACGACCGGACCTGCTGTTGACAATTCTTTTTTATTTTTATCAATAACTTGTTGTCTTTTTGCTGTATTATCTTTTAAAGCTTGCATTCTCGGATCATTTTCTCCTACGCCTTCCAATTCTAATTCAATTTCTTGTTTTCTATTTTCCGCCATTCCAATCGTTTCAATACTATTTCTTTGCATCATAGCAGTATATCTAACTGGTCCTGTCTTTTTAGGATCTGGGTCTCTTGCTAATACCTGTTCGTTTAGTCGTTTCAATTCTAATAAACTTTTAACAACATCGTTAGCATATGAAAATTCATTTTCAGAAAGAGTTACTTTTTTTACTTCACCATTACTATCTGTTACTGTGTAAGTTTTTTTGCCGCCACTAGTAGCAGTTGGGTTCGCAAGAAATTCTTCATCAATCATTGTTTCAGAAAGAATTTGTTGTAACTTCTCCTTTGTATCTTTTGCATGTTGAGCTTTTCCTTTTCTTTCTACCCTCGCTTGAATATCTTGGGCAACATCATGAGCGACTGCTCCTTTTATTTCTACAGCTTGTGTAACTTTAGTTTCTTTTACTGTTCTTACATAATTTTCAATTGCTTTTCTCTTTGCAGGATCCATTTCTTTAACTACTTGAGCACCATCATTTGAATTGGCTTGTCTTGAACCATCATTTGGATTAGCTTGCCTTGAACCATCTTGAGCTGAAGCTTGTAATCTTTTGATTACATCTTCTGATGATAATCTTTCTAATTTATTAGCGGATCTTTGTTCTCCATCTACTGTAGCTAAAGACGCTCCTTCTTCCATCATTTCTTTAACGACACTTTCAAGACTTGTCCTTTCTTCAGGAGACAATTGTTTTTCTAACTCTTCTCTAGCTTTTTCTACAGCAGCATTCTTTACAGCCGTTTTTATTTTTACTTTTCTAATTAATTCTGCTTCTCCACCTTTTAATAGTCTAGAAGCTTGTTCACCTTTTTCTAATATTTTTTGACTTTCAAGACTAAGTCCTAATCTTTTAATAATCTCATTTTGTATTTTTTTCTCACCAATATCAATAGAACCTCCTGCAGTCATTTCTGCAATAATTCTATCTAATTCTTTATCCATAGCAGCAGCAATCATCTCTGATTTGAAACCTTTTAATTCTGCTTTTTTAGTAACGTTAATTTCATCTTTATCTATTTCTGCTGTTTTCGCTTTTATTGTTTCTTTTTCTTGACTATATTCAGCATCGCTATGAGCTTTTTCTACAGCTGCTTTTCTTTCTTCTCCATCCATATATTCATCATCAGATTTATCCAAAAATCTAGCTGTTAGATACTCAGAACCCGCTTTGCTTGAATTTTCCTTTTCTTTATCAGCTTCTTTATTAAATTTGTCAATTAATTCTTTCTGTTGTTTTGTATGATGTTTATCTATATCTGCTAATTTTCCACTAATTTTAGAATTTCTCGTTAATCTTGTTCCTATCATTGTTGCACCACCAACAACTGCAGCTGTTGGTAAGAATGCTGTTGCTGCTAATCCAGCACTTCCTGTAAGTAGTAGAGAACCCGATTCAAGACCTGCTACAGTAACACCTTTCAATGCTCCAGACTTAATTCTTGAAACAAGATTTGGATGTCTTTTCTTTAGATCAGCAGCTAAAATATCATCATGTTCTCTTTGAGCTTTTGCTATAGCCGCATACCTCATTGTATCAATACTTTGAGGGCTAAATCTTCCGAATTTATATTTTGCTGGAGTTCTCGCTAAACTTGTATCTCTTCCAAAAACTTTATTAGTTGAAGAAACTCCTTTTGCAAGTAATGCCATACCTATTTTAGGAGTTGTAACAAAAGTTCCCATTCCAATGAATAAACTTCCCATGCCTATTAGACCTTGCATCATATCTCCACCAAAGTCTTTTAGTAGTTTTTTATCCTTATCTGTTAAACCTAATAATTCTGACGCTCTCATTTGATCAAATATAGAGTTGCCATCATTTACCCATTTTCCTTGTTTTCTATCATAATGAGAAGATCCCATTGCAGCCACCCAAGCTGTTTTAAATGGAGCAAATTTTCCTGTTGGTTTCCCTGTTGTAAATACATTTTCCATCCTTAATAATCTATCATAATGTCCTGCTATTATTTTTCCAGTTGTTGGAGCAGCTAATGCTTTAAATCTATTATAATTTCTTCTCTTTACTTCGTAATCTTGCTTTTTCTCATCTCTTACTTTTTGACTTGGATTTTTCTTTTCAGCCTTCATTGCATGTTTCGCTTCATCCATATCTGATTTTAATTGATATCCGTTTGCTTCACGAAGTTCTGCATCTGTCATAACATGTGGTTTTTGTGCTTGTGGTTTAGCAGTATTTGGGATTGGTAGACCTCCTGGTGTTCCTTCTCCATCTCCAGAAACCACTTCTGTATTACCTTGTTCTTGAGCTGGTTCCGCTTCTTCAGCGGCACTTCCTGCTAAACCTCTAAGTCCCGCTCTATATAATGCACGTCCACCAGCTAGTACACCAACTCCAGCTGCAACAGCTGCTTTTCCAGCACCTTTTACTACTTTTCCATATGGAGTATTTGTTAACATTTTTGCCGCTGGTTTAGCACCGGCTGCTATACCTAAAGCAGCATCCATATTTTGTTTAAATGAATCAGCAGCACCTTCTGTATGACCTAATAAACTGTCACCACCACCAAATTTAAATATTTTCTTAAATAAGTCATCTGCTTTTGATGTATAGTTCATTAATATTAATGCCATAAGCATACCAGCAACATTTTGTAATGACATTATTAATGCTTGTGATATGAATATTGAATAGATTAATGCATGAACAGTTTGAATAATTACGTTCATTATGTACTCTGTCATCCATGTTTTTAAAGCTGCACTCTTACCACTCAAGGCTTTTTGTAGTGCATACGCAACACCAATTGCTGGTGCCATTAAAGTTAATACTATTATTGTTAATAATCTCTTTAAATATATTACTACATATTTAAATGCTAAAAATACTAATGACATATACATTACTGTACCAATCATACCATTTGATACTTTAGCATCATATGCTCTTGTTCTTACTTCTTCATATATCTTTAACTCTAATTCTGAATCTGTAAATTCTGCTTCTTCTAATCCTAATTGTTTCATTTGAACTTTATTTATTGATTGCGCAGAATCTGCAATTGTATTTACTAATACTTCGTTCACTTGAATTACAAACATCATAAAATAGTGTATTGAAAATAATATAATAAATCCAGCACACCAATCAAATAACATTTGTTTAAATACTGCTTTATCTGATGCTATTGTTGAAAGAGCCATTTTTATACCAACTCCTATAAGCACCAAAAGCATAGCTGCTATCGCTAAATATCTAATAATTGTATACCATGTAGCAACTAATTTTTTTATTTGGAAAATAATTGGTTCATTTTGTTGTAGTTGGGCTAAGTAAAATCTACAAGCATCACATCCGCCACAATCGCAATTACAATAATCTTCTATCTTTAAAGGTTCAACTTCTTCTCCAGCTAATCTTTTTGCAATTACCTCGTCGGCAGCTGCTTTTACTGTCTCTAAATTACTACCAAAACAATCTTCAACATATTTTGCTGTATATTCTGTTTGTCCACTTCCTGAAGGTGTATCTAATTTTTCACACTTTTTACAAACTAATTTTTGTCCTGTTGCAGAAAGTGTTCTATCAAATTCTAAATCAAATATATCTACATCTAAAGCAGCTACTCTATTATATACAATAGCTTCAACAGTAACATTATTTGATGAGTTTGTTAAACCAGTTAAATCTCCAGAGTTTACTTCTAATTCTCCCTCTTCATTAACAGAAGTACCAACCATTGATCCATCTGCACTAACTCCCATTGTTGATTCTAAAGCCCATGTTAGCATTTTTTCAAGCAGCGCAGTCCAACCAATAAATGGCATCCTTACGAGCAATGATAATAAACCTAATATAAAGTCAGCGATTTGCCCAAGTGCATTTATCAACCACGAAAATATATTATCTGCAGGAACATACGTACCTTTTGTTGTTCCAGAATAATAGAAATCTCCATCTTGTAAATCTAACTTGGCATAAGCCGCAGGAGTAGCCAAAAATGTTATTACAATAGATATTAAAACTATCATTAATATTATTCTTTTAAACGTATCTTTTAATAATCTCATTTTTTGCTCCTTTCTAGAATTGAAGTTGTATTACCTCATCATCATAATTTAAAATACCGTTTTCGAAACTATTTAATTTAAATTCTCCAGTTCCTGTTAATACTCTTTGTACTCTACCTGTATTTACATTGTAGAAAAATATTCCCTTATTAACTTTTGAATATAAGAAATAATCATTGTTTAGCCATAGATAATAATTCATACTATCAGCTAATTGTCTATTTGGACGTTCTCCATATTTTGAAATGAAATTCATTTCATATATATAACCGTTTAGATCCTTTTTAGCAAAGATTTTATAGTTCATACTTTCACCTATAATTTTCTTTGTTTCTTCATCTAATCCATCTATATAATCATCACAATTTTTTATTAAATTTTTCTCTTTATCAACACGTCTTTTTTCAGCTTCAAAAACTGAATCTATTTGAAGCCTTCCAACAAAATTTGTATTTTCTAAATATCTCCTAATTTTTGACAAAGTGCTCTTATTATTATTATACACCAAAATTCCGTTTATGTCACCATTATTTATAGCAATTTCAATACCTTTTAGTGGATAACTTATAAAAACTGATGTAGAATTATACTCATATTCGGAATAATCAGGCCATAAATAGGTTAATTTGTTCATAAATTCCAAAAAATCAATATCTTCATCAATAAATTCATCTGCTAAATTAAAGAAATCATCAGTATCAATGTAAGAGTTACGATATACCGAAACCTCAGTTTCCGTAAAGAAAACATAGATTTTTTCACCTTTGTAACCAATAACATCTTCTGTTTCAAAAGTAGGTTTCCCTAATGTACTTTTTATACTTTGAAAATCTACCCCTGCAAAAAGATTATTTATAATATTTCCATTATATTTTTGGGTAAAAATTATATTATAAATTTTTCCGTTTATTGTCCTAGCTTTTATTCCTTCATCAAAATATATGTAATATTCATTAAATATACTATCTCTTTCGCCAAAATATATATTTTCTGATTTCCATTCATTGTCTATGCAAGATTGTAATAACTCTGAAGTTATTGAAAACTCCGTATTTTCAATTTCTACAAACTTTTTCATACTAATTTGTGAATCATGATAAATAAAATAGTCTTCCATATCATTTATCAAGATTTTCTTTATTTTTTTATTCTCGCATATTACTTTTATAGTTATTTGCTTATCTTTATCAATCATCTTATAACTATTATAGTGTATTATTTTAGCAGCATCTTCTAACAAGTTATTATAATACTCTTCATTACTAACATCATCTTGATATAGTGGAACTTTAAATTTTACATATACATCTAGAGCAAAGCCTAATTCTTCACTTGTATTTTCGGATATATATTTGGATTTATGATACTCCACTACTTCTTTCATTGTTGAAATTTGATCATATGAAATCTCAGAACTTTTAATATCTTCTTTAACTTTATTTAATGCAAATATTGCTAAAAATAATATAAAGACCATAACAAAAACAACTACCAAAATAAATCTGTAGTTTTTTTCATTATGATCTTTATATCTCTTTTGTTTCATGATTTTACTCCTCACTATTAGTTAATCGACAAGGCTTAATTACTATTTCTTCTATCTTTTTCTACCTCATTAACTAAATCCGTGTTAGGTTCAAATGAGATTTGTCCATTTTTTACTAGTTGTCTTGTATAATCCGTAAAATAGTAATTACTGAATAATTTTATCCCCTTTGGATTATTTTCTTTTATATCTATTTCAACACCTCTTGTTGATATTAGCATATATAAATTTTTAGTTTCTGGATCGTATTCAATTTTATCATATACTTTCCATTTTTCTTTGATTCTTGAGACAAATTTATCTAAATCTCTATCTTTTAAATATTCTTCTAACATCCATTCAAATTTATCATTTTTTCTGTATGAATATGAATACACTGAAACTTCATCTTCATAGAAAAATAAATAAAAATTTAATTGTCTGTATCCTAAATACCCTTCTTTAAGACTGCCAAAATCCGGATTAGGCTCAACTTCTAGTATTTCTTTTAGAGTCATTGTATTGTCAATATTTCTAGTATATTGTGTTTCGTAATCTTTACTATAAACAATGTTTCTTGCAGAACCAGTTTTCACTGTTCTTACTTTTACATTTCCATTTTGATATGAAACATACCCATTTTCTAACTCTTCTCCCTCACCTAGTTCACCTTCTATATGAGAAAAGTATCCATCATGTACTTCTAATTTGTTTAAAACGTAATCTGTGACTGAAAAATTTGATCCTTTTACGATTTGTGAATTATCAACTGCTACATAAATTTCACCGTCTGTTTTTTGGTAAAAATCTTCAGTATCATTTATAATAATGTCGTAAATATCATGTTCTTCGTCATATCTTGCTTTAATAACAATTCCTTTGTTTTCATCAATTATTTCAAAGTTTTTTTCATCATAAAATGGCTCTAAATCTTTTACAAAATCTTTTATAAATTTTTCATTACTTGAGCCATCTTCATTATATAAATCTTTTGGAAGTCTTACATATAAAGTATTTTCATCTTTCTTTATATATTTAGCTTCATACTTATCTATAACATCTTCCGGTTTTCTCGGAACATCTTGTATTATAGTTACATTTCCAATCCCATCTTCTTGTTTGGCCGTTATCCTTAGAAGTAATATCATAAAGAATAACAAAAGTAAGAATAATATAATAATTGATAAAAACATAATTTTATTAGTTTTTCTTCGCTCCATATATTATCCTTTCTTCATAAATTTATTTATACCGTTTAACGATGTTAATCCTTTCATGTCAAATACTACTTTAACCATTCTCTCTGCAGATCCCATTACCATAAGTAATACTACTGCAACTATTGGAGAATATATAGCAATTGAATTCGCTGTAAGTACGAATATCAAATATAATAATGCATGTAAAGGTTGTATTAATACGTTTACAATAAATTCTTTTAACCATGAAGAAAATACTTGAGCTTTTCCATCTCCAACCTTATCTATTGAATAAGTAATAGTAATAAGTGGAGAAATAATTATTAATAATCCAACCATGAATACCCTTTTTATATATAACCAGAAGAATTTTATTTCTGTATATAATAGTATCCAATAAATTACAGACCAAATTGTTAATTGTAATCCATCATTTTCAAATACCAAACTTAATGTCTTAGCACGAATCGTTTCTTCAAAAAGTTTATGTTCAACGCCAGTTTGAGCATTTACCAATTGAACTCTCATATCATAAAAAATTCCTGTTAATAATTCACTAAATTCGATTATCGCTACCATTATATATGCCATAACAAAAACATATATTAAACTTTCAACCCAACTTACCAACATTTTTCTGTATTTTGCTTGATCTGAAGCAACAGTTGATAAAGCCATTCTTATACCAATATATATAAGTACTAATAATAATATAGATATAGCTAATAATCTACATATATAATAAATACTTGTTATACCTTCTTTTATAGCAATATTAGAAGTGTTTGCTGTTATTTCCGCAGTTCCAACATCATATGTATCTTCTGTATCAAAATAGTTTATATTAAACAACGCAATTCTATTAAATACTATTCTATCTATCGTAAGCCAGAAATCAGATTGTCCATTCTCTTCAGTAAACGTTAATAGCCCCATAACCATATCTATTTGTACAATAAACACGTTTACCAAACGAGCTAACAACCCCATAACTTGCCCCATCGCAGAGATACCAGCACTTCCAATACTCAACGTTTTTTTGGTTGCTGAACCTTGTGTTTGTGACACTGCACCAGATTCAATCAAATCTGAACCAACGTTTTCGCTAATAGGAGCTTCTGCTTCTAGCGGATGTTTAGATTCCGGTTCGTCTTTTTCTACTCCTGACGCGAATACACAATTGTTACCACATATGAAATTAAACAATAGTACAACTATTAGTACACTTGATATAATTTTTTTCATATATTTTCCTCTTTTTTTAATTTCCTTCTGCTTCTCTTCTAGCTCTTTCTAAAGCCGCTTGTTTTGATAAGTTTGTTTCTACGAATTCAAACTCTTTCTTAGTTGGTTGAATTGATAGTATTGCTGAATCTCCACCAACTTTAAGTAATCCCTCACCTCTACTACAAGTTACTAAGAATCCGGCCTCACCTTCACTTAGTTTAAATACTTCTTTCAAGTATTGGATTTCTGATTTATCTTGTGCTAAAAACAATTTTGTTTCAGAAGATGTTAAAACCGCTTGAACCTCTTGTTTTTCATAGAAGTCTTGGAATTTTTGTGAAATAACTGCTAGTGAAACATTTCTTTTTCTAGCACGTCTTGCCATTGTATTTAAGAAGTCAACAGCTTCTGGATAAGGTAAAAGCATCCATGCTTCGTCAACTAAAACTCTTTTCTTAGCTGCTTTAGCTTTATCTTCACTGTTTTTCTTAACATATTTTTCCCAAACCCAAGAAAGCATAATTTGTTGCGCTAAAGGTCTAGCAAATCTTTCTTCTAGTTGTGAGATATCTATATTTATGAAAGGAACACCATCTAATAGCTCAAATGTTGATTGTCCATCAAAATAAGCCATTTGTCCTTGATATTCTCTAACATATTGTTTCATAACTTTTACTAAATAACTATAGTGGAAACGATAGTCAGGGTTTTCGTTTTCTTGTGCTTTTCTACAAATTCTCTTATACCAAGATCCTATTGTAGGCATTTCTTTTTTAGTTCTTCCTAAATAACTTTCGTTTAAGTTAACAGGTCCACCATTTTCATCTCTTGTATATAAACTTTCTATATTGTTTGTTATACCTAAAGCAGCATATTCTTCTGCAACTGCTTCAGAAATAATTTGTTTTGTAAGCTCGTTTACTTCTTGGCTTCTTGTACTACCTCTAGCCATTGTAAGAAGACCATTTGTAACGTCCTCTACTTTATTTTCAACACTTAAAACAGTTCTTTCTTTTCCAGTAATTTCGTCTTTAACGTTTTCTGGTTCTATATCAAATAAGTTTATAACTGTTTTTGAGTTTGGACTTAATGTTACGTTTACACCACCAAGAGCTTCCGCAACGACTCCATACTCACCTTCAGCATCTAGTGCTAAACTTTCAATACCCATTAAAACCGCAGATCTTGCAGTTATAGTTTTGATTGTAACAGATTTACCAGCACCAGATTTACCAAATATAACCATGTTATAGTTAGTTAATTTTGGACTGAAGTTATCATATAAGATTGGTAATCCTGTTTGTTTATTAAACCCTAAAGGAATACCATTTTCATGTCCAACTTCTGAAGTAAAGAATGGGAATACTGTAGACATTGCACGTCTATCAAATGTATGTGTTTTTGTCATTTTATTATCACAGTATGGCATATTACTTCTGAAAGCTTCATCTTGCATTGCCCAAGTTGGTTTTATATCTATAAGGTTCTTAGACATTTCACTTGATAATAATTCTGTATATTTATCTAATTCATCCATGCTATATGCAAATAATGTTGCTATAACTGATGAATCAAATAATTTATTAAAACCTGCTGCAATAGCATCACGAAGCTCTTCAGCTTCCATTCTTTTTTGAGCTATAATTCTCTCTCTGTTTATATCTCCTCTATCTAAGGCTACAATTCTTTCAGACTCTAGTTCGTTAATTGTTCTATTTAAATCTTGTTGTGAAGTAGCTTCACTTACTGGATTTATAAATACAGAAACATTTAAGTCTCCAAAAGTATACATTCCTCTTAAGAACTCTGGGAAGGTACACATTCTAGGTAGATTTGCTACTATCATACTTCTAGCATATCTTGTTCTTGAAGAAGCAATTTCAATATGGTTTGTATAACTTGCATCGATTCCACCTGGAGCAATTAAACCTTTTATTGTTTTTTCATTTTTCTTAAAAACACTAGGTTCTTCTTTTTTTATTTTATCTATCTCATTATTAGGTTCTTCAACTTTATTTCCGAACATCTCATTTCCTCCCTATTCTTTAGTTCTCTTCAACTTTTCTTCTTTTTATAACTTTCTTTTTAACAACTGTTTTGTGAGCTGCATCTAATTTAGGAGTTTCTTCTTTTTTTAATTCTACTTTTTTCTCTTTTTTCTTAACTTCATTTTTTGCTAATTGATAAACTCTTGGATCCAATTGATTTTGATATGTGTCTAATATTTCATTTGCTTTTTGTCTAATTTTCTCTTCTTTGTTAATAGCAAAATCTAAATCTTCTATTTGTTTTAATTTATCCGCTCTTAATATACTATCTGTTGCCATATCAATAGCAGCAATATTGATTTCTTGGTCAATTTTCTCTTTTTTCTTTTGAAGAACATCTTTTCCTGAACTATATAATGCATCGTATTGTGCATCTAAAGCTTTACTTAATTGTAATACTTCTGCTTCATCTCTGTTATAAGCAACATATAATAATTCAGCCAATTCTTCTGAATCTAATATTGTACTAGAAATTTGTGAAGTAGCTAGAGCACTAGCTATATTTTGACATCTTGTATATAATTCAGCAAAACACATATTGTAAATTTCTTCTTTAGAGTATTTGTCTAATCCTCCACCGATTTCAGCAGAGTAATATGAAACAACAACATATGTTCTTTGTTGTAATACATTTCTGTTAGAACTTAACTTATCAACATAATCTGTAATATCAATTCCATATTCTAAAATGTTAATTTTTCTTCTTTTCTCAAATTCTAATTTTTCTTTTAAAGCTTTATTTCCAGACATTTGAGCTTGAGCAATTTTAGCATCTAATTTATCAATTTCTATTGTTAGATTATCAACTCTAGATTTATATTCATCAATAATATCTCTTAAATTTAATGTTCTACTTTGTATATACAATTGAATCGGAAATCTTAATGTATTTAAGAATTGAACAAAACCTTCTTCTACTGAAATTTTTTCATCTTCAGACATTAAATCATAGTTGACACCATTACATTGAAGAATCATGATATATTGAGTACCATTTTTTCTTACAATCATGCTATCAACTATCTCATCGAATTCCATAAATTCAAATATAGACTCTCTTGTTAAATTTCCTGTAAATTTACCGTAGTTTTGGTCATTAGTTTTAGATGCATCAGCCACATCTCCTATCATCTCTTCTTTTTCACGAACAGCTTTTGGAGCTTTTGGTTTCATTAAATATAAATAAACAAGTATTAAAACAATAATAATTCCAATTATTATCCAAATACCCATTTGTAGAAATAACACTATTTCGCTGCTACCCATCTATTTTTCCTCCTTTGTATACACGTACATTTTTCTATTTTTCTTAAATTTCATGTATCTAAAAATAATTTCTCCAATTGGTTCTCCACCAATTTTTTTAGTTATCGGAAAAGCAACTATTGTTGGAATTTTTAACGCTCCTACAGCATACCCTAAAAACGCGAAGAAAGCCATTAGTATAATTCCAACAATCTTTAATTGCATCATATTGAAGATTAGAAAAAATAATGCTCCAAGTGACGCTCCTACAGCTGTTGTTATTAATGACTTAACAGTGAAAATATATAGTATTCTCGACTCACCTCTATAATTACGCGGTATATAATATGTTCCCATCTTTATTCCTCCTAAAATGTTGCTGCTATTTTTAAAACAGTTCTCCAGATATAATATGAACCGAAAATAACCATACCTGAAACAACAACACCTATTAATTGAACTTTTAATTTTGCTTGAGCCTCTGGTCCTGCTGTTAAATATTTAATTCCCATATAAGTTGTTACACCAACCATTACACCTGCACCAATCATTGTTAATATTTGGCCAAGATCACTAAATTCTTTTGTAACATTATTATAGTCAATGTTTTGATTAGTTGCTCCAGCATTAATAAAGTTATTAGCTTTATCTTGCATTTCTTTAAGAGTAATAGCTTTAACATTTGAAAAAGCTGACACAAGCACATATAATAATATTACTGCTATCAATATTTTTCTTAACACTTTATTTTTCACGTTTTTATACCTCCATCCAATATTGCCTATTTATACTATTCTATTATATTAATTATACTCAAATATGATTTTTTTTTCAACATTTTTATTCAATATTTGCTAATTTTAACATAATTGTAATAATCCAAAAATTCTTTTAAAAAAGCCTTTTTTAAAGATTATTAAAGTATTATTTTTAACTTTAAATATTATTGATAAAATAAATTCATAAAATAATATTTATTATTAAAAAAACAAAAAGGTGTTAACCTTCACTTGGGTTAACACCTTGTATCTTATTTTATATTAAGAACCAGCAGCAGCACCAGTACCAGTATCTAATACAACTGAGAAATCAGCAATTAATGCAACTAGGTTTACTGCTCCAAAAAGTAATATACATCCTATTAAAATAGGCATTATTTGCTTTTTAGTATCAGCTTTTTCAGATGGACTTGCTATTAGATATTTTATACCTAACATTGTTGTAACAATTACAGCAATACCAGTACCAGCCAATTGTAATAAACCTATTACATCATTTATCGTTTTTCCAATACCTGTATCAGCATCTGTTTCTGATATTTTAGATGCATTCGACATACCTGATATAATCCCTTCTATACCAGCATCTTCAGCATATACATTTAAAGTTCCACAAATAAAACTTGCGATTATAATTAAAATTAATATCGAAATAATCTTTTTCATAGTTTTTTCCTTTCTATCTATTCTAAAGATTTGTTTATTATATTTTGTACTACGGATAAAACTCCTGTAGCACCTAATAAAATAATTGCACCTATTACGTAATTGATTGCATATTTTTTGATGTCTGCTCTATCACCAGCAGATGCAACAATGTATTTCGCACCAATTGACATCAACATAACAACAGCAATTGCAGCACCAACAGTTCTAACAACACTTAATATTGCAGATAAAATTTGCTTAACTGATTCTGATCCTTCACTACCAGAATTTCCTTTAAATTTATTCTTAATTATTTCCGATGTTGCATCAACACCATTTGTAATCGCAAATATGCAAGCTACAATAAGCAAAATGCATATTAATTTAACCAATATCTTTTTCATAAGCACCTCTCCTTACTAAACACCAATTTGTTGAGCAAAATTGTTTAAAATAGTTAATATTCCTGATATTCCAAAAAGAACAAATGCACCTATTACATAATTAACTGCATGCTTCTTAATATCAGCCCTATCACCAGGAGCAGATACCATATATTTCATTGCAATTACCAACAACATAACAATTGCAATTGTTACGCAAACAATTCTTGCAATACCTATTATATTTCCTGCTGCTTTATTTACCATATTATTAGCTTTTTTACTTCCTTCATCAGAAGCCGAATCAAATGCATCTAATTTAAAATTATCATTTGAAGCTTCTCCTTCAGCATTAACACTTATACAACAAAAACTAGTCAAAAGCATTAATACAATAAATACTACGGACAATTTCTTTACTATATTCATTACTAAGTCCTCCATCCTAAATATATTATTTAATTGCATTTGCAAAATTGTTTATTACTTCTAAAATTCCTACAACTCCAAAAAATATACAAGCACCAATCACATATGTAGTAAGACCTTTTTTTATGTCAGCCTTATCACCAGGAGCTGCTGTCATATATTTCATCGCTAACACTAGTAAAGCAGCTATCGCAACAGCAACACCCACTAATCTTATAGATGATAAAATTGTTGCAACAAGATTATTAACTTGTCCAACTGAATTTGTAGAGTCTGAATAGTCTGCTTGTATTAGATTTTGCATTTCAGAACTATATGTAGATGCATCTACAAAGTTTTGAATGCACATAAATGTTATGCAAAGCACTACAAATAAAACTAATGAAAATTTTAATACTTTCTTCATTAAAATACCCTCCGTTTATGTATTAGAAACCTGATGCAAATTTTTCAATTATAGATAAAATTCCTGTACACCCAAACATTATAACTGCACCAACAACGTACGGAACAGCATGTTTTTTGATATCAGCTTTTTCACCAGGAGCAGCTGACATATATTTAATACCTAATATTGTAAGCATTGCTACTGCAACTCCAGCACATATAACTTTTGTAATTGTAATTACAGAACCTGCAATAGATTTTACAGAATCTGTAACATTTGTGTCTGCTGTAGCATTTACTTGATTATTAATTGTCTCCATCATGTTAAATGTAGCAGAAACATTATTACAATTTATAATAGCAAATAAAACAATTAGTAATACAGCTATTGCTACTATTCTTTTCATTTTTTTCATATTATTTTCCTCCGCCTAAGTATACTATTTTTATTATAACATTTTTTTACATTTTTTTCAACAATATACCACATTCTATTATATTAATATTAACTTATAAAATTTTATTTGTAAATATTGTTTAATATTTTTCACAAAAATAAAAGCAAAAAAAAGAATGCCTCAAAGACATTCCTTTTTAAGATCTTAAAACTATTACGCTTTGATGTTTCCAGCAAAGTTTTTAACAATTTGTAAGATACCGCTAGCTGCGAATAATACTACAGCACCTACTACGTAAACAACAGCATGTTTTTTGATATCTGCTTTGTCTCCAGGAGCAGCTGAAATGTATTTAATAGCTAATACGATTAACATAATAACAGCAACACCACAACCAACTACTTGAACGATTGTTAAAACAGATCCAATAATTCTGTTAATACTTGAAGCAGCACCAGATGAATCTGAAGCTCCTTGTACAACAGAATCTGTTGTAACAGCATTGAACGACATTGTTGCATTAGCTGATGTTGCAAGAGCTGCAACTACCATAACAACTAATAAAGCAACAGCCATTACTTTCATTAATTTTGCCATAATAAAATCCTCCTTTTACTATACTTAAATATATTATATACCATTTTTTAACGTTTTTCAACAAAATTTAGTATATATTGAGTTAACTTAATCTTAGCACATATAACATTTTTTGTAAATATTTTTTGACAATTTTATATCAAATCTTCCCATTCTTCGATTTTAAAACCAACTAAAACTTTATTTTTCTTTATCAATAATGGTCTTTTTATAAGCATCCCATTACTTGATAGTAATCTGATTTTTTCATCATCAGATGCAAACTTTAATTCTTCTTTTAAATTCATGTTTCTATACAACATACCGCTTGTATTAAAAAACTTACTAACAGGCAATCCGCTCGCCTCAATGATTACCTTTAATTCTTCATATGTTGGAGTTTCTGTTACTATGTGTCTTTCTGTGTATTTAATTTTGTTTTCATCCAAAAATTTTTTTGCCTTTTGGCATGTAGAACATTTTGGATATGCAATAAAAATATAGTTCATATTTTATCTCCTTTCTGTTGGTAATGTTTTTTATACATTTTTCACAAAGCAATCTAATTATATCATTTATATGTATATATTTCCACACTTTTACCCATTTTTTTCAAAATGTTTATTTTCAATTTATTTACAATTATCTAATTTATGATATAATTTTCCCAAAATAATTATTATTTCACGAAAGGAAAAGAAGCAAAATAAACTTCTTTTTGTATTAAATTATGAATAAAACTCAAAAAAAACTTATTTTAATTTTATCAATTGTTATAGCTATTTTTACAATTGGAATTGTCAAAAAAACATTTCAAAATGATACGTTTTTTAACATCGCTATTGGAGAATATATATTAGAACATGGAATTGATATGAAAGAACATTTTTCTTGGGTACCAGATAATTTAGATTATGGTTACTCACATTGGATTTTTGATATTATTTGCTATCTAATATATAATACATCTTGTTTTACCGGAATATATGTATCGGTAATATTTTTTTCAATTATCACTGCTATAACGCTTTTTATTTTACTATCAAAACGAAGCAAATCACCAATTATCTCTTGTATTATAACTATTTTATCAATTTTCATTATAAATGATGCATTTACAGCTCGTTCTCAACTAATATCATTCCTATGCTTCATAATAGAAATTTATTGCATCGAACAATTTATAGAAACAAACAAAAAATGTTATGCATTCGGGATAATAATTCAATCAATACTTATTGCTAATTTCCATGCAGCAACTTGGCCTTTAGTATTAGTCCTTTTCTTACCTTACTTGGCACCATCAATATTGAAAGCCATTTCAACAAAAAATATTTACAGAATGTGTATAAACAAATTAGAAAAAAAGATTTCAAAATTACCTAAAGATTCATCAAAAATTTCAGATTATCAAAAAGATATAGCATATTATCAAAAACTTATAGATGAGCCAAAAGGAAAATATGCAGATTATAAAATTACTTACAGTAATGATTATAATTTCAAAAATTTAATTATTCTAATGATTATAGTCTTATTTACAGGGTTAATTACTCCAATACATGGTACACCTTATACATATATAATTAACTCAATGTTTGGACCTAGCAATTTTGAAAACACTATTTCCATAAATTATATCGGAGAAATGCAACCAATAGTTCCTATTAATAGTTTAGGTTTTATAGTTTTTTCAACAATAACATTATCATTTTTAATCTTTGTTCCATCAAAATTAAAAATTGAACATGCTTTTTTAATTTTAGGTCTATTAATAATGACGCTAACCGGTAAAAGATATTGCTATTTACTAGTCTTATTAGGCAGTTTTCCTCTTACCTCTATAATTACTTCTGTTGTAGACTTATTAATAAAAGATGATATAAATTTGTTAGAAAAGCTATTTATTCACCCAATAAGTATCAGTGTAATATCTTTTTTAACGTTAATATTTACTATCTCAAACCTATTATCTAATATTGAAAAACCATATGTTGATGACACACTTTATCCTATACAAGCAGTAGAATATATAAAAGACAACTTGGATTATAAAAATATAAGAATTTTCAATTCTTATAATGTCGGAAGTTACTTAATGCTAAATAAAATTCCTGTTTTTATCGATTCAAGATTAGACGTTTATTGTAGTGAGTTCAATGATACAAATATATTTAGAGATTTTATTTATGCTTATTATGGAGATAAACATTTTAAAGAAATTTTTAATGATTATGACTTTACTCACTACTTAATCGAAAAAGAATCTTTAGTTTATAAATACATTGCTCAAGACTCTGATTACAAACTTATTCACGAAGATGAATATTTTTCCTTATATGAAAATTCTAAATAAATTTAATAAATATATCCGAAAGTCAAGTTTTTTTGAATAAAGTCTTGACTTTCGAATATAATTGTATTATAATCCACTATGTTAAATATGTATCGCGGGATGGAGCAGTTGGCAGCTCGTCGGGCTCATAACCCGAAGGTCGTAAGTTCGAGTCTTACTCCCGCAACCAATGAAACCCGTCTTTTTATGAAAAAGGCGGGTTTATTTTTGTTTTATTTTAAACGTAGAATACAGTAATATCAAGCATTACACGTTTTAATGCTATTTTTTTAATATTTATTTTATATTTAATTTTTTAATCATTTTTCAAACAAATTACTAAACAAATTTCTAAAAAAATTTTTTTGTTTAGTAGCTGTTTGAAAAACAGGTTTCAAACAGCTGACACTCTAAGTGTATATCGTTTGTCTATTTTTCGTTATCATCACCTTTTTCTAACATATTTTCTTTCATATAATACTTATTAACTTTATCTAATTCTTCTTCCTTAAATTTATCGAAAACCTAGGAAATGAATAAGCAAATGTGGTTGCCACCTACATAAAACAGAGTGCCTCTCTGGGAAAGTGAGGTGGTGTTTATGGTAAATTTTATAATGATCCTTATTTATGGATTCACATTATCTTTAACTATAAACGTAGCCTTATTGACAGTTATATTTATTAACTAGATCGAAAAGGAACTACAAAAATAAAAAAACAACACATTTGCTCTTGACCAAGTAATGTGTTGTTGTCATATACGGCAACCACGTTTGTGGTTTCATTTCCTATTTTTATTTTATTATTTTTTCTTATCTTTGTCAATTACAGTAATTACAGACGTAACGTTAAACAAAAGGGCAATTTTCTTTTAAAAATCAATATATAATTTTCTTACATTAACCCTACGAGATACATAACTTCTATATTTCTTAATTTTGAGAACAATTTTGAGAACATCCTTATTTCTAAGAATGTTCTCTTCTTATTATTTACTACTTATTAACTATCTATCTTAACCATGAAAAACTAATCTTTTTTCATTTTAATTTTAAATTATTTAAAAACTAAAAATCACAATAAAATAAACGAGATTATACAAATAAATCTCGCCCATTTTTATTTATTCCATTTTAAAATATCTTCTTTAGTCATATATACTACTCTCTCATCTGGAATAATATTATTTTTATGATACTTATTATATTCATTTAACAAATCATCCAACTTTTGTTTTGATAACTTTTGTTTTGTTCTTCTATATTTTACTAACTCTGGAAAATATTCTATTATTAAAGAATTATTTAGTTGAGCATAACTATCCACATATATTACTTTTTCCTTTGGATCATCACTATTTATAAAAAAATTTGCTTCACTAAATAATTGATGTAATTTATCTTTAGCTTTATCAATTGCAATTACTTCTATATTATTATCTTCTATATTAGCTATTGCAACTAACATTGGATGTGGTACTTTTGAAACAACATTAGTTTGATATCTGACATTTAACCATAATACTTGTCCTATTTGTAAATCCATTATATGTCCATTACCTTTATTAAGCCTTTATATTGTTTCTTATATTTTTCTTGATATTTCATTATATCAATAATAGGAGCATTAAAAGTATTCGCGCTCAATTCTTTCCATGCAGTATCTTCATGAGATATTTCTACAAGCTCTTCACAAGTTGCTTTTTCTAATGCCTCATATATTTTATCCAAAAACACTTTTATACTCTCATCCAATATTACTTCGTTGTTTTTACTTCCTTGAATTACAGCATATTTTTCTAAAACTTCTTTCACGATTGGTCCATTATCATATGCTAGGATATTTTCTTGAAATAATAATTCACCATATTTAGCTAAATATACTGTTTGTGCAAAATAAAGATATTTATTTAACCTTACATTGCCTTCATAGCATCTTCTCCCATTAAGCACCATAACATTTGTGTTAAATAATTTTTTTTCTTTATCTTTTGAAAGAAAATATTTTGCTATATTTCTTGCTTCTAACATGATAATCCTCCCCTCTTATTATATGCATATATTGAATATTATACCACAAACTTAACATAAATTCAACTTTTATGTCATTATGATCATATCAATATCAGCAAAAAAAGTCAATATTATCAGTAATCATTTTTCTTATCACACATTGTATTTTTTATTTTAATTTTCAAATAACTCAAACCATTTTCCTTTCAAAATAGAACTTATCCAATATTATTTATATCTATATTTTTTTATCAAATCAATGTTTTAATTAATTCAATAGCTTTTTTATTGTGTAGTTTTTTGTGTAAAAAAGTGAAACATTTATATTGTCTTTACACAAAAAATGTTTCACTTTTTTATTTATATTTTAATTATTTTATCATCTATAATTATTAAAAATTATTCAACACTATGAATTTTGAGAACAATTTTGAGAACATCTAATTTTCAAACCAGCTCTACAACTGAATTTGAATACCATACCTAGTATCCACCTCGACCAAATAAATACACTAATTTTTGGTATTTCATATATGTTTTTTATTAAATTATAGTATTTTTACATTTTACTAAACAAACCTTCTAAAACCATTGATATTGGCTCAACTTATACTAATCCCGCACAGATATACTTTTAACAATATTAATATCAAAAAATTTTCAAACAACTATGAAAATATATTTGATTTAGAATTCTCAAGTGAATCATTCAATTTAGGTAATCTTATAAGTGATTTTTAAAGATATTTTAGAAGAAATGGAATCCATATAACTAGTCACTAAAAATTTTAATAATTCAAAATTGAAATAATTCTCATTCTATAAAACAAGATCTATTAAAATAGACCTTGTTTTTTATTTTACTCATTATAATATTTTCTAAAATTTTCAGATTGTTCTAATATATCAGTATATACTTTTTCATAATCTTCTGGATTAGATTGGTCTGGTAATGGTGGAAATCCATCTTCCCACAAAAGCATCATAATATCAGATTTCAATTTAGCTCTTGTATCATTTCTACGAGCCCAATTTGAATATTTGGATACATCTGTTACTTTTTCATATAATCTTTTTGATAATGCAATATTTCGTTCCATTGGATAATAAAAATCATATTTCTGTTCAACAGCAACTAAAATATCATAAAAAGCTTTTTCTTCATAATTTATTCCCATTTCTTCAAATGATTGTTTCTCATCAGCTAAATCATTCATTAAATCAATTAACTCACTAGCAACCTCTTCTAATATTGTTGTAACTTCTGCTGCATCCATAGATCGAGCATTATACATATTTACTATATTTTGTAATCTCTCTGAAAATGTTAATGATTTAATTTTATTTACTTTTTTAAATTCATTAATAGCTTGTGTCAACAATTGTTGCAATACCTTAATTTTAGTATTAGGAAATTGAATCTTATCAATTTTATCTATGTATTTTTTATCAAATAAATCTATTGTTTTAGTTCCAAAATCATCTTCAGTTAAAAACAGTTCTTCCACATCATTTGATTGTATAGCTTCTTGTACCATTTTTTGAACAACGCTATTCATTTGACTTATATCTGGTGCTTTTCCTTTAGTTAATTTAAATATAATAGATTTAATTGCTTTATAATAATGAACTTTATCAATTTGTTCTTTTGTAAAATCATTATTAATATTACATAAATTAAATGCTTTAGTTAATCTTTGTACACCTTGCATAAATCTAGTTTCAAGTTCTTTCGTTTGTTGTATATACTCAACAGCTTTATTTAATGTATCTAATTTTTCATATCCATTTCCATTAAAATATTTAGAAGAATCAAATTTATAAAGCATATTATCTAAAACATCTAATTGGTCTATTACTATTTTTATAGCTTGTTCTATTCCTTCTAAATTACTATCATCATATTTAGCATATTTCTTTAATGCATAGTCAATTCCAGTCTTTATTCCTATAAAATCTACAACAAGCCCTGATGTTTTTCCAGGATATGACCTATTAACTCTTGAAATTGTTTGAATTATACTATGTTCTTGTTTTAATAACTTATCTATATATATAGTATCTAAAAATGGAACATCAAATCCTGTTAACCACATATCAACAACAATAGCAATTTTAAAATTACTTTTTATATTTTTAAATTGCTTTGCATCTTCTGTTTTATCTTCATCAGTTCCTAAAATATCATATAATTCTTTTGGATCATCCTTACCTCTTGTCATTACCATCTTCATCATTGGCATAGGTTTTAACTTATCATTTTCTTCTTTAGATAAAAACAATCCATCTGCAGCTTTTTTTTCAATTACCCAATCAGGTCTCATTTCTTTAACTATTTTATAAAAATTATAAGCTATATATCTATCAGCACACACAAATAAACATTTCCCAGCAATTGTTGATTTTTCATTTACTCTATTTTCATAATGTTCAACAAAATTTTTAGCGACTTCTGTTAATATATCTTTATCTCCTAATATAGATTTTATACTAATTGATTTTTTCTTACTTTCTTCTACTTGGTATTCATTTGCTCCGTTAGCTAAACACTCTTTATAATAGTCTTCTATTTCTAGCATTTTTTTATTGTCTAATATTGCTCTTACAAATCTTCCATCATATACTAAATTAACTGTTATTCCATCTCTTATTGAATCTCTCATTGTATACTCTTCAACGATTCCACCAAATACTTTTAATGTCTCATCTATTGGCGTTCCTGTAAAACCTATATATGTTGCATTTGGTAAAGAATCATGTAAATATTTTGCATATCCATATGTTGTCTTTATTTCCTCTTCAGTAATAACTCTTTTTGCATCTAAATTCACTTGACTTCTATGAGCTTCATCAGATATACAAATTACATTAGTTCTATCTGTTAACAAATCTATATTTTCAGTAAATTTTTGGATGGTTGTCAAATATATTCCACCAGATGCTTTGCCTTGTAATTTCTCTTTTAAATCATCTCTACTTAAAATACTTAATACTTCTTTATCTCCTAGAAATCTTTTTGATTGTGTAAAATTTTCTGATAATTGAGTATCTAAATCAGTTCTATCTGTTATCAAAATAATTGTTGGACTATGTAACTCTTCGTTTCTCATTAATAATCTAGATAAGAATAACATTCCATAACTTTTACCACAACCTGTTGTTCCAAAGTATGTACCACCTTTTCCGTCTCCATTAGGTCTTTTATGTTTTAAAACATTTTTCAATAATTTATTTGCAGCAAAATATTGAGGATAGTTACAAACAATTTTTAATTCTTTATCACAAGAATCATCTGGAAAGTAAATAAAATTATGTATTATATCTAATAATCTTTCTTTATTAAAAACACCATTTATCATTGTATATAAAGAGTCTATTCCGTCATTCTCTTTATCTTCATCATTAACTTTTCTCCAAGAATAAAAATGTTCATAATCAGAAAAAACAGATCCCATTTTACTATTTATTCCATCCGAAATAACAACAAATGCATTATATTTGAACAATTCAGGTATATCTCTTGTATATCTTGTAGTTATTTGTGTAAAAGCATCATGAATTGTTGCATCTTCTCTAGTTGTTGATTTAAACTCCCACACTACAACAGGAATACCATTTATATATATAATAGCATCAGGTATTCTCTTTTGATTTCCCTTAATTACAACTTGATTACATATTTTAAAAATATTATTTTCAGTATTTTCAAAATCAAATAATTGTAAATAAAAATCTTTTTTTGAACGATCTAACCTTGTAAAATTTTCTCCTTCTACCATTTTTGTAAAAACAGTTTTATTAGAATTATATAAATCTGTATTAGAAACATTTTTATAATTTAATATTATATTGTCAATTTCTTCATCAGTTATTTCATCTAATTCATATTTATTTTTTAGAAAAGTTGATAAATCTTCTTTTATCAAAACATCATCCAATTCTCTAGAAAGATTTTCTCCATCTATATATTCATATCCTTTTTTATTAATTAAATTTATAATTAAATCTTCTAAATCTTTTTCTAAAAACATTTATTCCTCCAATATTTTATTTTATTTTTGAAATAATACATTCTCTTAATAATTCCAATTGTTCAATTATTTTTTTATTATAATATACATTTTTCATCAATTCTGTAACCATTGAATTAAATACTTCTATTTCTTTTTCATCAGGTATTTTTATTTTCATATTACTAAAATAAGGAATTGTAACTTGCTGTTGTGATGTACCATTTTCATCAAATTTATTATTCTTAAAATAAAAATATAAATATTCAATATATTTAGTATCATATGGTACGATAGAAATCAACCTCACTATTGGAAAATAAGGCTCTCTATGTAATACTGTATATCCTATAGCTCCTCTTGCTGAAATTGTAATAGAATTTTTAGAAATTTTACTTATATTCGTATAACCAAACAAACCATCATTTTTGGTTCCATTCGAATATACTGGTATAAAATATTCATTGTCTTTTTTTTCAACAACATTACCAGGATTATCGCCTCCCGCTGAAATTTCTGCCAAACTACCTAATTGAACTTCATTCCATTCCTTATTATTTTTAATCATCTCTTTATATTGTATTTCTGCAAGTTGTTCCATAATATTAATTTTTTCTTGCTTTATTTTTAAATTTTCTTCTATATTTTTTATTTTTATAATTATTTTTTTTTGGTCTTCAATTGAGGGGATATCTATTATAATTTGAGAAATATTGTTAAATCTACAATATTCTCTAGCAGAACCATTACTCATAAAATTACAATAATCTGAAAACCATTTTGTTTTAATTATTAAAGCTAAATATTCTGGTAATAATATTGATTCTTTTATTATATAAAACATCTCATATAAAGAAGAACAAATAGCTTTATCATACAAATTATTATACGCAATAGATCCTAATTCCATTCTAGCAGGATTATAAACAAAATCATTCTTATAAAACACATTATATATACTTATATCTGCATCTTCTTGTTTTGGTGGTATAAAACCTTCTTTTGAAACACCTACAATTGGCAGATTTTCTCCTGAATTTTTTTCTCTACGTTGTCTTATCAAATCTCCTAATTTATATTTCATACCCTAATTCCTCCATAATTTTCTTTATGTTAAAATTAGATTCATTTTCTAAATTATATAAATTTACTAATTCTTTTTGAATTTTATTCATTTCATCAGTATAATCAAATTTCTCTTCTTCTTTTTTAAATTCTATATACTTACTTGGTATCAAAGAATAATTGTCCAAATCTTTTTTTAATACAGACGAACATAATCCTGCTATATTTTTAAATTTTCCATTTTTATCTTGCCATTCATGATAAATCTGTGATAACTCTTTAATATCTTCTGGTGTGAATTCTACATATTTTTTTTCATATGCATGACCTTTTTTTCTTAAATCCATAAACAAAATCTCATCACATCTATTTCTGTATTCACGATTTTGTCCATTTTTATTTACAATTCGTTGTTTTTTATTTTTATTGAAAACCCATATTGTAACAGAAATATTAGTTGTATAAAACATATTTTGAGGCAATATCATTATAGCTTCTATTAAATCATTTTCAATCAATTGTTTTCTTATTTCATATTCTACACCGTCAGAAGATAACGCACCATTAGCAAGTAATAGACAACCAACTCCATCCATAGATAATTTTGAAATAAAATTTAATATCCAAGCATAATTTGCATTACCAGTTGGTGGAATCAAATAACCTTTCCATCTATTATCATTTGTCAATTCATTTTCTTCTCTCCAATCTTTTTGATTAAAAGGCGGATTCATTAAAGCATAATCAGCTTTTAAATCTGGATGTTGATCGTTTTGAAATGTGCTAGTAGCTTTACTACCCATATTAGCAGATATTCCTCTTATAGCTAAATTCATTTTTGCAAGTTTTAAAGTTGTAGCAGTTTTTTCTTGTCCAAAAACACTTATTTTTTTCGTATCACCTTGATGTTCTTGAATAAATTTCATTGATTGAACAAACATACCTCCTGATCCACAAGCACCATCATACACACTTCCATCATAAGGTTCTATTAATTCACAAAGAAAAGCAACAACTGATTGTGGTGTATAGAACTCTCCTTTACCTTTTCCCTCTTTTATAGCAAAATGTGATAAGAAATATTCATACACTCTACCAAATATATCTTTATCTTCTGATTTTTTCAAATCTATTTCATTCATCTTATCTAATAAAGATGCTAAATCATTATTCTCTAATTCTAATCTTGAATAATAATTATCAGGTAAAGCCCCTGATAATGATGTATTTTTTAATTCAATCTCATGTAATGCAGTATCTACTTTTATTGCTAATCCTTCTTTTTTTGATTGACTCATTAAATAATCCCATCTAGCACATTCAGGAACAAAAAATACATTATCTTGTTCATAAAATGCTACATTATCCAACATAAACTCTGGTTTTCCTTCTTTTATTAATTTTTCTCTTTGCATATCAAATCTATCATTAGCATATTTTAAAAATATTAAACTTAAAATAACATGTTTGTATTCTGAGGGCTCAACAGCTCCTCTTAATTTATCACAGGCACTCCATAAAACCGATTCCATTGTTTTTTGATTCTTTTCTTTAGCCATATTCTTCTCCATTTCATATTTATCATTTCTTCTTATTTTATATCATAATTTACCTATTAAAACAATAAAACTTATTTATTTAACTCAATTTTCATATCTAAAGGCATTAAGGTTTTATATTATATATATTTTTTAAAAATTATTTTAAATTCCTCTTTAGTAATCGCATGATTACCTATCGGTTCAGTAATTTTTATCCCTGGAATCCCTAATGCAATTTTTTTTGAATTCAAATTTACCCAAACCATAGAACCACCAAAAAAGGTGGTTTTTTTATTGCCAAACATAAACAAATATAAATCGCCAAAAGCCTTAAAATCAACTATTTTAGACCTTTTTTATTTTCATTTATACTCACTTACATTCATTTATTTTCAATACATTTTCCAACACCTTACTAAACAAAAATATATATCACCAAAACCATTTTTAATATCAATACTTCAATATAAATTATTAATAAAAAAGAATAGCACCAATCTTTAAATAAGAGCTATTCTTAAGTTTTAAAATTAAAAATTTATCTACATTTTTGACAATATTGTGTACAAAGTTTATCTGTACATTCTGAGCATTTAAGAGCCGAATTCGTCATTTCAGAAAAACGTTCCGGATAGATCATCACGCATAATTCCCAAACAACCCACGCTAGTATCGCCATCACTACAATGGAAATAGAGAAAAATCCCCCCACGAAGATAAGTGGTGAAAACATCATCAGATGATCCCAATTAAAAATACGGCAAGTAGTACAACATTTATTTTTCATAAGAAGGCGAAATGGACACCATATTAAAACGCAAATCAAATCACAAACGTAAAAGAAAATAGAAATCATGAATAAACAAACTTTGTTTATTACCTCATTATAATACAATACGCCAATACCTATAGTAAGTATTCCCCATATAATAAAGACTTTATACGCCGCTTTAGTAGTAGTTACAACATAATTTTTTAGCGCATCATAATTTATTCTTTCGCGAATTGGTTGAAAACGATTTGCAAATAATTTTTGTGAACCTAATGCAACTTTATTTTTTATTGGTATTATTTGCAAAATCATATCAAACATCCAAATCACCCATAAAATATGCAATATATGAAATTCTTTAAAGAAATTATTTTCATTCAAAATATTAAAATTTTGTAAATCAGAACACATAATCAAACATATAATAAAAATTGCAATACGGGCAATTAAGCGAAAAACATATCTCCTTCTTGTTGCAGACACAATTCTCCCTCCTATATCTATAAATTATTAATATCTATGTAATTATATCACAATTTTATATTGTTACTAATAATTTTATAATATTATTTTAAACAAAAAAAGAAGAAGAGTTAGCCTCTTCTTCCCCAGCGTGTAAAAAGATCCTGTACGTCAATATATGCACGATATTCTACATAAGCTCTAGCAAACATTGCTAATCCAACTACCAACGTAGTGAGACCAGGTTTGATATTACCTGTAATCAGAACTACAACAGAAGTGATCGTCCAAATCAATCCGATAACACACGATAAAATTGCAGGAACGATAGTTCCCATATAGTCTTCTCCGTGCAGAATGTTAACATACAAAAAAGCTATGATACTAATGATTGCCAAAATACTAAACACGATTGTCATAAAAAAATTCCTCCTAATTAGGTGATGTAATAAAATTTATGTATATAAACTAGCTCGCGCCAGAAACATGGAATTAAAAAAACATTTATTAATAATTAATTATACCATATTTTTAAACTTTTTTCAATTTTCATAGCAACACTACTATTTTGAAATCAATAATAAAAATAAAAAAACCGAAAAATTCGGTTTTTATTAGTTCTTTTTTAATATTTTTCTTATTGTTTCTTTAAACATATTTAATATTCTTTGTATTACATTTTCTTCCTCAATAACTAGCATTTCCTTTTTATTTTCATCGTTTTCTTGATTAGTTATTGATTCTTGACTAATTTTTGGTGGTTCTACTGTTGTCTCTTTAGAATTATTGAATATTTTTGATGGATCATACATTTTCGCTTTTTCTTCTTCAATATATCTCCTACAAATCTTATCATATTTTTCCCATTTTTCTTTTTCACTTTCACTCATTAGGTAATTACGATATATCTGAATAAACAAAGCTTTAGTTTCTACTTTAATATTTTGACTCTCAAAATCTTTCTTTTCATCAAACTCCCAACTATAATTTTTATCGCTATTGGCTTTTATATTTTTAATTACACCTTCTGGTATTTTTGAATAAACATTTTTAGGAAGTTTTAAAAGCATTTTATCAAGTTCTACATATGCTTTTTTATATTCCAATTCTTTCACATTAGTCATTAGTATTTCTCCTTATTCAACAATCATTTGTTCATCATCTATTCTTAATTCTTGTTCATTTGATTTTACAGTTTCCATTGCTCTTTGTGCATTTTCATTTTCAAGCACAACACCTCTATCTTTTGCAAATCTTTCAGCAGTTTTTTTGGCATCAACACTCTTATCTTGTTCCTTAGAAGTTGTTGCATCTTTAATCAAAGCTCTTAATTCATCTCCATAAACTCCTGTAAATATTTCTATACCTGGTGCAGCTTTTGAGATAGCTTCTAATATCTTTTCAAGAAATTCTGGATTTTGCATTTTATCTAAATCAAAGTCTAACTCGGGAAGAAATGAGCTATCTGGTTCAAGTTTTAATTTTGCACCATTCGGTGATGCAATTCTATATGCATCTTCATTAACATATTCTTTTCTAAGAGATTCAATCATCTCTTCTGATACACCTGGTCTTGGTCTATGCATTTGTTTTGCTTCAGAAATTCTTAAATTTTTAGCAATAGATGCTGCATTTGGATTAACTAAAGCATCTAAATCATTTACTGAAAATGTTGCTCTAGTTATTCTAGCAATCTCCAATGCTGAATTTATGTTTAATCCATTAGCTACTTTATTTCTAACATCACTGATTTCTGCTAATGCATTTGAAAAAACTTGTATTCTATTACTTAATTCTTCATGTTCCCAAGCAAGATCTCCTGTACCATATCTACTATCAACTATAGCTATAGCACTATTTACAGTCGTAAGTAAAGTTGATAGTTCCATTTCTGCAGCATTAATTTCCGAAATTTGGTTATAATCTACCATTCTTGATTCATTATCTATTAATATAAAACTTCCATCTTCACCTTTTTTTATTGAAAATGTTCTATCTTCAATATCTTCTTGTACATATTCTTGTATTTGTTCTTCAGTATTTTCTCCTGGTTGTTCTTCATCAAGAAAATCTCTTGTATCTTTTTCTATAGCAGCTTCTATCATTGCATATTGTTCTGCTGGAATTATATTTTTTAATGTAGCCATATCTAACATAAGGTGTAATTCTTCGCATGCTTTTCCTAAAAAATCAACAATTTCAGCCTTTGATTTTCCAAAAAAATTCGAATTTCTAATTTCATTAAGATCCACTTTAATTCACTCCTTAAATTTCGTTTTATCTCATGTTTCAATATAATATACTTTTTTATAGTCTATCATTAATCATTTTTATATTCAATGTTTTATTTTAATTATAATAAAAAAAACACCGTCAGCCGGTGCCTTCTCTTTTGCTTATTTGGCTATAAAAAATGTGATTTTTTTTATTTGAGATTTCCTTAACTCCCAGAAAGTTACTTGTGCACATTTAATTTTTTCTGGTAATTCTTGATAAATAAATGATTCCCAAGATTTTTTTAATTCAAGCTCTCTTTCTTCATTTTCTAGTCTACAATATTTTTGATAAACTTGCTCCCATTCATCATCATCTTCTATATCAAAGAATGGAAAATTGTTAAGTGCACAATGCCAATTAAAGTAATCCGTTATAAAAATCTCTTTTTCATCAATTTCAAATTCAATTCGAACACATCTTTTTCCAGATTTTCCTCTTAATGTCCTTAAATCTGGTTTGTATGCCCAAGCCCACACTGGATATTTCACTCCATCTGGAGCTTCACCCAATTTTTCTTCCATTTTACCAACTAGCCAATCATAAGCTTTTACAAATTGTTTGTCTTCTAAACATTCAGACTTACTAGCATCACAGCAGTATTTACCACTTTCAATGATAGTGTTGTAAACTTCCTCATCTTGAATCGTCCAAAGTCTCATCTTCTATGCCTCCTGTTGTCCTTTTTTTATTATACCACATTATGTAACCTAATTCAAGATGTTAAAAATTCAATATATTTTTATAAAACAAAAAGTCGGATTAAAATCCGACTTTTATTAAAATACAGTAAATTCTGTAAAAGGGAACCATCTACACAATACTATCCCCTCTACTTTTTCTAATGGAATACATCCAAATTCTCTACAATCAACACTATCATTTCTGTTATCGCCTACAGCAAATACATACCCTTTTGGAACAACAAAATCATTAAATACATCTGATTTTGTTTGAACTGAATCATCTAAATATTCTTCTTCCAAAAGTTCTCCATTTATATAAATATTTCCATTTTCTATTTTTACATGTGTTCCTTCTAAAGCAATTACTCTTTTTATATAACTTACTTTAGTTACTTCTAATATGTCATAACCAAACTTTTCAATCCCACTTAAATTTCTTTCTTTATAAATTGCTTTTGGATTAGATTGATCACAATTATTTTCATCAAAACCTTGACTTGGAGCTTCAAAAGTTATTATATCTCCAACTTCAGGTGTTTTTTTGGTTATTCTGTGAGTTCTATTTAAAATCAATCTTTGATCTTCCTTTAATGTTGGAAACATTGAGCTATGTTTTACAATCGTTGGTGTTCCTATAAAATATCTTATTAAAAAAGCTAATATTAACGCTATTATAATACACATTATCCATTCAAATACTTCTTTTGCAATATTCATATTCTAAACCTCATCTATTCAAATTTAATATTATATTTTCAAAAAGTTAATTACAATATTTAATATTATATCAATAATTTCTATTTACTCAAATCTTTTTTATAATTTTATTCAATATTTTTTGCACCTTGACAAGTTGACATAAAGATAGTAAAATTAATTCTATCGAGTGTTATAAAACAATACGGTTAAGAACAGTCGATACCGAAAATCATCACCACTAACATTGAAAAGAGAGGTATACAGAATGACAGGTGAATTGAATCGTAACCAAGTTTCTCAGGAATCTTTCCTAGAGAACGAAGAACTCCTTGATTTGAAAAAAAGACTCAAATCAACTCGTTGCCATCTTTTTCTCGTCTTGCTAATCGTAGCTGCACTGATTGTCTGTTTATTTCAGCAAAACTCCTTGGCAAAAGTAAAAGAAGAAGAAGCTTATCTATTATCTCTAGTAGTTTCTGAATATGAGGACATCTTGTTCTTCAAATATCAGATTTTACCTGAGCACATTGGACTGGGTGAATATAAAAATGCTTGGACTAACAATCCTTGCTATGATACTATTTTCCCTTACTACGAAAAACTTTCGGAAGCTGTAAACCAATTAGAAAACGGAGACTTACCTGATAATTCTTTTAATGAAAGTATTTTAGGAACTCCGATGCCGTGTTGAAATTTTAGTAGTTAATACCAAAAAACAAAATCTCGTCAAACTATTTGGCGAGATTTTGTTTTTTAATAATAATCTTTTCTTCTAATATTTTTATAATTTCTTTTTAACCTTAAATTATCACGATTACTTTATTTATAAAGCATATACTCCCTTTTTCTTTCATTCTTGACTATTGAATTTTGTCGAAATATACGATATCATATTTTAGTAATTTATTCATGAAAGGGATTTTTATGAAGAAAAAATTAAAATTTATAATAGTATTTTTACTAATTTTGTTAAACATTCAAACAACAGCTCTTGCAAACGTAAAAATAAATTCAGAAGCTGGAATTTTAGTAGAAATTAGTACTGGCAGAATAATTTATGAAAAAAATTCTACAAAGCAAATGTTTCCAGCAAGTACTACAAAAATTCTAACTGCAATACTGGTTTTAGAAAATTGCCAATTAACAGATATGGTAACAGTAAGAGAATCAGCTTTATCAAATATTCCCCAAGGCTATGTAACTTGCAATTTACAACCTGGAGAAGTACTTTCAATAAAAGATTTACTATATGCTCTTATGATTCCATCTGCTAATGATGCTGCATATGTATTAGCTGAACATGTTGCTGGGTCTGTAGACGCATTTTCAACAATGATGAATGATAAAGCAAGAGAACTTGGTTGTACAAGTTCACATTTCGTTAACCCAAACGGAATTCATGATGATGCTCATTATTCTACTGCATATGATTTATATCTGATTGCAAATTATTGTATGAAAAATCCAACATTCAGAGAAATAGTTGCAACTACTGAATATACTCTTCCAGCCACTGAAAAATATCCTTCAGAAGACAGAATTTTAAAAACAACTAACGACTTAATTAGACCAAACACCAAAGGTTATTTTAAAAATGCAATAGGAATAAAAACAGGCTATACATCTAAAGCAGGTAATTGTTTAGTTGCAGGTGCATCACGAGACGGTTTAGAATTTATTTCAGTTGTCTTAAACGGAGGAACTACAGATTCTGGTGAAAACGCAAGATATGCTGATTCAAAAAAATTATTTAATTATGCTTATGACAATTTTACATTAACAAAAATTATAGAAAAAAACTCTTTTGTTCAAAGTATTGAAGTTGAAAAAGCTACAAAAGAAACAAAAACTCTTGATTTAATTATTGATGAAAATATTACTGTTGTTAATAATAAATCAATTAATATGAATGACGTTATTCCAGAAATAAAACTAGTTGAAAATATAGAAGCTCCAATTGCAGCAGGGCAAAAAATTGGAACAATTAAGTATAAAGTTGATGATATTGAATATAGTGCAAATTTACTTGCAAAAACAGATGTTGTTCGTGTAAATTATAGCATTTATTTCGTTATAGCCGGATTAATTTTACTTTTACTTTCTTTAAAAGTTTTAAATACAAAATCTAAGAAAAAACGTAGAAGAAGAAAATAATTTTAATAAAAAAAGACTTGTTAATTAAATTTCAAGTCTTTTTTTATATTTAATAGATTTTTAAAATTTTTATGATATAATCTAATTATATTTACAAAGGAGATATTTAAATTATGTTTATTCTATTTACTTTTATTATAATAATACTTTTTATGGTTTTTGTGGTATTAATGTCAAGTTCCGCTAAAACATCCACTTTATTCTTACTTAGAGAAGTTTTAAAAGTACAAGAATTTTCTAATTTAGCAGTTGTTTATAGAAATGATAATTTAGAAATTATTAGAGCAGATAAAAGTGGCGAAAATTATTTATTTGGTGTTAGAAGAGATTTTAATGGCTTTACTGTCAATAACATTCATGGTTTATATGAATATGCAAAAAAATCACATATACATACAATCGTAATTGCTACATATACACCAATTGGAACATCAAGTCCAATATATAGATTAGTAAGAGAATATGGTATAACAGTTTGGGATTATAATAAACTTCTAAATCTTTGTTCAACATTTGATGCAACAACAGATATTGAATATACAGCATCTGTACTATCTACTAGTGATACTTCTAATGACACTTGCCCTCAAGATAGTTCATTCGATCCAATACAAGATATTTATCCTAAAACAAATAGCCTTTTCTCAGGACTTTTCAGTAAACCAGATAGATTATAATTATAAAATATAAAGCCCATTTGCTAATAATAGCAAATGGGTTATTTTTATAATTCTAAATTCTCTAAAAGCTCTTTCGTTTTTTCTTTATCATGAACAAAGAACCACAAATCATTGCATTTTTCTGACATACCAGGTAATTGATGACTTATAATATCTGTACTCATGTCAAATTCAGTTGTAGATGGGATATATTGTTTTAATTCATCTATTTCTATATTAGTCTCTATATTATTAAAAACAGAATCTATTATTGTTTTGCTTTTAAATATATTTCTAAATTTTAATGTTTGTCTTATTGTTTCTGTCATAAATGCTCTTTGAGTTTTCATTCTTCCAAAATCATTATCTCCATAATTTGCTGGATATGATGTACCATCATTGTTATGTCTAAATCTCAATAATTGTTCAGCCTTTTCACCATCTATTTTTTGCATACCTTTATTTAAATGTATATGCAAATCTTGAGTTGGATCATCATAATTCATATTTATTGGAACATCAAATTTTACACCACCTATAATGTCAACAATTTCTATTAACGCTTGTGTTTTAACCACAGCATAATATTCCACATCTACTCCAGTTATATTTGATACCGCCTTTAACAATTTTTGTGGACTTTTTGAATATAAAGAGTTTATTTTATCCTTTCCCTTAGCAGATTCCTTATTAGCCCCCACAAAAGTATCTCTTGGAATTGAAATCATTGAAGCTTTATTTGTTTTAGGATTATACGAACATAATATTATTGTATCTGTAAGTGTTGCATTTATGTCTTCACTTATCCCCAATACTAATATATTTATAGGTTCTAAGTTCTCTATGTTTTCCACAGACAATCCCAAAACTGTGGTTAAAGCACCTTTTATTCCACCACCATTTTCTTCTGTCTTTTTATAAAATAATATTCCTAGTATTATAACTATCAATAACAAAAGTATAAATATTCTATTAAAAAACCTTCTGATCAAGCTTTTTTTCTTTTTATCTTTTTTCTTTTTTACTTGTTCTTTTCTCACTTTTTTATTAGGTATATTTTTTTCTTCTATCTGTTCTTGTTCTATTTTTTCTCTCTTCTTTTTATTATTACTCTTGTCACTATTTATTCTGTTCAATAAGTTTCTCACCTCTATTTTAGTATGTAAAAATTTGTCAAAATAATTCTATTTTAATATAAAAAGACTGACACTTCATTATGCCAGCCTTATATAAGTTTATTATTTCATTATCATATTAACAATGAAATTATCATTGTACATTTTATTTCCTAATGTTGAATCCTCTATTGCACTTATTATTCCCCAAGAACTTATTAATGGAGAAATTACTGAGAATACTGCTAATATTAAATAAATTGTCAAAAATCCTTTAATAATACCGTATACTAAACCACCAGATTTATTGAATAATTTAATAAATGGTAGATTTCCAATTAATTCAGCTGCAAATCTTATAAATAGAAGGAAAAATCTTGAAAGCATAAATAGTACTAGCATTGTTCCAACTCTTATCATAAATTGTGCAAGATTTACAGAAACATATCCAACAGGATCAATTTCAGCAAGTTCTAAAGCTTCTGTAACAAATGAATTAATCATTTCAACAACAGCTACAGAAAAATTTGATTCAGTTGGTTCTAATAAATTACCATCATTTAAAGTTGTTCCTTCTAAATTGCTTCTAATAGCTGAAGATAACCATTCATCTATCTCTGTTTTTTCCATAATTGTATTAGATACAGGCTTATATAACAAAAATACAATAAGTAGTGAAACTACAAAAACTAAAACCTTAAATAATACTGCTACTAATCCTCTTCTGTACCCCCAATAAGAATTTGATATTAGTATAGAAATAATCACTAAATCTACTAAAATTCCACCAAAGGCAACCCAATTTATTACTCCCATTTGCTCCTCCTATAATTTTATAATTTCTATTCTATTTTTATAAATAACACCAGCAACAGAATCTCCAATTACAACATTTTTAATTTGATTGTCTGATGTATATTTTTTCACTAACCATCCATTAGAATTTACAATTCTGATTTCATTTCCCATATTAAGAGCCATAAGTGTTCCACTTACATTTACTGTTTTAGGAAGTTCACTATCTAATATATATAAACTTTCTGATTTACTTGTTGTGCTTTTATTAACTAATTCATATTCGTATGAAAACAAACCAGAAGATTGTTTATCAATTATTGCAATTGAATCTTTTAAGTTTATATCAACAAAAACATCGTTTGGAGTAATATCATATAATCTTTCATTATAATCTTTTCCAACTTTTTGAATATATCCGTTAAACATACAAATTGCATTTTCTTTATCTTGATAGTTAATATTTGTTATTATTTCTCCATTTTCTGATTCATAAATATAAACAATTGAATCGTTTGGCTCTGATTGAGCTTTCTCTACTGAAACTATTTTTACATATGATTTTAAAATCGTTCCTGAATAATCTATTTCTCCAATTGCTAAATATTCATTATTTTTAGAAATTGATGTACAAATTGCATAATTACTAGCAATATGTACTCTAAATAATTCAATTCCTTTTAAATCATATAATGCAATAACGGATTTTGATGTAGTATTTTTTATAACAATACTAACATACCCATTTTCATTAACATTAACTTCTGAAATACTACCTTGAATTGTATTTTGCCAAACAATATTTTCTCCAGAAATTAAATATATTTTTTGACCATTTTTTTCAGCCATTACCATATATTTACCATTTGTATGAACAAGTGGTACAGAAATATTGGTTTCTAGCTCTGCAATTTTTTTTCCTTCCGATGTATATTCAACTAAGTTGTTTTTATTTAAAACTGCTATATATTTATCATAAGCAAAAATATTTGAGTTTGACTCTAAATCTATTTCTATACTGGTTAATGCGGATTCATTTATTTCTTTTCTAAAGACATTAACATCAATCATTGTTCTGAATTCTTCATCAGTAGCATATCTTGCAGTAAAGAAAACAATGAAAAAAACAACAATTATAAATGCTGCTAGTTTTGAAGTTTCTGCCTTATCTTTTACTTTTTTTTCAAATTCCACTTCACTAATCACCTATTAAGATTTTTTCGTAAATATCATATCAATTAAATGTTTTTTTTGCAAGCAAATTGCCAAAATTATTGACAAATTCAGGAACTGAGTTTATAATTATTTATGCTGACATGTGCACTCATAGCTCAGCTGGATAGAGCGTTCGGCTACGAACCGGAAGGCCGGGGGTTCGAATCCCTCTGGGTGCACCAAAAACCAGTAGAGATACTGGTTTTTATTTTTTTATAAAAAAGTTATGAAGTCTAAGAAAGGTTCATTTAGAGACATTTGTGCTTTTTAATATTTTTAAAACTCTCACAAAACTTCTTGGTCTTTTCAATTTACATTCCCAAAAACATTCCCAAATTTCAAAAAAATCATTTTTGGGTGTGTAAGTTACATTCCCAAGTGCGATTTTGGGAATGTATTTTTTTACTTTCTATAGAAACTCAAGAAGAATAATAAAATAAAAAAAGCACCTTCTATAGAAGATGCGAAAACTAATTTCAGTTTCTAACACACAGAAACTCACAGAGTTTCTGTGTGAATAAGGAAATAAATTTCCTTATTTATTTTTGTTCAATTTTTTCTTTTTAGAGATAATATTCAAAACAATAAAAGAAATTATTATTACTAAAAGAAGAATTGAAATTGTAAAAATAAAACTTACCCATTGAGATCCTGTTTTAATTGGAACTTTGAATGAATATTGCGAATTAGATTTGTATGTTCCTGCTTCATAATCAAAAATAATAATTTTTTCTTTATCTATTATTGGATTTGAACCATATCTAGTCATTGTCATGTAATTCTCATTAGATTTAAAAGTTTTATATTCTCCATTTTTATTTTTTAGTCTGAATCCTATTTTTAAATTTGAAAAGTCATCATGATTATAAGTTAATTTATTGTTTTTTATATCTGAAAGGCTAATTTCTTTTATAGGAGTTAATTTATATGATTTATATGTTGTTGTTTTTACACAAATAAAATCATTGTCTTTAGCTGCAGAACAATATTGATAAAATTCTAGAGCGTTATTAAATTTTTCATTTCTTGCTAAATCATATGTTATAAGTTTTCCTTCATTATATTCATCATATTTTCCAGATAAAACTGTATGTTCGATATCTTGTGCAGCTTTTCCAGATAAATAATTATATCTAATTATTTGTTTAATGTAATAGTTTTCCGTATCATGTTTATCTAAAAAATCTATAGATTCTTCTCCAAATAGGGGGACTACTTCAAATGTAGTTGTATAATTTCCACCTGTTTCTTCCGGATTACATTCTTCAAAACTAACTAAATCAATTCTCTCAATTTCTTCATTAATATTTTTAAGTTTTAATATATATTCTTCAGCTTCATAAGTTGTATAACTTGCATATGCATAAGAAGCAATTGAAATTAAAATACAAATTAATGATAAAATTTTAAAAGTTTTTTTCATAGGATTACCTCCTTAAAAAATTACTATTTTTTCAATTAAATAGTATCATAAAAGTAATATGCATTCAACAAATGTTTTGCAAATGATTACTTTTTGATATAATATAAATATCTTTATAAATTTTTAAAAAACATGTAACGAAAAGTATTTTGAAAAGTCTAACAATAAAGGAGAAATTTATATGGATATAGACAAAATATATCGTGAATATTTTGAAACTGTATACAAATATCTATTATATTTAAGCCATAATGAAGAACTGTCTGAAGAATTAACACAGGAAACTTTTTATAAAGCAGTAATGAATATTAATAAGTTTAGAGATGAATGTAAAATCTCAACATGGTTAATTTCAATAGCTAAAAATTTATATTTTGATGAATTAAAAAGAAGTAAGAAAAATGTAGATATAAATGAAATAGGACAACAAATATATAATGAATGTATAGAAGATATAATTGTTTCAAAAAACGAAAAAGAAGAATTAAAAAATAGAATAAATGATTTAGATGAAATAAGTAAACAAGTGGTATTTTTTAGAATATCAGGAGAGCTTAGTTTTAAAGAAATCGGAGATTTATTAAATAAAAGCGAAAACTGGGCTAGAGTTATATATTATAGAGCCAAAAGTAAATTGATGAAAGGAGTTGATAGTTATGGAGAATAAAGAAAATTGTAAAATTATAAAAGATTTATTACCAAGCTATATAGATGAATTAACTTCTGAAGAAACAAAAAAATATATAGAAACTCATTTAGAAGAATGTAATGAGTGCAAAGAAACTTTAGAAAATATGAAAAAAGTATTTGAAAGAGAAAATAAAAATACTACAGAGAAAAGTATTAAGTATGCAAAAAAATATAATAGAAAATTAAAAATTTCAATTATTTTACTTGTTTTAATAATTTTACTTTTATTTTGTTGTACTTTTCTTAGAAATGCACTTTTAATAACTTCATTAAGTAATAAATCAGAAGAATTTATTGATTGTGATAATTATCATATAATATGGTCTACTTATGCATTGAATTATACTGTAATACATGATGTATATTATAAAGAGGGAAGATTTATTGAATACATGTTTACATATGATTATGACTATTTAAATAAAGATTTAAAAACAGGAGCCCCAGCAATGTGGGCTAGATATTATGATGGTGTTAGTGATCAATATATTCAATATTGGGAAGATGAAAACAATGAAAAATTAATGAGATATAATCAAATAGACGAAAACGGAGTATTTAGAAAACCAACTATAACTCCGTATGGTATGGGACATGTAACACTTCTTAAACAAAATTTAGGATTATTTATAAAAGAGTGTTTCTTAAATAGAATAACTTCTGAAAAATGTAATAATATTGATGCATATAGATTTTCTAGAATTAATGACAAAGTAAATTTTTTATATGTTGATAAAGAGACAGGATTAACATTAAGAAATCAATCAGGAGTATATACAAGTCAACCTAATAGTTATACAGATTATTTTTCAGATTTAAAATATGAATTTGGAACAGTAACAGAAGAAGATGTTACACCACCAAATTTTGAAGAATATAAGCTTCAAGAAGACATAACCAAGTAGAACCCCAAACAATTAATAAAAGATTAAATATAAACAAAAACGCCCGTAAGGGCGCACCAAAAACCAGTAGAGATACTGGTTTTTATTTTTTTATAAAAAAGTTATAAAGTCTGAGAAAGGTTCATTTAGAGGCATTTGTGACTTTGAGTATTTTTAAAACTCTCACAAAATTTCTCAAACTTTTTCAATTTACATTCCCAAAAACATTCCCAAATTTCATAAAAATCATTTTTGGGTGTGTAATTTACATTCCCAAGTGCGATTTTGGGAATGTATTTTTTTACTTTCTATAGAAACTCAAGAAGAATAATGAAATAAAAAAGCACCTTCTATAGAAGATGCGAAAACTATTTTCAGTTTCTAACACACTAGAAACTCACAGAGTTTCTGTGTGAAAAATAAAAGTATCAAATTTATTTTGATACTTTTATTTTTTTTATTGAAGCAATTCCTTATCAAATTTTTCTAAATATCTTGTATATACCCAGCCTTCAAGATTAATATCATTATCTTTATCTATATATTCTATTTTTGTCCAATGTTTTACTTTTTCTTTAACTTTTACAACAGTTCCATATTTCAAAATAGTTAATACACTATATTCTTTACCAGCACCACTTCTTACATTAAGATTTTCAGCAGTTACATATCTAGCATTATCTATAAAATCTTGACTTGGATTTTCGATTATAACAACATTATTTGTATAATAATTATTAGTATAATACTCGTTGGAATTTTGAGTAAATAAGTTAGGAATAATTGCAAGTAAAATCTGAAAAATAATTAGAATTATTGAAAAAGATATAGGATGTTCTTCTTTTAGTTTTGTGATTTTTTTATTTAATAATTGTTCTTTATTTTCAGGTTTTTCTTTTGTTAAAGCTATAATTTCTTTTACATTTTTTATGGTTTCTTTTTTATCTTTTTCAGAAAAATTTTCTATATCTTCTGCCAAAAAAGATGTTGTAAGATTACTTTTTATATATAAATCAGTCCAATCTATTTTGGCTTTTAAAATCTCATTCATACAACTTTCAATTGTATCTTTATAATATATATTTATATTTTTTATATTATTTAATATGTTGTTTTGTGAAATTGCATTATCTATAAAATTAGATAAATATATTTTATTTGTTAAAGTTTCACTTAAAATGTTTGTATTACATTTAAAAAATATATTTGTTAGATAATTTTTTTGCAAGAGCATTTCAGACATTATTTTTATATCATTTTGGGGTAAAATATTTTGTATTTGAAGTAAACTTACTGACATTGTGTCTATATAGTCTTTTGGTAAAATTTTATTTATAGTATATTGTAAAGAGGTTAAAGCAGAAGCGTAACTGGTAGCAGCATTAATCGCATTAAATTTATTCGTTAAATTACTAAATTGTGAATTTTTTATATTATTATCTGATTTTTCTATGTATTTTTTACTATCTTTGGTATTTTTGTTTTTTTCTAATTTATTATTGTTGTTTTCGTCCATAAAAAATCCTTTCAATTAAAAATTATATAATTATCTTACTTATATAACATTATTTAATTTTTTTCAAGTAAACCATTTCTATAATTGTTTTACTCAGATTTTATAGCTTTTGATTTAATAGTATAGATATGTTATAATATATTTATAGTACAAAAGTTAAAGGAGGAATAATTATGAAGAAAAAGATAATAATTATATTGCTAGTTATTCTTGTTATTCTATTAATAGTATTAAGATTTTATAATGAAATTGGATGGTTTATATACGAAAAAATATATGATTATAAATATAAAGATATATATTCTGTTGAAAAAGATTTATCTTATGATATGGAAAATGCTTTAGTCGAAGAAAATTTAATCGAGATAGATGGTTTTAAAGTTGTTTTATCAGATTTAAATTATACAGAAAATAAATTGAATTTTAATCTAAAATTTTCACATTTAAAGCCTTTAAATCATAGTGGTTATATTTTAAGAGTTGCAAACAAAGACTATTATTTAGGTGATAGATTTAATGGGCAAATTTCATTAGATTCTAGTTTTGAATGGCTTATAAGTATGGATAAGTTTAATATAAATAATTTTGAAAATTATAAAAAGAATTCACACACATTTAAAAGATTAAATGCTTTCGAAAATAATTTTCATAATTTATTGAATGAAGCTAGACTACAAAAACAAGATGAGCTTCTAGATGATGGTTCATTGATTCATAAAATGTCGTTTGAAATACCTGAAAAATTTATTATAGATGATACATTAAAAATTGTTTTATTTGATATGAATTATCAAAATATAGGAGATACAGAATTTTATCAAGTAAAAGCACCTTTAACTGAAATAATATATAATATCAATTTTAAACAACCAGATACAACCCCAAACAATTAATAAATGCCTAAATATAAACAAAAACGCCCGTAAGGGCGCACCAAAAGGTCCATTAAAAATGGGCCTTTTATTTTTTTATAAAACCAATCAAACCATATCAAAATAAACATTCCTATACTTTCAACTACTATTTTCACTTTTAAACTTTTTTGATTTTTTTACAGTTTTTTCAAACATTTACCCAAACAATTTTCAAAAAAGCAAATTTTGTTTGGGTCAAACACCCAAACATAGACATTTTTGTTTATGAATTGTAAAAAAAGGACTTCATATATGAAGTCCTTTTCATTATTTATCTTTTTTCTAATTCTATATTTATTGGCTCGCCATAATAAATTAGTGTCACAGTCATTTTGTCTGTCGCATCATTTTTCGTAAGATTAAAGTCGGCCGAAAACTCATATAAATTTTCTTCACTATTTACACAACTTATAGAACTATCTCCTAAAGTATATTTATTACCATTCGAATTTGTTATATGAGTAATTTTTTCTATACTTCTTTCCTCATCTTCTTTAAAGTACATATAATCTCTTGTAATTCCTTCATTTTCTCTCATCCATTGCCTATCCGCTTTTTTATTTTCTTCTTTATTAAAAAATTCAGAAATAATTTTATCCCCTTCTTCTCTAGTTATTTCACCTTTATCTACAAGTCCATATACTCTGTCATATTCTTTTTGTAAAGGACTATTCATAAGATTTGATGATTTATAATTTAATAAATACACTTTAAATTTGAAACCAGTTTCAGAAGCTCTTGCATATGAAAATTGAATTTCCGGATGAACATTTCCAACAACTTTATATTCTGTCTTTTCTCTGTTATACATTTTTTCAGGAACTTTAACATTAAGTTTCCAATCTCCAATAAGATTCACTGAATCACATTTTAAATATTCACCATTTTCAATATCTTGTCCAACATAATCTTCGAATTTTTCTAATCTAATTTCAGAAAAGACAAATGTCAACTCTTTTGAATTCGGAAGAAAATCATCAAAAGAATTACAATTAATATTACATTTTATTAAATTCTTTTCTTTTTCAATGCTTAAAATTGAACTATTTATTGTAGGTGTACTTAATATAAATTCATCAAAATTATAGTTTAAATTAAATTCTTTACATTTTTCTTCAAAATCATTTTTTGTGCAATTCGTAGCTATTATTCTGTTTTCTTCATCTAAAATAATTAAGTCTGTAAAATATATTCTTTGTAAATTATCTAAATCAAAATATTCTTTAATCTTTTCATCAAATATAAAGGAACAATTTGTACTTAAATTAATATCATCCATTAAAAATTCATCAATTTTACCACTTATATTAATATCTTTAATAACAATTTCTTCATCTTTTGTAAGTGTAGTATCCGTCTCTATATTATTCATGTTTACATCTTCTACATATCCTTGTTGTGCGGCTTCTGTAATTTTATTATCTCCAAAATAGTATTTTATAAATTTTCCAATATCTTTTGCAAAAGTTATTCCTGTTGTTATTAACAATAAACAACAAGCAACAGTTACAATTTTAAATATGTTTCTATTACTTTTTTTCACTTCTAGCTCTTCCTCCTTTTCAAAGTTGGATATAGAGATTTTTAACATTACATTTTCTAAGATTTTTTCTTTATTTATCATAACTATACCCTCCTCTCGAAAATTCTTTTTTTATCTTTTTCCTTATTCTATGTAATCTCATTTTCACATTAAATTCTGAAATATTTAATACTTTTGATATTTCAGATATTTTCATAGAAGAATAATAATATAAATTAAAAATTGATATGTCATTATCTTTTAAACGTTTTACTGTTTCCTCTAAAATATTTATTTTTTCTCTTTGCTCACAAATCATATCAACTTTTTCATTATCTTGCATAATATTTTCGTATTCAGAAATATCAAAGTTTATTTTTACTACTCTGCATTTTTCTTTTACAAGATTTTTTGTTATTCCTGCTATATATGAACTCAAAATTCTATCATCATCTAATTTTTCTGTATTTTTCCATAATATAAAAAATGTATCTGATATTATTTCTTCAATATCTTCATTTGATAGATATTCATTTGCCATATTTTTTATAATAGAATAAACATATCCACTATATTCTTCTATAATCTTTTCTAAATCTAATTTTTGATTATTTTTATATTTTTCAATTTCACTTTTCAATTTAGGCCTAAACTCCTTTTTATATTCAAGATATCTTATACTTATATATTGATTAAATATAAAAAAAGGTAACACTTTTTTTATAATTTTATTATAAAAAATAAAATACGAACATTTAGATTGACAAAAAAAGCAATAATTAATATAGTTATTTTATAAAAATCGAACTAATAAAAGGAGTATAACATGGAGAATCTATTAGTAATAAATGAATTAAAAGTATTTATATTAGGTCTTTTAGCAACAATTACTTATTCTTTATTCTTAAAATTAAAAAAGCCATCAAAAACAGTTGCAAAAGCTGGCATTCTAATTTTTATTTCATTTATTTTTTCTTTGTGTTGCTTATACTATTTAAAAACAATATTCGAACCTAATCACTTATTTATGACCGTATTTAGTATATTTTGTGTTAGTTGTTTGTTAATTTTAAAATTCTTAAAATTATATACTCCAAAACTTGGAGCAATTTTTACATTCTTAATTATTACTTCAATCCTTATTGGTTATAATTGTTATTCACCATATTGGTCAAGGCAACATGATTCAAGATCATTTTACAACCCAGAACACGGAGGCCATTTTGGTTATATAGGATATATTTTTAACAACAATAGTCTTCCAACAGGTTCACCTATAGATGTGTGGTGTTTTTACAATCCGCCTCTTTTTTATATACTTTCTACAATAGTCATGAAATTAGTTATGACAATAAAGGCCTCTGTAGATATAAGTTTTGAAATTATTCAATGTATGTCTTGTATTTATACTATAATTTTTAACATCTATGTTTATAGAATTTTAAAAGAAATCGGTGTTAAAAAATCTATAATTACATGCTTACTTTTTGTTGCATTATCACCAGCAATAATTATTATGTCTGGTAGTATTAATAATGATATCTTATCTATAATGCTATCTACAATGGCAATTTATTATACATTAATTTGGTATAAAGAAGATTCATTTAAAGATTTAATAAAAATAGCTTTAACGATATCTCTTGCAATCATGACAAAAATTAGTGCAGCACTTATTGCAATTGCTATAGGAATCGTATTCTTAGTAAAAATAATGACGAACAAAAATTATTTATATAATCATTTAATACATTTTATAGTATTTGCATTAATTGCACTTCCAATTGGACTTTGGTTTCCAATTAAAAATTTAGTACTGTATGATGTTCCTCTTACTTATGTACAATCAGTGGATGAATCAAATTCAGCAAATATTTCTAGACATTCAACTTTTACTAGATTCTTCAAATTTAATTCTTCTCATTTAGATACAATAAACGTAGATATGTCTCGTGAAAATGCTGATTATAATATTTATTTAACAACTTTGAAATCATTTATAATTGATGAGCATATAGACTATCAAGATAATAAAATATTAGCAATTGTTGTTCCTGCAATCTTTTGTACTTCCATTGCAATATCTGTTATATATTTACTATCATTAATTTATATATTAGCAAACAAAGAAGAATTTAATAAATTAATAAATTTCATTTTGCTAATTGGAATTCTACAAATTTTATCATACATAAAATTCTGTTTTGATTTTCCTTTTGCATTCACAATGAATTTTAGATACATAGTACCATCACTTATAACTTATAGTGTAATTACAGGTCTAACATCAGACAATAATAAATATTTATTTTATATAAACACTGTATTGATTTCTATTTTCTCTTGTTTATCTATTTTAATGTTTACAAATTTAGTTTAATAGTTAAAATCACATAAAAAGAACGTCCTAATTATATTAGAACGTTCTTTTTTATTATTAATCTTTTAAATTTTTCTCATACATTATAGCTAAAACAATTTTAGTCTCTTTCATCAGATTTTCTGGATTACGAAGATTAATTTTCTCTGCATCAGGTATATATTGATTGTTTTTGTTTTCTTTTAAAAATCTTATAAAATTTTCGTTTATTTTTTCTTTAAGATTTGGATGCATATTTTCAATTATACAATAAACTTCTGAAAAAGCATCTCTATATTTATCTTCCATCTTCATTCTCCTTACTGCTTATTTTTTATTTCTTCTTCAAAATCTTTTCCCGTATATTCTTTATAAGCTTCAGTAAATAATTTATAGAATTTTTTATATTCTTCTTTATTACCTTGTTCATCGGCTATAATCATTAATTCCTTATATTCCGCCAAATCACCTATCTTCATGATTATCTCCTCCTCCAAAAAACTTTCCTATTTTATTAGTTATTCCTTTAGCTTTTGCTAAAAACGCTTTAATCATTTTCTTTCCCATTGAAATATCTGCTGCTGGTACATCATTTCTTATCTTTTGTAGAGCTAATAACTGTTCATTTTGTGTATCAATATTTTGTTCTGATTTATCATTTCTTTCCAAAAGTATCGATTCATTAGCTACAGGCTCTTGTATTTCAAAATTAATATCTGTTCTTCTTTGATTTTCTATTGCTTCTGTTTTAATTTTATCAATACCTTCAGATAGAGTTGGGTTTTCAGTTAAAATTTCTTTCCCAATATTTCGTTTAACAGCGTCAACTAGGTATAATATTGAATTACTATCAAAATACTTCTTTTCGATTAGCGAATGTCTTAATATTTCTTCTGTTTTTTGTATCTTTATCTCTTTTGATGCATAAATATAAAATGACGTTATGGCATTTGTTTTCAAATAATTTCCTTCTACAAATTCTAATTGAGAGTATAGCATTCCTATAGATTCCATATTTCCTTTCGCAGCATTTTTATTTACTATACTTTTCATTCCAAAACAAACATCACTTTGAGCTATATTTCTTTCTTCAGCTTCTTTAAGTATTTCTCTTAATTCACTAACTGTTTTTGGATTATTCAAAAATAATACTAAACCAGGAGATAAATACTCTCCAAATGCGTTTTGTAAAAACTCAGAATTTTTGTTATATCCTTGTTCTTCAAATCCTTCCATTATATTATAAGCAAAATCAAAATCGATAGTTTTATATCTACTACATGTTTCAAGAAATCCTTTTAAATTTTCAGTTTTCTTATCATTAGGAATCATTTCCCAAAAACTATCCATAATATTATTCTGTCTATATTTATCTTCAAACAATTTTATTGATAAATCCAACATTACCAAAGAATTTATACTTAAATTATTCGTTATATTGTATCCAATCAAACTTTTAACTTCATCTAATAGTTCAAAATCATTACTACACCTAGATTTTAAAAGATTTAATTTTTCAATAAGATCTTCTTCTGATTTAATTCTTTTCTTTTCCTCTTCTCGTATTCTCACTTTTTCTAGTGCATTTTCTTTTATTTCATCTATAATTGTAGTTAAATCTGGGTTTTCTTCAAAAATATTTTCACCCATATATGATTTCACATTTTCTATTATATTATCAATCGAATTTGCACTAAAATAATCTTTTTCTATTAATAAATGTCTTAATATTTGTTCTGTATATTCTATTTTTAAATTATCATTTGCATATATATAAAACATTAATATAGCATTATCTTTATCTAATTCTTCATTAATAAAATCAATTTGAGAATATAACATTTCTATCGATTCTGGATTACCTTCACTCGATTCTTTTTGTATTATATAATCTAATCCATCATAAATATCTTCTTTTTCTAGACTTTTTTCTTTAGCTTCTTTAATTATTTGCTTTAATTCAGTTGCTGTTTTAGGTTTTTTTAAACATAATATTAATCCTGGAGATAAATACTCTCCAAATACACTTTGCAATAATTCAGGATTTTTATGATATTCTTGTTCATTAAGTTCATCTGTTATTATATCGGCAAATTTAAAATCAACAGAATTATATTTACTACATGTTTCAATGAATCCTTTTAAATATTCTGCTTTTTTATCATTTGGAATCTTATTCAAAAAGAGTTTCATCATATCAGACTGTCTATATTTACTTTCAAATATTTTTATTGATGCATCTAACATTACCAAAAGATCCACATTAGAATTACCATCCATATTATATTCTATCAATTCTTCAACTCTTTTTAACAAATTCCACTCATCACTACAATCAGACTTTAAAGCACTTAATTTTTCACTAAGATCTTCTTTAGATTTAAATCTTTTTCTTTCTTCCTCTTCTAATCTTTTTTGTTCAGCTCTCTCCTGTTCTTCTAACCTTTTTTGTTCAGCTAGCATTTCATCTCGTATTTTGGCTTTTTTTAATGCATCATTCTTTATTTTATTTATAATTATATTCAAATCAGCATTTTCTTCAAAAAAACGTTCATTAACGTATGTTCCTAGCGAATCAAACAACTCACCTATCATTTCTTCACCGAAATAATCTTTTTCTAACAATAAATGTTTCAATAATGGTTCTAAATATTCTTTTTTAACCTCATCATCTGCTAGTATAAAAAAAGAAGTTATCGCATTTTTTCTCATACGTTCTATTTCTATAAATTCTACTTGTGTATATATCATTTCTATTGAATTTGGATTTTTTTCTGTTATTGCTTTATTTACCGATTCATCAACAACTTTTTTTAATGCCTCATATTCAGCACCTTCACTTTGAGCTTTCTTTATTGCATTTATTAATTCATCATTGTTTTTAGGAATTTTTAAAAAATGAAAAACTTCTTGTGGTATATATTTAGTCACAAATTCTTTTATTGAACCAACATTTTCATCAAAATCATTTTCTCTAATTTGAGAGACCGTATTCATAATAAATTTCGAGTCTATATTTCTATATTGGCTACATAGTTCAATAAAACCGCTTAAATGACTAATTTTTAATTCTTTTGGAACAGCATTCCATGAAAAATCCATCACACGCATTCTATTATCTTCTGGAACAAATTCCAATGCTTCTCTTAACAGTTCATTAAAATCAATAGTTGGATCATTTTTAAAATAATTTTCAAACAAATTCTTAAAACCAAATTGTAACTTCCAGTTAGTTTTTTCATCTTTAAGCATAACCTTAGATAATGACCTAAAAACATCCTCAAATTCTTCCTTCGTTTTTACGTCTCTGTTTAATATTGTAGAAATTGCAGCATTTGATAATTCACTATCTCTTTTAATTTCCACTTCTATTTTTCCATCGTTTAAAAATTTGTTAATTGTTTCATTTATATAATCTGAAATCTCTAATCCTGGATTTTCTTTAGCAATTTCGTTTAGCATAGAGAAAATTATTTGGCAATTACTTTCTTCTATATTCACATCTCTTAGTGAAGGAATAATTTCATTTTTTACAATTAAATCTATTAACTCAATCGTATCTTCAAAATATCCTTCTCTAGTTTCCAATAATTTTGAAACATAGTTCAACGTTTCAGCAGCATCTTCCAGACTAACTTGAATCTCAGTACCAAATATTTTCAGATAAATATCTCTTAGAGCAAATCCTTCTTTACTCAATGCAGAGCTTAAAATTTCTGGAGTCTTCTTTCTTTCACCATTTTCATCAAATTCTAAAGAAAGTACAGGATAGGTTTGAATCCATTTAGGATTTTTCTTTATAAGTTCTGTTGCTTTTTGAGATATAGAAACAATACTTCCATCCCTATCAACTTTATTTGAAGCATATTCTATATTTTCATTTTCTTTCATTTGATTTTTTTCAACAATATCTTTTAAAGTTACTTTCGTTCTTCCAACATTTTCAATAACTACTTCATCTTGTATACCTAAATATTTTAAGTATTCAGCTTGCCCTCTTGTTCCTGCTAATCTCGCATCAATCTCGCAATACATTCTTGTATAGTTTCTTTTATAGAATGTATTTTCATCATCTCTTATTATCTCTTCTTTTATCATGTTATATCTTGATCCATCTAACAATGAAAAATCTGTAGAATAATAATTTTTGGATTGAACAGCATGCCTTACTTCATGATACGCCGTGTTTATAATATGCGAATTATTTTCAGCTAAATTAATTAAATTATCTTCTAAAAATCCTATTATTCTTTCTGATTTATTGTGATATCCTAACACATTTCCATCTTTTTTAAAAAATTCAATTGTATATCCTTCAATACCTTCTTTACTTAACATATGTTGAACTTTATCTTCAAATACTCTTTTTAGTATTGGTAAATATTTATTTATATTTTGATTTAAAACTGAATCTTTTGATAATTTTAGTTTTATAATGTAATCACAATATTCTTCTGGTATTCGACCATCATGTAGTTTTATATTTTCTAAATCTTCTATAAAATATTCAAAAACCTCTATATCCATTGGAATTAATTCCTGTGAATAATCTTTAACTAAATAATCAGAATATTTTTCCATATCTGGTTTTTGAAAAGTTTTCTTAAAAGATTCTAATAACTCTCTCATTTCTAAAAAGTTCGCTTCTGAACTATTAGAATAATTTATAAAATTAAAAAGTTTGCTTCCTATATCACTTTCTAATATTGATCTATCATTAGTTGCTAAAAGATACTCAAAATATCTCTTATACTCTTGTATATTATCCGAATTTACATTAATAGTTAATTTGTCTTCGTTAACTTTAATCAAATCTTCTGGAAGATTTTGTAAAAAATATTTTTTTAATCTATCTGTTATATTTTCTCCTAATAATGTAACAATATAACTGAATTCCGTTTTAATAAAATCTCTTGGTAGTCTTTCAACTATTGTTTCCCAACATTTATTTATTTCAACGGTATCCCAAAAATTACTTTTATCGAATTTATTTTCTATTAAATCTTGTACTTGTTTTAGATCTTCTTTTATCTTTTTTTCATCTATTTGTTCTGTTTCATCATATGTAAAATATTTTGCCAAAACATTTGGAAATGCTTCTTTGTCAAATTTTTCAAAACATAATTCTAAATTTTGTCTTATAAATTTGTTTGGTAAAGCGTCTATAATTTTTATATATTCATTTGGAATAAGATATTTAGATATATTTAAAGTTTCTATTTTTCCCAAAAACAAATCTATATATTTTTTTATTTCTTCTTCCTCAATTTCTTCACCATCTTTAGATTCGAAAACTTTTGAATATAACTTTTCTATCATATATTCAGAATTTCCATTTACTAATATTTCTAAATTATCTCTTACAAGTTCTCTTGGCAACACTTCAACAATATTTTCAAACACTTCTTTTTTTACATGTTCATTATTTGCAAGTCTTTCAATTAAGTTTTCATCTAACCAACCAATTAAAGATTTTACTTGTTCTTTTTCATTTAAAGTCACATCGTTGAATGTTTCTTCAATTATTTTTTTATAAGATTCACTTGAGAAAACTGTAAAGCATAATTCTGCATTATTTTTAATAAAATCATCTGGTAATAATGTAAATATTGATTTAAATAAATTACTTTTTACATATGTTTCTTCGTTTTCGTTTAACCAGTTAATCAGTTGTTTTACTTGCTCATAATCACTTGTTGTTAATTCGTGAAAAACTAACGGTATTAATTCTTTATGAATAGCACTAGAAAATGTTTCAAAAGATTCAATCGCATGTTGTTTAATAAATCCTTCTGGTAAAAGTTGTAATATTTCTTTGTGTTCATTTTCGGTAATAAAATTGTATTCATTTTTTTCTTTTATAGATTTAAGTACTTCCAAAAAAGTTACTTCCAACAACTCAGTATCTATAGTACCATCTTCTCCAACTCCTAGTAATCTCGGATATTGTTTTTTATCTACTAATTTTACTAATTCTCCAGAATATTTTTTAATAAAGTCTTTCGACAAATTTTTTATTAATATATTCCAAGCATTTGAAGCATCACTGTTATACATTCTTTTTACTTTTGGAATTATATACTCTTGCATTTCTTCGAATGTCTCAAATGATTGAGCTTTAATAGAAATTTCATCAAATACTTGTTCCAACTCACTTGGATTTATTATACGTTGCAAACTTTCATTAAATATTTTCTCAAATTCTTCTTCGTTCATATTTGCGTCCCTTTTATAATCTATTATTTCATAATAATTATCTCATAAGCCTTTTTCAAATACAACAACATTACTATTTCATTTCTAATACATTTTTATTTAAAAAGCAAAAAAGCACCTAATGGTGCTTTAATTTTATTTATCTATCTTCATGTTCTTTGCTTAAATTATTTAAATTTTTTGAAGGAGTTAATGTTTTTACTTTACTTTTTACATATTTAACAGTAGACATTACTGGCTTTTCTTGATTTACCTTAACAGAAATGTTTGGATAATTTTGTCTTATCATATCTTCCAAGAAAAATCTTACAACTCTATTTTTTACAAGTACACTTCCACTAACTAATAAATCGCAATATTCTTTACTTTCAAAATCACCTTTTTCGTATGCTGCAACAACATTTTTAAATAATTCTAATGCAGCACCTTTTAAAACATCATTTGCAACTTCATCTCCTTGCAAAGCTGCTTCTTCTGCAACTTTTCCAAAAAGATTTCCTACTTTTGCTCTATCAAATGGCCTTCCATTTTCTTCAGTAATTGAATATACTAAAGAAACGTATTCTGGAAGTCCCGCTTCTCTTAATCCAAGTGCTTTAGCTCTATATTTATCTTTTTCAGAATAACCATTAAGATCTAACAGTTTATCTATTACCATTTCTCTCAAATAATAAGTATTATCTCTTACTACGTCACCGTTGCTGTTTATATAAAGTCCTAATTTTTCAATTTGTCCTACTCTTGTTAAAACTTCTTTTGCAATCCAATAACCAGAACCTTTATCTCCAATATATTCTCCATCTCCGTCTAGTTTTTCTATTGTGTAATCTTCAGGTTCAACATCTGTATTATCATAAGGTTTTATATCTTTATATTTTACCGCGCCAACAGTCCCTGTTCCAGCAACTAATGCAATATCTGAAGAATGTAATAATATATCAATATCATTAGTTACAAAAAATTCCGTTTTTTTCATTCCCGGATGTTGAGTTTTTATTCTTTTTATTGCAGAAACTATAGAATTTGCTAAATCTATTCTGTTTTGTTCAATTTCAGTTCCTGCACTTGATAATCCTATTCCAGAAAGTTCATAACCAGCAGGCATATTCTGATAACCTTCTACAATCAAATTTTGTATATTATTTATAGCTTCTTCTCTATTTGGAACAGTAGATAAATTAGTTCCTGTATTTATTTCATTAAAATATATAGGTTCTTCTGTATCATAGTCAGCAACAACCATTCTTAAATTACTTCCGCCACCATCTAAGGCTATAATCGCTTTTTTCATAACTAAACATCCTCTTTATTTTAATTTCAGCATCGTTATATCACCACTACTCTTTGAAGTCAATACATTTTAAAGCTTTTATTTTAATAATAATTTATCTTTTACTTTTTATTCTGTTTTTTGGATTGACATCTTTTATTTTTCTTTATATTATTATTTAGAATAAAAAACCCGTTATCAAAAAGGAGTGATCGAATATGATTATACGGTTGCCCGAACGATTTATCTACAGCAACAAAGGACATGAAGACGGTGCATATGTCGAAAATGGCATTTTATATATGAGTAAATATACCAATTTCGAGGACTTAATGTACACCATAACGTATGTTCTTAAAGGCTATGATAGATGCTGTTACTGTGGCGAAAAACTAACGATGAAAACTCGTACTTTGGATCACATGTATCCAAGAAGATGGGGCGGAGTCAGTATTCCTGAAAACTTACTCCCTTCATGCAAGAAATGCAATCAAGACAAAAAAGATATGACTTATCGGCAATTCCAAGAATGGAGAAAATTCGAAACACAAGGCGAAAAGGAAAAATATTATCAACAAACCTTGGTTCGAAACTTAAGCGTTGCTCGCCGTGGACGATTTGTAATTAAAAGACGTTGGCTTTCATCTTACGAATTTGAAAACGTTGCTAAATATATCTCTTTCAATCGGCTATCCGAAAAAAAGAGTAAATTAGTAAGTTCTTATTATCGTAATTGGGGACAGTATCCACATCCAATAATTGTATCTTCTAACGGTTGGGTTATCAAAGGTTTGCATGTATTGCATCATGCTAGACGGCAAAAGAAAAAACATGTTATGGCAATTGTTCTAGAAAACGTTGTTGTATACGACAAAGACACCTCTTGATTTCAAGAGGTGTCCTTCTTTTTTATATTAAATTATTGGTTTTTTAATATTTTCGTCTACTACATTATCTAATTCAAATTTATATTCATTAACTAAATTTATGGATTCTAAATCATCATTGTAAACGACAGTTTTTACTAATTCACCAGAAAATTGATCATAATAAATTTCATAATTTTTTCCAGCTTTAAATACATAGCAACCGTCTTTTGTTTCAACTACATTCGAAATGCAATTTTTGAATACAGAGAATTCTTTTAATTTAATTAAATTTTCTACTTCTTCAATAAATTCAGTTTTATATTCAACTTCATAATTTCCATTTACAGTAATTGCATATCCTACACTTTCATCTGAAGAATAATTTTTCCAGCAAATTTCATTTAATTCATCATGATTATATGTATAAATTGCTTTAATATCATCTTTAAAATAAATTTCTTTTTTTACAGAGTAATCATAATCCGGCATTGATGAAACTATTGATATTTTATAATTATCAGCTTTTAATATATCTTTACCTTTCATTCTAATTGTTCCGAATATTATTAAATTCTTAACAAAAACACATCCAATTATTATTAATATAATAATCAGAATAACAATTAACATTCTTAAAAATATCTTCAATAATTTTTCCATATCATTATCACTCACTTTTCATTTGATTACTTTTTTATTATATCATAACGATTTTTTGATAGCAATATTTAAATTTGTGCAAAAATATACAGAGAGTTAGCGCTCCCTGTACCTCTTTATAAGAGTAATTATTTGCCATTACTAATGATATGTGGTCGATTCACAACAACATTACCAACTTTAAATGAGCTATACTGAGTTGTATAACCATCATGTGTCAAAATAGGACTGCATGTTGCAAAATCTTCTGGCAAAAGTCCAATTTCAGTTGCAATCCAACTGCAAGCAACGAAAATAACCATAGCCACAAACAAGCACAATCCAATAGCAATCGCGATGTCAGCGATATTCTTTTTTGATGTCATAAAACTTCTCCTTTGATGTCATAACTTTTCCTACGCGACAATTATGAGTTACTAAACACTCACAAAAGTAATACTTCTTACTACTTTAATTATACCATTTTTTGGACTTTTTATCAAATTCTGTTCTTTTCAAAGTCTTTTCCTCACTTAAACAATATATAATTCGTATCTATTAAATAAAAAATGAAGAAAGCAACAAATTACTTTCTTCATTTTATTTATCTTCCCTCGTCTTTTTTCGCTTGGCTTTTTCTATATTCTTCAATTCTCTTCTTTTCAGCTTCATCTTTTTTCTTTTTGTCTCTTAAAACACCTTTAATATATTTAGGTTCTAAATGTAGTATTTCAGCAAAAGCATTTATTGCTTCTTCACTTGCTGCTTTTCTTGTTTTTGCATTTTCTATCGTTAATACATTCTTTTTTATAAAATTATATAAATCAGATTCTATGACATTTCTCTTTTTTTGTTTTACTTCTAATGCAACCATAGGAAGAACCATTTCTCTATCTATTCCCGTGACTTCACAAAAAGTTTCGCTCATTTCCATAGTTTCATTTTCATCCCAAATTGCTCCACTTTTTATCATAGTAGGAATTAATGTGCTTGCAATTAAATGTCTCTTTCCTCTTTTTGATTCAGGAATAATTTCTTCTCTTGTTTTTTTCATATTTCTTTTAATAGTTGAATTCATAAATTCTAAAGCTTCATCTACTAAAAGCTTGTTTTTACAGCAATAATTAATAAAATATTCTCTTACATATTGAGGAATTTCATCTGTTTTTGGTGATTCATGTAAAGTTTCAATGACCTTTACTAATTCTACTTCTAAAACAGCTTCTTTTCTACTTTTTTCTCTTTCTTTATCTATAATTTCCATATTAATCTCCATAACTAAATAATTTATAAATTACAATATAAATTATACCACATTTCAACAAAATAAGCAAATTGCAGTCTTTTTGCAATTTGCTTATGCTTGTTTATTCTAACTCTGGACATCTAACATCATCAAAATTTGCATCTAATTTAGTTAATTTAATAGATACAATCTCTCTCGTTTCTTCAATGTCATTTTTATAATCAGCTGAATAAAAATACAACCAATTTGAACCAGGAATAATTGATAGATCTAATACTTTTTCTTTTTCAGAAGTATTTTTATCTCCAAAACTCCAAGTATAATTTCTTATATTCTGTTTTTTCCATTCCAAAGCAATAATTGTATTATCTTTATTTTCAGCAATCACTTTTGTTGGATTAGCTATATCAAAATAATAAAAGAGGTCTTTTACTCAAATATAATCGACCTCTTTTAATTTATTATTTTATTGTTGTTTACCGCATGATTTACAAAATACTGAATCCGAGTCTATCTTTTCTCCACAATATTTACAATAAATAGTTTTTACCTCATCATTACTGCTCCAACCTCTTTTTATTGCACCAACAGTAGTTTCTATAGCTCCTTTATTTATATCTGCAGTTTTATTCACTACATTTCTTAAAATATCTTCATTTTGATTTATAATATTATTTTGAACATTTGCAGACACGCTACCTAAATCAGTCATCAAATCTTCTAAATCATCTTTTGTATAATCTACCATATGTTTCATTGCTTTTACTTGTTTACTCATCATTTTTGCTCTTGCTTTACTACTAAACAAGTTAATAAATACGAAACCAAATATAAAAATTGCCAATCCAAAAATACCAAAAAAAGCATATTGCATAAAATTTGTCATTATATTAAAATCCATAGTTTATTTCCTCCTAAACAAATTATATCACCATTCATCTAATGATGCAAATCATATTTTTTAGTATAAAACTTACTAATTAATAAAATTTTAGAAAAAAAGATAAAAAGTTTTAAAAAAACGTTGACAAATGCATCTCAGTATGGTAATATTATTACTGTCGTATGGACCGGTAGCTCAGCTGGATAGAGCAACGCCCTTCTAAGGCGTGGGTCGGACGTTCGAATCGTCTCCGGTTCACCAAAACTCTTCTTTTATAGAAGAGTTTTATATATATCGAGGTGTGGCTCAGTTGGTAGAGCGCGTGGTTTGGGACCATGAGGTCGCAGGTTCGATCCCTGTCACCTCGACCATCAAAACGTTGAAAACAATAGTTTTCAACGTTTTTTGTTTTTTTATTTATATAACATAACAACATTTTATTTTTGTGAATACTATTTTTATAAAGAAAAAAGATTTCATGGAGACTATCTCCATAAAATCTTTCTACTGACTACATTATCCTAAAAAATATAAACCATGTTTCTTCATCCAGTTTTTCAATGCATCCATTCGTTTTTTTCCTATTCCTCGGCGGGAATAAAAGAACTTTTCTTTACAACTTATAAGATCTTTTACTGTAATTTCATCAACAGGAACATATTTCTTTAACGACTTAAACGTGCCAAAAGCAGTTGTATATTCTTCATACTCAGCACCTTCCGCAATTAATCTTTTTTCCATTTGAAAATAAATTGCATCAACAATTTTTTTATCGCGTGGAAAGTCGTCAAATGAAAATAAAGTTTCATCTTCAATTGTTGTATCCGGCAAATTTGAAAGATATTCTAACCTTTCTTCCAATTTTGCTATTTGTTTTTTTATTGCATCCATTTCTTTTTCTCTCAGTGTCATGCAGTCATCCTCCTAAAATAAATTTTTAATAAACGTCAACCCAAATGGTGAAAAATGAAGGTAAATTTATATAAGTAGACATAATTCTACTTTTTTTAGTATAACACATTTTTTTATAATAATCAAATATAATAAAAAACTGTAATAAGATAATTATCATAATTTCAAGAATCCTTTAAAATTTCATAAACTTGTCAGACTTCCCATCCCATTTTATGTAACCATTGAAAAAAACTCATTTTTATGATATAATTTAAGTGCGTTTTAGATGCGAAAGGGGAAATATAAATGAGACGCAGACACACTAGTTATAGCACTTTTCCAGATTTGGAAACATTTTTGGATGTTTTTATCGTGTTAGCCATTATTTATGGCGTTCCATTTTTAATTGGTTACTTTGGATGCAAAGTTTTATTTAATGGTTCTCTTGAAGATTGTAAGACTTGGGGATATTTATTTATGGTTCTCACTCCAATAGCGGGCTACATTCTAAGTAGAGTTCTATATATCTTCGGAATAACACGCAATAAAAATTAATTCTTCCTCAAATGTAAATCCGGCTTACTGCCGGATTTTCTCATTTTTATTATATATTATTTAATATAAAAAGTTTGAAATAATAAAGCCTTTTTATATTATTTATTAATATTTTTAAAGAACATATTCATCTTCTGCAACTTTTACCTGTTGTTTTGATTTTCTTGAATAATACTTTTTATGCAATGTTTCTTGTACATCAACAGAATTTTTCCTTTCTTCTAATTCTTTCATTTCACTACTTAACAATCTAACAACATCTTCTCTTGAAAAAGCTTCTTTAGCTGGATTATCACTATTATTTAAATTACTTATTCTTCTTACTAATTCTTCAGCTTCTTCATAGACAAATTCATCTTCAATTCTACATACATCATTAAATTCTTGTGTATCTATTAATTTTGAAATTTTGTCTTTAGATTCAATTGCATCTACAAATATCACTTGTTCAATACCAAATTTGGTTCTTTGTTCTTCTGTTAAAAGATCTGCATTTAATTCAAGAAGTAACATTGCAACAGCTTTTACTTTCTCTTCATATTCACCCCAAGTATATTCTCCCGCTTTAACACTCATATTTCTTTTATATTCTGGATATACAAGTCTTTTTTCTTGAAGTTCATCTTCTCTTTCTTTCATATATTTCACAAATTCATCGATTTGATATTTTACAGGTTTTGCAAACTCTAAAACACTTTCTCTCGTTGCATCTTCAGCAATTCTGCTTTGAAACAAATCATAGTCACCAGCTTTACCTAATGAATAAACTACTCTAGATAAATCTACATAGTTTTCCAAGGCATCTACTACTTTAGTTAAACAAAAGTATCCTCTTGAATCATCTAATTTTCCTCCAACTGCATCAACACTATCATATCCCAACATTTTAAGCGCAGTTTTTAAATAAAGTTGTCTAAGTTCAAAAATTTCATGAGTAGGCAGCATTCTGTTTTGATAATTTTTTATTCTCTGTGATACATTATATAGTTTTATAGCAGTATCATTTAAAACGCCAGCATTTGGATAATCGGGATTAAATTTCTCTGTTGCATATTGTCTTCTATACATCATATCATTAACCCAAGATAATGTTCCATCATCATCAAGCCACATATTAAAATAGTAATCTATACAATCATCTTGAGTAGATGAAAATCTCCAGCCTCTCTCTTCACGTACGATACTATCTCTTAATACAACTCCCCCTCTTCCAAATTTTACTGGCATATCAACGTATACTCCTCCTGTTTTAGTAAATTTAACTTTAATTTTGTCCCATCCATCTCTAAACTCATAAACTTCCATTTTATACCTCCTTATATTACTTCTTTTTAAAACTAAAAAGACATATTTAGTACTTTGTACTAAATATGTCTCCTATGTATATATTATTTCTCCTATAAATCAAAAATTGAGACCTATATTAGTACATCTGTACTAGTAAGTCTCATATTTTAAAATAGTACCAGGAATGGTTACCGCCAAAATGTTGATACTATTCCATATTCTGATTTATGGTTATTACTCCCTTACAAGATTATTATATCATTATTTTTGTATTATGTCAACTTGTTTGATTTTATTTCCACCTAATAAATAAGATTTGTTTTTAAATTGATAAAAAAGATTGTAGCTTTTTGCTACAATCTTTTTTTAATTTATTCTTTGCAATGTAGTTCCATTTCTCCTAAATAATCGGTTATATCTATAAGTGCTTTTTCAATTATTTTGTATCTCCTATAATTTCCTTTTTTATCTTTAATTAATTCTATATATACTTCTAAATTTTTTAACTCTAGATAATCCGTTGTTTTATAAATTGGATATATGTATTCTTCATCATCTCTATCATATATTGATTCATATGGATCAAACACAAATATATTCCCTTTTAAAACAGCATTATATTTTACTTTTACAACTATAGTATCACTTTCTTCTTGATCATATATTATTTCTGTTACATTAATATCATACTTTTCAACTTCAATATCAATAATATCATTAATATTAGCCGACTCAAACTCAATAAAATCTTTATTTTTAAGTATATCTTTTTCTTTTAGATAATCTTCAATTAATCTATATTCATAAGTATTATAATCAAAAAATTCTTTTAAAACTGTATCTAATTTGTTTATAACAATACAATCTATTTTTGACTTTATTGATTCTATAAAACCTTTATCTTCAGATACTATATATTTGTTCGAATATTTATTTTGCTTTAAGAAATTTACAATTGCAGAAATAATCATTGCATCTGGAAATTCTTTAGGTTTTGAAGTTTCAAATGGTTTTTCTTTATTAAAGTACCATTTATTAACATCCGCTATTTCTAGATACTTCTCACAATCTAAAATTTTTATATCATTTCTTTCAATAAATTCATCAAGTTTCTTTAAGTTATCTTTTAATATTTCATCATAAAATTCATCTGATAATTTTCTTTTTACATATATTGATTTGATATTATTTCGATCATTATCAATACTTTCTTTTATGTGTTTTTTCAGTTCTTCAACAACTATACTTGGAAGGAACACTTCAATATTAGAATACCTTTTTAGCATTGCTAATATGTTGTTTTTATATGTATGTTCAAAGTCATATTTTTCTTTTCTTCCAAATACATTTGTATCTAAAAATATAATATCTTTTCCCATATTCTCACCTACCTTTTACGAACTCGTAATAAGTAAATAGTATTACTATAATTATACCATTTTATGAAATAAAAATCAAAATTTTGCGTTTTTGTAAATTAAATTTATTTTAAAAAAATAAAAACTCAAATCATTAAATCTATATTCAACAATTTGAGTTTTAAACTATTTTTTATTATTAATTTGCATTTTTTCTTTTCAATTCACTAATTCTTTCTTCATTTTTTTGAGTTAAATTTGTATAATAACCAATTAAAATATCTAATCTTTTTTCAGATAAATTATCTACTAATTCAGGATTATTTTCTAATTTATTTAAAAATTGATCGATTGTATTAATATTTTCAAAATTATTTATTTTTGATTTCATAATTAATCCTCTCTTTCTCCTGAATTTTGTCTTTTATTTTTTGTTCCCACTAGTTGTTCTATTTCTTCTTCTTGAGATTTTTTCTTTTGCATAAGTGCTTTTAATGTTTCTGCTTTTGAACTTTGATTTCTTCCTGTCAAGTCAGCTGCTATAACATCCTCTTGCTCTTCATCACTTAATTCTACTCCATATGCCCCTAATAAAGATTTTATTTCTATAACCATTTTATCTGTACAATCTAATTCAGATTTTAATTGTTCTTCTGTCATACTAACCAAGTCCTTTAAACACCACAATCCAGCTTCATTTAAGTGTTTAAATAATTCATCTGATTCAATAATTTCTGATAATTTAACACTTTCTAAATCTCCTGAAGCAGCATCAAAACTATTATTATTTTCATAATTTACAGTTGTTGCTTTTTTTCTAACTCTTCCTCTTGCAGCCAATATTGTTCTCTCTGTGCCAAGATATGGTGCTAACATTTTCGCTCTACTTGGATGTCTTAAACGTCTTTCTGCTTTATGCAAAGATCCATAATCTTTAATTAATTTATGTCCATTTTCAACATCTTCTATTTTTAATCCTAAATCATATCTTAATTTTATTATTGTTCGTTCTTTTTCGTTAAGTGTGTTAAGTACAGCTTCTAAATCTACTTTTAAAAAGCTATTCTCACTTCTTTCCATAATCTTCAAAAATTCTTCTTCTGCTTGTGGTTCTTGAGTATATGGTTCTTTTTTTTCAACATAAACGCCTTCTGATATATAACTATCTCCTACTGGTTGAATTATTTCTGAATCTTCTAGAAAATAATCATTTATATCAAAATCAACAATAGCATCATAGCTTTCCAATTCTTCCAATTTTCTAAATACATTTTTTATTTGAAATATTGTCATTTTTAATAAATACGGGTCATTATCATCTATCTCCATTGCAATTCTTTTTCTTATATCTTTAGCATTCTCCCTTATCTCACCTTTACCTTTTCTTTTTTCCCAATATATTTCTACTTTAGCAAACTCTTCTCTATAAGCTAGTACTTCTTTTCTTAAAAGTTCATAAAAAGGATGAGATTTAAAAAAATTACTTTGCTTTTTATCAATTGCTTCAACTGTTCTTGTTAACATTTCTTGCGCTATATGAGAATCTGTTACTTTACCTTTTCCATATATTTCTTCAAGCTCTGCTTTGACTGATAATATATCTTCGGTATATTTCTCATATTCAATATCTCTTTCTTCTTGAGTCATTCCTGATTGTATAAAAACTAGCAAATATTCATCAAATCTTAATGATTTGTTTTCTCTTGTTCTTAGTTGAGGATTATATGTATCTGCTGCTTCTATTAAATATTTCAAAGCAGTTTGTACTTTGTCTTCTTCTGAATCATAATTAAACTTTTGTAATTCTGGAATATTTTTTAACATCCATTTTACAAGCCCAATATTTTTAATTATTACTTCATCTCTTTTTCTTTTATATTCATTTAATTTTTTGTTATATGATTCTGTTCCAACTTCAATTTCAGATGTCATCTTTAATCTTAGTTTTCTCATTTCATAAAATAATTCTAAAGACTCTTTTTCTTCTGATGCATACATTCCATCATAATTGTTTGCTCTACCTCTTATTAAATCATCTTTTCCACTTTCAATTATTTTTTTGGCATCTTCAAAAGAAATTCCTAGTCTTTTCATAAAGTTAACTTCTATATTATTAGCTCTTCTTGATACTAAACTTTCTATCTTTCTTACAACTTCACCTATGCTTCTTAGTTCTTGTGTCATAGTGAATTTTCTAACTTTACTTCCTGTTTCTTTATTTTTTCTTTCTCTAGATAAGTTCTCATAAAATCTTACAATATTTTCTATTGCATCTATATTATTTACTAAATCTATTAAAACAGTATCACCTTTTTTACCAGCTGAAACTATTCTTCCAAATTGTTGTGTATATAAAGTTGGAGATGCAGTTGATCTCATCATAATACCACCATCTAAATCTTTTAGGTGATAACCTTCATTTAACATATTTACACAAAATAATAATTTTAAAGTTTCAGGATTATTATCTTCTTCAAAATTTTGTAAGGTTTTTTCATTTTTTGCTACATCATTTTCATCACTAGAAACTTGTCTAATTTCAATGTTTGGATTTACTTTTTTAAACAATTCTGGTGCAGCTTCAATTTTGGCTTTCATATCTTCAATACTTGAACAAAATACAATATATTTTCCACTTTTATTTGGTATTGATTTTTCTAAAACCTCTGGAAGAGATGTTATTGCTTCATGTACATATTTTTTCAATCTTTCTAATTCTTGTTTGGCAATTTCTTTTCTTTTGCTTCTCTTCTTATTACCTTTTTCTTCAAATTCATCTACTTGCTTTTCTAAATCCTCTATAATTCCTTCATATGCATATATACTTGTTACATATGTAGGTTCATTTAATATTCCCCCAGCAACAGCTGCTTCTAAAGACATTTCCGAAGCTATTACATTCCCAAATAATTCTTCTGTCATATCTCTTATGCCACTTGCAGTATATCTAAGAGGTGTCGCAGACAATCCTAAAATTTTTGCCTCACCATTAACATTTAGCAATCTGTTTACAAGCATTCCCCATTCCTTAGCTCCACAATGGTGAAATTCATCTAAAATTATATAATCAAACTTTAATTCTTCAATTTCTTCTTTTGTCATTCTTGTTAATTTTTGATAAGTAAAAATTTCTAGATTTTCTGTTTCCACTCCATGTTTTTTTAAACTTTTTTCTAAACTATTGTTAATAGCTAATGATGGAGACATATATAGTATTTTCTTTTCTTGATTATCTTCAATTAATTTACGTGAAATACGCCCTTTTCCAGTTCCTGTTGGATGTATTACTGCAGCTCTATTTTGTGTTCTGAATATTGTTTTTACATTATCATATGCTTTTTGGTTATGTGGCAACAAATCAAATCCCATATATTTTCTCCTAAACTTCATATTATTTTACTATTTTATTGTATCATAACAAAATTTTATGGTCAATTTCTAAAAAGATTATTTATTAATAAAATTGACAATCATTCACAGTTTTTATAAAATAACAATACAATTTTATATATTAATTTTAAGGAGGACTCATGCAAAATAGTAAAATTAGAGTAGCAATAGCAGGATATGGTAATTTAGGAAAAGGTATTGAAGGCGAACTTAGTAAAAATCCCGATATGGAATTAGTTTGTATTTTTACTCGTCGTAACCCAAAAGATTTAAAAATAAACTCAAATGTACCTGTAATACACGAAGATGATATAGAAAATTGGAAAGATAAAATCGATTTAGTATTTTTATGCGGTGGTTCTGCAACAGACTTACCAATCCAAGGTCCAAAATATGCTGAATTTTTTAACACAATAGATAGTTATGATACTCATGCAAAAGCATTAGAATATACTGAAAAAATGAATACTGCATCTTTAAAAAGCAATAAAATATCAATGATTTCAATTGGTTGGGATCCTGGATTATTTTCAAACATGAGACTTATGATTGGTTCAATATTACCAAAATCAAAAATATATACTTTTTGGGGAACAGGTGTAAGTCAAGGACATTCTGATGCTATAAGAAGAATTCCTGGTGTAAAAGATGCAAGACAATATACAGTTCCAATAGAGGAAACATTAAAAAGAATTCGTTCTGGAGAAACACCAGAATTTACAAAAAGAGAAATGCATGAAAGAATTTGTTATGTTGTAGCTGATGACAATGCTGATACAGAAGCTATAGAAAAACAAATTAAAACAATGCCAAATTATTTTGATGAATATAATACAACAGTACATTTTATTTCTTATGAAGAACTTCTAGAAAAACATTCAAAATTATCACATGGAGGATATGTAATTGCTGTTGGAGAAACTGGAAATGGTACAAAACAAGTAGTAGAATTCTCTTTAAATTTAGAATCTAATCCAGAATTTACTTCTTCTAATTTAATTGCTTATGGTAGAGCTGCTTACAGAATGTGGCAAAATGGAGAAAAAGGTTGCAAAAACTTTTCTGATGTCCCACCAAAATACATATCTCCAAAAACAGATAATGAAATAATTGGTAAAATATTATAAAATTAAAAAAAGGCTCGAGGTATTAACCTCATAGCCTTTTTCTTTTTTTCGGAGTTTAAATTTACCAGTCTACGGCAATATCAATCTGTGTTCTATCCTTCTTTGCAAAAGAACCTGTATCACAGACTATTGCTTTTCCAAGTGTTGTTTGAAGTATCGTTCCTTTCGGACGAATTTTTAAATTAGCCGCACACATAACGTAATCACCAAGCATTTTAACACCGTCTTCGCGAATATGATATGGATATTCATTTTCGCTAAATCCTAGCCGTCTCATCTCTTTGATTACGCCACTCATGTCTAAGTTGTAATACGACTCTTTACCACTTGGGCCGTAAACAATACCATTTCTGGAATTAAGGACTTCTCCGTCCCATTTAAATTCTTCTTTTTTCTCTGTCTCTTCGTTCTCTACTTCGTTTTTTTCTTTTGGTTTATTTGCTGCGAGTTCTTGCTTTAATTTTTTCTCAGCTTCTTCTTGAAACTTTTCTCCTTTTGATTCAGCTTCTTTTCTAAGCTCTTCCTGTTTTTTCTCCTTCTCCTCTAACGCATTAACTTTTTCGAGATTAGATACAAGCTCCTCAATAGCACTAGGAGCTGCTGTGCCAACTAGTGGCCTTTCTGGTAATAAAATTAGGTCTGCCTCTGTAGATTCAGGCTCACCATTATCATTTTCTTCATAGTATCCAGCATAAATTGCCATACTGGAAGTGGTAAAAACAAGAACCGCTACCAAAAGAATTAGCATCCGTTTAAAACTCATAACATACCTCCTTACCGTTTCAACCGTCGGTTACTAATTCTAGCGCATAGCTATCTATAAAATTATACCACAATTTTGATATGTTTTCAAATATTTTTCTATTTTTAAAAGGATTTTTGTTAATTTTACCCAATTTTCTTCTATTTTTAACACAATTTATTCAAAATCAAAAAAAATCTATCGTTTTATCTAAATATCTTTAGATTTCTATACGATAGATTTTTGATCATATTTTATAAATTATTTTAAGAATCCATTTACTATTTTTTCTTCTGCCTCTTTTTCACTTAATCCTAAAGTCATTAATTTTGTTAATTGTTCTCCTGCAATTTTTCCAATTGCTGCTTCATGAATTAAACGAGCATCTATACTGTTTGCTAAAATTTCTGGAACAGCTTTTACTACACCGTTATCCATAATTATTGCATCACATTCAACATGTCCATAACAATCTGTATTTCCTTCAACATTAGAATAAAATTCTTGCTTTGAATCATCTTTTGCAACACTTCTTGAAATAACATGTGTACTAGAATTCTTTCCATTTAATTTTACTTCAAAAACTGTTTTAGCATATTGTTTTCCATGTGTCATTATTTTCTCAGAAACGATAAAATTGCTAGCTTCATCAAGTTCTCCAACCGTTTCTCTTATTGTTGAATCTACGCCTTCAATTTGAACAGAATCCATTTCTAAAGTTGCACCTTTTTTCAATTTTACAACTGTTTTGGGATTTAAGATTCTCTCGCCAGTTCCTTCCCCTTGTCCATAATGTTTTTCAATATATTTTACTTTAGCACCTTCCTCTAAATAAAATGTATGAATTCCATCATGTCTTGAAAGTAAGTGCTTATCGTTATGAATTCCACATCCTGCTATAATTGTTACATCAGCATCTTTTCCAATATAAAAATCATTATATACTAAATCGTTTACTCCGCTTTCTGTTATCATAACTGGAATATGAATAAATTCGTTTTTAGTATTTTCTTTTACTTTAATATCAATTCCTGGTTTGTCTGTTTTGTTAACGATATCAACATTTTCTGTTGTTTTTCTTGAAAAACCTTCTCCATTTTTTCTAATATTATAAGCACCATCTGTAAATTCTTCTTTATCTGTAATTTTTTTCAAAAGTTCTTTTTCTGTATTTGTTAATTCACTCATCTATTTTGCCTCCTTTACTCTGCTACATACTCTTGTTGTTGAACTTAATAAATTAGGTAAAATTTCGTCTTTCTTTCCAACTTCTTTTACTTTTCCTTTTTCTATTAAAATAACCTCATCAGCTATATTTAAAATTCTTTCTTGATGAGAAATTATTACTATTGATCCTTGAACTGTTTTTGACATATTCTCGAAAACTTCAATTAAATTATTAAAGCTCCAAAGATCTATTCCAGCTTCTGGTTCATCAAACATAGACAAACTTGTACCACGTGCAACAACTGTAGCAATTTCAATTCTCTTTAATTCTCCACCAGATAATGAACCATTTATTTCTCTTTTTAAATAATCTTTTGAGCATAAACCAACTGAAGATAAAATATCACATTTCTCTACAAAATTTGTTTCTCTACCAACTGATAAATCCATTAAGTCTCCAACTGTTATTCCTTTAAATCTAACTGGTTGTTGAAATGCAAAACCAATTCCCATATTAGCTCTTTCTGAGATAGATTTATTTGTTATATCTTCTCCGTTAAAGATTATTTTTCCTGAATCTGGTTGTTCAATTCCCATTATAATTTTTGCAATAGTTGATTTTCCTCCACCATTTGGACCTGTAATAACAACAAATTTTTTATCATCAATTTTTAAGTTTATATTATCTAAAATTTGTTTTCCATCTCTTGCAAAACATATATCTTTAAGTTCTAGCATATCATTCTCCTTTTTATTATAAATCTTTATATTATCTTTTATTGTTACTTCTTTTTATACATTCTCTACATTTACTTTCATTTATATCATAATTACAATTTAAATTTGAAAGACCAAGTTCTTTATGAAGATACTTTGCAAGTCTATTTAAAGAATCATCACTTATAACAGACTTCACATTTTCTGCTTCTTTTTTTGCATCTTCACTATTTAAATTTAATATTTCATTAAAAAATAAATATACAATGTCGTATGCTTCCAAAGCTTTTTGAGCAATCTCTTTTGCTTCTTCTGTCAGCCTAATTTCACCATAAGCTTCATATTCTACTAAAGATTTTTCCTTTAAATTATTTAAAGTTTTAGTAACACTTGCTTTTGAACATTGCATTTTTTCCGCAATGTCTGTTACTCTTATTTGATTAGTTTGCTTTTCTAAAACATACATTGTTTTTATATATTCTTCTAAAGCTTTTGAAATCATATTTTCCTCCATTGTTAACCTTGGTTAACATTTTAACATCTTATATATATTTTGTCAATATTCCCTATTATATATTCTTTAAAATTCCTTCTATCCATTGAATTAATTTATCAGCCTTCACAGCTTTACATAATTCTACTTATATGTTATAATATTCTTTGTAGTTCTTTGAAATGTTAATAGGGAGGATTATTAATGTTAAATAATACGCCATCTGTAGAGACCATCATCAATGTCATCATCATGTCCGATTCTGCAAGGAGTCAGATTCACCAATTCACCAAAAAGCTCGACGAGCAAGGTGTCCTGGATCTCTTCTTTAACAAGGAAAAACTGGATATCCTGATGACTACACTCAGGCAAAAAAACGTTCTGAGCGAAAATTTCGCTTGGATTGATTTTTCCGGCGAATATCTCAGACGCGACATCGCAGCAGAGCTTACCCACGATTTTGCTGGTTTGCTTTTGGATGAAAATGCATTTTCCAAAGAAGCAATCGAAAGCAAACTCAAAGTCATTATTTCTGACATGGAGAAACCCGAAAGGGCCATTCAGCTGTATTGGTGGCTCTTCAATTACGCATCCAAAGTAGCAAATGTCTTTATCCAGGCCCTATCGGAATATTATGCAACCCATCCGAAGGAAGAAAAAAACTATATGCCTTTGGTAACAGATGCAATTCCTAGTGCCAATTTGCCTAATGCGGATTGCAAATTCTGGGCAATCACTCACAGCAAACTTTTCAACAAGATTTACTGGGACGAAGCATTTACCAAAATGCCTTTTGAACACTGTTATGCAGCAATGTTCAAATGCGTAAAAAAAACTCCTGGCGGCAGCAGCAAAGAAGAAATCAAAAACGATGTATTCTATAATTTCAGGCTGCTTATCATTGATGAAGTTTTCAAAAAACTTACCAAAGCTCGTGAAAGAACTGCTAAGAACATTGCGGTACAAGCAATTTGTCTTTACTGGGAACGCAAAATTTTTATCCACATGCTTTATGTAAAAGCTTTTGTGTGGATTGTCCTTGATGACAAAGAGCGTTTCAAGATTCTGAACAATGGCAATCCCTCTCCGGGATCTCATCCCGCTGGTTTTGGCAACTTCCCTAGCTAACTCAAACAAGCTCCTGTGCAGACTGCGCAGGAGCTTTCAATTTATCAATTTGACATAATTCAATTGTCCATGTTATAATATTTACGACATTTTTGTCGTTTAAGGATATGTACTTGCATATCTATACCACATACTTGCATAGGACATAAATTTTGACTTATTTAACACACGACGATTTATTTTTAGCGAAAATTCTAGTCTGCGCAGAACGCGATGATAATGGTTACGAAAAAGAACCATTTTTCACCTTCATTCAAAATGGTATTCCGTCTGTTTATGATCAAAATATTCGCGAAATTGTACCCGCTAGTTTCCGAAACCAATTTCCAAGTTTTAATTTTGACTTTGAAATTTGTGACTTTGGACCTCTTGGAAAAAGATTAGGTACACTATTTATTTACGACAACAATTTGTATTGTGCTATTTACAAAAAACATCGTAAAACAGTAATTGCACAACAAATTTTTGACAATTCCGATGAAGTTGTTTTCAGGGAATTTAATGTTACAGATTTTGTAGAAAGAATAAAAATTGTAAGCATCTAAAGGATAGAAAGGAGCAAAGTATGTGGTCGAATCCATTGGTTTTCCAATGGTTTTTTCGTTTATAAAACAAATTTTATATAGATAAAGATCGCCACCTTTTTGGTGGCGATCTTTTCCTTTTGCATAAACTGCATTTTTTGCAACTTGATGAAGGTGTAATTACGCTTTTCCTTCCTCATCAATTCTTCTTACTTCACAAACATAGATTTCTGCACTTATTCCGTCTAAACTTTCCCAAAGCGTTTTACATTCGTTAAAATGTTTACACTTTAAGCATTTTTCTTCCTCAAACATGTGACCAATTTTGTCTACAAAATCTTCTTTAGAGAACTTTTCCTGGGTAAACTTAACTGTTACATTCTCCGTCCACTTTATCGCTTCTTCTAATGCCAAAATTGCCACCTTATAATGGACTTCTTCCGGTTTAGATGTTACTAAAAGGTACTGCCAAACTTTTTTACTTCTACTAGGTTCAACAGTGCAACAGGTCACGAGCCAAAACAATGCAACAATCGCAAACACTATCCCAGAGAAACATCTTGCTACACCAAGAACCACTAAAGTACTTGCTAAGCCAGCAGCTCCAACAAATTCAGGATTTAGCCCCCTGTCGACTCTTTCAGAGTGCTCAAGGACTCTTACATTCGGAATCTGCTTATAGTCCGTATAAAAGTTTAAAACTGCATTTTTGGCAGCCTCAAATTTGGAAAATGAAACAAATTCATTAATTCCCAACAGGCGACCAACAGCAATAACAACTGCTTCACTAACCATTGCCAGTCCTAGAAAAATGTACGCTAATGATAATCCCCAATAGCTTTTGGCCTCTCCCATAAAAAAGCTAATCATGCATATTGCTGCAAGAATTATAAATCCGATTCTTACGAATCTTCCCAAACTATGGATTTTTTTCACCATTTGGGGAGTTTCGTTTTCGAAATCATAATCTTTGCAATCCATGGTCCCGTCGCCATTTGATGTTACGAATTTACCAATATCTCCGATTGTGTTCATTCCGGCTGCAAATCCCGCCTCCATAGCCACACCGTTTGCTTCAGCAAATCCTCTTAACCGAACTGCCTTTTCTACGTTCTTTTTCATAGTTGCCTCCCTATATTTTTTTACAAGAACTCGAATTATTATATCACAACTTCCATATTATGTAAATATATTGGTAGCTTTAAACAAAAAAAGAAGTGGTTTTACCCACTTCTTCTTTTAATTCGTTCAATCATTCAACCTTATCTTTCCACGAAGTAAATATGTTGCTCTTTCACCGTTAATACATTTTTCTATAAGCTCTAACTTCATAACTTTAATGTATTCAAGTGTCACAGGCAAAACATCCGCATTCTGCGGAAAAATAAGAGGAAACTCTGCTTCAACTTCTTTTACTGCTTCTCCAGTTTCTGTCACCTTTCCCATTGCATTTCTTCTCAAAATTTCAATCGTGTAATCCACGAAACTTATCTGAAAAGTTGCTGCTTTTTGATAGGTTTTTGTTATCCTTTTCGGCTTACGACTCATTACTTCGTCGTAATCAACCGGTTTTACAGTTACAATCAAATCACTTTCCCGCAAGAACTCTTGCTTGAACATTCTATAACCTCCAATCATTTTAAGGCAACTCTGCCTTCTTGGCTTATAACGAACCGTGGATGGTATTATATCACAATTTACAAAACTTTGCAAATTTTAAGTATGAATTTTTAGTGAATAATACGTGATTAAATTCGTAATTTTTCACATATTTTTTCACAAATAAAATATATTTTTTTCATAATAATATGATTAATTATATACATCAACAAATTACATATTAGGAGGTTATATATGAAATTTTTCATTGATACAGCAAATGTAGAAGAAATAAAAAAAGCAAATGATATGGGAATTATTTGTGGTGTTACAACAAACCCATCATTAATAGCAAAAGAAGGAAGAGATTTTAAAGAAGTTATAAAAGAAATCACTTCAATTGTAGATGGAGCAATCAGTGGTGAAGTAAAAGCAACAACAATAACTGCAGAAGATATGATAAAAGAAGCACGAGAAATTGCAAGTATTCATCCAAACATGGTTGTAAAAATTCCTATGACAGTTGAAGGATTAAAAGCAGTTAATGTATTATCAAAAGAAGGAATTAAAACAAATGTAACTTTAATATTTAATGCTACACAAGCATTATTTGCAGCAAAAGCTGGAGCAACATATGTATCTCCATTTTTAGGAAGATTAGACGATATTGCAACTCCTGGAATTGACTTAATAAGAACTATTTCAGAAATTTTCTCGATGCAAAATATAGATTGTGAAATCATTTGTGCAAGTGTTAGAAATCCAATTCATATAATTGATTGTGCAAAAGCTGGAGCAGACATTGCAACAGTTCCTTATAAAGTAATTGAACAATGTTTAAAACATCCATTAACAGATGCAGGAATCGAGAAATTTAAAAAAGATTATTTAGCCGTATTTGGCGAATAATATAAATTCCAACCAATTACTTGTAATTATATTCCCCAAGTTTATAATTACAAAAACACAAAAAAGCTAGTTTATGAAAAACATTTTCACAAACTAGCTTTTATTTTTTTACTTTATTCTAACTCTGGTCCAGCTTCAGCTTCAATTTCTTTTTTAGCAAATTTTTCCGCAGCTTTTGCTAACGGTCTTTCAGGTACTACGTCTTCTCTTGCTTGATTTGGTGTTAATATTTCAGTTGTATCTGACGCAAATAATATTCTTTGAGAAAATCCATTTACGTTTTTTTGTTCATAAACTTGTTTTCCTTCTTCTTTAAGCTTAACTGTCTTTTTATCTTGATCAAAAACAACAGAATCTTCAGTATCTTTTGCTTTAATAACTCTTTTTACATCTTTACCTATAACAACTCTCATCAAATTTGGATATTTCTTTAAATCTTCTAAATCTACTTCGTCTACACCATTTACTAAAATTCCTACTAATTTTTCATCCGGAATTCTTTTAAAAGAATCTTCTTGCATTGGAAAAACATCCATTATTCCATGAACATCAAAATGTACAGGTGATCCTAAATTCGGAGCGTATACAAAAAGACTTTTCTCATTATCTCTTTTACTTGTTGAGAATAGCATTCTTTTCGCAAGAGCAAGAGATGCAAATCTTGTCTCTTCTGTCATCCTTTCTCCTCTTGAAAGTTTAAAAGATTCTTCCCCCATTGAATAACGACCATTTTCTATAAAATGTGGCCTGCTATCTTCATCTATGTAAAAATCTGTTTTTATATTATTTGCATCTGTTGAAATATCAAAATTAGGTCCATGAATTCTTCTAACTCTACTATCTGCAATTGCTCCTTCTGGAATCATTGTTACGTCTTCAGATAACTCAATTTCTTCAAATTGTGTACCATGTAAAGCTCCAGTAGCTACTCCTAAGACTCCTTCTCCTAAAACTAATTTTTTTGCACTTTTTAATTGTTGATGTCTATAATCTATATCTTCTCCAAATATTGTAACATCATTTATAATAAGTGTTTCTGCTTTTTCTTTTTGCTTTTTAGAAAAATCTTTTTTCAATGGATAAGCAATATAGCTAACTTTTCCATTCCCATCAATCAATTTTGAATTTCTATTTAGCATTTCCATAATTCGTTCCATAAAAGTAGGCTTTTTATCTACTTTACTTGGAAACAGTATTTTTTCTTTTGCCATTTTTTCTCCTTCAAGTTATCTGCTTTCGCAAACAACTTTCTATTTTATATACTTATACAAAATTATTATATAGATATAAAAAATTTTTTTCAATAGAAAAAATTACAATATTTAATAAATTATTTTCTATTTAAAATTTTATTAAGTTCAATTTCTGCTTTTTTAACAAAATAGTTATCTTTATATATTGGAATTTCATACTTATCAAACATATCTTTTATTTTGTCTAAAGTATCCATTGTTTCATCATCTGATTCTGGTTCAGATTCAATTAATTTTTCACCATTTTCAATGTCTTTTACTGCAAAAGTAAAACCATTTTTCTCGAAAGCAATATCACTCTCTTTTATTTTCATAAGTTCTTTATAACCAATTGCATTTAAAAGTCTTTTTGCATCTTCGACTTCCAAAACACCACATTCGACTTTACTTTGAAATGTTATATTTCCATCTTTGTCAAAAACTTTCTTTTTGAAAACTATGTTTTTAACTAAACTTTTATTTTGTCTTTCAACAATTCTTACAATAACTGCATTACCTAAAATTTCTCTAGCAGACATTTCTTCTAAGTTCAAATCTGTAGGCACAAAAAAAGTATCATCCATTTTAAATCTGTCTGTTACTTCGAAACCTTTTTCTTCAATATTTTTATAAAAATCTTTTAAGTCCCCCTTAACACGTACTGTTATTTCATTACAATTCTCAACAGCCATATTAACTCTCCTTTATTTAAATTTCGATTTGATTATATCATATTTATTTTTCTTATACAGTTTTTTATAAAATTTATATATTATTCTCTAGAATAGAAAAATAACCAAAAAGATTTCCACATTTTAACTGCAAAAAGTGGAAATCTTTACTATTTTATTATATAAATTTATCTTTTATTTAATTCATAATTGCATCTACAAATTCTTTATCATTATATAGCGTAATTGCTTTTGGAAGAACATCTATTATAAACTTTTTATCAATCATCTTTTCACCATCTACATTAAATGCAATTTCTTCTTCAAGCTCAAGTTCAACATGATTAGTTCTAAATTTATGAATTCTTCTTCTACCTTCATGTTTTCCTTTTTTTAATTTTAATATTAACGGAATCATTTTTATTTTTGACATTTCTTCAGCATAATAAATATCTAAAAGTCCGTCTGTCAATCTTGATTTTGGAGCAATTTTAAATCCTCCTCCATAATAAGATCCATTGCAAATACTTAAGATAGTATATTTATCTTCTATATTTTTTACATTTGTTTTTATTTTAATTTTTTTACATTTAAATGTTGCAAATGTATAGAAAATACTAGCATTGTAAAATTGACTAGATGGAATTATTGTCCCTCTAAACTTTTCTATATTGTTTCCTACTTCTGCATCAATTCCCGTGCAAGCAACATTAATAAAATATCTATCATTTACTTTTCCAATATCTATTAATGCTTCTCCATCTTCCATTGTTTTAATTGTTCTATATGTATCGTTTCCAGACCCTGCAGGAATAATTCCAAGTTTATTTTTAGTTCCTATAAGTGCTGGTAATGTAACTGATAGTGTTCCGTCACCACCTACAACATATATTACATTTTCTTCGTCCTTATATTCCATTGCAATTTCATAGCCATTTTTCTCATCAGAAATCTGTCTAATTAAAAAATCTCTATTTCTTTTTTTACATTCTTCCTCGATTTTGGGAAGAATTAATTGACATTTTCCTTTTCCAGCACTAGGATTTACTATAAAAATATATTTCATATTTTCCTACTTTCTAAGTAAATTTAATACTTCATTTCTTATATATTCGTTTGCTGTATCTAATTCCATATTGCTTACATTAATTGGTTTTCCAAATTCGATTATCAGTTTATTACTAAACAATTTATATTCTCCTTTTATCGCAAAAGGAACTATTTTAGAATTTGATTGTTTTGCAATTGTTACTGCTCCATGTTTAAATTTCAAAAGTTCTTTATCAGTTCTATTTCTAGTACCTTCCGGAAAAATTCCAAGAGTACCTCCTGATTTCAAAAGTTCTACTGCAGATTGAATAGCTTCAGGATTACTTTTCGTTCTATACACTTTTATTAAACCAATTTCTTTAAATAAAATCCCGTGTAATCCTTTAAATAAAGTTTCTTTTGCCATATAATGAACAACTCTTTTGGTGTGAGTCATCACAACAACCGGATCAAAAGCATGTCGATGATTTCCCGCAAAAATCACAGCTCCATCATCTGGAATATTTTCAATTCCAATTGCTTTGGGTCTATATAAAACTTTTAGAAGCGTTGTATATATTAACTTACAAATTCCATATAATACTTTATTTTCTTTCATAATTTCCTACTTCATTTTATGCTTCATATCTAATTTTAATATATTAACAAGCTTATTATAACATATTTATTAAATTAAATAAACAAAAAACCGAAGCATAGCTTCGGTTTTTATTTTTATTATTATCTATCTTCTCTACCTTTTGGTAATTTTTTAGTTTCTTCATCAAATGTCTTTATGTTTTTTCCAAAAAATACTTTTCCAAATGGACTTTTCTTAACTATACTTACAAAATCAAGTGCTTTTCCTAATGTAGTAGTTGCTTCATAAAGACTTTTTGCAAGTTCTCCATTCTTTCTTTTTAAATGTTCTACTTCTGCTTCTAACGCTGCAACTCTTCTTTTATTTTGTTCTTCTGGATCTAATTCTATTTCTGCTACAGATTTTACTTCTTCTCTTTTTTGACTATACCATGTAGCTGTTTGAGGATAATTTTCAATTATCACTTTAGACATCGAATCAAATTCTTCTAAAATACTATCTAAAGTTTCAGTTACTACTTCTGTTTTATTTTCTGAATGTGAAGAAACAGTTTGTAAAAGAATTCCACTAGCATTTCTAATAGCCCACGAACCATTATCTATATGAGTTGTTTTATAGTATGAAGCATTTCCATTATTTCCTGACATATTTATTACTTTTCCATCTTTTCTAGTATTATTTGAAAAGAAATCAATTGCTCCACCATCTTCATATGACATTTCAATTCCAACAGAGTTTGTAATTATGTGAGCATCTTCAAAAAATATTTCTGCGCATCCATCTTCTCTTAATTTAACTTTTCTTCTATTACAGATAAATCCTCCATTGTCATCAACTGTTACTTTTCCGTCTTTTTGTAAGTCTCTTGCTGATTTTTCCATCATTTCTTTATAAATAGGTTCAATAACGGCTGGCATTTCAATTAAAGCTTCTGCAACACCTAATTCTTTTAATACTCTTTTTATATCTACTCTTTCCATAACTCCTCCTCTTTCAAAATTAATTATATTATTTATCAAAAAATAACACAAGTATTTGTGTATATTATATTGAACGTTCATCTTCTACTTTTTTTACCAAAGCTGTTTTCATGTTGTTTCTTTGTCCTCCAAAAATATCACACCAAAGACTGTCACCTATAACCAAAACTTTCTCTGGACTAATTCCCATTTTATCACAAGCTCTAATAAAATTTTTCTTCATTGGTTTATGTGCAAAACCAATATAATCAATTCCTTGAAGTTTAAAAAAATCTTCAATTCCTCTATCCACTCCATTTGAAACAACTATAACTTTAAGCTGAGACTTTAACATCTCGATCCATTCTTGATTGCATTTAGGAATAGATTTCATGTCTTTTCTAACAGTCTCATCTATATCCAAAATAACACCTTCAATTCCCAATCCCTCTTTTAGTTTCTTTACATCAGATTCAGTTAAAGATGTTACTTTATCTAATTTTATATCCGGTTTTATCTTTTTTGCTAGCATAAAATTTACAAGCTCGTAAATTTTATCTGCCATTAATTCATCTAAAGATTTCATTATCCGCCTCTCTTAGATTTTTATTTATAACGTCTAAATATTATATCAGAAAAAAGCAGATTTTTCAAGTTTACACTAAATAAGCCGGAGCTTTTGCTCCGGCTTTTAAAGTTTATAACCAATCAAATACTATTTTATCTGCTCCTGCAAATTCATAGTCATCTTTATTTTCTTTTGTTATCCAAGCACAAGATTCGTGTTCTAAAAGAGTAAGTTTTTCGCTTATTAAATTTGCTTTATAAAACATTAATTTTATATCTTTTTCTGGATAATGATGAATCGATTCACCAATAAAATTTCCTACTTCTATATCAGCATTAAATTCTTCTTTTATTTCTCTTTTTAAAGCATCCTCAGCAGATTCATTTGGTTCTAATTTTCCACCTGGAAATTCCCAAAGACCACCTTGAGCTTTCTTTAAATTTCTTTGTGCTATTAAAAATTTATTATCTTTATAAATAACTCCTGCAACTACTTCAATCATAACTACTCCCCAAACATTATATATTTATTTCTCTTTCTGCTATTTTACTTGCAAAATATCTATCGTGTGAAACAAATAATATAGTTCCTTTATATTCTTTTAAATTTTCCTCGAGTAATTCTCTTGTTGAAATATCTAAATGATTTGTAGGTTCATCTAATATTAAGAAATTGGTTTGTTTTATTACTAATTTAGCAATTAAAAGTCTAACTCTTTCTCCACCAGATAACTCCTTTAATCTCTTAAATACATTTTCTCCATAAAACATATATTTCGCTAAAAATGTTCTAACTTCCGTTTCACTTCCACTATGATTTTCCAAAAAATATTCTAATACAGTATCAGATTCATTGTTAAATTTTATCTCTTGAGGAATATATCCAATTTTTACTGATGGATTTATTTTTATATCACCACAAAAATCATTATCTTTACCCAAAATAATCTTTATTAGTGTTGATTTTCCTGATCCATTTTTCCCTTTTAATTGTACTTTTTCTCCTCCATATACTTCCATATTAAAGTTTTTAAATACTATATTATCTCCATAATTTTTATTTAAATTTTTTATAACTAATATGTCTTTACCCACTTTGCTACAAGAATTAATTTTAATTGGAAGTTTCTTCTCTACCCTTTTCTCTAATAATTCTATTTTCTCTAATCTTTTTTCTATTGATTTGGCTCTTTTAAAGAACATTTCATTTCCTGCAATTCTACCAAACTCTCGGAGTTTTTTTATTGATTCTTGCATCTTTTCTATCTGCTTTTGTTGAGTTTTGTACATCTCAAATTCTGCTAATGTTCTTCTCTCATCCTCTTCTAAAAAATATGAATAATTACCAAAATATATTTTTGTATGTCCATTTTCTAATAATATAGTTTTAGTTGCTACTTTGTCTAAAAAATATCTATCATGAGAAATTAAAAGAATTGTTCCTTTATACTCTATTAAAAAATTCTCCAACCATTCAAGGGTTTCTATGTCTAAATGATTTGTAGGTTCATCTAAAAGTAATATACTCGGATTTTTCAAAAGAATAGTAGCCAAATTAACCATCATTTTTTCTCCACCGCTCAAACTGTTATATTCTTTCTTTAAAAACACATTATCAAATTTAAAACCTGAACAAATCTTTTTAAATTTTTCTTCTAATTCATATCCACCTAAAGCAATATATTTTTCTTGTAACTTACCATATTTCTGAAGTATTAATTCTAAATTATGGTCACTATTTGACATTTGTAATTCTAATTCTCTTAATTTGTTTTCTATAAGTGTATATTCTTTAAAACTTTGTTTTAGGTAGTCTTCTACCACTATATCTTCTTGTTCTTTTTCATATACTTGTTTTAAATATCCTATAGTAGCCCCTTTTCTTATATTTACATTTCCGTAAATCTTGTTTTTCAATTCCACTAATTATTTTTAAAACAGTTGACTTTCCAGATCCATTTTCTCCTATTAATGAAATTCTTTCTCCTGTTTTAATTTCAAAGTTAACACCATCTAAAACATTCTTTAGACCATAATTCTTTTTTACATTATTTAATTCTATTTCTATCATTTTTATATCTCCTTATCTTATTATTTTTAAAATAACGAGATATATCTGCTATAAATTTAACTATTACAACCTTATAGCAATTATCTCGTTGTAATAGTTTGGCAGCCGAAACCTCTATATTTGGTTTCCTCCATTAATTTTTCTTTTCTATTCATTGTTTTTCCTCCAACATTATTTTACCTTATATATTTTACCACAATTCAAAAAATTTGTGAATACTCTAAGTTTATGCTCTTTTACATGCATAAAATATATTAATTTCAAATATTTTTTTAATATTTCTTTTATTGCAGAATGAATTGGCTCGAACTATCAACCTTTGGGTTATGAGCTAAACATTTTGCTTTCGAGCTATTATTCCATAAAGAACTCTTTTTAATAAAATCCCTTGATTTGTTTTATGTCTTTTTACATATTCAATAAACAAATCCATTTCGATTTCTTTTATGTGTGAAAACTTTTCATTATTTTCTTCAGAAAAATCGTCTAAAATTGGTGTCTTTAAAAGAAGAGCCAATAAGTCCTCTTCAGTTTCATAATACTCATTTTCTAAAATTTCTATTAATTCTATATTTCTAAATCCAACTTCTTTTAAATCTTTATAATCTTTTTCTGAAATTGGTACTATATCATTAAAAGCTTGTCCTCTTCCAAATAATTCTTTCAATTCCCAACAGTCTTTTTTATCAACACCTTCTATGATTAAAACACCATTATCTTTTAATGTTTTGTAAATTTGTTTTGCATCTATAATAGTGTGTCTTGCTGAAATTAAATCAAATGTTTTTTCTGGAAAAGTCATATTTAAATTATCCATCTCTAAAAATTCTATATTCTTGTTTGGATATTTTTTTGCATTTTCATTTGCAGTTTTAATCATCTCTCCTGAAAAATCTGTTGCATATATTTTTCCCACTTCTGGATAATATTTTAAAACTTTTTCTCCCCCACCTGTTCCTAAATCTAAACAAATAGAATCTTTAGTTGTAAATTCTTTTATCTTTTCATAAAAATCCCAACCAGTTAATTTCTCTGTTTTGTATTTAATTTTATCAAAGTCCCAATTACCTATTTTTTCATAATATTCATGTTCTTTTTCTTGCATTCATATCACCTATTTTTAATATTTATCTATTCCTGTTCCATTTGCTAAATACACCTTTATTTGTCTTACTATATGAGGAATATTATAATTTCCAGCAAATTTAGAACAATCTAATAAATTATCATCTAAATTTACCCATTCTAATTTATTCTTTTCTTCCACTAAAGTAACGTCATGTTTTAATATTCCATAAAAAACTGATATATGATTTTCATATTTAAAATAAGTTAAATCCATAAAATAATCTAACTCTATATCATCTTTACTTATTCCAGTTTCTTCAAATAATTCTCTATATGCAGCCTCTAATTCTGTTTCTCCAGGTTCTGCTTTTCCACCAACAAAATTATATAATCCTTTGTATGGTTCTTTTGAGCGTATACAAAAAAGTCCTTTGTCTAATTCTTTGTTAAATACAACAATTAAATTCAACTTTCTCATTTTATTTCTCCTCTACACAAAAATTATCTCTGTTGTTTCAGCTCTTTTTTCAAATCCTATTTTCTCATATACATGGTTACTTATTGGATTTGCATCATCTGTAAATAATACACAATATTTTAGTCCGCTATCTAAAAATTCTTTAGCAACTCTATAAACTAAATTATAAGCAAAACCTTGTCCTCTTTCTTCTTTTGGAGTAAATACATTTCCTATTGATTTACCATTTGGAAGATGTCTGTTTGATGTAGCTGTTGCTACAATTTTTCCATCTTTTTCAAGTACGAAATATCCTCTTTTCATATTCTTTTCAAATAACTCATCTAATTTTTCTGGCGTTAAATTTTCATTTAAAGCTTCTTCTGAAAACCTTCTTCTATACTCGCTTAACACTTCTTTGTCTTCTGATTTCGCCATTCTATAAATTACATCTTCTCTTAAAATAGCTTCAGTTAATTTTTCTAAAACTAAAATTCTCATTTCAAATCTTACTTTAGGTTCTTTTCCAGCTAACTTACAAAACTCTTTTGCAAAAATATTACTTACTTCTTTTTCTGTATTTACACCATCTAGTGTTGGGTCAATTTTATAAAGTTCTTCTGCTGCAAATCTATATAACTCTTCTGATTTATTATTTGTTGGAGAATACATTAACAATTTCCATGGTTTTCTAAGTAATAATATAAGCTCTGTTTTACCATTATCTGTAATTCTTGCAAGCAACCAATTTTCATCAATACCTTCATTTAGAGCATCTTTATAGTTTCCTGCCATTAAGTTATTTAACCACTCTTTTTCTAAAATAAACTTTTCGTTTTCTTCAACAAATTCTACTGGATTATCGTATTTTTTAAACTCCATAAAATCACCTCTTTATATATGTTTATTTTGATTTGATTACTTTTTCATTTTTTAATTTTTGTTGCCATGATTATATCATACTTTTTCCACATATTCTTCTATTTTGATATACTTTTTCCACTTTTCTTAAAGTATTTGTGATATAATTTTCTCAAAATAATAAAAATGAGTAGCTTTATAGCCACTCATTTTATTATTTTTTAATCATCTAAACTTTGTCCATCTTTTTCTTCTCTTGGTATATTTCTAGACACTTCATCTGGTTCTACAACCTTTAAACTTGAATGATATCTTCCAAGTTGAGTTCTTTTTTCAGGATCTATTTTTCCTTTTAATTTTTCTAAATCTAAAATATCTTTTGGATTTCTTGTAAATTCTTTTTTTGCAATTACAGACTCTGGTGTTGATGTTCTAAATCTTGTTCCTGCAAACTCTGTTTCTTCTCCTGAATATTCTAATTCTGCAAGTTCTTTTGGTAAGTGTCTTTCTAATATTCTTGGAATCATTTGGCCATTTGGTTGTTCTTGCATAAAATATTCTCTTACTGTTATAGAATCATCTGGTTCTCTTCTAAACATGAAATACCCTATATGAAATTCATTTTCTTTATGATTTGCTATTACTTCATGTTCTCCTTGGGCATGACTTCCATCTTGTGCTAATCTTCTCTTATTATCCAATCTATCATCTGAAAACTCATATTCTGTACCCTCCATCGCAGCTTTTACTTTTGGAAGATCTGCTTCTGATACCATAAAATCTATATCTCCATGATATCTAAACAATGGAGTTTGAGTTGCTATAAAAGTTGATAATGCACCAACAACATAGTAATCTACTCCTTGCTCATTTAATCTATCACAAACTGTTTTTAATGTTTGCTCTATTAGTGCATGATTTTCTTCTATTGATATATTTCCTGGAGTATAGTTTCTTTCCATATTCGATTTAAGTGTAGTAATCAACTCTTCTTTTGAGCTATATACTGTAGAATCTATTTGCATTATATCTTCTAAAAACATTTCTAAATTTTCTGTTTTTCCCATTTTTGTTAATACATCGTTTAACTTTAATGTTAAATAGTCCATAGCTTCTTTAACATCTTTCATTGCATATAATTCTTTAAGTAAATTTTGAATCGTTTCTTCTGAAACATTTCCTCCTAATTTGCTTACACAATTTCTTGTTGCTTCTTCTATTGATTTTTTTTCTTCCGGTCCTATTAAAGCAACTTCTCCTTTTGAAATCCTTAATATAGCATCAGCTTCGTGATTTATATCACTTTCTGTTATATGTTCACTTTCTTCTACTGTTTTTATAACGTTTTCAGAAAAGTTTGGTGCATTTCTATCCCATAGACTTTTATCATCTTCTTCATGGTTTTCAGAGATTGAATTTATATCCATGAATTCCTCCTTACAATCTTTGTTTGAAATTATTCTATCATATAATAATATATTTTTTCTATATTTCTTACAATTTTACCGAATTTTCTTTGTTTTTTTATAAATATAGTATTAAATTTTATAAAACTTTAGAATTCATTATTTTATTCTAATTTTCAAAACAAACTCCGTTTTGACAGCTTCTTTTTTTCTTGATATAATAATTATGAATTAACTTAGGAGGAATTTATGAAATCAAAGTTTAGATTCAAAAATCGAAAAATAAAATTTAGAGAAGCAGATTATATTGAAAAACACTATATTAAAGATGGAAAAGCAGTAATACCAATTCATTTAGATAATATTAACGAATTATATATGAAACATGATCAAAAAAAATTAGCTCTATCTGATGGAGTTTGTGATTACATTGAAGAAATCGCATATATCATTCCATTAAAATATCCAATTGTTCTTGAAATTCATTGTCCTGAAATTTCAGAAGAACAACAATTAAGAATTAAAAAAGTTATAAAAAATAACTATGGTATGGAAATAGATGATAGAGATTATGACATAAATGTTGCTAATAGAAGATGTATATCTTTATTCTTTTTAGGATTAATCTTTATGTTATTATCATTTGCCTTACATGAAAAGGTTACTCAATTTTTAGTAGAATTCTTTTCTATTGCAGGTTGGGTTGCTCTTTGGGAAATGTTTGAATCTTTAATGCTTAACAATGCTGCAAAAAGAACGGAACGTCTTTATAAATTACAACTTTATGATAGTGAAATAAGATTTATATTTCCACAAATAAAAGAATCTGAAGACGAAGAAAAAGAAGAACAAAAATTAGAAATTAAATAAATCACTCTATAAAATAACTTTAGTCAAATTAAACCTCGTAAAAATTACGAGGTTTTTTATTTCATATTTTTATAAAAAAACTAAAAGGCACACCTTGTGGTATGCCCCTTAGCCAGAACTTTTCATGTGAAAATTTCTTAAATTACAGGTAATTTTGAACAAGGATGACAGGTGTTTGTCTGTCACCACTACCGCTTGTAAGATCAGCCAGAGAAGCCAGAAGATCAGTAATCTGTCTCGGAGTAGTTCCAAGAGAATTGTTCTCTGCCAAATTTTTAGCAGCCAATCTCTCGGCCTTCTTTTGAGCAACGATTGCCTCAATTTCTTCAGGAGACTTATCCTTGTGTTCGCTTGCGATATACTTCAACTTAACCTCTTCAGGGGTTCCATCAAGGCCACGTGTTGCACCAGGTGTAGTAGTAGGATCTGCAAGCTCCCAAATACCACCAACAGGGTCTTTGAAAGCTCCATCGCCATACACCATGGCTTCAATATGCTTGCCCGTTCTTGCCTTGAACTCTGCCTGAACAGCATAGACAAACTCGTCACAGCCATAAGGCATCAGCTTGAGCTCATCTCCATCCTGGATGTTGCTTCCATACAAACCGTACATCTCGTTGTAGGCGCTTCCATCAACAGGATTGTTCATGATTTCAGACATATCAAGAACTCTTGTGGCACCATATTTCTTGAGAAGCTTTTTCTTTGCGACTCTCTTATGGATGTTGCAAAGAAGAATGTCTCCACAGATGCCAGGAACCTTGGAAAGGTCGTTACAAAGAATGATATGACCTTTTTCGCCACAGATTTCTTTGTACATTTTCAGGTAGTTCTGACCAGTAAATTCATGGCAAGGAACACCAAGTCTTGCATAAAATTCTTCTTCGGTAAGAAGATCGGTGTACGGGTTTACACCACTTTCCATGATAACTTCGTCAGATACCAGACGGTTACCTACTTCGTCAGTCGGATAAGACATGACAACGTAGATATTAGTAATGTTAGACATAGCAGCTACAGCCTTCAGAATAGCCATAAAACGGTTTCTACTCTGAATCGGGTCAACGACCGCGATAGATGTTGCTCCTGCGAACTTGGTTTCCAGGTCTTTGGTGACAGTTGCTTGCGAAACGATATTGTTCTGGCTAATAGCCACAACCGCTTCAGTAACAGCAACAACATCTTTATCCTGAATCCCATCTTTTCCCACAGTTGCGATAACCGAGTCTACGACAATTTTTACCAAGTCGTCACCCGGCTGGATGATTGGAGTTTTGATTCCTCTCGAAATCACTCCTGGTTTCCGATTCCCATTCATTGTGATTACCTCCTATTCGTATAATTATACAGAATGGTTTTACAGCACACTTGCTGCATGCGGATTTTATCACAATTAAAGTTGACTGTCAATAATTATCGTAAACCTTATATAAAAAAACAAAGATTCTTTAAACAAGTTCATCAGCTTTAATTATAATATATTTACATATTTTTCACTTTCATCTAATTCATTATAACCCTCATTTTTTGTTTACATAATTGAATTAACTATACTAATATGATATAATATATTCGTAGGCTTTAACCACATCTTAAGGAGGGACATCATGAAGTTAAACAAAAAAGAAACCACCCAGAAAATCCTCGCAGCCGGCGTTCAACGACCATGCATCAAACTCGAACTCAGAAATATCGTATATCCTAAGTGGAGCGATATGGGCCTAGACGGTCTAATTTTCAGGCAGTGTCTGAAGACTAAAGAGCAGCCTACTGGCAACATCTATGATGAAGCTGTCTTTCAGACTGTGCTCCGCATCATCGGCGGTAAAGTTTTGATCAGTGGTCGCCCAGACTGCTACTGTTGGAAATTCGATAAGCTGGAAAAGGCTAAGGACGTTCGTCCTATCGGTACCAATTCAGCTATGGGCTTGATTTCTTTAGCAGAAGTACTGGACAGTATTCCCGATATGGAAGAAAAGACTCTTCTTGCCAGCAAGTTTGCTGATACCAAGAGAGATCTTATGCTTGTCACAACTGCTGCCGAAGATCGCGTCTGTATCGAAGTTACCATGGAAATGGCAGCCGCTGGAATCACACACTGTGTGGATGAATGGATGAAGACTGACGAAAATGGAAACGCAGAGGCTACTGCCATCTACGTAGGCGATTATCTGATCGTTACTCACGAAGGTATTTATCGTGTTGGACGAGACGAATTTGCTGAAACTTATCAGCTCGCCTAACTCCTTTTAGGAAGCAACTGAATCCTAACATTTCCCCCGCTCGCAAGAGCGGGGCTTCTTTTTATATTCTTCATTAAATCATTTACTAAAATATAAAAATTATATATAATATGAATACTTCAAAATTTTTCAAAAAATTCAAAGGAAAAAACAATGGTTGATTTAATGCAAATAATTTCAGTTTTAGTTAATACTTATATAGCTTTTACTGAAAAGAAAAAAAGAATTTATATTGCTACATTTTTACTTAATCTAGCACAATTTTTAATGTACTTCTTTAATAATGACTTAACAACATCTTTAATATATATTGTAATTGTTGTAAGATCATTAATATATATTTATAAAGACAAATTTAAAACAAATATTGTTCCATATCTTGCAATTATCATACAACTTTTAATAGGTTTCTTTACTATCGAATCACCAATCCAATTCTTATCTGTTTTGATTCCATGCTATACTTGTTGGTATTTATGGTTTTATGAAACCACACAAAAAATAAGAGTCGGAAATATAATAGCAAACTTTGCTTGGGGTATATATAACGTTTGTACAGGTTTATACATTGTTTTAATAATGAGAGTTATTACAATTTTAAGTAATTTAATTGCATATATTAAATATATTAATTCAAAAGAAAAAAGCGGTAATCCTGCTTAGGATTCCGCTCTTTTTTTAGCCTTATTCTTTTGTCTTAAAAAATACTTACCAAAGTATATTCCGATCTGTCATCAAGAATTTTCTCTTCAGTTACCTCATAACCGACTTCATTTGCTACTTTAAACAAACAGTCTTCTAACGGTGGTGTAGCCATATGATATCTGTTAAGCTCATCAAAAACGATAACTATTTCTTTGAACTTTTCTCTGGATTCAAAAAGCTTGCGTCTTATCTTTTTCAGATATTCAACACAGCAGTCATATTCATACGCCCCCATTGGTAAAGGTTTCAACTTATCACCTTTTGACAGAGCTTCCATATACTCTGAAATCACATCCGGAGAAAAACTCGGCTTAAGTTCATCTCCTTTGAAAATGCATGATAATTCTTTGCACGAATATACCACAATCTTCCAATTTAACAATTGTGTGTGCCGCATAAATTTGAAAAACTCTTTCATGTAAATATGCACGCCCTTTCTATATTTTTTATCTATGGAATTATAACACATTTTATGTAAAATGTAAAGTTTTGTAGCATTACAAAGACCCTGGAGCATTGCCCCAGGGTCTGTTCTTATGTCTTTTGGTTACGTTTTGTTACTGCGCTACAGGTTCCAAATGCCAGATTTCATCAGAATATTCCTGAATCGTTCTGTCAGAAGAGAAGATGCCAGATTTTGCAGTATTCTTCAGAGCCTTTCTGGTATGGCGAGACAAATCGCCAGTACGCTGCTCTTCAGCATAATCTGCATTTGCTCTCAAGGTAGTATTGATATACGCCTCGAGGTCAAGCATAACATAGTAGTTGTCTTCAGGAGCCAGGTTCAAGGTGTTGTACAGATCCCAGTACTCATCCTTAAGTGCTGTTCTGTCCTTAAGATAACGCAAAATTGCGTACATCTCAGGCTTAATATAGCGACCAGGATTATGTCTGTAATCATCTCTGATTGCTCTGAGCTGTTCCACCTTAGCACCAAACTCGTAGTTACTCTTTCTACCAGATGCCTGAATGATTTCGATGTTGGCACCGTCCCAGGTACCGATAGTAGGTGCACCGTTCATCATGAATTTCATGTTACCAGTGCCGGATGCTTCAGTACCAGCAGTACTAATCTGTTCAGAGAAGTTAGCCGCAGCATAAATCTTCTCTGCATAGCTGACATTGAAGTTTGTGAGGAACACAACCTTCATCTTGTCATTTACTGCCGGATCATTGTTAACAAGGTTCTGAATGTCCTTAATCAGAGCAATAATTCTGATTGCCTTCTTATAGGACATCGCTGCTTTACCACCAATGATGAAAGTGGTCTTGTAGAAATTAGGCAAATTGCCTTTCTTAAGCTGATCATAGATATAGAGAATTCTCATAGCATTCATAAGCTGACGCTTATACTCATGGATTCTCTTTACCTGACAGTCAAAGATACTATCAGGATCAATGCGGATACCTTCGCGCTTGAAGATTTCGTCCGCAAGATGCTGCTTAGCAATTCGCTTAACTCCTGCAAACTCAGCAAGTACAGCTGGATCGTTCTTGTACTGTTCAAGTTCAGCAAGCAAGGACATGTCTACAGTCCAATCCTTACCGAGATACTTGTCCAAGAAATTGGCAAGATCGTGGTTAGCAAGCTTGATCCAACGTCTCGGAGTAACGCCATTGGTCTTATTGGTAAACTTCCAAGGGTAGAGCTCATACCAGTTGGAAAGAACGCTCTTCATAATGATGTCGGTATGAACCTTAGCAACACCATTAATCTTGCATCCAACGTAGCATGCGATGCGGCTCATGTGGATTTTACCATCCTGGAAGATTTCATAAGGATTAATTTTCTCCCAATCAGGCTCATTGATATAGCTTCCATTTTCGTATCTGACTTTGCAGAATTCGTCCTTAGAAGACAACTCATCAATGAGTCTCTTATTGATGTCATTAATCACAGCATGAAGATCAGGCAGGAGATTCTTGAACATGATTCTGTCCCATTTTTCCAGAGCTTCAGGCATGATCGTGTGGTTCGTATACGCGAAACACTTCTGTGCCTTTTCGAAAGCCTGGTCAAAAGAATAGCCGTGGTTTTCGAGAAGTCTGATGAACTCCAAGCAACCAAACACCGGATGGGTGTCGTTCATCTGGAAGAAATAGTAATCTTCGATATTATCGAGAGTACCATGCTTTTCCAAATGATGCTTGAAGATTCTCTGCAATTCTGCGCTCACAAAGAAATATTCCTGGCGCATACGCAGAATCTTACCATCATCGTTCTCGTCACTCGGGTACAGCCAATCAGAGATTGCTGCCGCAGAACCATTTGTTACACCTTCGATAGGTTCTGCTTTCCAAGCAGTAAACGGGAACACATGACCCTGGAAGGATTCACGGCTGGAGTTATAGCCAATAACAGGCATAACATAAGGAACCGCTCTTACCTTGGTATCTTGATATTCAACGATTACTGCGTCTTCGTAGTTAGGCTCAAACCAGGATTCGTGATTTTCATCCCAGACGTCAGGCTGTGCCTGCTGATAGCCTCTTTCGTCGAAGACCTGTTTGAACAGACCATACTTGTAGTAAAGACCAACACCATAAAGAGGCAGACCCAAAGTAGCAGCAGACTCGATAAAACATGCCGCAAGGCGGCCAAGTCCACCATTACCCAAAGACGGATCTTCAACTTCCTCTAAGCAGTGAATGTCGATACCTTCTTCCTCAAAGATCTTTCTGGTAACTTTCATCAGGCCAGTATTAGTAAGTGCATCGAGTACGATACGGCCGATGAGGAATTCAATGGAGAAATACACTGCAATTCTCTGCTGGGAATAAAGCTCCTGAGAGTTTTCCCAGCTAGGCGAAATTGCTTGTGTTTTCACCACGCGTGCGATGACAGCATTCAGTTCATGAGGATTAAGCTGATTTAATTCCTTGTTAAACAAGGCCCGTGCTGCTTCCTGATAATGAACCTTGAGTGCTGTCTGGTTGATAATATAAGACATATTAAACACTCCTTTCATTGTCCTACAGTCACAACGGTTACTGTTATCTCTCTTAAAGAAAAAAACCTCCTTTTCGAAGAGAGACATAAGGTTTCACAAGAAATGCTCGAATTCTCGCATAACTTGCAGATTAACTGAAATAAACCAGTTATTTCAGCCCGCATTATAACACATATAACTTCCCTACACAACCCAGAATTATTGTTCGGTTTCGGTAATTTCAGTCTTATGTAAAGCATATTAATTTATTTATTTTCGACATTTTTCGTCAAACCTTTGCCCCACCTGCACTTTATTAATCTTCATTTTTATAAGCAAAAAATAAAAGTCGTTATAAAATTTTTATAACGACTTTTATTTATATTTAATTTTTATTAATTTTCAAAAATTAAACTCTTTAGATAATCTATAAATCTTCTAAAAGCTGATTTCTTTTCTACTACAAGAGCTGTTTCTTCTTCATAAACTTCTTTTTCCTTTACTTTTTCAAAAACATTATATTTATTATTATCTATAGCTTTGCTTAATTTTTCCATTCGTTTTCTATCATTTTCTCTATATCTAGACAAAAGTTTTTGTTTATGTTCTTCACTTTCTACCCAAAATTTTAAATTTATTAATGCTAATATACTTAATGTTTTTGGACTTAAAACTTGCCCTTGCAGATCTTTAGAAGGTTCTATATGATTTTGGTAATTTTTACTAGCATTATTTTTTAGAAATAAACGAAATTTTTCAGGAATTTTATTAACGTATACTGAATCCATATTATCTAATATTTCTAATACTTCTGCATATGCAAATGAACTATTCATTATAACCAATTCCTTTCTTAAAAATTTCTTCTTTATCCATTTCTACCATTTTGAATTCTTCTAAAATAGCATCAATTTCTTCTATTCCAACTTCTCCAGTAAAAGTTGCATCTTCAATATCTTGAGGGGTAAATTTTTTCTTACCCATTTTAGAATCTATTGAATCTTTTGTTTTTTTAATTATATCCAAATCATTTCCTATAACCTCTTGTGGATGGTGATTAGATAATCCTATTTTTGCTCTTTGAGCTGCTCTTTCTATTTGAGATTTTAAATATTCAATATTGCTTTGAGCCTCTAAAACTCTTCCATTATTTCTATAAATATAGCCTTCATCTTCTATTAATTCATATTGACTGTCACCCTTATATATAATTGTTCCTCCAGTAGCATTTACTAAAATAATTTCTTTTCCATTTAATTTTCTTTCTTCTATTATTCTTTTTCTTTCTTCTTCAGAACAAGGTTTATATTCTGTAAGTTCACAATCAGAAGTTATATTTGAATATGTTCCCAAATATGAAACTTCTTTTCCATCTGATTCATACAAATTAAACGCTACATTAGAAAATCCTGGAACTTTAATAAATTCAAATGCGAGTTTATCAATATTATAACCTTTTTCCAAAATTTCTTTGCCAAAGTCACCCATTAATTGTTTTCCTAAATCCGTGGCATATTTTTCATTTCCAATTCCCATAAAAATTCTAGAAGTCATTATGCTAATATAATTATCAGCAAATCTATTGGTTAATAACTCATCATAAATCCAATCTGACTCTTCTGCCATTATTCTTAAAATTTCTTGTGGAGATTTTTCTATAAATTCTTCAAATTTAAACTGAGTTTCAACAATTTTTCTTATTTTATCCGGTACACTTTGTAATAATATTTCTCTTTGTTTTTCATCACTTGCTAAACCTTTAAATTTTTCAAAACATGTACTATATAAATGTGTAGCACCTTCCATATTTAGTTCTCGACTATATTTTTCTGTCATTTTAAATATTTCTACAAATTCTTCTACTGTAGCAATTTCTTTTTTCTCATAAACACTTAAAAATGTAGTTATAATAGATGATTTTGCAAATTCTACATCACGATTTTTTTCTTCACTTTGTCTAAATATGGCTGTAAGTAATCTTTCTTCAGCTGATTTCTTATAATCTCGCTTTTCCAAAATGTTTCTTTCATATTTCCAAATAACATTAAAGTTTTGAAGAAACAAATCAGTCTCTCCAAAATATTCAACAATTCCTGCATCCATCATAGCATCTTCTAATCCTAATGGATTATTAAATGCTATGTCAAAGAATTTTTCTTCTCCAATTAATTCTGCTAAATTTGCAACTTGCTCTGTTAAAATAGGATATGATTCAATATCAATTCCATATCTTTGGTTTCTTATTTTTGTAGCAAGTTGAGTAAATCCTTCAGTTATACCTTTAGCTGTTTGCATCGAATCTGCATGCATATCTTTATCATCATAATATTGTATACCAAATCCAACAAAATCTTTTGTCGTAGTTATACAATGAATCATTTCATGGAAAAAAACCGATTTTAGCTGTTCTTCTCCCAAATCAGGAAGCATTCTTATTATTTTTTCTTCTGAATTATATACTCCAGAAACATTTTTCCTTAATTCATTAGTAAAAACAACACTATGATTTAAGTTATTTTTTATTCTATCAATAACTTTTTCTCTTGAAAGATATTTTCCAAAAACTTCTTCAAATTCATTCAAGAAATTATCTATTAATTCTAATGTTTTTTCATCGAAATTTTTATCTTTAAATATTTCTTTTAAATCTTCCATTCTTTATCCTTTTAAATCCTATTTTAATGGTAATTTTTAACTAATTCTAAAATTTCTGGTGGTAAGAATTTTGAAACATCTCTTCCATATTCTAAAAGTTCCATTACTAAACTAGAACTTACATTTCCAAATTCTCCTGCTCTTATATAGATTGTATCTAATCCTGAAATCTCCTCATTTATTAAAGCCATTTTTTCTTCGTATTCATAATCCATAGTATTTCTTATTCCTCTAATAAGAACTGTTGCATTTTTTTCAAGAGCAGCATCTGCAGATAAATTATTATATATAATTACTTCTACATTATTTAAATTTTCTCTTACCAAAACTTTTTCAATAGCTTCTTTCATTAGTTCATTTTTATATCTTGGAATCTTTCTAGAATTTATTCCAATTCCAATAATTACTTTATCAAACAATTTACTTGCTTCTCTTACAACATGTAAATGACCATTTGTAAATGGCGAAAAACTTCCAGCATAAAATCCTATATTCATAATATCTCCTAATTTTAAAATAAATTTGCTTGTTTTCAATTTATTTTATGTATATTTTTACATCATTTATTATATCATATAAGTTATTTTAGACAACAATTTTATTCATTTTATTTCACTTAAAATCTAAAGAAAATTTTCTTTATTTTCTAATAATAAAACCATTGTTAAAAAAAATTTTTTATTATATAATTTGAATATATTATAATTAAAAGGAGTTACTATGAGCAGTAATTATGATAGACCACAAAGAAAATTTTTAGAAGAAATGTATGATGACTTTTTTAGTCTTATTTCTTCAGAACCAGATGCATTTGATATTGCAAAAGAAAAAATGAGACAATTAAGATATAATCATGAAAATGCAAATAAATTTGAAACTATAAAAACTAGAGCTGAATATTTAAAAAGAGCAGATCAAAGGCACGCAGGTAAAAAAAGAAAATCTACATCTTACTTTAATGAAGATGAACCTTCTTTAACTTCTGATAAAACAAAAAAAGAAGAAATTAAAAAAACTACAACAAAACCTGCACAAAATAAAACTTCTGTTGCAACTCAAAAAACAACATCTACAGTAAAACCTCAAAAAACTGAAAAAGAACCTGTTCAAGAAGTACTTCTTTCTAAAGAAGAAATTGCTGCACAAAAAACAGCCAAACTTGAAGAATTTTTCAAAAGAATTGATGATGCTCATTTAGTTTCTGAGTCAAAAATCGTTTTGAAAAAAATGGTTGATTATGCAAGAAAATATTCAGATGGTATTGTAAAAAATTATATTCCTTTTAATATGAGAATTTATGCAGATAATGATGAAACACTTTATGATATTGTAAATATTATAATAGATGGATTCACTTACTTTGGATACATGAAAAATGATGAAGCTGTTGAACGTTCTTTCTATGTTGTTGAAGATGGAACACACATAACAGATTTATATAATAGAACTCATAGCTTAATAATATTTAAAGATGTTGATGGATTACTAAATAAAGACAAAGCAACTCGTGATAAATTATTAAATATTTGGGAAGATACAATTTGTGCTTATAGTAGTTTAGATGGAATCACAACAATTGTATCTGATAAAAATAAAGAAAAAATCGATGAAGTTTTTACTAACAATCTAATTCTAAAAGATAAAATTTTCGACTTTGAATTAATATCTACATCAGCAAATACTCAAGAAATTTATCATCAAGTATTAGATGCATTTAAAAAAGATTATACAGTTTCTGGAGAATTCGATGTAAAACTTTTAGATTATATTACAGAAACATTCCCAAAAAGTCAGCTTTCAGCACCAGATTATGCAAGCGCATTAATCGAAAGAATTCTTTTCAATCAAACAAATAATGTAATTGATGCTAATTCAATTCCAGAATATGAGAAGAACAAATCTATTGATGAAATATTTGCTGATCTAGATGAATTAGTTGGATTAGATAATGTAAAACAAATGCTTAAAAATTTAGTAAGCTTAATGAAATTTAAAAGTAAAACAGAAGATTCTTTAAAAATTAAAGACACAAACTTACACATGGTATTTTTAGGTAACCCTGGTACTGGTAAAACAACAGTAGCAAGAATGGTTGCTGGAATATTATATAATTTAAAATATATTGAACAAAATAAACTTATCGAAGTTTCTGCAAAAGACTTAATTGGCCAATACGTTGGACAAACAGCTCCAAAAACAATTAGCGTTATCGAAAAAGCTTTAGGTGGTGTTTTATTTATTGACGAAGCTTACTCTTTAGCTAGCAAACCTGGAAGTTCTGGAAGCAGCTTTAACGAAGAATGTATTGCTACATTAATTCAAGCAATGGAAAACTATAGAGATAATTTAGTTGTTATTTTTGCTGGTTATAGCAAAGAAATGGATGCATTCTTAAAATCAAACTCTGGTATTGTATCTAGAATTGGTTATACTATGGATTTCAAAGATTATAGTTTAGAAGAATTAATCCAAATATTAAAATCTATGTTTAAAAAATCAGGATTCTTTATTGATCCAGGTGCAATCGAAAAAGCAACCGAAATTATTGAAGAATTTAGACACTCTGAAGGTTTTGGTAATGCTAGATTTGTTAGAAACATTTATGAAAAAGCAATTATAAAACACGCATCAAATACAGCAAATGCAAACTCTAAAAAAGTTCTTAGAACAATCGTTGCTGAAGATATCACTTCAGAAAACTTAATAAAATTAGATTAACTTTTAAATTATGTAGTTGAAGTTAAAAAGAATAATATAAAATAAAAAATACCGTATAATGAATTTTTTCATTATACGGTATCTTTTATATTTTACTACCTAATTCTATCTCTATTTCAAATTCTAAATTAACTCTTCTAATAGTCAATTTTATTTTATCTTTAGGACTTTTTGTATAAATATATTTTTTCAAATCATTCATTTTATATACTTCTATATCATCAATTCTAGTTATTATATCCCCCACTTTAATTTCTTTATTGTATAAAGGCCCATCTGGTTGAATACTTGCTATATATACACCTTTATCAATCTTTAAGTCAGAATTTAAATAAGGTATAACTTCCTTATCATATCCATATATTCCAAGATATGCTTCTTCGAATTTACCAGAACTTACAAGTTTTTCTAAAATTGGTTTTATAATGTTTATTGGAACAGCAAAACCAATTCCCTCCGCATCATTTATTTTAATTGTGTTTATTCCTATAAGTTCTCCTGATTTATTTATAAGTGGTCCACCACTATTTCCTTCATTTATTGTTGCATCAGTCTGTATTAAATCCTCCATATAGCTTCCTACTCCATTTTCTTCTAATTTTATTGTTCTATTTATTCCACTTATAATTCCTTTTGTTACAGTTCTTTGGAATTCTATTCCAATTGGATTTCCAATCGCAAAAACTTCATCAGCTAAGCAAATCTTATCCGAATCCCCAAGACTAATATAATCTAAATCATTTGCCATAATTTTCACAATAGCTAAATCTATATTATTATCTGACCAGACAACATTTCCATCATAAATATTCCCATTTTCTAAGGTAACAAAACAGTTACTATACTTGTTTCCTACCACATGTTGATTCGTTAAAATATATCCATTTTCAGTCAATATTATCCCACTTCCAAGTCCCAATTTCTCTTCTGAATTATTCAGAAAAATAGAATTTCCATTTTGCTTTAATTTTGAAATGCCAACAACAGATTTTACTACAGAATTTATTGGTTTTGCGGAAATGTTTTCAACAGTTTCTTCACTATTTGTGGATAGTTTGTTAGCAACATAATCACTATTTATTTCAAAATTGTTTTCTGGGATATCAAGTTTTATTATTAATATACAAAGAAGTGCAATAATAACAATCATTAAAACTATCATTATTATCTTTTCTAACTTTTTTTCACCATTACTTCCATAATACATATATAATCTCCTTTTTGATAATATTTCCATTTTTATGTTCTTTATACTTTAAGCTACTTTTCAAAATTTTGCCACCTCAAATTTAGTCATTATTATTGACTTATTTTTTCAAAAAAGAGATAATATAGTTGATATTCATATAATGTTGAATTTTATTCAACATTTATAAATACTTTTAGAAAGGAGAATCTTAGTTATCTATCTAACTAAGAATAAAGTTATGAAAATATCAGAATTAAAAAAAGAAGCACTTGTTAAGCTTTCTGGAAAATGGGGAAAAGCCGCTGGAATCTATATAGTTGTTACACTAATTTCTTTTGGTATGGCTTTAATCCCAAATGTTTCAACATCAGCAGCTGTTGTTTTTTTACTTAATTTATTTATTTCACTTGTTTCTTTTGCATTTAGTTATGGGCTTTTAGCTTCTATGATTAAACTTTCTCGTACAGAAAAAGTTGATCTTATGGATTTTGTTACAATTGGATTAAAAAATATTTGGAAAATAATAAAAATATACCTTGTAATGATTTTAAAATTATGGTTACCAATATTACTTTATATTGTAGCTGCAGTTTTAATTGGAGTATCAGCTTATATGCTTGCTGCAAGCGAAGCTAATGCACTTATTTATATGTTAGCTTCTTGCATTTTGTTAATAGTATCTTGTATATTATTTATCGTAAAATCATTATTATATTCATTACAATTCTATTTATTATATGATAATCCAAATGCAAAAGCTGGAGAAATATTAAATAAAAGTGCCGAATTAATGAAAGGCAACAGAATGAAATATCTTTTAACAGAACTTTCATTCTTAGGATGGGTTATATTAGTTGTATTTGCTTCTGTTTTAGCTGCACCAATATTACCAATCTTATCACCAATCCTTATGCTTGTAGGAACATTAATCTTATCACCTTACATGTCATTTACATTAATAAACTTCTATGAAGATGTTGCAGGTATAAGTGACGTACAAGAAGTAGTAGCAGAAAAAGAAAATCAAGAAAACTAATTAATACATAAAAAAAGAATGTTGATTTTATCAACATTCTTTTTTGTTATTTTATTGAACTGGAGTTTGGCCTGGAATATGTCCCGGTGCAACTCTTATAATCGCTCTCATTGGATTATATGTATCACTTGAGATTGCTTCTTTTGATACCACTACCCCATTTTGTCTCAACTCTTTATAAGTTGTAACTTTATATCCAGCATGACCTGCTTGCTTCACTTTTTGTTGCCCTGGCATTACTGTTGGATCTTCTTCATAAGTCGTTGTATAAGGAATTGATTTTGTTTTTACCGGAAGTATTTTTACCTCATATTCAACTTCTTCTTGCATTCCATGTATTTTGAATTCTGCAATTCCATTATTTACAGTTGCTTCAATTTTTATTGGATAAGATCTTGAATTTACAAATCTAAAATCTGTTGTTCCCCAAACTACTGTCGCATCTTTTCCAGCAGGAAGATATGATGTTGTAAAAGAATGATTTCTTCTCTCTGTTATTTGTAAGTTTGCTAATAACACAGAATTATAAAGTGTTGAAGATATTTGGCAAATACCACCAGCTAATCCATCTACAACTCCACCATCAGCATATATTTTTGCATCTTTATATCCTTCTTCTACAGTTCTTTTTCCAACTACTTTATTGAATGAAAATTCTTCTCCTGGCATTAAAACTTTTCCATTTATTTTTTCAGCTGCTATTTGTAAATTTGTACTTCTATTTCTGTTGCTAGCATCATATTTAGTCGAAAAAGTTGATATTAAATATGGAAATGCTTCTGTTCCTAAATCATTAATTGTCTTTTCTGCTTTTGTTATTTTCAAATCGAAAGTATATTCTTCTTTATCATTTTCTAAAACTATTTTTTGAGCATCCTCTGGTGAAATAGTCAAATCTATTCCATCAACATCTGCATAAATTTTATATGGTTCTAATTCAAAATAAGCATCTTTTGGAACACTGTATATTTCTGAATGAATCTTTTTCATATCTATTTGACTTGTTTTTACTTCTTCTGCAGGTATTTCAATAGCTTGCTTATATTCTTCTGTTATTTCAAAAGCATTTCTAGATATTATTGCTTTTATAATTTCATTTTTTAATTCTTCTTTTTTTACTAATAGTCCATCTGTTCCTTTATTTACAATTAATTTTCCATCTTCTATGTAATAAGTTGGTTCTACAACGACTCCTGGAAGTTTAGAATTTATATCTTCTACAAATTGATTTAATAATTCTCCATTATAAGAATAATCTATATCTAAGTTTCTTCCAAAAATTGAAGTAAATAAAATAGCATAATTGTTTGCCACAATATTTCCATCTCTACCTATCAAATAAGCTTTTTCTATAGCAGAATCAACATCATAATTAAACTCAATTTGTTCTGGTTTTAATGTGACATTATAACCCTCTCCATAATTTAAATTAAGTTCTACTGAAAGTTCTCTTTCCATTGCTTTCTTAACTAATTCTTTTGCTTCTTCTTGGCTAATATTTGAAACTTCAATATCTTTAATTTTCAAACCATTCATCATATTTGTATTTTTTAAATTTGAAATAGCAACTATTGTTGAAACAAAAACTAACAAAATTATTAAAATTACTGTACAAGTAAAAATAAGTTTTCTTTTCTTGCTATTTTTAATCATTTCTTGTACATATTCTGGTTTTTCATCTGTTTTAGAAACCTCTTTTGGCGGAGCTTTTATTAAATCTTTATTCTCCTTCTTAGGTTCTTTTTCTTCTATCTCTTCCTTATTTTTAACCTCTAATTTTACTTCTTCGTTTTCTTCTTTTATTTCAACAGGCTTTTTTTCTTTACTTACTTCTTTTTTATTTATTTTATTAGAATTCTTTTCTTTTTCAGCAAGTTCAGCCTTACTATTTAACTCTTCATCAGTATTTTCTTTAATCTTTATTTTAGAAGTTTCATTCTTTGGTTTTGACTCAAATTTTTCTTTGCTTTTTTCTTCTGGCAAATTATTTTTATTTACTTTATTTTTGACTATTTCTTTATTTTCTACATTGTCTAATTCTTGTTTTTTTGTTTGGTTTTTTACTGCACTTTGAGCATTAACATTCTTTGCACTTTTGTACTTTTTCTTACCTTTTTTCTTCTTTGCTGCAGACATCTAAAAAGCCTTCCTTTCTGTACTAATTTCGCTTTTCATCTTATCATATGTTATGCTGTTTCGCAATATTTTTTACTCTAGACAATCAAAAAAATTATATATATAATAACCTTATAAATAACAATTTTTTATTTTAAAATATTCAAACAGAAAGGGGCAGTTTTTATGATAGGAAACATGATTTCAAAAATTCGAAAAGAAAAAGGTATTACAAAAACACAGCTAGCAAATGAAACAGATATTAATATCGGACATTTAACTCATATCGAAAAAGGTGAAAGGAATCCTAGTCATAAAGCTTTGAAATCGATTTGTTCAGCCCTTCATATTCCATACCAACAATTATTATATACATATGATAAAACTCTTTCTAAAGAACAAATTGAATATGGCTATATCAATCATGTAACTTATAATCAAATACCAGCTATTTCAAAAATAGACGAATACATTACTTGTCCTGCTGATTATTCAGATGCATCTTTTGCTTACAAAGTTCCTGATTCAAGCATGGCTCCACTTATAAAAGAAGGGGCTTATGCATTTATCGAAATAAATGGCTTATTAGAAAACAAATCAATTGGTCTATTTAGATTAAATGGTGAATATATTATTCGTAGATTACTTTATAAAAAAGATAAATTTATTCTAAGAGCAGATAATAAAGATATAAAAGATATTACAATAAGTAATAAAGATGAATTTCAAATAATTGGAAAAGTATATATATAAGATATTACTAAAAAGGAATCTAAATCAGATTCCTTTTTTTACATTTTTATTACATTTCTGTGTAAGTTTTGTAATTTTTATTCAATGACCTTGAAGAAAAATTTTTCTAATAATATAATACTAATAGGTATACTTATGAGGAGAAATTTATGGAATTAGTTAAAAATATATTCTTTAATACAGATAGATTAACAGCTAATAGTACAGTCAAAATATCATATACAGGAAAATTCTTTCAAGACGAATCTGAAAACGTCTTTATTCGTTATGGATTCGGAAATGATTGGGATAATCAAATAGAATCTGAAATGGTTAAAACCGATTTAGGTTTTCAAATCGAAGTAAATTTGGAAGATAAAGAAACATTTAATTTCTGTATAAAAAATGAAAAAGAAGAATGGGATAATAATGACGGAAACAATTATGTTTTTAATATAGAAAAACCAGAAATGGGATTAATAGTTTTAGATGATTTAAAACCATCAAAACATCTTCGTAGATCTTACATTTGGTCTAAAAAACTTAAAATAACAATATATAAAATATTAATTTCTATACCAAAATTAATTACTGGAAATTATAAAAAAAGACTTGAAAATTATGAATAAGACAAAAAAACTCTCTAGTTTTTCTAGAGAGTTTTTTATTTTATTTTTCTTTTAACCATTTTATATCAGTAACATATATTGTTTCACAGTTATAATCACCTCTTATTATACTACTTTCAGTATGATATACACCTGTTCCAACTATATGTTGTCCTCTTATATTACACAAATATCCTTCTATTTTAACATAATCATTCTTCTTAATTTTATTCATTAATTTCCTTACTTCTGCATTACTTGGAACCAAATGATTATTTGAAATATATGCTGGAGCATACATATTGTAATACCAAGCTGTATCTGAAGATTCAAAAAATGTCATTAAACATCTTTGTCCTGTAGATACGAATCTTAATCTCTTATTAAATTTATCTTGTGCCATTGGCCCCCAAACTAGTCCAACATCTTTTGGAACTACTTTGTTATGAGTTGTTGTTCCTAGATACGTATGAGTTCCTACAACTTTTCCATAAACCGTATAATCACACAAAAATTGAATATTAAATTTATGACCTTCAACATCGTGTACTACTCCTCCACTAGTTTCTTTTTGGATTGGTGAAGGAATGCTATTATAACTACTAACTTCTTCATATGATTTCCATACCCATCCACCGTCTAGCAAAAATTCCAATTATAAAAATTGAAAAACAAACCACTAAAATGAGTACCGCTAATCTTCCCTCTATCTTTTGTCTCTTTTTATTTTTTTCTTCTGCTTCCAATCTTGCATCTCTAACTTTTATTTTTCGATCTAAGATTTCAGTTTCTTTTTTGTACATTTCAAGATCAATCATTCCATTATTTAAAAGGTTTTCTAATTCAACTTTTTTTGATTCATAATCCTGATTTCTTCCCATCTATATTACCATTCCTCCGTTTGGTGATATTACTTGTCCTGTTGTAAATTCATCTTCAATAAGCCATTTTATACATCTTGTAATATCAATTGGATAACCAATTTTCATAAGTGGTGTTTCTTGAATTACTTGTTTCCAATCTTCATCAGTTAAATTTCTATTCATATCTGTATCTATTGCTCCTGGAGCTATTGAATTTACTCTTATATTTGAAGGACCAAGTTCTTTAGCTAAAGCCTTTGTCATACCATCCACTCCAGCTTTTGCCATCGAATAATGTACTTCGCAAGAACCACCAGAAATTCCATATATTGAAGAAATATTTATAATACATCCGTCATGAACTCTTATCATATGAGGAACAACTTCTTGTGTCATGTAAAACACAGAATATAAATTTACTTTCATCATTCTATCAAAATCTTCATCTGTTATATCTGTAAATAATTTCTCTTCGGCAATTCCAGCATTATTTATTAATACATCAACTTTGTTATATTTCTCAACGACAAAATCGACTAATTTTTTAACCTCAGCTCTTTTAGACACATTTGCTTTAAAGATATCAATCTCAATTCCTTTTTCTTCAAGATCTTGTTTTAATTTTAATGCATCTTTTTCTGAATTGTTATAATTTGCAATAACATGATGACCATTTACTGCTAAATTATAAGCAATATTTCTTCCTATTCCACGACTTGCGCCGGTCACAATAATAACTTTACTCATTTTTATTTCTCCTTAACTAATAATTTATTAGTTTATTTATTCTTACTTTAATAAGGTAAATAAGGTTCTTCATCTAATTTTACAACAACTATACCATTCATTATTTTTATTGAAGTTGCAGCAGGAAAACATTCCATATCATTTTTATATACATCTCCAGTAACTATAGTATAGTATTCTTCAGGTGTGCACATTGTAACATCTAATCCATAAAAGATTCTTAAAAATTTATTCCATGTTCCCATCGCACTTCCATAAGGGCCATGGAATGCTGTATTATTTACTATACCACCAATTGTATATGCGTATAATGATGATGTTCTAGGATAATTGTTATTTCCTATAATTCCACCAAAAAGTATTGGCATTCCATTTATATATCCAGGAGTATTCTCTATTCTATCCATAACTCTCATTGTTGATGAATATGCTTGATTATATGTTAATTTCAAAGCTGCATATGAAGTATTATCCGCCAAATAATATGTCCACATTATTCCAAAGCAAGATATTATAGCAATCCACTTTACAATCATATATTTATTTAATAATTCAAAAATTGCAAATGCAAATGGAATCATTAAAATCATTTGAGCAGCTGTAAGTGCATATATTTTATTACCTACAATAATTAAATCTATAATATTTAACCCTATTGGTAATACAGCTATAAATAATAATATTAAAGATATTCTTGCTATTTTTATTTTTTTATTTTCTTCTTTTATATTTATTAAGTTTGTTATAATTCCAATTGCTAACATTGCAAAAAATGCAGCGTATATAATTCCTCTTAAATAGTTCGCATTTACTATAATGTCATTTCCAAAAAAGAATGTTCCAAAATCCACATATGTTTGACAAATTGTGGATTTTAGTCCTGCTAAAATTCCAATTAGTGAAACATTATTTGCATTATTGTAATTACTCATCTCAAGATTTAAAACTGTTTGTATTATTTTAGTAGCAGATAAATATAAAATTCCACCTATAAGTACAACTAAAACTGCTTTACCAATATTTATCAATACATCTTTTATATCTTTGTTTTTAAACAAATCTATTATTGAAACTATTATACAAAGTCCTACTGTTACACCAACATAACTTTGATAAATGCTTAGCGAAAACATAAAGCATAAAGTTGATAATACAAATCCAGTTTTCTTATATTTAAATTTATATAAAAACCATATTACAAGTGTTGATATCAAAAGATTAAAGCAATATGCAAATGATGTATATATGTATAATAATGTAACAAGTAAAGTTGGGGTAACTACTAATGCTAATGATGTAAATATTATTGAAACTTTACTTTTTAAATCAAATAAATCTACAATAAATACTGCTGTAATTGCTGCCATTATTATACAAAGAACTGTATTTATTGTAGGAATTGCAATAAATTGAGTAACTCTTTGTATTATCTCTATCCCCCATCTTCCAAGTGTTATTTCCCACTCGCCTGGTCTTGCATATTCTATAGAATTCCATAAACCATCTTGACTCATTATTGTTTCTGTTATCATTGTTATATGAGTAATTAAACCGACTATTAAAGCAACAAAAAAAGCCAATCTTTTATTCTTATCAAACCATTTCAAGAATTTTTCTAGTGCTTCTTCTGGAGTTATAACTTTTATTTTTTTCATGACTTATCTCCTAATATTTGTTTTACAACATTATTATAAAATCTACCACAAATAAAGTCAATTCTTGCCAAAAAATAAAGCCTAAATTTAAATAAATTTAGGCTTTTATATTAATAACTATTATTCTTTATTATTTCATATATTTCATCTATTAATATAAATAGTTCATTTAAAAAATAGTATTGAGTATATATTCTTTCTTTATAATTTTTAGAAAAAGACGGTTCAAAAATTGAACTAGAAAATATTTTAAAAATAACTTTCTCTCCTCTAGTCTCTATTTGCACTGCAATATTGGTAGAAGAATAAAATCTTGCAACAGCATCAGCAATCCCATCTCTTATTAATCCAGCTTTAAATCTTTCATTATTAGATTTTAATGTAAAATATTTATCAAAAAATTCGTTATTTGTTTCTCTTATAATCTCTTTTTGATTATATGTATCTCTTTTTACAATAGAAAAGCCGTTAAATAAATCTTTCTTAAATTCCATATAGCCAAAATAACCTGAAAAGAAAACATTTGGCACACTACCTTTTCCATAAGTCACTTTAGACAAATACATGTCTGTAAATTTTATTTCTAAATCATTATATAAAAGTCCTTCAATAAAGTTCTTATAATATGTTTTTTTATTTTGTGGTACTGGATAAAGCATTTCATATAAATCATCATATTCATATTCTTTTTCCGAACATATTGATGTAAATTTTATTTTCTCATGTCCTAAATGTTTTATTATTAAATTAGGAATCATTTCATTATATTTTTCTTCGAATTTAGTAATATATTTTTTATTTTTATTATAAATATATATATACCCCAAAAGTGTTATATAAAACAATGGAGCAACAATATGTCTTAAAGTAACAACCGAAAAATTAAAAAATGCAAAAATAAATATACAAATAACAAAACAATATTTTAATATGTTTTCAATTGTTTTTCTAAATCTTAATTTTTTTCTTTCTTTTTCATATAAATCTAATCCATCATCTTTTAATTTATTATACAAATTTTCAAATTCTTCTGTAGCTTCATTTAAATCTGCAACGTGCTCTGCTTGTTTATCTATATTCAAAAATGCGGAAAACAAAAATATAAAGAATAAAACAACAGATATTGTTAAATCAAATAAAAATACTTTTTGTGCAATTACTTCAATTATTGTATCTTCAAATGCTTCTGCAGCAAAAGCATAAAATCCACCAAACACTAAAATTCCTAGCATTCCACATAGCATTATTATCGTTAATATTTGAAAAAACTTACTTTCATTTAATCTCATATTCATACCACCTTTATGATTTTGCTTATACTATAATTATATCATATTTTTAGTAAAAAATAAAAAATATAAGTATTTTTCCATACATAATTATCCACCGGTATAACCGGGGTTTACTTTTAAATAAAAAAAAGACAGATATTTCTAGCTGTCTTTTAAATCCAAGAATAAATCTTTATCCCCTATTATATCAATACTATTTTACTTACACTCTATCTGTTTCTTTTATTATTTTAAATAATCTTTCATTTCTATATATTCTTTCTCTTCCCATTTTTTCCGAAGTTAAAAATCCCATCTCCACAAGACTATCTAAATATTTTTGAGCTGTTTTATCAGAAACTCCTAATTGTTTTTGAATATAAGGAATTTTTGTATAAAATTCTACAAACAGCGCTTCTAATAATTCTTTAGAATATATTTTGGTTTTTTCTCTTAGTTCATGTTTCATAGTAAGAATTTCATCCCTAATTTTATTAATTGTGATAATTGTTTCTTCAGCCATTTCTTCAATTCCAACTAATATATATATAATCCAATCTTCAAAATCACCTGATTCCCTTGTTTCTTGAAAAAGCTTATAATATTGTAATTTATTTCTAATTATATATTTACTCAAATATAATATTGGAGCATCAATTAAATCTTTTAAAATTAGATATAATATATTCAGAATTCTTCCTGTTCTACCATTCCCATCATAAAATGGATGAATTGATTCGAATTGATAATGAATCATAGCTAATTTTATTAAAGGGTCCACCTTATCGTCATCATTATTGATATATTCTTCAAGATTTTTCATATATTTTAAAATTTCATCTTTTTCTTGTGGTGGAATATAAATTATTTCTCCTGTAGTATCATTTTTTATAACATTTCCAGGTGTAGATCTTATTCCCGCTTGATTATGTTCTAATTTTTCTTGAATTTTTACGATTATATTAGTATTTATTAGCTCTTTTTCTTTAATTAGAGTATAACCTTCCCAAATTGCTGCTCTATAATCAGCAACTTCTTTTGCTGCAGGGCTTGCATCACTAGTTTTAACCATTGCTTTATAAATTTCATCGTGTGTTGTTACTATATTTTCTATATTAGAACTTGTCTTTGCTTCATTAATCATAATAGCATTAATTAAAATATTTTGATTAGGCATTGTTTTAGCAACACCCTTTAATTCTGCTAAAGCTCGACTAGTTCTTGATAATTGTTTTAATATTCTTTTAGTTTCAATATCTTTTTCTATAGGCAACATATCTATTTTATTATTCATCACTTACACCTCTCTCCTGGAATACCGGAAGTTTTTTTACTTTTCTTCCGGCATTTATAGAACACCAGAAAAGTTTTCCATTGTCAATACAATACCGGAAGTTTTTTTTATTTTCTTCCGGTATTGTAAAAAAAACGGAAAAAATTCCCGGTTTTTTACTGTATTTTATATTTTTGTACGTTAATACAAAAGTTGCTATTTTTTCAAAATTTTTGAACTGCTAATGCAAAAAATTTCTTTAAGAAAATAAAAAAGATAAGTATTTCTACTTATCTTTTCTGGAGCCGCTAGTCAGACTTGAACTGACGACCTACTGATTACAAGTCAGTTGCTCTACCAACTGAGCTACAGCGGCATATTAAATTATTTTGTCACATTTTTGATAAAAAAATGGTGACCCCTACGGGAATCGAACCCATGTCTCCGCCGTGAAAGGGCGATGTCTTAACCGCTTGACCAAGGGGCCATAAAAGAAAATCTTTTACAAGATTTTCTTGGTGAGCTATCCGCGATTCGAACGCGGGACAACTTGATTAAAAGTCAAGTGCTCTACCATCTGAGCTAATAGCCCATACATATTGTATGGCAATCTGTAACGCGACTGCCTTTATATATTACAACATTTTTTAAAAGATGTCAACACTTTTTTAAAATTTTTTTAAAAATTTTATTTTTATTCTTCTAATCCAAGAAAATCATTGATTTTAAAGGCTTTTCTTGCCTTCAACAATGCATTATTTATATCATTAATTTAATAAAATTACAAGTTTTTTTTAAAATTTTTTATTATTTTTTAAACTTTTCGACTTTTTCTTACAAACTTTACCAAATTTATTATTTGTGATATAATATTTATGTAAAGTAAATTATTAAGGAGAAATATATATTGTTAAAAAGAATTTTAGAAAAAGCTCAAAAACACCATAAAAAAATAATTATAATTGCACATAAAAAACCTGATGGAGATGCAGTTGCTTCATCAAAGACTTTAGAAAGATTTTTTAAATCTAATAAAATTGATGCACAATATGTTGTAACAAGCAGACCAAATAATGCTTATGTTCCACTTCTTGGTTATACAGAACAATCTAAAAATCCAAGCAACGACGAATGTATCTCAATTATTTTAGACACATCAACTTTAGCACATGCTGAAAATAATTTATTTAAATCATCTAAACCAGAAGACATTTATATTTTAGATCATCATGAAAAAGCTCCCGGAACACCTGCTATTGAAGAAGATTTAAAAGTGCCAAAAGAAAATATCTTTCGTAATCCTAAATTTAGTTCTACATGTGAAATTATCGCAAAAGAATTACATTATATGAAAGCATTAAATCCAGATTTATCAACAATGCTATTAGTTGGTATGAGTACAGATACTGCAAGTTTCAGACATTTAAAACCTGGAACATTAGATAATTTAAAATTACTTTTAAAAACTGGTGGAAATTTAAGTCGCGTTCAAGGCATATTAAATAAAAGAAGATCTTTAAAAAGTGAAGTTGGACTTGCAAAAGCATTCTTAGGAGTTCAAAGAATAAAAGTTGGCAATACTTACATAAATTATTTAGGTTTAGAAAACGATCAACTTAAAGAATTAAAAGAAAAATATGGAGTAACTAATATTCCTAAAAAGATTTTTAAATTGGCAAATATTGAAGATACTAGTATAAATATGATTATCGCTGCAGAAGAAACACATAAATACGAATGTGAATTTAGAAGTATTTCTTTTTGTGGTGATATTGATGTATTTCCTTTGGCAAATAATAATGGTGGCGGTGGTCATCACAATGCGTCTGGTTGTACTATCTCTTCCCAAGATTCACTTAGTTCTGTTTCAAGAAAATTACTAGAAGAAATAACCCAATCATCTCTTGAACAACTACATAATTTCACACCAGCACCAGATAGCCCAAATGATAAAAAATTAGCAGCACTTTTATCTCATTCAAATTACTTTAAAAGAACTCCGAGAGCACAAGATTTAGATTCTATGCAATCACTTTTAAAAACTGGAGTTAATTATGAAAGAGTTTATGAAAATTTAATTTCATTTAATAAGTTTATGCTTAGAAATGAACTTTTAGCTCATATTCCAGATGATCAATTAAACTCACCAAATATTTCTTTAACCTTAGATGAAGAATTTTTAAATGGAATAAAATTAAAATACGGAGCTACAACTAAAGACTTATTAGATGCTGCAGATATTTTAAAAGAATTAGCAGTTGATTCTACAACAATTATTATACCAGGTTCAAAAGTAGTTGTATTAGACAAATTTGGAAACTCAAAAGATCGTACAAAATAAAATAATAATATATTTAAAAGAAAACCACCCCAATGCAAAAGCATTGGGGTGGTTTTTTAGAGAATATATAAATCAAATAGATTATTCAGATAATTCCATCATAGATTTTCTTAATGCTTCTAATTTTTCATCAGCATCTTCTAATGATTTTCCTTTTACTCCCATGTAGAATTTAACTTTTGGTTCTGTACCAGAAGGTCTTACACAACACCAAGCATCATTTTCTAAATCATAATATAGAACATTTGATGTTGGTAATCCTGTTTCAGACTCTTTACCAGTTTTTGTATCTACTATTTTTCCTGTTTTATAATCTCTCACTCTTGTTACTTTATATCCTCCAAGTTCTTTTGGTGGATTATTTCTGATTCCTTCTAACAATTCTTTCATTTTTATTGCTCCATCAGCACCTTTTAAAGTAATTGTTGAAATTCCTTCTTTATAGAATCCATATTTTTTATAAATGTTCATCATTTGATCCCATAGAGTAAGACCTTGTTTTTTATAGTAAGCAGCTGCTTCACAAAGCATCATAACTGCAGTTATAGCATCTTTATCTCTAGCATGTGTTCCTACTAGGCATCCATAACTTTCTTCGAATCCAAATAAGTATTCGTTACTTCCTGTTGTTTCGAAGTTTCTAATTTGTTCTCCTATATATTTGAATCCTGTTAAAACTTCAATAAAGTCTAACTTATATTCTTTTGCTATAGCTTGTGCTAAATTTGAAGATACTATTGTTGTAATTAATGCTCCGTTTTTTGGCATTAATTTTTTTGCTTTCTTTTGATCTAAAATATATTCAGCAATTAATAATCCTGACATATTTCCTGTGAATGACATGTATTCACCTGTTTTAGAATCTTTAGCTAAAACTCCTAATCTATCAGCATCAGGATCTGTTGCTAAAACTAAATCTGCATCTTGTTTTTTAGCTAATTTTAGTGCTAAATCAAATGCTTTTATATCTTCTGGATTTGGATAATCTACTGTTGAGAAGTTTCCATTTGGTAATTCTTGTTCTGGAACTACATAAACATTTTCAAATCCTAATTGTTCTAATACTGTTTGCACAGGTTCATTTCCTGTTCCATGTAATGGAGTATATACTACTTTTAAATCTTTTCCTACTTCTTTAATTACTTCTGGATTTAATACTTGTTTTTTTATTGCTTGTAAGTACAATTTATCCATTGCTTTTCCGATTACATTATATAATCTTAATTTTTTAGCTTCTTCTAAAGAAATAGATCTGATTAATGAGTAATCTTTTACTTTATTTACTTCAGCTATAATTTCTTTGTCATGTGGTGCAACTATTTGTGCTCCATCATCCCAATATACTTTATAACCATTATATTCTGGTGGGTTATGGCTAGCTGTAATCATAACACCTGCTGTACATCCTAATTCTCTTACTGCAAAAGATAATTCTGGAACCGGTCTTAATGAATCAAATATATATGTTTTGATTCCATTTGCATTAAAGCAAAGAGCTGTTGCTTCTGCAAATTCTGGAGACATATTTCTTGAATCATATGCTATTGCTACCCCTTTATTTTCTGTTCCTTGTCTTAAGATGTAATTTGATAAACCTTGAGTTGCTTTTGTAACAGTATAAACATTCATTCTATTTGTACCGTTTCCAATAACACCTCTCATTCCTGCTGTTCCGAATTCTAAGTCTTTATAGAATCTGTCTTTGATTTCTTCTTCATTTCCTGCAATTTTTAATAATTCTTTTCTTGTTTCATCATCAAAAATATGACTTGTTGACCATTGTTTATATCTTTTATTATATTCAACTTTGTTCATATAGTCTTTATATAATTTTCTTGCAGTTTCAGGGCTATCTTGTCCTTCTGCATTTTTGATTGGAGCAAATTCTTCTTCTCTTTTTACTCTTAATACAACAACATCATCAAACATTTCATATGAGTCAAATATGAACATTTCAAATTTGTATGCATTTGGTTTTTCAGCTACAACTTCGTTTCCTTCTGAATCTAAATAATTAGCTTTCTTAACTGCTGTATGATATGGAAGACTTACTTGGCTAATTTTTTCTAATCCTTTGATATGGTAAAGGTGGAATACTGCGTTACCGTCACCAAATACTAAAGAACCATAGTCATCTCTTAAGTTAGCCATTTCTTCTGAAATTTCAGTGTATTCTACAACACCTACTTTTTTATTTTTTCTACAAAGAACACCTACTTTTTCTTTTGGATCAGTTTTTTCAATTGCTTTTGCTGCTGCAAAAACTTTGTTATGAATTGACATACCTATTAATAATGGATCTACTGGTTTTACTAATACGTTATCAACACCATTTATAAATACCCATTCAATTCCATTTTCTTTCATTTCTTCAAGAACTTGTGCTCTTTCCATTGATTGTAAAGTACCACCATGTCCGTTAGCTGCTTTTTTAACCATACCATCTTTTTCTAAAAGAATTTTTCCTTTTAAATCAAGCATTGGTAATTCACCTTGTTTAAAGAAGTGAACAGCTTCTTGAGGATACCCAAAATAATTGTGTTCTTCAAAGAATTTTACTGTAGCATCATTATTTTCTCTACTTGTCATTAAATACCAAGGAATAACTGTATCATATGTTTTCCATGCTTCTTTTAATGTTTCACATAATGTTTCGAATATTGATTTATTTTTCTCAACATCAAATATATATGTTCCTTTTGGTCCTGGATGTCCAAGTCTTGTTCCTTGCCCACCCGCCATTGTTACAACAGCAAATTTGTTGTATTTAATAGCTTCAATACCTTTTTTCTCATACATTTCACGTTCTGCAACTGTTAATTTAGATTTGTCAACATGTTCAATTGGTTCGATTGTTATTGTTTCTAAATCTACTGGTTTTGTTGCTTTCTCATACAAATCTTTCATTAAATCAAAATCAATATCTTCGATTTGATCTAATAATGTTCTTTGATCATGCTCATCCATTTCATCGTATTTTAAAAGTAAATGTTCTTGTCCATATTCTTTTAAAACTTTTTTTACTTTTTCTAGTTCTGTATTCATTCTGTTTTTTACTCCTTTCTATTACATAGAAATCAAATTTTGAACTTTCATTTTGATATATATTATATCATTTTTAGGCTTTCGTCAACATAGGTTTTCGTCTTTTTTGCTTTTCAGTCAAACTCTTTATTTTAAGGGGTTTTATACAAATTTTGACATTTTACAAAACTCTTGACAAGCCTATTTTCATACAGACACTTTATTCTATATTTGTGTTTGAATTGTTTTTCTTTTTTGTTCATTGTGTGAACATTTTGTAATTTCACTTTTTCCTGTTGTTTTAAGAACGAAGTCATGCATCGATACAATTTCGTTTAAGTTTCCTAACGATTCAATATTATAACAATTTATTATTTCTTCTATCTCAGCATTTTTCTCTAATATTTCATTTACATCTTTTATATATTCTTCCTTACCAATTACAACAACTGTATTAGCTTTTTTAGAAAAAGATTCTTCCACTTTATTTTTCTTCCAGCCTAATTTTAAAAACTTATAACTTTCAAATTCACTTACTTTCTTTAAGTATAGTTTTGCTTTTTCCAACATATCTTTTTCTAACATTAATTCTACTTTTTTATTTTCAACTGTTTTTTCATTTATATATGGCAATAAAATTGTTAATAAGTGATATTCACTTACAAAAAAACTACAAACTTTCTTTTTCTCTATCATAAAAGTACCTCCATATATTTATTTATAAATGAATCTTATCACTCATAAAAAATCGGGTCAATTCATTTCGTAGTCCCTTTTTCGACGACATTTATTTTAATCTTTTATTCTATTTTTCTTGCATATTTTTTTAAATTTAGTAAATACTTACTTGTATATACAGTTTATGGTTAATTTGACAATTTCTTTATCAAATTAAAAAAGTACTTATTTCAGGAGGTTTTATGAAAGAAAAAATAAAATACATTTTTATCGTTTTATCTCTTTTATTTTGCTTTATATTTATAAATATGTCATCATACGCTAATACAATTTCGCAAAATCTGTCAGACAATTTTTTTAGACTTCATATCTTAGCAAATAGTAATTCAAAACAAGATCAAGAATTAAAATTAAAGGTTAGGGATAAAATTATCGAATATATGAATACTCAAAATCTTTCTGATATTTCAAAACAAGATGTTGTTTATCAAGTTTCAGAAAATTTAAATATCTACACACAAATTGCTGAAAGTGTCATACAAGATGCTGGATTCAATTATCCTGTCACAGTAGAAGTTGGTAATTATTTATTTCCTACTAAGCAATATGGAAATCTTTCTTTACCAGCAGGAAATTATGATGCTTTAAGAATAAAAATTGGAAATGCTTCCGGAGAAAATTGGTGGTGTTCTCTTTTCCCTCCTTTATGCTTTGTTGATATTTCTTCAGGTGTAATTGATGAAGATTCAGAAAATTCTTTAAAAAAAGATCTTTCTAGTGAAGAATTTGCAATCATTAAAAATTCTAATACTTCGGTAAAATTAAAATTTAAAATTGTCGAAATTTTCTCAAAATAGCTTTCCTCTAACACTTCAAGCTTTAGATATCTTAATATATATTTTTAAAATACTTATATTTCTATTTCTATACGATCTACAAATATCTAAACTTTTAAAAAAATGTTGTAAATCTCAAGCTTTTATGATATAGTCTGGGGTGAGTAACTTTTACTCAAATAATTTTAAGCAAAATATTGGGGGTATATATTTTGGAAAAGTTAGTTATAACTGGGAAAACACCTTTAAAAGGTGAAGTTGTTATTAGCGGTGCAAAAAATGCTGCTGTAGCAATTATACCAGCAACTTTATTAATAAATGGAATTTGTACAATTGAAAATTTACCAAATATAAGTGATGTTAAATTATATTGTGATATATTAAAAGAATTAGGAGCAGTTATTACTTGGAATTCAGAACATGAAGTAACTATAGATACAAGAAACATAAATTGCAATAATGTTCCAATAGAAACAACAAGAAAATTTAGAGCTTCTTATTATCTTCTTGGAGCTTTACTTGGAAGATGTAAAAGTGCAAAAGTTGGTCTTCCAGGAGGATGTAATTTAGGTGCAAGACCTATAGATCAACATATCAAAACTTTTGAAGCTTTAGGCGCAAATGTTGAAGTTTCTAATGGTAATATAGTTGCAAAAGCAAAAAAACTAAAAGGAACTTCAGTTTATATGGACGTTGTATCTGTTGGAGCAACAATGAATGCAATGCTTGCTGCAGTTTTAGCAGAAGGAACAACAATCATTGATAACGCTGCAAAAGAACCTCATATCGTAGACGTTGCAAACTTCTTAAATACAATGGGAGCAGACATCAGAGGTGCAGGAACAGATATAATCAAAGTAAATGGAGTTAAAGAATTAAAAGGTGGTTCTACATATTCTGTAGTTCCAGATCAAATTGAAGCCGGAACATTTATGATTGCTGCAGTTGCTTCTAAAGGTGATGTAATAATCAAAAATTGTATTACAAAACACTTAGAATCAATTATCGCAAAAATCGTAGAAGTTGGTGGAAATGTTGATGCCAACGGAGATCATTTAAGAGTTTGGTATTCAAAAAGAACTCGTAAAGCAACAATAAAAACATTACCTTATCCTGGTTTTCCGACAGATTTACAACCACAAATGGGAGTACTTTTATCAATATCTGAAGGAACAAGTACAATTCATGAAAGTATTTGGGATTCTAGATTCCAATATACAAACGAATTAAATAAAATGGGAGCTAAAATTACCGCTCAAGGAAAAAGCGCTTTCTTTGAAGGTGTTAATAAGCTTACTTCTGCACCAGTTTATGCATCAGATTTAAGAGCTGGAGCAGCTTTAATAATCGCAGGAATTATAGCAGAAGGAAAAACAGAAATTTATAATTTAAACCATATTGATCGTGGTTATGAAAACATAGAAGAAAAATTCAGAAAACTTGGAGCAAAAATCGAAAGAGTTAATGAAGATTAGTAAACAGGGGAAAAAATATGTTAAAATTTTGTAGCTTGTATAGTGGAAGCTCAGGAAACTGTTTGTATGTTAGTTCAGGAAGCACAAAAATCTTAATCGATTGTGGAACAAGCTGTAAAAAAATTTGTGAAGGATTAGCATCAATAGATTCATCAATAGAAGATATTGATGCTATTTTAGTTACTCACGAACATTCTGATCACATACAAAGTTTAGGAATGGTTTCAAAAAAATATAATATTCCAGTTTATGCAAATTTAGAAACTTGGAATGCTATGGAAAAACAAAAAGAAAAAGTAGCCTTTGAAAATATAAAATATTTTAATAACGACGAAGATTTCCTTTTAAACGATTTAACCATTCATCCTTTTAGCACGCCACATGATGCCGCAAATCCTTGTGGTTTCAATATACATAATGGAAAAAGAAAATTAAGTATCGCAACAGACTTAGGTCATATGAATAATGATATTTTTAAACAACTTGAAAAAAGTTCTTTTATATTACTTGAATCAAATTATGATCCAGAAATATTAAAAGTGTCAAAATATCCATTTCATTTAAAGCAAAGAATTGCTGGACCTCACGGTCACTTATCAAATGAAACAGCTGGAAAAACAATTTCTGCTTTAATGAAAAAAGATTTAAAACAAGTAGTCCTTGGACATTTAAGTAAAGAAAATAATTTTCCAGAACTAGCATACCAAACTGTTGCAGAAGAACTTATGAATAATAATTCAGATATAAATAAAATAAACATCAGTGTAGCAAATAGAAATGCACCTGGAAAAATAATAACTATATAAAACAAATAAACACTATATTGAAGTATTTCTTCAATATAGTGTTTTTATTTGAAAAAAGAAAGAGGTGGCTCCTTTCGGAGCACACCTCAAAGGATTATGCAGAGATTTATGTTAGTCGACAACGGTGGTGTCATCCACCAACTTCATCTTCTCAGCACGCTTCCATACCTCGTCCGTCTTCGCAGTCAGGCTCTTAGGATCCTTAACGATCACACCGCCACGACAGGAAGAACCCATCTGGTCGTCCTCGCCACGCTTACCATTGTTACGCATAGCGTTGATAGCGTTGCGACGAACGCGCTTCTTATGACGGGCATCCTTCTTACGGCGATCAGCAGCCTTCATGTCCTTGAGCGGAGCATTCTCTTCCTCGGGATCATCCTCAGCATCCAGCTCCTCAAAGTAAGCACGGATAGCCTCACGGGTCTCCTCCTCGGTAGACTGCTCGTCGATCAGCTCATTGTTGACGGCCCAGAAATACGCAGCCCAAGCCACGTCCTCATCCAGTTCCACATCACACTCGGTCAAACCGGTGAGCATAAGATCCTGGTTGTACAGTGCATAGCACTCCTCGATCTCGCGCTTGATGCGCTCGGAATCCATCGGCAGGTTGCTCATCATGAGCTCCTTTTCCTCCAGATACATGGACATTGCTTCGTGGGCGGAAATCTTTCTCTTCATCATTCTCGGCATAGTAGCCCTCCTTATCATGTATACAGGTTTATAAGCGTATACTTTATTATAGCATGATTTACATAAAAAGTCAATTTTGAATTATCGGTACAAAAAAGGATTAAAGCAAATGCTTTAATCCTTTTCATACATCATTTATATTTTCATTGATAAACTAACCTTTTGTTTTACTCTATCTATACCTATTACTTTAACTTTAACTATATCCCCTACTGAAACTACTTCTGAAGGATTTTTAATGTATCTATCTGCCATTTCTGATATGTGAACTAATCCATCATGTTTAACTCCAACATCAACGAATGCTCCAAAATCTATTACATTTCTAACAGTTCCTGTAAGTTCCATTCCCTCTTGTAAATCTTCAAATTTTAATACATCACTTCTTAAAATTGGTTTTGGTAAGTCTTCTCTTGGATCTCTACCTGGTTTTGAAAGTTCATCTATAATATCTTTTAATGTTAAACCACCAACTCCAAGTTCATCTGACATTTTAACAACGTCAACTTTAGATAAGTCATTTCTTAAAGTCTCTAGACTTGATTTTTGCACCAAAGAATCCACAGAATATCCCAATTTTGTTAATAACTTTTCAGCAACATCATAACTTTCTGGGTGAACTGCTGTAACTTCTAATGGGTTTTTACCATTAAATATACGAATAAATCCTGCACATTGTTTATATGCTGTTGGTCCAAGTTTTGGAACTTTTAATAGATCTTTTCTTTGTTTAATTTCACCATTTTCATCTCTAAATTTTACAATGTTTTTAGCAATTGTGCTATTAATTCCAGAAACATAAGATAATAATGATGGAGTAGCAGTATTAACATCAACACCTACAGAGTTAACTGCATCTTCAACAACACCTGTTAAACTTTCTGATAATTTCTTTTGATTAACATCATGTTGATATTGTCCAACCCCAATTGCTTTAGGATCTATTTTTACAAGTTCTGAAAGTGGATCTTGTAATCTTCTTGCAATTGAAATCGCTCCTCTTAAAGAAACATTTATATCTGGATATTCTTCAGTTGCAAGTTTTGATGCTGAATATACAGATGCTCCTGCTTCACTTACTATTGCATAATAAAGTTCTGAATCTATTTCTTTTATCATATTAGATACAAAACTTTCAGATTCTCTAGATGCAGTTCCATTTCCTATAGCAATCATATTTATTTTGTGTTTTTTAATTAATTCTTTTAATACCTTTTTTGCACCTTCAACATCATTTTGAGGCTCTGTTGGATATACTGTTGTAGTATCTAAAAGTTTTCCTGTTTTATCAATTACAGCTATTTTACACCCAGTTCTATAAGCTGGGTCAAATCCCATAACAGTCATCTCTTTAATTGGTGGTTGAAGTAAAAGTTGTTTTGCATTTTTACCAAATACTTTTATAGCTTGTTCTTCTGAACGTTCTGTTAAATCACTTCTAATTTCTCTTTCAATAGATGGTTCAATTAATCTTTTATAAGAATCTTCTATTGCAGTTGTTAAAGGTTCATTAAATTGACTTTTGAAATCTCTAATAATTTGTTTTTTCAAATAATCTAAGATTTTTTCTTCCGGTTTTTCCACTTTTACTTTTAAGAATTCTTCATTCTCTCCCCTGTTTATAGCTAATATTCTATGACTTGGTATTTTTAAAATTGGTTCTTTAAAATCATAATACATTTCATAAGCAGATTTTTCTTCCTCTTTAGAGGCTTTGCTTGTTATAACCGCTTCTCTAAAACAGAAAGATTTAATTTTCTTTCTATAATCTGCATCGTCAGCAATATTTTCAGCTATTATGTCTAATGCCCCTACAATTGCATCTTCTGCTGTATTTACTTCTTTTTCTTCATTTATATATTCTTTTGCAACTTCATAAATATCATTTTTTTCTTGTTGAAGATAAATAATATTAGCCAAAGGTTCTAATCCTTTTTCTTTTGCTATAGTTGCTCTTGTTCTTTTTTTAGGTTTATAAGGTCTGTAGATATCTTCAAGTTCAGATAAAACCATTGTACTTGCAATTTTTATTGTAAGTTCATCTGTTAGTTTTCCTTGTTCATCTATTAATCTTATTATTTCTTCTTTTCTCTTTTCTAAGTTTCTAAGATATGTTAATCTTTCTCCTAAATCTCTTAAAGTTTCGTCACTTAAATTTCCTGTTACTTCTTTTCTATAACGAGCAATAAATGGTATTGTATTTCCTTCATCTATAAGTTTAACAGTAGCTTCAACTTGAGATTCTCTTATGCTTAATTCTTCTGCTATTTTCTTAAAAATTTTGTCCACTTCTTTACCTCTTTTCTATTTTTTACCTTATTGATTTTATCTTTTTAGAAATTCATTGTCAAGAAAAAAGAAGTCTTTTAAAAAGACTTCTTTTCATTTACTATGAATTTTTCATTACTATATCTTCTAAGCAATCTGCCACTCTTTCACATGCATCTGTTGTGTTTTCTAAGCAATTATATATAGTCGTCCATTTTATTATTTCAATTGGATTTTTCTCTTCCTTATATAAGTTTTTCATTGCTTTTTCATATAATCTATCTGCTTTTTCTTCTAGAACATTAATTGCTATAGATTTTTCTTTTACAATATCTGCCTTTTTGAAATTTTTAAAATTTTCTAATGCATCTTTAACCGAATGAGCACACTCTATTAAAAGGTCTGTGAATTCAAGTGCATCATTTCTTACTGTAGAAATATCCAAAATATTTAAGTTAATTAATATTTCATCAATATAATCTTCTATATCATCTAATCTGTGTCCTATTAAAACAATATCTTCTCTATCTATTGGTGGTAAAAAATCTTTGATAAGATATTCTCTCATTCTATGAAGCGCTTTATCTGCATCGTTTTCTAGTTTGTGAACTCTAGTTATATTTTCTTTTAATTTTTCTTGGCTATAGTTTCCAAGTGTCTCTTTTAAAATTTCTGCTGATTCTACTATATATTTTGAATTATTAGCAAATTCTTCAAAATAATTATATTCTTCTTTTTTCTTTCTCATATTTATATCCTTTCCACAATCTATTTTTGTGATACGTATTATTAATTTTATTTTAGAAAATTCTCATAAATATTAACGTTGCTAAATATCCTAAAAATCCACATCCTGGGAATGTTAATATCCATGCCCAAACCATTTCTTTAACTACTCCCCAATTTACATTTGATAATCTTTTAGAAGCACCCACTCCCATTATTGCAGTTGTTTTTGTATGAGTTGTACTTACTGGAACACCAAAGACTGAGGAAATAAGTAAGCATCCAGCTCCTGCAATATCTGCTGAAGCCCCTTGATAAACTTCAAGTTTTGTCATTTTCATTCCTACTGTTTTTATTATTTTATAACCACCAATTGAAGTTCCAAGCGTCATTAAAAATGAGCAATATAACATAAGCCAAATCGGAATTGCAAATGTACTAGCTCCTGCATTTCCATTTGCTAGTGCAACTCCTAATAAAAATACTCCCATAAATTTTTGACCATCTTGCGCTCCATGCATAAATGCCATTGAAGCACCTCCAACAATTTGAGTACCTTTGAAAAACTTTGTTGTTTTTCTTCTATCAATGTTTTTGCAAATTGTTTCTATTATCTTGGTAATTCCATATCCCATCCCAAAACCTAAAATTGTTGAAATTACAATACCATATAATACTTTCATCCATTCTGCTCCATTTATTCCTGCAATTCCACCTTGAATTGCTATAGCAGAACCAGAAAGACCTGCAATTAATGCATGGGATTCACTTGTTGGAATTCCAAAAAGCCAGGCAAAAATAGCCCATGTAACAATCGCAACCAATGCTGCAGAAAGTGCTGTTAAAGCAGATGTAGCATCATTTCCAAAATCTACTATATTATAAATTGTTTGAGCAACAGTAGAATTTATTAGAGTCATTGTAAAAACTCCTAAAAAATTAAATATTGCTGCCATAATAATAGATTTTTTTGGAGACAAACATCTTGTAGATACACATGTTGCAATAGCATTTGGTGCATCTGTCCAACCATTTACCAAAATAACACCAGAAATTAAAACTGTTATAATGCATAAACTTGGGTTATTAAGTAGCTGACCAATAAAGTCTGAAAAAGCAATAGACATATATTTTTCACCTATATATTAGACTTTAGCCAATATAACCTTTCTTTTATATTTTCAAAATAATTCTATCATATAATCAATTCTTTTTGTATTATATTTTAGTATTATATAAATATTTATAAAAAAATTGAGCCTGAGAACAAAACTATGTTCCCAGACTCTTTTTTAGCTCTCTTCAGCCAGTTCAGCCACTGCGATATCGAGCTCTTTGTAGAACCACCCAACTAGGGTAATTGCCAGAATGATGAAAAACAGTGCCGGCAGAATGACTTCCTTGTGCAGATCAACCGGATATACCTGGCCCGTGGTCAAAAGACCAAACAGGTTAACCAGCATCATCACCGGGATTGCTCCAACGAAGTATCCGACATACGCCAGACCCAAGGTATACTTCGTGCTCTCGAGAGCACCGAAAAAGCCTTTCTTCAGGTTTACCTTGGTATTTTTCCAGATATTGCTAATTGCCCGCTTTACGATATGGTTCATGTACATAAAAAGGTCAACTCCTTTTAAAAAGTATACATAAATTATATCATATTTTCTTCTACTTATCAATATTCACACCTTTCTGAGTCTAAGTACAATTATTGCTTAGTTTTAAAAAGGAAAAAGACTGGCATTCGCCAGTCAATAAAAAATTATTTTTACAGTTTCCTACTCTTAGAAAAAAGGCACTTTAGGAACAACTACTAATACTTCCTCCTTTACTTCATAGCCCTTACAGGTGTAAGTTACTTCGTCAGTATACATTTTTACAAAATACCCTTCTCTTACCCTTTGCTTATTTTCTGCTGCCACTTTTTCAACAATCACATGTTCATAGTATCCACCTGCTTCTTCAATTAAAATTGCATCGTTATCATACTCTTCTCCATATGATTTTTCTCTAGATATTGTTGAAAATCCCCAGAGACTTATAACAAAATCTCTTACAAACTGTTTTTTATTACGTTTGTTGTAGACTTTGTTTAACACGGTTTTACCATAGTCCCTTTTTGATGTTTTAATTGCTACTTTTAAGAATTCTGTTTTGTTCATCATTTTCTATACCTCTTTGCTTTCTGATGAGCTAAACAACGTGTTACTGTTCAATATTATATCACGTGTTTACATAATTTACAAGTGATTGTTTTTGAAACACTTTACATTTTATATTTAATTAATAAAAAACTGATTAGAATACTCTAATCAGTTTTTAATATTTACTATTTATTTTCTTGTTCTTCTAAGTATTCGTCATAAGTACATTCTCTTACAACTACATTATTATCTGTTATATCTATAATTTTGTTTGCTACAGTTTGTGTTAATTGGTGGTCATGAGATGTAAACATCATTATTCCTTTATATTTTGTCATACCATCATTTAACGCTGTAATTGATTCCATATCTAAGTGGTTTGTTGGTTCATCAAAAATTAAGAAGTTTGCTCCTGAAAGCATTAATTTTGAAAGAACACATCTTACTTTCTCTCCTCCTGATAAAACTGCAACCTTTTTCAAAGCTTCTTCTCCAGAGAAAAGCATTCTTCCTAAGAAACTTCTAACATATGTTTCATCTGGATCTTTTGAATATTGACGTAGCCAATCTGTTATACTTAAATCTTGTTCAAACATATAGTTATTATCTTTTGGGAAATAATCTTTAGTAATTGTTGTTCCCCAAACTAATTCACCTTCATCTGGTTCCATTTCTCCAGCAATGATTTGGAATAAAACAGTTTTTGCAATTTCATTATCTGATAAAAGAGCTATTTTATCTTCTCTTTTTACAGTGAAACTAACATTATCTAATATTTTTTCTCCATTTATTGTTTTAGAAATATTTTTAACTTCTAAAATTTCTTTTCCTTGTTCTCTATCTGGTTTAAAATCTATATAAGGATATTTTCTGTTTGAAGGTTTAATCTCTTCAAGTTCAATTTTCTCTAAAGATTTCTTTCTAGATGTAGCTTGTTTTGATTTTGAAGCGTTAGCACTAAATCTAGCAATGAATTCTTGTAACTCTTTAATTCTTTCTTCTTTCTTTTTATTTGCATCTCTCATTTGTTTTAATGCAAGTTGGCTTGATTCATACCAGAAGTCATAGTTTCCTGGATATACTTTAATTTTTCCAAAGTCAACATCAGCAATATGAGTACATACTTTATTTAAGAAATATCTATCGTGAGATACGACAATTACAGTATTTTCGAAATCCATTAAGAAATCTTGTAACCAATTTATTGTTTTAATATCTAAGTCGTTTGTAGGCTCGTCTAATAATAAAACATCTGGATTTCCAAATAACGCTTGTGCTAAAAGAACTTTAACTTTATCTTTAGCTTCAATTTCGCTCATATATTTGTAATGTAAATCTACATCAATACCTAAATCATTTAACATTTTAGCTGCATCTGATTCAGCGTTCCATCCATCCAATTCAGCAAATCTTTCTTCAAGTTTTGCAGCTTTCATTCCATCTTCTTCTGAGAAATCTGGTTTTGAGTAAATTGCATCTTTTTCTTTCATTATTTTATAAAGTTCACTATTTCCCATCATAACAGTATCTATTACTGTATATCCTTCAAAAGCATAGTGATCTTGTTTTAATACAGATAGTCTTTCACCTTTGTCTAAAATAACTTCACCTTTATTAGGTTCTATTTCTCCTGATAAGATTTTTAAAAAAGTAGATTTTCCGGCACCATTAGCACCAATCAAACCATAACAATTTCCTTTTGTAAATTTTATAGTAACATCTTCGAAAAGTACTCTTTTTCCAAATCTTAAAGTTACTCCATTTGATAAAAGCATTATAAAAAACCTCCTAATATTTTTAACCATTCTATTATACAGTATTTTTCTATATATTTCAAATGTTTTATGTAAAATTTTATTTTTGTAGATTTAATCGCCTTGTTTTTTGACTTATGTCAACTTTTGTGCTATACTAATTGCATGTTTGGTTTCCAAACATTTAAAAATTGAATAAGGACATGGGTTCAGATAAGAGTTTTTGGTGTGTACTCATAAGTATGTTTTTTAATTTTATTTTAGGAGGAATTTTATGGAAAAAACTAAAGAAATTAAAAATATACACAAAATTATAAATACACATTTAAGAACACTTAAGGAAGTTGAGCTATCAGATGATGACAAACTATTGGAGTATGACATGCTAAAATGTGCTGTCTACAAATTAATGAGACACTATTCGGATAATAAAAACAAATTTATTTTAACACCAATCAACTTAGAAATTCACTTTACTATATATCGAGTTAAAGAATCTTTTTTTGTTTACTTAATTGATAATCCTTGGGATTCAAATGTAACCGAATTATACGAATTACTTACTTCAATCTAGAAAATAACTATCAATCATTGATATTGCAATAAATAAAAAAAATCTTCCAAACATCTGAGACCACCCATGTTTCCGATGATACTTGGAAGATTTTCCATATTTAGGATATACATCAAAATTCGTAATGAATTTTGATGTCCTTATTCATATTATAATTTTGCCCTATTAAAAAGTCAATTTATTGGCTTTATTTTTTTACCTTTTGACTTATGTCAACCGTTGTGCTATAATGTTGGTGTTTGATATTTGTCAAACATTTGAAAATTGAATAAGGATATTGATTCAGATTAGAGTTTCAAAATGTGTTCCTTTAAATTAGGTTTTAAAGGAGGAATACTTATGAAGAAAAATGATACTGATGTATATTTAATTCATATTATTATAAAAAAACACATTGAAACAATAAGTGAAAGCAAAAAAGAAAAGCAAGACAAAGATATTAGCTATACTGTCATTCAAGAAATTATCAAATGCATTGTCGAACAATATAATAAGTCAATTTCTGCAATTGAAAGACATGAATTAAAAAACATTATGAGAAAAATCAATCAAGAACTTTTTAATTATTTAGCTAAATTCAATCGATATGATCACAAAATTTTAGACTCTTATGTTACGCTTGAAAAAATAACTAACGACTAGTTTTTACATAAAAAAAGTCTTCCACTTTTACTAATCTGACTCAACCCCTCAGATTAAATGGAAGACTTTTCATTTTTCCAAAGGAACACATCAAAATTCTAATTGAATTTTGGTGTCCTTATTCTTTATTATAATATGTTATTTACTCTAAAGTCAAATCCATGACTTTATTTTTTTATCTTCTTTTTTATTTTTTAATTATTACCTCCAAATATGTCATTTTGGTTAAATTTTTGTAATTTTATTGCACTTTAGATCGGTTATGTATAAAATAATAGTATATATTGGAGTAAAAGGGGGTATTAGATTTATGGATAATCTAGAAAATGATCCAAACAAAGAATTAAATCAAGACAAAACTGGCTATATACATGACATAGATACATCTAACCCTTTTTCTAATGCAATGAAAAAAGTCTCTGAATTACTACAAAAAATGAAATTAATCAAACCAGGACAATTATTACTTGGAGATAATACAACAAATACAAAAGGATATCAAACTACGTCAAAAGATCCGCTGGAAGCTACAGATAAAAAATCTTTAAGAGCAAGACTTGTAACAGCTTTTGAAAATCATCAAAAGAAAAGAGCAGACAAAATTAATGCTAAATCATCACCAAATAGACTTAAAGTTCAAACAATTAGTCAATCTACAAAACAACAACTTGATCAAACTGTTACTCCAGAGCAATTACAAGCTATCATACATCATAAAACTCCAGCACAAATTGCTGTAGAAAGATTAAAAAATGATCAACAATCGCAACCAAGAACACTTATCGATAATTCAAGAAAACCTCAAGAACTTACAAATAGCGAAGAAATTTTGGATGTTCCTGATTCAGCAGAAATCGAATTAGATGATTCATTCGATTTACCAAAAAAAGGAACTCAAGAAGCAGCCCAATCACCTTTGAAGACAGAAAATTTAACTGTTGAAAATACTCAACAAAAAATTTATATACCACAACCAAAAAAGACAACTCCAAGAACAACAGATACCAAAACAGAACCAGAAGATAGAACAATGTAATACCAAACAAAAGATTTTAATGAAAGGACAAGTAGATAAATGGCAATTCAAATTAAGCCCGATCAAGCATATGCTTATGCAGAATTATTAGAAATTCTGTCATTTACAGATGATAGCTTAGTAAGTAAAATTCCAAAAAAACTTATGACTATCTTTAATACTTATGCTCTTGATACTTATGAAAAACATTTAGATAGTAATCTTCCTTTAGAAGACCAAAATGTTTCTAAAAAAACTGCTGCACTTATAGCTCTACTTTCATTAAACTATTGGTGTGAAACAGAAGAAGAGAAATCTCAAATAAAAGCTATTTTAGCAGAAAACGAAAAACAAAAACAAAAAGAATTACGTGAAAAATACAATCCAGAGAATATCTTTAATAATAAAACAGCAACTACTACAGAAATAAATTTAAATACAACTGTAGAAGTTAAATCAGATCCATCTGCTTTACCAGTAGATTATAATAATTTGCCTTGGTATAAGAAGATGTTTACATCAATTAAGAACTTTATATTTAAAATATTTAATAAAGAAAAAAATCCAACATAAAAGTTGGATTTTTTGTTTTTATTATTGCTCTATACCTTCATCTTCTTTAATTGTTTGTTCTTGATTTAAATTTGTTTGTGGATTGCCTATATTTCCTTGAGTTACTTGTAGGTCTTGTTCTATCATTTGTGCTGCTGTTTCTAACTCAGCAAGAGTTTCTTCTAAATCACTTTCTGCCACATTATCTTTTTCATCTCCTATGATTCCCATAAAAGCACTTACATTTTTAAATGGTTTTGAATTTACTCCTTGCTCAGCTTGTTCTGTGTTAAGAATTTCAACATTTACTCTTCCTTCTTCCTCATTTTGAGCTGTACGAACACTTGCTGTATCTACAATTAAATCTTCTTGTTTAAGTGTTCCTTGTCTTACTCCTTGTTCGACATCTGTGTCAGTTATCGGAGTTACATCTTCTTCATTTTTTGATTTTTCTTGTGCTGTGACTACTTCTAGTTCTTGACTAGATCCTAATCTTTCCATTTCGGAGTTTAATGTTGGCAAAAGAACTTCTTCCAACATTTGTTTGTTAGTTAACAATTTATATAAGTTTCCTCCGAAAGTATTTTGAGCTAATCCTTGTAATATTTCAAAGCTATTTGAAGACATATTATCTTTAAAATCTTCAAAATATTTTTTCATAAAATCAATTAATTCATCTTCACTTTTATTTTTAAAATCAGCAATTACCTCCTCGTCAATTTCTTTTAAAAAGTCCGCATATATTGATATAGCTATATTTTTATCTTCTATAGTCTGCCCTTCTTTTTCATATATTGTTGTTAGTTGAGCTATAATTTCATTTTGTATATCTATTTTTTTCTCTTCCAGTGCATTGTTAATCGTTTGAGCTTCATTTTTAAATTCTGCCAATGCATTATTTTTATCTTCATTACTAACATTATCTTCTCTTGCTTCAAGTTGTACTGTTTGTGTTTCTAAATCATTACCTGTATCTTGCTCAATAGTAATGGCTCCACTTTCTTTCATCTTATGATAATATCTATCTATTTCAGGTATCTCATCTTTATAACTTAATATATACTCTTCCGCTTCTCTGACCAAACCTTTTTTTACTAAATTATTATATTGATGTTTAACGGTAATAGCTGTTATGCTCGTTGTGTTTTCATAAGTTGATTTCTTCGCAGCATTACTATTTTCTTGTGACGTTCTATCATCTCTATGATATTTTTTACATTGCTCTCTTATTTCTTTTTCGCTAAGCTCTGGATGTCTTCTTTCAATTTCCGCTGAAATTTGTTCAAATGAAAGATTTGGATTCTTTTCTATAATATCTAAATATGCTTCATTTATTAATGTTTCTCTTCTTAGTCTTTCTACTTTTCTTCTTTCTTTATCCGATAAATCTTTTTTACTAGCTTCTTCATATACTTTATCGTTTAATCTTCTTCTATCTTCATTTGACATTGCCATATAAATTTTCTCATTAAATAAACTGGCTTTTTGCTTATCAGTTAAATTTTCATAATTTGAAATCATTTCACCAATTGCAGCCATTGCAATTACGTCTTCTGGTTTAAAATTTGTACCATTTACAATTCCTGGTCCATCTTTTCTTAAATTTATACCTTCTCTTTGTGCTTCTTCTATTTTTACTTTTACAACGGCTGAAGTAAATTTTAATATTCCTGATATATCTATGTTTCCGGCATTATCAATAAACCCTTTAAACTTTTCATCAGGGTTCACAGCTAATTCTTCTAATACTAGTTCTTTTCCTGTTTCATTTAGTTCTGATAACGCTGTGTTAATGCTTTTCTCCATAGAATATTTTTCTTTATCTCTTTCTATAGGAGACTTTAACTTAAACATAGCATTATTTCTAACTATTTCATCAACAATAGCACTTACTTTATTTGGATTTCCTTGTTCCATAATACAAACATCTTCCTTTGTATCTATTTTTACATATACATTGTATGTTAAGTTTTTCTTGATTACAATTACACTTTATTATCATTTATGTAACATTTTTCTTGATTATTTACATAATTTGTGTTACACTGTAATTAGTTTTTATAAAGGAGATTTTATTATGGGGTTAAAAGATAAATTAAAAAAATATAACGAACAGCATAATAATGATAGTTTTCAACCTATAGAACTAACAGAAGGAAATGTACAAGCAATATTTAATAGGTGTTTAGCAACAGAATCAACTACAGAATATATAAAAAGCATTTTACAACAAAAAAAATTTGGTTATCAAGAAGATTCTAATCCAATTTTATTTGATAAGAAAAAATTATTAGAAAACTTAAAACACATTAGATATTTATATGGCCAATTAGCCACAACTCACGAACATAGTAATACAATTAGTATAGAAAAAGACAATGTTGATAATGTAATGACTAATTACACAAGAAATATCTGGACAGAAAATAAACGGAATATTAATGCAATTTTTCCATTTAGGTGTAGGTTCGGATACTATATATCCGTTTAACATATATGGAAATTCTGGTTTTCAAAACGTTGGAATCACTCCAACTCTTTCACCTAAAGATCCTAATTTCCCTGCATGGTGGGAAGAACATAAAGCTGAATGGGATGACAAGAAAAAAGGCGGACAAGAACCAGCTGATGACTAATAAAAATTAATTGAATATGATAAAACAAAAAGCCTATCTTTCGATAGGCTTTTTTCGTCTTTTTGATATGTTAATATTTATTATATACTATTCACCATAAAAAAACAATTCTTTTATTTATTATTTTTCCATTGTATAATATGCCTTGTGAGGTGATTAAATTGAATAAAAATTATGATTTAATTATAGTCGGAGCTGGCCCTAGTGGTGTTTTTACAGCTTATGAACTTATAGAACTTGGAATTGCAAAAGATAAAAAAATCCTTTTAGTTGAACAAGGAAAAGCAGTAGATAAAAGAAGTTGTCCTGTTGAAAAAGCAGGTAAATGTGTAAAATGCAAACCATATTGTAGTATTACTAGTGGATTCTCTGGAGCAGGAGCTTTTTCTGATGGAAAACTTACTCTTCCAAACAAAGATAGTGATTCAATTGAAGTTGGTGGTATTCTTCATAAATATCTTGGTGTTGAAAAAACAAAAGATTTAATGTTTTACACTGACGAAATCTACTTAAAATTTGGGGCAGATCCTCATGTCGAAGGATTAGAAAATTTAGATAAAATACAAGAAATAGCAGATCGAGCTAAAGAAAATGATATTATTTTAGCAAACTGCCCTATCAGACATTTAGGAACAGAAAAAAGTCATGAACTTTATAAAAAAATTCAAGATTATATTTTAGCAAATAACGTTGAAATAATGTTTGAAACAAATGTTAAAGATTTAATTGTAGAAAATAATAAAGTTTGTGGTGTTATAATTTCACCTTCAGGTTCCACAGATTGTTCAAAAGATGTGGAAATATATTCTGAAAATGTTGTGTTAGGAATTGGAAGAAAAGGTGCAAATTGGCTTTCTGAAATGTGTGCAAAACACTCAATAAAAAATCGTGCTGGTGTCGTTGATGTTGGTGTTAGATATGAACTTCCAGACTCAGTAATGAAAGATGTTAATGAATATCTTTACGAAGGTAAATTTGTTGGTTATCTACCACCTTATAAAGATAAAGTTAGAACTTTCTGTCAAAATCCAAGTGGTTTTGTTGCTAATGAAGTCTATGATAATGATTTAACTTTAGTTAATGGTCACTCTTATAAAAATAAAAAAAGCACAAATACAAATTTAGCAATTTTAGCTTCTCATCATTTCAATGATCCATTTGAAGAACCAATTAAATATGGTGTTAATATCGGAGAAAATGCAAATCAATTAGGAATGGGAAATGTATTAGTTCAAAGACTAGGTGATATTTTAAATGGTAAACGTACTTGGGATAAAGATTTAAAAGCAAACTCTGTTGTACCAACATTAAAAACAGCTGTTGCTGGAGATATTACTTATGCTATTGGTTATAGAACAATGGTTGATATTCTAGAATTTATACAAACAATGGATAAAGTTGTTCCTGGTTTTGCTAATCCAGATAACCTACTATATGCAGCAGAAATAAAATTCTATTCAAACGAAATTGTTATAGATAATAATTTTGAGACAAGTATAAAAGGATTATATTCAATTGGTGATGGTGGCGGTGTTACTAGAGGTCTTATAATGGCTTCTGCTAACGGTGTTCAAATGGCTAGAATATTAAAAGATATAATTTAAGATTTATAAAAAAATAAGTATAATGATCTTCATTATACTTATTTTTGTTTTATTATTTACTATTTATAAAATTTTCTATTTGGTCAATCCTTACATTTATTGTTTTTCCAGGAGCTATATTATATTTATTTTTATAATATTCTGGAAGTTGTGAAATTCCTTTTAGTTGTGATTCTAAAAGTACATCTATACCTGCACATTTTCCTTCCATATATGGTAAGAATTTTAATGGTTGTCTACGAACTCTTTCATCTTTTAATATATTTTTTATAGACAAATTCAAATATTCTTTTGTTATTGATTTATCATTTCTATCTGTTAATTGATATCTTAAATATGAATCTGTTTCAGATATTAATTTTTCTCTTAATAAATTTGACCCTTTTGTGTTTTCTAGTAAATTAATTATTTTTTTTCTATTTACTTCAGACATTACAGCAATATTTATAATTTTACCTGTTTTATCTATTTTAAAAGTACTATAGCCACCTAAAATACCTTCTACTAAATCTGGAAGTCCATTTGTTGTAGCTTTCTTTTTAAAATCATGTAATCTCTTTAATGCAACTTCTTTTTCAGCATTTGTTACCAAATAAAGAGATGCTCTAATTCCAGTCTTTTCCTCAATTTTCTTGATTTTATCAAACATTTCTATTACAACTTTATTCCCTAATCTTCTTGTTAAAGTAATATCTTCTTTTTCCAACCAAGAAAAAATTATTGGATTTACTTGCTCTTTTATAGATTTATTTGCTTGTTGTAATTTTTCTTTAAATTTAGCTTCAAGAAGTTTCTTTCTAATTTCGTTTTCTTGTTGCTTTAACTCCTCCTCTAATTTCTGCCTATGTGCTTCCTCTTGTTGTTTTTTCTTTTTCTCTTCAGCAATTTGTCTAACTAATTCTAATTTTTCTTTTATTCTTTTTTCTTTTTCCCATTGTACTCTTACAACTTTCATTCGTAAGAATTTTTTCTCTAATTTTTTGAATTCTTTATATTCATCTTTTAAATAACTAATTTCAGCTTCTGATTCAGATAATTCACTAAACGCTTCTGTAATATCTCCAACAGTAGTTTTTAATGTTTTACTTGTTAATACCAAAACTTCTGAAATTGTTCTAAAATCTTCATTTGAAAAGAAATTAATAAACTTATCATATTCTTGTTGAACATTTCTCTTTTTAGATTTTATAAAGTCTTCCAATCTTAAACTTTTACTTTTTCTAAAATCTATTAATGCCATTAAGAATTTTTTATCAAAACAGAAAAATTCATTTTTTATTTCTTCATTTTTAAACGACGAAAACATATTCATTAAAAATTGTAGTCTTCTAATTGTTTCTTCGTTATTACCATTTCTTAAACAATCTCTAATATCTGCAACTTTTTGATACTCCAAAAATCCTAAATACTTTTGATTTAGAACAAGTAGCATTTCAAACATTTTTTCATCTGATAATTTTTCAAACACTTCTATTGAATATTCTGTTGGCACTAATTTCATAAATTTCCATGCTTTTGCACTTTTTATAGAATCTATTAATACTTCAAAATATTCTCTTAAAACAGTTGCAGTATCTTCAAAAAATACTTCTACTTTATCTGGTATCTCTGAAATTATCAATACATTGCTTGTATCATTTATTAATGCTGATCTCTTAGCAATCATATCAAGAGCTCTAAATTTTGGACGTCCTTTTAAAGGCTTAGCTATTTCTAACTTTTCTTTCAAGTCAGTTATATCCAAACCTTTTTTGTTGTATGAAGTTATTAACTCTTGATAATCCATTTGTTTCACTTCTTTTACTCTATAATTTCTAGTCCTGCAAATTTAGCCATTAGTCGTTTATGTCCAGCTTTATCAAAGCTAATATCTACTTTTAAATCTTCACCTTCTGTTTCAACAGAATTAATTGTTCCTTCACCAAATTTTTTGTGGTAAACTCTTACTCCTGCTTTGAAAGATGATAAATCTAAATCATCGTTTTTATTTTTATTTGTATTTAAACTATTTAAGAAACTATCTGCACTTCTAAATTGGAAAGTAGTTGATTTTCCTTTTGATGCAGCTGCTATATCTCTATAAGTAGATACTGAAGAGCCACCATAATATCCTCCACCATAAGAGTCATTATATGATCTTTTTTGTCCATATTCCCAATTATAGCCATTATCATTATCTGGATATCTATTGTTTCTTTCTTCAATATCTTCATAACCATCAAGCATATTTGCTGGTATTTCTTTAACAAATCTAGATACACTGTTGCAACTTGTAGAACCAAAAATTGTTCTTTGACGAGCACATGTTAAGAATAAATTTTCTTTTGCTCTTGTTATTCCAACATAGCAAAGTCTTCTTTCTTCTTCAAGCTCTTGAGGTTCTCCAATTGATTTATATCCTGGGAAAATTCCTTCTTCCATTCCTACTAAAAATACAACTGGGAATTCAAGTCCTTTAGCACTATGTAAAGTCATTAATGTTACTGATTCTTCTGAATCTTCCATTCCATCTAAATCAGAACTTAATGTAATTCCTTCTAAGAATTCACTTAAAGAATTATCTGCTGATTCTTCTTCAAATTCGATTGCAACAGTTAAAAATTCGTCTAAGTTTTCAATTCTTGATTCAGCTTCTACTGTATTCTCAAGTTCTAAAGCTCTTGTGTATCCTGATTTATTTAAAGTTTCTTTAATTAAATCAGATATTTTCATATCATCTTTTTTACTTCTTAATTCTTCAATTACAGAAATAAATTCTCTTGTATTGGCAAATACTCTATTTAAACCATATTTATCCGCATCTCTTATTATTTCATACATTGAAATTCCAGAGTCAGCAGCTAAACTATCAATATTATCTAAACTTGTTTTTCCAACCCCTCTTTTTGGTTCATTTATAATTCTTGTTAAACTCAAATTATCAGATGGGTTTTGTATTAATCTCAAGTAAGCAATAATATCTTTGATTTCTTTTCTTTCATAGAATTTTAAACCACCAACAATTTTGTATGGTATATTTTCTCTTCTTAAAATATCTTCTATTGCACGTGATTGAGAGTTCATTCTATATAAAACAGCAAAATCAGAATATTTATAATATTCTTCCATTTTTAGAGTATTAATATTTCTTACGATAAAGTTTGCTTCATCATATTCATTATCTCCTCTAAATACTTTTGGAAGTTTTCCTCTTTCATTTTCAGTCCAAAGTTTTTTCTCGTATTTTGTTTCGTTATTTTTTATAACTTCATTTGCTGCATTTAATATACTTTGTGTACACCTATAATTTTGCTCTAATTTTATAATTCTTGTTCCTGGAAAATCTTTTTCAAAATTTAAAATATTTGAAATATCTGCCCCTCTAAATGAATATATTCCTTGGTCATTATCTCCAACAACTGTTATATTTCCATATCTTGATGCAAGTAATGTTACTAAAGTAAATTGAGCTTTGTTTGTATCTTGGTACTCATCTACTAAAACATATTTAAATTTTCCTGCATAATATTCTAATAAATCTGGATTATCTAATAATATTTTTATTGTAAAGTTGATTATATCATCAAAATCAATTGCATTATTTTCTTTTAATTTTCTTTGATAAATTTCATATATTTCTGCTATTTTTTCTTTTCTAAAATCACCTCTTGCTTTTACGCTATAGGCATCTGGTTCTAGCATTTCGTTTTTAGCATTACTAATTTCAGAAAGAACTGATCTGTCAGAAAATAATTTATCATCTAAATTTTGTCCTTTTATTATTTGTTTTATTAATGTTTTTTGGTCTGATGTATCAAATATTATAAAAGATGTATCAAAACCAATTCTATCTATTTGTTTTCTTAATATTCTTACACATATTGAGTGGAATGTTCCAATCCACATATCTTTAGCTACATCACCAACTAAGCCTTCTACTCTTGATTTCATTTCATTAGCTGCTTTATTTGTAAAAGTTATAGCTAAAATATCCCAAGGTTTTACCCCTTTTTCTCCCATTAAGTAAGCAATTTTATGTGTTAATACTTTTGTTTTTCCACTTCCTGCACCAGCTATAACTAAGCATGGACCTTCTGTGTTTACAACTGCTTCATATTGCTTGTCATTTAATCCTTCTAATAAATTCATGAAATTCTCCTTATTGTAACTATTTTCAAAGTAATTATAAAACTTTTGTTTGTATTATATATTCTTTAAAATTTGCTGTCAACATTATATATTATTTTATTTTAAAAGTCATTATTTTTAATCAAAATTTAACACTCTTTTATTATCAATTTCATTATCTAAAATCTTTTAAAGTTATATTGAATTTTTCTCATATCAATGATATATTCTTTTTAACACTTTATTGAATCGAAAGGATTAAAAAAATGAGAAAAGAATATAAATTTCTTATAATATTATACTTTTTTGTATACTTATTTTTTTCTTTTGAAACAGATTTAATCTTAAACAATTTATTTATGCTCTTACTTACTATTTTAATTTTTGGAATTAATATTTTTATAATATCTTATAAAAAATTATCTACTGAGAAAAAATTTGGAATAGTTGCAGGATTATTAGGAATTATACTAATTTTTCTAATACCAATTCTGCATGGAATTGATGAAGGAGCTCATTTTTATAAAGTTTATTCTTTTTTTAGTGATATATCTGTTCCAGAAGAATTAAAGAGTAATTTAGAAGATGCTGTTCCAAAAGCAATAATTGATGCAAATTCTGTTCGTAGTTTACAAGACACTTTAGAATTAAAAAATGTAAAAATAGATGAATCCCAAACCTTGTATACCAAAGATTACATTGGTGCCAAATTATATTCGCCAATTTCATATCTGACATATCTTTTACCTATGTTTGTTTTTAAAACATTATTAAACGCAGATATTTATTGGATAGTTATTGCTGGAAGAATATTTAGTTTTATTATTTGGCTTTTAGTTTCTATGTATACAATTAAATTAATACCAAAGAGAAAAGACTTTATTGCATTTCTTTGTTTAATGCCAATATCTCTCACAATAGTAACAACATTCACAGGAGATCTTCTTACAAACGCTACTGCGTTTTTGTTTATAGCAATTTGGTATAAATTATATGAAGAAAAAAGACCTATAAAACTTAGTGAATTCTTACTTATAACATTACTTGGTATTCTATCTTGTTTTGCAAAAATTGTTTACGCTTTAATATTCTTAATAATGTTTTTACTACCAAAAGAATGCTTTAAAAACATAACACAAAAAAATATTTATTGTTTTATATTAACCCTAATATTAGTATTTACATGTATTTTTAATTTAAGCTTTGTAGGTACAGATTTATTAGAATATTATCCTTTAATAGAAAATCAAAAAGAATATATATTCAATCATCCATTTGATTATTTATTAACATTTATTAGAACAATTACAAAGAACTTTGGATACTATATTTATCAATTTACAACTGGTAACACAACGATATGTCACAATACTATATCTGTAGATAATACTATCTCTTTTATTTACTTTATTGCATTAATTGCAAGTTTATTCTTTGAAGAAAGTGAAATAAAATTATCAAAAAAGTCTAAATTTTTAATTTTTACAATTATATTTTTAGTTATATTTATAATACATACATCTTTATATGTTCAATGGACTGCAAACAATGAAAATGAAGGAATTGGAAATAAACTTGTAATTGGAGTTCAAGGAAGATATTTTATCCCCATAGCTGTACTTTCAATTTTTATAAATTCAAAAAAATCTATAAAAGTTAATAAAAATGATTTATGGAGTTTAGTTATTTTAATTAATTTTGGAATATTACTTAAAATATGTACTAGATTTTTATTTTAAAAAACATTAAGCGGTGCTAGAAGCACCGCTTTTTAATTTTTAAATTTATAAATAAAAATCCCGAAGCTGAAACGGGACTTTTTTCAGCTTCTAGGATATCAGTTAAAGAACACAAAATTTTCTGTCATGTAGACATCTTCTTTTGGTCCAAAATCTTCATAAAATTCTTTGAAGATATAATGCACATACTCTGGTTTTTCTGTGCTATTCAGCGCTTCTTTGGCAATTTCGTAATCTTCCTCTGTTACAACGGCCTTTTCATTCCAGAATTCAGGATAAATTGCAAAATAGCTATTGGTTTTGAGTACCTCTTGGATTGTGTCGCCAAAATGAGAATCATACTTTCTCCACACAACTAGCTGAGCAACACGAGTTTTTTCCTCGTAGTTGCCACCTTCACAGCTTAAAAATCTTGCCAAGCATTCTTCTTCAGATTCAGGCCAAATAATGGAATCTAAATAGCGTAACTTAACTTCGTTTCCGGCGCTATTTATAATATATTCTGTCTTCCATTCACCTTGCCACCACTGAATATTATTTCCTTGTACTTGTTCTTCTGTTTCTTGTGTCGGAGGAGTAATCACTGCAACGATATCGCTCGGCGTGTCACTTTCCGCATTTGCGGTCATACCATCTCCGCATCCAAGAATGCAAACCATCATTAATGCTACTGCCAGGGTTAATAATACTTTCAGTTCTCTTCTCATAAAGTTGTTCCCTCTTATAAATTATTATATGCGCTTGTTAATAGTTACAAAGTCCCTATTCTATAATTATATCACTTTTTTTATTTTTTTTCAAATTTGTGACAAATACAGAAAAAAATAAAAGGGCTTCTGCCCTTTTATTTTTATTTATTTAATTCTGCTAATAATTCTTCTACATCTATTCCATGTACTTGGCAAGCTTCTTCGATTGTTTCAGCTTGTGCTGCAGGGCATCCTAGACATCCCATTCCAGCTGCTCCTAAAACTTGAGCTTTCTCTGGAAATTGAGCTAATAATTCTCCAATTTTCATATCTTTATCTATCATTTTTTGTCCTCCTTTAAATCTTTTATTTTTAAGACTAAATTATTTTATCATAATTTTTTAAAATTGTATAGATAATCACAAAAAAATGTTGTAATATCATAAGGTAAAACATCGTTTATATCCTTTTAAAAAATTGATTTAAATTTATTATTGTAATTACAAATTTAAAATGATATAATCTGTTCAAACTGTACAAAAGAAGATAAATTTAAAAAGTTTGAAAAGGGGTTTTTGATATGAAATTATCTCAAAACGAGAAATCTCTTCTATTTTCTAGTACAGAGATACCAGATATGTTTTTTACAGAATATTTACCAGAAGCAAATGGTAATTTTATCAAAGTATATTTCTATATGCTTTTTTTGTCTAAATACAATAAAGAAATTAAAATAAATGACTTATCAAAAACGCTTGCCTTGGATTTCCCAACAGTGCAAGATGCAATTAAATACTGGGAAGACAAAGGTATTTTAGTTAAGAAAACAGATGGCTATACTCTAGCCGATATCCAAGAAATAGAATTAGCAAAATTATACTCTCCAAAAGTAACATCTTCTCCTGAAGATGCTATTAAGAGTTCTCAGAGCCAATATCGTGCAAAAGCAATTGAAAATATTAATTCTCAATTCTTCCAAGGAGTTATGTCTCCATCTTGGTACAATGATATTGATCTTTGGTTTAATAAATATGGATTTGATGAACAAGTTATGCTTGCTCTTTTTAATTATGCTTATGATAAAAGAGCTTTACACAGAAATTACGTTCAAGCAACAGCAGATGCATGGAGTAAAAATAATATAAAAACATTTAATGATTTAGATACATATTTTGAAAAACAAGAAAAACGTGGAAGTATTAATAATGAGATTTCTAAAAAATTAAACCTATACAGAAAATTAACAACTTATGAAGAAGAAGATATTGTAAAATGGACTGAAAATTATGGTTATAACATGGATGTTATAGAAATAGCTCTAAAAAAAGCTTCATCAAATAATAAAGTTCGTTTTGATTATATAGATACACTTCTTACAGATTGGCATAATAAAGACTTACATTCTGTAGATGAAGTAAATACTTATTTGAAATCATTGAAAGACAAAGAAAAGAAAACAAAGCAAATTGAAAGAGTCGCTTACGAATACACTCAAAGTACTTTTGACAATCTAGACTCTCTATATGATAACTAGTTTATAGGCTCTATTAAAAACCTAAATTTAAATCAAGGAAAACATTTAAATGGATAATTCTTTATTAAAGCAAGTTTTAAAAGAATATGATAATAAAAGAACTCAAGCCATATTAGACGCAGAAAAGAGAAAAAAAGAATTAATGCAAGTTAATCCTAGACTTCAAGAAATTGATAAAGAATTAACACAAAACTCTCTTCAAACTTCAAAAGCTATTCTTTTAGCTGATTCGAAAGAAAAAGCATCTTTACTTGCAAGTTTAAAAAAGAAAAATACTAGTTTAATAAAGGAAAAAAATGATTTTATAAAAAATCTTTCTAAAGAAAACAATTATCTAAATCCACATTTTGAATGCAAATTGTGTAAAGATACTGGATATGTTCAAAAAGATGGCAAAGTAACTATGTGTACTTGCTTAAAACAAAGAATATTTGATATTGCTTATAATAAATCTAACATGGGAAATTTAGAAAGAGAAAACTTTTCAAGCTTTAATATTAGAATCTTCTCTGATAAGGCTGATAAAGAACTTTATAAATCTGAATTATCTCCAAAAGAAAATATGCAAATCATTCGAGAAAAAGTGAAAAATTTTATTGAAAACTTTGATGATCCAGAAGAAAAAAATCTAATCTTTACAGGTAATACAGGTGTTGGAAAAACATTTTTAACTAACTGTATCGCAAATGAAATGTTAAAACTTGGAAAAACAGTTCTTTATCAAACTGCACCTGTAATGTTTGACGAAATAAACGATGCAAAATTTGGAAGAGAAAACGCAAGATTTGATTTATATGAAAATATTTTAAATGTTGATTTACTTATAATAGATGATTTAGGAACAGAAAAAATAACTGATTCCAAAATCACAGAATTATTTACAATCATAAACACAAGACTTTTAAATCAAAATCACAAAATAACAAAAACTATAATATCTACAAACTTAAATGTAGATGAATTATTTAAAACATATACTACAAGAATCGGCTCTCGTTTAGCTGGAAACTATCGTTTCTTAAGATTCTTTGGTGATGATTTGAGATTCAAAAAAGCTAAAAAAGACGCTTAAAAAACACACCTCTTAAAAAAAGAGGTGTGTTTTTTATTTCTTCGTTTTTATCTTTATTATTTTTTCAACCTTCCACATATTCCTTCTCATTTGCTTTACAAGGTTGAAATTTTTCAAATTATATGTAGCAAAAAGGATTTTATATAACTCATCAATTTCATCTGCTGAAAATCCATTTATTTTCGTTTGAGCCCATTCTATAAATTGAATCCATTCCATACATATTTTTTTATTCTTACTATATATTTTATTATTTCCATTAACCCATTCATTTACTGTAATTTCTTTTGCGTCCTCTAACCTACATTGTCCTGAATCAACAAAATAATCTCTTTTTAAATTTTCTGGCACCAAAGGAAACATTACACATTGAAGCGGTTTTACTTTATGAATACCACATTTTTTTCCTGTTTCATCATATAAAATACATTGTCTTAAATCACCTGTAGTTTTTAATACTAATTCTAATAAACTTCCCTCTGGTCTATCTGTATACTTTTTCAAAAATTCTTCTACCGATATATTTAAATATTTACTTATTCTCCAAACATTAATCGGAAGTAATCTAATATCTCCCCTATAAATACAACATTTATCACATAAATTACACCCTAATTTTACTTTAGATTTTAATGTTAAAATATCCATATGTCTTCCCCATTTTTATTAAAAATTAACTGTTATTAATCCACAATTGTTTAACAAATTGTGGATTAATATGTTGCTTTTTTAGTATATCATTAAATATATTTTTTTTAAATAAAAAAGAAGACAAACATTTAAGTTTGTCTCCTTAATATATTAAAATTATACTTCATCATCTTTTTCAACTATTTTCTCGATGCTTACAACTTTTCCTTCATTTGTTCTCATTAAAGTAACACCTTGTGTTGATCTTCCAAGAACACTGATTTCTCCAGAGTTTAATCTAATAATTGTTCCTGTATCTGTAATTAAAATTACATCTTCAGTTCCATCTACTATCTTGATTCCTACGATTTCACCAGTTTTTGGAGTGATTTTATATGTTATAACTCCACGTCCACCTCTGTTTTGAACTCTGTATTCTTCAAGTTCTGTTCTCTTACCAAATCCATTTTCTGTAATTGTAAGTAATGTAGCATTGCTTCCAACTATGATTGGTTCCATACCAACAACATAATCTCCGTCATCTAATCTCATTCCAATTACACCTTGAGCTGTTCTTCCAACTGGTCTAACGTCTTTTTCATCAAATGTGATACTTAATCCTTTTCTAGTAACTAATACAACATTATCTTGTCCATCAGTTAATCTAACATCTATTAATTCATCATCATCTTTTAATGTGATTCCCATTAAACCTGTTTTTCTATTTGAATCATATTCAGGAAGTGGTGTTTTCTTAATTAAACCATTTCTTGTTCCCATTAATAAATATTTATCACTTGCGAAATTTTGAAGTGGTATAATTGCTGAAATTTTTTCTCCAGACTCTAAGTTTAATAAGTTTACGATAGCTGTTCCTTTAGCTGTTCTTCCAGCTTCTGGAATTTCAAATCCACGTAATCTATACATTTTTCCTTTATTACTGAAGAATAAAATTGTATCATGAGTAGATGCTGTAAATATTTCTTTTACAAAATCATCTTCTCTTGTTGCAATTCCTGTTATACCTTTTCCTCCCCTTCTTTGGCTCTTATATGTATCAACAGGCATTCTCTTAATGTATCCAAAGTGAGTTAAAGCTATTACAGTTTGTTCTTCTTTGATAAGATCTTCTTCTTCAAATTCACCTTCTGCAGGAGCAATTTTTGTTAATCTCTCATCTCCGAATTTTTCTTTTATTTCTAATAATTCAGTTTTGATTATATCATATACTAAAGTTGCACTAGCTAAGATTTCTTTGTAGTATGCAATTAATTTCATTAATTCTGCATATTCTTCTTCTAGTTTTTCTCTTTGTAATCCTGATAATCTCTTTAATTGCATATCTAATATCGCTTGAGCTTGAATATCAGTAAGTTTAAATCTTTCCATCAATCTTTCTTTAGCATCATCATAAGATTCTCTAATTATTTTGATTACTTCGTCAATATTATCTATAGCAATTAATAAACCTTCTAAAATATGAGCTCTTGCTTCAGCTTTATCTAACTCGAATTTTGTTCTTCTTAAAACAACTTCTTTTCTGTGTTTTATATACACTTCTAAACATTGTTTTAATGTTAATATTTTTGGTTCTCCATCAACTAAAGCAAGTGTTATTACACCAAACGTATCTTGCATTTGAGTATGTTTAAATAATTGATTTAAAATTACTTGAGGTCTTGCATCTCTTTTTAATTCAATTACTATTCTTACTCTTTCATTTCTATCAGATTCATCTCTTACTTCAGAGATTCCTTCAATTTTCTTTTCTCTTACAAGTTCGTCTATTTTAATTATTAAGTTTGCTTTATTTACTTGGTATGGTAATGATGAAACAATAATTCTTTGTTTGTTTCCTGACATTTCTTCGATTTCTGTCTCTGCTCTTACTGTTATTTTTCCTCTACCTGTTGTATAAGCTTCTTTTATTCCTTCTTTTCCAAGAATCATAGCTCCTGTTGGGAAATCTGGTCCTTTTACAACTTCCATAAGTTCTTCAATTGTAACTTCTGGATTATCTATTACTTTTATTGCACCATTAATAACTTCTGTTAAGTTATGTGGTGGAATATTTGTAGCCATACCAACTGCTATACCAGATGAACCATTAATTAATAATGCTGGTACTTTTGCAGGAAGAACTGTTGGTTCTTGAAGTCTATCGTCATAGTTTGGCATGAAATTTACAGTATTTTTTTCGATATCAACTAGCATTTGTTCAGCAATTTTTGCCATTCTAGCTTCTGTATACCTCATCGCAGCTGCTCCGTCACCATCTATAGATCCAAAGTTTCCATGACCATCAATTAACATATATCTCATTGAGAAATCTTGAGCAAGTCTTACCATTGCATCATAAACTGAAGAATCACCATGAGGATGATATCTTCCTAAAACAGAACCAACTGTATTAGCACATTTTCTGTATGGTTTGTCTGATGTTATTCCATCTTCATGCATAGAATAAAGAATTCTTCTATGAACTGGTTTTAAACCATCTCTAGCATCAGGTAAAGCACGAGAAACGATAACGCTCATTGCATAATCAATATAGGCTGTTTTCATTTCTGTCTCAATATTTCTTTCGATTATTTTTCCATCTTGCCTTTCCATTTATTCTCCTCTTTTCCTTTATTATTTTCCACTTGCATTATATAAAAAAACACTCAAAAAATCAAGGAAAATCAGCAAAAAAACACACTAAAAAATAGTGATTTTTTTGTGACTTTTTTTATTTAAAATAAACAAAAAAGAAAGCGCTGAAAGCGCTTTCTAATGTGGTCTTTCCAACCGTTGAGCATTTAAATTTCTTATTTTCTCATTTTTTTCTACTTGTTTGCAGAATACATTAATTTTGCGAGAACTGTCATTATCATCACTTAGCATTTCAGCTAATCGTTTTATAATATTCTCTTTTCTCATGCAAAAATAATTTTCGAGTTCTGCCCATGAGTCCTCTGAGACCCAAACTCTTAGAACAAGTAACCGTAATAAACTTCTTGTTCTGCTCATCACATTCTCCTCCAATCGTAGGTATAAAAAAACAATAAGTATCCAAAAAATTATAACACAAAAGTGTTGTTATATCAATACCTTTAAGTGCTATTTTACATAATCGGTTGCTTTTTACCATTTTTTATGTTATAATTTTTAATAGATTGTAAATTGAAAATTGGATTATTGCACATTTGAGCGAAAAGAAAGTATGAGGAACGAAATAATATGAGCAGAGCTGAAAAAGAAACAAATGTAACAAACGAAATGTGCAATAAAAAAACACGAAGATATGCAGAATCTACCATCGCTAAAATTGCCAAACAAATGGCAAAACACGGTGCAACCAGAAAAGAAATTGCCGACCATTTTGGCTATACTTTTGGTTATATTCGTGAGATTGTTAAAAATTCTTATGCAGAAGGTAGTAATGCTTACAACCGCAATTTTTTAGACAAGCTTCGCCAAACAGAAAAAGCAAGAAAAAAAGCTGCTGAATCTTTCGAAGATTTTGAATCTATCGTTGAAAATAATGAAACAAAAAGAGAAGATGGATTCGAGGAATTCGAAATTTCGACAGAAGAAATCAGTGAAGTCCTTGTCGTTGAAACAGGTTATCTTCTTAACGTAGGTGTAAGCGGATTCTTTAATGAAAGTTTGGATATGTATATGCCATCTTTTTGCATTAAAGAACTCGAAAAATTATCTAACATCTCAAAAGAGGCTAGAGATTTACTTTCAGTAATCTATAGTACTCAAAGAATTAATCTTGTCAATTTAAAAGAAGAAGTCCTTTTTGAAGATCCTACATTCGAAATCAGAAAAAAACGTTCAATCGGTGTTGTTTCTGTATGTTGTGACCTTTACTCAAAAGGATTTAAAGTTCGCTTATTAACCAATTCTAAAGAAATTAAGGATTTGGCTGATTTGCAACTTTGCGGTTTTAACACTATTTATTAATTTTGTCTAGAACAATAAGTTTTTAGATTTTTTAATTTCGCAATAATCCAATAGCACAATCCCCTGGCCCCACAGTTGGGGTCTCTTTTTTTTGTTTAATTATATTTTACTTAATACTTATTCACTTACATTATACAATTTTCCATTTTTTCTAAGTCATATATTTTTTGAAATTTTCTTTTATTATTAATTATTTTTTATATGTATTTTCTATTTTTTCAAAGTCTTTAATTCCGTAAGCAATAATTAATTTTTTTGTTATTTTTATATCAATAAAATTCATTTTTATTTGATTTATTAAGGCTTATAAAAAAATGTTTTTTATGGAACTTTTTACTAATTTTATTTTTTGTATATATTTTTTTCTTTTGAACATAATACTATTATAAAATTTATATTAGCCTAACTTAGAGCTTTATTATTGGTATTTTAAATACTAGTAATTAAGGATCGAGTAAAAATATAAAATATTGAAGTTAATACTTTAGTATTTTATGTTGGACACAAAGAATATATTGTGTGCTTGATAGTTCTAAGCATTATAAATAATTATTTTCTAAAACCAGAAAATATATCAAACTAAGTGGCTAAAATATTTAGGATTTGAAAAGTATATTATATATTCGAAGTTATGATTATTCTTTTATTCAAAAGTGGTTATTTTTAGTCCCACGCGGATGAATATAGCTATTTAGAGTAGATTAATAGTCTAGTAACTGATTAATATAAGTAGTATATAGCTTACTTGTATAGTAATATACATTAGGTTAAACTACTAGTTATATTAGTTTGAGCTGAAAGTTAATATAAGTTTTATAGATGATAAGAGCCATAAGGAAAATCCTTATGGCTTTATCATTTTACAAAAAAAAATAAAGATCATAAAAATGATCTTTATTTCTCTTCTATATTCTAATAATACAAAATTAAATATCTAAGTTTTTAACATATTTTGCATTTTTCTCAATAAATTCTCTTCTTGGATTTACTTCATCTCCCATTAATAATGAGAATATTTCATCTGCTGAAATAGCATCATCCATTGTAACTTTAACTAAAGTTCTTGTTTCTGGATTCATTGTTGTTTCCCATAATTGTTCTGGGTTCATCTCTCCAAGACCTTTGTATCTTTGAATTCCAACTTGATCTCTAGAAATTCCTCTTTCTGCAAGTTCTGCAAATTTTTTATCTAAATCTTCATCTGTATAACAATAAATATCTTCCATACCTTTTTTAGATAATTTAAATAATGGTGGTTGAGCTAAATATACATTTCCATTTTCTATTAATGGTCTCATATATCTAAAGAAGAATGTTAATAATAATGTTCTAATATGCGCACCATCAACGTCAGCATCAGCCATTATAATAACTTTTCCATATCTTATTTTTGTTATATCAAATTCATTTCCAATTCCAGCACCAATAGCTAAAATAACTGGATTTAATTTATCATTTCCATATATTTTATCAGCTCTTGCTTTTTCAACATTAAGCATTTTTCCCCAAAGTGGAAGAATTGCTTGGAATTTTCTGTCTCTTCCTTGTTTTGCACTTCCTCCAGCAGAGTCTCCCTCTACGATGTAAACTTCACATTCATCTGCAACTTTACTACTGCAGTCTGCAAGTTTTCCAGGTAAAGTAGCTGTTTCTAAAGAGTTTTTCTTTCTAACAAGTTCTCTTGCTTTTCTAGCAGCTTCTCTTGCTCTAGCAGCACTAATACATTTTTCTAATATTGCTTTTCCAACATTTGGATTTTCTTCTAAAAAGTTTGCTAAATGTTCATTAACCATTGATTGAACAATACCTGCAACTTCACTATTTCCTAATTTAGTTTTTGTTTGTCCTTCAAATTGAGGTTCTTTTACTTTTACAGATATAACTGCTGTTATACCTTCTCTTATATCATCACCAACTAAGTTAGCATCTTTTTCTTTTAATATATTTTTTGCTCTCGCATAATCATTAAATACTTTTGTTAAAGATCTTTTAAATCCTTCTAAGTGAGTTCCACCTTCGATTGTATTAATGTTATTTACGAAAGTATAAATACTTTCTGAATATGATGTAGTATATTGAATAGCAATTTCAACAGGAAATTCTCCATCTTTTTCAATATATATAGGTTGAGGATGAAGTTTTTCTTTACTTCTATTTAAATACTCAACAAATGAATTTAAACCACCTTCAAAACAGAATTTATTTGTTCTTGGCACTTCTTCCCTTTGATCTTCAATTTCTATGCTTAAACCTTTTGTTAAGAAAGCCATTTCTCTAAATCTATTTTCTAATACTTCATATTCATATTGTAATGTTTCAAATATTGTATCATCAGCATAAAATCTTACTTTTGTTCCTGTTTTTTTAGAATCACCTATTCTAGTAAGTGGTTTTACTGTTTTACCTCTTTCAAAGCTCATTTGGTGAATTCCACCATCTCTTTGAATTGTTACTTCTGTCCATTCAGATAATGCATTAACAACTGATGCACCAACTCCGTGAAGTCCTCCAGATACTTTATATCCACTATCTCCACCGAATTTTCCACCAGCATGTAATACTGTATAAACAGTTTCTGCAGCAGATAATCCTGTTTTAGCATGTTTATCTATTGGAATACCTCTACCATCATCTTCTACACAAATTACATTTCCTGGTTCGATTGTCACTTTTATATTTTTACAATATCCAGCTAAAGCTTCATCAACTGAGTTATCAACAATTTCATATACTAAATGGTGTAATCCTCTTACAGAAACACTACCTATGTACATACCAGGTCTTTTTCTTACAGCTTCTAATCCTTCTAAAACTTGGATTTGGTCTGCACCATATTTGTTTTCAACTTTTTCCATTATTGTGTTGCCTCCTTAGGTTTTCTTCGCTTTAATTATATATTTAAAGTTTTATAAAAATCAAGCTTTTATTTTAAATATTTTTTTCGTAGACAATTCCCTCTTTTACTTCATATTTATTTATTTCTACATTTTCTATATTTATATCATCTGTACATGTTATTATTATTTGAGTATTTTCTATGTTTTTTAAAAAATTTAATCTTCTTTCTTCATCTAGTTCAGACATAAAATCATCTAATAAAAGTATTGGATATTCCCCTATTTCATCTTTTATTATTTCTAATTCTGCAAGTTTTAATGATAAAATACTTGTCCTTTGTTGCCCTTGCGATCCATATACATCTATTTTTTTTCCGTTTATAAAAAAATAAATATCATCTCTTTGTATTCCTATAGTTGTATGTCCTTTTAAAATATCTTGATTTCTGTTGTCTTTTAATTCTTTTAAAAATTTTTCTT
>JAZRKN010000013.1:0-17562 GCA_045646345.1 Candidatus Scatovivens sp. | reverse complement strand
GTAATCTCCATAAAGCGTTACCTCCTTAAATTTTAAATTTCTTTTACTTCTTTTAATGCCATTTCTAATGCTTTCATATTTGGTTCAATTACTTCAGGTTTTTTTGCAAATTTGTGTTTAAAAGATGATTTCATATCTTCTAATAATTCTTCATCTGTCATAACACCTGATATTTTAACAATTGCAGCAAGCATAGGTGTGTTAGGAAAATATTTTCCTAAAGCATCTATTGATATTTTTCTTGCATCAATAGTATATACCTTTCCAGAATAATTTTTTAATTTTGATTTAATATCTTCAGCATCTTTTGTAGTGTTAATAACAATTCCACCAGTTGTTTTAAGTCCTGATGTAACATCTACAGAATCTAACAATGTGTCATCAACAACAACAACATAATCAGGTTCATAGATATTAGAATGAATTGTTATTGGATTATTACTGATACGATTGTATGCAGTAATTGGCGCTCCCATTCTTTCTGGACCATATTCAGGGAAACCTTGAATATATTTACCAGTGTTGAATGCTGCATCGGCTAGAAGTAAAGAAGCTGTTTTAGCACCTTGACCGCCTCTACCGTGCCATCTGATTTCAATTAAATTACTCATTGTAACCTCCTATATAGTTTAATTGTTATGTTATGACTTATGTTCGTTCACAAAGTTGCTATATATATAGATTAATTTTGAAATATAATCTACGATATTTTTCATACACAGTATATATTTTTTCTTGCGGAAAGTCAATATATAAAGGGTGTTGCATTCTTAAAAATATTACAATTAAATTTTAATTTTGTAACATGAGAAAATTAATAAAAAAATATGATATAATTTTATAAAACTTATTATAAAATAGGAGATTTCTATGCCTGCAATAAAGGATTTTTTTAATAGAATAAGAGATGCAGTTTTTGGAAAAAAAGAAATACCTAGATTGGAACCGGGTAAATCAAAAGATTTAATATTGGATTCTGCTTTAAATGCTCAAAAAATGGCATATTATGAAGAACCTTTGAATTACAACGAGTATTGTAAGGATTTCTTTAGTATACCTGGTAATTTTGATATGCAGTATGATTATGTAGAATTAATAACAATGATGCAAGAAAATGGTTCTATGCAAGAATACCAAAAATATTTAGAATATATTAAAAATAATCCAGGATTATATTATCCTTCAAAAGTACATGGAGTAGATCACAGTAGTAGAGTTGTTCTTTTTGCAGAAATGTTGTGTATGTTAGATAATTTATCACCACAAGAAAAGAATCTTGTGATGGTTGCAGCTCAACTTCACGATATTGGAAGAGAAGATGATGGGAAGAATTTTGACCATGGACTTGCTAGTAAATATAAGATAGAACAATTAGGGTTATTAAGGAATTTTAGTGACAGAGATAGAGAAATAATAGAATTTGCAGTAGAATCACATTCTTTAGAACCTGATCAAATAGAAGAAAAATTAAAAACAATTCCAAAGCGAGATAGAAAAGATTATGAAAAAATTCTTAATTATTTGCAAGATGCAGATAAGTTGGATAGAACTCGTATAGCAAATAAAGGATGGGGGTTAGACCCTAATAGATTAGCATCGGATACTGCGAAAAGATTAGTAAAAGTGGCTCATCAAAATTATTGGGAATACAATAATATGATGAGACATCAAGATAAAATAAATGAACAAGATATGTATGGAAATAGAATAGTACAATATCTAAGTGTTGTAAGAGAAAAAGGTTATAATATAACGTTAGAAGCACTATCAAATATTGTAGCTGAATATAAACCAGGAACTCTTGAAATGTTATATAGCCAAGGTAAAATAGAGCAAATATTTAGCTACGAGACATTTCAAAAATATAAAAAAGAAGAATCATTTGAAGAGAGAATAAATCCAAACAGAATAGACCCAGATGAATTATTTAAAGATGTTACCAGAAGACAGCAAGTTTGCTTGATGAGGGAGACTTTTAACAGTGATTTTATGCTGTATTACAATTTAAAGAAAAATAATCCAGAAGCTTTTGATTTGTTTTGTTATGTGGATTTAGACATAAATGAAGCAAGTATAGCTGGTGCTGTAGAAGTTGTAAGATTAAATGATTTAAATAAATTAAATCAAAAAGGTCAGTTCTTTAGCATGAACGATCTAATATATTTTGCATCAAGAGTTACACCGGAAAAATATGTAGAAATAGTTAAATCTGGAAAAATAGAAGAACTATATAGCTCAAAATATTATAGTGACGAAGAAATTGAAAGAGTTAGAGCAAACTTACAAAGAAAAGGAATATCAATCAGTGAAGACATTTTAAATGATAACTTTAGATTAGTAGATTCGCTTTCTGGAGGAACATCTGATATTTTGCAACAACCAGGAATTGAAAAATACTCTATTCCAGAAATTTATAGAGCTGTAACAAAATTAGAAGAATCAAAATATAGAATAAGAGATGGAAAAACTAGTGAATTTGCATATGATAATCAGACTATATTAAATCTTTTAAAGTATTCTAGAGAAATTGGTTTACCAACAGGTGTTACAGAAGAACAAACTTTAGATTTTGTAGAAAACTTTGCTAAGAATTCTGATTTTGTAAATGATCCAAGATTTATTCATTATGTAACTAAGAAGAATAAACCATTTGAAACAAAAAATATATCAGAGATTTTAAATTATAGAGAATTCTGTGCAAATCAAGTGTTAGTAAACTCAACTATTAGTTTAGAAGATGCAAAAAGCGCAATGGCAAATGCATTATTTACAATTGATGTTCCATCAAATTTAAGAAAAAGATTTGAACAAGAGGCAACAGATACATTATATTATCATTTGAAGTATTTACCACAATCATTTTTAGAAACTGAACATAGACAAGTGATGGATGTTATGAGAGCTCTGTTTGAATCATCAAGTATTCAAGAATTTAAAAATATTTTATATGAAAATAAAAAATTAATAAATTCTTATAATACAGAAAAAGTTGGAGAAATATCACAAAAAGAAGTATCAGATTTTTCAAAACAAGATATGGTTTCTGAATTACAAGAAACAGAAAGGAAATTGAATAGTTCTCCGCTAAGAACAGTGATTGCTAAAAATGGTACTCCTGTTCAAGCTAAAGTTCTTGATGGAGATTCGTTTTTTTTAGCAACATCAACTGCAATGCCAAAATGTAGTGGAAGAACTAGTAAAATACTTAAAAATGTAGGGTATGATCCTACAAAGGCAAGAAATGAAATATATTCTGCAATGTTAAATACTCAAATGGATCCAAATGAATTTTGTACAAGTATAAGTTCAGATAAAATGCTTGCTCATGCAAGTTCTGCTTTGCAAGATCAGGAGTTGATTTTTGCTTATGTGCCACAAAATGCAGGAGATATATCAATCATGGGAGTACATGATTTATCAACTGTAAAGAATAATCAAGGAGTAAGAGTTACACAAAAACCAACTACTTCAAGATGTATGAAAGATTTTGTTAAAGGTACAACAGAAGAACACAATGAAGTTGTTATGAGTAATCTTTATCCAAGATATATTGTTTGTTATGATCAAATAACTGATATAGCAATTGCCAAAAGAGATGCATTGGAACAAGAATATAGAGCAAAAGGAATAACACAACCAATTGAAATATTATTTATAGATGCCAAAGGAACATACATACCAAGGATAAAAAGTGAAATAGAACAAGAGCATAGTGAAATAAGAAGAAAATTAGAATCAAATCAATTTACAACAAAAGACTTTGAAGAAATGTTTGAAAGAAAGGAATCAAATTTTGCTTTAAGAAATCTTCAAGTAATGCATTCAACTTCGTATAGAAATGATGTATGGGATGATGATTATAATAGAAGATTAATACGTTCAATGAGAGATATTTTTAAAACAATTTCTGAAAGAGTTACAAGCAGAAAAGCGCAAAGTGTTGAAAAACATGTATCAACATTAATAAATAGAGCTAATGGTAACTCAGAGTATGGTTCAAGATTTTATGATCATTCATATGCAAATGATTTAGAAATGGCTGATTTTGATGAAATAAAAAGAGGATTGGTACATAAAAGTAAATCATATGAAATGAAGAAGACTCAAGTACAAACCCAAGATGAATCTTTGGATAGAGTATAAAATAAAAAGATAAGAAAAGTAATGAAAATAAAACCGCTAATATGAAATTATTAGCGATTTTATTTTTGCGAAAAAACTTAGGGAATAGGTGAAAAAAGACAAAATAATTTATTACAAAAATATTACAAAAATATATCTTATTTCATTGACTTTTGACGAAAAAACATATAAGATATATGTGTTTAAAATGATGATTAATTGATAAGGGATTAATAAGGAGGAAATTTAATGGGAGAAGTTATCGTTATCACATCAGGAAAAGGAGGAGTTGGTAAAACAACAACAACTGCTAATTTAGGTTCAGCTCTAGCATTAGCTGGAAAAAAAGTAGCATTAGTAGATACAGATATTGGGTTAAGAAACTTAGATGTTGTTTTAGGACTTGAAAATAGAATAGTATACGATTTATGTGACGTAATAGAAGAAAAATGCAAATTAAGACAAGCTTTAATCAAAGATAAAAGGTTTAAAGAACTTTTCTTGCTTCCAGCAGCACAAACAAAAGATAAAACAGCTATAAACGAAGAGCAAATGAAAGGTTTAATTAATAGATTAAGAGAAGAATTTGACTATATCTTAGTAGATTGCCCTGCTGGTATAGAACAAGGATTCAAAAATGCTATTGCAGGAGCGGATAGAGCTTTAGTTGTAACAACAGCTGAAATATCTGCAATAAGAGATGCTGATAGAATAATTGGATTATTAGAAGCATCAGAAATCAAAAATCCAGAATTAATAGTAAACAGATTAAGACCATCAATGGTAAAAAGAGGAGAAATGATGGATGTAAATGACATCGTGGATTTACTTGCTATTGACTTAATCGGTGTTGTACCAGATGATGAAAATATCATCACTCAAACTAATAAAGGAGAACCAGTTATATCAAATAAAAAAGCTCCTTCTGGAAAAGCATATATAGAAATTTCTAGAAGATTATTAGGGGAAAATATAGAAGTAACAGTACCAGGAAAAGAAAAAGGTTTTTGGGCTGGATTAAAAAGGTTGTTTGGAAGATAAGAGTAAATTCGTTGGAGGTAAGAAAGTAAATGTTTGAAAATTTAGGGCATTTTTTCAAAAGAATGGTAAAAACAGAGCAACAAAAAGAGCTAGGATCTAAAGATGCAGCAAAAGAAAGATTACATTTAGTTTTAATGCAAGATAGAGCAAATGTATCTGCGGACTTTTTGGAGCTAATGAAACAAGAAATTATAGATGTAATAAAAAAATATATTGTAGTAGATGAAGAGTCAATAGATGTAAGACTTACTAATCAAGCAAATACTGATGGAACAAATGGAGCACCATCATTATATGCTAATATTCCAATTGTGAATATTAAAAATGATATGATGGCAGAAAAAATAAAAGATTTTGAAGGTGTAGATTTCAATAAAGAAATGGGAATACCAAGTTATAATGAACCAGCACCTAAAAAAGAAGAAAAAGTAATAGAGACTCCGCCAGTTATTGAATTGCCTGAAAATGCTTCTACAGAAAATACAAACATTCCTGAAGAACCAGTTGTAGAGGAAACAATAGAAGAACCTGAAGATGAAGAAGTAAAAGAAATGTTTGAAGAAGTAGACGAAGCTTACGATGATGACGATGATGATGTAACTTTTGATGATTTGCTAAAAGCTGCAGAGGCAGCAGATGCTGCGGAAGCAAACGAAAAAGCAAATGAGGAAAATAAAGAAAATTCTAGTAAAACTAAGAATAAAAATAATTCAAAAACAAAAGATAAACGTAAGAAAAAGAATTAGGAGTAATTTGAATGGGAAAAAAGCAACTTAAAAATACAGAATGGATAGTTCTTATTGTAAGTGTGACTTTAGCGATTATAGGCCTAGTAGCATTATTTTCTGCTACTCAAAATACTGAGATTGCAGAATTTAAAAAACAAATACAATGGTTATTAATAAGTATACCTTTTTTAATATTAGCGGCTTCAATTGATTATAATGTTATTGTTAGATTCTCTACGCTAGCTTATATAATACTGATTGCATTACTTATAGGTGTTTTATTTACAACTCCTATAAATGGAGCAACAAGTTGGTTTAAAATAGGTGAATCTTTATCGTTTCAACCTTCTGAACTTGGAAAAATAATAACGATTTTGTTTTTAGCATTTTTAATGAATAAAATGCAATTAAGAGGAAGATCTGAAATAAATAAAATATGGAAATTAGCAATAGTACTTATTTTTGCTGCAATTCCAGTTGTATTAATAGTTAAGGAACCAGATAATGGAACAGCTGCTGCATATTTAATGGCAATAATATTTATGATATTTACTTCTGGAATAGATAAGAAATATATACTACTAGCTTTAATTGTAGTCGCAATTGCAGCTCCAGTTGTATATAATAATTTGCCAGAGTATGCCATAAAAAGAATTCAGGTGTTTTTAAATCCTGAATTAGATCCAAGAGATGCTGGTTATAATATAATCCAATCAAAGCTTGCAATAGGGGCAGGTGAGATTTTTGGAATGGGATTATTAAAAGGAAATCAAACGCAACTTGGTTTCTTGTATCCTAAAACTACAGATTTCATCTTTTCCGTAATAGGAGAAGAATTAGGATTTATAGCTACAGGAGCAATAACAATTTTATATATTGTACTAGTTACAAAATCAATTTATATAGCTAAAACTGCGAAAGATAACATCGGTTCGTATATTGCGATTGGAATTGCTGGAATATTCTTTTTCCATATGACAGAAAATATTGGAATGACAATTGGATTATTGCCAATAACAGGAGTTCCACTTCCATTTGTAAGTTATGGAGGAAGTTCATTAGTAACTAATTTTATATGTATAGGATTGTTATTAAATATAAGTGGTAGAAGACAAAAAGCAATTTTAGTAGAATAAAATTTTATGCTGCGTTCTGGCTTTCAAAAAAGTTGAACGCAGTTTTTGTTTAATTATATGTTAGAAAGGTAACAAAATGTATCTTAAAAAATTAAAAATAGGAAATGTTGAATTAGAAAATAATATAATACTAGCACCAATGGCAGGAGTAACAGATCTTCCTTTTAGAAAAATTTGCAAAAAATATGGAAATCCAGGATTAGTTTGTAATGAAATGGTTAGTTCTAAAGCGATTGTGTATAAAGATGAAAAAACACTTACAATGATAAAAAATGATGATGAAAAAAGACCAATTTCTATGCAAATTTTTGGAAGTGAACCCGATGTGATGGGAGAAGCAACCAAGGTTATGTGCGATTATACAGATATATTAGATGTAAATATGGGATGTCCTGCTCCAAAAGTTGTCAAAAACGGAGATGGAAGTAAGTTATTATTAGATTTAGATTTAGTAAAGAAAATAGCAGAAGAAGTGGTAAAAAATTCGACTAAACCAGTAACAATAAAAATAAGAAAAGGTTGGGATGCTAATCATATAGTTGCAGTAGAAGCTGCTAAAATTATAGAAGCGGCAGGAGCAGATGCAATAATAATTCATGGAAGAACAAGAGATGAATTTTATTCTGGAACAGCAGATTGGGAGATAATAAAAAAAGTCAAAGATGCTGTTAAAATTCCTGTAATAGGAAATGGTGATATTAAATCAGAGGAAGATGCAAAGAGAATGTTTGAAGAGACAGGAGTAGATGGAATAATGATAGGAAGAGCCTCATTAGGTAATCCATGGATATTCAAACAAATTGCTTATTACTTAGAAACTGGTGAGAAGCTTCCTGAAATTTTACCAGAAGAAAAATATAAAGTTATATTGGAACATTTTGACTTACTTTTAAAAGAAAAGGGAGAATATACAGCTACACGCGAAATTAGAAAACATATTGCTTGGTATGTTAAGGGAATGCCTAATGCAACAGTAATTAGAGATAAGATTAATTCTGTAGAGTCAGAAGAAGATTTTAAAAATATTCTAAAACAATACTTTAACTTATAATAATTTTTAATTTGATTAATAAAATGAAACGAATAGATAAATCTATTCGTTTTTTTGTTTGGAGGAACTATGACTAAAAAGTTTGTGTTTATTTTTGCTATAATTTGTATTATTGTTTTTTTTATTTTTTATTATATTTCTGGTGAATTTGGTAATAATAAATTTAGAAAACAAAATGAATTTGTTGAAGATATTTTTGAAAAGTTAGAGAAATATGAAGCTAATATTGATGTAATTATAAAAAGTAATAAAAATGAAAATATATATAATATGATACAAATTGTTGATAAGGATTATTCAAAACTTATATTAAATTCACCAAAAAGTATAAATGGATTGGTTTTAGAAATTAACAAGGATGTTTTAAGAATATCAAATCGAAATATTGAAATGGAAAAAATATTCGAGAAATATAAAGCATCAAATGACAATTTATTATTTTTAAATACATTTATTAAGGAATTTAACAATAATAAATCCACAATTTATGAAGAAAATGGGGAAATCCTTATTGAACTTTTATTAAACAATGACAATACATATATAAAATCAAAAGTTTTATATTTAGATAAAGAAACAAAATTACCAAAAAGATTAATTATAAAAGATAATGCTCAAAATATTAATACAAGCATAATATATAATGATATAAAAATTAAATAATTTTAATATCTTTAACAATTCTATTCTATATGCAAATTAAATAGGAGAGAGAATATGGTAATAAAAAGAGGAGATATGTTTTATGCAGATTTAAGTCCAGTTGTCGGTTCAGAACAAGGAGGAATTAGACCTGTTTTAATAATACAAAATGATACGGGAAATAAATATAGCCCAACAGTTATAGCTGCTGCAATTACATCACAGACTGGGAAAAATAAATTGCCTACTCATATAGAAATAGGGTCAAGTGAAAATGGATTAAAGTCAGATTCTGTGGTTTTAGCAGAACAAATTAGAACTATAGATAAAAGTAGATTAAAAGAGAAAATAGGGCATATAACTGATATAGAAGTAATGAATCAAGTTAATAATGCTATTGGCATTAGTTTCGGATTGGAATAATTATATAAAGCAAGGAAAAAAGGAATTTTTTATTCTACTTTTGAATCCTTGCTTTTTTTATATAAGTAAATGGATTAATTTCTTTAAACTATTGAAAAACTAGGAAAATTTATATATAATACTAAATGATTTCTAAATTGCTTAGAAATTTTAAAATTGTATTTTAAATTGGAGGAAACCAGATGGATAATGTAATTATTAAAGAATTATATAGAAATTCCGAAAAATACTGTGGAACAGAAATAAAAGTTTCTGGATGGGTTAGAACAGTTAGAGATTCAAAAACATTTGGATTTATTGAAATTAATGATGGATCATTTTTCAAAAATTTACAAATAGTATTTGATAATAGCTTAGCTAATTTTGAAGAAATTTGTAAATTGACTTTAAGTTCTTCAATAACAGTTGAAGGAGATTTAATTAAAACAGAAAATGCAAAACAACCTTTTGAGGTAAAAGCTAAGAAAGTAGAAATAATAGCACTTTCTTCGCCAGAATATCCGCTTCAAAAGAAAAGACATACAATGGAATACTTAAGAACAATTTCTCATTTACGTCCTAGAACAAATACATTTAATGCTGTATTTAGAGTTCGTTCTGTAGCATCTTATGCAATACACAAATTTTTCCAAGAGAATAATTTTGTATATGTTCATACACCAATAATCACAGGTAGTGATGCTGAAGGTGCTGGAGAAATGTTTAATTTAAATACATTTGATTTAAACAATGTTCCAAAAACAGAAGATGGACAAGTTGATTTTTCAAAAGATTTTTTTGGAAAACCAGCACATCTTACAGTTAGTGGACAATTAAATGTTGAAACATATGCATTTGCGTTTAGAAATGTTTATACTTTTGGTCCTACATTTAGAGCAGAAAATTCAAACACAGTAAAACATGCTGCTGAATTCTGGATGATAGAACCAGAAATCTGTTTTGCAGAATTAAAAGATGATATGGATTTAGCTGAAAGCATGTTAAAATATGTAATTAACTATGTATTAGAGCATTGCCCAGAAGAAATGGAATTCTTTAATAATTTTATAGATAAAACTTTATTAGATAGACTAAACAATGTTGTAAATTCAGATTTTGGAAGAATTACTTATACAGATGCTATAAAAGAACTTGAAAAACATAATGATGAATTTGAATATAAAGTATCTTGGGGAGTAGATCTTCAAACAGAACATGAAAGATATTTGAGTGAAAAAATCTTCAAAAAACCAGTATTTGTAACTGATTATCCAGCTGAAATAAAAGCTTTCTATATGAAACTTAACCCAGATGGAAAAACAGTTGCTGCAACTGACCTTTTAGCTCCAGGAATTGGAGAAATTATTGGTGGAAGCCAAAGAGAAGATAACTTAGAAATATTACAAAACAAAATAAAAGATTTAAATATGGATGAGCAAGACTACTGGTGGTATCTAGATTTAAGAAGATATGGAAGTGTACCACATGCAGGATTTGGTCTTGGATTTGAAAGATTAATGATGTATATGACAGGAATGCAAAATATTCGTGATGTTATACCATTCCCAAGAACACCAAAAAATTGTGAATTCTAAATTAGAATAAAAAAGAAAGGAAATAGAGTTTTCTATTTCCTTTTTATATTATATAAATTTAGAATTTGTTATAAAATGTAATTTCTTCAATTGGCTTTCTATCATTGTGTAGTCTGCTAGGATGAGCATTTTCTGATGGGTATCCAACAGGAAGAAATGCTGCGATTTCATAATTGTCTGGCACATTATAAACTTCTCTTGTTTTTATTGGATCATAAGCACCAATCCATGTTGATCCTAATCCTAAACTTGTTACTTCAAGCATCATATGAGTTGTAACGATACAAATATCTTGAACTCCTCCATCAAAATTGTCTAAACTTCTTTTCCAAGATTCATTTTTATCATAACAAATTAAAAATACAAGAGGAGCATTCCAACCATAAGGTGTACATTCACCTAATTTCGCTAGTTCTTCTTTATCTGTTAATACTAAAATTCTTTGGCTTTGTGAATTTTTTCCAGTAGGAGCTAAACGAGCAGCTTCTAGAATTTTATTAATTTTTTCTTGTTCTACTTCTTTATCCGAAAAATATCTACAAGAATATCTTTCTTTTGCAAGTTCTAAAAAGTCCATAGATAAAACCTCCTTTATTATAATTGCATTATATAATGATTTAATAAAATTTGCTACAAAATTTTACTATTAAAATAATTGATTTTATTTTAATAATAACAAAAAACATTGCGAAATGGCTGAAAATGCGGTATAATAGAAGAGTAGAGAAGATTTTCATAATAAATATAAAAAGAAAGGAATTTTATTATGGGTCAAGTAATTAAAAAAGTTTTTATGATATTATTAATAATTGCAGCAATATTTGGTGCAGTATTGATAGCCAAAAGATATGAGGATCTTAAAGATTCAGGAAAATTAGATAAAGTATTTAATAATGAGAAAAATTCAGATGATGGAGAATTTGGACCATTAGACTATTTGGAAGCTAAAAAAGATAATAATAACGATTCTAAAAATGAAATGAATGATAAAAAAGAAGAATCTGAAGAGGTTGTTCAAGAAAATAAAAAAGATGATAGAGAATTTATAGTAGAAGAAAAAGACTATGAGGGATACTACAATAAGTTTATTTTTGATAACACAATATTACTTTATGAAGGAAATCAAACTGGAAATGCAACAAGAGAATTAGTTGATATTTTAATTAAAAATGTTGATGATCCAATGTATTCAAAACCAATAGTTGAGTTAAGAAATATAGGTGGTCTATCTGCTAATGTAGTAAATGAAAGTAACTTTGATTTATATAAACAAGTATTAAATCAATTAAAAAAACAATTAGGAAATAATACTTATGAAGTTTTATTTGAATATGCAAAATTTTCAAGCGTGGTAAATAAAATAATAATAACTAAAAAATAGTAAAAGAGAGAAAAGCAAATTTAATTATTTGTTTTTCTTTTTTTATTGAAAGATAATTAAAGAATTAAAGTTGACATAAAAGTTAAAAGCGTGTTAAAATAATTGTATCTAAAAATTAGAATTGCAACAGGAGGTTAATCTATGTTAAGAAAAAATTCAGAGGAAGGTTTATTTTTCATACGGATAAATGATTTGAAATGCATGACCGTGTGTGCGAAGAAGCGATTCAGAAAACCATTTCTTCAGGTTGCTGAATACAAAGATGGAGATAGTATTGTTATTCAGACCGATAAATGGGTTGAGATTGATCTAATGGGAAGTTTTTATATGGAAAAAAACAACATTGAAATTCATACAAAACTTGAAGAAGATCAGCAAATTGCAAGAGTTGCTATATGCAAAAGTTTATTGACCGGTAAAGGACTGGTTGAAGTAATTGAACTGACCGATGGAACCGTATTAGTATCCCCTTTGAATAAAGGAGTTATTACGGAAAAGGTTGAAGCTTCATGGATTGAAGAACAATTAAATAGGGCGTTTGAAAGAACGTGAGATAAAGCCGAGAATCAAAAAAAGATTCTCGGCTTTAACATTTATAATTATATTTTAATAAATGAATTATTTTTGAGATATTTCTTTTTTGTAACATTGTTGAAAGATAATAAAATATAGTGATATACTTTCTTATATAATGATGATTAAATGTGATTATTAGATTAAAGTTAAAATGAAAAGAAGGTTTTAAAGGAAATATGAGTGAACAAAAAAATCTGAGAAAAACATATGAATTAAAAGAACCAACGGTAAATGGTTTGATTGAAAAATTAACTGAAGGAAATTATATTAATTTAAGCGAAGCTGATGAAGTCAGAACTGCACTTGCAAAAGCTACAGAAAAAATGAATGATTTAGAAGTGGCATATGTAATAAATATGTTAGATAAAAGAATTGATGCACCGGGTAGTGAAGTAATAACTTCTGCTGGTTTTAATTATAGTAGTTTTGAAAAAACTTTACAAGAAGCTACAAGTAAAGTACAAGAACAAAGAGATATGAGAATTTCAAAAGAAAAAGAACTTGATATGTTTCCTGAAAGACTACAAGATAAGATGGGAGAAAAAGATATAGATGCTGCTGCGCTTGAACAAGGTAAAAAAACTGTTGATAACGTTATTGATATATGTGAGAAACATGGAATAAATCTTAATATTGATGATGAAACAAAAGTAGAATTGGCAGAAGCTACAGCCGTTGTTTATGTTGTAAGTGATGCGGTAAATAAATTAACACAAAGTGGCTTAGAATATAAAGTGGCTTTAGAACAAGTTCTTAAAGAAAATAATATTTCTAAAGAATATTGGGATTCTGATATTGTGAAAGCAGCTTGTGCTGGTATGTATTTAGCTGGTACTGATAAAGTTATGGCTGAAAAGGGAGTAGATCCTGTTGAAGCTGAAAAAGAATTTTTAAAAAATAATCCATTTATAAAAAAAATGTTACCAGAGTTAGATAGTGAATTATTGGCAGGAAAGACACCTTTTGAAAAGGGAGCAATAATGCTGGGGGAGCTTTTAGAAAAACATCATAGTAAAAAATTTAAAAAATCTCAGGATAAGGTTTTGAACCTTATTAATTCAGATGAATATTGCAATATTTCTGATTTAAGAAAGGCAATCTTTGACAGAATTGGTCAGAGAACAGTACTTTATGAGAGAAAAAATGTATTAAAAGGTTTGTTAAATCAAACTAAGCCAAAAAAACAACAAGAAATAGAAAATGAGTTTTTTGAAAAAATGAAAAATGAATATTTATCTACAGATCAAACAATTTCGGATATATATGAAAAATATAAAGATACTCCCAAAATTGCAAAATTAGATTTTGAAGATATGGTAATTGGAATTCAGAAAAAATTATATATTGATTGTAAAACTCAGGACGATGTGTTGTATATAAATAACTTAATGTATAAAGAAAGAGAAATAAGAGGAATTGATCAGACTTTGTATTTTTATGATTATAAGGAAAAAAATGTGACCTCTGAAAATAAGGATCATTATTTTTCTCAAACTAATTTGGAAAAATTAAACAGATATAAAGATGAAAGAAAAGAAAAAGCGCAAGAGATAAATGATGCTAAAGTTTGGATGAGGGCTATATATGGGAAAGAAGAAACTGATTTAAGAGAAAATCTTTTTGATGAAGATAATCAAGGGGAGATTCTAGCTGCTAATGAACTTAAAGCTGAAAATATGGAAACTGGTGCATGGCAAATTCTTAATGTTGGGGCCATTGCTGAAAAATTTGGTGTTACAAATTTGAAATTAAAAGGAATGTTTTCTAAAATTAAGAATTTATGGAAGTCCAAAAATGCTTCTAAGAGTACGCAAGAACAAGAAAATCAACAACTCCAAAGTGTTGATGACGAAGAAATTACACAATAAAAAAACAACTAATTCAATTTTAACAAATTGGGTTAGTTGCTTTTTTTTGTTATTTTTGAAATTAGATTTTTTATGGTATTTAAAATTTTTGAATACCATGGTAATGTGGAAACCGCTATAGGTAGATTACTTTGAGTATTTTCATTAGGGGGAGTTGTTTTGGTTACTTGAATTGAATTGTTTTGGAATATATTATTAGGATTATATTTTTTTTCTAATTCTTCTTTTTCTATTTTTTCGTTTTTTGCTAAAACTTTTCTTATTTCGTTTTTTTCTTCTTCTGTTTCACACCAATAATTTAATGAAATAAGGGTTATAAGAGTAGCCGTTTCAGAAGAAATGTCTTGTTCTTCTAAAGGGATACTTCTATTTAAATGATGTTCGTAAACAGATGATGCATTTTCTTGAAATAAAGAAATAAGTTTTTTTGGAATCTTATTTACTAAATTTATATTAGTAAAAGATAAGATTTCAAGAAGTTCTGCATATGCGTAACTGTCTTTAGAGGAAATCGGAATAGACATTTTTTCTCCTTTCGATAATTATAATTTTATATATATGATTTTATATATAATAAAAATAAATTTCAATAAGATTTTTGAAATTTATTTTAGAAGTAGTAAGAAATAAATATATTTACTAGTGTTTACATAAAGCAAAAAAGATGCTATAATATTAACACCCTAATTTTAGATACGGAGGGATGACAATGGGGCTTTTAGTAGACTATGTTAAACGATTTGCATCTGAAGCCAAAAGATGTAATGGTGTCGTGAGTCGGAAGACTATTTCTGAATGGTTCGAGAATAAAAATGCAGAACTGAAGAATGGTTATAAAGATGTTATGTCTTTTGACTGTAAAGCAGCTGTTATTTTAGTAGGAGTATCCGGTATTGGAAAAACTACATATATTCAGAACTTTTTAAACCTGTATCCGTTCATCAAACTTATTTCGTATGATGAAGCTGGATATCAAAAGGCAGAAGAGGAGATGGAAGGAAAAACTGTTTCAGAAACAAGAAGCTTGGAAATTATCGAAGAAGAAATTCTCAAGAATAGGGAAGAATCGATTATTGTTGACGCAACATTGATTCAAGCTCATTCTAGAGCAGGTTTGATAAGAACCTTGAAAGATCTTGGCTATGAAATTCACATGTTGTATTTTTCTAAGGAGTATACTGAAAAAAACATTACTCCTTGTTTACTAAATCGAGCAATAGAACTTACTCTTTATCAAGATTATGTTGAACAAAACAAAAATCATAAAGTATCAATGAGAGAAGCTCTTAATGTTCGAAAATGTATTTTGGAAAGATATGCAAAAAAACATGGAATAAGCACGCAGGAACTAAAAACCAGAATGGTGTCTCATCCTACAACTCTTAATAACTATCACATCTTGCTAAATGCATACAAAAAAGAAGTGGAAGAAAATAGAGTTTGGTGGCAAGAAAAGAGAGGACTCTTTTTCTTAGGAGCAGACTACTGTTATGTACTCTAAAAAGGCAACTTAATAATTTAAGGCAAAAGAAGGCACTCGTTAAGAGAATGCCTTCTTTTTTATATTTTTTTGTATTTTTACTTGACAAAATGGAATAATACTATTATAATAGTCTCTGTCAATAAATGGCGACGTAGCTCAGTTGGCTAGAGCATCCGGTTCATACCCGGCAGGTCGTAAGTTCGAATCTCACCGTCGCTACCAAAATCCAGTAGAAATACTGGATTTTTATTTTTTACAATATATTTTTATTGCTTCACAAACAAACTCAGCAGTGCCATTTGAACATTTATCAATATTATTATGGAAGTGTTCATCCATAACATACATATGTCCAAGTCCTAATAAAATTTCATTTGTACAAAGATAATAATTTTCTGAAATATGATCTTGTAATTTTTTTACCAAAATTTGAACATCTAATGAACTTGGTTCGTCACCTTTTTTCATATAAGTTGCAAATTCTATAAAAATTGCATTCATTTCTTCAGATAAATTATTCCATTTTTCTTTTGAATACATTTTTGCAAATATTCTTTATATTCTTTTGTTTTTCCCCATTTTTCCTGTGCTTCAACTTTATAATTCTCAAATTCATTATTAAATGATTTCATAACATTTTCCTTTCACTGCATCTCTATTATCTAAATTACTATTTATCTAGCAATTTACTAAATTGTAATTTATCTCTCAGTAGTATCTATCAATAAAGCTCTACAAGGAGAACCATCCGCACCTGATAAATTCAATGGAGCAGCATTTAAAAAATAAACACCTTCTGAAATATCTGTCAATCTAATTCCTTCAAGTAAAACAATATTAGCAGACAAAAGTATTTGATGAACCACCATTGGAGCATTTTCTGATCCAACTGTTTGAGATTCGTTTCCTAAAAGAAATATTTCAGATGAAGCAAATATTTTCGCTGCTTCTTCAGTAACCTCTGCATCTCCTTTAATAAGAATTCTTTTTACAGCTTCTGGATTATATTTCTTTGCTTTTTCAATTATTTCCATAGCATTTTCTCTAGAAATAATCCCGTGATGTTCGACAACATAAGAAAGTCCTACAAATGATTCTAAATGTATATCATCTACTGTTTTTCCATCTTTAATAAAATGAAATGGTGCGTCTATATGAGTACCATTATGAGCACACATACTAAATGCAGTCAAATTGTACAAATCACCATTTTTCATTGAATTAAGTGTCTTTTTTTCTGGTACTGGGTCACCAGGGTATACTTGGCAACCAAAAACTTCTTGAGAAATATCGTAAATTCTCATTATTAATTCTCCTTTACAAATTACTATTTATCTAACAAATTACAAAATTGTAATTTAGCGAATAAAGTATTCCATCATTTGGGCAAGAAAGGGTGGTTCCTCTATAACAACATTAGAGAGGATAATGATTGCCACTTTATCCTTAGAATTCAACCTTTGCCAATGTCTCAATCCTGGCAATCCTCCATCATGTCCAAACCAACCATTATCGAACTGCCACAAACCACATCCAT
>JAZRKN010000012.1:0-1701 GCA_045646345.1 Candidatus Scatovivens sp. | reverse complement strand
ACTATTGCAGATTTTTCTATTATACTTTTAAATGACAACTATAGTGTGGTACAATGTAATGGATATTTAGTTAAACATACCGAACAAGTGCCCTTTGAGTGTAAAAAATACCAATCGGAATATTTAAATAATTTGTATAACGATTAAAAATTTTTGATTATGAAGAAAATAGTTTTTTCAGCGTGTATGCTGCTTTCTGCCGTTTTGGCAATTAATTCAATTAATAAAAATAAGGTGAATGTTTTTAATGATAATGTTGAAGCATTATCAATGAAAGAATTTGATACAGGGTATTCAATGTTGTTCTGTGAAGATGTATCTTATATATTCTTATGCTATTCTGTACATCCTGTAACAAAAGAGGAAATTGGTTACCCTTCAAAAGGAGGAAGTGTTGAATTATTTTACTTAAATTAAATAGTATAAATATTCCGTTTGGTGTTTTATGTATTTTTTGTTAAATAATAATTTAAAGATATGAATACAATTGTAAAAAAATGTTTTTTAATTTGTGCTTATGTTCTTGTTTTGTCTTGTTCACAACACATTAACAACGATGTAAGTAAAATAAATTCATCTGTAAAAGAAAATGCTAAGCCTCTAACATTAAAAGAAGTTCCTACAGGAGAAGCATTGGATTTTGCAGAACAATGCTATCTATACAATGATATATTAGTAGTTCTAAATTACAGCAATAGCAATAAACATTTTCTAGAATTTTATGATATCAATACTATGGAGCTGAAAAAACAAGCAATTATGCGAGGAAATGGCCCGGAAGAATTGATTGAAATTGTTTGTGTTAATTATGATAATCACATTCTTGTTAATGGTTTTATGGAGAATAAATTAGCAAAGATATATGTTGAAGATTTTGTAAAAGATAAAAATGCTAAGATTGATTATATAGATTACAAATTTAAAACCCAGCGACAATATCTCTTTGATGATAATCGTGTTTTAGTGTTAAATCCATACAGATTTATTGATAATAAGCTCAATATTAATCAAGATGATCCCAGATTCATTATAATGGATGCCACTGATAGATTATTACCAAATGGACGTATTAATGCCATCAATGTAAATATAGGTGGAATACTGGTAAACCATACAGACAAAAAGATTTGCTATTATTCAAATGCTACAGCAGAAATAGAGATTTATGATTTTGATTTGAATCTTATAAAAACAATAACCGGTCCAGATAAAATTATTCCGGAATATACAACAAATAATGGCGTGTCCATAAATTTTGCATCCTATATACCACTTACATATACTTATGCACACTCTGACGATTCTTATATGTATCTTGTATACGAAGGTCGAAGTATTTATCATGAAGATATAATTAAAAGTGGAGGAAAAATAGAAAATCTTGAAACTTGGATATTTAAGCTTGATTGGGATGGTAATGTAGTAGATGCCTATAAAGTAAGCAAAGAGAAGAAGATACTCTCTTTATCTGTTACTAAAAATGGCGACTTATATTTATGTTGCAAGGAAGAAGGACTGATTAAACTTTTTAAAGCCGAATTGTAACTACGTCTTTGCTTCTGCAGATGGCAGAAATGGTGGAAGAGTTCATTCCAAAAGTGGAATCTGTAAATACAGAATCTCTGCGCACAGAAATAAGAGAATTAAAAGAAGAACTAAGCTATATACTCATTCCTAATTAACTTGTTGTGCTTTATAAAG
>JAZRKN010000011.1:0-158800 GCA_045646345.1 Candidatus Scatovivens sp. | reverse complement strand
AGTAATTTAATTGAAATCAGATGGCACGGTAGAGGCGGGCAAGGTGCTAATACAGCTTCTTTACTTCTAGCCGGTGCAGCATTCAACACTGGTAAATATATTCAAGCTTTCCCTGAATATGGTCCAGAAAGAATGGGTGCTCCAATCACAGCTTATAACAGAATAAGCGATGAACCAATTACTGTTCATTCAAATATTTATGAACCAGATTATGTTGTAGTTGTAGATGATACACTTTTAGAATGCGTAGATGTTACAGCAGGTCTAAAAAAAGAAGGAGCAATTATAATTAATTCTACAAAATCAGGAGAAGAATTAAGAGCAACTTTAAAAGGATATGAAGGAAATGTCTATAAAATAGACGCTAGAAAAGTTTCTATGGAAACTTTAGGAAAATATTTCCCAAATACACCAATGCTTGCAGCAGTTGTTAAAGTTAGCGGAATAATGTCAGATGAAGCATTCCTAGAAGATATGATAGGATCTTTTAAACATAAATTTGCAAAAAAACCAGAAGTAATAGACGGAAACATGAAAGCTTTAGAGATGGCTTTACAAGAAGTAACTAAAGTTTAGAAAGGAGTAATTATGACAGAAGATACATTAAATAATAAAACACCTTGGCAAGATTTAACTATAGGTGGAAATATTTATACAGCTGGAAATGCTAAAGAATTCAAAACTGGAGATTGGCGTTCAACTACTCCTGTTTTCAAATCAGAACTTTGCAAACACTGTGGTCTTTGCTACCCTGTTTGTCCAGATGATGCTATTCCAGTAAATCCAGATGGAACAAGAAAAGATTTTGATTATGATGCTTGTAAAGGATGTGGCGTTTGCGCAAAAGTATGCCCATTCAAAGCTATCGAAATGAAATAAGAAATAGAAAGGAAAATTATTATGGGAATTAGAGAAAGATTAAGTGGTAATGAAGCAGCAGCTATCGCTATGAAACAAATAAACCCAGATGTTGTTGCAGCATTCCCTATTACACCTTCAACAGAAATACCTCAATACTTTTCTAGCTTTGTTAGCAATGGTCAAGTAGATACAGAATTTGTTGCTGTTGAAAGTGAACATAGTGCAATGAGTGCTTGTATAGGTGCACAAGCAGCTGGTGGTAGAGCAATGACAGCTACATCAGCAAATGGTTTATCTTTAATGTGGGAAATGGTTTACATTGCTTCAAGTTTAAGATTACCAATAGTTATGTCTTTAGTAAATAGAGCGGTTTCAGGACCTTTAAATATTCATAACGATCATTCAGATGCAATGGGAGCTCGTGATAGCGGTTGGATAATGTTATTCTCAGAAAATAACCAAGAAGCTTACGACAATTTATTAATGGCTCACAGAATTGCAGAACACAAAGACGTATTATTACCTTTAATGGTATGTCAAGATGGATTCATCACATCACACTCAATTGAAAACATTGAATTATTAGAAGATGATAAAGTAAAAGAATTTGTTGGAAAATATAATCCAGAACATTATTTATTAAATCATCAAGAACCAATCGCAGTTGGTCCATTAGATTTACAAGCATATCTATTTGAACATAAAGCTCAACAAGCAGTTGCTATGAGAAACGCTAAAAAAGTTATATCTGAAGTATCTGCAGATTTTGAAAAATTAACAGGACGTAAATATGAATTTTTCGAAAAATATAAAATGGATGATGCTGAATTAGTTGTAGTTTGTATGAACTCTACAGCAGGAACAGCAAAAGCTGCTATAGATGAATTAAGAGCTCAAGGAGTTAAAGCTGGTTTAATCAAAGTTAGAATGTTTAGACCATTCCCTGCAGAAGAAATTGCAGAAGCTTTAAAAGGAGCTAAAGCAGTTGCTGTTTTAGATAAAGCAGATTCTTTAAACGCTGCTGGTGGAGCATTATTCGAAGATGTAGTTTCAGGAATGTATGTTGAAAAAATTCACGTTCCAACAGTTAACTATGTTTATGGTATTGGTGGTAGAGATACTACTGTTAAAGATATTCAAAAAGTTTATAAAGATCTAGAAGAAGTTGCAGCATCTGGTGATGTTGGAAATCCATATAGATATTTAGGATTAAGGGGGGAAATTTAGTATGGCATATAATCATAAAGAAGTAATGGCTAATAAACCTTCAAGATTTACAGCTGGTCACAGAATGTGTGCTGGATGTGGTGCACCATCTGTTGCTAGAACAATATTAAGAGCTTTAAAACCAGAAGATCACGCAGTTATCGCTGGTGCTACAGGATGTATGGAAGTTTCAACATTTATCTATCCTTACACTTCATGGACTGATTCATTCATCCATACAGCATTTGAATGTGCTGGTGCTACATTAAGTGGTGCTGAAGCAGCTTACAAATCAATGAAACGTCAAGGTAAATTACCTGCTGACAAAGATACAAAATTCATAGCTTTCGGTGGAGACGGTGGAACATATGATATCGGTCTTCAAAGTTTATCAGGAGCTATGGAAAGAGGTCATGATATGGTTTATGTTTGCTACGATAACGGTGCATACATGAATACAGGTATCCAAAGATCATCAGCAACACCACAATTTGCTGATACAACAACAACTCCAGCAGGAGCAGTTGTTCCTGGAAAAATGCAATCTCGTAAAGATTTAGCAAAAATCATGGTTGGACATCATTTACCATACGTTGCTCAAACAGCAGCTATTGGAAATTTCAAAGACCTTTATGAAAAGGCTGAAAAAGCAATTTATACAGAAGGTGCTTGTTTCTTAAACGTATTAGCTCCATGTCCTAGAGGATGGGGATATAATACAGAAGATTTAATGCAAATCAATAAATTAGCAGTAGACACATGCTACTGGCCATTATATGAAGTTGTTGATGGAGTTTATAAAATTACTTATAAACCAGCAAACAAACTTCCAATCGAAGAATTCTTAAAACCACAAAAAAGATTTAAACACATGTTTAAACCAGGTAACGAATGGATGATTGAAGCATTCCAAAAAGAAGTTGATGAAAGATGGCAAGAATTATTAGATTTAGAAGCAATGACAAACAAAGCTGAATAATATAAAAAAGATACATGTTTTTGCATGTATCTTTCTTTTTTTACCCTTTAAAATCCACAATTTATTGATATTTTGTGGAAAATGTAGTACAATTATTAATAGATTTTAATTTAAAGGAAAGAAAAAATGAATTTAGAACAAGAAACCAAATATATTTTAAATAAATATAATGCTCATGCAAACAAAGGTTATGGTCAAAATTTCTTAATAGATCAAAATGTTGTAGACGGAATTATAGAAAAAGCAGGTGTAAATAAAGATGATTTAATAATAGAAATTGGACCAGGACTTGGAAACCTTACTTCTCCCCTTTTAGAAAATGCGGGAAAAGTAATTTGTATTGAGCTTGATCCAAAAATGGTATCAATATTAAAAGATAGATTTTCTCTATATGAAAATTTTGAATTAATACATGACGATGTTTTAAAAGTAGATTTAAATAAAATAATAGAAGAAAATTCAAATTTAAAATCAGCAAAAGTTGTTGCTAATCTTCCCTACTACATCACAACACCAATCATAATGAAATTATTAGAAGATAAGTTAAACTTAGAAAGTATCACTGTTATGGTTCAAAAAGAAGTTGCAGAAAGATTAGCTGATAAACCAGGTGGAAAAGAAGTTGGAGCAATAACATATAGTATTAATTATTATACTAATCCAGAAATAATAATTGATGTTCCAAGAGATTCATTTATCCCAGCTCCAAATGTTGATTCAGCAGTAATAAAATTAGATGTTTTAAAAGAACCTAAAGTAAAAGTATTGGATGAAGAATTATTCTTTAAAGTAATCAAATTTGCATTTCTGCAAAAAAGAAAAACTCTTATGAATTCACTAGCCAACTCTGGCTTAGTTTCAAAAGAATTTATAGAAAATATGTTAAATAATCTAAATATTGATTTAAAAGTAAGAGCAGAACAATTAAGTTTAGAAAACTTTAAAGAAATCTCTGATTATATAAAAAACAATAAATAAACAAACAAAAAACTGATATAAATTTTATATCAGTTTTTTTATTTTATGCTATTTCTTCTTTAATTTTTTCTAAAGCAATTGCAAGTTGATCTGGACAAGATGTTCCTCTTCCCCTACAATCAATTCCTCTTAATCTTTTTATTGCTTCATTTATATTCATTCCTTGAACCAATACAGATACACCCATTGTATTTCCTGCGCATCCACCTATTATTTCAACTTTTTTTATAATTTCATCTTCCACTTCTATATTCATTTGTCTTGAACAAACACCTTTGGGTTCATATTGATATACCATATGATTCTCCTTTTAAAATTTTACTATCTCGTCATAAACACTAATTATGTATTGATCAGTCATACCAGACATATAATCAATTATTGCTCTTGAATATTCTCTAACATCGTTTAAATCATATATGACTTTGTTAAAATGCTTTGTTTCATCTCTATCTTGACAATTAGAATATTTTTCAAGCCAGTTTGAAAATTCATTTGCAAGAACTGGATAATATCTTTTCATTTTCTTAATATTTTTTGCAGTTGCTAGTCCATTATACTCTCTTTTTAAAGTATAAAAAATTTCGTTCATAACAACTTTAAAATATCTAATTGTTGGTTGAATTTTTTCATTCTTATATATTTTCTCATAATTAAATCTTTTTATTCTTTCCATTGTACTATGAGCTTCATCTGAAAATTTCAAACCAATGTCAACACTACTATTTTTACACAAATCAGCTGTCAAATAACCAATTATACTTGTATTATTTACTCTAATATTTTCTATCATTTTGTCAAGGTTATATAAATCTCTATCTGTTAGAAGTTTCATTTCTTTTGCATCTTCCAAATCTCTACCTAAATAAGAGATATTATCTGCAATTTTTACTACACAAGCTTCCCATGTATATGGTGCAAATTTATTTGAATGTGTAAATTCTTTTAAATCTACAAATTCATTTCTTGGTCTTTGTCCTGATATTGTTGGTTCTCCACTATGACCTAAAATTCCATCTCTTACAGCATATGTTAGATTTAAATTTCTTTCATGTCCTGCAACATCTTTTAATAATTCTAAATCATCAACATAATGGATTCCATTTCCAGCATGCCAAAATCTTTGTCCATATTCTCTTTCTGCAATTTCAGATAGAATTGCTTCTCCTTGATGACCAAATGGGCTATGTCCAATATCATGTGTAACTGCAATTGCTTTTGTTAATTCTGAATTTAATCCCAAATAGTTTGCTATTGTATTACTAATAGACTCAACTAAGTTAACATGTTCAATTCTTGTACATATGTGATCATTTTTTGGAGAGAAAAACACTTGTGTTTTATGTTTTAATCTTCTATATGCATTACAGTTTATTATTCTTGTGTAATCTCTATCAAATTCACTACGCATTGGAGCATCACCATAAATTGGATCGTACAATTTCTCTATTCTTGAAATTGCCTTTTCAAATTTTTCATTTCCCTCTAGCATAGCTTCTTTTTCAAACTTTTTCATCCTTTGTTTTCACCTTCTAAAAATAATATTTATTATTAATTTCCGCTTTGTCTTAATAGTTCTTCTAAATCGTTTTTATCGAAATTGTATTCTTTTTTGCAGAAGTTACAAACTATATTTGCTTGCCCATCTTCTTCAATAATTTTCTTTAGTTCTTCTTTTCCTATCGAAATTAACCCTTTTTCAAATTTCTCAGTTGAACAATCACATTCATATTTCATATCTAGCTCTTGAGCTAAAATCATTATATCTTCATCACCAGTAACAATTCTTGCAATCTCTTCTAATGATTTATTTTCATCAATCATTTGACTAATACTTGGAGCATTTTCTAAAGCTTTTTCGATTGCTACAATATCTTCTTCAGTAGCATCTGGCATCAATTGAATCATATATCCTCCAGAAGCTTTTACTCCATCTTTATTTACCAAAACGCCAAGAGCTATTACTGTTGGTTTTTGTTGTGATTTTGCAAAATATTCTGTAAAGTCTTCTGCAATTTCTCCACTTACTATTGGAACCAATCCAGTATAATTTGTGTCTGTTACTTCATTTTTATTTATTATATTTAAAAATCCATTTGTTCCAACTGCACCACTTACATCTAATTTTCCATTTTGCTTTAATGGTAATTCTACATGAGGATTATCTGTACAAACTTTTACTTTTGACGTAAAAGCTTCTCTTCTTACTACAGAAATTAAAGTTCCCATTGGTCCTTTACCATTCATTTGAACTGTTAAATAATCTTCAGTATCTTTTATTTCTGTAAAACCCATCATACCAGTTATTGTAGCAAATCTTCCCATTGCTGCAGTAGTTGTTGGTGTTAAATCATGGATGTTCATTATTTCATTAACCATATCAGTTGTATTTGTACATACTAAACTTACTCTTCCTTCGTGAGCTAAAAATTTCGCAACTCTATTCATTTCTTCTCCTATTTACTAAACGCCTTTCTTACATCTTTATAACTACTCATTAATAATTCATATTTCATCGCTTCTGGCAATTCTTCATTGTACATAGCATTTGAAATTGGAATAGTATAAGTATTATATTTGGGCATAAAAATTCTTGTTTTAACAATATAATCTATTAAGCAATCATTTTCATTAACATCTACTTCATGTCTTTCCAAAAAGTTTTTAAGCATATCTGTATATTCGTCATGAAAATAATTGAATACTTTTGTGTATTCTTTTCTTTTGGCTAGTTCTTTCATTTCTGCTTCTATTAGCACTTTTTTCACCCCATATATGGTCTATTTTTTCAAGCATATTTTATAATATATTCAAGAATTTTACAACCCTTTTTAAGTAGCTATTTTACAATTATTTTAATATATCCATTTTAATGTAACTCTCTAATTTTTTTTGAATATTATAAATAAAATAATAAATTATCTTTAATTTTAGATAATTTAAAATAATAGTATAAGAAAGGATTTTTATATGACAACTTTAAGATTAAATTCCAGAGGTCCAGAAGTAGAACTTCTGCAATCTATACTTCAAACTCTTGGATTTTATAATGGTGCAATCGATGGAATTTATGGATTTCAAACCTTTAATGCGGTTCAAAATTTTCAGAGAGAAAACGGTCTAACCATTGATGGTATTGTTGGTCCAAATACTTGGAATGCATTAATGCCATACATCAATGGCTATACAGTGTATTCAATAAAAGATGGTGACACTTTATTTCAAATTGCTAATATGCATTCTTCAACTATAGACGCTATACTATCAGCTAATCCCAATATAGACCCTAATAATTTAAAAATCGGAGAAAAAATTATTGTTCCTTTTGGTAGTATAGTAAAAACAAATATTAGTTATACATCTCAATTTTTAAATATGAATATTGATTCTTTAAAAACTATCTATCCATTTTTGCAAATATCTTCAATAGGAAGAAGTGTTTTAGGTAAACCACTTCAAGTTATTAGATTTGGAAATGGACAAAAAGAAGTATTTTATTCTGCTGCTATACATGCAAACGAATGGATTACTTCCCCACTTTTAATGAAATTTTTAGAAAATCTTTCCAAAAGCTATGTAAATAATATCCCTATATTTGGTATTAATGCTCGCGAACTCTTTGCAAATGTTTCTTTATATATAATGCCTATGATAAATCCAGATGGTGTTGATTTAGTTACTGGCGGACTTCCCGAAAACTCTTGGGGCTACAGAAACGCCAAACAAATAGCAAACAATTTTCCAGAAATACCTTTTCCAAGCGGATATAAATCGAATATAGAAGGAATAGATCTAAATCTTCAATTTCCAGCTGGTTGGGAGCAAGCCAGAGAAATCAAATATGCACAAGGATTCAACAAACCATCTCCCCGTGATTTTGTTGGTTATGGTCCACTTACCGCGCCTGAAGCAGTTGCATTATATACATTCACACTTCGTCATAATTTTTCTATAATGCTGACTTATCATACTCAAGGAAGAGTCATTTTCTATCAGTACCAAAACCAAACGCCTCCCGGAAGTCAGGAATTAGCCGAAAAATTTGCAAACCTTTCAGGTTATTCTTTAGAACAAGTTCCTGAAAACTCTAGTTTTGCAGGTTACAAAGACTGGTTTATTCTAGCATTCAATCGCCCTGGATTCACCATTGAAGTTGGGCTCGGAACTAATCCTATTCCAATCTCTCAATTTTCTGGAATTTATAGAGAAAATTTAGGAATCTTAATTACTGGAATGCTTCAATAATCCTTTGTATTGTCAATTTATGTAAATCATGTTATAATTATTTTTGAGTAAATTTATTGATTTTACGCTAGGAGGTTATTTTATGAAATATAAATTTACTACCCAGTCTATCGGAGACCACAAAATAGTTATTTTCCGTGGAAAAGCAAATCATCAACTTCTGGTCAATCTACACACTAGTCCCAAGAAATTCTTAGGTTATTTCGAAGAACTCCAAAAAGCATGTTACATACCCGAGATTACAATTGAAGACAAATCTTTTTACTATGATCACGAACTCGAATTTGTTCACAGCATTTATGAAACAACTTTACTGGATAGACTTCTAACCACCTGCACAAATTGTCCTGATACTATTATGAAACTGCAAATCAACGAATCTTGCTTTGCCAACGACGGTTTCGATCTTTACAAAGTCACACGTATTTCCAGACATTTGTGCCATTGTAAGTGGCTTCCTTACGCTGGATAACTTCCTGAAATTCAAACAGTATTTGTTCAAGAAAAAAGTAAAATCAACCAATCAAAAACCGCACTTTGTAAAAGTGCGGTTTTTTGTTATAACTATTTATTTCCATAAGTCACCATTTATATGCCCTATTAAAGCCATAATAAATGCATTTTTAGTAAGTTCTATTCTTGTTACTGCATCATGTGTTAATCTACTGATTCCACCTTTTCCTTTTCCTAGATTTTCTCCATCAAATAATTTGTCCATAACTTTTCCTAGTTCTGTTTCTATTATTTCTGGAACTAATTTTTCAGGAATTTGAAATCCTTGACTACACCCTACTGTTTGGAATCCGTCTTTACTTTCTATTACTGCCGAATTTATATCAATCCAATCACCTAAAAGATTTGTAATTCCTGCTTCTGATGCAATATAAAAATCTGCTTCAATATTGTTTTCTTTTGCATATTTTTTTAAATTTTTTATTCTATTTTTTGCTCCAAGAAAGATTTCTTCATTCACTGGTTGATCACTAACATCTGAGCTTACACCAATACCTTCAATTTCAACTTTTTCAAAATACTTTTGAAATGCTTGTTTTGCTCCTTCTATCTTTCCTGGATTTTTTGTTCCCATTAATATTTTCATTTCAGTTCTCCATTTTCTTTATTTTCCTGCTTTTGATTTTTGCAATTTATAGCAAACTTTAGCAACAATCGGAGTTGGAACAATTTTGGTTAAAGCTTTTCCTATTTGTATCATTTTTCCTGGTACTATATAAAATTTATCTTTTAAAAATTTATTAACTGTATATTTAGCAACATATTCACTTGATAATGATGACAATTCAAATTTTACATTTGCAACATTATTAAAGTTCGTTTTTACTGGTCCTGGACATAAAATGCTTATTTTAACATTTGATTTGGCTTTATGCAATTCTTCTCTAATCGCTTCAGAAAGTCTTACAACATAATTTTTTGATGCATAATATGTCGCCATTAATGGTCCTGGCATAAATCCTGCAATAGATGCAACATTTAAAATTTTACCACTATTTCTTTCTCTCATGTCTTTTAAATATAATTTAGTTAAAACATGTACACTTGTAATATTGGTATCTATTATAGAAAAATCTTTTGTTAGTTCAGTATCTGAGAACTCTCCAAAATCCCCAAGTCCTGCATTATTTACTAAAATATCTATATCTTTTACTTTAGAGTAAAGGTCTATACAATTTTCTCTTTTTGATAAATCTACACTTAAATATTCAACATTTACTTCATATTCTTTTTTTAGTTCTTCTTTTAGCGCTTCTAATCTTTCTACATTTCTTGCCACCAAAATTAAATCGTATTTTCTTTTGGCAAACTCTCTCGCCAAATCTCTTCCTATCCCAGAAGAAGCACCTGTAACTAAAACTTTCATACTATCTCCTAATCTTTAATTTATACTTTGCCCTTGTTTTATCCAAACAGAAACACTACCATCTTTACAATAAAAAATACCATTTCCTTCATTATCAACATATACTGTTTCTGAAAGATTACCTGTACAATCATAAAGTACAGTGTTTGCTAAATGTTTTCCAACATTCATTTGGATTCCTCCACCTCTTCCATCTGACATAACAACTGCTAAACCAGAATCATGATGTTCATAATCTCCAAGTCTTGTAAATCCAATAACATTTCTATCATTAAAGTAATCATATTGCTCACCATGGGCATAATATTTTCTTACTTTCAATAATGTACTTAATATATCTTTCTTTGGCTCAACATCTTTTGAAGGTATACCATAGTAATCACCATAAAATACACAAGGGAATCCACCTTTTCTTAACAAAATAAGCGAATACGCTAATGGTTTAAACCAGTCTAATACCCAAGATTCTAATGCTTGTCCTGGTTCAGTATCATGATTGTCTACAAATGTAACTGCTTTTTCAGGATTAGATTCTACTAAAGTTCCTTCAAAAATTTGACTCATGTCAAATTCACCATTACTGATTGATGCTCTATAAAAATTATAATGTAATGGAACATCAAATAAAGACATACATCCTTGAGTTTTTTCTATATAATCATTTATTGTTCCAATACTAGTACTCCAATATTCACCAACAGAGAAAAGTTTCTTTTCACTCGACACTCTTAATTCTGTTAGCCACTCAGGGAAAAATTCAGATCTAATATGCTTTACAGCATCTAATCTAAATCCATCTACATTAGTCGTATCCAAATACCATTTTCCCCATTTTTTAAGTTCTTTAATAACATCATAATTATTTAAATCGATATCCGCACCCATTAAATAATCAAAATTTCCTTTTTCTTTGTCAACATTTTCATCCCAATGTTTACCATAAAATTTATATATTGCCGCGGTACCTGTATTTTCGTCCCAGTCAACCCCATGAAAATGAGTCCAATTCCATTTAAAATCTGAATATTCATTATTTCTTCCTGGAAATGTATATTTAGTCCAAACTTTTATTGGCATAGCCTCTGTTAAACTGATATTTCTATCTTCAGCATCATCTTGAATAGCTAAAACTTCTTCAGTTTCATCTGCTCCCATTTTATGGTTTAAAACAATGTCTGCTAAAACTTTTATATTATTTTCGCGCAATTCCCTTATAGCATTTATGTATTCATCTTTTGTTCCATACTTTGTTGGAATACTTCCCTTTTGATCAAATTCTCCTAAATCATATAAATCATATACTCCATATCCTACATCATCTTTTCCACTAGCACCTTTATATGAAGGTGGTAGCCAGAGATGAGTTATTCCTATATTTTCTAAATGTTTAGCTTCTTTTGTAACCTTATTCCAAAGTGTTGTATCACTAGGTAAATACCATTCAAAATATTGCATTAAAGTATCATTACTAGGCAATTTTTCTCACTCCTACTTATTATTTTATCTATTTGTTTATTAATTCTAGAATTTCTTCTTTATGTTTCATTATTGTATTATATCCTGTGTTTATTACCTCATCAGCATTTGTTATTTCCAAAAGAGATGTTCCTTGACAATCAATTTCGATTGCTAAATCTGCCACTTTTTGTGCAGCTCTAACATCTTGAAGAGAAAATATATCTACCGTTCTAAGTAAAATTGCAAGAATATCTTCTTTTGGTTCATATTCATCTATTTTAAAACTTAAGGCAATTACTTTTTTTGCTCCCATATCTTTTAAAACTGTTACTGGTAAGTTATCTTTTGTTCCACCATCAATAAAGTTATATTTATCGTATTGACATGGTGTATATATTCCCGGGAAAGACATACTTGCTCTTGTTGCTGTAGCAATTGGAGCATTATATATATAATCTATTTCATCAGTGTTTTCTTTATCTATTTTCTTCGATAAGAATATACATTCCTTAGTTGAAATTGTATCCACCGCAGCAATTGCAAAAGGTATTTTTATTTGGTTCATATTAGTAATTTTTCTATCTTTTGATATTGCTTTTACTAAATTTTCTATATTCTCACCTGGAATTAATCCTTTTATTTTTGCAACTCCTGACGTAAAATAAGTTGCTCCCGCTTTAAATATTGGTCTTCTTTCTATTTGTGTAAGAATTTTATAATGCTTCATTGTTTTTTCTTTTATCTCTTCTGTTGAGTAACCCATTGCATAAAATGAAGCAAATATACTTCCCGAACTTGTTCCAGATAAATATTCAATTTTAACACCCAATTCTTCAAGCGCTTTTAATGCACCAATATGAGCTAAACCTTTTAGTCCACCTCCAGCAAGCGCCACTCCTATTCCGCACACGCTCCTAATTCATCCTTTCTTTTTACGTATAATGTTTGTGTTGGATAAGCTAAATCTATATTTTCTTTTTCAAATACATTTAATATATTACATAAAATATCTTGTTTTGCTTGTAAAAATTTTGCATAATCTGCTTCTCTAACATACAGATAAATTTTTACTTCACAGCTTGCTGCTGATATTGCATTAAATGTTACTTGAACTGTTTCTTTAATTACTTTTGGATCATTTTGTAATATAAGTTTTAGTTCTTTTATCACTTTTCTAATTTTTTCAGAATTTGTATCTAAAGATAAATTTAAAACACAATCAAATCTTCTACTTGTCAATCTATTCCAGTTTACAACATAATTAGATGTAATTGTTGAATTCGGAACTGTAACAACAGAGTTATCATATGATTTTATACGAGTACTTCTAAATGTTATATCAATAACTGTACCTTGATATTTATCTACTTCAATCCAATCACCAATAACAAATGGTTTATCTGCTAAAATTGCCATACCACTTAAGATACTTTTTACAATATCTTGCGCAGCAAGTGCTGCACCAGCAGATGCAATACCAAGACCAGCAACTAATCCACTAAACACTTCTAAATCAAATCCAAGTACATTTGCAGAGATTACAAATGCAACAAACCATAAAATAAATCTTGCTATTTTACAAACAAATTTATTTACAGCTGTATTAGTTGAATTTTTAAAGTATCTCTTACCAATAAACGAATCTTCTGTAATTAATGTTGATATTGCTTTTGTCGCAAAATATATTGCAACAACTGCAAACAATTGATTTAAAATTGATAGTAAAAATACACTTGTAGGCAATATATTTATCATACAGAAAATACCTAATAATATAAAAAATATATTAAACGGTTTGTACATTGTACTTTCCTTTGCATTTTTATTAGATTTTATTAATTTATAGTAAACTTTTATTATTATTCTCGAAAATAGTCCTCTAAAAATAACAAAAATTAATAAGACACAAATTGCTATTTGAAAGTCAAAAAGTTTTAATAAACTGTCTAAATTAATTGATGTTAATACCCCTTTAAACCACTCTATCATTTGTTCCTCCATTATAATATTTATAATAGTTTATTAGTATCGCTAATTATACAAAATTATTATATATTAAATGTTTTAAAAAGTACACCTTTTTTTATTTATTTTTTGCTTCATTTTAAGACTAAAATTCTTTAAAATTTTAACACAAAAATGCCTTTGTTTTTTATAAAAACAAAGGCACATTTTAAATTTCTTTATTTCAACATTTTACCTGTAAATCCTACTATTTCATCAGCTTTATCTTTTAATTTAGAAATAAAATTATCAAATAAATCTTCTCTTATTTTCTCCTTAGATTTTTTCTCTAATATATTTCTTAAAAGTTCAAAACATAATATAGTATAATGTCTAAATTCATAACTATCATTTATTTCTTTAAAATTCATTGATTCTAACATTTCTAGCATTGTATCTGATGTTTTAGAAATATCCGATAATAAATCTTCACTTATTTGAGAATTATTTATTTTATAATAATCTAATAAATTATCTCTATATGCCATATATATATCATCAAATATATCTATTCTACATCTACTACTTAAATATAATCTTATTGTGTGCATATAATAAGTTTTTATAAAAATATATGTTAGTGTTTTGTCAACATTTTGATTATTTCCAAATCTTTCTAAAATATCATATGCAATATCTTCACTCATATCAAAAACATTTTTTGAGAATTCTTTAATTTCCATGTTTTACATCCCCTTTTCATTAGTAACTGTATTTTATATTATTTTTAATATTAATTCAAGAAAAAAAGTTGATGTAAAATTTACACCAACCTTTTAATCTTTCTTTTTCATTTTTGCTTCTCGTGCATAATATTGAGCTATAAGCTCATCTAATTCAACACTTACTTTATAAATAACAGAGTAATTTTCTCCATCAGTAATACATTTATTCAATTTTTCTCTCACTTGAGAAATTTTATCATCTAACGTCATCTCACTCATCTCCTTTTTTTACAAATTATTCCTCTTTTGTATGTTTTTAAAATAACATTTTGACATACAAAAGTCAACGAAATAACTGCATTTAATCAATGTTTCGTAAGACATTTTTCGACATTATTCTCAATTGGGGTTTAATTTTGCTCACCATCTTCTTGTTTAGAACTTTTAAGCTTATTACAAAATCTTCTACAAACCATTATTGAGATTGAAGAAACTAAAATTATTATAGATAAAATTTGAGACGCTCTTAAATTAAAAATCATTAAGCTATCAGCTCTTAATCCTTCTATAAACGTTCTTATAAAAGAATATAGTAAAGCATACCATAAAATAACTTGTCCTTTATAATTTCTTCTTTTTTGAATATATCTTAATACAATAAAAATAATAAATGTTGCTATAGCTTCATAAAGAAATGTTGGATGAACTTCCATATATCCATTAATTGTTGTTATTCCCATTCTTATAAAAGAAGTTGTTTCATAACCATAAGCCTCGACATTAAAGAAATTACCAAATCTTCCAAAGCATTGCGCTATTGCAACATAAGGGATTATATAATCCAAAAAATTTAAAATATCTTTTTTTCTGATTTTACAATTAATAATTATTGCGATTGCTCCAAATATTAATCCGCCATAAATCGCTAATCCACCACTTCTAAAATTAAATATTTCAGATATGTGCTTTGAGTAATAGTCTAAGTTAAATAATACAAAATATAATCTTGCACCTATTGTTCCAAATATTATTGCTAAAATTGTATTTTCTAAAACGAAATTATAATCAATTTCAAATTTTTCTTTTGCAAGTTTGCAAAATATTAATGCTACAGCAATACCTAATACTATACAAATAGCATATTTATAAACTGATACTCCAAATATAGAAAATGCAATTTTTGAAAATTCGAATTCTAAATTTAATCCTGGAAATGTTACTAAATCCATTTTTAACCCCCTATTTTTTTATTGGTTTTACAACTGATACTACCATCTTATCTTCAACAAATAACTCTTTTAATATTTTTTCAATGTACTCTTTGTTTATAATATTAAATTCTTCAAAATAATCAAAAGAATTTATTCCTTTAAAATAATCTGTTACAAATCCTGTCGCAATATCTGCAACATCATTATAATCTTTTACTAAATCACCATATACTCTTCTTTTTGCTCTTTGAAAATCATCATCTGGAATTCCATTTTTTTGTAAGTTTTCTATAAATACTTTTATTTCTTCTACAACTTCTGGAACATAATTTGTTTGTAGTTGTATTAAAATATGAGCAAATGTTTTTGAAAACTCATAATTTATGCTTGGTTCAGAAAAGATTTTTCCCTCTTCATATAATTTTTCAAAAAGTTTTGAGCTTTTTCCAAAAATTATCGTTCCTAAAATATCTATTGCTATATCTTTTTTTACTTTATCACTTGTCAAATCATTATCTTTATATGCAAGTAATACAATAGGCATACTTATATTCATTTCTTTTTCAATATAATTTTGAGTAATTTCTTCTTGTTCTTTATTATAAACTCTTTTTGTTTCTTCAGGATTTGCTTTCATTGTAATCATTGTTTTTAATTTTTCTATGATTTCTTCTGGACAGAAATCTCCTGACAAAACCATTAGCATGTTTTCAGGTCTATAAAAAGAATTATATATTTTATATAATTTTTCTTTAGTTATTTTTGCAATAGTTTCTTTGGTTCCTGCAACATCTATATTTATTTCATTGTCCTTATACATAGATTTCATTGCATTCATGTATAACGCCCAATCTGGATAATCATCATACATCATTATTTCTTGTTCTATGATTCCACGTTCTTTTTCTACATTTTCATCTGTAAAGTAAGGATTTTGAACATAATTCATAAATTCTTCTAAAGCTTCATCAAAATTTTCTGTACATTCATAAAGATAAGCTGTATGATCATTTGTAGTATATGCATTAGCATCTACACCTAAAGCACATAATGTATCCAAACTATTTTTTCCGCTTTCTTGTTCAAATAATTTATGTTCTAAATAATGGGCAATTCCATCTGGAAGTACTGTTAAAATCTTTTCTCCTGGAGCATAGAATTTATTATCTATTGATCCAAAATTAGCACTCCAAACAATATATTTTTTTCTTGTTTTTTTAGGCAAAACCATTATTGTCAAACCATTATCTAATTTTTCAATATAAAGTTTTTCTTTAATTTTATCATTTTCTATTATTTGCACTATCTTTTCTCCCTATAAAACTTATTTTTTATTGCGCTTAATTTTATGAACGCAAGAAATAAATTGTATTTAAATGAACAGAATTTGCAATTTCTATAATTTGCTCTCTTGTTACATTTTCAATCTTTTCAATATATTCTTCTATAGTCATATTCATTTTAGAAATTTCTTGACCTATATAATAAATAATTTCCGTGTCTTGTTCTTCTTCTACACTCTTTAAAGATGAAATTAAATATGTTTTACTATTTTGAATGTCTTCATCTGTAAATTCACCGTTTTTTATATTTTCTAATTGTTCTTTTATAATTTTTACTGCCTTTTCATAATTTTCAATCTGAATTCCACATCTTATAAAAATATTCATTTTTTGTTTTACAAATGTACTTCTTGCAGAATATGCTAACCCAGCTTTTTCTCTTACATTTTGGAACATCATTGAATTTGCTCCATCTCCTAAAATAGCATTATAAACCACTGAAACAACTTGCAAGTTTTCCATATTTGAAACAATATCCAATCCCATTACAAGTTTTCCTTGTGTAACTTCCATTTGCTCTGAAATTTCACTTACGTTTTCCACAATTTGTTTACTTTCTGTGAATTCATTGTTTAAAATATAACTTTCTGTTCTTGGTTTCAACTTTTTGATATTATCATTTCTATTTAAAAATTCTTTCACATCATTTTCATTTAAATCACCAGAAATGAAAATATCTATTTTTGAATTTTGAATTAACCAATTATAATATTCTGAAACTTCCTCAATTGTTATAGAATCAACATCTTCAATATAACCATATTTATATAGACCAAACTTTTCATCACCATACATTTTAGAAATACAAGCTTCTAATGCATATGAATCTTTATCATCTATTTTTCTATTAATTACTTTTTTCAAATTCTCTTTTTCTAAACACAAGAAATCTTCATTTAATAAATCTCCATTTTGAACAGGATCAAATACAATATCAATCAAACTCTCTAGATTCATTTTTAAGACATCTTCATGGTTAAGAGCATAATCATTATTTATTGATTCAATATAGAACTTTAAAACAACATTGTCTCCCATTTTATCAATACCACAATTGAAACTTGCACCATACATATCTTCTAATTTTTTATTTATTTCTGATAAATTTGGTAGTTTCTTTGTTCCTCTTCTAAGTAAAAACGGAATTAAAGCATTTTTAGTTACCGTTTCTCTTTTTAATGGTGTAGTCATTATAATACATGAAAGATCCGTTTTATATAAATCTGTTTTTATAAAATGAGCTTTTATTCCTTGTTTTAATTCAAAACTAGTCTTATTCATTAAATTCTCCTTTTTCTTTTTAGTATTCTTCTTTTTATTTTATTTATTCATTAAAATCTAATAAATTTAATCCTATTTCTTCACTTAATTTTCTATTTACATTTCCTTCTATTTTTCTTAAAATAATTTCTGAAGTCGCAGAAATTTTAGCTTTTACCAAATGACCACCTTTTACTACTCCATCTTCATCTCCAAAATTTATATGAATGTGAAGATAAACTTCAGAATCTTTTATTGTTACATTTCCTACTAAAGAAGTAATTTCAAACATTCCTTCAAATACTTTTGTATTATATTCTTTTGTATTCACATTAAATACACCAATCTCAACAAAATCACTCGCACCTAATCCTGTTATTTCAGCAAGTTTTATATTTTCATTTTTGCATAATTCCTTTAAACATTGAATAACTTCTTCACCTTTATTTAATCTTATAACATAAGTATCTTCAAACTTTTTATATTCCATAAATTACCTCCTTAAAAATCAATCTCATATTATCATAAAACCAATGATTTTACAATTAAATATCTCGTATTATAATAACTTATTATTTCTAATTTTATGTCAAATATTTAATAACATTTTCCTATTTTTCCTTTAGAAATCGTCTCAAGTAAACCCATAATTTGCTTTTATGTTAATAATATGATATAATATAAATGTATTGATAAATTCATAAAGGAAACAAAGGAGGAATTTTATGAAAGTTACATCGATAAAAGCTAAATTAATTTTAGCTGTAATTTTATTAATAGTATTTATTTGTTTATCTATTCTTTTAAATTCGTTTACTTCTGTGCCAACTGGATTTGTTGGTATTAGAACAAGATTTGGTAAAGCAAGTCAAGATATAGTTCAAGAAGGTTTGAACTTACAAATACCTATGATTGAAAGAATTGTACTTATGGATTGTAGAACTCAAAAAGCAGAAATAGATTGTTCTACAGCAAGTAGAGATTTACAAGAGGTAACTTTAAAAGTTGCAGTTAACTATAATGTTGCTGTAGATAACGCATATAATATCTATAAAAACATAGGTGTTAATTATGAATCAATCATGATTAGCCCATCTATTCTAGAAAGTGTTAAGAGTGTTACAGCACAATATACTGCTGAAGAACTTATAACAAAAAGATCTGAAGTTTCAGATAAAATGGAAGAAAGTTTAACTGGAAAAATTGAAGCTAGAGGATTTAGCGTAATTGACTTCAATATTACAGACTTAGATTTCTCACTTGCTTATAATCAAGCTATTGAGAAAAAACAAGTTGCTGAACAAGAAGCAAAACAAGCTGAATACGAATTAGAAAAAGCAAAAATTGAAAATGAAAAGAAAATTGCTGAAGCTGAAGCAAACGCAAAAGTAATGCAAGTTCAAAATTCAAGTATAACTGATCAAGCATTAAAATTAAAAGAATTAGAAATTAAGAAAAGTTTTATCGATAAATGGAATGGAAACTTACCATCTACAATTACTGGTGATGGTGTAATCCCATTTTTAGATATATAATTAATTGAATATGTTTTAAAAGCCTCTATTTAAAATAGAGGCTTTTGTTTTGTAAACTTTTTCATTAATTAGCATATAATTTAATATAATCCCTATTGACTTTTCTTTTTTTTTCTGTTATTATAGTTATGCTTTAATTTTGACGCGGGAATAGCTCAGTTGATAGAGCGATGCCTTGCCAAGGCATAGGTCGCGGGTTTGAGCCCCGTTTCCCGCTCCATTTTTTTATCAAAAAATAAATATCGGCGCCATAGCCAAGTGGTAAGGCACGAGTCTGCAAAACTCTGATCATCGGTTCAAATCCGATTGGCGCCTCCAAAAGAAAAAAGCTGAAGTAACTTCAGCTTTTTTCTTTTTCCTATAAAACAGTATCATCGTTTGAAACAACTCCATTATTGATTGCTTCTTTAAAATATTTTGCTTCATCTAAAATTCCTAAAGCAAGAACTATTACGATAAGCCCTATTAAAATTCCAACAATAGACAAACAGTATAGAACACCTTCTATCAATAAAAGAATACCATATGCTTTTTCCAATTTTGGTCCTAATGGATTTCTTTCTTTTGTATATTTATATATGTAATATAACATTGCTAATAAAACTACAGCAATTACCAAAGTTAATACATTTCCAGTCCCATCAGTTACTGCTGATAAAGCAGAATATACTGAAAAAGCTTGTAATACTCCTAATATTACGCATCCTTTTTTTAATGAAAGCAATCGTTCTTCAAATGTTTTTTCTCTTTTTTGTGCCATCCTTCTTCCCTCCTTTATCTCTAATTTTTTTTTATAAATCTAATTCCATTATTAACTAAAACTACTATAGAGTCAATACTCTATTGTTTTTTATAAAAATTTAGTATATATTTTTATATATTATTTATATACAGAGGTATCGATATGTCAAATTTAATTATTGGAAATATTATTGCTCTTATAGGCTCTATTCTCATGGTATGTACAGGATTAATAAAGAACAAAAATAAGATCATCTTTGTTCAAACGATTCAAATTGCTTTAATGGTTATAAGCAATTTTGTCTTAGGCGGAATTACTGGTGCTATCACAAACATTATTAGTTGTATTAGAAATATTTTATGTTATAAAAACAAATTAAATAAATTATCAAAATCATTAATAATAATTACATCTATTATTTGCGCAATCTTATTTAGTACATCAGGATTAATAAGTTTATTGCCGCTTATTTGTACAATAATATATACTTTATTTATGGACATTAAAGATGTTATAAAATTTAAATGGTTAATTATTTTTACAATGATAACATGGCTTATATATGATATATATATCAAATCATATACCTCATCTGTTTTTGATTTTATGAGTGTTATCACAAATATCTATTCAATATATATAATAAAAAAAGAAGTTCCTACTAAATAGGAACTTTTTCTTTTACATTGTCATATCATCATTCATATCTTCAACTAGTTTTACTGCATCTTCATATCCATCAACTTTTGATAGATCAACACTTTCCAAATCTACAAATACTTTTCTTTTATATGTATATACATCGACTGGAACTGTCGTTACTGTTTGAAATGGATATTCATCTAATAACATTTTTAAAACACTCAATGCTTCATTTTCTAACATATCACATACCATTGTAGTTTTTCCATCAAAAACTACAATCAAACATTGAGAAAAAGTGTAACTTCTAAACCTTTTTAGTTTTTTAACCTCTACAATTTCTCCTTGAACCTTTTGACCTATTTCTTTTATTTTTGCATTATCTATATTACCTCTAGTTACCGCTCTAAATAAAAAAATCGAAATTACTGGAATTATAGCATAAAGTATTGCAAAAACTAACATTGATTCATTTCCTTGGAAATATGATATTAAAGTTTTAATTACCAATCCACCAAAACCTAATGTAACTATTGCCACAAACATTTTATATCTAAGACTATCCACTTCTATTTTATTTTCTTCTAACTTCATAACAATCTCCTTTAAAGACTTTAATATACTTTAGTTATAACTTATAATATCACAAAAATCAACTTGTTTTGTGTAATATATTTTTCAAAATCTTGTATTTATTTTTTGTTTATGATATGATTTTTAAGAATAAAAGTGTACGGAGGAAAAAATATGGAAAAGAAAGAAATATCTGCTAGAACTACTGTAAAAGCAATAATCACAGGATTTGTATCATATGGAATAATTACAATTTTTATTTGTTTATTATTTTTCGCTATAGGAGATTATTATTTAGGACAACTATCACCTAATACTGCAAGTGGATTATATATTACTCTTCCACTAATATCAGTAATCTTTCTTTATTTCATAATTCATTCAATCTGTAGAATTAGTACTTATGATGTTTTTAAAAAATGTAAAACAGACACAAAAAATTATAAAATAATTGTAAATTCTTTAAATATATTTTTCATTCTTTGTATTGTGTTATCAATTGTTTTATTTTTAAGCTTACTTAACTTAAATTTAGAATATCAATTAAAATCAATTGAACTTGCAAGCGTACAATATAGAGAAGTATTCTCTGAAAATCATATTAAAATTCTTCAATCAGAAATGAATTCTGTTTTTGAAACATCTAAAGCAAATTTAACAAAATCAACAATAATTTTAGTAATTGGACTTTCAATCTCATTCCTTTCATTGATTCCATATCAAAGAAAAATGATTTTAAAGTACAATGAAGAAAAATAATTTTAAAAAATAATTCTTAAACAAAAAACAAAACAACTTCTAAAAACCTTATTTCCGTTAGGTTTTACAAGTTGTTTATTTTTTTACTTTTTTCATTTTTCTCAATTTTTTTAATTTTTAGAATAATTTAATGTATTTAATAATAGATTAATAAAAAATATTAATTTTAAGGAACAATTATGAAAAATTTAGGAATAACAAGTTTATATGGTCTTATTTTTGGAATTATTGGTACATTTTTTGGTGGTCTTCTAGGCGCTTTTATTAATTTAAAATCAAATAAATTTCTTTGCTTTGTTTTAGAATTTTCTGCTCGGTCTTATGACTGCAATTATTTGTTTTGATTTAATACCAGAAGCTTTAAAATTTATTAATATATCATTTTGTATACTTGGAATTCTAATTGGAATTACTTGTATGATTATTTGTAATAACTTCATCGAAAATAAAATAATGAAAAAGTCACACATTTCAAACTCTCTTTTTAAGACTGGTATTATAATTGCAGCAGGTCTTGCTATTCATAATTTTCCCGAAGGATTAGCTATTGGTTCTGGTTTTGAAGCATCCAATTCTTTAGGCTTTAAACTTGCTCTTGCAATAGCTCTTCACGATATTCCTGAAGGAATCTCTATTTCTTTACCACTTAAAACAAGTGGTATTCCTAATGCCAAAGCAATTCTTTTAACCACTTTATCCGGTGTTATGACTGGATTTGGTGCTTTTTTCGGATGTATATTAGGAAACGTTTCTTTAACACTTATTGGGTTTTCTCTTAGTTTTGCTGCAGGAGCAATGCTTTATATTATCACTTGCGAATTAATTCCAGAATCTAAACAAAGATATTCAGGAAAGTTTTCATCTCTTGGAAATATGCTTGGACTTATTTTAGGTCTATTTATAAAAGTAATATAAAAAAAGAACTTAGATTTCTTCTAAGTTCTTCTTATATTTTTATTAATCATTACTTCCTTTTAATTTTTCAGCTCTATCTGTAGCAATTAAGTTATCTATCATTTCATCCATATCTCCATTTAAGAAGTTTTCAAATTGGAAAACACTAAATCCAATTCTATGGTCTGTTATTCTTCCTTGAGGATAATTGTATGTTCTGATTTTTTCACTTCTATCTCCAGAACCTACTTGGCTCTTTCTTTCGCTTGCTACTGCTTTTTCTTGTTTTTCTCTTTCTATATCATAGATTTTTGATCTAAGCATTCTCATTGCATATTCTCTATTTTGAAGTTGTGATCTTTCAGTTTGACATTCAGCAACAATTCCTGTTGGTTCGTGAATTAATCTAACTGCTGAAGAAGTTTTATTTACGTGTTGTCCTCCAGCACCAGAAGCTCTAAACACTTCCATTCTTATATCTGCTGGGTTAATTTCTACATCAACATCTTCAACTTCAGGAAGAACTGCTACAGTTGCTGTAGAAGTATGAATTCTACCACTGCTTTCTGTATCTGGAACTCTTTGTACTCTATGAACACCACTTTCGAATTTAAATCTACTGTATGCTCCTTTTCCTGTAATCATAAAAGAGATTTCTTTATAACCACCAATTCCAGTTTCATTTTCATATATAACTTGGATTTGAAAACGATTTTTTTCTGCATACATTGAATACATTCTGAAAAGTACTCCAGCAAATAAAGCTGCTTCTTCCCCTCCAGCACCTGCTCTAATTTCACAAATAACGTTTTTATCATCATTTGGATCTTTCGGAATTAAAAGAATTTTTAATTCATCTTCAAGTATTGGAAGTTTTTCTTTAGCATCTAACATTTCCATTTCTGCTAATTCTTTCATTTCTGGATCTTCCATCATTTCTTTTGCATCTTCTAAATTCTTTTTAGTTGCTTTGTATTCTCTATATTTGAAAACAATCTCTTCAATATCACTATGTTCTTTCATATAGTTTTTCCATTCAGTTTGTCTTGAAATCACTTCTGGATCACTAATTAAAGTATTTAGTTCTTCATATCTTTTTTCTACGTCTTCTAATCTTTGAAACATAAAAACCTCTTCCCTTTTATTTTTAATCACAATCTATTTTATGATTAAATTTATATTTTATTTTTATATTGTATTTACAAATTTTACGCACATAATATTATAACCTATTTTCACCTATTTTTCAAGGTTTATTGTATTATATTCTATATTTAGTTTGCTTAAAATGTTTTTCTCTCTATCTGAACATGTAAATATTATTATTTGATTATCTTTAAAATTATTATTTAAATACTTTAATATATTAGCTAATCTATCATTATCAAAATATGCAAATGCTTCATCTAAAATTATTGGCATTGTCTCTTCTGTCATTTCGTTTAACGCACTTAGTCTTAATGAAATATACATTTGATCTATAGTACCTGTACTTAATCTAGAAGCTGGAATATAATTTCCATTTTCAATTTCTACTCTCAAACCATCTGTATCACTGAATACAACATTTTTATATCTTCCAGCTGAAATTTTAGAAATTATATCACAAAGATTCTCTGTAAAACGTGGACTTATAGATTCTTTAACTTGTTCATAAGCTCTTTCTAAACACTCTTTAGCTATGTTATAAGATCTATTTAAAGATAGTAATTCATCTTTTTCTATTTCTGCATCTTGAAGTTCTTCTTCAATTTTAGCTAAATTTTCAAGTTTTCTACTTATTTCTTCAGCATTTGCTTCCATTGTATGTAATCTAAATTTTATTGTATTTAATCTATTTTCTTTTCGATCAATTTCTCTTAAAATTTCATCATAATTTTTGTTTAAGCTTTCATCCATAAATCCAAAATCTAAAAATTTAATATATTTATCTTTAAGTTCATTATTATCTTTTTCGATTTCTCTATTTAATTTTTCTTGTTTCTCTTCCGCTTCAGCCTTTTGAATTTCTTTATTTTCTCTTAAAACTTCTATCTCGTGTATAATTCGTTCTCTATCCAAATCTCTTGTTTTCTTATTTTCTCTCACTTTTTCTTTTGCATTAGTCATCTTATAGAAAACAAAAATCAATGGTAATAATAAAACTAAATTTAACAAATGAAAACCATTAAAAATAGTTACTACAATAAATGTTATTAAAATTATTGCTATTACTAAATAATAATTTTTATTATTTATCTCTTTTATTTGTTCTTTTACTTCGTTTTTGGTAATTTTCTTATTTAGTTCTTCTATTTTTTCGTTATAATCTTTTTCTAAGTTTTTATTAAAATTAATTTCTGCACTTTTAATTCTATTGTTATCTAATTTAACTTTAATTTCTTTTAAAAACTCAATTTTTATCTCTTCATCTTTTTCTTCTAATCTTAATTGTTCTTTTTCTAGAGAATTATCATACACGCTTTCTCTATAATTTTCTAAATTTCTTTTTTCATTTAATAAACTTTTAATTTTATTTTCAACATTGTTTATTGGTTTTTGAGATGTTCTTTCCGTTCCAACTTCTTCATTTTGCTTTTTACTAATTTTATCTAAAGATTTCTTGAAAGATATATTATCATCTCCTGAAGAAATTAAATTACTTATTTTTTGAACTATACTGTTTTGACTTGATTTACTAAGTTTTATTCCCTCTTGTTCTGTTATTGCTGTATTAAAAAAAGTTTCTTCATCTATTCCTGTTTGTTCTTCAAAAAATTCAATTCCTTTTGTTTTGTCAATCGAAAATAATTTAGAAATATCTTCTTTTTTTGAATTATAAATTATAGGATTTTTCTTTTTAAATTCTCTATAAACCTCAAATGATTCGCCACTATCTAAAGTATATTCAATTTTACCTGAAAACTCTTCTGTTTTCCATGGTTTGAATCTATCAAAATCTGATAATTCTTTCCCATTTTTATTTTTAGAGGCACCATATAGCATACTTGTTATAAACTTTAATAAACTCGATTTTCCAGATTCATTTTCACCGTATACTAAATTTATTCCGTCACAAAATTCTATTTCTTTATTCTTTAATTTACCAAAACCATTTATTTTTAGATTATCTATTCTCAATTTTTTACTCTCCTTACATAGCTTCTAATCCAATTTCTATTGCTTTTTGATATTCTTCTTCTGTACATAATCCTTTATTATAAATTTCTAAAACTTCTTTAATAAATATTCCTTTTAAGTTATTTTGTTTTGAAAGTTCTTCTAAATCATAATTTATTTTTGTACAATCCTTTACTTTTAAGATATTTTCTCTTGATACAACTCTTAAAATTTCTCTTGTATTTATTTCAAAATTCCTATTTCCAACTAAAATTAATTTATATAAATCCATGTCATCTAGATTTAAATTTAAAATTCTATCTAAAAGATCTTCCTTTGAAGAAAATTCATCTACTTTTAATTCTATTTCTTCAAATTTTCTATCATCTAATCTTACAAAATCTATATTCACATTACCTTTAGTTATTTCTCCTACAATCATTCCATGTTCACCTAATTCGTCAAAACCTAAAGCAATTGTAGAACCCGGATAATATACTTTATTTTTATTATCTAAGTTATTTTTATGTATATGCCCTAAAGCCACATAATCAAATCCTAGCAAATTTAGTTTAGATTCAAGAATTGGGTTGTATGAGAAGCCTTCTTTGTCTTTTGCGCCATTTAAATCGCAATGAGACACTAATATATTTGGTTTAGTTGATGTCTGTAATACTAATTTTTCTAGTGGTGATTCCTCCATGAAAAATTCTGTAAATGCCATACCATAAATATTAACATTTTCATCTTCATATTTTTCTATTCTTGAATTTCTAAAAACAAAAACATTTTCACCAAATTCATAAGTATCATAAATTGAATTTTTTATATATGGATCATGATTTCCCGGTGTTATAAACACTTTTGTATTTGGTATTTCATCAAATAAGTTTGATATATAATCTATTGTAGATTTTCTTACATAATCATGTTCATATAAATCTCCAGCAATAAAGAAATATTCTACTTTATTCTTTTTAATATATTCAATTATTTTTTTAAATGCATTTCTTTGCTCTAATCTTCTTTTTTCTCCTAAATCTTCTTTGTTGTTTAAAGAAGTAAAAGGTATATCAAAATGCATATCTGCAATGTGTACAAATCTCATTTATTATCTCCTTTTAGTTGATTTCTAAATTCTATCATAATAAGATTTTTACGTCAATAATAAAACGAACATTTATTCTTTTTTAGTGCACAAAAAAGATGCTATTTTATAAATAGCATCTTTTAATATTAGTCATCTGAATCCATTGTTCCAAATAATTCATCGAACTTAGCTTCAAGTTCTTTTTGGATATCGATAAGTTCTGCTTGCCTTTTTTCTTCTTCAGCTTTTTCAGAAGGAGTCATCGGCATTGCCGCTTTTGCTGCTTGCGCAACTGTAGCCGCTTGAGCACCATTATCTAAAGGACTTGCAACATTTACTTCTTCTGGATCATCAGCAAATAAATCATCTAATGATTCAAGAGAGTTTGCTGCTCCTCCACCTGTTCCAGTTCCTCCATCTTCTGAACCTTCTACATATGGATTATATGGATTGTATTTTCTCCATACTCCTCTTTCTATATTAACGTCATTGTGATCAACTTTATATCTGTCAACAATCTTTCCAGTTTTGTATTTAAAGTAATAATATTTATTAGCTTTAATTGGCTTAATACCTTTTTCATAAATAATACAAAGGTCATTGTCCATTCTTCTTAATTCATCAGGAGTCATAAGAGCTCTACCCATAATTTGGTCAGATTCACTCTTACCTTGCTTCCAATCTTCTCTATCTTTATTTACAGAAATGTTGTCTCTTGTAATTGTTTTTTCACCTAAAGCTTTAGAGAAGTATTCAACTGTTTTTTGTGAGTTAGATCCAAGGAAAAGGTGAGTATCGCAGTTACCTATGATTGTTTCATAAGCTTTTTCGTAAACATCTTCTAATTGGTCTAAGTTTTGTAAAATAACACTAAATGAAATTTTTCTACTTCTTGATGTAGATATTTTTTTATCAAAGTCTGGTATTTGTCCGATATTAGCAAACTCGTCCAAAATAAAGTATGTAGGTACTGGAAGAGCTCCACCACTAGCATCAGCAAAATCATATAATTGTTGAATCATTTGTGAGAAGAATATTGTAAGTAAGAAGTCGTAAGCTGTATGTGTATCAGAAGAAATAACATATACCGCTGTTTTCTTTCTACCAATATCTGTAAAATCTATTGTATTTGTTGATGTTACTTCTGCAATTTCTCTTGAGTCGAATTTACCTAGTTTAGATTGTAATGTACCAAGTACTGATCCAAAAGTTTTTTCTGGTAACATCTCAATATTTTTATAATACATTCTTGCTGGGTGATCAAATGGTAATTGATTCATTAAATTTGTAAGTAAGTTATCACCACCACTACTATTTGCTGTTCTTACAAGTTCTGAACAACTTGATAATGATTGTTCTTCTAATGGTCTTGTTGCTTTTAGATAATAGATTAATGCTTTCATTAACATTTCTGACATATCATCCCAGAATGGGTCTGAACTTTTACCACCATCACCTTGTCCTTTAACAATTGTGTTAGCAATAATATCAACATCTATTTCATTATTTATATGATGTAATGGATTATAACCATCACTGTTTTGAGGTCTTACTAAGTTTAATACTTTAACTTCATATCCTTTTGATTTAAAGTATCCTGCTGTTTTATCATAAAGCTCTCCTTTAGGATCTGTAAATACATAAGAACCTAATAATTGTAAAGCATTTGGTATAACGTAAGATGCAGATTTACCAGCACCAGACCCTCCGTACAACAAGTACGTTTACGTTACCACGTTTGTCTACTGGTAAGTAGTTTTGTTCAGCTAAAATTATACCATTTTTCTTGCTTAAAACTCTATATTGTTCTCCACCTTCACACCAATCACTCGAACCATTTTCAATATCTTGATATTCGTGTTTAGGAAATGCTTTAGCAATTCCTATTAGTGCAGCAAAACCACAAATAATAAGTGTCCATTTCATAGCTTGTAAAAATGTGCCTATATAGTTTTCTGTAAAACAAGGAGCAATCATTGTCCAAGGAGCAGTTATTCCTGTTCCCATATCTGTTAAAAATGTACTCCACCATGTTCCACTATTCATATTTTGTAAAAATGTATGACCAGCAGTCATATCTGCATTTACTTTAGCAACACAAAATGGCATAACTAACCATATAACAATTGCTATAGCTAGTATGCCAAATACTATTAATTTTCCTTTGATTTTTCTATATGCTGATTTTAATTTATCAAAAAAACTCATTTTCTTTCACCTTTTCTTAAGTAGTATTTACTATACAAGAATTTTAATATTAATCTTTTTGTGGTTCTGTCACTTCTTTAGAATCACTTCTTCTTTTTACATCTTTACCTTTTAATGGCATTTCTATTCCAGCTACAATGTAAGGAATCATATTTAATACAATTGTTCTATTTGAATCTCCATATTCTAATATTTCTTCTTTTTTTCCTTCAGTAGCTGCATCTGCAGTTCCTGTATCACCTTCTATTAAATTTTTTTCTTTTTCAATTGTTGAAAAAGAAATATAATATAGTGCTGCAGTACCATAATTTTCTGTTAACGACTTTTCAATATCTTCTCCTGAAACTGCTTCTGTTGGCAATTCACGACTACTTTTTGTAGTATTTTCGCTCATAATTTTTCTCCTTTCGGCTCACTAGTCATTTATTATTTTTTATCTTCTCTTATTTCAAATGCAAAATATTTTTTATAAGGTTTTAATTTGCATTTTCCTTTTACTTCGTTTGTTTCCTCATCAAAATATAATGTTGGTTTTATTTCTTCTCCTGTTTCAGGATCGATGATTGAAATAGGTCTTTGCATATTTGGAGTATACGCAAAGTCTTTATAATCTGTTTCTTGTTCATTATATAATGTTTGGAATTTCATAGGCATAGGCTTTTTAGATATTTTTACAACATCGTAGTCTAAATAACCCATGTTTATGATTACTTTCTCTTTCGAAAAAGAAAGTATTACCAAAGGATTCCCCTCTGGTGCTGGATTTTCAACAAAAAATGTTTTTTTCTTTTTCTCTCCAATGAATTCCTCTGAATATTCCAGTCTTTCAACTGTATATTTAGGACCATTTTTTGCAAATTCTTTTTCTGTTCTATTTACTTGATAGATTACTGTATTCATATGTGATGGATCAGTAATACTAAAATATTTTCCTTGTAAATTATCTCCAACCATTTATTTACACTCCTTTAAAAGTTTGTTACAAATGTAATTTTATCTTTTGCATTATAACATTATAATTATATCTTACAAGATTGCAAAAGTCAATCACTTTCTTTAATTTATGTTAACTATTTCTAGGGTTAAATTTTGACATTTTTTCAAATTCTTTGAACAGCTTCAATTCCTCTTCATTAGGCCTTTTCGGAATCATTATTTTAGTATCTAAAATAAGTTTTCCTCTACCACCTTTTCCGTCTTTGTAACCTCTGTTTTCAATTTCTATTTTTTCACCACTTTGAATACCGGCTGGTACATAAACAGAAACATCTTCATTTATTCCATTTATTGTTACCTTTGTGCTAAGTGCCGCTTCCCAAGGAGTCAAGTACAAGTTTGTTTTTAAATCATATCCTTCAAGCACAAATCTCTCGTCATTTTTAATTTTTACTTTAATGAATAAATCTCCAGGCTTTCCTCCTGAAATTCCAGGTTTACCTTGTCCAACAATTCTAATCTTTTCGTTGTTTCTTATTCCTGCAGGAACTTGTACTTTAAATTTCTTTAACTTTCCTTCAACGGTTCTTACTCCTATTGTTTGTTCTTTTCCTCTAAATGCATCTTCAATAGAAATATCAATTTCAGTTTCTACATTTTCGCCTTTACAAGCCGCTTTTTTAGTTTTTACTTTTGAAGTTTCCTTATCATTTAAATTTCCGAAGAACATATTAAAGAAATCACTTGAAATAGAATCTTTATTTCTTTTGCTTTCTTCATAAGAAGCGTTTTTCTTTCCAATTGTTCTATGCCACATTCTATCATATTTTCTTTTACTCATGGCATCTGATAAAACTCTATAAGCTTCGTTTATATCTTTAAAACGTTCTTCATTCTTTTTATTTTGTATATTTACATCAGGATGATACTTTTTAGCTTGCTCTCTATACGCACTTTTAATTTGCGCCATAGTTACTTTATTATTTGGTAAGTCTAAAATTTTGTAATAATCCTTAAATATCATTTCAACATCCCCCGAACTTTTCTAAAATCCATTTTGATTATATCATTTGGCCTTTTATTTGTGAAGTTATTTTTTCATTTTTTTGGTTCTAAATTTTGCCTGTTTTTCCACCTTTAGCACCTTTTACTCCACCTTGCATTGCTAAAATATTTTGGTCATATGAAAATGTTAATTTTTCTTTATCTCTGTGGCGTTTTATTGCTATTTCTATTATTTCGTCAAGTTCTTTTTCAAATGGTTTTCCTGTAGCTTCCCATAGATAATATGATAAAGCTCCTGGAATTGTATTTATCTCATTTACGTATACTTTGTCTGTTTTTGTATCGATTAAGAAATCTATTCTTGAAACTCCGCTACATCCTAAAACTTTAAATACCTCTTGAGCCATTTTTTGAACTTCTTCAGTTTTTTCTTTACTTATATCAGCAGGGATTTTTTTGTTTGCAAATTGAGTATTTCCTCCTTTTGCTCCACCTTTTTGTCCTCCAAGTTTTGGTGAATTTACTTTTCCACCACCAATTGTTCCACCTTTAGATTTTCCATCTCCGATGTATTTATCTGTATAACTTAAAATTTCATCTGAGAAAAATGGTTCTTCACATATTGAAGCTTGTGTTTCAGTTAAATCTCCAATTACAGAACAATTAATTTCTTTTAAGTTTTCAACTGCTTTTTCTACAATTATTCTATCAGCAAATTCCATTGCAAACTCAATTGCTTCTTCAAGTTCAACTTTGTTTTTAGCTTTTCTAATTCCAACACTTGAACCTAAATTTCCTGGTTTAACAATCACTGGATATTCTAATTTTTCTTCGATATCTTTTAATATTTTTTCTTCGTCTTTTATGTATTCAACTGAATAAAATGGTACAAAATCAACAACTGGTATTCCTGATTGTCTTAAAATTTTCTTTTGAAGAATTTTATCCATTCCTATACTTGAAGCAAGAATATCTGGGCCTACAAAAGGAATTCCAAGCAATGTTACAAATCCAGCTATTGTTCCATCTTCACAGTTTGTTCCGTGTACTATTGGGAAAGCAACATCAATTGTATTTAATACTCTTTTTCCAATCCATGGTGCTGGGCATCTCATAACTTTAACGCCTTTACCATCATTTACAACTGCAACTTGATAACATCTTTTTAATAATACTTCCATATCTCTAAAAGAATATAAATCTAATAAATCATCTCCTGTATACATTACTCCGTTTTTTGCGATATATATAGGAACTATTTCATATTTTTCTGGATCTAAGCTTGAAATTGCTTGATTCATTGTTATTACAGAAATTTCATGTTCAACTGAATTTCCACCAAAAAATACACCAACTTTTATTTTCATTTTTAATTTCCTTTCTATTCAAAAATCATATTTTTTATGATTATATACGAATTCAAACAATAGCATTTTATACTATTGTTTGAAAAAAGTTTGATTCTATAGATAATTATCTGGCAAATCATTTTCAAGTAAAACTACACTATCTTTTGTTAAAATTTCATTCATCTTACTTAATGCCTCTTGTAAGTTTTTAGCAATAAATACTTTTGACTCTGGATAGTGTTTTTCTTTTATCCCATTATAAATCGGAACCGCTTGACTAGCTCCTACTAATATAATGAAATCACAGCTTTCAGCTGCTTTTTCTCCAAATTCTTTATTTATTTCATATTGTTTATCACCTAATTCAACAATTCCTGGCGTTATTAAAATTCTCTTTTTATGTTCAAAAGATTTTAATACTTCTAGAGCCATTTTAGCACCTTTAATATTTGAATTATATGCATCATCAATAATTATACTTCCATTTGGATTTTGTTTTAGTTCTAATCTGTGTGGTACTGGTCTAATATATTTTGCACCTATTTTTATTTCTTCAGGCGTAAGACCTAATTTATCAGCTATCGCCACAGCACCAACTATATTTAAAATATTTAAATTTCCAAGTAATCTTGTTTTAATTTTTATTGGTTCTTTTCCCGGAACTACAACATCAAAACTAGATCCTCTTTCTGTTATATCTATATTCGTAGCATAATAATCAGCTTCTTTAGATAATCCAAATTTCACCATATTTTTGGTAATTTTTGAATTTCTAATGTTTTCATCTTCCCAGTTTACAAATGCTAAACCATCATCTGGAAGACTATCTACTAATTCTAATTTCGCTTTTCTTACATTATCTAAAGATTTAAATGTATCTAAATGTTGAGGTCCAATAGCTGTTACTATTCCATAAGTTGGATTAACAATATCTGTTATTTCTTTAATATCCCCAACATATTTTGCTCCCATCTCACATACAAATAGTTGATGCATTGATGTTAGTTTTTCATTTATCGTTCTAACAACTCCCATTGTTGTATTGTAGCTTTCAGGAGTCATTAAAGTATTATATCTTTGAGAAAGGATTGTATTTACAACATATTTTGTACTTGTTTTTCCATAACTTCCAGTAACACCGATTACTTTTAATCCTGGAATTTCTTTTAATTTTGTTTTTGCTTTTCTACAAAATCCATTTCTTATATATGCTTCTATTGGTTTATTTATTATATTTACAACATTTACAAAAAAGTAAGCTAATATAGCGCATACATTAATTATTGGTAAAGCAATTTTGAAATCAAAAACATTTGCAATTGCTACTACTAGCACAAATAATATTAAACAAGTTATATAAACTCTTTTTATTCTTGCTGTAACTACAAATGCTTTTTTCTCTTTTTGTTTTTTAAAGCTTATTATTAGACATATCAATATTAAGGTTTCTACAACTAAACTTGGAATTACTAATCCATCTACAAATATTGAAACAATCATCATTATTGTTGGAATAAGTAAAAGAATAACATTTTTTAAATTTAAAACTTTTCTAATATTCTTTTTCATCCAATTTGTATATCTAGATAGATAATAATTTTCAAGTTGTAATATATGTAACCCATGTCTTATTATTCTATAAAAATAAATTAATAGTAAAAATAAATTAAAGTTTAGTAAAACTTTTTCCATTAACATTTCCCCTTTTTATTTATCGTTTTTAAAAAATTCATTTAGTACTGCGTTACAATTATTTATATTTTCTAAATAAGAAAAATGTGTTGAACCTGGATATTCAATTAATCCACAATCTGGAATTAATTTTTCCATTTTTTTCGCATCACTTATTGGAGTAGCCGTATCTAAACTTCCCCAAAATAGTAACGTTGGAACGCTAATATTAGGTAATAAATGTGATAAATCTTCGTTTAGTATGATTTTCATAGTTTCTTTTAATACGTTCGCTGATAATTTATAATCTTCAGATCCTACACTTCCACGAAGTTTTTCTTTAAACTCTTTAAAACCTTTTGTGTTTGGCAATAAATTAAGAATAAATTTTCCAGTTTTATAAAATCCAACTTTCAAGTAATAACCTAAACTTCTTTTAGGTTTTAGCCCTGCGCTATCAATCAAAACTACTTTTCTTGGAGAAACAATTCCTCTTCCTACCGCATTTATAATTGTTCTTCCACCATTTGAATGCCCTATCAAGATTGGATTTTCTATTTTTAATTCTTTTATGAAATCTCTTAAAAAATCACCAAAGTCATCTGTTTTTAGTGGATGTTCTGGTAAATCACTTTTTCCAAAACCCACAATATCAACCAAATATACTTTAAAGTTTCTGCATAAATTATTTGCTAGTGGTCTCATTGTTTCTAAATTAGCAAGCCAACCATGTAATAAAATTACTGGATTGCCTTCGCCCATTACTTCATAATTTATGTTCCAATCATTTATTCTAACTTGCAAGTTTTCCTCCTATATGTAATCCACAAATCCGTAACAATTTGTGGAATTTTTTCTTACTATAATTTATTCAAATTAGCAGTTTTTGTTACTCGCTATTATATTATAACAATATCATTACAATTTCAATATTTTTTAGGCAGAAAATCACTTTTTAATTAATTTTTAGACCGTTAAAGTTCCACCTGGTGTGTCTAAAATTACTAAAATATCTTCTTCCTTTCCAGTCTCACAATTTATATAAACCAAAAAGTCTTTTCCTTCTACGCTCCCTTTAAATTCATAACAAAATATTTCGGTTTTCCATTCTGTTGGAATTATAGCCATATTTTCTGATTTTATTTCTAACTCTTTATTTAAAGATTCTCTTGCCACATCTATCGATATCTGAGGTTCTTTATATGCTCTATCATGATGAGAGTTTAAATATCCTGTTGTTTCAATCCCAAGTATTTCCCCATTATCTAAAGCTACTCTTACTTTTATTAAATCTGGATATATTACAATACCATCATCGTTATATGCATAATTTATAGTTACAACATTTCCTTGTTTTATAAAATAAGTTTCCTTCATATTTTTGAAACCTTTATCTGAAAGATATGCCTTCCCTATTTCATTTGCTTCTGCTTGAGAAATTTTTTCTTCTTTAACCTCCCTATCAAAAGATGTTTCTACAACATGCCCTCCTTTTTTAGAAATCATTATACTATAATCTTCATCTCTATCTTTTAATTTTACTGAAAAATCATATGATGGTATTTCTGCATTATCTATAAATCCATTAGATTTTATTTCATCTATATATTCTTCTCCTATAAATTGTTTTACTTCGTTTTTTGCCTCATTCTCGTCAATTTCACGCCCTATTAATCCTTTCTTTTCTTGTTTATTTACATGGTCAGAATAAGCACCATCGTAAATAAGCCCCTCATACTCTTTTAAGTTATCATCAATATTAGCAAAAATATTCACATTGTCTACTGCTTGGGCAAATTCAGTGTTTACTCCTTTATTTAAACTTTCCCAAGTTAAATTTCCACTATAAATATCTTCTGATAATTGATTTAATGTATTTTCTAATTCACTACAGTAATTATAAAGCGCTTTTAAATTATCAAAATCTTCTTTTTCTAAGTTCTTACCATCAATATTTTTTCTTGATAAAGAATAAGAATAATCACTCACTTGGTTTAAAAATTTTGCGGTTTGTAAAAGTCCCTCATCTTCAAATGGAATTCTCGATAAGTACACAATTGCCAAATTAGAATCTCTCCAAATCTGAGTTAATGTTTGAGTAGCATGCTCATTACTTTTTGATATCATTGCTTTTGCAAGATAACTTTCAACATTATTTACATAGTTTACTAGATTACTAAACGCTTCAGTATAATCATTATTACTTTGAATATTATATTTTTCTCTTAATGAAAATGCATAATATCCAGTTGCTATAACCAACATTAATAATAAAATAATACTTATAAGCATCCATCTACTTTTTAATTCACTATTCATAAAAATCTCCTTTTAAACTTTTTCTTATCTTTTCCATTTTTTAAAATAAATATACTTTTTTAATTTATTGTATTTTTTATTGGAAAGTGGTATAATTTAATATATTTTAAAAAACTACTTATATAGTTTGAAAGGAAAATATTATGAAAAAAGTACTAATTTTATATGGTGCTTATGGTGGTGGACACCTTTCTGCTGCCAAAACAATATGTAACGAAATAGAAAAGCATTACAGTGAAGAAATAGATGTTGTAATGGTTGATTGTATAGAATATATAAATAAATATGTAAATAAAGTTTCAACAGAAGCTTATAAGGAACTAGCCAAAAAAGCCCCTTGGATGTGGAAACATGTTTATAAAAGTGCTAGAAACGGTCCTATTTCACATATAAGTACAACAACAAATAGATTAATGTCTTACAAATTAAATTTACTTATAAAAGAAGAAAAACCAGATTTAATTATTTCTACTCACCCATTTGCTACTCAAATGTGTGCAATGCTTAAAGAAAAAGAAAAAATCGATTGTAAACTTGCAACAATTTTAACTGATTATCATATCCATGATCAATGGCTTGTTTTATATAGATATACAGATTACTTTTTTGTTGCAAATCAACAGATGAAAAGAGATATGATTGCAGAAGGAATTCATGATCAAAAAATATTTGTAACTGGAATCCCTGTTTCAGAAAAATTCTTAGGTTCTTTCAATGACGAAGAAACATACAAAGAATTTGGTCTATCTCCAGAAAAAGAAACTATTCTATTTTTCGCTGGTGGTGAATTTGGTTTAGGAAGAAATACAACAATTATGGTATTAAAAGTTCTAATAAGACTATTTAAAGATTTACAAGTTGTTGCGATTTCTGGAAAAAACAAAAAAATGAACAAAAAATTCCAAGAATTAATCGAATTAACAAATTCTGAGTCTAGAGTTAAATTATTAGAATATACAAATAAAGTTCCTGAATTAATGCATATTTCTAATGCCGTTATAACAAAAGCTGGTGGACTAACAATAACAGAATGTTTAGTTTCAAACCTACCTATTATCATCATAAACCCAATACCTGGGCAAGAAGAAGAAAATGCAGAATTCTTAGAAAAAAATGGAGCTGCTATTTGGCTAAAAAAAGGTGATAGTATCGCAAGAACTTTAAAAGGTCTTTCAAAAAATAAAGAAAAACTTGAAAATATGAAAGAAAAAGCAAAAACATTAGCAAAACCTAATGCTGTTAAAAAAATATGTAAATTATTAATTGAAGAGATTTTATAATCTCTTCTTTTTTATTCAAAAAGACCGCTATCTTCGATAACGGCCTTAATTTTTTATTTTCTTTTTACTATTTTACTAACAATAACAGTCATATCATCTCTTACAACTCCATAACCATTATCTATAGCTTCTGCTAAAAGTAAATCTGCTATTTTTTGTACATTGTTTGTTGATACATTTTTTAAGAAATCTTCAATCCATTCTGAATCATCTTCTTTTGAATCTACAATTCCATCTGTACACATAACAATAATATCTCCATCATTGATATCTACTGTTTCAGATTTTACTTCTATTTTATCTACTATTCCAATTGGAAGATTTGTTGATTCTATTTTTCTAATGTTTTTCTTATTTTTTATATAAGTAAAACATGCTCCATTTTTTAATATTTCAAGTTTTCCTGTATATAAATCTAATATAGATGCATCTAATGTTGAATATCTTTCTGTTGTTCCTAAAAGGCTAATTCTTGAATTTATCATCTCTATTGATTCTTCTTTATTAAATCCAGCTGAAAGCATTTGTTTCATTAACCTTAATGTTATTTTACTGCATTCTCTTGCTTTTTCTCCAGTTCCCATTCCATCTGCAATAGCAAGTAAATATTTTCCATCTGCTAATTTAATTTGTAAGCTACAATCACCAGAAACATTACTATTTTCTTTAGTTATTTTTGAACTTCCAACTTGAAGAACAAATTTATCTTCACTTGAATAGACTTGATAATATTCATTTTCTTCTTCATTATTTCTTTCTCTTTGAAGCGTTACTCTTGTTCCTATTGATTTAGAAATTACATCTCCTATATTTACCATTATAGCCTTATCTCTTAATCTTAAATCTTTTTCATCTAATTTTAATTCTATAATGTATTTTCCATTTTTCAATAATTTTATATTACAAGCTTCAACATTAATACTTTTACTTTTTAATAGCATAAGTATTTCTTGTTCTTTTTTATAAAATGGACTTGTCTTTTCTTTTATCTCTTCAGCACATTTGTCAATAACTTGTGTTACCGCTCTTATACTTTCATTAAATGTTTTAAGAGTATTTCTTCTTTCTTGCTCTTTAGCAAGATTTATTTGAAATGTTTTTAATGTTCTATTAGCAATTTTTACTATTTCTTGAAGATCATTTCTTATAGATGAATCTTTCATTACTACATAATTATTATGATTTTCTAAAATCGAAATTAAATCTCTGTCAAGTAATATATCATTTTCTATCAAACTTGAACATATATCTCTTGCAATGCCATTTTCCTCATTTGCGATTTCTTCATAAAAGATATTTTGTTTTAAATCTTCTAAATTATCTAAAAAATCTTGTGTGATATTTTCTTTAACAACAATTACAGACTCTTTAGAGCTTTCATTGGCATCATTAAACATTTCAGCGATTGTTTTTAACTTTTGAGATAATTCAGTCTCTCCTTCTAGTCTTCTATCTCCACTATTATCTAATAATTTATCTTTTCCTAATAAATCTTCTAAATCAAGTTTAATTTTGCTTGGAACTAATAAAAGTCCAATTGAAGCAACAAAAATTTCTCTAAAATAAATAACCATTGTTGTTGCTCCTCTCACCCAATAAGTAAGAATTGCATTACCTAAAATAAAGCCTAAAATAACCCCTATTTTTCCAAATCTATTTAATGCTCCTGATAAAATTCCAGATATAGCAAACATAGATATTTGCACAAAACTAGTTGAATCCACAAAACTAATTCCTAGTCCGACAGAAACCCCTGTTACTGCACCAACAAGCATTCCATGTTTCCACCCCAAGATCATAATCATTAACATTATTATTATATTACTTAAATTTAATGAAAATACATTTATTGAATTTAAAGCCACACTTGCAAGTGAAACAATTAATACTCCTGCTATTAATTCTTCAATTGTAAAAGCTTGTTTAACATTTAAATCTTTAATAAACGCAAGACCATTTACAAAAATTTTATAAAAAACATATGTTAAAGATCCAATTATAATCCCTATAAATACGTCATATGTTGTAAGCACTGTAAACATACCTTTTATAATTGAAACAATTAATGAAGCGCCAAATAATTTTCCACCTGTCTTTATTAACTCATTTCTTTCTTCTACTGCAACTTTGGCTTTAAATAATAATACAAGAATAAAATATACTATTGAAATAAAGATGAAATCACCAAGTGCTGCTACTCCATTTCCCAAAAAAGTACCTATAATAGCTACTATAAAAACTCCTATTATTGGCACAGCTTCTCCTACGCAAGCAGCCATCATTGCAAGCCCAAAAGGCGCAAATTCACCTTTAACAGACAATGTTGACATCAAAAAAGTCAACACATATATAATTATATTTTGATATTTGAAAATCTCTTTTAATCTATACATAACATTGCTAGAATCTTTTTCTAATTCTTCGCTATGATTGCCCATATCTGCAACATTTTGAAACATCCTTAACCACCTCTCACTTTTTATATTTTTATTTAATCATAACTGATTTAATTTTTTTGTCAGATTAATGTAATTAATATAAAAAGTTTTTTACACATTGTGATAATTTTTTCTCATTTTATTACATTTATTCTAAAAAGACAAGTATTTCTCTCAAATTGTTGCTAAAAGTACGTCTATAAATCAATTTAATGTCAAAAAAGAAGTCCTATTTCTAGGACTCCTTTTTATTTATTCTATAATACTTTTTTCTTAATAATTACGATACCAACTGCAACTATTACTAGAGCAACTAGTGTAACGATTAATACTTGAGTAGTCATAGGTGTTTCTGCTTTAATACCTGTTGGTGGAGTAAATGTTACAAGTTCTGTAGCACTAGCATCTCTTTCTTGAATTGATGCTGTAAACTCACCAAGTTTTGGATTTGCATTACCTGGTATTGATAACACATCTCTTCTACCTGCAGTATTTTGTACTTTAACAATTTCTGCTAAGTTATCATATGTTAAGTCTTTATCTTGGGCAGATACTGTTTTTGATACCATTAAAGCAATTTGTGATTTAAATGCAGCTTCTGCATCTACATCTTTATTAGCTAAGTAGTACGCATATGGTTCTAATGTATTTTCAAATCCTGAGTTATCACTTGTTGTTTCTAATGTTCCCACAGTATCAACACTTAATATAATGTTTGTTTTTCCATCAGCTATGTATTCTCTTCCGTGTTTATCCATTATACTATATGCTGGTAATACGGCTCTATCTAATATTCTATCAAAATCATATCCATTTCCTGAAAGTTCTGTTATATTAGTTGGTCTCCACATATGATCTTTTGTATTATTATATTGAGCTGCAAATACTGCATCATTATCAACATAATCAACAACTTGACGAACTCTTGTTGTAACTACTTTATCGTTTCCAATATTTCCAGTGTAATATGATGTTCCTAAATATTTACCAACTTCTAATGCTACATCAGATCTAGAAATATTTTCTTTAGCTTCTTTAGCTAATTTAACTAATTCTAATCTTTCATTTGAGTCAGCTGCAATTTCTTCTTCGAAAATTTTATTTACGAAATCACTTGTATAATCAACTTCACTCATGTTTAATGCAGTCATTTGATAGTTAAGTTCTACTGTAGCACCATGTAATATTGTATCATCAACATTTATAAATCTGAAGTTTTGAATTCCTTGATTATCCTCTCCAGGTAATTTATTTTCAAATTTATTTAATGCTTGCATTACGTCTGTTCCGATTGAAGATTCTTTTAATGTTACATTTGCTACTAAATATTTTCCATCTTCTACTTCAGAAATTATTGTTCCATCTTTTCTATTTGTTACTTCATAAGAAATGTCATAATCAGCATTAAAGATTACTCTTTGGTCATTTGTAATTAATTTGATTGAGCTTATTTGTTTGTCTAATATTATTCCTGTTTCTGGTCTTTCAATTAAACCACAATCAATATTATTTACAGTGATTACGCCTTCTGCTGGATTGTCTAGATCTAAGTCTAATATAGCTGTATCAGCAAACATATAATATTCTTTATATAGTTTTGAATGATCTGCTGCTTTGTCATTTGCTGTAGCTAAGATATTACCATTTGTATTAGTAATTGTTTCAGACTTAGCAGTAATTTCTAATCTTCTAGCTTCGCTATCTCTAGCATCTGATACTCTTGCATCAGCTAACGCTTGATCTTCTAAGTTATGATATCTATTATTGATATATCCATTTCCATCTACTGTAGCAAATCCTTTTTGGTAAACAGTTGCTTTGTAATCTTGACCATTATAAACTGCTGCTGTTTCACCTTCTAAGTCATTATCATAGTTAGCAGTTAATATGTTTTCTGTTCCAGAGAAACTATTTCCTGAAGCATCTACAGCTACTGGATCAGCTGTTATATCTAATTTATCATCTAATTCTGTTTTATCATTTCCATATAAGAATCTTACTACATACTTACCACTTGGAATTCCTTCAAATTTGTAAGCACCTTGAGTTACATCTCCAGTAGTTTCATCTGTAAATGGAGCTGATTCAATTGTACTGTCAAATCCAGTTACATCTTTAATTGATTTTCCACCTAAGCTGTTTAAACCTTTATTTGTTGGCCAAATAAAGTCATAATCTCTTTCTACACTTGTTCCATCTTCTAATGTTTCTTTAACTGTGATTTTTTCAACAAGTTGTGTTGTTAAACCATTAATTATAGCCTCATCTGAATCTATAATTCCGTTTCCAACTGTTGTATCAGCTTCAGCTTTATCTTCCCATACTTGACCAGTAACAGTTCTTAATTGTTCTGCAACAGTTAAGTATAATACTGGAGCTGAATCTGTATCGTCTTCATACCATCCATTGTAATTATAATCTCTTATATTAGCATTGTCTGGTGCTGAATCTTTATCTATCTTACCAGCTAAAGTTCCATCAGCATATTTCGTTGTGTAACTTCCGATTTCTGCAATATTTGATTTTCTACTAGCAATAATTGTGTCATGAACACCTTTTATTGTAGCTTTATCAACTTTTACAGTCATAAACAATTCTTTAAATTCACCACTTGCAAGTTCAATATTTAAGTCATCAATAACAAGTGCATTAAATGTTTGTTTATCTTGTTTATATTCTGAATCTGATGGATTTTCTTTGTATTTTCTTATAGATACAATTCCTTTATCTCCGTCTTTTTTTACACATGAGATAACATTTCCATCTTTTGCTTTATCTGTTATTACAATTTCATTTACATCATTGATGTCAAATGATGCATCATAATAATCTACTAAAGATTTTACCACTTCTGTATAAGTTCCAGATTCGTTGTATAGAACTATTCTATATGTTAATTCTACTTCCATTTCATCTGCATCTAAAACTGTAGTAATATCTTTTTTAGCTTCTACTAATTTATCAAATAAATCAGTTTTTGCTGCATTATACATTTCTGCTCTATAGTAGTAATCTGTACTATATAGACCTAATGTATATTCAGCTGTTACTGCTTGTTCTTGTAATTGTCTTGTATAGTAATCTGCATCGATATCTGATAATTTGTTAAATCTATATGAATAGTATTCTGTTTCATCAGATTCACCTTTTACAGTTACTTTTGCTGAGTATAAGTCTTTTGCAGCACCTAAGTCTGCATCTGGTCTTTCGACTAATCCTAAGTTAATATTTAAACAGTAGTTATATACAGCTTCAAATAAGTATGCTTGCTCAACTCCAATTTCTGTTAATGTAGTATTTTCATTTAGTAGAACAAATCCATTCCAACTTTGTGTATCTTTATAGAATGGGAATGTTAATCCTGTACTTCCTGTTGTTGCAGTTGTTTTAAATAAATCTAATGCAATTCCATTTTCATCTGTTGTTATTAATTCAGATTTAATTTTTGAAACTTCTCCATCTATTCTTACAGCATCTCCAGATATTTCTTTTGATTTGTAATTTAAGATTGATTCTGTTCCATCACTTGCAATAGCAGTACCCACAGTCTCACCATTTCCAGCTATAGGACTATTTCCTTTTATTGTTTCTACTCTACTATTAACAATTGCTCTATCTATATCTAAAGCCATAGAGTCATTTGCAAATTTATCTTTTCCTGCTGTAGTTTCATTTAAGAATTTAGATGCATCTCCACCAGCTGTTGCTAAATATGTTGTTGGTTCATATGTTTGACCGTCATATACGAATCTAATATCATATGATGCTCTCCAACCATTAGCTTTTTGTTCTTCAGTTACAGTTGGAATTTTCACTCTTGGAGCATCCCATCTACCAAAGCTATCAGTAATAATTGGTTGTGCAAGTTCAGTATTGTTTAAGTCTTTATATATTTTAGCAAGTTCTGGCTCAACATCATTTATTGGATTTCCATTAGCATCAAATACAACTTTATATACATATACTTCTACGCCTTCTTTTGCAATATCTGTACTGTTTTCACCTCTATCTAAGATTCCGTTAGGAGTAGAATTTTCTGTATTTTTATCATTTACATCTAATGGTCTATCTACCCAAACAGTACCACCAAGTTTAGTTGTTAAATCAACAACTACATATACTGGTAATTTGTTTGTTACAACAATTTCTACCTCTTCATTTTCTGTTAATGAAGTACCATTGTTTGATATACCTAGATTTTTCCATCCAAATGGTATACTGTATTCTTCTACAGTAACTGTTGGAGCTTCATTTCCCCACCAAGTAATTGTTGGAGATGTAAATGTTTCTCCACCTTTTAAAGTAATATCAAATGTTCTTGAACCATTATTAACACCAACTACAGAACCATCATCTTTTGTTATATTGAATGTACCTGTAACTGTTGCTTTGATTTTGAATTCTGCATCTTTTGATGTATCTATTAGTTTTTCATCTAATACAACTTTTCTAACTTTAAATTTACCTGTTTGATCTACATATGTATTTATATAGTCTACTGATACAACAGCATCTCCTGTTGAACTTAATTGTCCAGTTTGCCATTCATATCCTAAGTTAGAAGATGAACCATCGTTTGGATTAATTTCTCTTACCCAATATTTTGGAGCTTCTTCTGAAATATACCATTTATACATATCAGATTTATAAATTTCTCCAGCTTTTAATGAAACTGTGAAACTTGGAGAATTTTCATTTCCTATTTTTACTTCAAATAAGAATGCTTTATCTACAGAACCATTATCAATATTTTTAGTGATAATTAATTGACCACCAACTAATTTTGGTTCGTTCGTAACTGTAGTAAATGTAGCAACTTGTGAACCTTCTTTTTCATAGCTAAATGAACCAGCACCATTTTGAATTGATACTTGTTTTGCTATTTCAGAATCTTCCTCTGTCACCGCATAAGTTGGAGCTACTTCTCCATACCATGTAACTTTAATTGGAGATGATTTTTCTCCTCCTTTTACAACAATATCTTCTACAACAAATTCTGTATTTGTATATTGTGTTCCATTATATTCAAATGTACCTTTTAAAGTTACATCAAACTTAAATTCTTTTCCATTTAAAGACTCATGTGTTACTTTTTTCTCGATTATTAATTCATCTGAATGAGGTCCATTTACTTTATTGATAAAGCTATTATCAGTTGTTATTAATACTTCTTGAGAAACACTCTCTTTTAATTTACCTTCTACAGTTGTTCCTGATACAGTTGATCCTTCAGGACCTGTAGCACTTAAGAACTCTGTTCCTTCTGGTAAATCAACCTCTGTTATTTTATAACTTGGAGCTGGTTGACCATCTTTCCAAGAATATCTTTCAGAAGTGTATTCCCAAACCCATGTATTATCAACAAGTTTTGGTTCTAACGCTACTGTTGTTTTATTATATCCTTCAACTTCTATGTCAAATTTAAACACTAAAGATTTGATATATTCAATAGAGAATTTTTCTGCATCTTCTAATGTTTTAATTATATGAATATATCCACCTCTTGTTCTTTCAATTTCTCTGTTCCATGCTGTTACTTCAATTGTATCTGTTTCTCCAGCAGCTAAACTACCTTCTGAAGGTTCTACTGATGAAGCAATATCTTGACCAAGTAAAGTTTCTTTTACTATGTAGTTTGGAGCTTTATCTCCATACCATGTAAATGTTCCTGTTTCTTTAGTTCCTGTACCATTTACTCCATCTGTTGAAGCAGCATTTACTGTTATAAATTTTTCATAATCATAATCAGCATTTGCATCTAATACAACAGCTCCACCATCATATATTTGCATCATTTGATCTGAGTTACAATTATATGTTGTTCCGTCTGTATGTGTATATCTAAATGCAACACCTTTTACAATTACTAAGAATTTATAATCTTTATTTACTAAATCAGCATCTTCTACTACTTTAGTAATTTTGATTTTCTTAGAATTTGAATCTGTTACATTGTTTATAATGTTATTTTTAACTTCATAATTTTCTTGTTTGTTACTTCTTAATGTTCCTGAAACTGTACTTTCTCCACTATTGAATGTTGTTCCTTTTGGTACTTCTACCTCAGAAATTGTATAGTTTGGATTGTTTCCATATAACCAAGTATATTCACTAGAAACTCCTTCCCATACCCAATCTCCATTTTCATCTTGTCTTGTTGGAGTATTTAATACTATTGATTCTTTTTCATGTCCATCAACATTAAGAGCAAATTTGAATACTAATGATTCAATATATTCTCTAGTAAATTCACTAGATCCTTTTAATGTTTTTATAATTCTTACTGAAGCTTTTTCAATTTCTTGTTTATTTGTTGCTGTTACTGTTGTAGGTATTTCTTGATTTGCAACAAATTTTCCTGTGTCAGGATTTATAGAAATTAATTGAGCTCCTTCTTTTTTATTTTCTGTTACTACATATGTTGGTGCTTCATCACCATACCAATAAACAGGTCCTACTGTAACTGGTGTTGCTGATCCTGCATCAGTTCCTGCTGTAACAGTTATTGGAACATCTTTAGATCCGTTTATAATTTCTTCTCCATTATATGTAAATGTTCCGCTAATTTTTACATTAAAGTCAAATGTTTGACCTACTAATGTAGTTCCAGGCATATTAGTTGGTTCCATTACTTTAATTACATTAATTGAACCACTATTTGGTTTTACCTCATTTATTGCTTTTACTGGAACTGGTTCTTTTCCAAATGGTTTTAATTTTCCTGTTGCATTTTCTATAGAAACTAATTTATATCCATCTGGAATTTTAATTTCTTTTACTTCATATGTTGGAGCTTCTTCTCCATCCATCCAGTAATATACTTGAGATTCTACTGAATCTCCTGCTTTTACTTTTAAAATTTCTGTATCAGAGTTTTTTGCTCCAGTCACTGTCACTTCAAAAGTAAATTTATCATCATCGTCAATTGATTCAATTGGTTTTCCACCAGCATCAACTAATTCTTTTTCAACAACTACTTTACCTTCGTTGATTCCAACTTTTCTTTCAAGTTCTGTAGTTTTATACCATTTAGCACCTTTAATACCAAGTGCTAATGCTTGAGATGGTTGTTGTAATAAATTATGCAATTTTAACCAATATCTATGCTCTGTATGATCATATACTGATTCATAACCAGTAAAATTACCTTCTTCATCATATTGTGGTTCTGGTTTATACACATCCCATGCTCTATGGTATTCATTTCCATCTTCATCAACAGTTCTCCATGTTGCTTCAAAATAATTACCATTTAATTTTTGCCAACTTCCGGCTGCATTCATGAATCTAAAGTGTACTTTAATATTTTTAATTTGAGTACCATTATCAGCATCAAAAATTCTTATATAGAATGGTTCATTTGATTTTGGATATATTAAAGGATATTTTTCATCATTAGATTCCTCTTCTGTTCTTCCTCCTTCTATATATACAAGTTCCCAATCACCTTTTTTATCATCATTTTTGTCAATATCAAGTTCTAATGGCTCATCAGAAGCATCTGTATAAAGTTCCATTCCAGTAATTCCTGCAAATTCTACTTCTGGTCTACCACCAAATTGAGCTCTTGCTTCAATATAGTCTAATCCAAATGGTCCTACTAATAATGATTGTTTATCTTCTTCAAAAACTGTTACAGGATTTTCATAATCATAATCCCCAACTTCTTCAGTAATCCATTGTGGTTCATATTTGATGTCAAAAGCATTTTCAATTTCTTTTTCCTCACCAGTTTTTTCATCAATTACAATTTCTGTTCTATATTTTAATTCTTCTCTAGTCACACCACCAGCAGCTGCTAATATATATGCCTCAAAAGCATCTGCTTCTTGAGAGAATGCTGTATCAGCAACAAGGTTACCAATAGATTCAGGATAAACTGTAGTCCACCAGGCAAGCTGAATGTAACTGTTATTTCCTTCTATAGTTGCTCTATAATACACATCACCATCTTTAACAACTATATTACTTCCTGTTACATAAATTGGTGTTCCTGGAGCAACAACACTATCGTCTCTTACAACTCCTGTATTAACACTTGAACTACTATTTGTACATTCAAATGAAGGATATGTTCCACCACTTCCCAATTTACTATCAGACCAAGTTAGTTTTCCTTCATATTTTTCATAATGATTTTTATAGTGTCCTTCTTTATATTTATAAACAATTCCACCTCTACCATCACTAACACCTTCAACTCTTACGTTTTCACCATCTGGTAATGTTACAACATATTCTTTTTCTACTATATATATTTCTTCATCACCTATATAAAATCTTTCTGCAGCCTCTAATGATCCTTCATATCTTACTTTATTTCCATTTGCATCAGTTACAAAATCATAGTAAAATACTGCACCTTCAAGTTCTTTTACCATTTCAGCTAATATATAAGCTTCTTTTGGTCCAGCTATTACTTCTTCTTCTGGAACATAAAAACCTAAAGTTAAACTTTTATATATACTTGATGGAAATTTACCTTCTTGTTCTGGTGTTAACATTCCAACATCATTTTGAGTTAAATGAGGATATGATAATGGCAATCTATCTCCACTATTACCAACTAAATATGTTTCATTTTCACTAGGTAATTTTGTTCCCTTTTGACAACATAAAACATCATAGAAATCATACAAGTCACTAAGTGGTATATAGTTTCCACCATCATATGAGTGTTGACGAACTGATTCAATAATCAATCTACCTCTCATATCTTCATTTAGAGTTGTAAATTCAAATCCGTTATATTCATTATTATACTCACCTTTTACATGGCTTTCTCTTTCATAATAAACGAATCCTCTATTTTCATCTCCAAACGCCCCACTATATTCTTGTACAGCATTTGATTTATATAGAAAGGCTGTGCTTAATATTGATATTACTATTAAAAATACTATTGAAAGCTTTTTAGTCATATTCATATTAAACACCCCCTTTCTTCTTTGATATCCTAATATGATTATAAACTATAAATACTACTATACTTCCTAACAACATTGATGTGATGATTACAGAAATATTTATAAATACCTCACCTGTTTTAATTGAGATTACTACGTCGGCTCCATCAATATCATTTTCACCTTGAGCTTTATTAGCAGGTGTTGAATTTGAATCAGAAATACCATAAATGTTGTAATCTTCATAAATTTCAGCCAAGTTGTTTACGATACCTGTATTTTCATCTGTCATTTGTTTTGTTAATACTAATTTAACTGTTGCTGTTTCTCCTGGAGCTAATTCTCTATCAGCTAATCCTGTTGAGTAGATGTTTCCATCAGTACCTGTATACCAACTTGAGTTAGCTTCAAGTGAAGAATTAAATGTCATTCCTTCCGGTAAGTAATCTATAATTCTCTTAGCATAACCAGCAACATCTCCCATGTTAGTTACTTTCATTTCATATTCAACATATACTGTTGAACCAGCTAAGTATTTAGCTGCAATTTCTGTTTTTGCCAAATCTGTATTTTCGTATTTATCTGTATTTGTTCCTTTAACAGATTGAACTGTTAATTTTGTTATTGTTTTTTCAAGTTTCAAATCAAATCTATCCGCATATACAAAACCGATGTTAACTCCAGAAACACTTCCGTTTGCTACTGTAACAACGTCTGTAATAGCACCATTTCTTAATTTTCCACCTTGTTCAAGTTTTGTTGTAACAGCATCTGAATTTGCACTATCGTCAACTCCATCCTTACGATAAGCTGTTACTGTATATTTAACAGTATCATAATCAAATACTACTAAATAATTTCCATTTTCAACTCCAGAAAATGTATATTCACCTCTAGAGTCTGTTGTGATTGATTTTACTATAAGACCAGATTCACTATTAACTAATTTCGCTGAAATTCCTGATAATAATTCCTCTCCATCTTCTTTCATACCATTTTTATTTGCATCTAACCAAGCTGTTCCTGATATTCTATATGTTTTAGATATATTTGTTTTTACATTTGAAACTGTTCCATCATAATTTATTGTTGTTGATATTCCACCATCAGCCTCATCATAAATTGCTGCATTCTTATCTGATTGTTCAACTATATGAGTAACACTATTAGATTGAATTTCTTCAACATTGTCAGCATGTACTGTACCATAATTTGTTATTGTTTTTTCTTGAACACCATGTAATCCTGCTGCAACAGCGCTTACTGTGGCAACTAATTCTGAACCAGCACCTATACTTGCTGATATAACAACTTCTTTATTAGATGTAACTCTTTTTGTAACTGGTATTCCATTTACTACATAATTTACTTTTTCAACAACTATACCATCTGGTATTATTTCTGTTAAGTTAACATGTCTTGCAACAGTTTTACCTTCATTTTTAATAGTAAATATGTATTTAATTTTTTCTCCTTCTTTTATATATGTATCTGTATTTTCTGTTGTTTGAGTTACTTTTAATACTGGTTTACCAATTCTTGTAGTTATCTTATTAGATTCATATGTTGCTGTTCCATCTGCTTTTGCTTTTACTATTGTTGTTGCACTTGCAAAAGTTGAATTTTCTTCTAAATTTGCAGTCTCAACTTCTAACATAAGCATAGCACTTGATGTAACTTCAGGAACATTCCATGTTACAACTCTTGTTTGTTCATCAAAACTTCCTTTACCAACTTCTATCGCTGTTCTTCCATCTTCTGCAAATCCCATAATTGAAGCTGATTTAAAGTTCAATTCTTTTGGAAGTTCTTCTGTTACAACTACATTTTTCAATCCACCTTTTTTGTGGCTTATAACGAATATTCTATATTCTACTTTTTTACCAACCTCATAAACATCAGGTTCTGTTTCAATGTCTAAATTATTATTATGAGTTACTTCGATCTCAGCCGCTGCAACTCCAATTTCTTCTGTTTCAGCTGTTAACACTGCTGATAAATCTTTGGCTTCTAATGTTGCTTTTCCTTTTACCTTATTATTAGAAGCAAGTTTTAAAACTTCTAATTTTACTTTAATATCTAATTCTTTTTCACTATCTAGTTCTGCAGCTGTTATTACTAAAGTATTTCCATCTAATACAGCTTCTGCACCATCAACTTTAGTTTCTATATATTTAGTAGAATTTGGTATTTCAAATTTTACTTTTACATCTTGTGCTTTACAATTTCCAACGTTTGCTGCTATTATACTTACTTCTAATTCTTCACCTTCTCTAAGTGAATTTTTATCTACAGACATTACTAAACTTAATTCTGGTCCTTCACCTGTTGTTAATCCAACTTTATCTGGTATTGCTTGTTCTTCTGTTACAGCAACTTCTGAATTATTAGTATAGTACGCAGAAAATGTTCCATAGAATTTTTCATTATGAGTTAAGTTTGCAGGAATTTCATATTGATATGTAAATCTTAAAATTTCTGTATCTTGCATTTCATAATTTTCTTCTATTGGTACTATTAAGTATGATTTTATTTTATCAAAACTTTCTGGAGTTGGAGTCCAACCATTTGCGCTATCTGTTAAATCTTTAGTTGCTTCTCCATTTTCAGAATAATAAATAGTAAATTGTTCTTTTATTCTTTCATCTGAAACCAAAGCCCCAATTAATTTTGTGTCACTTGTTGTTCCTAGTTCATCTCCAGTTGCAATATCTTTATTTCCTTTAAATGGAATTCTACCTAAAATTGCCAAGTCTGAAACTGTATTTCCATTGTTGTTCATTACAATGATTTCCATTGTAGCCACTTTTGCTTCTGCATATATATCTATTAAATCTACTTTTTCACCTTGTCTTACAGAAGCTAGTACTGAACCATTATTATCATAATTTGATATACTATTTACTACAACTAATCCTGTTGGAGCAGAGTAATTAACTTCTAATTCATTTATTCCATCTGCTTCATAATTTGTAGCTTCTTGGTTTGTATATCTTAATGTCATTTTTTCTGATTTAGCTGGTGTATATAAGTTAACTTTAATGTTTGCATTAAGAACTATATTTGTACCATTTGTTAATACACCAGAATTTATTCCTTCTTGTACTCCGTCAATTGTTATTACTAATTTTCTATCTATTGCTTCTACAGAAGTAATGCTTAACCCTTCTGCATATAATAAGCTTGAGTTTGTTATTTCTAAACTTTCAATTGATTCTGGTAAATCAATTTCAAATACTGAATGTCCATATACGTCTGATTTTGCAGATGCGTTATTTAATTCAATTCTTATTTCAACATTTTCATTCATTTCTAATGTTGATAAGCTTTCTCTATCCATAGCAAGTACTGCTTTAGTTGTTGTGTCAATTAATCTTGTTGCTACATTTAAAGTTCCAACTTCTACTTTATCTTGAACGTAATTGTATTTCGCTTTTAATACTGATTTTGTGTTTATACTTTCAAGATTTGCAAATGTTGATTTTTCTACTGAAGAATTTGACATAGCTTTTACTGATTTTATTACTATGTTTCCTTCTTTAACAGGTTTTGTCATTTCAAAATTTAATCTTGGATATTTATTTTCAAATCCAACTGTAATTCTTCCCTCATCATTTACTTCTGATTCGTTATTGATAACTCCTATTACAGTTCCTGATATATCCATCACTTTGATTTCTCCTTGTTCTCCAAGGATTTCTACAAAGTTTTCTTTTGCTATAGAAATTTGTTTATAATATAAGTCATCATTTGCTATAGCATTTCCTGATTTATCTTTGTATGTATTTTCTACATCTTCTACAGTCAATGATTCAATAATCTCTGTATATGAGATGTTAACCATTGTTTCTGTTATTAATTCAATTTCATGCTTATTGCTGTTATTGTAATTAACATATGTATAAGCTTTTGAAACTTCTTCTGTTTCATTTTCTATATTTAAAGATACTAAGTCTCCTATTTTGCCTTCTAGAAGATATTCATGATTTTTATTTTCATCATCATTTGTTACTATATTGATATTTTCATTTCTATAATTTCCACTAAGTGTTGTTAATTTTGCTTCAATGTTTGAACTTACTGTTACCGCTTCTTCTGTTATTTCAGAATCCATATATGTGTATGTTACTAAGTATTCATCTATACCTGTACCACTGAAATATCTTTCTTCTTTAACAACTTCTTGATCAGCTTCTTGTAAATATTCATCTGCAAACTCATTAACTTCAACTAGTTGTTTCTCGTTATTTACTTTGATTGTTAATTTGTTTTCTTCTGGATTATAATTCCAATTTTCTTCTGAGAATATAACTTCTCCAACATTTTTACCATTTGTTCCTGTTGTGCTATTTGCAACAACATAAACACTGTTTGGCGCTTTATCTCCAATTGTTGGTGCAGTTATTATAACTTCAGATTCTTTTGCTGGTAATGTGTTTCCATCAGTTGTACTATCAACTTTTACAAGAGTTTGTAAAATAATACCTGATCCAAAGTCAATATATTTCTCAGCTGTTGTTTCAACTTTAACTTTTCTTGAGTCTTCCCAGTTAACAGTTAAATAAATTTTCTTTGAAACTTCTTTCTCTTCACCTTCATTATCAACATATATACCTGAAAAAGCTATCAAAGCTTCTTTTGATAGTTTACTTTCATTCACATATGATTCATTTTTGTACTCAATTGGTACTTGAATTTTTACATCTTCTGAAGAACTATTGATTTGTTGTAGTATTACTACGTTATCTTCAATCGCTTGAACATATTCTCCTAATTCTTCTTGTGATTTGATTTTGAAGTTTAATCCATTTCCTTCTTCTGTTTCTACAATTGCTATTTTTGCGTCCTTCAAGTAACCACTATCTTGAACGCTTAAGCTCATGCCAATAGTCAAGTCCTCTTTATTTACATCACAAATAACCGAAGCTTCATCATTTTCTTCGGTTCCAAAATAAGCTGTAAATCCGATATTTTTATGGCCAGTGTCGGATGTTAAGCCTAGTATGCTTTCTGCAAAGCTTGAAGCATAAGCTTCAGTAACAAATGCAAAATTTGCAAAGGTTAGTGTAAATATTAGGATTATTGCTAACAATTTTTCTAGAATTTTGTTTTTAAGCATAATCTTAATTCCTCCCATAATAACAAATTTTTTGACATAGTATCTTAATTTACTATTTTATTATAAGTATAATTTTACTCTTTTTTTTAAAGTAGTCAATAGATAACCCTACTCGCTTCAAGGTTTCTACGACTTTTTCCGCCTATAACCCTTTACGGAAGTTCCTTTCAAAGAACATCACCCATTTTAAATATAAAATTTGTGTTACATACCTAATCTTTCATAAGTTTTTAAGCTTTTTATGTCAAAACGCTATACAATAACTATTATACACTGTTATGTTAACTTTTTCAAGCAATTTCAAGCATTTTTTAGCCATTTTTGGCTTTTTTTCAAAGTTTTTCATTAGTGTTTTCGAACTTATCTGTGACTTTCGTGTGTTTTTTTGTCGAAATGTATAAAAAAACAAAAATAATGTTATTTTAGTTTACCGTTTTGATTAATTATTTTTCTTATTTTTTTAAAATTCATAATCCGTAAGAAATTTATTATATGTTGTAATATTTATGAAACTTTTAAATCAAGATGCATATAAATATATTATTCTAAGTAACAGGAGGTATTTGAAAGTGAATAACATGGATATAAATAAATTACTTGCTGCAATCTCTAAAATGGATAAAGAAGAACTTGAAAAAAACATCTACAAAGCTCAAACAATATTAGAAAATTCAGGATTAAATAAAAATTTAGATAAAGGCGACAAATAATATGGAAAACGATTTTTCAGAAGTTTTAAATAAATTTTCAGATATTTTAAAAGAGAAAAACATTGATTTAAACAATATAACAGGAGGAAATCCCATTCCTCCTGCTGAAAGCCAAGACTTTTCATTAGATATTGAAACTATTCTAAAAATTAAAAATATAATGTCAAAAATGAACCAAAATCAAGACTGCCCTAGAAATAAATTACTATTATCTTTAATGCCATATCTAGAAAAAGACAAACAAAGCAAACTAGAGCAATATATCAAAATAGCAAATCTTTTAAGTGTTATGGAAGGTTTTGATTTAGGCATAAATTTCATAGAAAAAAACAAACAAGGTTATGATTTTATTCTAATCATAACCTTGGTACTTTTAATAATTTAATTTTATATAATTATTATTTCATTTTTTTCTATTTTACAAATCGGACATTTATCAACCTTTTCCCCTACTTCTCTAACTAAGTTTGCAATTCTTATTTGAGTGACATCAATGTTATTAGCAGAAATCATAGCCATTGTATTACCATTTGCTCCAGCATGCGCAACACCTCTTAGAGTTCCTAAAATCATTATATTCCCTCCAGCAACCACTTCTGCTCCAAAGTTAACATCACCACAAACAACTATACTTCCTGGATATTCTTCTCTATGTCCAGATCTTAATGAATTTTGTATAAATTTTGTTTCTGATATGTCTGTTTCTACTTCAAAAGTTCTCTTAATTGCGTGTAGCCCTAGCAAATCTGAAATATCATCAAATTTTATTTCTACAGGTATTTCCGCATTAATAGCAGCTTTCACTTTCTTAATTTCAGACTCTGTAAACAATCTTCCTGTAACTCTCATCGGAATTGTTGAAGTTTGATAGAAATCTCTTAATTTTGGAAGCTTTGATTGTAATTCTTCCATAATCTCGTTAATGTCTGCTATTACATTTACATTTAATATTATTTCATTTGTAGTTTGGCTGATTTTAATATTATTTAACATCCTTTTTTACCTCTTTCTATCTAAAAGATTCTATTTCTATTGAAGCTGACATATCTTCATTTGTCTCTTGTACATTCATTCCAAAATATTCTGTCATAATGTCTCTAACAACTTCTGCTGTATAATAACCATGTCCACCTTTTTCAACCATAACAACAATTGCAATTTCAGGATTATCATAAGGTGCAAAACCTGCAAACCATGCAATTACATCTTTTGAATCTTTACTACTTGTCATCTCTGCAGAACCAGTCTTTCCACCAAGTTCTATAGCAAAGTCTTTAAACACAGTATATGCAGTTCCACCTTCTTCTTCAGCAACTGATCTCATTCCTTCATGTACTGCATTTATTGTTTGTTCACTTATATTTTTATCTTCAGTTTTATCTATCTTTCTACCTAATTTCTTTTCTTCATAAGCAATTAATTCATCTTCAGAAACTTGTGTACCATTTGATTTTATTACACTTTTTACCAAAGACATATCTATTGGATGCCCACCATTTGCAACCATTGAAATATATTTTGCCATTTGCACTGGAGTTGCTGTATCAAAACCTTGTCCAATTGATGCTGAAGCAGTATCTGCTTTTGACCAATGACGTTCAATTAAATTTCTTTCCGGTACTACACCAACAGATTCACTTATTTCTATTCCTGTTTTCTTACCAAATCCAAAGTATTTAGCAAACTCTCCTAATGTTTCTACTCCAATTCTATTTGAAACTTCATAAAAATAATAGTTACAAGATTTCATCAAAGCTCCTACTACATTTAATCTTCCATGTCCTCTTCCATATGAATTAAAATACCAACATTTTGGATGTTTTGTATAATTTGGATCATCTGTTACATAGAATGGTCCATTATCATTTATCATTTCGTTTACTGATACTTTTCCAGTTTCAAGACCAGCAATTGCTGTAATCATTTTATAAATAGATCCCGGCGGATAAGTTCCTTGTGCCGATCTATTATAAAACGCTCCAGCATCTCTATATTCATTGTATTTACTACTTGAAATTCCATCATAGAAAAGTCCTATTTCATAATCCGGATAACTTGCCATAGCTAATATTTCACCACTATTTACGTTTGTTACAACAACCGCTCCTGTTTTAGCTTCATAAGCTTCTCCAAATCCACCTTCTCTAATTTTCATTATATTTCTTTCAAGTGATTCTTCTGCAACTCTTTGAAGATTTGCATCTATTGTTAAAACCACATCAGCGCCACCAATTGCTTCTTGAGCAGTATATTCACCAGTTACAGTCCCATCAACAGACATATCTATTTGCTTTATTCCATCTTCTCCTCTTAAGTAATTTTCGAAGACTTTTTCGATTCCTGTTTGACCTACTTTATCGTCAACATCATACTCATGTGTATCGCCTTGAGCTGCAAATTCATCTATATTCTCTTTACTAATTCTACTTGCATATCCAATTATATGAGAAGCAAGTTCTCCTTGATGATATATTCTAACTGGTTCAACAACTATATTAACACCAGTCAAATTTTGAGAATTTTCTTGAAGTTGCACTGCTGCTTCTCTTGAAATTTCTTCTGAAATAGCAATAGATCTTGTTGTTGAATAACCAATTGTAGATATTGCATATCTAATTGCTAAAATTTGTCTAATTTCTTTTGGATTTTCACTATTTATATTATATTTATCTCTAAATAGATAGAATGCTTCTTCTGCCGAAGCTGTTTGTGGAATTTTATATTTATCCTTCCAAGCAGATAGTTCTTCTTCCGAATCAAAATGATATTCAAAAGGATCTATACTAATTGGAAATGTATCTATATATGAATTACCATTATTTTCTAATATTGTAGTCATTAATAAAATTGAGTCATTAAGCTGTAGATCATCTGTTTTAGATTTATACATCTCTAAAGAAAATTTCATCTCTGTACTTACTAAAATGTTCCCACTTCTATCTAGAATACTTCCTCTAGCAGCCTCTATTGTTGCTTCTCTTGTAAGTTTAGTATTCGAATCCTCTCTATACTCTGCACCATTTACAATCTGAAGATCAAACAATCTTATTAAAATTACTATTCCTATTAAATAAACTATTGCAGTTAAAACATTATATCTAAAATTAGATTTCTCTAATTCACTTTTTTGCTTCAGTCATCTCACCTCTTTATTAATTATTTTAATAAATAAGTTTTAAAAATATCTTGTAAGTATATTATTTTTCTTAAAGTTTCTATCAATTACATATCCAGCTTTTTGAATTAACGGATATAAAATTATCGATAATAAAACATTGTATAACATTTCTATTAAAACTATTTTAGTAAAATATAAAAATTCTCTATCAAATTTTAATATTACCGAATTCAAAAAGTATGTTCCTAATTCGTATATAAATGTAGCTCCAGCTACCATAAAAATTATTGTAAGCTTATTTTCTTTTGAAAAGTTTTTATCAAAATACGAACCTAAATATCCAATGATACAAAACATTACTGCTGAAATTCCTATAGTTTTTCCATATAAAAAATCTAATATAAGTCCAATTACAACACCAAATGATATACCAATAAATTGGTTAGCAAATAACCCTATAAATAAAACGTATATTACAAACAAATTTGGTTTAATGCCCGCTATTGTAAAAGTACTAAAAATGTTTACTTGAAGGAAATATATTAAAAAGAAAATTAATATTAAACAAATTACTGTTAAAGTTTTTCTCATTTAAAATTCCTTTCTATTCATTAATTATTAATACTGTATCTACTTTTGAAAAATCAACTGCTGGTTCAACTATCGCATATCTATCTGTTATATTGCTTGTTGTTACTATATCTCTTATTGTTCCGATTATTATTCCTTTTGGATATATTCCACCAACACCTGATGTATAAACGCTATCTCCTTGAATTAATTCTGCTCCTGTAGGAATATATGACGCTCTCAAGATTTGTTTTTGTCCATTATCAAGTGTTCCTTTACAAATAATACTTTCTTGAGTTGTACTTATTGAACTACTTACAGTACTTGCTGAATCTATAATAACTTGAACTTTACAAGTTGATTCCGAAACAGATATAACATGTCCGACTAAACCTTTATCTGCAATTACTGTCATATTTTCTTTTATTCCATCTTTTATTCCAACATTTAAAACCAAAGTACTACTATAATTGCTTACATCTTTATTTATTACATAAGCTGGGATTGTTTGATAAGAAGCATATTTTTCTGTTAAATTCATATATTCTTGAAGTGTTGTATTTTCTGCTTTTATCATTTCTAATTCTCTTAATTTAGTCTCCAACTCACTATTTTTCTTTTTAAGTTCTTCATTTTCTTGCATTATAGTTTCCATATTTGAAAAATATGCTGAATTTCCTTGAAGTTTATTTCTTAAGTCTACAAAAACCCTTTGAATAGGATTTACAATAGAACTTACCGCTGATTCTATATATGAAAGTTTATTAACTTCTACATTTGAAAGAAAAACTAATAATATTAAAACAATTACTGTTAAAATACCACCTAAAATTTCTGTCTGTTTATTTCTGCTCATTAATATCTTCCCTTCTTTAAAATCTCATAAAAAACAAAAAACATTACCTTACTATATGTTATATTTTTCTGTACCAAACAATAGCAAGTAACATTCCTATTATACTAGCCACATTTATTCTTATCATACAGCTAAATGTTATCGCTAGTACACTAAGGTCTAATGTAACCGGTGTTGAAAGACCAAAACTATCTCCATATGCTAACCACCATAGCCAACTTACTCTATTTGCAAGTTCCCCTAGTAGTCCACCTATTACTAAACCTGATAGTAAAAATATTAATAATACCCAAAAATTCTTTTCTTTTGTTGCCATATTTTACCCCCATTTTTTCTTACGGAAATTTGTACTTTTCATTGGTATATTATATCTTGATATGTCGTTTTTTTCAAGTAATTTATATACTTTTTTTAAATATAATTAAGTGTGAAAATTTTAATACATTTATTGACATTTACATTTAAATTATACCTTGTATAATTTAATTATTGGAGGGATTTTATGAAAATCGAGAAACTTGCAGAAACAAAACTTAAAATAATGTTTGATATTACAGAATTAGAAGAAAATAACATTTCTTTGCATTCGTTTCTTTCTAATTCCATCGAAGCTCAACGATTTTTTCTTGCCATTCTTGAAATAGCAAATGAGGACTTAGATTTTAATTCTTATAATGCATCAATTTCTTACGAAGCATTTTCTTTTGAAAATAAAAGTTTTGTAATTTTTATTACAAAAGAACAAAAATCTAATTTAAAAAGGGACTCCCACTTAAATCTTAACAATAACTTCTTCTCAGTTCTTAAAGATGATAAGCTTTCAAAAAACAATAGATTTTTCTTTTTGGATAACAAATTATCAAAAGATAAAAAATCTCTAATATATATTTTTCCTAGCATTGAAGAACTTTTCGATTTTTGCAAAATTTTGAAAAATTCTCTTATCCCCTTCAATTTAGATAGCAATTTATACCAATATAACCATATATACTTCTTAGAAATAAAAATCAATTCTAGTGACATTTTAAACAATAATTATTTAGAGAAATTAGAATTAATTTGCTCTGATATTAAAAATGATATTAATTTTTCTGAAAACGTAAAAATACGATTAAAAGAATTCAGTTCTTTATTACTTGAAAAAAACGCTATATCAATTTTGGGATAATTTTTATCATAAGGTAATTTATCAATATCTTTATTTAAAACCTTTTATTTTGAATTTAAACACCTTTGATGCACAAAAAAAGAATTACTTCAATGAAGTAATTCTTTTTATCTTCCATATAAGTAATTTTGAGGATTTTTAGCAACTCCGTTTACTCTTATTTCTAAATGTAAGTGTGGTCCAGTTGAATTTCCTGTTGAACCAACCGCTGCTATTACTTCTCCTTGACTAACATTTTGTCCCACACTAGCATATAATCTACTACAGTGAGCATAATATGTTTGAATTGAATCTGAATGAGCAACTATTATTAACTTTCCATATGATCCTTTGTATCCTGAATATATTACCGTTCCAGCAGCAGCTGCCTTTATTTGTGTACCTGTTGAATTAGCTATATCTAGTCCTGTATGAGTACCACCAGATCTTCTACCAAATCTTGATGTTATTGTACCTTTAACTGGTTCTACTAAAGCTATTCCTAAAGCTGTATTTTCATAAGATACATTTTTACTTGTAACATATTTTTTCTTCTTAATTACTGGCATTTCTTTATATAAAGATGCAACAGTAGTTTCTTTATCTGTAAATTGTTTTAATTCTGTATCATACTTTAATGCAAATCCGATTGTATCCTTATTTTGACTATTTTTAGCTTTCAAGTCGTTAATTATATTTTCTGCTTCTTCAAAAGATTCTACATAGTATTTTTCTTGACCATCTTCTAAAATAGCATAATATTTATAATAAGGAACCCCTGAACTTATTACTGCCGTAAATATTTCATCGTCATTTGCTGCTAAACCTTTTTTTAGCAAACACAAATCATATTCTGGTAATACGTCAATCTCGACAAATGCAATAGTTTTTGAGTCACCACTTTTTCTATAATTACTAATCTTTTTTTGTAATTTACCTTTGTCTTCCGTATATCCGATAAATTCTCCATTTAAAGATACGCTATACATCGGTTTGTATACGGCAAAAACTATAAATCCTATGATTGCAAACCCTACTAAAAGCACTAAGATTAGCTTAATCCAAGTTCTCAAGTAAATTACAATATTTTTAAAAATACTAGTTATTGCCATCACCCCTTTGCAAACTAATATTATCCATTTATTATCACATTAAGCTTATAATATTTACGGAATAATGTCAATACAAATTTTTGGAAGTATAAAAAAAATAAAAGAAAAAAGTTGAAATAAAAGGGAAATTTTATTTCAACTTTTAAAAAAATATTCTAAGAATTTGTAACTTCTTTTTTTACTGATATAATTTCTTCTTGAGTTGCATTTGCAGCTGGTGCATAATACCCTTTGGCTTCTGCTAATTTAAAAAGCTCATATTGAAAGCTTTCTGACGAATTTCTTAAATTTTGAAATGTTTGTCTTAATTCCATATTAGCAGTTTCTAATATAGCTCCTTCAAAATCTTTTAAACATGCTTTTGTTGATTCAAGCACATCATTTACAATAGCTTTTTCTTCCATTTTTCCTCCTACCCTAAAAATGATATTAATTTTTGTTTTGAATTTAAAGAATCTTGCGCAGCTTTATTTAATATTTGTTTTATTTGAGGGTCTACTGCAGTATCAGCATAATGAGTCAATTTAGCATATGAATTTTCTTGTGCTCCTATAAAGTGACGTAAATTCTGTAATTCCATTTGATTTAATGTTCCCATTTATCTTTTCCTTTCCTATTTTTTCTTAGTATTTCTCAATTACCAAATTTTATACAGAAATTCCCTATTTTTTATAAAATATTCTTTATTAAGTTATTATTGACAAAAGAATACCATTGTTTTATAATAGTCATTGTCAAGTTCATATGCGCCATTAGCTCAGTTGGTAGAGCAGTTGACTCTTAATCAAATGGTCGGAGGTTCAAGTCCTCTATGGCGCACCAGTAGTATCAAGTATTTTGTGACTTGGTATTTTTTTATTTTATAAGAAAAGTGGCGAAAAAGTGGCGAAAGTAAAAAAAGAGGTACAAAACCTCTTCTTTTTGTTTTAATTAGCTTTTACTTTTAATATATCATTCATCACATTAGCTACTTCCTTAAATTCATCTTCAAAGAAATGTGAATATGTGTTATGTGTTACTGTTACATTAGAGTGACCAGCTCTTTTACTAATAATCTGAACTTGTATTCCTCTACTTATTTGTAATGATATTGATGTATGTCTTAATCCGTGAAAAGTAATCCTCTTTAAATTGTATCTTTTTATTATCTTTTCTAATATCTTTGTTGGTGTATCTGGGTGCATATCATTTCCCATTTCTGTTGTAAATACTCTTTTACTATTTCCCCATTTATTCCCTAACTTAATTCGCTTTTCTAATTGTTCTTTTTTATATTTCTTCAGTATCTCGACTGTTGAATCTGAAATATAAATCTTTCTTATACTTGTTTGATTCTTTGGTGTTTTTTCAAATATTCCTTTTTCTTTTACATATTGTGTACTTTTATTTATAAACAATGTCTTTTCTTCAAGGTTTATATCTTCCCAGGTTAGACCTGTTATTTCTCCTCTTCTAGCGCCACTATCTAAAGTCAACATTATAATAGCTTGATATTTTAGGGATTCATTATTTAAAACTTCAATTAATTTTTCTACCTCTTCAGGCGAATAACATTCTATTCTTTTTTTAATAAACTTTGGTTTTTCAATTCTTTTATTTGGGTTATTCATCAAATAATTCCATACAACACCTTTATTTAAAACAGAATTAATCAATGTGTAATAATGTTGTATAGTATTCTCTGAATAATTTGTATCTTTTCTTAAAGAATTATAAAAAGATTCTAACACTTCGGAATTTAAATTTTGAACTGGTATGTGACCAATATAATCAATTACAACTTTACTCAAAATTGAATTTGATTTGTATGTTATCGGTGACCATACATTTTTTTGACTTTCCAACCATTTTTCAATTAAATTCTTAAATGTCATTTTTGTTTTACTTATATAACTATTGTTCTTCTTACTTATTTTAATTTCGTTTTCTCTTAATGTTGCCTCTTTTTTTCCACCATAAAACACTTCTGTATGTCTTATCTTCTTATTTCCATTGTAACCAATTACAACTTCAATTTTGTATTTCTTATTCCTTTCTATTTCTCTTACACTCATTATATATTCTTACCTCTTCTCTATATTCTTACTTACACTCTTATTTTTTCTTATTTTCTCTCCATTCTAGAAACGCATAAAATTCTTCATATGTAGTTTCTCTTCTCCCATTAAAATATTCATTAATTTCCTCTGTTGATATTCTGTATCTTTCATCAATTTCTTTCATTTTTTATCTCCTTTCTATTTTTTTGTCGCAAGATAGCTCTGTAATAAATCTTCAAATTCTTCTTCCTTATATCCAGCTTGTTTTGAAATATACATCATAATATTAATAACGTTTTCTGCAAAACCATATTTTGTTGAGCATTTTTTTATTATATCAGTAGAATTTTCCATATTTTCACCACCTTTCATATTAAAATTTTTTAATCCAGTCTTGATTATTCTTATGCCATTGTTTATATTCATCTAAAGTCATTTCACCTAATATACACTTTTCCATTTCTTCTCTTGCACGTTTATTCCACTCATTGAATTTGTTTTCTATTGTTTTAATATGTTTATTTCTTCTTTTTTTATTGCTTTGAGTTTTATAGTTATTTCTATATACTTCATATATTGGATTCTTGTTATCTCTCAAATCATCTGTAAGATTTTTACACGTTTTATTTGGATTTTGTGGACTTTGATTATCACAATATACCTGTTTATTATGAGGAATAAAATATTTCCCACAATTTTTGCATTTTTTTATAGTAAATTTATTTTCAACAAATAAACTCAAAGAAATGTCTAAAATTTCTTTCACTGAATTTATTTCAAAAATTCTTGCTAATGTTATTGGTGTTTTTTTCAAGTCTTCTAGAGTATTTCTTTTTAAATCTTTTTTTGATTTATTTTTAATTGTATTAAAGATAAATCTATCAATTGGTGTAATAAAATTATATTCTTCGTATACTTTATAAATATATGTCTGTGGTAATATCAATTTACTCGAAAACATTTTCACAAAATAATCTATATCAATTTCATTATAATTTTTTTTATCCATAAAACCACAAGAAGAGTCAAAAAAGTTTTTATAATTTGTAATATCATTTATCATTTTTTCAATATATTTTTTCAATAATAAATCAGCCTCTTCAGTTTTTTTAATTTTTTTCTTTTCTTCTACTATATTATTTTCTATATCTTTAATTTCATTTTTTATACTATCTTTACTTGTTTTGTTATCTTCTTTTACTTTTTTAAAGTCTTCTAAATAATTTTCTTCATCTTTTATCTGTTTTTCTAATTCTTCTAAATATTCTTTATCTATCTCTTCTTCCATTTTTTCAGATTCATATATTTTTTTATTGTTTAATAAAGATTGTTGTATTTCGTTGATTTGTTCATTGTAATATGTTTCGTAACACTCATCATTAATTAATGCATTTTTTAATTCTACTAACCATTTTTCATACATTTTTAAATCATCAGAAGATTTTATTATTTCATTTAATATTCTTGAATGATATTGATGTAATTCTCTATAAAGAAGTTCTATAAGTTCCTTATTATCTAGATTTATTTTTTTCTGTAAAAACATTTCTATTCTTATAAAAGGTTTTTCTGTTAGTTCAACACATCTATTTAAAATAAAAATTAGTTCATCATAGAAATTTAAAAATTTAACGCATATTGTTCCTAATTCTTTAGTTTTATTCTTATTAATTCCAACCAATTCAATTTGTTGTTTTATATCAAACATATCATTATTAAACACTTCTAAATTATTTGATATAAAAAGATATGGCTTATTTTCATTTATAAACATATTCATTACCTTTTCTAAATACAATAAAGTTTATTATTTTCATTGTATTTTTGTCATAATTTTATTGTTCTTCTCTGTTGATTAATTGTTGTTATCATAGTATAATCATTATAAATTAAATACAGTAATATGTCAATAACTTATCTGTATTTAGTTTTATAATCTATGAAATGAGGTGAAATACTATGAATGATGAAATTACAATCGCGTGTATAAGTAATCACGTAAAAAAATATCAAGTAGCTGAAAAACTTGGTATAACCGATACTTCTTTCTCTAGGAAGTTAAGAAAAAAACTATCAGAAGAAGAAAAAGAAAAAGTCTTAAAAATAATTTCAGAATTATCAAAAAAATCAAATTAAGAAGAGGTAAGAATATGGAAAATGAAAAAGAAATTTTATCAAGAGCGTTAGTAATCGCTAATAATTTACTGGAGAAAAATACAAAAGAAAAAAATTTTAATGATATTGAATCACTTGAAAGAACTTCAATGAGTTTTAGAGACTGTGCGAATTTATTAGGAATAAAACTTCAAGACTTTAAAACTTATCTATTAGAAAACAATTATATATACTTAACCAAAACAGTTAAAAAGATTCGTTGTCACCCTCAATATTCTACTAATAAAGGAATTGGACTCTTTTATTTAAAAGTTGATTATGCAAAAGATGACAACAGAGAATTAATACAAACAAAAATCACTTTAAAAGGTTATGAATACTTTAAGAAAAAATTAATTGAAGAGGGTGTTATAAATGCAAATATTTAATGTTAAAGAATTATCTGAATATTTACATTGTAGTATTTCAAGTATAAGAAAATTAGTAAGAATGAAACAACTTCCCCATTTTAGAATCGGGAATCGATTATTTTTTAACAAAGAACTAATTGATAATTGGGTGTATTCTCAATCATCAAACAATTTAATAATTCAAGCTGAAAGGATTTAGAAATGTTAGTAAATAAAAAAAGAGAAGAGGTAAGAATATGTAATGAGTGTAAGAAAATATTACATATCGCCTCTTCAGTAAGAATATGAATTTATTTTACTACAATATTATTATTTTTGCAAGATAGGTGGTGTATTTTATGTCTAGAAAAAAATATCAAAAACCTATTTGGAAATATGACCGCAAAGTAGATACACCAACTAATAATACAAAGTTAGTTCAAATCTATCATTCTCAATTAACACATAAGAACTTTTTAGACTTAAGTTCAATAGCCAAAGTTGTATATATCTATATGTTAGATTATTCAAATGGAAGTATAACAACAACATTCCCTTTTAGAATATATAAATCATTCACAACAACACCAACATTTCAAAAAGCTATTAAAGAATTATCTAAAAAAGGTTTTATTGAAGTAATTGAAAACGGTCGTTTCACTCGTACTGAAAATAAATATAAATTCCTCTCTAAATGGTGCGAATAAAAATCCAACTAGGTATGGTAATATATATTATATCTGTAAAATTTCTTTACAGTCTAAATAATATATAAAAAATATGTAATAATTGAATAATCCTTTATATTTGAACAAAAATGAGTTTAATTATAAAAAATACACTGTAAAGTTTCTTTATAAGTAAAAACACATTTATTGATTTATACTATAAAGATTCTTTACACGTTATATAAAGAAATTTAATAGCCAAAATAATTTTAATTATGAATCGAGGAAATTATGAAAGAAAAAATATATGATACATTATATGAAGAACAAGAAACAAATATAAATATCTCTTATTCTGAAAGTAAATTAATAATATATACTTGTAGAAAAAACACTTATAATAAATTACTTTCAAAATTAGGTGAGCCAAACAAGAAATATTTTATTAAAAATATGATAAGTGGTGGAACTTGGGAAATACCATTTAATGAAAAGAAAAAATTAACTTCTATTTTATCTAGACCATTACTTATTGGAAGTATTAAATAAAATCAATTATTTACTTCTAAAACTATCTAAAATCAACAAATCTAGATTTTTTTATAAAGAAGTAATCAAGTTATTAATATAAACAAAATGAAGAGGAATAGATTTCCTCTTTTTTTATATGTCAATTTTTGTCATTTTCTTTTTATAGTGTCGGAATATTCTTTTTTGTGTCTTTTTTTGCGCGATTTTCTTTACTCGTTGTTTAAAATATATTTTTTTGAATTGCATTTCGTTGCATTTCTCACGCAACTTTCTTGCAATTCTTTTTTATTCACATTTTCTCGTGTTTCTCTCGAGTTAAATTCTTTTTATAGTTTCGGAGTATTGTTTTTTATTCGACTTTTTACGACATATCACACGGGGGTTATATAATAACCTGTGTGTTTTTTGAATCCCTCTCCACCGATTCTCATTGTTTATATATATCCAAGATACCTAGGGGTATATAACAAATATAAATCAATTCTATTAATATATATCATTCTACTTTCAAAAAAATATCTAGGTCTTTTAATTTTTTTGAACGATATTTTAACGATATTAATTTAATATCATTCTCAACAAAGATAACTTCTTTTTTTATAGTGTAGGTATAAAACTTATATATTGAATTTTATTATAATTATATGTTATAATATTTCTTGTAGATACATTGTCGACTGTATCTACAGAGTTACTAGTCCTTGGCAATTGGAGCCTTGACCTAGTAACTTTTTTTATTACTCCTCTATCAATGTCGTATAACAAATTATCATTTTTATAGTATTATCGAGTGGCGAAAAAGTGGCGAAAGTGGAAATATTATATAATTTTATAAAATATTTTAAAGTAAAATAAATCTATCAAACAGAGTATTTACAACATTTTGAGATATAATAAAACATTTTAAAAAATCCCCTTTTTATGACTCTTAATCAAATGGTCGGAGGTTCAAATCCTCTATGGCGCACCAAAAAGAAACATCCCTGTTTTAGAGATGTTTCTTTTTTTTAGTATTTAATTAGATATATAGAAGTAATTTTAAGAATTCATTATTTCTGCAAATTCTTCTCCATCTATCTTTTCTTTTTCCAATAAGACATTTGCAACTGCTTGTAATTTATCCATATGTTCATTTAAAATGTCTTCTGTTCTTCTATAAGCTGTATCAATAATTCTCTTAACTTCAGCATCTATTAATCCTGATGTTTCTTCACTAAAGTTCTTTTGAGTTGTGAAATCTCTTCCTAAGAATACTTCTTCTTGTCCTGATCCAAATGTAATAGCTCCTAATTTCTCACTCATACCGTATTTAGTAACCATTGCTCTAGCAATTTTTGATGCTCTTTCAATATCATTACTTGCTCCTGTAGAAATATCACCTAAAACTAAAGCTTCAGCAACTCTACCACCTAATAATGATATAATTTGTTCTTCCATTTCTGATTTGCTCATAAATGATCTATCTTCTGATGGTCTATACATTGTATATCCACCAGCCATTCCTCTTGGGATAATAGAAATTTGATGTACATCGTCTTGTGTTTCTAAGAATCTACTTGCAACTGCGTGACCAGCTTCATGGAATGCAACAAGTCTTTTTTCTTTATCACTTATTACTCTTGATTTTTTCTCTGGTCCCATTGTTACTTTAACCATAGCATCTTCGATTTCAGCCATTCCTATTTCTGTTTTATCTCTTCTTGCAGCTAATAATGCAGCTTCATTTAAAACATTTTCTAAATCAGCACCAACAAAACCTGCTGTATTTTTAGCAATTGTTCCTAAATCTACATCATCACCTAATTTTTTCTTTCTTGCATGTACTTTTAATATTTCTTCTCTTGCTTTAACATCTGGTGTTCCAACAACTATTTGTCTATCAAATCTTCCTGCTCTTAATAAAGCTTTATCTAATACGTCTGGTCTGTTTGTTGCAGCTAATACAATTACACCTTCGTTAGCAGCAAATCCGTCCATTTCAACAAGTAATTGGTTTAATGTTTGTTCTCTTTCGTCATGTCCTCCACCAAGACCTGCACCTCTTTGACGTCCTACTGCATCAATTTCATCTATAAATATGATACATGGAGCATTCTTTTTTGCTTGTTCAAATAAGTCTCTTACTCTTGAAGCACCAACACCAACAAACATTTCTACGAAATCAGAACCACTTATAATAAAGAATGGTACTCCCGCTTCTCCAGCTACTGCTTTAGCAAGTAATGTTTTACCTGTACCTGGATGACCTACTAATAAAACACCTTTTGGTATTCTTGCTCCCATATCTGTAAATGTGGGTGGTGATTTTAAGAAATCTACTATTTCAGATAACTCTTCTTTCTCTTCATCTATACCAGCAACATCTTTAAAAGTTACTTTTGTTTTTGGATCATTTGTATTTAACATTCTAGCTTTACTTTTTCCAAAACTCATAGATTTGTTTCCATTTTGATTTGGATTCATAAGTAATAACCAGAATAGTAAGAATACTATTAATATTATAAATGGAGAAAATGCTCCAAGAATTGCCATAACAATTGACTCTTCTTCTTGAGTTAATACTAATTGTCCACTAACGATATTATCAGAAATTTGTTCCATAAATGCATCTAAACTTGGAATAATAACTTCTTTTTCAGTTGCTATTTTTGCTTCTGATTTATCGTTACCTGTTTCTGAGCTTTTTAATAATGCTCTTGCAGTTTTTGAGTCTGATGATATAACAACCTCAGTAACCTCTCCTGTAGATATTTTGTTTAATAAATCTGAATAACTCATCTTATAATCTGAGTTATTTACAACAGCGCTTAACAAGGCAAGAAAAATTAATCCTAGTACAAGCCATGTCGCTAATGTTTTAATTCCATTTTTCAAAACTTTTTTCCTCCTATATATTTAGAAAATCGTCTTTTCTAAACAAATTACTCTTTCTTGCATAAAATATAGCATAGCAATTTTTCAATTGCAATAGCTTTTTTTAAAAGAAATATGTCTGTAACAATTAGCTTTTCAAGGCCTTTACGGAAACTTATTTTAGACCAATTATATATATTTTTTTATTTTTGATTACAATTTTAGTTTTCTTGTTTGGAGTTAAAAATTTATTGCCTATATTATTGTTACAAAGTTTTATTATATCCTCAATATGTATTTTTTCGATTCCTTTTGTACTACCAAAAATCTTATTAATAGAATATAATATTACTCTTTTTTGAATTGCTTTATTTTGAGAATTAAATTTCCTCAAATCTAATATAATTGTAGCCTCTTTTTCCACATTATATACATTTTCTGTGATATTTTTTTCTTCAATCCACATATCTTGATATGCTTTTTCTGTTTGAATTTCTAAGTACTCTAGATCATCTTTTGCAATATCTGATAGTCTTGTTACTGTTTCTAAAATATTAGGATTTAATTCTTCTTTCACATAGGGAATAGCAACGTTTCTGATTTTATTTCTTGTATAAATATTCTCATCATTAGATTCATCATGTCTTGGATTTAATTTTTCTTCTTCACAATAACGTTCAATCTCTTCCCTTTCAGATTCAATTAAAGGTCTAATGTATTTACCAGATTTTGCTTCAATTCCTTTTAATCCAGAAAGTCCAGAACCTCTAATAATGTTCATAAATATTGTTTCTACATTATCATTTTTATTATGAGCAATAGCAATCTTATTAGAGTTTGTTTGTTTCAAAACTCTATCAAAGAATTCATATCTTACAATTCTTCCAGTTTCCTCTAAGCCTCTTTTTTCTTTTTCTGCAATATCTTTAATATTTGTATTTAATGTAAAACATTCTATTCCATTTTTATTGCAATAATCTAAAACATATTGCTCATCAATTTTCGCATTCTCTCTAAGCCCATGGTTTATATGTGCTACAAAAATTTCAAAATCAAATATATTTTCATCTTTTAATTTTTTTAAAATATTAAGCATTGAAATAGAATCTGGTCCCCCAGAAACTCCGCAAACAACTCTATCCCCATTATTTATTAAATTATGTTTCTTAATTGTTTCTACCACTTTTTCTTTTAGCATATATCTCTCCTTTTATATTTTTTAAATATAAAATCATATTCTTTATTAAATAAAAGACGCTAGTAAAATCTCTAAGATTTTAAAGATTCATTTTTTACTAGCGCCCCAATTTCATTTTAATTTTAAGATTCTTCAAAGTATCTTCTTTCTAAATTCGCAAATTTTGTATAACTTGGAAGCCAAGCTAAATCTACAGTACCTGTTGAACCTCCTCTATGTTTAGCCAAAATAACCTCGGCAACATTTTTCTTTTCACTATCTTCATTATAATAATCGTCTCTATAAAGGAAAATTACAATGTCGGCATCTTGCTCTATAGAACCAGACTCTCTTAAGTCTGATAGCATTGGTCTTTTATCATCTCTTTTTTCAACACTACGAGACAATTGTGAAAGCGCAATTACAGGAATATTAAGCTCTTTTGCAAGAATCTTTAAAGATCTACTGATCTCAGCAATTTCTTGCTCACGGCTAGAATTTTTTCCACCACTACCTTGAATAAGTTGTAAGTAGTCTATTACGACTAAACCAATATCTTTCTCTATTTTTAATTTTCTACACTTAGCACGAATTTCCATGATTGAAATACCAGCAGTATCATCTATGTAAATAGGTGCTTCAGAAAGTCTTCCTAATGTAGAAGCAAGTTTTACCCAGTCATCATCATCTAATTGTCCAGATCTTACTTTATTACTATCAATTAAAGCCTCACTGCACAAAATTCTGTTACCAACTTGGTCTTTAGACATCTCTAGGTTAAATATCGCAACACCTTTTCCACTTTGAAGAGCTACGTTTGTTGCTATATTAATTGCAAATGCTGATTTACCCATCGCAGGTCTTGCTGCTACTATTAATAAATCTGAATCATGAAGTCCTGAAGTTTTCAAATCTAAATCTGCAAACCCAGTTGATGTTCCACTTAGTTTTCCTTTTTGATTGCATAATTCTTCAAGTTTTGCAAAAGTTTCAACTAAAACATCTTTAATAGCTGTATAACCTTTTGTGTTTTTCTTTTGAGTTAATTCAAACACTTTCTTCTCAGCCATATCCATAACTCTCTCAACATCTTCAGTTTCATCATAACCTAAAGATATCAAGTCGTTCGCTGTTAATATTAAATTTCTCATTAAAGCTTTTTCTTCAACTATTTTAATGTATTTATCTACATTGGCAGTTGTAGGAACTCTTTCTGGAAGGCTTGCTAAATATTCAAGACCTCCTATTCTTTCAAAATTCCCAGATTCAGTTAATTCTGCTTTTACAGTTATAATATCTATTGGTTCACTCTTGGCATATAAACTAACTATTGCTGCAAATATTGCTCTATTATCTTCTCTGTAAAAAGCATCTTCCTTTAAAAGCTCTAACGCACTAAAAACTGCTTCTTTGTCAGTTAACATAGAACCCAAAACAGCTTGTTCTGCTTCTATGTCATGTGGCGGTACTTTTCCTAGTTCCATCTTACATCCCTCTTTTAAACATTATTGTTTTGGTACAACCATAACTTGTACTGATGCCATAACTCCTTCGTTTAATCTTATATCTACTTTTGTGCATCCAGCAACTTTAATAGTTTCTGATAAAAGCACTTTTTTCTTATCAACATCAATATTAAAATCTTTTTTTAGGGCTTCTGCAATTTCTTTAGAAGTTACTCCTCCAAATAGTTTTCCATTTTCTCCTGCCTTAACTTCTATTTTTACAGTTATTTTTTTCATTTTTTCTGCTATTTCTTTAGCTTCTTTTAAATCTTCGCCTTTTCTATAAGCTACCGATTCATTTTTTGCTTTTAGATTATTCATATTTCCACTATCTGCTGGAACAGCTAATCCTTTTGGTAATAAGAAATTTCTTGCATATCCATCTGCTGCGTTTATTACTTGATCTTTTTTTCCTACTCCTTTTATGTCTTGTTTTAAAATAACTTTCATTCCATAAATCTCCCTTCGAAATTTATTTTATAAATTATAATTATTTATAATTTCGCTAATGTATTGTATAACATTTTACTCCAAATTTCAAGCAAAATTTAGCTATACATCAAGTTTTATCTGTTAATCTTCTAATTATTTTTATATATCGTTTTTTCTATAAAAAAAGAAGCAATAATAAAAAATATTGCCTCTTTTAAAATTTATTCTATTTCTAATAAATATTCATTAATTCTAATAATAAGTTCATCTTTGGCATCTTCAAGAGAAAATCCTTCAAGTTGAGCTCCAGCTAAAGTGATGTGTCCTCCACCACCCATTTTTTCTAATATAAGTTGTACATTTATATCTCCTATTGAACGTCCACTGATACAAACTTTTTCTCCCATCTTAGCCATTACAAAAGATGCTGTTATGTCACTTATTGTTAAAAGTTCATCTGCCGCTTTAGCACAAATCAAGTTAGCATTTTCATCTTCCTCTTCATATACTGCAACAGCAATAGTGTCATTATGAATTTCTACGCTTTTAACTATATTTGCAATCATATTATAGCTTTCAAGGTCTGCTTGAAACCATTTCTTTACTCTTATTATATCTACACCATATTTTCTTAAATATGCTGCAGCTTCAAATGTTCTTACACCTGTTTTAAAAGTAAAGTCTTTTGTATCAACCATAATTCCACCGTATAGACTTTCAGCTTCTATTAAGTTTAATGTTATATCTTCTTTAGAATATTGAATAATTTCAGTTACAAGTTCTGCTGTAGATGATGCATAAACTTCATGGAATGAAATTAATACATTCTCAATACAGTCAGGAGCTTTTCTATGATGATCTATTATAATTTTTCTATCAATTTTATTTAATAATTCTGGAAATTCTACATATGAAGTTTTATGAGTATCTACTATTATTAATAATGTATTCTTACTAATAATTTCAATTGCCTCATCTTCATTTAAAATAACATCTTTATATTCATCTTCAGATTTCAATTTATCTAAAAACTTACCTAAAGATTTACCTGTAGGTTCAGACGCTATAAAGCAATCTTTTCCATATGTTTTTGACAATCTATATAATCCTAATGCTGCACCAAATGCATCTATATCTATATTTCTATGACCCATAATTACAACATTATCAGATTCTTCGATAATTCTAGAAATTGATTGTGAAATAGTTCTTGCTTTAACTTTAGTTCTTTTTTCAACTTCTAAAGTTTTTCCACCATAGAATTTATATTTTCCATCTTTTCTAACAACAGCTTGATCTCCACCTCTACCTAGTACAATTTCCATTGCAGCTAATGCTAATTTATATTTTTCATAATTGCTATTTCCTTCAGTAGAGATTGCTATACTTAATGTTATTTGAATCTTGTCATCAATATCTATATTTTTTACTCTGTCTAATATATTAAATTTTTCTTTTTCAAATTCAGCTAAATATTGTTGTTCAAAAACATAGATGAAAGTATCTCTTTCTGTTTTTATTATTAAACCACCTGTACTTGTTACCCAATCGATTATTTCTTTTTCGATTTTGGCTAATAATTCAATTTTCTTTTCTGGTAAAATTCTTTGAATGATATCTTCATAGTTATCAATCATTGCAATACCTATACAAGGTTTTGAATTATTATATTGGTCAAATAATTCATTATATTTTGTTTCATTTATAAAATATAATGATAGAATATATTCTTTTTGTTTTTTCTTATCTCTTTTCTTAGCTTTTACAACACTTCCACGAATTCTATAGATTTTTTTGTCGATGTTAAATTGTTTTGATATCTCTACTGGTTCGTCGTTTTTCTCAATATCTAACTTAATTTCTTTTACTATTGGATTTAAATAAGTTCCAATATCTATATTTTGAAATTCTGTTACGAATTTTTTACTTCTCCAAATAATATTACCATTTGTTTCTATTAATACAAGCGGTATTGGAGTATTAATAAGGTTTCCTTTTGATGCTGTATCAACATCTGATGTTACAGCTTTAATATGGTTTTCTATTTCAGTCTTCTTCTTACCAGAAACCCACATTGTATATATTATTGTTGCTATATATATGAATATTGAAGGTATAATCCATCTTAAATCATACAAACATAATGATATACTCAAAAAACCTATTATTATTATATAGATTATGTTCTTACTCGTCAGCCTATCTAATATTTTACTATTCGAGGTTGGCATAAATTCTCCTTACTTTACATAAAATCACTACAAGTTTAATTATACTACTAAACCTAGTTATTGTCAAATTTCTAAGTATTTATAACTCTTGTTCTTTTTGTCTATTTACTATATTTTTAAATTCTTTACTTTGCATATATTCTTCTATATCGTAATAAATAAAAGATTCCATTCTTTCTTGTTCTGCCTCTCCTGGGAATATCTCATTTCTTGATTTATATAGTTTTGCAAAATATTCTGTTAATCTTTTATCATCTTCAGATCCAGATTTAACTTGTGTCATAATTGATTTATAGTTTTGATATTTACCTAAAACTTGTATAAATACACGAGCTTTTTCAGCATTATCAAATTGAGCAATGTATTTCTTGGCAGAAACAAATTCTACACAAGTTCTAAAATCTTTTAGTTCTGCTTCATTCTCTAAATCCGGAATATCAAATTCTTTTAAATTCTTACCTTCCATATCACCATGAGCAGCATATCCATAACTTCCCTCTTGATTTTCATGTTGCGTTTGAAGTTGTAATTCAATTATTCCAAAAGGTGTTTCTATATATATAAAATCTGCAACATACCCATCTTCTGTTCTTTTTTGCTTTAAACTATTTGGACTTATTCTTACTCCAAATTTTTTTAATAATTCAGAATTTTCAAATGTTGCTTCAACTTGTTTTCTAAGAACTAGCAAATCCAATTTGTCATTAATCCTAGCCGAAAAATCATCAATTAAATCTAAAAAATCTACTACTTCTACATCATCTTTACTTATTGGCTGTTTCATTTCTGTTAGTTCTCTTGCGTCATCTCCCATTTTTAAAATACGGCTTGATGATATTTGAGAAACAATTTGTTTTTTATCAAATGTTGTTCTTGGATAAGCTATAGAATCTTCAAAAATAAATGGTTCTGCAATACTTGTAAAAGAATCAGGTACTTTTTCTCTAATTCTATCTAACATATCATCATATTTTTTTAGTAACTTTTTAGCGTTTGGATCTATCAATGATTTTATTCTTTCAATTAAACTCATACAATATACATAGTATTCTTCTTTTGAAAGTCTTTCAAAGTCTCTATTGCCTTCAAATTTATAACTGCTTTTTTTCCCACTTGAAAATTCTGAACCAGTTAATCTACATTTATATTTTTGCATTTCAGCTAAAATACTATGATTTGTATTTTGTTCTTTTATTAAAGCTTGAATTTCTGGATTATCTGAATATAAAATTGGTGGTCTACTACAACCAACTATTGTCATAGCAAACATATCTTTTAAATCTTCTTTTAAACTCCTTTGTAATTCTCCAAAATTATTTTCTTCTAAGATAAATTTATCATCTCTCCCAAAATACTCAAGCATTTTATCTATTACACTTTTAGCAGATTTAATTCTATATAAAGTCCTTATATCAGAGTTTTCAAATGCCCCATTAAACTCAAGCATTATTGCAGCAATTAAATTGTTGAAATAATTTTGTGTTACTGGATTGTTGTATTTATATACATTTTTACCATATTCATTTATAAAACCTCTAAAAAAGCCTTTTTCTTCTTTTGTTAATGAATTTAAATCAATTCCTAATTTATCAAAAATACTTTTTCTCATTAAATCACTCCTAATTTTACCTATAATATCATATCATATTTTCGTTTTTCTGTAAAGCAAAGCCCCACTTATACTTTAGACAAATGTAAACATATAATTCTTTTTGTAAAATCAGTTTTTTATAAAAAAAAGACTCTATTTCTAGAGTCATTTCCAAACCTATTTTTTTATTGTTAAATTAACCTTTTTTTCTACCCCTGTATATACATCTAATAATGTTATAGTTACTTTTCCAGGAGCAATTCCTGTTACTATACCATTTGGACTAACAGTTGCTATCGAATCATCACTAGTTGTGTATTTTAGTGTTGACATTGATGCATCTGATGGTGTTACTTTTAGCTTTAATTGTAAATCTTTACCTACTCTTATTGTACTGTTTGTAGATGTAAAAGACATTGTTTTTATTGGTGTTATTACTTCGATTTTTGCTTCAGCCTCAATACCATCATATGTACCTTTTACAACAACTTTTCCATCTTTTAACGGAACTATTTCATTGTTTTCGTTTATTGCAACAATTTTACTATCTGATACTTCATATTTTACATTTTCTGTTGCATTTTCTCCATCAATAGTTGCTGTAATTTTAGCAACATCACTACTATCTTTTGATGATATATATTGTTTATCCAAACTTATTTCTAATTTAGGTAATATTTGTTCTGCATCATCTTCTAATGATACTAAATTAAAATTTCCAATGTGACCTTTATTTAATACTAAATATAGTGCTAATATTGCAACTACCACGAAAACTATTATTGATATCATTAATGCTTTTTTACTTTTCATTTGAATATCTCCTTGTATTAAATTTAATTGTTTTATAATATTTTTAATTATATACTATCACTTTTCTTTAATCAATACTTATACTTTCTAATCACCTTAGTCTTTTGAAATTATAAGTACTGGTACTTCCATTTCTTCTTTAGATAAACCACAGTGTGTTGATTTTTTCACTGGTTTCCCTTCTACTAAAAATGTTTCTAATCTAATAATACTTCCACCAGTTGAAAGTGCAATATAATTTCCAATAAATTCATCAATCTTTTTATGCTTTTCTCCGAAACCTAAAAAGTTCTTTTCTAAAAATTCTTCTCTTGTCATTAACCAGAATTCTTCACCAAAAACATTATTAAATCTTTCTACAAATTCTTCTCTCATTTCTTCTTTTACCCAGAATCCAACAACTCTAGATTCTAATGATGCTGGCATAATTAAACAATCTAATATTTCTGGATAATCTAATAATGTATATGCTTTTTCTATATCTTTATGTCCATGATCTGCTGAAATAATTACTAATGTATCCTCTGATAATTCTTCACACATTTTTTGTATTTTTTCTTCTGCAGATAAAATAAACTCTTTTGCCTCATCTGAATATGCTCCAAATTTATGAAGTGTTGCATCTGGATTATCGCAATATCCAAAGATAAATCTTTCTCCAGTTGAATTTGTCAAGTCATGAATTGCATCTATTATTTCATCTAAAGTATCTGCTCTGTAAGTTCTTTTTGATCTTTTATCTGAGTATGAAGGAACTAATTCATATGCTTTAACATTTGGTGATGCTTTTTCAATTCTTTCAAAGATTGTTTCATAATTTACTACTTTTGCAAATACATCTAAATTTGGTTTTCTTAATGATTCTCTATAATAAGATTCTTTGTGAGATAGCATATCTAATGCTCTTCCATATTCTTTAAAATATTGAGACCATGCAATCCATCCTGTTTCATATGGTGGTTTTCCTGCATAATATGTTGTTAATGCTGCAGTTGTTGTTGATGGATATACAGATGTTACACAATCAGCTTTTTTGCTTGAAAAGAATCCATCTGGAGATAATTTATTTAATATATGTTCTCCCATACCATCTAACACTAAAAAGATTATATTTTTATATTTTTTTTCTAATTTTTTATCTAAAACCTCTAATGATTTGTGATTTGTTTCAACATTATAATATTTTAATACTGATGTTATTGTATTTAATATACAATGTTCATAATTTGGTAATTTTATTTCATCTTTCATATATTTTGCTCCTTTGCAAATATTATTTTAAATCCTTTTGTATTATATAATAAATAGAGTATCTTTGCAATAAATATACTCTAACAAATTCCTTTAAAAATGGCTTCAGCCACCCAATTCTTGGGTGGCCGGTCATTAGTTGCCTACATTACTTACACACTTGGAAAGTCATCTCTTGCTGCATAACCAGTTACGAAACCTTCAGTTCTGTCAAGAATTCTCTCATTGATAGTTTCCTCTTCAGACGTCAGATATCTAAAAATGTTATACAGCTGAGCATCGACATTTTCGGAAAACGCTACGTTACGCCAGTTATACTGTCCCGGCGCCAATCCATATTCCTTTGCCATAATCTGTCTCGGATACTGACGCTGTACGTATACTTCAGGGTCCATACATACAAGCAGTTCTCCGACAGAAGATTCCTGGTAAGAAAAATAGTGATCATTTTTGGCCACGGAAATATTATCGACCTTTTTCATCTGAACCTGTTCCAAATACTTCGGTTCAATCTGAAAATCTACTACAACATGCGTATGAGCATGTACAATAGACTTAGGATGAGATGTCATTCCGCTAGGACCAGAACCGTGTTCAAAGAACACGACAACCTTATCTTTGCCGTACGCACCTTTAAGGATTGTCTCAACATCAGCACAAACTTGATGATACTCAGACATAAATCCTTCAGGGAACTGTGCGACAGATAAGATATGCTGCTTTGGCACAATCATCAGATAGCCAGGCTTAATTGCCCCCAACTCTGATACAACATAAAACAGCCGACTCTCGTAGATAATGCAATCCACAGGTTTTTCGACATGTTCGTTGTAATAAGCCAGGGAATTAGGCATACCTTTCAGGTGTGCCAGCTCGCACAGGAAGCAGCGCTCCTTGTGGGTATTGTAGACCTTGCCAGTACGAAATTCTCCGCATTCGAAACCATTTTCGTAGCAGAATCTCGTAAAGTTTTCAGGATCGTACAAAAATTCCTCCCCTACCCACAAAATAATATCAATACCTTCCGGCAGATTCATCTGCTCTGCTTCAAAAACAGAATTCAAGCAGATAGGCGTTTTGTTTTTGCGCCAGGTATCCTCGATCTCCTTCACAGAGTCGATAACCTTGATTGCCTCGAAGTTCTTAACGAACTCCAAAATGTGTTTGCTGGAAGACAGTAGTAATGCTCGTTTTTCAGTAATCATATAGAACCCCCTTGCTGAGAATGTGAAACACTTGCAACGTTAACAATTAGTTAACACATCTATTATAGCACACTAATCAACCCGTGTCAATTATGTAAACCCTTGTTTTTGCTTTATTTTACGCCTTTTTTTATATTTAAAACGCAAAAAAGAGTGAAAACAATCTGTCTTCACTCTTTTATTTGTATTATTCTTCTGTTGCTTCAACTTCTTCTGCAACTTCATCTTCTACTGTAGATTTTTTTTCTGTATTAATTCTAATGTTTTGGTAACGTTTTAATCCTGTTCCTGTAGGAATTAATTTACCAATAATAACATTTTCTTTTAATCCCATTAAATTATCTACTTTTCCTTTAATAGCTGCTTCTGTTAATACTTTTGTTGTTTCTTGGAATGATGCAGCAGATAAGAAACTTTCTGTAGCAAGAGAAGCTTTTGTAATTCCAAGTAATACTCTTCTAAATGTTGCTGGTTTTTTACCTTGAGCAACTAATTCTTCATTTCTGTATTCAACTTCTAATAAGTCAACTAATGAAGCTGTATAGAATTCTGAATCTCCTGGATCTTCAATTCTAACTTTTTTAAGCATTTGTCTTGCAATTACTTCAATGTGTTTGTCATTGATATCAACACCTTGGTTTCTATAAACTTTTTGAACTTCTGAAATGATATATGTGTAAACACCTTCAACACCTTTAACAGCTAATAAATCAGCTGGGTTGATAGATCCTTCTGTAATTGGATCTCCGGCTTTTAATACATCACCATCTTTAACTTTAATTTTAGAACCAAAGCTAATTGTATATGTTTTGCTATTGTCTTTGCTTGTAACAATAACTTCTTTTCTCTTCTTCTCATCATTGATTTTAACTGTACCGTCAATTTCAGTGATTATAGCTAAACCTTTTGGATTTCTAGCTTCAAATAACTCTTCAACCCTTGGAAGACCTTGTGTGATATCTCCTCCAGCAACACCACCTGTGTGGAATGTTCTCATTGTAAGCTGTGTACCAGGCTCACCAATTGATTGTGCTGCAATAATACCTACTGATTCTCCTTCGTTTACTATTTCTCTTGTAGCTAATCCCATACCATAGCATTTAGCACAAGCTCCATGTCTTGCTCTACATTCTAAGATAGATCTAACTGTTACTTGTGTAATTCCAGCTTTTACAATAGCTTTAGCTATTTTGTCTGTAATCATTGTTTCTGGATTAACGATTACTTCTTTTGTTTCTGGATTTACAACATCTTCTATAACATATCTACCAACTAATCTTTCTTCTAATGGTTCGATTATTTGGTTTCCATCTTTAATATCTTCTAAAACAATTCCTCTTGTAGATCCACAATCAGGTTCTCTAATTATAATATCTTGAGAAACGTCAACTAATCTTCTTGTTAAATATCCAGAGTCAGCTGTTCTTAAAGCTGTATCTGTTAAACCTTTTCTAGCACCGTGTGCTGAAATGAAGTATTCTAGAGCATCTAGACCTTCACGGAAACAAGATTTAACTGGAATTTCAACTGCTTTACCAGATGTGTTAGCCATAAGACCACGCATACCAGCAATTTGTCTTAATTGGTTCATATTACCACGGGCACCAGATTGAGCCATCATGTATATTGGGTTTAATTCATCAAAGTTAGTTTTCATTGCTTCTGTAACATCTGATGTAGCTTTTTCCCAAATTTTAATAATAGCATCATATCTTTCGTCGTTAGTAATCATACCACGTTGATATTGTCTAAATACATGAGATACATCTTCGTCAGCTTTAGCTAAAATATCTTTTTTAGCTTCTGGAACTGCAACGTCAGCAACAGATACTGTGATAGCACCTTTTGTTGAGAATTTATATCCTGTAGCTTTAATATAGTCTAAAACTTCAGCTGTTTTTGATAATCCATGAACATTTATGCAGTTTGCAACAATTTTTCCTAAATTCTTTTTAATAACTGGGAAATCAATTTCTAAATCGAATTCTTTTTCTGGATCTGTTCTATCAACAAAACCTAAATCTTGAGGAATTCCTTGGTTATAAATTAATCTACCAACAGTTGTTGAAATTGTTTTAGATCTAACTGTTCCATCTTCGTCTGTTTTAAATCTTCTTACTTTAATTCTAGCATGTAATCCAACATCTCCATTTTGATAAGCCATCATAGCTTCATCTTCATCTTTGAAGTACATACCTTCACCTTTTTCACCTTCTGTTTCAAGTGTTAAATAGTAAGCACCAAGAATCATATCTTGTGTAGGTACTGTAACTGGTTTACCATCTTGAGGTTTTAAAAGGTTGTTTGTAGATAACATTAAGTATCTAGCTTCTGCAATTGCTTCTGGTGTTAAAGGAACGTGAACAGCCATTTGGTCACCGTCGAAGTCAGCGTTGAACGCTGTACAAACTAATGGGTGAAGTTTAATAGCTCTACCTTCAACAAGGATTGGTTGGAATGCTTGAATACCTAATCTGTGAAGAGTAGGCGCACGGTTTAACATTACTGGGTGATCTTGAATAACTTCTTCTAAGGTATCCCATACTTCTGGTCTTAATTTTTCAACCATTCTTTTAGCATTTTTTATGTTATGAGCAATTCCTCTACCAACTAATTCTTTCATAACAAATGGTTTGAATAACTCAACAGCCATTTCTTTTGGAAGACCACATTGATAAATTTTTAATTCTGGACCAACAACGATAACTGAACGTCCAGAGTAGTCAACCCTCTTACCTAAAAGGTTTTGACGGAATCTACCTTGTTTTCCTTTAAGCATATCTGATAATGATTTTAAAGGTCTATTTCCAGCACCTGTTACTGGTCTTCCTCTTCTTCCATTATCTATTAAAGCATCTACTGATTCTTGAAGCATTCTTTTTTCGTTTCTAACGATTATTTCTGGTGCTCCAAGTTCTAATAATCTTTTTAATCTGTTATTTCTGTTAATAACTCTTCTATATAAATCATTTAAGTCAGATGTAGCAAATCTACCACCATCTAATTGAACCATTGGTCTTAATTCTGGTGGAATTACTGGTACTACATTCATTACCATCCATTCAGGTTTGTTTTCAGAAACTCTGAATGATTCAACTGTATCTAATCTTTTAATGATTTTTGCTCTTTTTTGTTCACTTGCTTTAGCAAGTTCTTTCTTTAATTGTGCTGATAATTTTTCGATATCTAATTCAGCTAATAATTTTTTTATAGCTTCAGCACCCATTTCAGCTTTGAAAGATCCTTTTCCATATTTTTCTTCAGCTTCAACGTATTCTTTTTCTGTTAATACTTGACATTTTAATAATCCTGAAGTTCCTTTATCTGTAACGATATAAGACGCAAAGTATATAACTTTCTCTAAACTTCTTGGAGAGATATCAAGTAATAAACCAATTCTACTTGGAATTCCTTTGAAATACCAAATATGAGCGATTGGAGCAGCAAGTTCAATGTGTCCCATTCTTTCTCTTCTTACTTTGGCTGTAGTAACTTCAACACCACATCTATCACAAACGATTCCTTTATATCTTACTCTTTTATATTTTCCACAATGACATTCCCAGTCTTTTGTTGGACCAAATATTTTTTCACAAAATAAACCATCTTTTTCTGGTTTTAAAGTTCTGTAGTTAATAGTTTCTGGTTTTTTAACTTCTCCATGAGACCATTCTCTAATTTTCTCATCTGAAGCTAATCCTATTTTTAACTTATTAAAAACTTCTAATTCTTCCACTTTTAAAGTAGCCCCCTTAATTTTTAAATTTATTTTTATTTAGGTGGCAAATATTATATTTACCGTATTCCCAAGGTATTTTGAATATACACTGCTGCACATTTTATTATGAATTCAAAACACCTTAGAAACATTTAATATTTAATTATAAAATTTATTTATTAGTCTTCGTCTTCAGAATCTAAATCTGTAAATATTTCATCATCAGAAATATCTTCATCATCTAATATATTTGTGAAGAATTCATCTTCTAAATCATCTTGTTCTTCTAATTCGTCTTCAGAAACTTCTATTAAGTTATCTGCTTCAAGTTCACTTTCGTCGATTCTTTCTTCAATTCCGTCCATACCTTCTTCAGTATGTTCTTTAATTTCAATCTCTTCGTTTGTTTCACTATAAAGTTTAACATCTAATCCTAAAGATTGAAGTTCTTTTATTAATACTTTGAAAGATTCTGGAATTCCTGGTTCAGGAATATTTTCACCTTTAACGATAGCTTCATAAGTTTTTACCCTACCTACAACATCGTCAGATTTTACTGTTAAGATTTCTTGTAATGTGTAAGCAGCACCATAAGCTTCAAGTGCCCAAACCTCCATCTCACCAAATCTTTGTCCACCGAATTGAGCTTTACCTCCAAGTGGTTGTTGAGTAACAAGTGAGTATGGTCCAGTAGAACGAGCATGTATTTTATCATCAACTAAGTGGTGAAGTTTTAACATGTACATTACACCAACTGTAACTGGTTTATCAAATGCTTCTCCAGTTCTACCATCATACAATGTTGTTTTTCCTGAAGTCTCAAGTCCAGCCATTTCTAACATAGATTCGATATCTTCTTCTGTTGCACCATCAAATACTGGTGTAGCCATTTTCCATCCTAATAGTCTTGCAGCTGCACCTAAGTGAACTTCTAAAACTTGCCCTAAGTTCATACGAGAAGGTACACCAAGTGGGTTTAATACAACGTCTACTGGTGTTCCATCTGGTAAGAATGGCATATCTTCTTCTGGTAATATTCTTGAAATAACACCTTTGTTTCCGTGACGTCCAGCCATTTTATCACCAACAGAGATTTTTCTCTTTTGAGCGATATAAATTCTGATTACTTGATTTACTCCTGGAGCTAATTCGTCTGAATTTTCTCTTGTAAATACTTTAACGTCAACGATTGTTCCAGCTTCACCATGTGGAACTCTTAATGATGTATCTCTAACTTCTCTAGCTTTTTCACCGAAGATAGCTCTTAATAATCTTTCTTCAGCAGTTAATTCTGTTTCTCCTTTTGGAGTAACTTTACCAACTAAGATATCACCTGGTCTAACTTCAGCACCAATTCTGATAATACCATTTTCGTCAAGATCTCTTAAAGAATCTTCACCAACGTTTGGTATATCTCTTGTGATTTCTTCTGGTCCTAATTTTGTATCACGACATTCGCAATCGTAATCTTCTATGTGCATAGATGTTAAAACATCTTCTTTTACTAATCTTTCATTTAATAGAATAGCATCCTCGTAGTTATAACCTTCCCAAGTAGTAAATGCGATAAGTAAGTTTTTACCTAAAGCCATTTCTCCGTTTTGAGTAGCTGGTCCGTCGGCGATAACATCACCACGTTTAACTATTTCTCCTTCTTTAACTATTGGTCTTTGGTTAATACATGTACTACCATTTGTTCTCTTGAATTTTCTTAATACATAAGTTTTCTTTTGTCCAGCTTCGTTTTTAATAACGATTTTGTCACCTTCTACTTTTTCTACAACACCGTTTTCATCAGCAAGTATCATAACACCTGAATCTTTAGCAGCTTTGTATTCGATTCCAGTTCCAACCATTGGAGAATCTGTAATCATTAAAGGAACAGCTTGACGTTGCATGTTTGATCCCATTAGGGCACGGTTAGCGTCATCATGCTCTAAGAAAGGTATCATTGCTGCACCAACTGAAACTAATTGTTTTGGAGAAACGTCGATATAATCTACCATTTCTTTTGCAATTTCTTTAATTTCAGCTCTGTCTCTTACTCTAACTCTTTTATTTACTAAGCATCCGTTTTCATCTAATTCTTCAGAAGCTTGGCAAATAATGTATTGATCTTCTTCATCAGCTGTCATGTATTTAACTTCATCAGTTACTTTACATGTTTCTTTATCTATTTTTCTGTATGGAGTTTCGATAAATCCATATTCATTAATAATAGCAAATGTTGAAAGTGCTGAGATTAATCCGATGTTTGGACCTTCAGGAGATTCAATTGGACATAATCTACCATAGTGAGTATAGTGAATATCACGAACTTCAAAACCAGCTCTTTCTCTAGATAAACCACCTGGTCCTAATGCTGAAATTCTTCTCTTATGAGTTAATTCTGATAATGGGTTAGTTTGATCCATGAATTGAGATAATTGAGAACTTCCGAAGAATTCTCTAATTGATGATGTAATTGGTTTTGTGTTAATTAAACTTTGTGGTGTTACAACATCTAAATCTTGAAGTGTCATTCTTTCACGAACAACTCTTTCTAATCTTGTTAAACCAATTCTAAATTGGTTTTGTAATAACTCACCAACACATCTAATTCTTCTGTTTCCTAAATGATCTATATCATCTATAACACCTAATCTTGGTTTTGCTGGGTCTGCTATTAATACATTGTATTCTAAGTTTAATAAGTAGTTTATAGAAGCAAGGATATCTTCTGTTACGATATGTTTTGGAATTAATTCATCCATACTTTCTTCTATAGCTTTTCTTAATTCTTTATCATTTTTTGCTGTTTCTAAGATATGTTGTAATACTCCATAGTTAACATCAACTTTAATTTTTAAGTCTTCTGCTATTTTTGGATCAACATAAGCTCTTATATCAACAGTTCCATTTCCTATAACTTTAGCTCTTTTTCCTTCAATATTAACATATACAACATTAATACCAGCATCTTGAATTTCTTTAGCTACTTCTCTAGAAATTTTTTCGTCTTTTTCAACTAAAACTTCTCCAGTTTCTGGATTAACTATTGAATCACATGAAATATGGTTAGCAATTCTTGAAGCTAAGTTTAATTTTTTGTTGTATTTGTATCTACCAACTTTTGATAAATCATATCTTCTGTTGTCGAAGAATAATCCATCGAATAAGCTTCTTGCTGCATCTACAGTAGGTAATTCACCTGGTCTTAATTTTTTGTAGATTTCAATTAAAGCTTCATCAGCATTTTTTATAGGATCTTTAGCGATTGTTGCTAAAATTTTATCTTCTTCTCCGAAAAAATCAATTATTTTTTCGTCAGTATCTAATCCTATAGCTCTTAATAAACATGTAACTGGTAATTTTCTAGTTCTGTCTAATCTTACCCAGAAAATGTCGTTACTGTCTGTTTCATATTCAATCCAAGCTCCTCTTATTGGCATTACAGAACCAGTATATAATTTTTTACCAGTTTTGTCGTAGCTTGAATCAAAGTAACATCCAGGAGAACGAACTAATTGGCTTACTACAACCCTCTCAGCACCATTTATAACGAAAGTTCCACTTTCTGTCATAAGTGGGAAGTCTCCTAAATAAATTTCTTGCTCCTTAATTTCTCCAGTTTCACGGTTAATTAATCTAACTTTAACGTGAAGTCTTGTAGAATAAGTAGCATCTCTTTCTTTAGATTCTTCTAAAGTATATTTAGTTTTTTCTTCCATGTAGTAATCAAAGAATTCTAAAACTAAATTTCCTGAATAGTCCACGATAGGTGAAATATCTCTTAATACTTCTCCTAATCCTTCTTTAATGAACCAGTCATAAGAATCTTTTTGAACTTTTAACAAATTAGGGATTTCTACGAAATCTCCAATTTTAGAAAAAGTTTTACGTACACTTTTCTCATGTACAATGTCTTTTACTTTTACTTTTCCCAAAATAAAATACCACCTTCACTTAATATTTAGCAGGTAATGTATATATTAACTTAATAGGTCCCTCTTGCAATAGAAGGTTGTTACCAGCCCATAGCATCCCTGCCAAAAAACGCTATTTTCTAGTAGTTCCACTCCTAATCAATTCCTCCTATTAAATTTCTGTAATAATTATTCTAGGGTAAACAAGACGGACTTATCCCCTAAAATCACTACAATATTATATATTAATATAAGTAAATAGTCAAGCTTTTTTTGATATTTTTCTTAGGGAAATCGAGGTTTTGACGCGTTTTATTTCAAAAATTTTTAATTTTTTCTGTAACAACTTTTTTTCCATAAAAAGCATAATCATTATTTATAGAAAATTCCCATCATTTTTCTTACTTTTTTACTCTTATTACATAGAGCCTTTATTAATTCATTAAAACATTTCAAACAGCACGAAAAGGCTTACAAGTTCGGAATTTGTAAACCTTTTCATAACTTTTTATTAAATTTATTTATTTTTTATATTAGTGTTTTCGTTGTCTTCTACAACTCTTTTCTACTCTGCTAGTTTTTTCCATTCTAGCCACTCTAGTTGGTTTTTTGGCAGTGTGGTGTTTACCAACTATTCTCTCTTTTCTTACTCTTTTACCTCCTTTTAATAAATCTTTTGTATTTACTTTTAATGTTTTTCCTTGATTAATATTTATAGCAATAATTGCCACTACAATAGTCATAGAAACAATTACTATACTATCACCTGTTGCAGGTCCTTGCCCTTTAAAATTGTGTTTTTCAGCTGGTGTAACAGCAGCTACTGGTGGTTCTCCTTGTGGAGATGGTTGATAGTAGAAATTTACTGTAATTGGTTCCATAGTCATTTTTCCAATTTCATTTTCTGGAATTTCATCATGCTTAAATCCAAATCCAGGCATATCTTTAGGCACAGCGTGATACATGTCATCTACTTGTCCTTTAATAATATCTGTTGCTAATATTTCACCTGTTAATTGATTAATAAAGTTTACGATAACTTTTGTTTCTTTTAATCTATAAATATATTCAAATTCTTGAGATTCAACAGTCATTGTTATTTCTTCTTTTTCAGGTTTTGAAACTAGTATATATTTTTCTGAAATATCTGTTGCTTCAGAAATTTTATGAACAGTATCAACCTTATCTTCTATAACAATATCTTGACTTATTGAAACTTTTTTATTTTTTGATTCACCTTCTCCTGTTGTTCCATTTCCTGCATTTGTCACTTTTTCTGAATCATTCATATTATCACAATAATAATGAACAGTTATTGTTGATAATCTTTTTTCATAATGAACTTTTATTACATTATTATTTGTATTCTCAGAGATTTTCATTGGGAAATTTTCTGTATAATCTACATAGTATTTTCCTTCATCTTTATTTGGATATGTATCAATCATTACATCATATAATGCTGATAATGATTCTGTTTTCTCTTCTTTTAATTGTCCTTCATAGTAATATTCTACTATATAGCCAAATGTATCTTTCACATAATAAACTTTGTATACATCACCTGTTGTAGCAACATCTGGTATTGAATTTGGTTCTGTTTTTTCAAGTTTATATCCCACATATTTGTCAACCAAATTAATTTTTGATTTATCAACATTTAATGTGTCTGGTTGTAATATTTGAACTGTTTTATATTCTATTTGAGTATCACCTTCTTGTAAGATACCATCCATATAATATTCTACTTTATAACTTAAAGTTTTTGTATTTCCATCATCAACTATATAATATACTTTAATAACATTTTCTTCTGGTTTTTCAGAAACTTTAAGTGGTAGTCTTTCAGTTTTCTCTAATCTGTAACCAAATATGTTTTTATCTGCATATTCTGTAATTACATCATCATATGTAGCTGTAAATACATCTGTTTTTGTATTATCAATTTGTCCATCATAGTAATATTCTACAGTATAGTTAAATTGATCTTTAATGTAATAAATTCTAATTACATCTCCATTATTAGCTATAGTTGGAATTTCAGATGGTGAAGTTTTTTCTAATCTGTATCCTACATATTTTCCTGACAATACCATTTCTGCTTTATCTACAGGAATTGTATCAGGTTTTAGTAATTGTACATTTATAGAAACTTCTTTTGTTTCTTCTGGTTGTAATATACCATCTTTATAATATTCAATTGTATAGCTTAAATCTTTTCTTTGGTTTTCATCAATTACATAGTAAACTTTAATTGTTTCCCCTGTAGCTATTTTGTCCGGAATTATAGCTGGTGTTGTTTCTTTTAATTTGTATCCAACATATTTATTTAATGTATTGATTTCACCTTTTCTAACATCTAAAGTATCTGGTTGTAATATTTGAACAGTTTCACTTACTGTTTGTGTATCATTTTCGACTAAAACACCTTCTTTGTAATATTCAACTGTATATGTTAATTTTTTAGTATTTCCTTCGTCAATTACATAATAAACTCTAATTACATCTCCATTGTTAACTTCATTTGGTATTTGAGTAGGTTCTGTAGAATCTAATCTATAACCAAAATATTTGTCAACTATATTAATATCATTTTTATTCACTTGTAACACGTCAGGTTCTAGTACTTGAACAGTTTTTGTATTAACTTGTGTATCTATATCAATTAATGTTCCTTCTTTATAATACTCAACTGTATATGAAATATCTTTTGTTTGTGTATCATCAATCACATAATAAATTTTAATTGTATTTTCTGATGAATCAGCACTAATTTGTAATGGGAAGTTTATTTCTTCATCTAATCTATATCCGAAAATCACATTATCTGTATAATTGTCAACAATTCCTTTAAATGTTCCTTGATGCACTTCTGTTTTAGACGTATCAATTACTCCATCATAATAGAATTCAACTGTATACTCAATGTCTGTTTTCTTTGTATAGTAGAATTTAATTTCATTTCCACTTACTTCCATTGTTATTGTTTCTTCTAAATTAACTTTGCTATAACCTGCAATATCTGCTGCTTGCTCTGTTATAACTTCTTGGAATGTTCTTCCTTCTACAACTTTCTCTGTTAATAAAACTTCATTTGTATCTTGTTCTAAATATTTTACTGTATAAGCCAAATCTGTTCTCTTTGCATAGTAGAATATAATTTCATTACCATTTACTTCGATTGTTATTGTTGCTTCAGTGTTTCCTACTTTATTATAGCCTTCAATATCTCTTGCAACTTCTGTTATTTGCTCTTTAAATGTTTTTCCATCTACCGTTTTTGCAAGTGCCAACTCCCTATTAGAATCTTGTTCTAAATATCTTACCGTATAGCTTAAATCTGTACGTTTTGTGTAATAGAAATTAATTACATTCTCTTCAATTCCAATTATTATTGTAGATTCTATCGGAGAAACTTTGTCATATCCTTCTACATCAATTGCTTTTTCTGTTACTACTTCTTCAAAAGTTTTTCCATCTACATTTTTACTTGGAGCAACCACTTCATTTGTTCCTTGCTCTAAGTAATTTACTGTATATGCTAATCCTTCTACTTTTTTATAATAGAAGATTATTTCATTTCCACTTACTCCTATTGTTATTTTTTCTTGTGTATTAACTTTTGTAAATCCTAAAACATTAATTGCATTCTCTGTTACTATAGCTTTATATGTTAATCCATCTACAACTTTTTCTTCTGCCAATACCCTATCAGTTTCTTGTTCTAAGTATTTTACTGTATAACTTAAATCTGTACGTTTTGTGTAATAGAATACAATTTCATTTCCTGTTACTTTTATTGTTATTGTTTTTTCTGTTGGTTCTACTTTGTCATATCCTGAAATTTCAATTGCATCTTCTGTAACTGTATCTTTATATCTTTGACCATTTACTACTTTATCTTCAGATAACACTTCATTTGAACCTTGTTCTAAATATTTTACTATATAAGTTAAATCTGTTCTTTTTGTATAGTAGAATATTATTTCATTTCCTGTTACTTCTATTGTTATTGTTTTTTCTGTTGGGTTTACTTTGTCATATCCTGAGATATCAACCGCTTCTTCTGTCACTACTGATTTATATGTTTGACTATTTACAACTTTTTCGTCAGCTAATACTTCATTTGTTCCTTGTTCTAAATATTTAACTGTATAACTTAAGTCTGTTCTCTTTGTGTAATAGAATATAATTTCGTTTCCTGTTACTTCTATTGTTATTGTTTTTTCTGTTGGGTCTACTTTGTCATATCCTGAAATGTCAACTGCTTCTTCTGCCACTACTGATTTATATGTTTGTCTATTTACCACTTTATTTTCAGCCAACACTTCATTAGAAGCTTGTTCTAAATATTTTACTGTATAACTTAAGTCTGTTCTCTTTGTGTAATAGAATACAATTTCGTTTCCTGTTACTTCTACTGTTATTGATTTTTCTGTTGGATCTACTTTGTCATATCCTGAAATCTCTATCGCTTCTTCTGTAACTGTATCTTGATATCTTTGGTTATTTACAACTTTATCTTCAGATAATACGTTGTTTGAACCTTCTTCTAAGTATTTTACTGTGTAGCTTAAGTCTACTCTCTTTGTATAGTAGAATATTATTTCGTTTCCGGATACTTCTACTGTTATTGTTTGAGTTGTTGGCTCTACTTTGTCATATCCAGATATTTCTATAGCTTCTTCTGTAACATCCATTTTAAATGTTTGATCTGTTACAACTTTTTCGTCAGCTAATACTTCATTAGTTCCTTGTTCTAAATATTTTACTGTATACTCTAAATCACTTCTCTTTGTGTAATAGAAATTGATTACATTTTCACCAACACCAATTACTATTGATTTTTGAATTGGTTCTTCTTTGTCATATCCTTCTACTTCAATAGCATCTTCTGTCACTTGTTCTTCAAATATTTTTCCGTCAACGACTTTGCTTTCAGAAACTTTTGTATCTGTTCCATTTTCATAATAATTTACTGTATAACTTAATCCCTCTACTTTTTTATAGTAAAAAATCATCTCATTATCAGATACTTCTATAATTATTGTTTCTTGTGGATTTACTTTTGTAAATCCTACTACATTTACTGCATCTTCTGTTATTGTTTCTTTATATGTTCTTCCTGTTACCACTTTCTCTTCTGCTAAAATTCTATCTGTTCCTTGCTCTAAGTATTTAACCGTATAACTTAAATCTGTACGTTTTGTATAATAGAATACAATTTCGTTTCCTGTTACTTCTACTGTTATTGATTTTTCTGTTGGTTCTACTTTGTCATATCCTGAAATTTCAATTGCTTCTTCTGTAACTGTATCTTTATATCTTTGACTATTTACTACTTTATCTTCAGATAACACTTCATTTGAACCTTGCTCTAAGTATTTTACTATATAAGTTAAATCTGTTCTTTTTGTATAGTAGAATATTATTTCATTTCCTGTTACTTCTATTGTTATTGTTTTTTCTGTTGGGTCTACTTTATCATATCCTGAGATGTCAATTGCTTCTTCTGTTGCTACTGATTTATATGTTTGACTATTTACAACTTTTTCGTCAGCTAATACTTCATTTGTTCCTTGTTCTAAATATTTTACTGTATAGCTTAAATCTGTTCTTTTTGTATAATAGAATGTAATTTCATTTCCTGTAACATCTACTATAATTGTTTTTTCGTTTGGAGCAACTTTGTCATATCCTGAGATATCAATTGCTTCTTCTGTTACTTCAGATTTATATGTTTGACCACTTACTGTTTTTATTTCTGATAATTCATTTCCTGTTTCTTTTTCTAAATATTTTACTGTATAGCTTAAGTCAGTTCTCTTTGTGTAATAAAAATTAATTACATTTTCTCCTACACCAATTACTATTGATGCTTCTATTGGATCTACTTTATCATATCCTTCTACATCAATTGCTTCTTCTTTTACTTGTTCCTCAAAAGTTTTTCCATCAACAATTTTACTTGTTGCTATTAATTGATTATTTTCTTGTTCTAAATAATTTACTGTATAGCTTAATCCATCTATTTTTTTATAATAGAAAATAATTTCATTTCCAGCAACTTCTATTATTAAAGATTCTGTTGGATTTATTTTTGCAAAACCAACAACATCAACAGCTTCTACTGTCACAGTTTCTTTAAATGCTTTTCCTGTTACCACTTTTTCTTCTGCTAGCACTCTACCAGTAGTTTGTTCTAAATATTTAACTGTATAACTTAAATCTGTTCTTTTTGTATAATAGAATACTATTTCATTTCCTGTCACTTCTATTGTTATTGTTTTTGCTGTTGGATCTACTTTATTGTAACCCTCTACATCAATAGCTTCTTCAGTTGCTGCTGATTTATATGTTTTATTGTTTACTGTTTTGATTGTAGAAACTTCTTTATCAGTTCCTTGTTCTAAATATTTAACCGTATAACTCAAGTCTGTACGTTTTGTGTAATAAAATACAATTTCGTTTCCTGTTACTTCTATTGTTATTGTTTTTTCTGTTGGGTCAACTTTATCATATCCTGAGATGTCAATCGCTTCTTCTGTTACTTCAGATTTATATGTTTGACTATTTACAACTTTTTCGTCAGCTAATACTTCATTTGAACCTTCTTCTAAATATTTTACTGTATAGCTCAAATCTGTTCTCTTTGTATAGTAGAATATTATTTCGTTTCCTGTTACTTCTATTGTTATTGTTTTTTCTGTTGGGTCTACTTTGTCATATCCTTCTATATCAATAGCGTTTTCTTTTGCTACTGATTTATATGTTTGTCCATTTACCAATTTTTCATCCGCTAATACTTCATTTGAACCTTCTTCTAAATATTTTATTGTATAGCTTAAATCTGTTCTCTTTGTATAGTAGAATATTATTTCATTTCCTGTCACTTCTATTGTTATTGATTTTTCTGTTGGGTCTACTTTATCATATCCTGAGATGTCAATTGCTTTTTCTGTTACTACTGATTTATATGTTTGTCCATTAACCACTTTTTCATCAGCTAATACTTCATTTGTTCCTTGTTCAAAGTATTTTACTGTATAGCTTAAATCTGTTCTCTTTGTATAGTAGAATACAATCTCATTTCCTGACACTTTAATTGTTATTGTTTGAGTTGTTGGGTTTACTTTGTCATATCCTGAAATATCCTCTGCATTCTCTGTAACATCCATTTCAAATGTTTGATCTGTTACAACTTTTGTTTCTTTAAGTTCTATATTAGAACCTTGTTCTAAGTATTTTACTGTATAGCTTAAATCTGTTCTCTTTGTATAGTAGAATATTATTTCATTTCCTGATACTTCTATTGTTACTGATTTTTCTGTTGGTTCTACTTTATCGTATCCTTCTATATCAATAGCGTTTTCTTTTGCTATTGATTTATATGTTTGTCCATTAACTGTTTTTGTTTCTTTTAATTCTATATTAGAATCTTGTTCTAAATATTTTACTATATAACTTAAGTCTGTTCTTTTTGTGTAATAGAATACAATTTCGTTTCCTGTTACTTTAATCACTAAAGATTCTGTAGGATTTACTTTATCATATCCTTCTACATCAACTGCAGCTTCTGTTACTGTTGCTTCAAATGTTTGTCCATTTACTATTTTTTCTTCTTTTAATTCTACATTAGAATCTTGTTCTAAATATTTTACTGTATAACTTAAATCTGTTCTTTTTGTATAATAGAATACAATTTCATTTCCTGTTACATCTATTGTTATTGTTTTTTCTGTTGGGTCTACTTTATTGTATCCTGCTATATCTATAGATTCTTCTGTTACTTTTGATTGATATGTTTTATTATTTACAGTTTTTGTTGATAATTCGTTATTTGTTCCTTGTTCTAAGTATTTTACTGTATAACTTAAATCTGTACGTTTTGTATAATAAAATACAATTTCATTTCCTGTTACATCTATTGTTATAGTTTGACTTGTTGGTGCAACCTTGTTGTATCCTGATATATCTTTTGCTTGTTCTGTTATTATTGCTTTAAATGTTTGTCCATTTACTGTTTTAACTGCCGCAACCTCTGTATTTGTCCCTTGTTCTAAGTATCTTACTGTATAGCTTAAGTCAGTTCTCTTTGTATAATAAAATACAATTTCATTTCCTGTTACATCTATTGTTATTGTTTTTTGTGAAGGATTTACTTTATCATATCCTTCTACATCAACTGCTTCTTCTGTTGCAGTTGTTTTATATGTCATATTATTTACTGTTTTTGCTGTTTTAAGTTCTGTATTTGTTCCTTGTTCTAAATATTTTACTGTATAACTCAAATCTGTTCTTATGTTATAGTAGAAATTTATTACATTTTCTCCAGTTCCAAGAACTATTGTATCTGTTATAGGAGCTACTTTTGTATATCCGTCTATATCTATTGCATTTTCTGTTATACTAGCTTGGAATGTTTGACCTGTAACAACTTTAGCTGATGTAACAGGTGTATTTGTACCTTCCAAATAATAATTTACAGTATATTTTAAGTCTGTTCTTTTTGCATATGTAAATATTATTTCATTTGTATTTGTTCCTATTGTAATTGATTTTCTATTTTCGTTATTTACTACATTATATCCATTTATTGCAGGAGCATCTTCTGTTACTAATGAAGAATACATTAAATTATTAACAACTTTATCTGCTAATAATGAATTTCCTTCTTCGTCTTGATATTTCACTGTATAACTTAAATCTGTTCTATTTGCAAAGTAAAGATCCATAGCACTTGTTTCTTCTGTTGTTGTAACAATCAGATATGCATCTTGACATTTATCTAAATCATAATATCTACCATCATAATCTGCTTCTGTAGCACCACCTACAAAAGTAAATTTATCAAAATCTTTTCCGTACAAAACTTTTCCTGCTGCCTCTTCTGCTCTATATGTATAATTAGGTGTTGTTTCATATTGTCCATTTGAATTCATAAAGAAGAAATTGATTAAATATTCTCCTTGTTCATTCTCGTTATAGTAAAAATACATTGTATTTTCAGATGCTTTTAATGTTAATTTTATTGTTTGTGAATATGAGCCATTTATTGTCCATCCATCTATATCATTTGCAATTTCAGTTGCATATCCTGCAGCAACTGTACTACTTTTCTTTCCTAATAAAACATCATCTGATGGAATATCTCCAAAATCATATCTAATTGGATTTCCATTTGAATCTTCTTGATATTTTACATAGTAAACTGTATATGGTACTATCGGATTTTTCGCATACATAAAGTAAATTACATTATCTTCAATATCTTCAGATACTAATGTTAATTCTTCACTTCTCAAATTAACAACAAAATAATTATCCTCGTTCTCATTATCATAGATATCTAAAGGTAATTCAGATACTGTGCTTCCAAATGTATTATTATAAACTTCTTTCGCAGGAGCTAAATCTACAATATTTGTATATTGAGATACATCTTCTAATAATACTCCATCTTTATATTGTGCTTCTATATAACGAACTTTGTAAGGAATATTTGCGTTTGGTGTATATTGTAAATCTAATGTCAAATCTGAATATACTTTTTGTGAATCACTAAATAAGTATTCAACACTCTCAGAATTCACATCATAATTCCAAGCAGAAGCAACATTTCCCATTTTTGTAGGATTTGCTGGTTTTATTAAACTTTCTCCTTCTTCAACTGTTAATGTATAAGTATTATTATCAACTTTTACATATCTTGAATCTGTTTCAGTCCAAGTACCACCATTTGTATTAAATGTAACGGTATATGTTGGTGCGCTCCATTTAGCATATAACACCAAATTATCTGTTATCGTTTTATAAGTTCCATCATCATTTGTCCATACCATTGGTACTTTAAAGTTAGAATCTTGATACCATCCTTCAAAAATCCAATCTTTTGTTCCTGGAGTCTCCAAACTAAAGTCTTCTGGATTTAGTTGTGTATCTACGAACTCTTCCATTCCTTGTCCATAAAGTAACTCTTTTTCAATATGAACATTGTTCATATTATAAAGTGTTATTTTTAAAACATTTCTATTATAATAAAAATAATATTTTCCATTACTTGATTGTTGTCCTATACTTGTAACACCTGTAATTTCTTTAGCACTCATTGAAGAACTAGTATATACAGTTTGTCGATATTCACTTGCTTCATCGTAAAATTTTCCATTATATTTTCTTCTTGTGTCTCCAGAAGCTGCTGAAGTTTGGTCAAAACTTTCAAATAAGTATATCAATTGTCTTGACGTACTAGAAGTAGAATATTGAGCATTATATACTATATTTCTATCTGAATCTGCATCTTCAATCATTGTTGATGTCAAATTTAATCTCAAAGAAACATAAGTTGTTGAATTTCCATCAGCCTGCCATCCCTTAAAATAATATGTTCTATTAGAACTTTTTGGGAATGTTGTAAAATCATTAGCTGTTATCCAATCTTTTAATAAATTTTGCTCATATCTTGCTTGGAATGTATAACTTCCTGTATGTGTTTCTCCATTTTTAGTAACTAATGCACTAGTTGAATAATCATCATCATCAAAATCTAATGTTATATTGTATAAATGTCTATCAAAATATATTGGCACAACTGTTATACCTTTACCTTGAACCACTATATCAAAATCATTATTTTCTGTTTTTGTTTTTTCTTCATTGTAATAATAATATTCTGCTGTATCTCCTCTTGCTGTATTAAATCCATTTTCTATAATTGTTTTTAAGCTAGCTTGATCCTTGTCTTTTAAATTATCACCGCTCACCGCAGCCACTTCTGCTGTTCCTATATTAGTATATCCATCATCATCTGGATTTTGAGTATAATATGATAATGTATAATGTGTATCTGATCTAATCCATTGTGCTTCTGCATAAATATTATAAGCAGGCATTGTTGATGGTTTTTCAATTTTTTCTCCATCCATACTAGTAGAATATTTCCAACCATCAAATACATATCCACTATATGTTGGTTCTTCTGTTAAATTTATCTCTTGCCCATATTTTACTATCATTGGTTCATAATAAGAATCACCCGTATTGAATGTATATAAATAATATGGTTTTCTATCATAATAAATTCCAAATTCTTTTTTACCAAAAGCTTCTACTTTACCATTTAATTTTGTTTTTTCAGTATTTAATATAAATCCTGTTTTTTCTTCAGGTGTTATTGTAACTTCATCACCAGTATAAACTTCTCCTGTATAATTTCCAGTTGTTCCACCAAAATTTTCTCTGCTTACTTCTGTGTATCCACTTAAGTCCGCTTTTTGTTCATAGTAAACAACAGAATAAGCAGATGCTGCAGCGTCATAAGTAATTGTTATGTAAATATTATATATATTTTCTTTTTTTACTACTTTTACATAATCTAATGACTCTAAATATTCCATTCCCTCTTTATCAAGAACACCTTCTAATTCGTTAACAAGAGGAGTGTATCCATCTATTTGAGGAATATTAACTTTGTAATCTAATTTGTCTACTGTTTGAGTTTGAACTGAAGTAGCTGCTATAACTGATTGATTTTCATCTAAATATTTTGTGAACAGAACAAAAACAGTATTCTCATCATAATACTGTAAATCTTTACTTGATTTAGTTATAGCGCTTATAAAGCTGATTTCTTTACTGCTAATTCCAAAAATTGCAATTGTTGCCAAAAAGATTAGCAAAGCAATTAATAGTATTAACTTTTTCCCCTTCAAATTAAACTTCATTTTGTTTCCTCCAAAATTAATATTCCTTATATTTTAAATAATTTATATTAATTATATAAGTAAGAATTTCAGAGTCAATGGGGGTATTTGGAAGCCTTCAGATATACTTAAGGAAATAGCTTTCAGAGGATTTAACAAATGTATATTTTTTACATATCTTTTTTGTAAAAAACGACCTTTTTACCAGCAAGTCTTTATTTCCGCAAAGAATCCTGTTTATTACAGAAATCGCCTAAAAAACCTCTTTTTCATATTTGCGCTACTTTATTGATTTTTTTATTAAAATAAATTATCATATTAATATTAAAGGAGAAAACATGAATCAGATATTTGAATTTAGAAAAAAAATAAACGTCAAAAAGCTTGCTATTGTAATACTAATTGGCATAGCACTAATATTAGGAATTATATTTACAGCATCTCACATATCAAAAAAAGAAGAAGAAAAAATAGAAGCTGAAAAACCTAATAAAACCTTTTATAGTGATGATAAATCCATTAGTTTAGATTTTCTTAAGACTTATGAATTCACTCAGTACGCCCCTAAAGACGGATATTTGATGGAACTTAGAACATCCAAAAATCTTAACATTTTTGTTTCTAAGAATACTATATTACCTGAAAAAACGCTTTATGATATTGCCTCAGCAGACTTAAAAACTTATATTAATGAATTTACAAATTACTCCAATATTTCTGAATTAAACGAATTTGATTATAACAAAAATAAAGCTTATACATATTCTTTACATTACTTAAATTCAAAAACCCCATATTATCTTCAAGTAATATGGATAGAAACAGCAAACGCTTACTACACATTAGATATCGAATTTCCTTTAGAAGATTTAAACAATTATACAAATGTAATTAATGATACTATAAATTCATTTGTTATTTATTAAAACAAGTATTATAAAAAAACAACATAGAATTTAATAAATAAAAAAAATCCCTAGTGCTATTTTTATATAACACTAGGGTTTATTGTTTTATATTGTTTTTTCACCATGTAATATTCATGTTAATTTTCATTTTCTAACATTGCTTTTTTATCATTTTGATATTTAATGAAATCCAGTAATAATACCTTTAAAAGGGCACACACTGGAACTCCTAAAAACATCCCTATCGGTCCAAAATACGCTCCCCCGAAGGTTACAGCGAAAATTACTAAAATTGGACTTAAATTTAATGATGTACCTAAAATTCTTGGATTAATTATGTTTGCATCTATTTGTTGGAATGATACTACAACTAATGCAACCCAAAGAGCTTTAACTAAACCTCCTGTAAACACAGTTATTATAATAGCAATCATTACAGCTACTATAGCTCCAAAATAAGGAATAATATTAAATAAACCAATTAGGAATCCTAATAACACCCCATATTTAACTTTCATTAAGCTCATAACTATAGATACTATTGTTCCAACTAAAAATGCATCTATTAATTGACTTGTAAAGAAATTATAAAAAATTTCGTTAGTTTTGTTATAATATTTTGCAATAGTTTCATTTGTTTTCTTATCAAAAATTGCTTTTGAAAGATTATATAAGAAACTTTTTATATCGCTTCTTTCTATTAACATATAAATTGAAACTACTATAGTAACAAATGCATCAAATACTAAATTTGTTGCCCCTACTATTCCTTGTATATATGAACTAATATTTTCTATATTAATCCATTTTATAATTTCTCTTTCAATCTTAATATCTTGAAGCATTCCTACATATTCTTTTATATTTAATTTATATAATAAAGATTCTTCATCTAAATTATTAAAGTAATCAATTGCATTGTTATAATAATTCGGAATATTATTTGCAAGATCTGTTATACTACTTGATACACTTGGTAATATAAACTTGATTCCTACAAATATAATTAAGATTGTTATAAGATATACTAAAAATACTGTAAGACCTCTTGCATGGTTACTGATAATTTTAATTTTTGTTTTCTTGATTTTTGTTTCTATTCCTCTACATGGTATATGCAAAATATACGCCACCAAGAATGCCATTAAAAATGGTTTCAGAATATTAAAAAATCTTCCAATAGCCACAAAAATTTCAGCAACACTATCAATTGTTTTGTAAACAACTATAGCAGCAACTGCAAAAGAAAACCAAAACAGCCATCTTTTCCATTCTTTACTGTTCATTACTTTTCTCCTATTCATATTATTAATTTTTTCCAATTTTATTATACATATAACACTGCAGTAAAACAAGCTATTTTTTGCTATTTTAATATACTTTTAACATTTTAATTTATTTGTAATATTAATTATTTTTTCAAAAATTTTTTATGTTTTTATTTAACCTTGTTTAAGTTCCAAATTCAAATTTAACATACTTTCCTTTGTTTTAATATAATTTCATTGCTGTTTTCTATTTTCCTCTTAAAAGTCATTTTAAAAAGAATCCCACCTATATTTTGCTATATCATTTTTCATTTTAAATTAAAAAGCATAAGAAAAAAGCGCTTAGATTTCTCTAAGCGCTTTTCTTATATTTAGAAACTATTTTATATAATACGTCTCTTCTTATATTTTCTGATTACAAACAATACTATTGTTATAATCATTATTAATATTACTGCAATTGTTCCTAATATGAATACAATTCCTACACCTACTGAAGTAGCTTGAACTACGTTTACAATAGCTCTTCTGTTTCTCATTAAACCTGTTGGAGGTATTAATGTAACAGTTTCTGTTGCTGCTGTATCGTGTTCTGTTATAGCTGCTACGAATTCTCTTTCACCTTTTGTCTCATCTGGCACAGTACCTGCAATATCTGCGTTACCAATTGTTGTAGCAAAGTTTGTTCTTCTACCTGTTAGTGTTGTAAATTGTATAATCTCAGCTACGTTTTCATAAGTCATATCATCTTTATCAGATTCTGCAGATAATACCTTTGTAAGTGGTAATCTGATTGTAGCAACAGCCTTAGCTCTTTCTTCTTTATTGTTTTTATCTGCTACTGTATTTAATGGTAATAAGAATCTTGATAAGTCATTATTTCTAATGCTTGGATTTGTATCTGTTATTTCGTCTTTCATGCTTGTGTATTTTACTGTATATGCATCATCTTTAATTCTGTCATCTACAGATACTAACAATGTCTTGTAATCGTATCCTCTACCATTTTGAAGTTCTTTAATATCAGCTTCATCAAGTTTTATTAATTGTTTCAAATGGTCTTTTAAGTCAACAGTCTTAACTCTTGTCCAGAATTTATCTGTTGTAAGATCTAGCTCAGAATCTTGTTTGTATTCTAAGTTAACATCTACATAATCCATTATCTTATCAAATTTTAAACTTGCAATTGTATCTAAATCTGATTCTTCACCAGTATAGTAACCATATCCTACAAATCTACCATAGTATGCTTCTTTCATTTCTTCTGCTGTTGCACCTTCGCTTACTAAAACTTTTGGTCTGATTCTGTATTCTAGTTTTTGTCCATCTGGCTCTCTCATATACATATCAGTTTCTACAGCTTTGGCAGCAACTCCTGATGCAGTATAGTCTGTCTTAGCTAATTCTGCAGCTTTTGGATATTCAGCTAATAAATCTTTTGCTGCTGGATTTTCTTTGTATCTTATCTTCTCTAGATTTACTGCTATTCTATCTACTTGACTGTTATTTTCTGCTTCAAATTTGTAGTTGATTTGAACTGTACAACCTTGTAGAATTTCTTCATCAATTTGTACGAACACAAAACCTTGTCTTTCTTCATTTGTCAAGTTACTTAATAGTATATTATAGTTATTTGATACAAATTGAATTAGTTCTAAACCTTTAGATCTTTCTTTATCAATCTCATGTTTTGTATCTGTTCCTTCGCCTTTTGTCAAGAAGAATAAATCTACTAAAACTTGTTTGTCTTCTGTAATTAACTTAACTTCTTCAATTTCTTTTACAAGTCTTATTTCTGATTCAGGTCTATATTCTAATCCGAAGTCAATATGATTGATTTTAAATTCTCTGTTAACTTTTTCATCTTTTAATAAATCTAGCAAGAATTCATAAGACACTTCATAATCATTACCTAGCAACGCTCTTAATTCAGCCTCTCTTTGATTAATTTGGTCTTCTGTTAATTTCTCTGGTTTTACTAAGAATTCTACAGTCTCTGCAAACATATGAGTTTTATTTACTAATACAGCTAATTCCGTATTAGAATTTTTCTCTTTGTTTGTTGTTAAATATGTATTATCAGCTCTTTGTTTACCATTACCTACACCTTTTAGGATTTCGGCTTTTGGATTTGTCATTACTTCAGAATAGCTATTTACTTCAAGTCTTCTTCTTTCATCGTCTCTAGCATCTGATCCACCTTCAATCTCAAGTTTATCTAATATATCATCCATTCTTGTTTCTGTTATTACTTGAGCTTTAGTTGATTTATAGTCTTGGCCATTGAAGATAAGCATATCTTTTTGAACTGGATCGTTAGGATTAAAGTTTTCTCCTAGTTTTCCAATATTCACATCTGCAACATCTCCATATGTAAATCTTACAACATAAGTACCTGGTATTAAACCATATAGTTCATAGCTACCATCTGTATTTGTTCTTATGTGTTGTTGTTGATCCCAAGTTACTTCTTCTAATATTTGTTCGTAATAACGTTCTCCTGTTTCACTAGAAGCATCTGGCATTTTTACAATTTCTATAAATTCTACTTTAACATTTCTTATACCGAAGTCTTTATCTTCTTTAATGTTATCTTCTGGTCTGTAATTTAACTCAACATTTTCGTTCATTAAATCTTTGTTATTTTGTGCTGCGCTATTTTTCAAACCATCACCAACATGTTGTACTTCATTTCCTGTTCCTAAAGTATCATTTCTTACATCATCCCAAACAACACCATTTATGTGTCTTGTTATATCTGGAATTATATTAAATTCAATATCTTCATGTATATTTGATAATGCGTCTTCTTTATCCCATCCAGTTCCACTTGCAACTATTGCTATACCAGTCTTATAAGTTGTGTCTTCATAAGTTGAAATATCATCTGGATTTATTTGGTTACCTGCATTTGAGTTTCTATCAACCAATGATGCTGGTTCTCCATTATCATACCAAACTGAATATGCATTAACTTGAGCTATATTTTCAATACCTCTTTCAATTGCTTTGTTTCTTAATACACTTTCCATTATTTTTAGAGATCTTTCAACTTCAACTGTTGAACTTGATTCTTCTACAGTAATTGTTTGTGTATATGTTGCATAATTATCACCTAATTTTGCAGATGTATATTGTAAATCTTTCTTAGATATTGTTTCTGCATAGTTTCTATTGTTTTGTTCTAATGTTGCTTTATCTTTATCTAATGTATATTTTACATAGATATCTAGTCCATTATCCTCAGAAATAAATTCTCCATCCATTCCACTAATAAATAATTTATTATAGCCATAAGAAGTGTAATTTACACCATTATCTCTAAATTTTGATGCATCAGAAACTATTAAGTCTACTTTTTGATATCTACCACCAGCAAATTCTTCATATGTTGGTTTTTGTGTAGGAGTTTCTTCTTTTAGTCTTCTGTAGTTACCATTTCCATCTCCTACATCTTTATAATACCAAGCTTCTATAGTTTTAACTTTCAAGTCTTCTAAGTATCCACCTGCATTTTTAGTTTTTACAGTAATTTCATTATTTGGTCTTGCTCCATATTTGATAAAGTTATCTTCATAAACATCCATTATTTCGTTAACTTTAACTAGTAAGTTTGTTTCTGTAACATAATCTTTTGTCTTTTTAACCTCATCATCATCTGAAATTGGTTTATTATCTACCGTGATTCTATATGTTACTTCAACATTAAGCTCACTTGCAATTCCTTTATATTCTATTACTTTATCTGCAAAATATTGGTCTGCTCTATATTTATAGTCAGATTCATAAAGTTCTAGACCATATGGTTTTGCTATAATAAAGTCATTTAAATATTCATTTGCTGTAGGATTTGAACCACCAAGTCCAGCTCCAACACCATTTAGTCCATAGTTTTCGTTAAAGCTATATTCCATTGTTTCACCATTTATTGTTGTTTTAACTTTGTAAACGTCTTTTGTTAATGAAATATCAACTTCTTCTCTTAACTCTAAACCTAAATTAATGTATTTTAAATACTCTGTATTTGGACCACCAACTCCACTTCCTGTATATAACCATAAGTAGTTGTCTTCATTTGTTTCATCATTTATGAATGTTCTTGCTGTCATTGCTCTTTCTGGATTTTCTTTCAATAATGATGTATGTCCAATTTTATCAAAGTTTAATGTTCCACCTGGATTTGTTCCTCCATTAGGACCTGTAAGTGCTGCATTATATGTAACATATTCATATTTTGTATTAAATGTTTTTCTCACATCATCTTTTTCAGCAGCGTTTGAGTCGTATAAATAGTTATTATTATAATTTCCTCCTCCAGTTAAATTTGTCATACCTTGATCAGCTCTACTCATTGCATCGTAATCTGGTCTAGAATATAACTCTGTACTCTTATAAAGAACACCGTCATATACGAACTCAATATAGTATTTAATGTATGCACTTCCACTTGTATAATTTCCGAAACCATCTTTTCCAGTAGCTTTGTCTATACGTTGATAATTTGTTCCAGCGTTATAATTTGGACCGCTTCCATTAAATGAGTTTTCACACCAAGCACCACCACTCTTAGAGAACGTGTATTTACCACTTCCATCTGTGTATGTTATCCTTACAGGAGTAGCTTGTCCTTCTCTATAAAGTCTAACTTCCACTCCAGCTTTACCAGCCATTGCTCCATTAGCTTTATATAATTCTTTTTCTTTATCTGTTAGTAAAGATAAATCTTCTGCTTCCATTTTTCCGTCTCTATCTTTGTCTAACCAAACTTTACCAGAGATTACTAAGTCTTTCATTCTAATATATTCTGTAGATGAGCTATTAGTTATTGTATTTTCATTGTAACCTCCTGGTTGTTCTTCCTTAACTACTCTTCCATCTTCAGAAGATGAATTTATATCTGTTGTATCTGGAGTATTTATATTGGTTAATACAGCAAGTGTCGCTTTATTAGTTAATTTTGCTAAGCTCATATTGCTTTCTGACACCTTAGCTCGTACATAAAATACTACATATTCATTTTGCATTAATAGAGTATTATATACATGATCTAATGTAAATTCATATTTAGTAGCTCCATCAGATATATCTGGTGTTATATGTAAATATTGAGTTATATCTCTCTTTCTTGAACCGCTACTATAATAAATATATGCTTTTACTTCTTTTACATCTATTCCTTGAGAAATTTCTTCAATTACCTTAGATACCCTTACTGCTGTTCTATTTTTATTACCACCAACAAACGAATTGCTTGTTTCTTTTGTCAAGTTTTGTAATTTTATTGTATATATCAAATCATCTGTTTTCTCAGCTTGTACAGGATCATTAGACTTATCAGTATTACTCATTCCTTTTCTTCTAGTATCTTCGTTTGCAGCTACAGTTGTTCCTGTTACCATTGTTCCATTTTCAAAGAATGAAGATAAACCAGCTTTACCTATTATCGGAGTTTCTTGAGTAAAATGTGATTGTTCATTTCTATCGTGTACTTCTGATCTATAAGAGCTTATATATTTATCAATATCTACTTTATAATCATTCAATTTATACCAATCTGATGAATCTCCTGTTATTTTTGTATGTTTTGTTATTGTACAAACTTCAAGTGCTTGTCTTTCTCTTAAATCACCTCTGTTGAAGTTATATACTCCCTCATTAGTATCTATATATGCTCTATTTTGTTCTACTGTTCCTTTTGTATGTTCTTCTACAACTAAACTAATTGTAATTGTTGTAGTTCCATTTTTAGGAATCATTATATCTTTAAATGTAAGTTTTTGTCTTGTACCAGATGTAGATTTATCAGGAGGTGTTGAAACTTGTAAATGTGCTTTTTGTTCTTCTGCCCCTTCTTCTCCAATGCTTTCTATTGTATACTTTAATTCACTATATTTAAGTGGTAATTCATCAACTAAAGTAACATATACTTTATCTGGTTCATAATATGGATGCTCTTCTCTATCAATAATTTTTGTATTTGATAATTCTATTTTATATGTAACTCTATCACCATATTCTACATATACTGGATTTTGTTGTTTTAATGGTTCTTGTGCATCATGTTTTGCCTTTACTCCATCATAATTTAAAGTATTATTTGTAATAGAATCATCATGATTAATTCCACGCTCTTCACTAGCATTCATTGTATATAATGTATTACCATTAGCATGATTTACATCATATATATATTTATTAATATTAACAGTATATTCTTTATGTTTAGGTGTATCTGGAATCCAAGTTACTTTTGTCATAACTGGTCCTAAATGTCTAGGATCTCCAGAATTATATTTTGTTCTAACAAAATCTATATTGTTCATATACGGACGTCTTGCAAAATCTATAGACATGTCTGTTGTACTCTTAGCTTTTCCATCTCTACTAGTAATGTCTGCAACTAATGAATAATATTCGTTAGTATTTGGATTCATTTTCCAATCCGTTGTAAATATAAATTGAACAAAGAAGTTAAGTGTATCCCTGCCTTTTAATAAAACTTTCGCACTACCAGTCCTACTTGCTCCCGTATTAACTATATGTTGCATATTATTAGCATCTGGTTTTATGAAAGTAGTATTTAATAAATCAAGATTAAAAAATTTATTAATTAATGCAGAACCTTTATCAAATAAATCAGCTGTTTTCACTTTTATATCCGTTAAAGAATTTGCCGTAATATCTGCTGGATAATTTGCTCTTACATAAGCAAAATAATCATCCGCTGTTTTATTCTCATATGAAACTTTATATGTAACTCTATCTCCTACTTCTGCTGGTTTTGGATCTGTATATGAGAAATCTGTAAAATCAAAGAATCCTGACAAGTTTTCATTACCTTCATAGGTAACTCCTTCATCCCATCCATGCCATACAAATACAATTTTAGCAGATCTATTTATTACCGAAAACAATCTAACATTTACAGATTTCGTATACTCATACGTTCCGACTTTTACTTTAGCTTCATCTATTCTAACCAGAGGTTGACCATATACTGTACCTCCATGTGTTGCACCATCACCATCTGGTCCTAATTCTACTTCGTTATATCCTGTCGTACATTCTCTATGATAGTGTTCACAATATGCCCATTCACCGTTACGTTCACAGTATACTGTATTTGGGTGACCATCACACTCACATGTACCATCACAATCAACTCCAGAATATGTCCAATAATGTCCGCTACAAGTACAGCATTTATAACAATCTGGTTTTGAGTGAGCATGCGATGTTGTACATGTCAACTCTTTTCCAGTACATGAGCTATCATGCTTATGATTTGAATCACTACATGTTTTTTGAGTATAACAGCTAGAAGTATGGTGATCAGAAGAACAATCTAATATACAATAATCATCACAATTACAGTCATGACAAGTTTTACTATAGTGTCCACCATCACAGTAACAACCTCCTCTGTGTGTATAATTTGTACAAGGTTTTTCTATAGTTTCTTCAATACCAAAAATTCCTTCTATAATAGTATAATTTTTATCTTTACTGAATGAAGTTGTTGTTTTAGCAGCTCTTACTATAATAACATCACCTTCACCAGTTACCTCTGTAGTTCTATAATCAAATGTTATTGAAGACAATACATTTCCATGGCCACATGCACTTACTGGTATTTCGATATAGAATGTTGAATATGGAAGTGGGAATGGATAATCTACGTCTTGTCCTCCCTCCCTTATAGTAACCTTTAAATCATATACTTGTGCTGGTGCTTGTCCCATACTTGTTTTTGTATTAGCTCCCATTTTATTCCATTTATTTCCAGAACCATATGTTCCTTCTTTTTTAGGCACTGATATATAATGAGCATTAGAACCTCTTAGCTCACCCCTTACATCTCCAACAGATTTACCAAGTTCTGATGCAACATAATCATATGGAACGTTGTTATACCAATCTGTATAACAGATCTTAGCTGTTGATCCTGAGCTTGTACCAATTTCCATTGTAGTACCATCATCAAGAGTTATTTTACCACCAACAATTCCAGCTATAATACTTGGCCATTCAAGTTTGGCTTTACTATCTTTATCTGTTCCTGAAAAATCTTCAACATATTCTGAAATAGCATATGCATAATCTCCCATAACAAACGGTCCAACTTTTACTTTAGCTGTTTTGTCAAATGTTATTTCTGGTTGAGCCTCTCCAACAAATCCAGCTCCACCAATAGCCTCATACATAGCATCTAAATCTGCTGTAGTAACTGAATATACAGTTCCTACTTGAGCACCACTTGGCAATTTAACATTCAAAGATGTTGGATGATCTTCTTTCTCAACATTTAAGAAATACTCTACAGCTTTTGAAGCTTTATATAAATCACTGTATTGATATGAACCAGCACCTGTAGCTCCCCATAATGCTTTTTGAGCATCTGATGGAGATGTCATAAAGTTTTCTGAGCCTTTTTCTAAGAATGCTAAAATATATGGGATTCTATGTGCATCAACATATTGTGTATCATGATGATTGTTTAAATCTTTTAAATCATTAGTTCCTATAATAGATCCAAGTTCCCAATATGGATAAATTCTTTTTGCATTATAATTAGAATATGCAACTTGTGTTTTAATATCCGAATTATTTGCTGGAACATAGTTATCATATACTTCTTTAAAAATTGTTGGTTTTCCTTTTAATTTTGGCGAATGTCTATACCAAGTACTATTGTCAAACTCCACATATTCGTTCATATTTTTTGTAATAGAAGCATTATGTGGAAATTCTAAAATAGCATCTTCATCATATGAATCTAAAGTTTCTCCATATTCTAGACTCGCTATATTTGGAAGTGTATAAATATTTCTCTCTAACCAATTTTCAATATCAACTCCTGTATAGTAATTATATACACCTTCAGGTCTATTTACACTGTTATTCAAAAAAGTGTTTATTAAATTTACGATTTGATTGGTTGTTGTTGTTGTTTTTACTACATATTCAGTTTCAACATTTGTAATAGCACTAACATTTTCTGAAATACTTACTAATTCATTACCATATGCGTTTTCTAGATTTGCTGAATTTTCTTCTAAGATTCCTTGAGTATCTTCTTGCATATTTGGTAATATTTCTGAAGTCATATTATTTTCTACATCTATTACTTCTTCAGAAATAATTTGTTCTTCAATTTCTGTTGCGTTTGAAATAACAGTATATTTTATTACAGAAACTGTTATTATTAACATTAAAACTAATAAACATATCTTTTTAATCGTTTTCATATTTATTCACCTCCTTATCTATAAACTTTCTTAAACAAATTCTTTTTCATCTTATTCGATCCTTTATCCTTTGTTTTAAAATAAATCTTTTTATTACTTACTATCATTATAGTTATTGTAGTAACAATTACTACTAAAATTATTGGAACCGTATAACCTGTTTTTACTAGAATCAATACTTCTTGTGAATCCAAATTATATTCCTTATTTTCTTTTACATCAGCTTCTGTTGTAGCATTTTCTAATAATACTTTATTACTTATTATACCTGTATTCTCTTCTGTCATATGTTTTGAAAGTACTAATATTAATTCAAGCTTTTCTCCAGGTTTTATAACTTTGTCTTTTAAAGTATCATTATAAATAGTTCCATCATCACTTAAATACCATCCATTGTTGACGTCTTTATTAAATATCATTCCTTCTGGCATTAAATCATTTATCATAGTTGCATAACCATCAACATTTCCGATATTTTCAATCACAATTTTATATGTTAAATCAACTATTGATTTGTTTAATTTTCCTGGATCAATTTCAATCTTTGCTAGTTTTAAATCTTCAAATTCATATTCTTCTTTTTTATCATCAATATTAATTACAGCTTTAGTTACATATTTATTTATTGCTAAATTAAATTTTTCTCTTACAACTAATCCTAAATTAATATATTCAATATTTGCATTATCTATAGTTAATTCATTTGAACTAGCTTTTCCTTCAACAACTTCAATAGCTTTTGAAGAAACTTTTTGTGCTACATTCTCTTTATTATAAGTTGTTGCAGTATATATTTCTCCATCATAATTGAATACTATAGTATATTTTCCTTTTAGTAATTCTGCAAAATTATAAAAACCTACACTATTAGTCTTTGTTGACATCAACAATTCTTTTCCTTGATATAATTCAACATCTATACCATTTAAAAATTCTTCATCAACTTCCCTTGCTCCATTTTTGTTTTTATCATTCCAAACTCTACCAGAAATAATATATTTTTCTTCTAGTGGTTCTTCTTTCACTGGTTCTTTTTCTGGTAACACTACTTCTTCTTTTACTTCGTTAATCACTGGAGAATTTACTAATGAATCTTCTATTAATTCTTCTTTAATTAGTTCATCTTCATTATTATTTATAGAAGATTCTTCTTTATTTAGTTGTAATGAATTTTCCTCAGATAGTATATCTTCAACAATTTTTTCTTCTTGTTTTACTTCTTCTGCTATTTCATAATTATTTACAATCGTTATTGAATTAGAAATTAATGAAGCTACATCTTCTCCACAATAATTTACTAAAATTTGATTTTCAATAATCTTCTCTTCTGTCTCATTTTCCAAATCTGTTGCAATACCTTTTATTATAATTTCAACTTCACTATTAGCTTTTAAGTCTCTGAAAATCGTCTCATATTTACCATTAACTTTATTTATTGCTCCTGTACTTGATCCTTCAAAATTTATACTTACATTTTCTAAATTCATAGAAGGAATTGCTTGTACTACAACTTCAGATGCATCTGTTTTTCCTATATTTGTAATTACAACTTTATAAACAACTTCTTCTCTTTCTTTAACAACATCTTCTTTATCTAATTCAACCTTAGCTTCTAAAACACCTGTATCTATTTTTGAATTCAAAGCTGCTGCTTGTTCTTCTATTCCATCTGCTTTAACTGTTAATTTCGGTGTGACTAATTCATTCGTTGCTTTTGCAACTTTTAGTTTAATTCTTAAATTAGCTTTTGTATATAGAACAAATTTTGGAATCTCAACCTCAACACAGTGTTTTTCTTCGTTATATATTGTTTTTAAATTTTCATCTGTTATTAATTCGATAGATGACTCTTCATATTTTAATTCTCTTGGTAATTCACAAATTATTTTTGCGTTTTCCAAATCTCTTTGTGAAGAATTTTTAATTTGATAATTATATGTATATATACTTCTATCATTTAATTCATTTGGAATGTTTGCTGAAGCTTTTATTATAAAATTACCATTTACTAGTTTATTTTTTATAGTATTTGTTTTTGTTTTTATCGCAAAATTTGATACTTCTATTTCAGCTTCTGCTTCGATTATATAATTTTCATTTTCTCTTTCATCAGAAATCTCTTCTAATGTTTTTACTAATAATTTAACTTCTTGTGATTCATTTGGTTTTAAGTTATTTATTTTTACTTCTTGTTTTGCACTTTCTAATTCAACATATTCAATTCCGCTTATTTCAGAATCATTTACCATTGTTTTAAATTCAACAAATCTTGTATGCATTGGTGCATCCATTTTCACATAAACATTTTCTGCTATTATACTTCCAGTATTTTTTACATTGACTGTATATTCTAGTACTTTACCTTCTTTTACTTCTGTTCCTTCACCAATATCAACACTCATTGAAGCCTCAATCTTTGGCCCTGGTTCTGTTTCTAATCCAACTTTATCAGCAGTTGTTGCCTCATATACAGTTGCATATTCTGTATGATTGTTATAATAAGCTGTAAATGTGCCATATATTTTTCCTTCATATGGAAGATTTGCAGGAATTTCTACATTATATGAATAATTCAAAATTTCTCCTGCGTTAAATGTTCCTTCTGGAACAATTAAGAATGATTTTACTTTTGAAATATCTTCAATAGTTTCTGACCAGTTATTTCCATTTGCATATAACTCTCTTGTAGCTTCTCCATTTGTTGAATAATATATTTTGGCTTTGATTTTATTTTCAGAATCTTCTTCAATTAAGTCTAGCATTGGTATTGTTAATGTTGATCCCAAATCTTTACCTGTTTCAATATGTTTATTTCCTTCAAATGGAATTCTACCTACTATACACATATCTGTACAATCATTACCTGTATTATTTAATGTAGATATTCTAATTTTTGCTCTTTGTGCAGGTTTTCCTACAAAAAGCATATCTTTTACTTCACCTTGTTTTACTGATTTTAATACACTTGATTGTCCATCATAATTTTCAATAGAATTTATTGCAATCAATCCAACTGGAGCTTGATATTCAATAACAGCCGCATCAAAACCATTTTTAGCTTTTACTATGTTGCCTGGTATTCCTTTATCAATGTTCCATTCAGTTTCTGCTTGATAATTTGTTGCAGCTTCATTAAAGTAAAATAATCTAATCTCATCTTGTTTTCTTGGTGTTGCTTCATCCACTTTAATATTGGCATTAATAATTATGTTTGTTCCATTTGTCAAGCTTGATTCACAGAATGATTTTTGTGTTCCTATAAGTTCTAATTTTAATCTTATTTCTCCATCTTGAGTAAATGTTTTAAAATCATTTACTCTTAATCCATCTTCATGGAATAAGTTCATATTTTGTATTTCAACATCTTTAATATATCCTGGGAATACTATTTCGAAAACTGGATTTTTATATAAATCGCTTGTTTCTAAGTTATTATTTAATTCAATTTTTAATTCTACATTGTAATTGTCTTTTACTGTAGATAAGTATTCTTTATTAATATTTAAAGTTGCTTTTGTTTGACTTTCTGTAAATACTTTTTCAGCCTCTACTTCTTTTAATGCAAATCTTTCTTCCATGTCTACATATTTAACAAAAGCTTTTGATTTACTTACTATTTTCTCAAAATTATTAAATTCGATTAATGAATAGTTACTTTTGGCAATTACTTTTACGAATTCAATTGTTATGTTTCCATTTGTTTGAATATTGTTAATTCTTATTTTTGCTTGTTTAACTCTTTGTGTTATTTCCAAATCACAACCATCTTGATTTGTTGTATTTTCTTTTGTCAATGTATGCAACACATTGTCATTTTCATCTAATAAATCAATTGTTGTTCCTTTTTCTAGCATGTCCTTAACTTCTGAGTAATATAATTTTACTTTTTTATACATTACATCTTTTGAAGCATCAAACTCTTTATTTTCAGCATCTACATATACATCTTTAAATCCTTCTATTTTGATTTCTTCTAAAAGATCACTTGTTAATAAGTTTACATTTAATATTGTAGAAAATTCTGTTTCATATTGTACTTCTGCATTGTAGTTTGCGTTTATTCTACCTTTGTTTATTTTCTCTTCTGTTGCTGATGCTGTATATGTAATAACTTCTCCAGCATATATTTCTTTTTCTTCTACTTCTTTTAATTCTTTTTCATAAACTTTATTTGAATTTGAATTATATTCTTCAACTTTAACAACTATATCTTTCTCTAATGTTATTGTTTCTGTATTAACATAGTCTTCATATCTACAGATTATTGTAAATTTATCATCACCTTGAGATACCACTGCATTTTCATTTCTCACTGTGATTTGCATTTCTCCAGTTGCTTCATCATATGTCCAATTATCTTGTGTAAACACTACTTTATTTAATTCTTGTCCACATGTTGCCATTAAGTTTTCTGCGATAACATTTACTGCTGTAGGCAATTTATCATTTATTTTAGGGATTATAAGTTTGATATTTGTTTCTTTAAGAGGTAAATAATTAGGTTCTTTGATTGCTCTTCTAATGATTACGTCATTAGTTACAATTGTTCCTAAGTTCTCACCAACTGTAAATGGTGACACTTTAACGTAGTTTGAAATCACATCCACTTCTTTAGAATATTCCCATCCTAATGTAATTTCATCTTCATCTACTACTTCAAGAACATCTAAATTTTTGTTGATGTAATTTCCTTCCAAAGTTATTTTGATATTGTTATACAAATCTTCTACTTTGATTGCTTCGCTTTGTTTATATACGATATCAACATAGATTTTTGTATTATCAATAACATTATTCAATTCGATTTCATTTTCTTTAACAACAACTATTTCTTCAAAAATTGTTGTTTCAACTTCTTCTGTTTTTTCAGACACCAATAAATCTGATAAACCTTTATTTTCTTCTATTGGTTTCTCATCTTCTTTTTCGGTTTCAGGTTTATTTTCTATAGTGGCTTCTAATTTTTCTTCCTCTTGAACTGGCATTTCTGTAATAGAATTATCAACCACAACATCTTCTGATTTCTCTTCTTCAACTGGTTCTTGTTGTAAAAGACTTTCTATCGCAGAACCGTTTAATAAACTTTCTAAACCTCCTGGTATACTCTTAACATTTTGAAGCGTATCTTTAGTTCCTTCAGTCAAGAAACTTTGTATTGGTTTATCTTCATTTGGCTCATCTTTTCCAGCTGGTTCTACTGGAATGATGTCTTCGACATCTTGAACCATTTCTTGAGCTGAATCAGCTTCTGGAACTATCTCCTTATCTTCGCTTTCTACTTCAATTTTTTGAATTCTGAAGTTATTTTCATTTCCATTCGTGAAATTTAATTTTAAACTTCCAGATTTCAAATACCCCTCAATCAAAGGAGTTACTTCAACGGTTAGTCTAGCGGTATCATTTACGTTTAAAACTTTTGTTTTTTGCGCATTATCATCGTCAAAATAAGCTTTTAAAGCTATTTCGTCTTTTTTGAATAAATTTGCACCAAACAAAAAGCCTGTACTTTCAGCAGCTATGGCTTGCAATGGTAAACCATAGTTCACAAAAGTAATTGCAAATACTATTGCTATGACTAAAATTCTTTTAAATCTCATTGTCATATCAAACTTCCCCCTTCTTGCGTATTTTAATACTCAATAATCGGCTATTATACCCATTATTATTAATATATAATATACTAAACCTATTTCAAAAATTTGTATATACCACAATCCTGCTAGTAGTAAGTAATTCCTGTCTTTCGTGCTACGGAACTACATTTTCAATGTCTAAAATGGTTAATATTAAGTTTTGATTAAATTTTTATAGTTTTTTTAAAAATTTATAAAAAAAATCACAAAACTTATATTTCCCTAGCAATTTTTAAAAATAATGGTTTAGCTAAGAAAAATATAATTTTTGAGATTCCAGATTTAATAATATTCAAATTTTGTATATTATCCATCTACAAATAGATAATATATTTTTCAGAATATATACATCTGGAACTCTCCAATTTGTATACTTCTTAAAAAAGAGCGCAGTTATACATAATATTATTATACCACAAATGCAAGTATTTTTCAATATTATGTTAAGTATTTTGTTGATTTTTTTACTGTTTTTTCTACTTATTTATATATATAGCAAAATCACGTACAAAAAAGCCCTAAAGCCAAGCTATTGCTTAACCTTAGAGCCTTTTATTCTATAAATTTATTGATAAATATGACATTCCAAATTTCTTCTTCCAAATATTAAAGCAGATGTGTGAGAATCCATATAAATATCTATCTTGTTATTTGTTATAGCCCCACCTCTATCTTCTACTATAAACCACCCCTTATTCGGCTTGTTAGCTAACGCTGGAATGTAAATAACTGTACCTATTGGATACCCTTTTCCTGCTGCTATTGTATACCATTCTTTTGCTAATGCGCCAGAACTTGTAACACCATTTGTTTTACCACAACAAATCATACATGCACAATATGCTGATGTATTTAAATTTGTTACTGTCGGAGTTTTTCCAGAAACACTTGCAGCAATTGCTTCTGGTGTCAACATTGTATCTCTTCTTCCACCTCTTGATACTATTTTACTAGAAATTTGTATTATTTTATCTTTTGGTTCTTTTATTATTTTTTCGGATATAACGTTTCTTTCTATTTCTTGGTTATCTTGATATCTAACCTTATACTTAATTTCTTTAAGTCCATTAACTCCTTTTTGCAATACTGTATCTGTTGTTACAGTACCTTGTTTAGAGACATCTTTAGTTATTGTTTCATATGGTATTTCAACTTGTTCTACAATAATCTTTTCTGTAACAGTTATATATTTTCCCAAAAGTTCTTCTGTTGTAACACTTTCAACTTGTTCTGAAATAATCTTTTTAGTTTCAGTTACTTTTGAGATTGTAATTTTTTTAGAAAAATCAATTACAGACTCTTCATCTGGATATACTACTTCATCTGGCAATATAATTATATGATTTTCTGATAATATTTCAGAAACTTTAACTTTAGATGTTACTACTGTTGTTTCATAGTCTTCTGGAAAAACAATAGTTATATAGTTTAGATCCGATTTAGAAGCTTTAACCCCTATTGTAAGTAAACAAATTAGAATAACACTTATGAAAACGATTTTTCTAATTACATTAGTAAAAAATCTTCCTTCCATACAATAGCCCCCTTAATTTGCAAATTCATTATATAATTAATTTATATGTTTGTCAATTTAAAACATGTCTACTTATTTCCCATCAAAAGCTTGAAATAATTAGATTCCGTGTTTATGAGACACTTGACAAATTATATATTTTTCTTCTTTTTTTTACAAAATATATGATATTTAAATGCAAATTAATAAGCCCAACTTAATAGTTGGGCTTTAATTATAATTAAAAATAATATTAACTTAAATTTTTAAGTGCTTCTATTCTTTCTTCTATTCCAGGATGTGTTGAAAACACACTACTTTTACTTGCTTTTCTTTTATTTTTAAAAGGTGTAACTATATACATATGAGCATTACTATTACTTGCTGAATCCATATCAGAATCATCTGAACTTATTTTTATTAAAGCAGAAATTAATCCATCAGGATTTCTTGTAAATGATACTGCTGTAGCATCTGCCAAATATTCTCTTCTTCTTGAAACAGCTAATTGAATTAATTTTGAAACTATTGGCGAAATTATAAGAAAAATCAATCCAATAATCATTAGTATCGCATTACCACTACTATCATCATCGCTACTTCTTCTACGGCTTCTAAACGCGATTCTAGTAAACATATCTGATAGCATAATAACAAACCCTACCATTACACTTACAACCGCTGATAATCGAATGTCGTAGTTTTTAATGTGTGCTAATTCGTGAGCAACAACTCCTTCTAATTCATAATAATCTAATTTATCTAATAATCCTCTCGTTACACATATTATAGCGTTTTCTGGGTTCCTTCCAGTTGCAAAAGCATTAGGTTGGCTTGAATCAACAACATATAATCTTGGTTTTACATTTAATCCAGAAGTAATCATTAATCCTTCTAGAATATTGGTAAGTTGAAGATCTTCTTCTTTAGTTGCTGGTCTTGCTCTTACTGATGCTAAAACAATCTTATCACAATTATAATATGTTGCTATCGTTGAAATTATTGAAAATATTAGAGCTATTATAATAGAATATGGTCCCATATCAAAAGCATAGCATAAATAATATAGTATCAAAGTTATCATTGTTAAGAATACAAATATAACAACACTTGTCTTCATTTTATTTTTATTTATATCTTCATACATAAGAATCTCTCCTTTCTTATTTTTTGTATAATAACAAAAGCGCCACCCTTAATCAGATAGCGCTTTTTAAATTATTTACTAAAATCAACTTTTACATTTTGTCTAGCTTCTTCTGAATCTGTTTTAAATAATTCTTCTGGTTTAAAACCAAACAATGCTGCAACTAGATTTGTTGGAACAACCTCTAATTTTGTATTATACATTGTAACGCTGTCATTATAGAATTGTCTTGCATAAGAAATTTTATTTTCTGTACTTCTTAATTCTTCTTGTAATTCAGAAAAGTTTTGGTTTGCCTTTAATTCAGGGTAGTTTTCAGAAACTGCCATAATTGTTTTTAAAGCACCTGATAATTGATTATCTAACGCTGCTTTTTCATTTATTGTTGAAGCGTTTGCCCAAGAAGTTCTAAGTTCTGTAACTTTTGTTAATGTCTCGTTTTCGTGTGCCATATATCCTTTAACAGCTTCTACTAAATTTGGTATTAAATCAAATCTTCTTTGTAACTGTACATCTATTTGGCTCCATGCATTTTTTACTTTATTTCTTGATTGAACAAGTCCATTATACATTCCTATAGCCCAAAAAACTATGACAAGAATAATTATCAAAGCTATTACCATATATTTTCCCCTCCATTTATAAAATTTATTACATTATATCAATATCAAAAAATTAATGCAATACTATTTTTTTCAAGTGTTAAAGCATAAATAAAGAAGAGATAGCCTTTGCTATCTCTCCAGGGATTAATTAATTATTTTTAAGAAAATATTATATATCTCTATATTTTAAATATCTATTATAGCTCACATAAGCTAATACAACTAACATTGTTGCTGGAATTAAAATAACTTTAGCACCTGCTGCAGGTAGTTTTGCTCCTGAAACAGAGTTATCTGAAGCATTTTTGTTTCCAGTTACTGCTTTGTTTGTATTTTTATTTGTGTTTTTATTTTCAGCTTTATTTTCAGCTTTGTTTTCAGCTTTGTTTTCAGCTTTATTCTCAGCTTTATTTTCAGCTTTATTTTCTACTTTATTTTCAACTTCGTTTTCTACTTTGTTTGCTGCGTTTTCATTACTTACGCTATTTCCATCTTCTTTTTCTGGTTCAACAGCTTTTACTGTTAATTTGACATTTTTTGTCATTTCTTCAGATTCTGCTGAATCAGCTGTTGTTACAAACATTGAATAAGAGATTGCTTTTTCAACTTCTCCTATTGTAGCATCTTCTTTTACTTTGAATTCAACTGTTAGTAGATCTGTATCCTCTGTAATTCCATCTTTAAAATCGATTACAATTCTAGAATCATTTCCACTTGTTGGATCTCCATTAAAAGCTATGTAAGATGTTGATGTTGGAATTTTATTAACATCTGCATTAGTTAGGTCTTCGACTTTTAACACCTCATTACCTATTGTTACAGTGTTTCCTTCACCTTGTTTGATGTTATCAACAGTTAATGGTTCAATAACATTTTCATCATAATTAATGTAACCAGTAATACTTTGTATTTTATTACTTTCTTCTACATTTTCTAGAGATAATTTAACTTCAACTTTATCTCCTCTATATGCTGTCGCTTCAGCTATTGAAAGCGATATTGTTGTTGTAACTGCAGCATATACGCTTGTTGAAATTAACACAAACGCAACTAATAATTGCAATAATATTAACTTATTTTTTTTCATAATTATCATTCTCCTCATTTGCTAATACAATACAAGGATACCATTTCTTTTTTTAAAATGCAATACCTTTTTTTGTTAATTATGACTTTTTTTGTCGTATCTAGGCGACTTTTTTTCATCGCCTAAATACTTCAATCTTTACTATTTTACATAGTTTAAGTCATAACCTTTAACTTCAGCTCTATGATATAATAACAATTTTGAGTCAGCAACGTTAACATTTCCGTCGTTGTTAATGTCAGCTGCTTCAAACGCATCTCCAGCTAATGCTGTGATTTCGTTTCTGTGAGCTTTGATTAAAATTGAATCTAGTGAGTTTGCAAGTCCATCACCATTTACGTCTCCGTTTACGATGATTTCATATACAACTAAATCTCCGTTTTGATCTTTAACTACTTCACCATTTTCATCTTGTAATTGTACATACATACCTGTAGCCATATTTCCAGATGTGATTGTTTCTCCATCTTTCTTAATAACTACATTATATTCTTTACCATTTAAGAAGATTGTTGAGAAATCTTCTACTGGTGTTTTTGGATTAATTCCTGTTAAGAATTCTTCTCCAGCTTCATATCCTAATTCACCTGGATTTACAACATCTACTGTTGTATCTTCACCACCTTCTGTTGGAGGTGTTACTTCTTCTCCTTCTCCTGCAGGTGGGTTTGTTCCTTCACCACCTTCTGTTGGAGGTGTTGTTCCTTCTCCACCTTCTGTTGGAGGTGTTGTAGGTTCTTCAGATGGTACTACTGTAACATCTATTGATTTTGTTATTGTTGGGTCAGCTTCTGGATGTGCAACTACTGTAATAGATGTAGATTTTTCATCAGCACCTACTGTTAATAATCCGTTAGAATCAATTTTTGTATCTGCACTTGTGTTTCCTTTAACTGTATAAATAACTTTTGTACTAAATAGGTTTTCACCTGTTACTTCTCCTGTAAATTGTACTGTTTCACCAGCATTTACAGTTATGTTTTCTGTTGGGTTAACTGCGAATGTAGAAACTGTTCCAGCTATTACTGTGTAGTTAACTGTGATTTTTGATCCGTATCCTATACAGTAATCTTCTACTGCAGCGTTTTTATCAATGTTTTCAATGTCTGCTATAGCTGTTTGTTTTCCTAATTTTGATACATTGATTAACATATTTGTACCATCAGCATTAATGCTTCCATATTCACTGTTCATACCAAAAGCTGTTCTCTTTGTATCGATAGCTTTTAATTGTGTGAATATTTTTGTTTTTGTTAAATCAACATTAATTGTTTTTACTGATGGATTATAAAGAATTGGTTCTTCTATATTTATAGTGATATTTTGTTTTCTTAAGTCTAATTCAAAGTCTTCTGTATTTGCTAAATATTCACCATAGTTTCCATTTGTTATTCCATCTAAGAATAATTGGATTGATCTAATATCTGAAATTTGGTTTTCAGATAAGTTTAAGTAAGCTAAATCATCAAAGAATGTTGAGAAATCGTTTGGATCGATATCTATTTTTCCTGAGATATTGTTTTTACTTAAATCTAAATATGTTAAATTTTTCAATTTAACGAATGGATCCATTGTTTCGATTCCATTGTGTGATAAACTTAATTTTCTTAAGTTTGGTAATTTTGACCAATCAATGCTTTCTACATCTGAGAATGCACAGTGATCAGCATTTAAATCAACTAGTGATTGTAATTCTGTAATTCCTTCTAAGTTGTCTAAGTGTCCGTTTTCAGCAATATTCAATTTTTTAAGATCTGCTAATTGAACATATTTTTCAACGTTACCATTTAATAATTTTTTTGCTAAACTCATTAATTGATTGTATACAACTAATTCGTTTTCTGCGCCAAACACACCATTAACTTCTTCAGCTAAATAGATTTGTTTAACTACATTTTTGCTAATACCATCAGCTAAATCTAAAGCTGCTTGTGCTTGTGCGAAATTACCATTTGATTCTGCTGGTATAACTAAATTTTCAAGTTCTTCAGCTGTATAATTCTCTACTGTGAATTGTACATCTGTTACTGGAAGATATTCTCCAGAAGTTATAGAGATTTCTTCTCCATATTCATATGTTCTAGCAGCATAATCTACATATGCAGCTGTAACATCATCAAAACTTGCAATCATCATTGCATCATCTTCAAAGAATGATAAATCAGCATATTCTCCTTTTAATCTTGCTAGCATAGCTTCTTCATAATCAGCTGGAATATTTTCTAAGCTTAATTCTTCAATTCTTCTTTCTAAATATTCTTCTGCATAACAGATTCCAGGAGCTGTTTCTACTTCCATTCTTTTAATTAAGCAATAATTTGCTAATTCTGAATATAATCCAATCATTCTGAATTCTTTAAGAATTCTTTTATAACCTGCATGGCTATATTCTTGTTCTGCGAAATAATCTGCAACTGGTGTTTCAGATTCTTCATCAATATATTTTTGTATTCCTGGGAATACAGATAATAATAATTCCATATCTAATTCAGATAAAGCTTTAGCTGATTCTAATGTTGTTACAAAAGCAATTTGTTCATCTCCTAAAACTTTAGCTGTTTCATATGTTTTAACTGCTTCAGAATATTTTTCATAATCTGAATATGTCATATAATTAACGTTATCAGCTAATAAAGTTGTAATTTTATATTCATTACTATATTCTCTATATAATGCTGATAAATATGCATAAGCTTCCCATAATAAATCTGAGATACTTGTTGCATCTGTGTCTGTGCTTCCTTCTGCTTTCAAATCTTCTTCTAAATTATCAATTAAACCATTTACATGTTTACCCTCTGTATCTGTGTAACCATATAATTTTTTAAATTCTTCTGATAATAGATTTGCTTTTTCTTGTAATTGTGTTTCGTAATTTTCATCTGATGTAACTAATTTAGATGCATCTCTTAAAATTTCAATAATTTTTCCAGCTACATCTGCTCCTGATGTTGATTCAACTTTTTGCATAATAGCTTCTATTTCTGCTACTACTGTACTTAAGTTTCCATCAGGATCTGTTTTTAATAGTTCAGAATAGTTTTCAACAACTTGTTTTTCCCAATGATCTTTTTGGGCTTGTAATAATGATAATTGTTCTACTCCTTTTAAGTAGTTATAACTTAAATTTAAATCAGAAGTTAATCCTACAAAGTATTGTAATCCATCTAAATATTGGATTTTTTTACCATCTAATACTAAAGATGTAATATCATTTGTTAGAACATCATCATTGATAAGAAGTGTATAAGCATCATCATATGCTGCTATATACATTGTTTCTCCTGTTTTTTCTGATTTGAATGGAGTTGTATATCCATTTCTAGTTGTAATTGAACCATCTGTTTCACTTACTATTTGAATTGTTGCTGGTGTTAATGTAACATCATCAACTAATTCACCAACTACAACGTCATCTTCATATGTATATAATCTTGCTGTTGCAGGATCATAACAATATACAGGTGTTGTTGAATCTTTTTCTGTTAATATTTGATAGTTTGTTCCCTCAACTGTTGTAGTTGTATATACATATTCTATATAGATAGTATTTCCATTCATATCTACTACATATGGATAGCTTGATAATTCTCCATTAACTGTTTGTCCACCTGTTAATTGTTCTTTTACTGCATAATAAAGATTTTCATCTACCATTGTAATAGCTTCATTTACTGAGTTTTTAACAACTACGTAAATGTTAAATACTGATTCGTAAAGAGCATTTTCAGAAGCTTTGTTTAAGTTACTAGCTAATCCTCCTTCACCCTTTTCATCTACTATAGAAATAGTATATTTTAACATACCATAATAAGGAAGACCGTTTGAATCAGCAACTGTTACAGTTAATGATTTTGAATCTGGTCCTACTTTATATAAATCAGCAAATTTTGCATAATCTATATATGGTAATCCTAAAGTCTTTAATAAAGATTCTTCAATCTTTAATGTTGGATCTGTTTGTGTATATCCTTCTTTTGTTTTCCAAACTGATTTTAAATCTCCAGCAAGACTTAAGATTTCTGGTACTTCTACTGTTACTGTTTCTGGTACAGTAGCATCTTTATCTACTGTATTCATATCAACAGTAACTACTTTATTAACAATCTGTCCAGTTAATAATATTGTACCATTATCTGAGTTAAATAATCTTTCCATTGTACCAGGAATATCAGCAACACTATCTAAGTGGTTTTCTGATAAATTTAAATGTACTAAATTAGGTAAGTTATCTAATACACTTAAATTGCTTTCCTCACCGCTGTAAAGATCATTTGATGATAATACTAAGCGCTCTAAACTTGTAAATTTGTCTAAGTTTGTTAGATCATTAATACCTTTTCCGGCAAGATCTAAACACTTAACTTTAGCAAGTTCTTCAGCACTTATGTATATCGTGTGAGTACCTTCGTTGACTTCAAATGCAACGTCACCGTTATCAACACAGTCAATAGCGTCAACAACTGCATAGAATAAAGTACTGTTTAGTTGAATCCCTTCACCTTCGGCTGCATATACCATGAATAGAGGCATCATGCAGTTCAATAGCATAATTGTTAGTAATGCAATTGAGATTAACATTTTCCTTTTCATAATAAATCCTCCCTGTTAATTTTGCCTGAATATTTTCATTAGCAACATAATAGCATTTAGTTTTTTTTTTGCAATAGCCTTTTTTTTCCACTTATAAAAACCACCTTCAAACTCGCTACGGAAAAACATTTAGGAGGTTTTTCCACAGGATTGTTAAGTTTCTATTACTTTTTTCCACATTTTTTTTATTTTTTCTACGAAATTAATACTTTGAAGGATTTTTTTTGCCAAAAATTTCTTTAAAATTTTTATATTTTTTTCTTGACATTTATTTTTTTTATAATTTTTACACAAAAAATAAGACTTTAATTATAATATAAAGTCTTTTATACCTATAAGCAATGTAATTAGTTTCTATTATTACCAATAAAGTACAAAAATGCCTGTTATACTATCTGTATAACAGGCATTTTTACTATATTCCAAATACTTTATTAGCATTTTCATAAGTAATTTTAGCTATTTCTTCTAATTCTACTCCTTTTATCTCTGCTATTTTTGAAGCAACATATTTCACATTTCTTGAATCATTTCTTTTACCTCTATTTGGCTCTGGTGACAAATATGGACAATCTGTTTCTATTAAGATCTTATCTAAAGGAACTAACGAAACACATGCCTCTGATTTGGCATTTTTAAATGTTATATTTCCACTAAATGATATATAATATCCTAATTTTAAACCTTCTTTTATTAATTCTTGGTTTAATGGACAACAATGAAATATACCTTTTCTATTTACTGGATGTTCTTTTAAAATTTGAATTGTATCTATTGCTGCATCTCTTGTATGAATAACAATTGGCTTATTTAATTTATTTGCTATTTCTATTTGTTTTATAAATAATTCTTTTTGTAATTCTTTATTATCTTTGTTCCAATAATAATCTAGACCAATCTCCCCTATTGCTACTATTTTCTCGTTTTCAGCTATTTCTTCAATTTTTTTTAATGAGTTTTCCACATAATCATCAATATCGTTAGGAGATATTCCACAAGTTGCATACATAAAGTGATTTTCTTTGGCTATTTTAAGCGCTTCTTGGCTCTTTTCCACATTATAACCAACACATACTGTTTTTGTAATTCCTTCATTATATATAGCTTCAATTAATTCTTTTCTATCTAAATCATATTTCTCATCATTATAATGAGAATGTGAATCAAAAAATTCCATTTAGTTCTCCTTATATATTGCTACTACACTTGCAACAGCATATTCTTTGCAATGTGATAAGCTTATTTCTATTGATTCTAAATCTTCTATTTTAAAATGTAATTTAACATATGGTCTTCCTGATTCTTCATTTAAAATTTCGAAATCTTTCCAACTATATTCAAAATTTATTTTATTACTTAAGGCTTTATATAAAGCTTCTTTAGCAGCAAATCTTGCCGCATAACTTTGATATTTTTGAGTTTTTTTAGATTCGCAATATTCAATTTCCTTTTTAGTATAGATTTTATTTAAAAATCTTTCTCCTATTTGCTCTACATCTCTCTGTATTCTGCTTATTTCTACAATATCTGTTCCGTTTACTATTTTCATAACATTCCTTTTACTTATGACAGTAAATACATTAAAAATACTATATTTATAGTGTTAAATACAAGCGAAAAGATTAACAATATAACTATAATTGAATAATAATTGTTATTTTTCTCTATATTCAAATCTTTATAAATAACTTCATATTTATTTTGTATTTCTGTATATAATTCATCTAATTCTAATGTCTTATTTAGCGTTTTATAATATAAAGCGCCTCCATCATCTAAAGTAATTTCTTTATTCCATAGTTCTTTTGTAAATTTGATGAAAATATTTTTTCTTTTAACAATTTTATCATATTGCTTAAAATCAGCATTAAGTCTAAGTAAAACCATCTTCTTATATAATGATAATATATATAAGTAGAAATATTGATTTTCATATTCATATGGTAACTTTGTATAGTTATAAGTATCTATACCTGAACACATTAGGTTAGAACTTGTATTTGATATTGTTGTTTTTACATATTTTAATCTTTCTATAATATGAAGATTATGTTCTAAATTTGCTTTGTTAAAATCTGAGTTATAGTTACTTGGAAGTACATTTGCAAATTTTAGAAAATCATTTTCTATATTTATAAAATCTGTTTTTTCACTCCAATTACTTGTCTCTACACAAACATATGAATATGTGTAAAATTGAGAATTTATTAATTGTTCTTCTTTACTCTTTAATTTTGTATTTATTCCTGTAATTTGATTTATTAATTCCGAAATATCTCTCATATCTTTAAAAGTATCTGTTTGAATTTTAATGTTCTCATAATCTTTTAAAGCTGCAAATTCTGAATTTATACCTTTAAATCTATAATTAAAATCTAATAAATCAATAAATTTATTAGTATTTTCTAAATGAGTTTTCATTGTAAAAAAGCATATCCCACTGTTAAAACAAATTATTTCAATACCTTCTATTTTAAAGAAAATCCCATTTTCTGTTCCAACTTTTCCTTGAATGTCTTCAGCAAAATTGTATGAAAAACAAGCAACTGGATCTCTTGCTATTTTTTTCTTTTTATCTTCTACTTTTAAAGAGTTAAACTCCCTTAAAGCTTCTCCTCTTAATTCAAAAGTTGGAAACATAATTGATCTTATATTTGGTAAGAAAAAGTTATATATATCTAAATCTTTTTCTTTCTCAAATATTTTATAAGTACATTTTTTGTCTCTTAATAACTTTAAAATATATTTATCATATTTACTTTCTTCAATAATATACGGATGAATAAAATACGTATATTGATATTTTGTCATTAGTTCCAAAATTTTTTACCTCTTTTTCTTATGTTACTTTGTATATACATTTATTCTTAAGTCGTTATATCTATTCCATTCTGAAATAAAATCTACATATAAGTAGTTTTCTAAATCTCTACTTGGTTCTACAACTATTGTACCATCTGACTTCAATGCTCCCCATTTTCCGTCTTTTTTTACACTACAAAATCCAAATTCATTTTGCTCTTTTGCATCATCGTAAATGCAATCAACAATTCTTTCACCATTTTTGTTTTCATATCCATACTTACCATTTTCTTTTACTAAGAAAAGTGTATTTGTTGCTAATACTTCATGATTTGTTTTTTCTTCAAATTTAAAATTGTAATATTTATAATCTTCACCTTTTCTTACTCTTAAATAACCGTTTTCAGTATTTAGTTCGGAAATAATTATATCTGTTAATACTTTTTCAAATTTTCTATCAATTATATCTGTATAATAATTTTCTTTTTCTGCACTAAAGAAGTCGGCTTCTTCTATATAATTAATGCTTTCATAAGCAAAATCAACTGCTACTGTATTATTGTTTTTTATAATTCCATATTTTCCATCTTTTTGAGCAACAAATGAATCTGCTGCACCAAACTTTAAATTTTCATATTCTGGAGCAATAATTGTATTTCCTGATTTATCAATAACTCCGTATTTTCCATCTTTTATAATTATAAAGTTATCTACTTTAATTTCTTCAACACTATCAAATCCACTATTTAATACTGCTTTCCCATTATTTATAACTTCTACAACACCAGCTTCTACAACTACATAGTAATTATTTCCAGTTACTTTTTTTATTTCATCATATTTTGTTTCTAATACTTTTGTTTTATCATTTGCTATTAATCCATATTTATTTGAAATATCTTTTACTATATATCCGTCTTCATGATTTTCTGTAATAGTTGATATTTCTAAATATTCTGGTTCTATTATTATTTCTTTTGTTTTATTATTTAATAATCCTTTTTTACCGTTTTTTTCTATAACTATACTATTTTCTGCACTAGCTAACGCATATATATTATCGTATTCTGGAGCTAATATTTCTTTTCCTTCAAAATCAATTAATCCAAATTTTCCGTCTCTTTTGAATTTTAAAACATTATCTTCATACCAAATTGTTGAGCCATCGTTATTTTCTATTGCCTCAACATCTTCAAATTGTTTTAATATTTCTTTACCATTTTCATCAAGGATTTTTGTTTGATAAGTTTCATTATTATAATCAACATTATAAGTACAAACAAAAATATCTTCATTTCTATTTGGTATTATAATCATTTCATCATAATCTAAATCAACAACAATGTTTCCTTTATTGTCTATAACTCCCCACTTATTATTTTCTACTACTGAAATATATGTTTTTAATGAAGAAACTTCTTTGTTTCTTTCATCACCTGTTAATAAATTCTTTAGTGAAAGAATAATCATTATAATTACAATAAATGCTATTATTGTAGCTATAACTTTCTTCATATTTAGCTTTCTAGGGCCGCTTTCATATCTTCTTCCTCTTACTCTATTCACAAAAAAACCTCCAAAACACCCAATTTTATTCTAATATTACATAGATACTATATCATTTTAGACTTGAAAATACAATATCTTACCAATATTTTTAACAAATTTTAATAACCATATTTTAGTAAAAATAAAAAACATACCATTGCCTGTTTTTTTCAAGCTTAGATATGTTTATTTTTATCTATTTATTTAAAAAATATTGATATATTTCATTTTTAGTTAAATTTCTATCTTTAGCAATTTTTTTAATTATTTCTTTTTTATCAAATCCTTGTGCTGCATATACTTCATAATGTTCCTCTAAACTTTTGCTTTTTAAATCAGCAAGCTCTATGTCTTTTTTCGATTCTGAATTTCCTTCTATTAATATAACAAATTCACCTTTTACTTCTTCAATTCTTTCTAATATATTTGAAACATTATCTCTAATGAATTCTTCATGTATTTTTGTAAGTTCTCTTGCTAATACAATTTTTCTATCTCCTAATGTTTCTAAAATTGATTCTAATGTGCTTTTTAACTTATGTGGAGCTTCATATAAGATTAATGTTTTTGTTTCATATTTTATTTCTTCTAGCTTATCTTTTTTATCTTTTTTTATTGCTGATAAAAATCCGATAAAGCAAAACTCTTTAGCTGATAATCCCGAAGCAATAAGTGCATTTACAAAAGCACAAGCACCAGGAATCGGAATGATTTCAATTCCATTTTCGATTGCTACTTTTACTATCTCTTCTCCCGGATCCGAAATTCCTGGAGTTCCTGCATCAGAAACAATTGCAACATTTTTTCCTTCTAATAACTTATCTATCAATATTTCACTTTTTGTTTTTTCATTTTGCTTATAATAACTTATTAAAGGCTTGGATATTTCAAAATGATTTAATAATCCTAATGTATGCCTTGTGTCCTCTGCTGCAATCAAATCAACTTCTTTTAATATTCTTAAAGCTCTTAATGTTATATCTTCTAAATTACCAATTGGTGTTGCTACTAAATATAATTTTCCCTTCATTTTACTCACCTTTTACTTTATCATATATTTTATAAATCTCGTCTGTATATTCTCCATTTTCTTTATATATTACAAGAGGTTTATCTATTTTTAAAAATTCTTTTGCACATCTTACAGCTCTAACTAAAATCAAATCTGGTTTTTCATTCGCTTTTGGATGAACAAATCTGATATTTTTAGGCTCTAATTTATATTTTCTAAGTAAACACATTATATCTGCAAGTCTTTCTGCCCTATGTACCATATAGAATTCTCCCAAGTCTTTTAACAACTTACTTGCATTTTCTATAACATCTTCTAAAGTACATTCTACTTCATGTCTTGATATTAGTTGTTTTCTATCTATACTTTTAACTCCTGTATCTGCTTTTTTATATGGTGGATTAGTCACAACAACATCAAACTTATGTGGTTCTAGAACTTCGGTTATATTTTTAATATTAGTATTTATTATCTCAAATTTATGCTCTAAATTATTTAGAATAATGCTTCTATTAGCCATTTCAGCAACATCTTCTTGAATTTCTATTCCATAAATTTTAGAAAGCTCTGTTTTTTTGCATAATAACAATGATATTATTCCAGTTCCAGTTCCTATATCTACAACCTTAGAATTCTTTTTTATATTTTTTGCATAGTCTGACAATAAAACACTATCTACACCAAAACAAAAACCATCTTTATTTTGAATTATTTTTAGTCCTTTATATTCTAAATCATCTATTCTTTCATTTTCTTTTAATTCCAAGTTTCCCCTCCACTTGTTAAATAATATTCAAAACTAAAAATAATTTTATCATAATTTTACTATTCCGTCAAAATCTCAAATTTTATATATTTTTTTACTGATTTTTTTATACTTGTATTCTCTATATAATCACGCTTTCGAAAATCAAATTTAAGGCATTTTTTCTATACATTATTACTGATTATATTCCCTTTTTCTAAATTTTCATCCTCGCGATTTGTTGTATTTTTATTTTTATCAATTTCATTTTTTATATTTTCTTCTGTAATAATTCTAATATCAGAAACTTCATTTAATTTTATTAACGTTTTGTAGATACTTTCAAAAATTAAATCCTTTTCTTCTTGCAATAATTTATCAAATTCTTGATTAAAACTTATACAAACGATTCCATTCTCAAATTTAACTTTTTCTAAATTTACACTTTCAGGAATTACTTTTTCATTATTAGAATTTTCTGGTCCGGAAATTAATAGTTTAATTAATTTTTCATATGGATCTTTTAATAATTCTTTTGAATCTATTAATCGATTTTCTTCTTCTATTACTTTTGTTTCTTTATTTTTAAAATATAAACTAACAATAGTTTTTCTTAAGTCTTGTTCTTCAAACTCTGACTCCGGAACGTATTCCGTTTCAATATCAACATTAAGAACAATAAAAATACCTAATAAAATAATTATAAAAATAATTACTACTATAATCCATTTTTGCATAGCTTTTCCTCCTCTTTTAAATCCTATTCTCAAAATTAATATTTATTCATTTTATTTTAAAATCTTTCATAAGCCTATTTTATTGACTATTTGGCTAAATTGTTGTATTATATAATCCACAAATTCAAGAATTTACAGCTATAAAATTAAATAAAATTTAAAAGGAGTTTTTTATGGCTAAAATAAGAGATTTTACAAATGGTTTAATACACTGCATTGGTGCTTGTTTTTCTCTTGCTGGTTTAGTTTTGCTTATAATTTTTGCATCAATCAACGGAGATGCTTATGATATAGTATCTTTTACTCTTTTTGGTACATCATTATTTTTACTATATCTATTTAGTACTTTATATCATTGGTTAAATATTGGGCCAAAAGGATTAAATGTTTTTAGAAAATTCGATAACATTATGATATATATATTAATAGCAGCTAGTTATACACCAATTTGCTTAGGACCTTTAAGAGGTGCTTGGGGATGGAGTTTATTTGGAGTAATATGGGGATTAGCAGTTTTAGGAATACTACTTTCTGCAATATGGACTAAAGTTCCAAAAGTTGTAACAAATTCAATTTACTTTACAATGGGATGGCTTATAATAATTGCAATATCACCATTAATTAATATTTATAAAGAAGCAAATTTATTATATTCTTTATGCTTACTTGTAATTAGCGGATTATTATATACAATAAGTGGTATCCTTTATATTCTAAAAATACCTAAAAATAAAATTTTTAAACACTTCGGATTTCATGAAATCCTTCATATTTCTATCTTAATCGGAAGTATTTTTGAATACATATTTATCTTTAAATATATAGTAATATTTTAAAAAATAACAGAAATGTTTAAAAGCATTTCTGTTATTTTTTTAGTTATTTGAATGAACGTTCGAAAAACTTACGATTGTTGACAAAATTCGACAAAAGTTATATTATGCTCTGTGTTTTAAAAAAATAAGTTATGTTTATGCATATTCTTAATTGTTTTATTACAAGGTTTATAGATATTTCCCAAAAAATCTAAATATATGAAAGGATTATTAGTGAAAAACTAATATTAAGTAATATATGAATAATTTGTTACATGTAGGAATAGATGTTGGTTCAACAACAGTAAAAATCGTTATATTAAATAAAGAGCAAAATATAGTTTATTCAAATTATGAAAGACATTTTTCAGATACAAAAACAACTTTATATAATGTTTTATCAAAACTTGTAAAAGATTATCCTAATAATACTTTTACAATGTCCCTTACCGGTTCTGGTGCAATAGAAATTGCGAAAATATTAGATCTTAATTTCATCCAAGAAGTTATAGCATGCAAATCAGCAGTTGAAAAATTAATTCCACAAACTGATGTTGTTATAGAACTTGGTGGTGAAGATGCTAAAATTATATATTTTGATAAATTTATAGAACAAAGAATGAATGGTACTTGTGCTGGTGGAACTGGAGCATTTTTAGATCAAATGGCTTCACTTTTAAACACAGATACAGAAGGTTTAAATGAATTATCAAAAAATTATGAAACAATATACCCTATTGCTTCTCGTTGTGGAGTTTTCGCTAAAACGGATATTCAACCTTTATTAAATGAAGGAGCTAGAAAAGAAGATATCGCGGCTTCTATATTTCAAGCCGTTGTTAATCAGACAATAAGTGGATTAGCACAAGGTAGACCAATTAAAGGAAAAGTTGCTTTCTTAGGAGGCCCTTTAAATTATTTATCCGAATTAAGAAAAAGATTTGTTGAAACTTTAAAATTAACAGATGAAAAAATAATTATACCAGAAAACGCTCATTTATTAGTTGCTACAGGTGCTGCATATGCATCGTTAGAGACACAAACAATAGATTCTAAGGAATTAAAAAATAGATTAAATAGATTTAAAAAAGCAAAATTTGTTGAAGGAAAAACTTTAGATCCGCTTTTTGCAACAAAAGAAGATTTTAAAGAGTTTAAAGAAAGACATGATAAAGATAAAGTAAAAAGAAATGATCTTAAAACCTATAATGGTGATGCATTTATTGGTATAGATGCCGGTTCAACAACAACAAAATTAGTATTAATAGATAAAGAAGGCGCACTTCTTTATTCCCTATACGAAAACAACAAAGGTAACCCATTAAAAAGTGTAATTTCGATGTTAAAAAAATTATATAAAGAATTACCAGAAAAAGTTGTAATTCGCTATAGTGGAGTAACTGGATATGGTGAAAAATTAATTCAAACAGCATTAAATGTTGATTTAAATGAAATAGAAACAATAGCTCACTACACTGCTGCAAAAAAATTCTTACCAAAAGTTACTAGTATCATCGATATTGGTGGCCAAGATATGAAATACATAAAACTAAAAAACAATTCAATTGATAATATTATGCTTAATGAAGCTTGTTCTTCAGGATGTGGTTCTTTCTTAGAAACATTCGCAAAAAGCTTAGATTTATCTATTGAACAATTTGTTGAAGAAGCTTTAAAATCAAAAGCTCCAGTTGATTTAGGTTCAAGATGCACTGTGTTTATGAACTCAAAAATAAAACAAGCTCAAAAAGAAGGTTACTCTGTTGGAGATATTTCAAGTGGTTTATCTTATTCTATTATCAAAAATGCAATTCAAAAAGTTATGAAAGTTAGAGATGTAAAAACACTTGGTAAAAATATCGTTGTACAAGGTGGAACATTTTACAATGATGCTGTTTTAAGAGCTTTTGAATTAGTAGTTGGAAGAAATGTTGTAAGACCAGACATTGCTGGTTTAATGGGGGCTTATGGTGTTGCTCTTTTAGCTCAAGAACAATTTAATGCAAATTTAGATATGACATATAGATCAACAATCTTTAAAACCAACGAATTAGATAAATTAAATATAAAAATTTCTCATGTTCGTTGTAAAGGTTGTGAAAATAAATGTTTATTAACAATAAATACTTTTGAAAATGGGAAAAAATTCATTTCTGGAAATAGATGTGAAAAAGGTGCCGGAAATCAAGATTCCGAAAAGAAAAATTTACCTAACATTTATAAATATAAATTCGAGCGCTTATTCAGTTATAGTCCACTTTCCGAGGCTGATGCTAATCGTGGAACAATCGGAATCCCTAGGGTTTTAAATATGTATGAAGACTACCCATTCTGGTTCACATTTCTAACAAAATTAGGTTTTAGAGTAATAATTTCTGAAAAATCCAATAGAAAAACTTATGAAAAAGGAATGGAATCTATGCCTTCCGAATCAGTTTGCTATCCAGCAAAACTTGCACATGGTCACGTTATGAGCTTATTAAATCAAGGAATTAAAACAATCTTTTACCCTTGTATCCCTTATAATAGAAAAGAATATGAACAATCAGATAATAATTATAATTGTCCTATTGTTATTTCATATTCAGAAGTTATAAAAAATAATATTGAAGAACTTAGAGACCCTGAAATCAAATACTTAAACCCATTCTTACCTATTAATAATATTAAAAATTTAGTACAAATTATCTATGATGACGATAATTTTAAAGAATACAAATTCACTAAAAAAGAATTATTAGAAGCTGCTGAAGCCGCTGAATTAGAATATCAAAACTTCAAAAAAGATATAAGAAAAAAAGGTAAAGAAACAATTAAATATATTAAAGAAAACAATTTAAGAGGTATAGTTTTAGCAGGTCGTCCTTATCACGTAGACCCTGAAATTAATCACGGTATAGATACATTAATTACTAGTTTAGGACTATGTGTATTATCTGAAGATAGTATTTGTGATCCTGAAAAAGGTGTTAGTCAAAGATTAAGAGTTGTAGATCAATGGGTATATCATTCTAGATTATATGATGCTGCAGAATTTGTTGGAAAACATGATTTCTTAGAAATGATTCAATTAAATTCTTTTGGTTGTGGTGTTGATGCAGTTACAACAGATCAAGTTGAAGAAATTCTAAAAAGCTATAACAATATGTACACATTAATAAAAATAGATGAAATTAACAATTTAGGAGCAATTCGTATACGTATAAGATCACTTTTAGCAAGTATGAACAAAAGAATTTCTCAAAAAGAATCTGAAAAAACTGACTCAAATACTTCTCAAGAATTTGGCAATTATCAAGTTAGCAAAATACCATTCACAAAAGAAATGAAAGATGATGGTTATACAATTTTAATACCTCAAATGATTCCTATACATTTTGAATTATTTGAACACGCATTAAAATATTTAGGTTATAAAGTAAAATTATTAAGAGATTGTTCTGAAAAAACAGTAGAAACAGGATTAAGATATGTTAATAACGATGCTTGTTATCCAGCTATTTTAACAACCGGTCAATTTATTGAAGCTCTTCAATCCGGTAAATACGACACAAATAAAACTGCTTTAATCATGTCTCAAACTGGTGGTGGATGTAGAGCAACAAATTATATTGGTTTTATTAGAAAGGCTTTAAAAGATGCTGGTTTTGGACATGTTCCTGTTATTTCTTTTAATGTTGTCGGACTAGAAAAATCAACTGGTTTTAAAATAACTATACCAATGGTAGCAAATCTAATTAGAGCAATTTTCTACGGTGATTTATTACAAAAATTATTATTGAGAAATAGACCTTATGAAATAAATAAAGGCGAAACAGAAAAACTTTATGAAAAATGGCTTGAAAAATGTAAAGAATTATCAGCAAAAGCAACGGCAAAACAATTTAAACAAAGCATAAAAGATATGATTGCAGATTTTGAGAAAATAGCATTAGATAACTCTATAGAAAAACCAAAAGTAGGTATTGTTGGCGAAGTTTTAATTAAATATCATCCTTTTGGTAATAACGAAGTAATAAAAATATTAGAACAAGAAGGTGCTGAAGTTATCTCTCCTGATTTTATGGGTTTTATAAAATTTGTTTGCACGCATAAAACAACCAATTATACTTTATTAAAAACTGATAAGAAAAAAGCCAAAATATTCAAATTCGTTATTGAATTAATAGAAATAATAGAAAAAGATTTAGCAAAAGAACTTGCAAAATCAAAAAAAGGTTACTTACCTCCTGCTAATATTTTTGAACTTGAAGATAAAGTAAAAGACATTTTATCTATAGGAAATCAAACTGGTGAAGGATGGTTTTTAACAGCAGAAATGATTGAATATATTGAACATGGAATACCTAACATTGTTTGCGTTCAACCATTTGCATGTCTTCCAAACCATGTTGTTGGAAAAGGAGTCATAAAATCTATTAGAGAAAAATATCCTTATGCTAACATTTCTCCTATTGATTATGACCCAGGAGCAAGTGAAACAAATCAAACAAATAGAATAAAACTTTTAACAACTGTTGCAAAAGATAATTTAAAAAGAAAAAATCAATCTAAAAAAGCTATTGAAATAGAAAATTTAGTAAATGAAAAAGAAACTTCATTAAAAAAATAATTTTGCCTTAAAATCAATTTTAAGCAAAAATTATATAAATTCGAATACGTTTATGAACAGGCAATTAAAATCGCTTTAAAATCGATTTTCAATCGCCTGTTTTATTATATTAAATCATTATTTATTATTTTATTTATTATCATTTAAAATAAATTATTATTAACATATATTAAATTCATTATGATAATTTTTTATAAATTCAAAAAATTTTTTTAATTTTCATTTTTTTATTTTTTTCATTTTTCTTCACAATAAAATTTATATCCTTTTTATATAAATTATTACAATACAAAAATATTTTTTACTCTTTTATGAATCTCCTTTTAGTTTATACATTATGAATTATGTTAATTCATGTCGATCACATATTAATATTATTAAAAAAATGTTCTTCCTTTTATTTCCCTGTGCTTTGCGAGAATTAATTTTTATCTAAAAAAACATATTTTTTGGATTATTTATATTTAAAATACAATTGTTTTATTGCCAATACAATTATACTTTTTTTATAATATTACATTAATCAATTTAAAATCAACCGTTCTTATATCCAATTTTTCGTTTTCAGATTCTTTATCATTCTAAATTTGGTTTAAAAAGTCGATTCTTATATAAATTTAGTATCAAAAGCTACAGCTAAAAGGATTTGATTTTTTTCAAAATCTAAGCAAATTATAATTTTTATTATAAAAATTACAATAAAAATTATATCCAAGTTATATTTTTATAATAAAATGATTTTTTTTCTTAATTTTCATTAAAAAAATTTATTATTTATTTTATTTTTTATATTTTTTTTAAAAAACAAAATGTCATATTTTTACATTTTTTTTATTTAAATTTAAGATTAACATATATAATATCTTTTAATAAATAACTCAAGTTTTAATATAAAAAATTCTAATTTTCTTGCATTTATTTTTTTCATTTAATCCCTTCTATCCCAAGGTATATATAAGATAAAAAAATCAATATTTTTACTATACTACGCACCACTTTTTTTATATAATTTTGTATATTTAATCAAATATTTATTAATCATTTTTATAAAATAAGTACAAAATATTTTCCACTTTTAATCTACCTTTTCTTTAAAATTTTAATTTTTTTATCTTTTTATACAATAAATTCTTAAATAATCAAAAAAACATAAAATCCTCCAAAAACCTATTAAAATCAAGTTTTAGATGTTTCTTATATATAAATATTAAATTTTTTTATACTCTACTTTTTTATTTTTCTATTTTAAAACACGATATTCTTATATTTTATAAGAAAAAGAAAATCAAAAATTTCAGTTTTTTATATTTTTCTCTCATACATTTTTAGACATTTTTTCGTTGTTTTTTTTATAAAAAAACTTCCAAAAAAACGTGTATTTTTTTAATAAAAAAATATTATTTTTTATTCTTTCAAACCCTTTATTTCCCATACTTTTAAAAAATTTTTTTGTATAGTTTTTTATCATAATTTCTTCTATTTTTTAGTTATATTTTTTCAAATTAATTTATATTTTTTTGAGAAAATAATCCCCAATTAGTTAATCTATATATTCTGTACATTTCTAATTTTTTAATTAAAAAAAGACTTTTTCTTCATTTTTATATCAAAAGCCTAAATACCTATATATATCAGCCATTACAGGTTATTTTATAACTTTTTTTATTATTTTCTTAATCTGTTTTTTATAAATATAAAAATTATTTAAATAAATTTATCTAAATTTTAAAGAAAAAAAGTACATTTTAAAAAAGATTTTTTTCATTTTTTATAGTCTTTTTTGTCATTTTTTTGAATAATTTTTTAATAAAAATAAGTAATTTTTTGTGTTTAAAAAAACATCTATTTTTCGTCTTTCAAATCTTATATTTCCCAAGCTTTTTGCCCATTTTTCTAGTACACAAAAAACAACTATTTTGAAGAGAAAATTTCTTTCATTTTTTATACAAAAAATTTAAAAATTATCAAATTTAAGTTTCTAATTTTTTATAGAATTTAAAATGTACCTTAATACAGTCAAAAAAACATATTTTTTCCCGATTTGTTTAGAGCACCAAGAGAAAGATTTTTTTCGACTATTATGTAGTGTTTTTTTCTATCGTTAATTTTTTTAAAAAAACTAATTTTATCATGAAATTATTTATCATTTTTTAATAAAATAAAATAAAAAAACTATTTTTTTATTCATTTTTTTACTATTTTTTTATTCAAAAAAACAGTAATTTTTAGCCAAATTTTATATTATTTTTTTTATTATTTTTCGAGCATTTTTTCACCCCTTATTATCTTTATTTCCCAGGAGTTACAGCCATTTTTAAATGCTATTTTTTAATAATAAAAAATAGCTAATTTTTATTATTAAAAAGCTTGAATTTTCTTATAAAAAAAACTTTTTACATATATATTTTTTTCTTTCATTTTTTATTTATTTTTGGATCACACAAAAAACGTTTAGATTACCTATATTTTTAAACAAAAAGCATCAAAGCATTGAAATTACAGTGTTTTTTATTTTTTGATTTATACATTTAAATTTTTCTTTATATTTTTACGTCATTTTTTATAAAAAAACTTTTTTAATATTTAATTTTTTTATAAAAAAATTAATATTTTTTTACTTTTTTTCATGTTTTTTTTCGATATTTTTTTCAAAATTTTTAGCTAAATTTTTGAAATTTTTCACTATCAAAATCATACATTTTACTGTTTTATGTACACTATTTTTTATCGTACAAAAATATGTTTCAACCCTTTATTTCCCAGAGCTTTATCGTTTTTTTATTTTCACTTTTTTCATATTTTTTTTAATATTTTTTGAATAGATTTCAAATAAAAAATTGAAACTAAAATACATCACATTTTCATATTCTTTTAAATTTCTTTTTTCTTATTTTTTATTATCGCTATTTTTATTAATATATTTTTTGCTTTTTGGCAAAAAAGCTTCTTTTGCTTGCTATTACTGCATTTTTATTTTTTATATATTTTTTCATTCTAATTATTTTTTATTTTTAAAAAAAATTACTTCGATTTTTTTTATTTTTATTAATTTTTAAAAAATAAAAAATTATATTTTTTTGTTTTTAGATCTATATATTTTTTTATATTCTAAATTTATTTTTTTAATTTATACTTTTAGATATTTCTTCTTTTTTGCTTTATTTTTTTCTCATAATTTTTGTTTTTAAAATATAAAAAATACTTTTTCTATACTCTTTATTTCCCAACTATTTCCCGTCTTTTATTTTCTATTTTTTATACTCATAATACCATGTTTTTAATTCAATTTTTTTAGTTAAAAATTAAATTTTTTTCTTTAATTTATTATAAATTTTTGACTTATTAATCTTTTATTTTTATTATTTTTATAAAACAATTTTCTACAAATTTATTAACATTTTTATATTTTTTCTATTTTAATCTCCTTAATAATACAAAATTTTATAATTTTATTTTATTCATTAATATAATTTCATGTTTTTAATATAAAAATGCCTAATTTTCAATCCTCGCAAGCTTTTTATTTTCAAATTATCTTGTCATTTTTATAAAAAAATCTCTTTTTTATCCCCACTTTTTCAAAAAAATTTATAATTTTTCTTCGATTACAGCTCCAAAAAATTATATTTTAATTTCTAAAAAATCGTAAAATTTCTATTTTTTATTTTTAACGGCAATTCATCAAACTCTCTATTTAAAGGCTTTTCGCATTATTATAAAACGATTTATCTTTGAATTTTCTAAAAAAATCTTATACTTTTGCATTATTTTTTTTAGTATTTTTATAAAAAAAACACAAATTTGTACATTTTTTTATCAATATTTATAAAAAAAACCTAAATTTTCATTTTAAAAAATAAATTTTTTTATTTTTTTGATTTTTTATAAGTCTATAATTTTTAAAAATTCCATTCACATTTTCCTTAATTCTTTTGTAGCCAAAGGCTTTGCTCCTTTTTGAGTTCTATATTTTCTTCAAAAATATAATAAAAAAAACTATATTTTAACTTTTTTTAAAGCTTTTTTGTTATATTTTATAAAGTTTTTTAATAAAATATTTGATTTTTAGAATTTTTGACTTCAAAAAAAATAAATATAAAAAATATTTTTTTGTCTTCATTTAAAAAAAAGATTGATTTTTCAGCATTTTTATAAATTATATTAATTTTTTTCTTTTATTTTTTAATAAATTTGCTTCTCTAAATATAATTTAAAAATCAATTTTTTCATAATTTTTAGTTAATTTTTACTAAAAATTACTATTTTTTTATAAAAATTAACCATTTTTTTCCTTTTTAATAAAAAAACAGAAAAAAATTTTTTCGTATTTTTTGTGCCCAAAAAAAGCTTAAATTTTAAAAGAAAAATAACCCCAAATTTGTTAAAAAATTTTATTAACACCCTACTTTTTCTTTTTCCTCTCAAAGCATTGAAATTGTAGCTTTTGTTATACTTTTCCACATACTTATTTTCATTCATTTTAGCAAAAATAAATAATTCTTTCGATTGTTTTTATAACAAAAAAAGACAGCCTTATCAGCTGTCTTTTGGCGGAGATTGAGGGATTTGAACCCTCGCGGCCACTTACGCAACCCTAACGGTTTAGCAAACCGTCCCCTTCAACCACTTGGGTAAATCTCCAAAATAGTTAAATTTTCTCATATATATTTAAAAATGGAAGCTAAAAATATGATTCAGCTTCCATTTCTTTGGCGGAGAGGGTGGGATTCGAACCCACGGTAGGCTACAAACCTACGCCAATTTTCAAGACTGGTGCCATAAACCAACTCGACCACCTCTCCACTTGGCTGTTTCATCAACAACACATATATATTAGCATATTACTATTTACTTTGTCAACAAATTTTTTTGTTTTTTAAAAAATCTTTTATTTTTGATCAAAAATTTATAAATTTTCATGTCTTTTACCTCTTTATATTAAGATATTTTTTCAATTTTTTTAAAAAATAAGTAAATTATATTAAAATCCCTTCAAAATTAAGAAAAATATTTTTCCACATACATCAAACCCTTTATTTTTCAGTCTTTTTAAATCTGTTATATTCAAGATTTTTAAAATATAAAAAATTTCTATTTTTTTATTTATTTTTTATATTTTTATTAAATAAATATATCTTTTTTAAAAAAATACAATATTAAAATTAAAAATAAATAATTTAAATAGTATATTTTTTTGTTTTTTATTCCAATTTTAGCAAAAATAAAAATATTTTTATTTATTTTTTTCTTTTCTAAAAAAGCGGATTCTCCTTGGTATTTCTCACTTCTATATTTTTTTCAAAATATTTTTTTCTTATTTTTTCTTAATTTTTATAAAATTCTTAAAAATTTTTGTTAAAAACATAATTATTTCAATTTTTTAATACGCTTTTTATATATTTTCTCTTTTTTATAATTTTATTTTTTTCTTATTTTATTTTTTCCACACCCTAAAAGCATTGATTTAAAGCTTTTTTTACTTTTTTAAAATTTATATAATTTCTATATAGCATCCCAAAAACAAAAAAATATTATTTTATTTTTTGGATATTTTTATTATTTTATTATCTTTTTATATATTTTTTAACTAAATTTATTATTTTTTATATTTTCTACTTATTTTTTTACAATTTATTTTTAATTTATTTAAAAAAAATAAAAAAATTCTACATTTTATTTTTTTTATCCACACCATATTTTTTATATAAAAATTTCTTTTTTTTAATTTTCTTTCACATATTTTAAAAAATTTTTCACTTTTTATATAAAATTTATATGTATTTTTAAAGCGTGAAAATCAATTTTAAGACATTTTATTGTTGCTCATAGTATAATTTGTTTTCTAGCACATAAAACATAAAAAAAGAGGCTTCTCGCCTCTTAAAAATTTTTACTTATTTTTTGTTTTATAATCTATTTTTAGCTACAAAATTTTTTGTTTGTTCTGCAATTTCTAATGCATATTTTTCTTCATCAGATAATTGGTATGTTGATGTACCTCTTTTTATAGGTTTTGCATAAATGTTTGATGAATCTGAACCATATAATCCATTCAAAACAACACCTGTATCATTTCCATCTAATAATGCTATAGCAAAACTTAAATCGCTTCCTACATCTCTAAACGCATTATATCTTACTAATCCAACTTTTTGTATGCAAGATGTTAAATCACTATCTAATTTTGTGTAATAAGCTTTAATTTCTGCATTATCTTGCTTTATTTCTTTAACATCTCTTAAATAATTTCTTAACATTTCATCTAAATTGTTACCATTCCCAAGTTGTTTCATGAATTTTATATATTTCTTATTAACCTTTGTTAACATAACTACATTAATTAAAGTAACTATAACAAGAACTATATTTATAACAAAAGAAATTATCATAAACTCCTCTGTTTTCAAGACTTGTAAAAGATTTTCCATTATACCACTTCCTTATTTTATTAAACCTAAAATTCTCTCTAAATCATCATTAGAATTGTATTGAATAATAATTTTTCCTTTTCTTTCTCCTGCATCTAGCTTTACTTTAGTTCCAAAAAATCCTTGGAATTTGTCTTCTATATCTCTATATATTGGTATATATTTATCATTCTTTTTACTAGCTTTTTTTCTTACTTTCATTTTCTTTTCAGCTTCTCTTACAGAATCTCCTGATTCTATAATATATAAAGCCATATTATATTGTCTTTCTGGATCATCAATTGACATCAATGATTTGCAATGTCCTTCAGTTAGTTTCCCCTCTAAAGCTAAATTTATTACTCTTTCATCTAAATTTAATATTCTTACTGTATTTGCAATACTACTTCTGCTTTTTCCTAATTTTTCAGCAACTTGTTGCTGTGTAAGAGAGTGTTCGTCCATTAAAAGTTTTATACCTCTTGCTTTTTCAATTGGATTTAAATCTTCTCTTTGAATATTTTCGATTAATGAAATTTCTTTATTTCTTTGTTCATCATCTTCTCTTACAATTGCTGGTATTTCAGTAAGTCCAGCTCTTTTAGATGCTCTCCATCTTCTTTCTCCAGCAATTATTTCATAGTAATTTTCTTTTTTACTTACTATAATTGGTTGTATTACACCATATTCCTTAATTGAGTTTGATAAATCTTCTATAGCTTCATCATCAAAAATTTTTCTTGCTTGTGCTTTATTTGGTTCAATTTCATTAATGTTTAATTTTTTTACTAATTCTTCTTGTTTTACTTCTTCTACAATTGGAGTACTAAATAATGCATCCAATCCTTTTCCTAATCCAGTTTTTTTAGCTGCCATATTTATTCCTCCTCACCTTTACTTCTTATTTCATCATTTTTCAAAACTTCTCTAGCTAGCTTCTCATAAGCTCTTGCGCCCTTTGACTTTGCATCATATAAAGTAATTGGCATTCCAAAACTTGGTGCCTCACTTAATTTTATATTTCTAGGAATTACAGTTTTATAAACTTTATCTTCAAAATATCTTTTTACTTCTTTTACAACTTGGTTTGATAAATTTGTTCTCATATCATACATTGTAAGAACAGCACCTTCAACCTCCAAACCTTTGTTTAGATGTTTTTTTACCAAATTAATTGTATTAAGAAGTTGTCCAAGACCTTCTAATGCATAATATTCACATTGTACAGGAATCAAAACAGAATTTGAAGCAGTAAACGCATTTAGTGTTATCAATCCAAGTGATGGTGGACAATCAATTATAATATAATCAAAGTCATCTCTTACAGCATCTACTTTTTCTTTTAATCTTTGTTCTCTAGACATTTGAGAAACAAGTTCAACCTCAGCTCCTGCTAAGTCCATATTTGAAGGACATACTTTCAATGTTTTAACACATGTATCTTGTAATGTAGACATTAAATCCACATCATTTATCAACACATCGTATAAAGAATTTTCTACTTCTTTTTCTAGTCCTAAACCGCTAGACGCATTACCTTGAGGATCTGCATCTATTAACATTACTTTTTTTCCTTTTTTTGCCAAGATAGTACTCAAATTAACTGCTGTTGTTGTCTTTCCTACTCCACCTTTTTGATTGGCAATTGATATTACTCTTCCCAAAGTAAATCCCTCCTTATGATTTTTATTTATGTTTTCTTTTTTAAGCAAAATTTACCCTATTATAATATAAAAATTTTTTTAATATGTCAATTCATTTCAAAAACTTTTAAAACAATTTATTCCTTATTATAATATATTAAAAAAATCATAACCCATCTGGTTTAATAAAAAAAGAATGTTGCACATGCAACATTCTTATCTAATCGGCTCTCTTAAAGGTTTTCCTTGTCCTCTCGGAAATTTATTAGGTGTGTTTTTTACTTTTTTTATAATAACAACATTTCTCTCCATCTCACCTTCGAGATTAAAAGTTTCTATATGTTCAAATTTTCCACCTAAAATTTCAATTGCTTTTTTTGCTTCCTCCAATTCCTCTTTGTAATTAGGACCTTTCATACATACTGCAATTCCCCCTACTTTAACAAACGGAAGCATATATTCTAAAATTGTTGAAAGACTTGATACAGCTCTTGTTGTAGCAACATCGTATTTTTCTCTGTACTCATTTTTGCTCGCTAAATCTTCAGCTCTTGTATGGATAATCTCCAAATTTTCTAATTCTATCTTTTCAGACAAATCTCTAATAACATTTAATTTCTTATTTACAGAATCTATTAATGTAAATTTCGTCTCTTTGTTTAATATTTTTAATGGAATTCCAGGAAAACCACCACCAGTTCCAATGTCTATAACGCTCTTTTTTCCTTGCAAATAGTGATTTATAAGTAGTGAATCAATAAAGTGTTTCACGATAAACAATTTTTCTTCTGTTATTGCTGTAACATTAACTTTATCATTCCACTCTATAATCCCAATCATATATTTATATAATTTTTCTAACTCTTCATTATTCACTTCTATATTATTCTTATTTGCTTCTTCCAAAAATACTTTTTTAAATTCATCTATATTCATATTTTATTTTCCTTTATAAAAGAGGCAAATACAAAATATTATTATTTACCTCTTTCCTGTTTTATTTTTTCTTTTTTGCTTGTTCTAAGTATATTAATAACACTGATATATCAGCTGGAGAAACGCCTGATATTCTTGACGCTTGTCCAATTGAATATGGTTTATATTTATTAAGTTTTTGTCTCGCTTCTAATCTAATACCTTTTACTGTATTATAATCTAAGTCTTCTGGTAAAAGTTTTTTCTCTAATTTTTTAAATCCTTCTACTTGTCTTTTTTGCATTTCTATGTAACCATCATATTTAACCATAATTTCTACTTCTTCAGTTACTTGTCTATCTAACTCAGGTCTTTTCTTGTCTATTGCAGCAAGTGATTTATATGTTATTTCCGTTCTTTTCAAAAGTTCTGCAAGCTTAGTACCTGCAGTTATTTCAGAAGTTCCTTGTTCTCTCAAAAATTTATTTGTTTCTTCATTCGGTTTTGCATTTGTTGTTTTCAATCTTTCAATTTCTTTTTCAATTTCTTCTTTTTTCTTCAGAAATCTCTCATATCTTTCATCAGATATTAATCCTATTTCATGCCCTATTTCTGTTAATCTTAAATCTGCATTATCTTGTCTTAATAATAATCTATATTCAGCTCTTGAAGTCATCATTCTATATGGTTCTTGGGTGCTTTTTGTTACTATATCATCTATTAAAACACCAATGTATGCATCAGATCTATCAAGTATTACAGGATTTTTACCTTTAATTTTTTGAACTGCATTTATTCCAGCAATTAACCCTTGTGATGCAGCTTCTTCATAACCAGATGTACCATTAATTTGTCCCGCAAAAAACATTCCACTTATTGTTTTTAATTCTAAAGAACTTTTTAATTGAGACGGTTCTATAGCATCATATTCAATCGCATAGGCTGGTCTTGTAAATTCGCAATTCTCTAATCCCGGAAGTGTTCTATACATTGCTATTTGCACATCTTCTGGAAGAGATGAACTCATTCCTTGTATATACATTTCATTTGTATCTAACCCAACAGGTTCAACAAATATTTGATGTCTCTCTTTATCTGCAAATCTTACTACTTTATCTTCTATAGACGGACAATATCTAGGTCCTGTTCCTTCAATTTCTCCAGCATATAACGGAGATCTGTGAAGATTTTTTCTTATTATCTCATGTGTTCTTTCATTTGTGTATGTAAGCCAACATGGAATTTGTTCAATATCGGGCATTTTATCTTCAAATGAAAACGGAACTAAATCAGTCTCTCCTTCTTGAATTTCCATTTTTGTAAAATCAATACTTTTTTTATTAATTCTAGCTGGTGTTCCTGTTTTAAATCTTTGAATTTCTATACCTAATTTTTTTAAACACTCAGATAATTGATTTGCAGCAGCAACCCCATCTGGACCACTTTCATAAGATGCTTCTCCTATAAAAATTTTTCCTTTTAAATATGTTCCTGTCGCTAAAATAACACAATCTACATTATAAATTGCGCCTAAATTTGTTTCTATCGCTTTTACTTTTCCATCTTCTACTTGAATGTCAACAATTTCTGCTTGTTTTACAAATAAATTCTCTTGTTTTTCAAGAGTATATTTCATTTCAGCTTGATATCTTTTTCTATCAGCTTGTGCTCTTAAAGAGTGTACAGCAGGCCCTTTTGAAGTATTCAACATTCTAAGTTGAATCATTGTTTTATCTATATTTTTTCCCATTTCTCCACCAAGAGCATCTATCTCTCTTACAAGATGACCTTTTGATGTTCCTCCTATATGAGGATTACATGGCATGTTAGCAATACACTCTAAACTAATAGAAAACAATAATGTCTTCATACCTAATCTAGCTGCAGCAAGAGCTGCTTCACAACCAGCATGCCCTGCTCCAATGACTGCTATATCATATTTTCCAGCATCATATTTCATTTTATATTCCTCTTTTACTTATAATCTTTTTTACAATTTGTCAATCGTGAAACAAGAACTTTTGTTTCTATTTTCCTAAACAGAATTTAGAGAAAATTTCAGCAATAACATCTTCTGTAACAGTCTCCCCTGTTATCTTTCCTAACTCTTCCAAGATTTCTTTTAAATGTCCTGATATGATATCTATAGGCATATTTGTTCTAATTGTTTCTCTTGCCTTTCCTAAATTCTTTCTTGAATTTATTATTATATTCTTGTGACGAACATTGCTTACAATTGTTTCTCCATCATTTGCAATATCTTTTAATTTAAATAGTTTAGAAATTTCTGAATATAATTCTTCTAATCCTTCTCTTGTTTTAGTTGATATTTCTACAATAGGTTTATTTACAGATTTTATATCTTCTAAACTTACTTTTCTATCCAAATCAATTTTATTTAATAATATTATTGAATTTTTATCTTTTAATAATTCTAAAATATCATTATCTTCTTTATTAAGCGGTCTACTGACATCAAAAATAGCTATTACTACATCGCTTTTCTTTGCTATTTCAATTGCTTTTTGTACACCTATTCTTTCAACTTCGTCGCTTGCATTTCTAATTCCAGCGGTATCTATAATTTTTAAAGGAACTCCATCTATAGATATATATTCTTCAATTGTATCTCTTGTTGTTCCTTCTATATCAGTAACTATCGCTCTTTCTTCATTTAGAATAAGATTTAAAAGTGAAGATTTTCCTGCATTTGGTCTACCTATTATAGCAGTACTTATTCCCTCTCTTAAAATTTTGCCATTATAGAAACTTTTTTCTAACGAGTCAAGTATTATATCTACCTCATCCAAAATTTTCGAAATTTTGGCATTTGTGACTTCTTCTAAATCATATTCTGGATAATCTATCGTAGCTTCTATATCTGCCATGACAGAAATTATTGTTTTTCTTATACTTTTTATTTTTTCTGATAGATTTCCTTCTAATTGTTCCAATGATATTTTGGCTTCTTTATCTGTTTTAGCATTTATAACATCTATAACAGCCTCAGCCTGAGAAAGGTCCATTCTTCCATTTAAAAACGCTCTCTTCGTAAATTCACCAGGCTCTGCAAGTTCTGCACCATTTCTTACACAAAGATCTAAAATTTTATTCATTATAACCACACCACCATGTGAATTTATTTCACACATGTTTTCTGCAGTATAACTCTTTGGCGCTTTAAAATAAGAAACTAAAACTTCATCTATTAGTTCATCTCCATCAACAATAGTTCCATATTTAATTGAATACCCTTTAATATCTTCAATTTTTTGGCTGTTTTTTTGTTTAAATATTTTTTCTAAAACATCAAAACAATTTTCACCACTCATTCTTATTATTCCTATACCACCAATACCCGGTGCTGTAGAAATTGCAGCTATTGTACTCATTTACCTTCCTCATTTTCTTTTATATTAATTTCTAAAAATTATATTTATTAAAAATCAGGTTATATTATATCATAGTATACATAATTATGCAATAACAAAACAAATCTTTTGCTTTTAAATCAATGTGTTTGAGCTATACAATAGGTTGTAACATATTATTTTCACAAAATAAAAAACTCAGATACTAATTTCTTAATATCTGAGTTTATATTTTACAAAAACAATTATTATTTTAATGAAACAACTACTTTTCTGTATGGTTCTTCACCTATACTATAAGTTTTAACTTTGTCGTTTTCTTGTAATTTTGTATGAATTATTTTTCTTTCATAAGCTGACATTGGTTCTAATGTAATAGATTTCTTTGTTTTTATTACTGTACCAGCAATTTTTGAGGCTAAATTTTGTAAATCTTTTTCTCTTTTTTCTCTAAATCCACCAATATTTACAACCACTCTTGCCTTTTCTTTATTTGATTTAGAAGCGATGTTTGATAAAACAGTTTGAATACTATTTAAAACTTCTCCTCTATAACCAATTAAATATCCTGTTTCATTTCCTTTAATATCTACTTTAATAACATTTCCTTCTTCTGTTATTTCATAGCTTAATCCTTCACTTGGAAGTTTTTCTATAAATTCATCTAAGAATTTTTTTGCACTTGCAATTGCTTCTGTATTGTCTACATTTTCTGATCTAACAACTTTTTTATTTTCTGCTTTTACTTCTTTTTTTGGTTCTTCAACTGCTTCTTTTAATCTCATTTCAACTTTTACAACTCTTGGTGTTAAAATGCTAAAGAAACTTCTTTTATCTTCTGATTCTAATATTTTTATATCAACTCTGCTTTTTGAAACTTTTAGCTCATTTAAGCCTTTTTCTATAGCTTCTGTTGATGTTTTTCCTTCAAAAACATACACATTGTTTTCCATCTTTATTCTTCCTCCTCTTTGAAAACTTTATTTAAAACTAATCTTTCACCTATCATTAAAACATTACTTACTAACCAATATAATGCTAATCCAAGAGGTGCTATTAAAGCAATACTCACTGTCATTATAGGCATCATAAAATTCATTTGTTTATTCATTTCTTCCATCATGTCTTCTTGAGAATTATCTTCTTCTTTTTTCTCTAAAGTTTTTTCAACAACATTTTCTTCTTTTGGTTTAGTATTAAGTGAAGTTGTTAATCTAGTTGAAATTAGTGATGTTACAACATATAGAACTGGAATTATATAAACAGTCCAATCTGTATAATCTTGAGTTGGAATGTCACTTAAATCTAATCCTAAAAATTCCATATTTATATTTACATTTTCATCTTTTGCTGCTTTTTCTTTTATTATAGCTATTTCTGGATAATTTATGTTTTCAACATTTTTTTCTTCTTTTAATTCTGCTGTATATGTTTCAATTATTTTATAATCTATTTTTTTCATATAAGTTAATGGGCTGCTTACAAGATAAAATACAGCTAGTATAAGAACAATTTGAATTATTGATGTTAAACATCCGCTAAACGGACTCATATTTTCTTTTTTATATAAATCCATTAATTCTTGTGATTGTCTTACTTGATCATTAGCATATTTCTCTTGAATTTCTTTAGCTTTAACTTGTATTTTTGCAGACTTTTTCATTGTTTTTTGTTGTTTGATAGAAATTGGTAGCATTATACCTTTTACTAGCAATGTAAAAATAATTATGGCTATACCATAATTTCCTACAAAACCATAAATAAAATTAAGCACGTAGCCTAGTATGTTTGCAAAAAATTTAAACATTTTTCTCCCCCTATTTTAACGGATCATATCCACCTTTAGAAAATGGATTACATCTCAAAATTCTTTTAGCTCCAATTATAGTGCCTTTTATTGCCCCATATTTCTCTATAGCTTGTTTTGTATATTCGGAACACGTTGGTTCATATTTACACCTTGGCCCTAGCCATGGTGATATTCCTTTTTGATAAAAATTTATCAATAATATAAGTATTTTTTTCATAATTAATTCACCAAAATATTCGCTTTTTTCAATGTTCTTTGGAAATTTTCTTCAATATCCTTAAAGCCAATCTCCGCAATATTTTTTTCTTTATTTATAACAATTAAAATTTGTGTTCCATTCTCTATTTTTTCTTCGAAATTTTTATAATTTTCTCTAATTAGTCTTTTTATTCTATTTCTTTTTACTGCTTTCCCCTGTTTTTTAGATATTGCAATTCCAAATTTATTATTTTCAGAATTTGATTTTCTTATATACATATGAATGTACTCGCCGTAATAAAATTTACCTTTAGAAAATAAAGTTTTGAACTCATAATTTTTTTTAATCATTATTGTATTTTTCATAATTACTATCATCCTTTCTAAATAAATAAATTATTTATTTTATAAATCTTTAAAACCCTTGGTTTTACTGTGCTTGATTAGTATTGAGAACTTTAGTAATTAAATAACACTCATATAAAAAAAGGGCGCTAATTGCCCCTTCTTTATTCTAAACTGAAATTCTTTTTCTTCCTTTATTTCTTCTTGCTTTTAAAACTTGTCTTCCAGCTCTTGTTTGCATTCTTTTTCTGAATCCATGAACTTTATTTCTTTGTCTTTTTTTTGGTTGGTATGTTCTTTTCATTTTGCACCTCCTAATTTATATAATTTTTATTTTAAACAAACTTATTTGTAATAAATAACATATTTATTCACAGTAATAGAGATTATACTATAAAAACTCAAAAAAAGTCAAGTAATTAGCAAAATTTAATAATTTTTTATTAATTTTTTCTATAAATATAATAGGTAAGAAATATTTTTAAAAAATACTCAATCTCATTTATTCTCTTTTATACTATTTATTTTAAATTTAATCTAACTAATTTAATTTTTCGCTTGTTTTTTTAAATTATTTTTGATATTATGTGAGCACAATGGATAAAAAGAACTTTTTTGAGTTTTCCACATATTGTTGATTCCCAAAACCATTGAGGAATCAAGACTTTTAAAACAGTATGTGGACAAACTTGTGGATAAATATACTATAGAAAGGACGGGTTTTTTAAGAGAATGTATTCTGATAAAAACGACTTACTTACAAAAGCAAAAGATCTTTTAAAAGAAGAGATGACAACTATTTCGTATACAACTTGGATTAAAAATTTAGAAATACAATCTATAAATGATAACAAAATCGTTCTTGTTGCTCTTTCAAAAATGCAAAAAGACGCAATTGAATCACGTTTATTTGATTTAGTTTCTAATACATTCAATTTTATAACAAATAAAAATTGTGAAATAGAAATCATAGAAAAAACTGAAGATAACCAAAGTACAGTTTTAATCGAAGAAAAAACAGACTTTGTAAATACAGAAAACTATAGTAATAGTTTCTTAAATCCAAAATATACATTTGATAATTTCGTAATAGGAAATAATAATAAATTTGCCCAAGCAGCAGCTTTTGCCGTTTCTGAATCGCCAGCTACAGCTTATAATCCATTATTTATATATGGAGGAGTAGGGCTTGGAAAAACACACTTAATGCATGCTATTGGAAATAAGATTATTAAAAATAATCCTAATACGAAAATTTTATATGTTACTTCTGAACAATTTATTAATGAATTAGTAAATTCTATTAAAGATGCTAATTATAAAAATGAATTATTTAGAAATAAATATAGAAATATAGATGTTTTATTAATAGACGACATTCAATTTATAGCAGGGAAGAAGACAGGACAAGAAGAATTTTTCCACACATTTAATACTCTTCATCAAAATGGAAAACAAATAATAATCTCTAGTGATAAACCGCCAAGAGATATTCCTCTTTTAGAAGAAAGATTAAAATCAAGATTCGAATGGGGAATACTTGCTGATATTTCAATGCCTGATTATGAAACTCGTCTAGCAATTCTTAGAAAAAAAGTACAAGCAGATAAAATAATAATCGATGACTATATATTATCAGTTATCGCTACAAAAATAGATTCAAATATTCGTGAACTTGAAGGGGCCCTAAATAAAATAGTTGCTTATGCATCTTTAACACACAGCCCAATAACAATTGAAATCGCAGAAAAATCTATAAACGATATTGTATTACAAAAAGAGAAGGTTATTTCTTCTGATTACATACAAGAGGTTGTTGCAAAATACTTCAATATTGATAAAAAAGATATTATATCTTCAAAAAAATCAAATGATATTGCTTTTCCTCGTCAAATTGCAATGTTCTTATGTAGAAATGTTGCTGGAATGTCATTCCCAAAAATAGGGGCTGATTTTGGAAACAGAGACCACACTACAGTAATGCATGCCGTAAATAAAATAGAAAAAGAAATCAAAGAAAAAACAAATACAAAATTAATTGTGGAAAGTGTGAAAAACATTATCCAAGATTCAAATTAATTTATATATAAACAAAAACTCGAATAAAACAAAATTTATGTTTTGCAAACATATTTTTCTACTAAAGAAGAGCTATTAACTCCTACGGAAAAGCTAGCTAGGTTTTCCACAAGGTACTGTGAAAAACTTGTACAAAACATGTTAATAACTAAGAATTCACAAATGATATTGAATAATGTGGATAAAAACAAAAATTATTCACAGAGTTTTACACATAGTTTTTGTTAGGGAAATAAAGGGTTTGAAAAGTTATCCACTAAATTCACACCCCCTAATACTAATACTACTATTTATATTATTTAATTAAAGGAGAAAAGAAATGAGAGTTATTTGTGAAAAAGAAAAAATTCTTAAAGGTATTAGTTCTGTTATAAATGGTGTAGCCTCTAAAACAACAATGCCTATATTAGAAGGAATACTTATTCAAACAAATGATAATGAATTAAAATTAACATCTTATGATTTAGAAATAGGAATAGAATATATATTAGAAGCAAATGTAGAAGAACAAGGAAATACAGTAGTAAATGCTACTATGTTTAGTGAGATTATTAAAAGATTACCTTCTACAGAAATAAAATTAACTATAAATGAAAATAATCTATTAGAAATAGAATGTGAAGGATCACTTTATAAATTAGCTACAATGAATCCTGATGAATTTCCTGAATTACCTAGAATAAATGTAGATAATTCTATAGAAATAGAACAAACAACATTAAAAAACATGATTAGAAAAACAATATTTGCTGTAAGTACAGAAGAAAATAGACCTATATTTACAGGTTGTTTATTTGAAGTAATAGATAATAAATTAAATGTTGTTGCTGTTGATGGATACAGATTAGCAATAAAATCAAATATATTAAATGAAGTTGCAAATAGTTTTAGTAGTGTAATACCAGGTAAAACATTAAATGAAGTAAATAAAATTATATCTGATTCATTTGATACAGTAAAAATAGGTATTTCAAGAAACCAAGCTTTATTTGAGATGGAAAATTGTAAAATAGTAACAAGATTATTAGATGGAGAATTCTTAAAATATTCAAATACAATTCCACAAAATTGGGAAACAAGAGTAAAAGTTAATAAATCTAATATTCAAAATTGTTTTGAAAGAATTTTATTAATATCAGCTTCATCAATAGAAAAAGAGAAAAAATATCCAGTTAAAATAAATATTGAGGTTGGAAAGGTAACAATTTCTTGCGCTAACCAAACAGGAGATGCAAAAGAAGAGATTTTTGTTGATACAGAAGGTAAAGAACTTGAAATTGGTTTCAACCCAAGATTCTTCTTAGATGCTTTAAAAGCAATTGATGATGAAGAAGTATATATTGAATTTGGAACAAACAGATCTCCATGTATAATAAAACCAATTGATGATGGTGATTATATTTATATGATATTACCAATAAAAATGAAAGAATAGTTATCCACATTTCGAGAACAAAAAGTGGATAACACTGTATAAATATTAACCAAAAGAAGAAAGGAGTATATTAGTTTCTACTAATATATTATTAAGATGGAAGAAAAATTAAAAAAAATATATGAAAAAGCTACAGATATCTTTTTTGGAATAACAAAAAAGTTTGATGGTATTTCTAATAAGATATATGAGCAAACAGGAACAAAAATAAACATAGGACTTATAATAGGAAGCATATTAATATTCTTAGTATTATTTTTTATAGTAAAAGTAATATTAGGTGGAGTAATGGACTTTTTATTTGGTAGATAATATGTACGTAAAAAGTGTTTTATTAGAAAATTTTAGAAATTATGAAAAACAAGAAGTTATTTTAAATGAAAATATAAATGTTATATATGGAAATAACGCTCAAGGAAAAACAAATATAATTGAGGCTATATTTTTGTGCGCTTATGGTAAGTCTTTTAGAGCCAAAAAAGATTCAGAATTAATAAATTTTAATAGTAATAATTCAAAAGTAGAAGTTTGCTATTCTAAGATTGATAGAGAAGGCTCTATTAAAGCTGAAATAGGGGAGAAGAAAACATTTTTTATTAATGGAGTAAAACAAAATAAAATTAGTGATATAATTGGAAAGATTAATGTTGTAATATTTACTCCAGATGATATAGAGATAATAAAAGATGGTCCTCAAAAAAGAAGACGTTTTTTAGATATGATGATAAGTTCACTTCGTCCAAATTATATGCATTTATTAAATTCATATAATAAGATTTTAGAACAAAGAAATAATTATTTAAGACAGATTAAGCTTGAAAACAAAAATCCAGCTATGTTGGATATTTGGGATGAGCAACTATCGGAATATTCATTTAAGATATATGAATATAGAAAATATTTTATAGATAAAATTTCAAATTCTATAGAAGATATCCACAGTTTGATAACAAAAAGTGGAAAAGAGAGTATAAAAATAAAATATATTTCTAATAGTAAAGATAAAAATTCCTTTTTAGAAAATTTGAAAAAATCACGTGCGGTTGACATAAAAAGAGGTTTTACTGCTACTGGTGTACATAGAGATGATTTTATGATATATATAAATAGTAGACCAGTTTCTATATTTGGTTCACAAGGACAACAAAGAACAACAATATTAACATTAAAACTTTGTGAACTAAAAATAGTAAAAGAAGAAATAGGAGATTCACCTATACTTTTATTAGATGATTATATGTCAGAATTAGATGAAAAAAGAAGGAAAAGCTTTTTAGAAAATATAAAAGGTAATCAAGTAATTATTACTTGTACAGATAAAATAGATTTAGAAAATGAAAATTCTATTTATTATGTGGAAAATGGAATTTGTAAGAAAGTCTAAGAAAGGAATATAAAATGTATTTACATATTGGAAAAGACTTTATTATAAATAGTAGAACAATAATCGCAATATTTAATATAGATTATGTGAAAAATACAAAAGAATATAAGGCAATGTATAAATCTTTAGAAGAAGCAGGCAATATTATTGTCGTTTCTGATAAAAAAGAAATGTCTTTTATATTAACAGAAGAAAATAATATTAAAAAAGCTTATATCACCAATATTGGTGTAAATACAATAGCTAAAAGAATGATATAACATAGGGAGGAAAGAATGGAAAAATTTGAACATGAGTATAATGCTGATCAAATTCAAGTATTAGAAGGACTAGAAGCAGTTAGAAACAGACCTGGTATGTATATAGGAAGTGTATCAGTAAGAGGATTACATCACCTTGTGTACGAGATTGTTGATAACTCTGTTGATGAAGCTTTAGCGGGTTATTGTAAAAATATTAATGTAATAATAGAACCAGGAAATATTATTTCTGTAGAAGATGATGGTAGAGGTATTCCTGTTGATAAACATCAAAAAACAGGTTTATCTGCAGCTGAAACAGTTTATACTGTATTACATGCTGGTGGAAAATTCGGTGGAGATAGTGGATATAAAGTATCTGGAGGACTTCACGGAGTTGGTGCATCAG
>JAZRKN010000010.1:0-3194 GCA_045646345.1 Candidatus Scatovivens sp. | reverse complement strand
TTGAACCTCCCCATCTTGTAGAAGATGGGGATTCTTGGGTTGTTGAAATCACTACTGATTCCAAAGATTACCAAGCTATCCCCCTCGCACCGAGGGTTCATCACAGGAAGTGTTGTATTATTTTTCCTGTGAATAATTTATAATTATTATTATTTTTTTTATGTTATTGTTGTTTCATCTAACAAATTACTGGCTAGTTTTTTTAATCCTTCGTATAGTATGTTTTTTGCTGCGTTGATGTCTCTGTCGTGTTCTGTGTTACAATGGGGGCATGTCCATGTTCTTATGTCGAGTGTTAGTTCTTCGTATTTTTCTTTGCATACATTACATAGTTTGCTTGATGGGAAGAACGTATCTACTTGTATGAAGTTTCTGTTGTTCCAGTGGCATTTGTATTTGATCATGCTGATGAATTTGCTTATGCTTATTGCTTGTAGTTTGGGTGCAAGTTTTTTGTTTTGCATCATGCCTTTGATGTTTAGTGTTTCCATGAATATGTTTTGATGATTGCGGACAATGGTGTAGCTTATTTTATGTAGGAAATCGTCTAGTTTATTATTTCTTTTATCTATCCATTTCCAGTATTTTTGTAGTGTTTTGTAGTAGTTGTGGCTTCCATATTTTTGTCGGCTCATTTTTCTTTGGTATTTTTCTATCATTTCATTTTCATGTTTGAGGTCTAAATTGGCTATCTTAGTACCGTCATCCAATGTTGCAAATGTTTTCATACCCATATCTATGCCTACATTGCCACGACAATGTGGCCATGGAGTATAATCAATTTCTACATTAACAACAGCATAATATTTTCCATTTTTGAATTTAATTGTTGCATTGTTAATTTTAGAAGTATGAAGATATATCTGATATTCATCACTTGTTTTATATTTTATAAATCCCAGTATGGGTACTCTTAACTTGTTGTTTTCTACCCTTATACTATTGTTATTATTTTGTACCCTGAATGTTTTTTTAGTCTTTTTAAGAGATTTAAATGTCGGATAATTGGAAGTATTATTGAAAAATTGTGTGAAAGATTGTGATAAGTCTCTTAGTACTTGTTGTAAACTGGTGGATTCACTATCTTTCAAAAATGTGAATTCCTTTTTCAAATCTTTAAGAATATTATTAAACAAGATTAATGATGGATAAATCTCTTTTCCATTTTCCATAGCTTCTTCATACATCTGATTGTATCGCTCCAGTACCTTATTCCATACAAATCGTGCATTTCCGATGTTCTGATGTATCGGTGGAATAAGCTCATCCTTGGGATATATTCGAATTTCCAAACCTTTGTTTATCAATACCATAATATGTTATACCTTCGAAAGATCCATTCTTTTTTTTTTTAATTTAAAGACTAGAATACAACAAAAAGATATACCTATTTTTTCTTTATTGGGGAAACTTCTAGTAATTAGAGATATTACTTAATTATTCCTATCCTCATAATCTTTTTCATCAGAATTTTTTTTCTAGATGTTTATTTGTTGTCTAATCCTTTTTCTAATAGGGAATATTTTTTCCCAGATGTAATAACTTTTAAAATAATTTATTACTAATATAATCAATTCTTTAAGTTTGATTTATAATATATATTACTTTGTTTATATACTGTTATTACTTCTTGTATTACTTTATAATTTTTATAGTATTAATACTTTTGCTATTGTTAATACTTTTTGGTACTATGTTTGAAAAATTTTCATCCCCTACCTTAGAGGTAGGGGTATTCGCTTTTGGATAAAAGTATAGGTAAAACTATTAAAATAAGAAACTACAAATATAATATTATTCATTTAAAAAAAAAAAAAAATAAACTACTTTTAAAATAGATTACTAAAGTTTATTAATGCAATATTTTCTAATTAAAGGATAAATTTTGCTTTAAAATCTAATTTAACCAACCTGATTTTCAACAGCTACGTAAATGTGTTCATTGATGCTTTTTTTAAAGTGAAATATGCAGAATTGGTGTTTAAATTTTAAATCATTTATTGGTTTTTGGTATTCTTTCTTTAAATCTGTTGTTATGCCTATTCTTTTCTGATTACGTGTTGCTTCTCTTAAAAATTTATAAACTTCTTGTTCCGTTTCATGTTCAACTACTTTATAAGCAACTACCGTATCGTGAAGTGTATCTACCAATACTAGTAAAAATACCCATTTATCGTTTAATTCTTTTATTTTAACCCATAAAGCATCAAATGCAGAATAACCAGAAAATTCTTTAATATTTGGATTATAATGAATGTAATAATCTACGATAATGTCTTGAATTTCTTGATGAGACAATTCAACATTATGAAATTCTTTCATTATTTCCTGTATTTTTCTAACACTTGAATGATCAAAAGAATAATATTTCTGAACAGACTCTTTAACATCACAAGATATACTAAAATTTTTATCAACAATACATGAAATATCTGCTGAAAAACCAGTTCCACAATGTTTACAGACATATCGTTTAACTTTACATTCTACAAGCCCTTTATCCATGTATATAAGCTTTTTAGTATAATGTCCGTTCTCAACAACCTCTTTATGAGAACACTGTGGACAACAAACGTATTTCTGCTTCAAATAATAAATTCCTTTACGATTATGAACCAATAAATTAGAATCTAACCCTTACAATTTTATCTTCTATATAATTCTTTTGATAACCAGTTTCAGGAAGATTTTTAAAATAAGCGTCAAGTTTATATTGTACTAAATCATAACTACCTATAGGAGAGGTATTTCTAACTTTCATAATAATATCTCTCCTTACTATATAAAACTTTATATAGCTTATTTTTTAAAGCACGCCCACAAGGGGCGATTTATAACGAAAATACAACATTGTTTTTAAATTCATACTAATTCTAATAAAATGTAATATAAAATTAATCCCCACAAAACTAGACACTATCATTAACTTGAAACATATTAAAAATAAGATGATGAAACTATAACACTCCGGCATCTTCAAGGATTTTCTCATGATCGAAGGCTAAATCAATTGTCTTAACCTCATCAATGGTGAAAAACTTGGCATCCTTAGCATCGGAACTTGATTGAAGGGTACTTCCGATTATGGAACATTTATATGCAACTGTAACAGTGTGCCCTCGGGGATCCCTGTCGGGTTTTGAATAAACACCAACCAATTCATCAAGTTTTATATCAAGATTGGTTTCCTCCTT
>JAZRKN010000009.1:0-89354 GCA_045646345.1 Candidatus Scatovivens sp. | reverse complement strand
GGTATCTATATTTTATAAATATAAATCAATTTGAGTTTGAGCTAAAAGCTCGATTTTAAAAAAATTATAATTTTGGTAGTTTATAACTACCGCTTGGTTTCTCTTAAAGGATATTTATTGTTTACTTTTCAATGTACTTTTCTTATTCACAACTCCTGTGAACAGTCATTATTTTAACACTGTTTTATTTACTTGTCAACACTTTTTTAAAATATTTTTTAAAATATTTTTTTAAGTTTTTTTCAAGTAATTTTTCGGTTAAATTCAATGTACTTTTTTGTTGTTTTTCTCTCAACAACGAAAACTATTTTAACACTTCTTAATCTCATTGTCAACACTTTTTTAAAAAAATATTTTTATTTTTTTAAAAGTATTTTTTATCATATTTTCGCTGCTATTTTTTGTCATTTTTTGACGTTTTCTAGAAACAACTTTGTTATTTTAACACCATAAATATTTATTGTCAATATGTTTTTTAAAAATCTTTAAAAAATAAAAAGGAACCTTTAATTTCTTAAAGATTCCTTCATATATATATTATATATTATTTAAAACAAATTATCTGTTTAATCCTTTTCTTCCAGCATAAATTGCTAAATCTTCTAATTGATCTTCAATATTTAATAATCTGTTATATTTAGCAACTCTATCTGTTCTACAAGGAGCACCTGTTTTAATTTGTCCTGCGTTTGTAGCAACAGCAACATCTGATAATGTTGTATCTTCTGTTTCACCACTTCTATGAGAAACTACAGCTGTGTATCCATTCTTTTTAGCTAATTCGATAGCATCTAATGTTTCTGTTAATGTACCAATTTGGTTTAATTTGATTAATATTGAGTTTGATGTTTTTAAATCAATACCTTTTTGTAATCTTTTTGGATTTGTAACAAATAAATCGTCACCAACTAATTGGATTTTATCTCCTAATCTATCTGTTAATTTTTTCCATCCATCCCAGTCTTCTTCTGATAAACCATCTTCGATTGAGATAATTGGATATCTATTTACTAAATCTTCATAGAATTCAATCATTTCATCACATGTTTTTGTAACACCGATTTTCCAGAAATGATATTTTCCTTCTTCTCCTATTTTTTTAGCTTCGTCATACATTTCTGTAGCAGCAACGTCTAATGCTAAGCAAACTTCTTCTCCTGGTTTATATCCAGCAGCAACTATAGCATCCATAATTAATGATAAAGCTTCATCTTCATCTTTAACGTTTGGTGCAAATCCACCTTCGTCTCCAACACCTGTAGCTAATCCTTTAGATTTTAAAACTTTCTTTAAGTTATGGTAAATTTCGCAGCACATTCTTACACATTCTGTAAATGATTTTGCACCAACTGGCATAATCATAAATTCTTGTACGCTTAATGTTGAATCAGCATGTTTTCCACCATTCATTATGTTCATCATTGGAGTTGGTAATACTTTTGCATTTGTTCCTCCAATGTATTGATATAATTCCATACCTAATGTAGCAGCAGCACATCTAGCAACAGCTAAAGAAACACCTAAAGTAGCATTTGCTCCTAATACACCTTTATTTTCTGTTCCATCTAATTCGATTAAAGTTTTATCTAATTTAGCTTGATCATATACGTTCATTCCAACTATTTTTTCTCTAATTGTTGTATTAACGTTTTCAACAGCTTTTAATACACCTTTTCCTAAATATCTTGATTTGTCTCCATCTCTTAATTCAACAGCTTCAAAACTTCCTGTTGATGCTCCTGATGGAACCATAGCAACTCCGCTAACTCCTCCAGCAACAACTTCAACTTGAACAGTTGGGTTTCCTCTTGAATCCAAGATTTCTAAAGCTTTTACGCTTTCAATTTCTAAATAATCTTTCATTATAAAGACCTCCTAAAATTTTTATTGTTTATCTTGCTTTCATTTAGCAAGTATAATTCATTATGTTTTTGACGAACTCTTTTCTTCGCCGTCTAGAATTGTATCACATCCTTATTATATTTTCAAGTGTTTATTTTAAACTTTGATATTTTTTTATCGAATACTTTTATCTTTATTATTTGTACTCTTGTCAAAAACCTATTTTTTCTTTATAATAATATCATGAGAAAATTAATTGTAAATGAAAAATATAATAACAAGAAATTAAATAACTTTATTTTAGATTCTTTTCCTAATTTAAATAAGAACACTTTATTTAAAGCCTTAAGAAAAAAAGATATTAGAATTAATGGTAAAAGAGTATCTGAAGATATTACCATTCAAACTGGCGATGAAATCACAATTTTTATAATTGATGATTTTCTTTATGGTACTTCTAATTTCAATATAGATATTATATATGAAGATAATAATATAATTATTTTTAACAAACCTGAAGGTCTTTCTGTAACTGCCGATAATATTTCTGATATCACATTAACTTCAATTGTAAAAGAAAAATATGGAAAAAATCTAGAACCATGTCATAGATTAGATAGAAATACAAAAGGTTTAATTATCTATGCTAAAAATAAAGAATCGCTAGATATTTTATTTGAAAAATTCAAAAACAAAGAAATTGAAAAACATTATTACACAAAAGTCTATGGAATAATAAATAAAGATCATGAAATTTTAAAAGCATACCTTTTTAAAGATAGTAAAAAAAGTTTAGTCTATATTTCCGATATACCAAAAAAAGATTATTTAGAAATAATCACGGAATACACTGTTTTAAATAAAGATCATAAAAACAATACTACAACATTAGATATAAATCTTCATACAGGAAGAACTCATCAAATAAGAGCTCATCTTTCTCATATTGGATTCCCTGTTCTTGGTGATGGCAAATATGGCTCTAATGAAATTAACAAAAAGTTTGGATTAAAAAACCAATATTTATATAGTTATAAATTAAAGTTCAATTTTAAAGATAGTAATGGAATGTTATATTATTTAAATAAGAAAGAAATTATTTTAAAAAATATAAAATAGTATATTAATTATTCAAAAAGAATAGTTAATATACTATTTTTTTATTTTTGTTTTTTAAACAATTTCTCCTAATTTTTCTAATATATAATGAGATATTAATTGGTATCCCTCTTCTTTTAAATGTATTCCATCTTGTTGTCTGTATATTGTTCCTTTACCTATAAACTTATCTGCAACATCTATGTAATTTACATTTCTTTTCTTACACAAAATTTTTATTTGTGTTTCTAGAGCATCTCTTCTTTCTTTCATTTCTGGTTTTACTGAACCATCAAAAGTAATCACATCAATCGTTTCATCATCAATCAAAAACATTTGTAAGTAACAAAGTTTGGCTTCAGGAAATCTTTTCTGAAGTTCAACTATTGCCTCTTCTAAATCCCCAATAACTGTATTTTGATCAGAAACAGAGTTAGGATTTTCGTCAACAACACCTATTGGTTTCTTTAAATCATTATTATTGAATCCTAATCCATAACTTATAATATCATTTGCACCACCATTAAATACAATAAAATCTGGATTACCTTTTAAATTCTTAACTTGATTTAATAATACAATATCATCATTTCCTGTATTATCTGTTATAGTACAACCACTTCTACTATTATTTATAATTTTCGAATTTGGAAGAGACTCAGAAAAATAGTATTCAAAGCTTTTAGAATCATTCCCATGTCCTTCTATCAAAGAATCACCTAAAAAAGCTATAGTCTTACCATCTAATCCATTATCCAAAAAATTACTAATTATTGCAATTATACTTATTAATATTAAAATAAAAATTGTTATATATTTTTTCATAATTTCCTCTGTTTTTTTATTTACTACATTTTATATATAAGAATGAAAAAAATCAAATAATATTTTAATTACATAAAAATAAGATGGAGATTAATATTCTCCATCTTAAAATTTATTTAAAGAATTCCTCAAATTCTTCGCTTGTTATTTTTTCTTTTTCTAATAATGTAAGTGCAACTTTATCTAAAATTTCCATATTATTTAAAAGAATTTTTTGAGCAGTCTCATATGCATTATCTATTAACACTTGAATTTGATTTCCTACTTTATCAATTACTTTATCACCAAAGATTTGTAATTCATAAGGATCATCTACTTTTAATGAAATTGGTCCTAATGAATCATCCATTCCATATATAGTAAGCATATCTTTTGCTATTCCTGTTGCAACTTCTATATCATTACTTGCTCCTGTTGATATTTCATTTAAAGCTATTTTTTCAGCAGCTCTACCACCCATTAAAGCAACCATTTTTTCTAAAAGTTCTGTTCTTGATACATAGTATTTATCTTCATTAGTTTTATACATTGTGTATCCACCTGCTAAACCTCTAGGTATAATAGAAACTTCTTTTACTTCTGTTTGTGTTGGTAAAAATTTACTTACTACAGCATGTCCCGCTTCATGATATGCTGTTAACTTCTTATCTTTGTCTGATATTACTCTATTTGTTTTTTCTAATCCAACAGTAATTTTCTTAACTGCATTTTCAATATCTTCATTTGATATTTCTTTATGTTTTAATCTTGTAGCAATAATAGCAGCTTCATTTAAAACATTTGCAAGTTCTGCTCCTGTAAATCCTGCTGTATCACCAGCAATTGATTTAAAATCTACATCTGTAGCAAATTTTTTATTTTTACTATGAAGTTTTAGTATTTCTTCTCTTCCAATTAAATCTGGTGCTGGAATTGTTACTTGTCTATCAAATCTTCCTGGTCTTAATAAAGCTTTATCTAGCATCTCAGGTCTATTTGTAGCAGCCAAAACAATTATAGTTTCAGTTGTATCAAATCCATCCATTTCTACTAATAATTGATTTAATGTTTGATTATTTTCTGTTTCTGAACCACTATTACTTGTTCTTCTTGAACCTATAGCATCAATTTCATCTATAAATATAATACACGGTGCCATTTTCTTTGCTTTATCAAACAATTTTCTAACTCTTGATGCTCCAAGACCAGCAAACATTTCTATAAATTCAGAACCACTCATAGAAATAAATGGTACCCCAGCTTCTCCAGCTATAGCTCTAGCTATTAAAGTTTTACCAGTTCCCGGTTTTCCATATAATAGAATTCCTTTAGGAATTTTAGCTCCCATATCTAAGTAAGCCTTTGGTTTTTTCAAGAAATCTACTATTTCAATTAATTCACCTTTTTCTTCATCCAATCCTGCAATATCATCGAATCTTACATCTGGTGATTTACTTCCGTCTTCTCCACCATATACTTTACCACTATCTCCACCAAGACCTTGCATTTTTATCATCATAAACATTAATACAACTAACAAAATTGTTGGTAGTAGAGAGAATATAGTATCTGAAACTTTAATAAGCATATTAACTGGTTCTTGAATAAGTTCAATTTTCTTTCCTTCTTTATCAACTTTCTCTTGAACCATTTCCATAAAGGCTTGTAAGCTTGGTACTAAAACCATTTTTTCTCTATCTTCTTCTTCACCTTCTCCTTTAAACACAACATTTATTGTTGCACTTCCAGAAGTCATTTTTATTTTCTCTACTTTATCTTCATTTATTGAAGTAATTACTTCTGTATATGGAATTTCTTTTTCTTCTTTTTCTTTATTAACAAAGTACATTGTATAAATAAGCATTCCAATACTCATCGCTAATAAGATTAATAACAATATTGTTTTTGTTGATTCAAAATCTCTTTTTTTCTTATCTTTTTGTTTTCTTTTTCTTGGTTTCTTTTTGTCATCTTTCATAAATCATACACATTCCTTTTTATTATATTTCTGAACCATCTGGCTCACGATTTTCTTTTTCTGCTGGATTTTCTTCACTAGTATCATTTTTATCTTCTTTATTGTCTTCTTCATTTTCTTTTTCAGCATCTTCTTTTAATTCGTCTGTTTTTTCTTCTTTTATTTCTTCTTTTACTTGCTTTTGCACCTCAATTATTTTTTGTAATTCTTCTCTTTGTTTTATCAAATCATACTTTATCATAAAAATTGCTGCAATAACATAAATATATGCAATTAACATACGAATTGCTTCAAAATATGGAACACTAAATCCTGTTGTAAGAAGCACAATATCTAATATAGCATCAATCAATAACGGTAATGTTAATGCATAAATAGACAATGTCATCATAGGATCCATTTTAAAATTAACTCCACATATTTTGGCAGATATTAATCCTAATAATGTTAAAACAAATACATCACTTAATACAAACATTAAGTTAGCAAAAACTAAAGCCACAAAAATAAGTGCTGCATATGATAATACAATTCTAGTAATTCCCAAATTGTTTATTTCTGCAATAACATCTTGCTTACTTGTAATACTTAGTTCTTCTAAACTTATATTTTCAACCTCATTATTTGATGTAATTATACTTGTATAAGAGTTTTCAAGCTCTGAACCTTGAAATGAAACTATAAATTTATCTTTTAATAAAATCACACCATTTGAAGCTTGGTATAATTTATTTTTATATTTTTTTATATTCTCTTCATTTACTTCAGATTTTGTATCTACTATTATTTTAAAATCAAACTCTGAATCATAACCTTCTTCATATCTAGTTACATCTAAAACTCCATTTGAGAAAGAAAATTCAGGAAATTCATTTTCTAAATAATTCAATCCTTTATTTAATATTTTTGACATCATAAATGATATCGAACCAGTTACTAGAAGAGATATTAACAATGTTAATAAAAATAAATATTTAAATGCTACTGATAGTTTTTCTCCCAAGAAAAATCCATAGTCCTCTAATTCAAATATTGATTTTTTTATTCTTTGAAAAAAATTAATTCGTTTTTCATCTTTTGCTTCCACTATACATACTCCCTTCTAATTTCTTCATTAACATTCATTGGATGTACATTTAGAATTACTTCGTCTCCTGTTTTTATGTCATCACTACCTGTTATATCAACTGTAACATGACATAACCCAATTCTACCAAGTATTTTATATTCCTTGTTATTTATTTTTACTTTAAAACTATTATCTTTAAATAATTTTTTTATTTCCATCAATATAGCAATTATATTATTTCTTAAAGAAAAATCTTCTCTAACTGGTAATTTATTTAAACCATCCATATGTCCGATTGGAATAGTAGCTAATTTTGTTTCTCGTTTTGTTATATAAGTATTTCCATAGCTAATAGTATATCCTTTTGGAACAGTTTTTATTTCAGTAATTCTAGATTTTAAAACTCCTACTGGTGTTAATCCAATATTTTTTACAAGTGATCTACCTTGGAATAGTGAACCTATTCTAACTGCATCTAATCTCATTTCTGGATATTTCAAAAATGCAGTTGATGATGATATGTGTAAAATTTTAGGTCTTAAATTTTTCTCTTCGACCGCTTTTACAACGTTTATAAATCTTTCAAATTGAACTTTAGTCATTTTTTCATCTATTGCTTTACTAAAATGAGAGAACATTCCTTCAATTTCTATATTCTCAGCATTTTCTAAAACTTTTATAATTTCTTCAATATTAGAATATAAAATTCCATATCTTCCAAATCCTGTATCAATTTTTAAATGAGCTTTACATTTTTCGACATTTAAATCTTTTGATACTTTTTTCAATAATTCAAGTTCTTCATAATCTCCAATTGTAAGAATTATATCTTTTTCTACAAGTTGTCTCATTTCTTCTTCAATAGAAACTGGAGAAAGCATTAATATCTCTTCTTTTATTTCTGCATTTCTTAATTTTAAACATTCTTCATATGTTGCAACAGCCAAAGATGTTATACCATTTTCTATTAAAAATTTAGAATACTTAACTATATCAAGTCCTCCACCATTCCCTTTAACAACCGCATAAATTTTTGTATTTGGACTTTCTTGAGTTATTTTCTTAATTACTTCAATATTATTTTTAAAATTATTTTTATCTATTTCTACTACTTTCATAAAATACCTTTTCCATAAATTATTACATTTATTATTTTTATTCTTATTTTTTAGTAGTTAATTTTTTCTTTAATGTTCTTAATGTTCTAAAAGCTTTTTCTGAGAATTTATACATTTTATAAACTAATGGCTTATAAGGAACATATATCTCTCCAATAAATTCCGTAAATTCAGCGTTAAATCCTTTTTTGAATCTATAAAGACCATATTGAGGATGAGATTCATCAACAACTCCAGAAACCCCTCTAAAGTCATACATATCTGCACCTTTTTTTATAGCTTCTTGAATCATTGTCCATTGTAATAAATAGTTTGGCATTAAATTTCTGTGACTATTACTACTTGCTCCATACAAGTACCAAACTTTATTTCCATACATGATTGGAATAATTCCAGAAATAGGTTTATCTTCATGATATGCCATTAAAAGTTTCATATGATTTGGAGCCATTTCATCATACATTTTTTCAAAATATTCTAATGATCTAATAATAAAATTATCTCTTTCACCAGTTTCGATCATTATTTTATGAAAATCTTTTAAATCTTCTCTTGTTCCTTCTTTTATAACAACTCCTTTTTTAGTTGCTAAACGAACATTGTATCTTGTTTTTGGATGTAGTTCTGCAAAAATTTGCTCTTCTGTTTTTCCTTTTAAGTTTAATCTAAACACGAATCTTGGTTGAATTTCATCTTTAAAATCCTTACTATCATCTTTTATTTTAAAACCGTGTTTTGTAATAATTTTTCTAAACTCTTCATCTGATTTTAAAATATCAGGTTCAACTCTTAAAACAAAAGCTTTATATTTTTTTGCTAAAGCATCTGCTCCATCTCTTAAATCTTTAATTATTTCTTCATTATAAAGATCACATACAGGTCCTCTTGCAGAGTACATAATGTTTCCAAATATAGGAATTTTTCTAATCCATACACAAAGACTTCCTCTTATATTTCCATCTTTATCTTCTGATAAAATAACTTCTTTTTTCCAACTAGTTTTTACTTCACCCCATTCAAGAGATTGTTGGAAATTACATCTATCATGAGATTCCAAAAATTTCTTATATTCTTGTTTATCTTTTTCTTCTAATAGTCTCAAAACTTTAATCCTCCAAAATAATTTTATCTATTGTTTTTCTACAATTGTTCCTTCTTTACTATCTTTTACTATATATCCTTTTTCAATTAAAAGATCTCTTAATCTATCTGACTCAGCCCAATTCTTATTAGCTCTTGCTTCATTTCTTTGATTAACTAAATCAGTAATTTCTTCTGGTAAAACATTCTCTTGTTTTTTATAATTTTTTAAATCTAATCCTAATACTTCATCAAATTTTAACAATAAATTTTGTAATTTTTTAGATTTATTTGGATTTTTTACTACATCCCACACAACACTCATTGCAACAGGCATATTTAAATCATCATTAATCGCATCTAAGAATTTTTCTTCATAATCTTTAATTAATTCATCTGAAACATCTTCATTTCCTTCTAAATGTTTTAAATATCCTTCTCTTAATCTATTTAATGCAACTTTTGCTGCATCCATAGCTTCAAATGTGAAGTTAATTTGAGCTCTATAGTTTGATGTATAATTGAACATTCTATAAACTAATGGTTCATATCCTTTTTCTTCTAAATCTTTTAAAGTATAAAGATTATTTAAACTTTTTGACATTTTTCCACCATTAATTTGTAAAAATTCTACATGCATCCAATAATTTGCTGGAAGTTTTCCTGAAAAACCTTTACTTTGAGCAATTTCATTTTCATGGTGAATTGGAATATGATCAACTCCACCTGTGTGAATATCAAATTGTTCACCTAAATATTTATATCCCATTGCAGAGCATTCTAAGTGCCATCCTGGATAAGATTTTCCAAAGAATGAATCCCATTTCATTATATGGTTTTCAGGTGCTTTTATCCAAATCGCAAAATCTGAAATATTCTTTTTATTTTGGTCAAATTCAACTCTTGCACCAGCTTTTTGTTCATCAACATTTCTATTAGATAATACACCATATTTATCTAATTTTGATGTATCAAAATATACTGTATCTTCTGTTTGATAAGAAAATCCATTTTCAATTATCTTTTTAACATATTCTTCCATAACATCAATATGTTCTGTCGCTCTAGCAATAATCTCTGGTCTGTCTACATTTAATTTATCAATATCTGCTAAAAAAGCATTCATATAAAATTCTGCTATTTCAAACGGATTTTTATTTTCTCTTTTAGCTGCTTTCATCATTTTATCTTCACCTTCGTCAGCATCAGATACTAAATGCCCAACGTCAGTGATATTCATAACATGTTTTAAATTATAACCATTATATTTTAAAACTCTTCTTAAATTATCCATAAATAAGTATGCTCTTAAATTTCCTATATGAGCAAAATAGTAAACAGTAGGACCACATGAATACATTCTTATCTCTTTTTCATTTAGTGGTTTAAACTCTTCTTTTTTTCTCGTAAGTGTATTAAAAATCTTCATACTCATGTTTTTCTCCTTTACTTTTATAATAATACTTGAGCGGATTTTTGAATCCGCTCTATTTTTATTTAACTACCATTTTCAATTCTTAAAAAGAATTATTAACTTGCAGTTGCTTGTGGGTCCGTTGTTCCAGGATTTTCTCCTGAACCAGTACCTGGTGCAGGAGTAGTTCCTCCACCGCTTCCAGTTCCAGGATTTGGAGTTGTTCCTTCTCCCGGATTTGGAGTTGTTCCCTCTCCTGGTTTTGGAGTTGTTCCTTCACCTGGTTTTGGTTCTGTTCCCTCACCTGGTTTTGGAGTCGTTCCTTCTCCTGGTTTTGGATCTGTTCCTTCACCTGGTTTTGGAGTTGTTCCTTCACCTGGTTTTGGATCTGTTCCTTGATTTTGGTTTTTATCTTTGTCTTTATCTTTATCTGTAGTTGTATTAGTTGTTGGAGGTGGTGCGACAGGTGCTGCTGGTTCTGGATGTAATGGACATGTTCCAGTAATATCTGATGTTACTGCATTTTCTGTTTTCCAAACCGCTCCTCTTTCTTTTTCTGGAATATATCCCATTGCATCTAAAACACTTGGGCATTGACTTGTTGCCATTTGTTTAGAATCATTACATACTCTAATTTGACCATGCCCTTCGCAAGCTGTTTTTGGTGCTAATTCCTCTGTAAATAATTCAGCATATACATTAGCTCCACAAGCTGGTGTTGCTAATTTTCCCGAAATTCTACATACTGTTTTCTTTATAATTCCTTCAGGTTGTTCAAATGTTTTATTTTCTAATTCTTTATGAATTGCAGTCATAACATTATCCCATATTTGTCCTGCTGGGTTTGTTCCTGAATAACGAACTGTTTTTGCAACAGGATATCCATACCAAACTGCTGCTGTATAATATGGTGTAAATCCACAAAGCCATCTATCATTATCGTCATTTGTTGTACCTGTTTTTGCTGATACATCCATTCCTGCTATCTTACAATAAGTTGCAGTTCCACTTATAACTGGTTGTTTTAAGATATCTTTTGTTATATATGCAACTTGCTCTGTCATAACTCTATTTTCTGTTTTTTCAGGTTCATATAAAATATTACCTTTGCTATCAGTTACTTTTGTATAGAAAATTGGTGTTCTATACATACCACCACTTGCTATAGACGCATATCCTGCAGTCATTTGTGTTGGTGATACACCATCTTGAAGTCCACCTAAAGCTAAACTTAAACCTTCAGCTTCAAATCTAGGCATTCCTATACTTTCGCAGAAATCAACCGCCGCTTCTGTTCCAATATTTGATAAAGCTTTAACATGCGGAACATTCGCTGATACTTCAATGGCTTGACGCATATTTACAAAAAATCTTTTTTCAAATCCATCATAGTTTTTTGGACTATATGGTTTTGGTCCGTTTCCCCAAGTTGTTGGTTGATCAATATAAACTGTCGCTCCAGTAATTGTTCCTGTTGATAATCCTGGTACTATTACTGAAAGAGGTTTCATTGAAGAACCTGTTTGTTTTTTTACATCTATTGGGTAATTGAAAAATCCTAATTTTGTTTTTGCAGTTCTTGTTGTTTTATCTCCAGTTGCTGTAGCTGCTGCTACAACTTCTCCAGTTTCATGATTCATAATTACCATAGTTGGAGTAGAATATTGGATAACATCTTCTTTTTTAGGATTTCCTTTTTCGTCTTTTACTATTTCTCCGTTTTCATCCCTAACAACTTCTTTATATTTTGAAGTTGTTATATATTTATCTTTAACAATTTCTTCTTCTAATACATTTTGAATATCAGTTTTTTGTGTTGTATATATTTTTAATCCACTGCTGTATAAAATCATTTCAGCAGCATCTCTATCCATATCTTCATTACCTTCGGCTACAATTCTATCTAAAAGTTGTTCTATTGCCGCACCTGCTAAATAAGAAACATCTACAGTTGCATCTGCGCTCTCACCTTTTTCGAATTTTAAACCTTTATCAACTTCACTAACAGCTGCTTTGTGTTGTTCTTCTGTAATGTAACCTACTTCTAACATTTTTGCTAAAACTGTTTTTGTTCTAAATTTAATTTTTTCGTTCATCTCTTCTTTTGCTTTAGCTGGATCTTCTTTGTTAGAAAAATCCGAAAATGGTTTATAAGCATTTGGAGAGTGATTTATACCAGCCAAGTAAGCACATTCTTCAATAGTTAAATCTTTTGCTGATTTATTAAAATAATATATAGAACCAAGTTCAACACCATTAATATCGTCTCCACCAACAAATATTAAATTCAAATATAATTCTAATATTTGATCTTTTGATAAATAGTGTTCTACTTGAATAGCTTTAGATATTTCTTTTACTTTTCTCACAACTCCAGCTAAAGATGATCTTTCTTTATCTTGTGTTATATTTTTTATTACTTGTTGTGTTATTGTACTACCACCAAATTTAGAGTTACCTCCATTTAAAACATAAGTAGCAGTAGCATATACAGTTCTTCCAATATCAACACCGCTATGTTCATAGAATCTTTCGTCTTCTATTGCAACATATGCTTTTGGCAAATACTCATTCATTTCTGAAAGAGGTATACTTTTTCTTTTTGTACCTCCACTTAAAGTAGCAATTAAATTCCCATCTGCATCATATACAGTTGAATTTTCAGACCCTACTTTAAGCATTGATTCATCTATTTTTAATTCATCACCAAAAATTCCCACAAAAGCTCCTACTAAAACTCCCGCTCCTATAATACCAATTAATATTATAGCAATTATTGAAATTTTAATTGCTTTTGCTGCTTTCGGATGTTTATCTTTGAATTTTGATTTTTTTGATTTTGAGTCAGTTGTTTTACTTTTTACTTGTTTTTTTCTAGCTGTTGTTTTTACTTTTTTTGTTTCGTTTTTATCTTTACTCATAAATCCTCCTTTGTCTTTTAAATTATAATTTTATAATCACATTTTTTCACTATTTTAACAAATGTATTATATTACAATTTAGCAAAAAGATAAAGTCTTTTTTGTTATTTTTTTGTTATTTTTAAAATCTCGAAAATATTGTCTACTCTAGCAAAAAGTCGCACTCAAAAAGAGCATAGAAAATTCTATGCTCTTTTATTTTTTTATTTAATTTAATTTTAATTTTGCCGCTTTAACTACATTGTTCAAAAGCATTGCAATAGTCATTGGTCCAACACCACCTGGAACAGGAGTTATATGACTTGCTTTTTCAAAAATCGCATCATAATCAACATCTCCGCAAATTGAACCATCATCCAATCTATTTATACCAACATCTATAACAACAGCTCCATCTTTAACCATTTCCGCTTTAACAAATTTTGGTTTTCCGATAGCTGCTATGACAATATCTGCTCTTTTTATAACTTCTCCAATTTCTTTTGTTCTAGAATGGCAAACTGTAACTGTCGAGTTCTTATTAAGCATACATTGAATCATTGGTTTTCCTACAATATTACTTCTACCAAGAATTACTGCATTTTTTCCTTCTGTTTCAATATTATATTCTTCTAACATTTTTATTACTCCAAAAGGTGTGCAAGAAACAAATGCATCTTCTCCAATTGTTAAGTTTCCAACATTTATTGGATTAAAACCATCAACATCCTTATTTGGTGAAATTGTTCTAAAAGCTTTATTTACGTCGATATGTTTTGGAACTGGACATTGTAATAAAATCCCATGAACAGAATCATCTTGATTTAATTTTTCTATAGTTTCTAATAGAAGTTCTTCTGAAATCGTTTCTTCAAATAAAAATTCTTCAAATTCAATCCCAACTTTTTCACAAGCTTTCGATTTATTTCTTACATAAACGGTTGATCCAGGATCATTTCCAACCATTATTACTGCAAGTTTTGGAACAATACCTTTTTCTTTTAATCCATCAACTTCTTTTTTTAACTCTTTTCTTACTTTTTTTGCAAGTTCTTTTCCATCAATTATTTCTGCCATTTTCTCTACCTTGTTAGAATCTAACAATCCTCCTATTTAATTTTTTTGATATATATAATCACAGCAACAAGTCCCGCTACAGCTATTAAAGTAACAATCATATAAGCAATATTAGCTGCATTTGTACCAACTTCTGGCAATACACCAACTTCTTCTTGTATTTCTTTTAATCTATCTTCTTCTGACATTTGTGTTGGATCATCAATAATAGATTCATTTTCTACACTATTATTAACAACTTCGTTGGCTACTGTATTTTCATCTTCATCATCTTCCGGTTTTTCTACAACTAATAATCTTGATGCAACATATACAGTTTTTCCTTCATATAATATTCTTGACCAACCATTATCAGCATAACCAGTTCTTTCAACAGGTTGTCCTTTTTCTAAATATCCTACTTTTTCACTATCTGTACTCCAGCTAGCTCTTAAATTACAGCTTTGTTTTGCATATAAATTCTCATGTGTATCTTTAAAGACAACTTCTTCTTTTGGTTCTTCTTTAGTTAAATATTCAGAAACAACATATACTGTTTTTCCTTCATATTCTACTTTAGACCATCCATTATCTCCAATAGCTTTTCTTATTAATTTTGTATCTTTTTCTACTACTGCAACTTTATCACTTTCTGTAGAATAACTTTTTCTCAAATTACATTTTTTTGTTGTATACACAGTTTCATTAACCGCAGTAAATTTAGGCTCTTTCGAATCTGTTGAAGGTTTATTTCCTGAACCGGTTGTATTTCCTGTTCCTGTATTCGAACCACTTCCAGTCGTATTTCCTGTTTCTGGTTTTGTTCCACCACTAGTTGTATTACCAGAAGTTGCTGTATTAGTATTTGGTTTAGTTCCACCTCCAGATGTATTTGTGTTCGGATTTGGTTGCGGAGTTGTTCCTATTACAGTTAAACTTTGAGATTTACTTTTCCCTTCTTCAATCGCAGTGCCATCTCCTTCATACATATATATACCAGTTAAAGATATAGTAGCATTTCCCGCAACTTTCGCTTTAAATTTAGCAGGTGTATCTACTGTTAAATTTAAACCTTTATCTACAGTATATACAATTTTATCTGTTTGTTTAGTTCCATCTGAATATGTTACTGTTACATTTGCTTGAGCTGCTGTTATTTCACGACCTGCTGGAAATATTAGAGAAACCGAAAATTCTTCTCCTTCTTTTACGCTTGCAGGACATTTTATTCCAGCTGAACTTGCATATGTGTTAGTTATAAAAACAGATGCCAATCCAAGTGTTATTACTAATAAAATTAATGAAATTTGTGATAATACTTTTTTCATTTTTCAACCGTCCTCTTTTACATTTTCTTTTGAATATTATACTTCTTCAGCTTTTACAATTAATCTTGTTGTTGATCCATTTTCACATGTAATTAATGTTATTTCTATTTTTTCATCATCTTGAAGCAAACATTTTAAGTCATTTGCCTCAACTGAGTATATTTCTGTAATTTTATATTTTGTTTCCTTCATATCTGGTTCTATTACTGTAAATAAATCTCCAACTTCCATTTCTGATAGTTTTTCAAATACTCCAGATTTATTGTGTCCTGCAATACAAAAATTACCATAATTATTTAAACTTCCACCGTAAAGTCTTATTACTCCACTTTCTAAAGCGTTGTCTTCAGTTGAATCTAGAATATATTGATCAACACCAATTTTTTCTATAACAATTTTTCCTAATACGTCATAGCCATTGTGTTTTTCTATTAAACCACTTGTTTCTGACTCTACTTTATTTGCAGCAATATTTTCTTGTTTCTTACTATTAATACCTATTATTGCAACAACTACAACAAGAATTCCTATTATCACTCCTAAGATTATTGCTTTTCTTCTTCCAAATCCTTCTTCATAATCAGCGTCATCATAGTCATCTTCATAATCTTCTTGTCTTTGATAATTTGTTTCATAACTATTTTGTGAATAATTATAATCTGATTCATAATAATCTTTAGAATCAGCCGAATGTTTTCCAGGTGCCATATTTATTTCCCCCTTTTATCTTATGAATATTAATCCTAATATTATAACTCCAACTATTACTCTATATATTGCAAATATTTTAAAACTACCTTTTTTCAAATAATCCATTAAAAATTTCACAACTATCAAACCTACTATAAAACTTGATAAAACACCAATCCAAAATGGAATTGACATTAATGCAAATTCCGTTATATCAACTAAAACTGCAGCTGCAACTATAGGTGTTGATAAAAGAAATGAAAATTTTGCAGCACTTTCTCTATCTATTTTTAAACTTCTTGCAATAGTCATTGTGATCCCTGATCTAGATACACCAGGAAAAGCTGCAGCTAGTGCTTGAGAAAGCCCAATTAACATTGATTGTTTAAATGTTATTTCTTCATATTTAGTTTTATTTTCAGCTTTCTTATCTACTATTGCTAAAATTATCCCCATTACAATTAAAGCTATAGCAATCATTCCCATTTCTACTTTAAAGTTTCCATTTATAATCATTTCAGAAACTTCATCTAAAACTAAAGCCAAGATTCCAGCAGGTATTGTTGCAATCACCAAATACCAAAACATTTTTCCTTCCACTGAATCTTCTTTTTTAAACACTTGTTTAAAACCAGCTTTTATCATTTTTAACCAATCTTTTATAAAAAACAAACCAATTGCTATTAATGTTCCAAAATGAAGCGCTACATCAAATGAACCTCCAAAATCTTCTACAAATTGGGCATTTTGTGTCCAATTAAAAATCCATGGAATAACATTTAAATGTGCAGAACTTGAAACCGGCAATAATTCTGTCAATCCTTGTATTATACCTAATATTAACGCCTGTATTACAGTCATTTTTATCCTCCGTTTTTTTATATTTTATAATTCTTTTAAGACATGATATAATGTTTCTTTTATAAACTCAGCAGATGTTAAAGGTGCTACTTTAGCAGGCAAAGATAATGCCCAAATAACTTTTATTCCTCTTTCTCTTGCCGCTTTTCTATCAACACCACCAGGATTAGATGCCAAGTCGATTATAACTGATTCTTTTTTTATTAAATCTAGTCTTTCAGCATCTAAAATTTGGAATGGTATTGTATTAATAATTATATCAAATTTATTTAAATTTTCATTTAAATCATTTAGATGAACTGGATTATATCCATAAGCTTTAATCCAAGAAATATCTTCATTTTTTCTAGCTTCACAGTATACTTTTGCGCCAATTCCATCTAACATTTTTGCTAAAACTTTACCAATTCTACCAAATCCCATAACAAGTACATTTGAACCATGAACTGTTCTTTGTGTTTCTTCCATTGCTATTTGAATTGTTCCTTCAGCAGTCGCAATTGTATTTAATACTGAAAATTCTTCTCTTTTTAATAAATCAGTAAATTGAACCCCTTTAGCCTCTAATTCTTCTCTGATATTAATATTTCCAGCAATTAAATATTTATCTTTTAAGCAATCTACAAATTCTGTAAGTTCAACACTATTTCTTCCAAATGGTGTTGAAAGTCTTTTTCTATCACTTGATAATGGAATAGGACCAACTACAATCTTAGAACTGTTAACCGCTTCTTCTAATGTTGGACACATTTCAACACTTTCTAAATTTAATAATTCTTCTGAATTTTCTAAACCATAAGTAAATACTTTATAGCCATCTTTATCTAACATTTCTATAAGTTTTACTATACGTAAATCTCCACCAACCACTGTTATTGATTTTTCCATAGATTTCACCTTTTACCTCTCTTTTTATTCTTTAAACTTATGTATCTTAAAATTATTTTCTTTTCTTAATTATTTCCTAGATCTTTTAATTTTTCTTCTTTAGTTTTAATTTCTTTATTTTCAAAATCTAATTCTATTTCTTTTTTTCTCTTTTCTTTATTAAAAATATAATCCAATTTTTCATCAATTTTTTGTTTAGATACCCCGTCACTCATTTCTTCAACAAGTCTAGCTGTATACTCTAAATATTTTCTCGCTTCTGCTTCTTGTTCTTTTAAAATTAAAGATTTTTCTTCTTTTTCTTCTTCATTTTCTAACTCTTCAACATCTTCTTTTTCATCCATCTTTACAGATACAGTTATATATTCTTTAATTTTTTCAAAACTCTTTTCTTTCTCAGCAAGTTTTAGAAGTTTGGGTTCTATTTCAATTGCTTTATTCAAGAAATTTATAGCTTTATCTTTATCACCTTTTTGAACATAAATTTTAGCCAATTGATAATAAGACATTGCTTCTAATTCACCATATAAACTGTTTTCAAAATATTTTTCAGCTGTATCATAATCTCTTTGAATAAATGCTATCAATCCTAAATTGTAATTTGCACCATACATTTTATGGTTTATCGCAGCTGCTTTTTCATACATTTCTTTAGCCATTTGAAAATCACTTAATCTCGTGTATACAATTCCTAAATTGTAATACAAATCAAATGCCCCAGGATTATATATTAAAGCTGCATTATAAACATTCGCCGCTTCTTTAAATCTCTCTTGTTCACAAAGAAGTTCTCCTAGCAAACATGAAGCTTCATAACAATCTGGTTTTGTTTTTACTAAATGCTCTAACATCTGAATAGCTTCATCTTTTTTCCCTAAATCTCTTAATAAATCTGCTATTTTAAAATATGATTTATAATCTTTTTTATTTATATCTACTGCTGTTACATATTCATCAATTGCTCTTCTCATTCCGCCTTCTTTTTCATAACATTCTGCAAGTAATTTATGTCCTAAATAACTTTCTGGATATTTTGTTACAAGTTTCACCAAGATTGTTTTGGCAGTTTTAGTATCACCTATCATCATAAAAAACTTAGCTGCTGTAACACTCAACAATTCAGAAAAGTTAAAACCTTTTAATTCCATAATTATTATTGCTAATGGAAGTATTATCGAAAACACATATCTTATCGTTCCCCAAAATGCATTTTCTCCTATTCTTAGCTTTATTTCAATAAAACTAACTGTTATTCCTATAGCTTGTAATACTAATAGAATTATATAGTTCGCATCATTTCTTCTGATTATCTTGAAAAAGATTATTATAAATAATGAACATGCAAGCAAACTAAAAATTAATTTTTCAAGCATAATTTTTTCTCCACTTCTACATCCTTGTTTGTATACTTCTCATAGTACTCAATGATTATATCATATAGTGTTTTTTTAGACAAGAAAAATAGTGCAAAATATTAATTAATTCCTATCATTTTTATAACTTTTTTTGACATTTTATTACATAAAAAATAAGAGTATATTTTTTCGGTTATACTCTTATTTCTTATATTATTTTTGTATTTATCTAGCAAGGAAATTTACTTCTTATTTCGTTTATTTTATCTAATTTATTTGTTAATATATTTAGCATTACATTTGCAACTTCTGGATCAAATTGTGTTCCCGCACCTTCTCTTATTTGATTTGTAACATATTCTAAATCCATCTCATCTCTATAAGAACGTCTTGAAGTCATTGCATCAAATGCATCGGCAACACTCACGATTCTTGCCAAAAATGAAATTTGATCTCCTTTTAATTTTTGTGGATACCCATTACCATCAAATCTTTCATGATGAGAATAAATAATTGGAACAATATCTCTAAAAATCGAAGATGTTGATACAATTTGTTTTCCAATAGATGGATGTTTTTTTAGTTCGCTATATTCTTCTTCAGTTAACTTTGATGGTTTTAATAAAATGGTATCTGATATTCCTATTTTACCAATGTCATGGAAAAGTCCACCTATTCTCAAAGTTGCAATATCCTTATCATAAAGACCCAGTTCTTGTCCTATTAAAACAGAATATGCAGAAACTCTATCAGAATGTCCTCTTATATAAGTATCTTTTGCTTCAACTGTATATCTTAACATTTGGATTGTTTCTAAATATGCTTTTTCAATTTTTTCTTTTGAAGCTTTTAATTCTTCATTCATTTCTTTTATTGTTTGCATTTGTTCTATTGATTTAAATGCAGATTCTATAAGCAATAATAATTGATCAAATTTATCCTCTTTTTCACAATATGCTTGAATAGATAATCTTTTAATAGTTTCAAGTGGTGGTACTAAGTCTTTGTGACCAGTTAATAAAATTATATATAATTCTTTATTAAATTTTCTAATTTCTTCAACAACAGTATCTCCATGAATTGGTGACATCATAAAGTCTAATAGCATCAAATCATATTTTTCATTTTTAACTTTTTCAATAGCTTCATAAGGATCTGTACATCCAACTAATGTATATCCTGAATGTCTTAAAAATACAGATAAAGAATCTATGATTCCAATCTCATCGTCTACTGCTATAATTTTATAATTTTTCTTTTCATTTAAGTTTTCATTTTGCTGTGCTGATAATCTCATTGTATACCTCCACAAATTATTTATTATTCATTGGTAAATATATCGTAAATTCTGTTCCGTTACTTGAAGTATCTAATTTTATATCTCCATTAAATTTAGCTTTTATCATTGAATATGACATAAACACTCCAAGCCCAGTTCCTTCTTTTCCTTTTGTTGTTATCATTTCTTTAAACAATTTATCTTTAATATTTTCTGGAATTCCTGGTCCATAATCTTTAACAGAAATAACAATATTATTATCTTTTATTTTAGCACTTAAATCAATAGATTTATTTGGCGCTTTTTTATATGCTTGTATTGCATTAGAGATTAAATTATTTAATACTTGTACTAAACTATTTATATTTCCTTCTCAAATTATACTATTATCAACTTCCTTTTTAATATTTAATGTTACCAAAGCTGATTGAAGTTCATGTTTCATCAAAATATTTGTATGACTAAATAATTCTTTTATTGTAAAATCAACCGTATCATCACCAGAAAGATTAACAGCTTGTCCTTTTACAGTTGTTATTACTTCAGACATGTATGATAGCTGTCCTTTTATTTTTTGAAGCCATACTCTCATATCATTTGCAATCTCATGCATATCTTGATCATTTACAGTTGGATTTCCTATTGATGCATCAAATTCATTTACCAAATCAGTTAAACCTGTCACTCCTCCTGATATTGAGAAAATTGGTGTTTTTAAACTATGTGCAATTCCTCCAACCATTTGTCCTAAAGAAGCTAAACGTTCTCTTTCAACAAGCATATTTTGTTTATTATGAATATCTTCTATTTGAGCATTATTTAATTTTTGAATATCATTGAATGCTACAACCAAATCACCAATTTCATCATTCGATACAACAGGTAAAAGCATTTCTTTTCCACTTTCTGCGCAAATATTTCTAAAACCTTTATGAATTTGTCTTAAAGATTTTGAAATTGATGACGCAAATATAGTTATAATAATTCCACTTATACCAAATAAGAATAATGCTGTTAGTATTAAATAATTAAATGCAGTTTCTGCATAAATATCATATAAAATTCCAACATATACTTCACCATTATCTGTTTTTAATTTTATAGAAGCACCTTGTGTATCAACACCATAACTATCATATAATCTTCCATTATTTTGTTCAGATATTTGAATCGTATACTCAACAATAAAATTACTTATTTTTTCCCCTTTTACCATATCATAGGTTTTGTTTTGTTTTAAAATAAACACTCTATCTGTATCAGTGTATAAATTAATTCTTTGGGCAATGTTTTTTATTTCCTCATGTGTATATATTTTTTCTTTATCAAAATTTTCTGCTAAAGCCTCATTGTAAATTTTATAAAAAGCATCTTCTTTTTCTATAACACTAGCTGAATATCCCACAAGCGCAGTAAGTATTATAGATGCTATAAATATTGGAAATAATAGTATAATAATTCTTTTTCTTAGACTTACTCTAAATCCAATATCAGAACCTTCTATATAAGTTTGCGTTAATATTTCATCATATAAGTTTTTTGAAAATATAAATGATACAACACCCAATAGTATTGAAAATGCTGCTAATAATATAATAATTTTTGCAATCATTATACTTAAATGGCTACCCGTTAACGATAAAAACAATATTGTTACCAATGACGGTGTTAATATCTCAAATGCATAAAATTGATACGGTAGACTTAAGCATTTCGTTCTAATTTGCTTTATTTTTTCTTTATCACTATATCTTTTGGTTAAAGATATTTTATACCACTTATCAATATCTCTTAGGGCAATCTTTGTGAAAAATACAATTCCCAAAACAATTACAATTCCCAAAATCAAAAATTGTGTATTAAATGAAACATAAGACATTTGTATATCAAATGGTGTATTTATTGTTCCAGGTCCATAATTTAAAATTTTAGGTATTATAAGCATTAATACTAATATAATCAAAAAAGCTATAGTAGCATATCTGAATGATATTATATTACTTGGTGTACTATTCCATTTTATCTTTTTCTTATTTCTCACAAGTATCCCTCCGTTTAAATAAACTTAACTTCTCTCATGTATTTTACAATTTTTTCTATATATTTTTTATCAATCTTATTCCATTCTGTTTTTAAACTTTTCAAATATTTTTGTGTGTAATCAGATTTTATATTTACAGAAAAATTATAGTCAATAGATATCTTTGAATTTTTTGTATTATTTATATCATTTATTATTCCAAATAAAATTTGAGCATCTTTTCCTTTTGAAATTTCTAATATTTTATTTTGGAATTCCTCTTCAAAAACAATCTTAATATTAACTCCAATAGATTTTAATCCTTCTACAATCTCTCTAATTTCAATAAAATTATGATTGTATAAATGGAAAACTTTATTATCTGCAACATTCGTTTTTGCAAGATTTATTATCGCTTTAGAACAAACATCAACTGGTGTAAATTCTATTTTTTGTTCTAACATTTCTTTTGAAACGCATCCTAAAACAACCATTGACTTTATTCTTGTATAAAATGCATTTTCTGATATATTTTCTTGAAATTTACCATCCGAAAATCTTCCTGACAAAATTCCAATTCTATGGATTTGCGAAACTAATCCTTTTTCCATATAGTCTAATACTATTTTTTCCGCTTCGAATTTACTATTAACATATACATTATCTTTATAATTTTGTCCTATATATAAATCATTTTCTGTAAAATCTAAATCTCTATTATCTTGCTTTACAAGATAATTTCCAGATACACTTATTGAAGATATATGTATAAGTTTAAAATTATTTTCTAAAGAAAACTCAGCTACATTTCTTGTTCCATCAATATTTATTCTTTCAAATTCTTTATATTCTCCATAGTGTTTTACTCTAGCTGCTGTATGTATTACTGTTGAAACATCTTCTTTTAATTTTTTTATCACATTATCTGTTAATCCTATATTATTTTCTGAAATAGAACCGTCAACAACAATAACTCTACTCTCTAAATAACTTGATAAATCTTCTCCAAAGTAAAATTTGTATTGTTCTATCAATCTTTCTTTTGGAGTTTGTTCTCTCTTACCTCTTACTAAGCAATAAATTTTAGACTCTGTATTTTTTAATAATTCATTTAACAAATGTATTCCTATAAAACCATTTGCTCCTGTCAAAAATACATTTCCTAGTGAATCATTTTCTTTAGTCAAATCATCTAAATCATTTTTTTCTATATTATGTTTGAATTTTTCTGGTATTTGATAATCTTGATTTTTATCACTCTTCGAATTACTGTCTATATTTTCAGCCAAACTTCTTATAGTTGTAAATTTATAAAAGTCTTGTGTATTTAAATTGTAATTATATTGAAGAAGCATTGTTTGCGCCTCAATAATTCCCAAAGAATCTAATCCTAATACCATAAAAGGTGTATCTATATCTACTTTTTCTACTTCTAAAATTTCAGCAATAATTTTAGTTAAGATTTTCTCTGTCTTTGTTTGTCCTACATTAAGATTTGTTGTTTCTAATTTTACTTTCGGTAATTTTTTTCTATCCAATTTTCCATTTGGAGTAAGTGGAAATTCATCAATCTTGAAAAATACCGCTGGTATCATATAATTAGGAAGTTCTTTTAGTAGACTAGCAGTTATTTTATTGGTATCTTGAATTTCATTAGATATATAATAACAAATCAAATATTTTTGATTTTCATCTGCCACTACCACATTATTTAAAATTCCAGGTATCTTATTTACTTCGTTTTCAATTTCTTCAAGCTCAATTCTATAACCTCTAATTTTAACTTGAAAATCAGTTCTTCCTAAATGAACTATTTCTCCACTATTTGTATAATAAGCCAAATCATTTGTATTATAAATAATCTCATTTTTTTCAAATGGAGATTTAATGAATTTCTCATTTGTTAATTCATCTCTATTTAAATATCCTCTAGAAACTCCATCCCCACCGATATATAATTCCCCTGGAACATATATTGGAAGTATATTTTGATCTTTATCCAAAATATAGCATTTAGTATTTGCAATCGGTTTTCCTATTGTAATTTTATCTTTGCTTCTAACCTTTTTAATAGTAGACCATACTGCCGTTTCAGTTGGACCGTACATATTAAAAATATTAGCATTAGTTAAACCTTCAAACTTGTCAATCAAACCTTTTGGTAGTCCTTCTCCTCCAACCATAATATCTGTCATTTTTTTGACAAACTCAGTTGCAGATTTATTTTCAAGTAATGCTTTAAATCTAGAAGGAGTGGTTTGAATCATAGTTACTTTATTTTCTAAACAAAGTTTATTTAACGCCACAGCATTATTTTGTTCTACTTCATTTGCTAAAACCAATGTCATACCAGAAGTTAATGCACCCCAAAATTCTAAAACGAATATATCAAAACATATTGTAGTTATTGATACCATTATTTTTTCTGGATTAAAATCAATAACTTCCTTTGTTCCAAGTAAGAAATTAATTATATTTTTGTGTTTTAACATAACACCCTTTGGTTTTCCAGTAGAACCTGAAGTATATATCAAATAAATCAAATCTTCTGGTAATATTTTTTCTTCAATTTCTATATTTTCTCTATTGTAAACAGTAGATTCTAATCCAATATCAATTCTTTTTATTTTTATTTTTTCATTTATTGCACTTTGAGTTCTCTTATTTGAAAGTATCATTTTAGCATTACTATCTGTTAACATATACTCAATTCTATCTTCTGGATATTCTGGATCTATTGGTAAATATGCTGCTCCAACTTTTAATATTGCTAAAAGACCAATAGCTAATTCCAAAGAACGATTTACACAAATAGCAATTATATCTTTTGCTTTTGCTCCTTCTTTAATTAAACTATTAGCTAAAATATTTGATTTTTGATTCAATTCTTTATAAGTCATTTGTCTATTTTCAAAGCTTATAGCAATTTTCTCTGGGTATTTTTTTACCATTTCTTTAAATGTTTTTATTACATTCTTATTTTTATCATATTTAACTTCAGTATTATTAAAATCAACTAAAAGTTTTTCTCTTTCATTTTTAGTAATGATTTCTATATCTTTTACACATATATTTTCTGTTTCTAAGACTTTATTAATCATTTCTAAAATTCTAGAATGCATATTTTTCACATATTCATTTGAATATTTTAATTTTTTAAAATCATAACAAACAGTTAATATTCCTTGTTCATCTAAATCCAAAAATTGAATAGTCATATCGTCAGTTACATTCTTATTGAATGCCCATCTAGTTGAATATTTGTATTCAGTTTCATTGTTAGCTTTTGTTAATTGATATGACAAAACAACGTTATAAAGATTTGGAATTGAAGAGTCTTTTTTTCTCAAATCTTCTAATAACATTTGATATGGATATTTTTGATGTCTTAATAATGAAACAGTATCTTTTGAAAGATTACTTGCAAAACTAATAAAGTCTGCAGATTGTTCTACCTTTACTTTAAAAGGAACAACATTTACAAACATACCAATTATATTTTTCTCTTTAAAATTTGTTCTATTTAATATTGGTGTTCCAATACTAAAATCATCTGAACCAATAATTTTTGAAATATAAACTGAATAAATTGCCATAAGAAAATTGAATACAGTCAATTTATTTTTACTACAATATTCATTAATTATTTTCATTTTGGCTTTTGGAATAGAGAAAGTCATTCTTTCTCCTAAACATGAAAATTCTGTATTTTTCTCAGAACTATCTGAAGGTAAAATTGCTGGATTTATATTTTCTGAAAATAATTCATTCCAGTATTCTTTATCTTTTTGAAATTTTAAACTATTAAAATATTCTTCTTCATTTTTTGCATAATCAATATACGAAAAAGTCTCTTCTTCTCCGTTTTCATTATTTTTAATATTTGAATATGCTTTCATAATTTTTCTACAAGTTAAACCTAATGTCCAACCATCAGAAATAATGTGATGAATGTTTAATAAAAAACCTCCAGCACCATTTTCAAATCTAAAAATTTTAAACTCAAATAAATCAGATTCATATAAATTAAATTGTTTTGCCATCAATGCATCTTCTATTAAGTATACTTCTGATTCATCTTTTATATCTATTATTTCTATATCAGTAATTTCATTATATGATATAAATTGTTTTACTTCATTTTTCTTTTGAGATAAGTGAATATGGAATACATCATTTTCCTTTATTACAACTTTTATTGCTTGTTTTAACGCATCAAAATCAAGAACAGAATCGATAATTGCTGTCCCACAAATATTATTCATAGAAGCATTTTTGTAAAACTTCTCTGTAAGTAGTATTGATTTTTGCGGATATGTTAAACTAACTAATTTTTTCATATTCTACATCCTAATATATTTTACAACAAAATTATATCTCAACTAGTTTAAAAATCAAGATACTTACTGTATTTGTATAAAATATGTAATATTCCTCTTCTGTTTTTTATAATATAATACAATATTTTTTGTATTAATATTTTATAAACAAATATATCACTAAAGCAATTTCAGAAATCAAAATTGTTGGCATTCCTACTGTAAATTTTAATTTTTTTGTTTTATGTCTAAATGTATATATACCAGCAATTGTTCCAATTCCTCCACCCAATAAACATATTGTCATTAAAGTGCCTTCTGGAATTCTCCACCAATCTTTTTTTGCCTTTAATTTATCGATTCCCATTGCAAGAAAACCAATAACATTTATAGCAAGTAAATAAATTAAAACATATTTCCAATTAATTAATCCAAGTAATGCTTTCATTTTTTCTTCCTTTCATTTGTAATCAAATGAGCCTATTACACAAATAAGCTCATTTGATTTGATTTAGTCATTCCTTTTAAGCAACCAAACTTTTCTAAAAGTTCAGTAATTGATTTTCCTATCTTAGAACGCGCTTGTAAGTCTTCAATACATTCGAATGGTTCTTCACATCTTGCCGCATAAATACTTTCAGCAGCAACATTTCCAAGACCAGCAATTGAATTTAGAGGTGGACGAAGTTTTCCATCTTCGATTAAGAATTTGGTACTATGCGATTTATATAAATCTACTGGTAAAAATTCTAATCCTCTTTCATACATTTCATGCACAAGTTCTAAGTCATCATACATGTCTTTATCTTTTGGTGCAGCATTGTTTCCAAGTGCAGTAATTTCTTTCATTTTATCTTCTACAATTCTTTTTCCATTTATCATAAATTCAGCATCAAATGCTTTTGCTCTAATAGTAAAATATGCAGCATAATAAGCAAGTGGCATATGTACTTTAAACCAAGCAATTCTAAACGCATTTGTTACATAAGCTGCAGCATGGGCTTTAGGGAACATGTATTTTATTTTCTCACAAGATTTTACATACCATTCTGGTATATCAAACTCTTTCATAACCGCTTTAAATCCTTCCCATTTTTCAGGATCTTTTAAAGCTTTTCCTTTACGAACTGTTTCCATTATCTTAAATGCTTTATCTGGTGGTAATCCTCTTTTCATTAAATAAACCATAATATCATCACGACAGCATATTGCTTCTTTAAGAGTAACCACTCCTTCTTCAATTAAACTTTGAGCATTTCCAAGCCATACGTCTGTACCATGTGATAAACCAGACAAACGAATTAATTCATCAAATGTTGTTGGACGAGTGTCCACAAGCATCCCTCGAGCAAATTTTGTACCATATTCTGGTATCCCAAAAGTTCCTACTTCTGAACCTATTTGTTCTGGAGTCACTCCAAGAGCATCTGTAGAATTAAATATAGACATTGTTTCTTTATCATCCAGTGGAATTTGAGTTGGCGCTATTCCACTCAAATCTTGAAGCATACGAATAACTGTCGGATCGTCATGACCCAGAATATCAAGCTTCAATAAATTTGCATCTATTGAGTGATAATCAAAATGAGTTGTTACGATATCAGAACCTGCATCATCTGCTGGGTGTTGTACAGGAGTAAACTCAAAAATTTCTCTTCCTTTAGGTACAACTATGATTCCTCCCGGGTGTTGTCCAGTAGTTCTTTTTACTCCAACACAACCTGCAGAAACTCTTGCAACCTCAGCATTTGGTTTTATTATATTTCTTTCTTCAAAATAATTTTTTGCATATCCAAAGGCAGTTTTATCAGCAACAGTACCAACTGTTCCAGCTTTATAAGTAGTACCTTTTCCGAATATAACTTCAGTATATTTATGTGCTTTTGCTTGATATTCTCCTGAGAAGTTTAAGTCGATATCAGGTTCTTTATCTCCATTAAATCCAAGGAAAGTTTCAAACGGTATATCCATTCCATCTTTAGCAAGTTTTTCACCACATACTGGACAATCTTTATCCGGAAGATCATATCCATTTCCAATTCCATAATCTGTAAAATCAGAATATTTACATTTTGGACATCTATAATGTGGTTGAAGTGAGTTTACTTCTGTAATACCCGTCATAAATGCTACCAAAGATGAACCAACAGATCCTCTGGAACCTACTATATATCCATCTTCATTTGATTTCCAAACTAACTTTTGAGCAATAATATACATTACGGAATATCCATTATTTATAATAGAATTTAATTCTTTATCTAGCCTTGTTTGAATTATTTCTGGAAGTGGATCACCATATAGTTCATGAGCTTTTTCAAAAGTAATTCTTTTAATATCCTCTTCACATCCCGGGATATGTGGCGGACATTTTTCAGGTGAAATAGGTCTTATTCTTTCACACATATCCGCAACTTTATTTGTATTTGTTACAACAACTTCAAATGCTTTTTCCTCTCCTAAATAACTAAATTCTTCAAGCATTTCTTCTGTTGTTCTTAAATAAAGCGGAGCTTGATTATCTGCATCATCATATTTTTGACCAGCTTGAAGTATTCTTCTATATACTTCATCTTGAGGATCCATGAAATGAACATCACATGTAGCTACTACAGGTTTATTCATCTTTTCTCCAAGCTCAACTATTTTTTTATTGAAGTTTCTTAATGTATCCCAACTTTCAACTTGACCTTCACGAATCATATATTCATTATTTGCCAAAGGTTGAATTTCTAAATAATCATAGTAACTTGCTATTTCTTCTAAATCTTCATCAGATTTTCCCGAAACAATCGCTCTATAAAGTTCTCCCGCTTCACACGCACTTCCTATAATTAACCCTTCTCTATATTGATTAAGCATAGATTTTAATATCCTTGGTTTTTTATAGAAATAATCCAAATGCGAATAAGATACTAATTTATAAAGATTTTTTAGTCCAACATAGTCTTTTGCTAAAATTATCATATGATATGCTGGTAGTTTTCTAAAATCAGTTTCAAATACATTATCAAAATCATCTATCGTCTTTGCATCTCTGTCTTTAGCTTTTAAAATCATTTCGTTAAATACTTGAACTAAAGTTTTAACGTCATCTAAAGCACGGTGTGCAACTTCTACTTTTATACCTAATTTATCTGCTATAAATCCTAATTTATATCTTGTAAATTCTGGGAATATAGCTTTCGCTAAACGAAGTGTATCTATATGAGTAAAGTTAAAAGGTAATCCTAATTGCTCACAATTATATTTCATAAAACCAATATCAAAATCGGCATTATGAGCTACTAAAACAGAACCTTTCATAAACTCTAATACTTTTGGCATTATTTTATCAATTGTTTCTGCATCTTTTACCATATCATCTGTGATATGAGTTACTTCTACAACTTCTTGTGGTATTGGTTTTTCTGGATTTACAAATGTCTCAAAAGTATCAATTACTTCACCATTTTTTATTTTTATAATACCAATCTCTGTAATTTTTTCTGTTATATGTGATAAACCTGTTGTTTCTAAGTCAAATACACAATATTCTGTATCTATTTCTTGACCTTTTGAATTTATTACAGCAGGATCTTTATCTGGACAGAAATAAGCTTCAACTCCATATATAACTTTAATAACATCTCCTACTTTTCCCAAAAGCTTATGCGCATCCGGGAAACTTTGAACAACACCGTGATCTGTAATTGCAATTGAATTCCATCCCCATGAAATTGCTCTTTTTATCAAATCACTACAAGGAGTAATAGCATCCATTTGGCTCATTTGAGTATGCATATGAAGCTCAACTCTTTTTTGTTCACTATTATCCATTCTCTTTTCTTTTTTGAAACCAGTTGATTCTAATATTGTATTCGCCATAATTTCAACTTCTTTTGAGTATGGACTATATCTTGCTTGCCCTTCTATTCTTAAACCTTTTGCAGATGAAATTCTTCCTTTTACTTCTTTTAATTTATCTTTAGGCAAGAAAGCTTTACAACCAATAGTACTTGTTCCATCAAAAAGATTAAACATCAAGATTGTTTTTTCATCTTTTATATCTCTCGAATCAATTGAACCATCTAAAATTTCTCCATCAACACAAACTCTTATATCCGCATCTTCTGTCATTGGAATATTTTCTATTTTTACAAGTTCAGTTCTTATCATCATGCTTCTACCTAAAATTAAAGGTGATGCTTCGTCCTTAACTTCAGGGTCTTTATTTTGATGAGCTTCAATTTTTGCAGCAAGTTCTGGATTTTGTTGTCTTAAAGTTTCTTTTAGTTTTTCATCTTCTTCACGTTTTCTTTCTTTTTCAGCTTCTTTTTCTTGTTTCTTTCTTTCTTTTGCTTGTTCTACTTCAATTAAAGCTTGTCTTTCAAGTTCCATTAAAGCTTCTTTTTCTTCTTGTTTCCTTCTTTCAATTAACTCTTTTTCAAAATTTTCCGAAACATCTTCAATAAACTCTACAACGTATTGTTTGTTATAAAGGTTACTAAATAGATGCTCTAATCCTTTATCAAATTTTTGAGCAACTAAAAAAGAAGCACCTTTCATAGCTAACTTTACCTTAACAACATCAGAGTCTTGTATTTCAATTTTACTATTTGTTAAAATTGCTTTACTAAAAGGTTCTTTTTTGGCAATATATTTAATTATATTATTCCAATTTTCTGATATATTTTGATCAATTACTACATCATTATAATTTATATCAATAGAAGCCTTATTTACTTTAAAAGTCTTTACCAAATATTCCTCAAAACTCTCTATGTTTTGCAAAGTTATAACTTTTGAAGATGCTAATTTTATTTGTAATTTATTCGTTTTTTTATATAAATTTATATTCTCAATTTCTGCTTCTATTAAATTATTATCAATCACATAATCATTGAAAACTTCTTTTATATATTTTGGCATATTTTCCTCTTCTCATTATTCCTCGATTGGTCCTACAATTTCACCAATTTGACTTAATACTTCTTCTACATTTTCAATATTTTTAATCTGATATCCATTTAAAAAGCCAGCTCCTGGTATTACTCCTTTTGCATATACGCATAAATCTCCAAAACCATATTTCTTTTGTCTACGTGTTTGGAAATATCTAACATCAGCAATATCCGTATATTTTACAACTTTTGTTACATCAAAAAATAAAAATTTAAATGTATATACTGTTTTCTTATCATAAAAAACCGCTTTTGTTGCCATTGCTAATCTTTTATCTATAAAAAGCACAATTCCAATAATTGCAGCAAATATTAATACAACACCTAATGTTTCTAATATTCCTCCTGCTGACAAACATAAAATTATAGAAAGTATTGCTAATATAATTATTTCTGTACATTTTGAGATTTCATAACTAATAGAATATTTTCTTTTAATTTTTAGTCTTTCATTAGTATCTTTTTTTAGATCTTCCTCTTCTTGGAATTCTTTGTAACATGTTGTACATATATCTCCATCTTTTTTTAATTTTGCTCCACAAATTCTACATTTCATAATTCTTCACTCTTTCTTTTAAAAAATTCTTAAAATATCTTTATAAGACACATAAAGTGAGAGTAAAATTAATAGCAAAAAGCCAGCTGATTGTATTCCTAATTCTATTTCTTCTTTTAGTGCTTTTCCCCTAATTCCTTCAATAATTAGTAAAAATATTCTTCCTCCATCTAACGCCGGTATTGGTAATAAATTGGTTACTCCTAGTGATAAAGAAATTAAACAAAGTAAATATATAAAATTATATATTCCATTTGATTTTACTACTATCTCTGAAATTCCAATAGGTCCTGTCATTTGATCTATTTTTATATTTCCTGTAAATAATAATTTTACTGTTTTAAACATTGACTCAACAAAATTTACTGTTTCCCAATATCCATAGTAAATTTTTTCTTGCCAAGTTGCATCTAATAAAGCAACTTGAATCCCTAATATATAAGTATTTTCTGCATATTCAATTGGTTTTACATCAAATTCTAATTCTTTTCCATCTCTTTCAACAATCACTTTAACTTCAGATCCATCTGAACCAAGCAAAGCATTTGAAATATCTGATTTTAATCTTATTTTTTGATTATCTATTTTTATTATTTTATCACCAATTTCAATATCTGCTAAATTTTCTCTTGCTTCCGGCATTATTTCACTAATTGTTGTCGAAATGTTATAACCTGAAAAAATTGATAGAAAGAAAAATACTATTACTGCAAAAACAATATTTACAATTGCTCCAGCAGCAACAATTATTATTCTATGAAAAACACTAGCTTTGTTAAAAGCTCCTTCTTCTTCGCTTCTTTCTTCTTCTCCTAACATCTTTACATATCCACCAAAAGGGATACAACCAATACTATATTGTGTTTCTTTCCCTTTTTTGGTAAATATCTTTGGTCCAAAACCAATTGAAAATTCTTCTACTTTTACTTTAAATAATCTAGCAGCTAGAAAGTGACCACCTTCATGTATAAATACTAAAAAACCTAATAAAAATATTATTTTGAAAGCATTAATTAAAAATGTCAATTTCTTCCTCCTATAATATTATCATAATAAACATATATGCAAATGGTGATATAAACATTGCGCTATCTATTCTGTCTAGCATTCCACCATGCCCTGGAAAGATATTGCTATAATCTTTAACATCAAAATATCTTTTTATAACTGATGCTGAAAAATCACCTACTTGACCAATTACACTTAGTATTACACTCATAATTGAAACCCATACATATGGTATTGTTAATCCAAAAATTGTATTTATTGCAAAAGTATATATCAAACATAAAACTAGTGATCCAATCACTCCTGCAACGCAGCCTTCTATTGACTTTTTAGGACTTACTTTGCTAAATTTATGTTTTCCAAATTTCATTCCTGCAAAATATGCCAATGTATCAGTTCCCCATGCAGCACAAAATACATACCATATTAATAATCTTCCTGAAACTGAACCTTCAATTCCGAAAATTGCTGCTAAAAATACTAAAAATGAATATATATATATTATTCCTATTAATGTATAAGCAACATCTTGAAATGTTATTTTCATATCAGTTACAATTACATGTAAAAACAAAATCATAAGTAATACTGGCATTGCAAATATCAAAATATTCAAATATAACGCTTGTGGTATCACATGTATTAATGCAATTCCTAAAACAGATAAATAACTAACCCATTTTATTACATGAACATCTTTATGTGCGACACATTTAATATATTCGTTCATTGATATTAATGCAACAATTGCAACTATTATATCAACAACATATTTGTTAGCAAATGCAAGTACAGCAACAACAATAGGAAAACCTATTAGTGCTGTAATAATTCTTTTCATCATTTTTCTCACACTATCCTTTGTTATATATTTTATTTAGCTCCAAATTTTCTATTTCTTTTTGAAAATACTTCTATCGCATTATCTAAATCCTCTTTAGAAAAATCAGGCCATAGTTTATCTAAAAACAAGAACTCTGAATATGTAGATTGCCAAGGCAAGAATCCGCTTAATCTCAATTCTCCACTTGTTCTTATTAATAAATCCGGATCAGGATCATTTTTTGTATATAAATATTTAGCAAATAGTTCTTCTGAAATTTCTTCTAATGCAACATTTCCTTCTTTAACATCTTTGGCTAAGCTCTTAGCTGCATTAGTAATTTCATCTCTTCCACCATAGTTTAATGCTATATTAAAAATTGTTCCTGTATTATTTTCTGTTCTCTCAATTGTTTTTCTAATACTTTCTTGTAAAGATTCTGACAATTGAGCCATATTTCCTAAAACTCTAATTACAATATTTTCTGTATCAGCTTCTTTGGCAAAATCATCTAGATATGTTTCTAAAAGATTCATTAATGCACTAACTTCTTCCTCGCTTCTTTTCCAATTTTCTGTAGAAAAAGCATATACTGTAACGTATTTTATACCAATTTCATTAGCATATCTTACTACTTTTTTTAGAGTTTCAGCACCTTGTTTATGTCCCAATTTTACTGGTAAACTTCTTTGTTTAGCCCATCTTCTATTGCCATCCATTATGATGGCAATATGTTTTGGCATTATTCTTTCTTCCATAATTACTCCAATTATATACTCATTATTTCTTTTTCTTTGTTTTCAGTTAATTTATCAATTTCAGCAACATATTTATCTGTTAATTTTTGTATTTTATCTTCTAAATCAGCTTTTCCATCTTCTGTTATTTCTGATTTTTTTAGTTCATCTTTAATTACATCCATACCATCTCTTCTTATAGCACGAATACTTACTTTAGCTTCTTCAGCTAATTTTCTAACATCTTTAGCTAATTCTTTTCTTCTATCAGCTGTTAATTCAGGAAAATTTAATCTAATTAATTTTCCATCATTATTTGGGTTCAATCCAATATCTGATGCTAAAATTGCTTTTTCAATTGCTTTTAAAACACTTGCATCCCATGGTTGAATAACGATTGTTCTAGCTTCTGGAACTGAAATTCCAGCTACTTGATTTATTGGAGTTGGAACTCCATAATATTCAACACTAATTTTGTTTAATATTGCTGGGTTTGCTCTTCCAGCTCTAATTTCTGATAAATTTTGACTAAATACATCTATTGATTTTATCATTCTTCCTTCTAATTCTTGTAAATCCATTTTAAAACTTCCTTTCATTTTTATATTTTATTTTTTAAGATACTATTGTACCCACATTTTCACCTTTTACAGCTCTTACAATATTTTCTGGATCACTTATTGCAAATACTAATAATGGAATATTATTATCTTTGCAAAGAGCTGTTGCTGTTGAATCCATAACTTTTAAGTCTTGATCTAAAACATCTTTATATGAAATTTCATCATATTTTACTGCATTTGGATCTAATTTAGGATCAGCAGAATATACTCCGTCTATTGTTTTAGCAAGTAATATTACTTCTGATTCTGTTTCAGCTGCTCTTAAAGCTGCTGCTGTGTCTGTTGAGAAGAATGGATGACCTGTTCCACAAGCGAATATTACTACTCTTCCTCTATCCAAATGTTTTTCAGCCTTTCTTTTTATATAAGGTTCTGCAATTTCTCTCATTTCAATTGCAGTTTGTAATCTTGTGTATAAACCTCTGTACTCTAAAGCATCTTGAAGTGCTAATCCATTCATAGCTGTTGCTAGCATTCCCATGTAATCAGCTGTAGCTCTGTCGTTCATTTTTTTACCATTTTTTAGTCCTCTCCAGAAGTTTCCTCCTCCGACAACAATTGATACTTGAACTCCCATATCTACAATTTCTTTTACTTTATCACATATCGAACCAACTACTTCTGGATCAATTCCATGACCTTCTTTTCCAGATAAAGCTTCACCGCTTAATTTTAATAGAACTCTTTTATAGGCTACCATTATCCTTCTCCTTTTATATTTAATTTTTATTAATTAAGTATACAATTATACTTTTTGTATTCTATCATAAAAGTTTTTATTTTTCACTATTTTTTTACATATTTTTTATATTTTTAATCGTCATTTTTCGCTTATGATAACATAATTTTTTATTATTTATTTTATGAAAAGTAAAACCCTCTTACATTAAAATTTATATTCTGCAATCTCTCCATTTTTTAGTCCTAATTCCAAAAAATTGCCATCTTCTGGAATACCATTAAAATAACCATAAAAAGCTTTAGATACACCGCTATGCGCAACAACTAAAACACTTTCATAATCTTTATTTTTCAAATCTTCTAAAAATGAATATACTCTTTCAAATAAATGCTCAACTGATTCTTCAGTTCCAAATTTATTCTTTGAATAATAATTCCAATATTCATTTCTATCTGTAGTCCCCCATGGTTTTCCTTCTAGATTTCCTGGATTTCTTTCTTGAATTCTTTCATCATATATTGTTTGAATGTTGTTTCTATTTATAATTTCTGCTGTATGTCTAGCTCTCAAAAATGGAGAACAATAAACCACATCGTATTTTAAATCTTTTATTTTTTCACTTAAAATTTTTGCTTGCTCAATTCCATTTTTATTTATATCTTCACCTTGAAAATTATACACTTTAGCTAAATTAGAATCGGTTTGCCCATGTCTTACAATATATACTTTCATTTAAATACCTCTTTTTATAAATTAAAATCTTTTACTAATTTTTCTTTAAATTCTTCTGGTAATAATCTTATGTTTCTTATTTCATTTTTTGGAACTATCGTTGGAATATAAAGTCCTCTATCAGCATATTTAGGATCCCCTGAAAATTCAGGCCCTGTACCAGTTCCTAATGTTCCACTCACATATTTGCACAAATATAAATATTCATCTAATTCTTCACCAATTTGTCTAAAATATAGTTTTTCTTTTACTTCTACATTTATTCCAAATTCTTCTAAAACTTCTCTTGCAACACCTTCTTCGAAAGCTTCATCACCTTCTATTCCTCCACCAGGAAATACATAATACTCTCCATATGGTGCATTAGAATTTTCTTTTTTCTTTACATTCATTCTATGCATAAGTGCATATCCATTTTCCATTTCTACTAAACCTGCAACTCTTATTCTTTTCATAATTTCATCCCTTTCTTTTTATTTATATTTGTTTATATTTTTTTGACTTTTAATACACATTAAGAATATCTAATTTTTTATAATTTGTCTACATAGTTTTTCGATATTTATAGTATTTTAAAGCTTTATAAAACAACAAAAAAGATATATGCACGCATATATCTTTTTTTATTTTTCTATTTTTTTATTGATAATATTTTTAATTTAATTATTCCAACAGGAGCTTGAACTTCTACAACGTTATTTCTTTTTTTACCTAATAAAGCCATTCCGATTGGAGATTCATTTGATATTTTATTTGCAACAACATCAACTTCTGTTGAACCAACAATTGTATATTCTACTGTTTCATCAAATTCTATATCTAAAACTTTAACAATATTTCCTACTTGAACAACTTCTGTATCAATTTCAGATTCATCTATAATTTTAGCATATTTGATTTTTTCTTCTAATTCAGCTATTTTTATTTCATTATTTGCTTGTGCATTTTTTGCTTCATCATATTCAGAGTTTTCTGATAAATCTCCAAATCCTAAAGCTACTTTTATTCTTTCAGCAATCTCATATCTTTCAACTGTTTTTAATCTTTCTAATTCTTTTTCTAAATTATCATAACCTTCTTGTGTTAATAAATATTCTTTTTCTCCCATTATAAAAGGCCTCCTTTAATTGTTTCTTTTATACTTAAATTATAATACGGTTTATTTTAGGTTTTGTCAAGCTAATTTACCATTTTTTTTGATAATTTTAAATATTCATTTTTTCTTATTCGCTCATTCTTTCCTATAAGAAAATTTATTCTAATATTATCTTGTTTTAATTCCCTTTTTATATTTTCAGGATTAGTATTTTTATAAATATAACTTTCGTATAAAATCTCATCGAAAAAATCTTTTAAACATATATTTTTCAAATACTTTACCGGCATTTGAATCTCATAAAAATTAGAATTTATACCCTCAAAACTTTTAGATTTTATATTCATTTCTTGATTTAAATTTATTATACAAGCTTTTCTTGGCAACTCATATTTATTAAATTCTTCTTCAGAAAAATCAAAATTAAATATAATATCACTTTTTATTAAACTCTTTGAATAGTTATTATTGATATTTAAAACAATCCCACTTTCTTCATATAATATATTTTCAATTCTTTTAAATTGTTTCACATTAGACGTTATTATATTTAACACTTTTACTTTAGGAGCTATTTCTAATATATTAAAAAAGCCCACTCTATCAAGCTTATTTATTACAAAAGATATTTCTTGATATTGCATATTTTCTTTTTTGGATGAACAAATATATTGAATACAATCATTTATTAAATATTTAAACAACCATCTTCCATCAAAAATTTTCACTTTTTGATTTTCTATAAAATTTATAAATTCAAAATTATTCATTAATTTTTTTGACAAACAAACCCTTGTAATACATTTTATTTTTATATATTTAGCTAGCTTATCTAATACACTTTTTTCTGTATTAGGAATTTTTATCAAGACAATATCTTCAAATTTTTCAATTTTTAATTTTAAAAATTTATTTTTTATAGCCTGTATTTTCTTAGAAAAAAATCCACGTCTTTCATCATCATTTTCCAAATAATCTTCAAGTTCTATATATATCAAAAAGAATCACCCCATATTTATATATGCGGTGATTCTTTTTATTATTACATTGCTTCTCTATATAATCTTATAAAATCTTCTTTAGTTACTTCTCTTGGATTTCCTGGTTTACAAGGATCTTCCATTGCTTTATCTGCAAGCATTTCTATATCTTCTTCTTTACATCCAGTATCTTTTACAGTTTGAGTAACTCCTACTGATTTTGATAATTCTTGTATCATCCATACGAATGTATTTATAACATCTTGATCATTTAAATCTTTTGCATCTGGTCTTCCAATATGACATAAAATTTCTCTAAATCTATCAGCACATACTTCTCCGTTAAATCTCATTACTGTTGGAAGAATTATTGCGTTAGCAATTCCATGTGGTGTATCATAAACAGCACCTAATTGGTGAGCCATTGAGTGAACAATTCCTAATCCTACATTTGAGAATCCCATTCCAGCCATATATTGAGCTAAAGCCATGTTTTCAATAGCTGCTGAATCTTTTTCGTTAACTGCTTTTGGTAAATTTTCAAATATTAATTCAATTGCTCTCATATGGAACATATCAGACATTGTATTGTGAGCTTTAGTTATATATCCTTCAACCGCATGTGTTAAAGCATCTAAACCTGTAGCAGCTGCTGTTCCTTTTGGAAGTGTTTCCATTAATTCTGAATCTACTATAGCTAAAACTGGTATATCATGTGGATCTACACAAACCATTTTTATTTGTCTTTCTTCATCTGTTATTACATAATTGATTGTTACTTCTGCCGCAGTTCCATGTGTTGTAGGTAAAGCTATAACTGGCATTCCTTTGTTTACTGTATTTGATAATCCATTTAATGACACAACATCATATCTATCTGGATTTGTCATTATTATTGATATTCCTTTTGCAGTATCCATAGCTGAACCACCACCAATTGTAACGATTACGTCAGCACCTACTTCTCTACATTTATTAACACCATCTTGTACATTTTTTACTGTTGGATTTGGTTTTACATCAGCATATACATCAAATGCAATACCAGCTTCTTCTAATACTGAAATAACTTTTCCAGCTACTCCACAATCTAATAAAGTTTGATCTGTTACTACTAATACTTTATTAAATCCTCTTGTTTTAATTTCATTTGCAAGTTCAACTCTTGAACCTCTTCCAAAATAAGATGTTTCATTTAGAATAAATCTTTCTGCCATCTTTTGTTCCTCCTCTTTATATATATTTTTATTAAAAATTATAAACTTTTTTCATATGTATATACATATTTTTAAATATAAAATACATAAATATACACATAAATTATCACATATAAAAAAATTTTTTTCAACATATATTTTTAATATTACAATAATATATTTTATAAATATCTATAGACTTTTTTTATATTTTTGTATATTATAGTTATATCGTACAATTTAGGAGGATATTATGTCTAGAACTATAAAATTTTGTTTAATATTATTTTTATTGTTAATAATTTCTTTAAATTTTAACTTTGTACATGCTACTTCTGATGTAGAAAATCCAGAAACAGTAGATGCTATTTCAGAAAATACCGAAACTACAGAAGAAAATAGTATACCAACTCCAGACAATCCAAGTACATCTACTTTAGATGCGCTATCTACATCTTCTGTTACAAAAGTTTCAAATATAAATAGTTATGAACAAGCAAACTTACAATTAAACAATATATTATCAATAATCTTGATCGCAATTGGAGTTTTATTAATTTTATTTGCAATTGCTCTTTTAATTAGATTATCAAAATAATTTATAAATATATAAAAAAAACGGCTTTTATAAAGCCGTTTTTTTCTAGCCGTTATCTTGTGTAGCATAATACCAAATTGCAACAAAAATAATTGTTGCAGCAAGAGCTAGTATAATCCACATCCAAGTTGTTGTTGTCATTGTGTTATTAACTGTTGTTGCTTCTGCAGTTGTTCTCGTAGCATTATAACCATCCCCGTTTTCCATTCTATTCATTCCATCATTCATACCATTTTCCATATGGTTAACACCGTTATTAACAGAATTTCCCATATTATTTATTCCATTTCCTACACTATTCACTCCATCTTTCATCATATTTCCTGCATCTCTTACTGCATTTCCAGAAACCACATTCTTCATACTATTTTCTGTTTTATCTATTGATTGCATTATTTCATTACCCAAATTTATTGAGTTTCCTGAATCAGCAGCAAAACAAATACTCGAAAACAATGAAAGCATTAATATAGCTAGAACAAAAATAATAGATTTTCTTGCCATATTATACCTCTTTTTTATAATTTATATGAAATTTAATTTCATATAGCTTATTATTAGTTTTCGGCAAAAAAATATTCAAGAAATTTTTGAGAAATCAATATCTATTACTTATATTAATATTCTTAATTTCTACATCCAACTCTCGTTCAACAATATTTTGAATTTTAGAAATTTGTTCTTGATTTAATATATATGATTTCACAACAACACTAACTATGTTATCATTTACTAAAATAACAACATCTTCAAAACCTTTATTTTTTATTAGGTTTTCAGCAATCATCAAACCATTTTTTCTTTTATTTATATTAGAAATTTCTTTAGCTGCAATCGCTTTTTGATCTTGTGGCGTTTCTGGTGAATCAATTAAATTTTGATATGACTCAAGCATTTCAGAATACATTCTATTTCTTTCCAACTTTGTTTCTTCATAATACTTATTTTCATTTACATTATTTACAATTTCTTTTGTCGTTCCATTATCATTAACCTCTTCATTCGGAACAATATCATTATTAGCAACAAGCGACGGTTCTGCATTTACTAATTGCACGTCACCTAATGAATGTTCATTTCTTTCTTCCTTAGCTATATTTTCTTTATCAATATTTATATCCAAACTATAATTAAAATACCCCATAAAAATTAATATTATTGCAACAGTTATAAGTAGAACTTGTTTTACACTTTCTTTATTATATTTCATACCTATTCCTCCATCTCAAAAACTTGAATTTTATGAGTTTTAACTCCAGTTACAGCTTCTACAGCAGATATTATATTACTTTTAACACTTACATTAGATGCACCTTCTGCAATAATTATCGCTCCTTCTACAACTGGTTTTATTTGCTTTTCAACACTAAGACTACCATTTTCATCCATAACAACATCTTTTTGAACATTTTCTGATTCTGTTAATTTGCTGATTCCATCACTACCTTTTTCTTCAGAAACACTTGTACTTGAATTAATATTATAAATTGGAACTAATGAATCTGATTCTGTATATGTAAGAAGAACTGCAACTTTTCCAACTCCTGAAATCTTGCTTAATATATTTTCCAATCTTTTTTCAAAATTTGTATTTTCTAAATTAATATCAATATTTTTTTCAGTTGCTAGTTCTACTCCAGTTTTATTTTCATAATCAGTGACATCATTTTCATCTTTATCTAAAATTTTATTAATAACAATTAAAGTTATTATCAAAATAATTAAAAAAACCACTAAATTTTCTATTTTTTTATCCTTATTTTCAAATATGTTCTTTAATTTATCAAACATAACTCCTCCTACTTAAATGTTATAATAACATTATTTTTTTCAACCAAATATCGTTCTTTTAACATATCCAAAACCTTCTGATAATCTATTTCATTTTCTAAAAATTCAATTTTAATTTTACTTATTTTTTCATAACCATAATCAAACTCAAATTTTATATCATTTACTTTATAACCAAGATTCATTATTTCTTTTTTTATTTCCTCTTTAATCCCAATAATATACACATCTTTTATATCATAATCTAAACTACTATAAGTTTCCTCATATCTCATATCAAATACTTCATCAAAGTCATATTCATAATTCAAGATTTCTAACAGTGGATTGATAGTTATAAACATAATAAAAACACCAATTACTACTTTTGCATATTTTTTATTATTTCCATTTGGAATTAAACATTCAATTATTATACAAAGAATTATTGCTATTATTAATTCTTCGCACCAAACTCTTATTTTTAATATCATATTTACCTATACATTAATGAACTATTTGTAATTTTTATAACTATAGTTATTCCGATAATAAACATTATTGAAATAGAAACTAATATTGCAAATAAAATTTTATAACTATCCGCAATATTATCCAACAATTTAACAATCTTTTCATCTGCAATAACTTCACAAATACTTGATGTAATATTAAATGAAATCCATAAAACAGATATTTTAATTATCGGTACTAGTACAATACCTATAATAATTATTACTCCAACTATCCCAACAGAATTTTTTAATATATTTGTACATCCCAATACAGTTTCAACTGTATCTCCCATTATTTTACCAACAACAGGAATAAAATTCGAAACAGCAGCTTTAGCTGTTTTACTAGTTATTCCATCAACACTACTACTTAAAGTACCTTCTATTGAGAGTACACTTACAAATATAGTTAATATTATCCCCAAAATCCAAACAATTGAAGTTTTAAAAAATTTTGATAATTTATTTACTTGAACTTTATCAGAAATATTAGAAATTATAGATAAAGTAATAGAAATTAATAATAGAGGTATTAAAAAAACATTTGTAAAATTTCCTATAAAATTAACTATAAACAGTAATACTGGTTGTACAATATTACTTGTTACTAAATTTCCTGTAGTTATAAGTAAAGTTATAAAAATAGGTGTAAGTAAATTCATAAAATTTATAATTTCATTTATAGCTTCTTTTGTAATGTCCAAAATATTAACAAATGAATTAACAATAACTGTTACAATTGCAATATATTGAACAAAATATACAATCTGACTTGATGAAGAATTTCCTAAACTTTCTACAATAGATTTCAATATGCTATGTATAATAATAATTATTAATATACTCGCTAATATATTTAGAGTTTCTTGCAATTCTTTTGTTAATACATTACTTATATTACTAGTAGAAAAAAAATCTCCTAAATTTCCAGTTAAACTTTCTTTAAAAAATTCTTTTATTTCTAGATTTGGAAACACTTCTTTTGTATATTTTTCTGCTTGATACAAAAATTCATCTATTCCGAATACATTTATCTCTGTGGTTAAAATTTCGTTCATAAAAACTACTCCTATGGTAATAATTTGAGTAATAAAGACAATGTACTTGATATTATTGGAATTGACATTGAAACAACAATAATCTTAGATGCAAAATCAATCTTATTAGCTATCGAAACCTCTCCCGAATCCTTACATATAGATGTTGCATATTCTGCAAGTATCGATATTCCTGTAATTTTTAATAAAATTTCAATAAATCCGTTATTATAATTTTTAGAAAAATGCCTTATAAAATTTATAATAATATTTATTGTTTCCAAAGAAAAAAAAATTATTATCGCTCCGCCTATTAGCATACTATAAACCGCATATTCTTTTTTATATTCTTTTAAAATTATAGATATAATCAAACTACAAAAACCAATTCCAATTATTTTTAAGATGTCCATTATAAATTAAACACCGTCCTTACTGTTTCAAATAAGGTACTAATTTCTTTAACAACAACAGTTAATACAATAACGATTCCAGCCAAAGTTGTCATCATCGCTTGATCTTCTCTTCCAGCTTTCGATAATACTTGATGAAGAACAGCAACTAATATTCCAATTCCAGCAATCTTAAATAATAACTCTATATTCATAAAAAACTCCTAAACAAACATTATACAAATTCCTAATCCTATAATAATCCCCATATTTTTACATAATTTTGAATTTTTTTGTTTTTCACATTCAGCTTTACTAATTTGTTTTTCAATCAAACTTTCTACTAACAAAATCTCACTAACTTGTCCTTTTACATCTGTTTTTCCCAATAATTTTCCTAATGTTTTAATTGCATATATATCTTCTTTATCTAATTTGTCATTTAATTCTTCTGCTGCCAATTCCCAATTTTCATTTATTTTTTCTTCACATTTTATAGCTTCTTTAAAAATATTTTTTTCTTCTTTATATATTATTTTTGATATTTCTTCAAAGATATTTTTGATAGGTTCATAAGTAAATTCTATTTTTGATTTAAACACATAAAGTGCATTTTTAAATCTATTTAATTCTATAACTCTTATTTCATATTTTTGAGCTTTAATTACACCAATATAAGAACATAAACAAAATATTCCTATCAAATTAAAACATTTTATCAATTCCATCATTTTCACCTAATAAAAAATCTAACCCTACATTATCTTTAATTTTTCTTTTTTCTTCTTTTTTATACTGTGTCATTTTCTTATCAAGAATATATAATTCTTTTATTTCTCCTTTGATTTTTTCATCTAAAAAAACAATCAGTTCGAATATGTGATTATTTATTAATTCTTTTATTATAGGATTCAAATACAACTCATCAAAATTTGAACCATGAGCCGTAAATATCCCTTTACATCCTGAACACATCGCATAATTTATAATATCAACATCTTCTTTCGTTCCAATTTCATCTGCAACAACAATTTGTGGTGCCATACTTCTTATTAACATTTTTAATCCAATACTTTTAGTAACATTAGACATTACATCTGTTTTTATTCCAATTTCATTTTGAGGAACTCCTTTATATAGTGCTGCAATTTCTCCTCTTTCATCAACAACTCCAACATCAATTCCTTTAAACTTTTTTTGCCTTATTCCACTTGATATTTGTTTTACTAAATCCTTTAAAATAGTAGTTTTACCACATCCTGGAGGAGACACTATTAATGTATTTCGAATAGAATTTTTATCAACGTCTAATATACTTTCTAATATTTTTTCACTAGCACCTATAACTTGTCTCGCTATTCTAAAATTTAAGCCATTTATATAATTAATATTTATAACTTTACCATTTTCCATCACACAAGAGCCCGATATTCCCACTCTATGTCCACCAGTAACAGTTACAAATCCTTCAGAAATTTGTTTTTGATAACTATATATTGAATTTTCGCAAACATATTGCAATATATTTAAAATTTCTTCTTGAGTTATAAAATATCTTACAATTTTTTCACCAGAATTAAATTTTAAAATAATTGGTTTTTGTACTCTTATTCTAATTTCTTCTAAACTGTTCTTTTTCTCTCCAATTTCTTTTTCTAAAATCACTTTTATATTTATAGGAAAATATTTTAAAATTCGATCCATATAATATAACCTTTCACATTTTAATATAATAATATATATTCAACATTTTTTTATTTAGAACAAAAAAAGAGTACTTATTTCTAAGTACTCTTTAAACTTTATTTTTTCCAATTTAATATCTGATTATTATATGTTTGATTTTCATCATCCTCGTCAATAACATCATCTATTTTATTCTTGTTACCAAAAATTCTTTTTTTCTTTTTCTCTTTCGGTTCATTAGATTGAGCTATAGCTTCTTCAACTGTTAAAGTCTTTTCAAAATCTATAATATTTTTAACAGGTTGTTTATATATTCCTTCAATATAAGAATCTTTCTTTAACGGGATTCTTGTTTCTGTATATTTTAAATATTTATCAATTATCTTTCTATCTTTTCTACTTAAAACTTCCGAATCCTCTTTTAAATAATTATATCTCCATATTACATGACGTTCATAAGAATCAAATTCAGATTTTTTTAAATCTTCGTAATCAAACTCTATTTTAAATTTAAAATTCTCAATTGTGATATTTATATTACTCCAAACTTTTCTTTTTGTTTCTACAGCACGTTCACGTAATAATTTTATTAAATTATAAACATCTGTAATTAATTTAGAATATTGTTCTTCATCAATATTAAAAATTGATGGAATCTCATAGCCATTAACAAATTTCTTTTTTATTATACCTTTTGGTAAGTAGTAAAAATACATTTCTCCAACAGGTTTTTGATTTGGCATATCAATTACAGAAGCATATAAATATATACTTTCCCATTTCTCAGGTATTATATAAAACAACTTTTTTTGTATTTCTGAATACAAAATTTTTTCTTCTGGTAAACTTATCATAAATTTCTCCTAAAAGTTAGTTTTGAATTAAACTTTCTCCTGTCATTTCATCTGGTTTTTCTAATCCCATGATATCCAACATTGTTGGAGCTAAGTCTGCTAAACGACCTTCTTTAATTTTTTTATTACTTGGTAATCCAACAATTACAAGCGGAACTGGGTTTGTTGTATGAGCTGTTTGTGGTTCTCCAGTTTTATAATCAATCATTTGCTCGCAATTTCCATGATCTGCTGTTATTAATAAAGTACCATTTACTTCTTTTACAGCATCAACAACATTTTGAACACATTCATCAATTGTTTCTAAAGCTTTAATTACAGCATCAATATTTCCTGTATGTCCAACCATATCAGGGTTAGCAAAGTTTAATATAATAGAATCATATTTTTCTGATTTTATTGCTTCAACAACTTTTTCACAAACTTCGCAAGCACTCATCTCAGGTTTTAAATCATATGTTTCAACTTTAGGTGATGGCACTAAAATTCTATCTTCACCTTCATATTGTTTTTCTTCTCCACCATTAAAGAAGAATGTTACGTGTGCATATTTTTCTGTTTCTGCAATTCTTAATTGTTTTAATCCTCTTCTACTAATATATTCTCCAAAAGTATTTCTAATTTCTTCTTTTCTATAAGCAACATCTACGTTTGGCATTGTTTCATCATAAGGAGTCATACAAACAAAATATGTATTAATATTTTTCACTTCAAAACAGTCAAACTCTTTATCAACAATTGTTCTTGTTATTTCTCTAGCTCTATCTGGTCTGAAATTAAAGAATATTACAGAATCTCCATCTTCAATTTTTGCAATTGGTTCTCCGTTTTTATTTGTTATAACTGTTGGTTTAACAAATTCATCAAAAACTTCTTTTTGATATGATTCTTCAATAGCAGAAACAGCTGAATTAGCTTTTTCTCCTATACCATTTACCATTGCATTATAAGCTTCATGAACTCTTTCCCATCTTTTATCTCTATCCATTGCATAGAATCTTCCAGAAATAGTTGCAATTTGACCTACACCTTTTTCTTTCATTTTTTCTTCTAATTCTGCAATGTAACCTTCTCCTGAAGCTGGTGGAGTATCTCTTCCATCCATAAAACAATGTACATATACATTTTCAAAATCTTTTCTTTTAGCTAATTCTAAAAGTCCATATAAATGACGATTATGGCTATGTACACCACCATCAGATAATAATCCCATTAAATGTAATTTTGAATTATTAGCTCTACAATTTTCAATTGCTTTTACAAATTCTGGTCTACTAAAGAAATCTCCATCTTCAATAGCTTTTGTTATTTTAGCTAAATCTTGATATACAATTCTTCCTGCACCTATATTTGTATGACCAACTTCTGAATTTCCCATTTGGCCTTCTGGTAATCCAACTTCTAATCCACTTGTATGAATTATTGTATTTGGATTTTTTGTAAATATTTCATTTAAATGTGGGATATTAGCTTGTTTTACTCCATTTCCTTCTTCTTTTTCATTGACACCAAAACCATCTAGTATCATTAACATTGTAAGTTTTCCCATAATATTATTTCGTCCTCATTTCTCCTAAAAAAGTTCATATAGAATAGCAATATGATATTGCTATTCCATATTTTAATTTTGCATAATTTATTTATTATAATTTACTATTTTACTGAATTCATCTGGTTTTAAACTTGCTCCACCAACTAATCCTCCATCAATATCTGATGTTGAGAATAATTCTTTTGCATTTGAAGATTTAACACTTCCACCATATTGAATAATAACTTCTTCAGCTACTTCTTCTCCGTAAATTCTTTTTACTTCAGCTCTTATTGCTTTTATTGAATTATTAGCATCTTCTGAAGTTGCTGTTTTTCCTGTTCCAATAGCCCAGATTGGTTCATAAGCTATAATTGTTGCTTTAACTTGATCATTTGTTAATCCTTCTAAAGCAAGTCTTGTTTGAGAAGTAATAATTTCTTCTGTTTTTCCAGCTTCTCTTTCTTCTAAACTTTCTCCAACACAAACAATTGGTTTTAATTCATTTTCAAAAGCAGCTTTTAATTTTTTATTTACTGTTTCATCAGTTTCATTATAATATTGTCTTCTTTCAGAGTGTCCTATGATTACATATTCAACTCCAATTGATTTTAACATTTTAGCTGAAACTTCTCCAGTATATGCTCCTGTTTCAGCGAAGTGCATGTTTTGAGCACCTATTTTAATATTTGTTCCTTGTGCGTTCATTAAACAATAAAATAAATCTGTATATGGAACACATAAAATAACTTCTGCTTCAGCATCTTTAACTAATGGTTCAAATGCTTGAATATAATCAATTGCTTCATTTGGAAGCATGTTCATTTTCCAGTTTCCTGCAATAACTTTTCTTCTCATAAAAATCTCCTTCTAGATTTTTTAATCTTATAAAAATATATTCAAAGTGGGAGATTTATATTTCCCACTTTTACTTTTCTGAAATTTATTTATCTTGTAAAGCTTCAATTCCTGGTAATTTTTTACCTTCTAAAAATTCAAGTGAAGCTCCACCACCTGTAGAGATGTGTGTAAATTTTTCAGCTAATCCTGCTTTTTCAACAGCAGCTGCAGAATCACCACCACCGATTATTTTAACTGCATCAATATCAGCTAATGTTTTTGCAATACTATTTGTTCCAATAGCAAATTGATCAAATTCGAATAATCCAACCGGTCCGTTCCAGATAACTGTTTTTGCATTTTTTAGTTCATTTGCATATAGTTCAATTGTTTCTTGACCAATATCAAATCCTTCCCATCCATCAGGAATTTCTGTATATTTAACTGTTTTGCTTTCTGTATTAGCATCAAATTCTTTACCAACTTTTGTATCAACTGGTAACATTAATTTAACACCTTTAGCTTCAGCTTTTGCCATTAATTCTTTTGCTAAATCTAATTTATCTTCTTCACAAATTGAATTTCCAACACTATAACCCATTGATTTAAAGAATGTGTATGCCATAGCTCCACCAATCATTAATACATCAACTTTTTCAATTAATGCTTCTATAACACCAATTTTATCAGAAACTTTTTTACCACCTAAAATAGCCATGAATGGTCTTTCAGGATTTTCTAAAGCTGTTCCTAAGAAATTTAATTCTTTTTCAATTAAGAATCCAGAAACTGCTGGTAAATAACTTGCAACACCTGTTGTTGAACTGTGTGCTCTATGAGCTGTTCCAAATGCATCATTTACAAAAACTTCTGCTAAAGAAGCAAATGCTTTTGATAATTCTTCATCATTTTTTTCTTCTCCAGCTTCATATCTTACGTTTTCAAGAAGCATAACTTCTCCTTCTTGTAAATCAGCAGCTAAAGCTTTTGCATCTTCTCCAACTACATCTTTAGCTAATTTTACTTCTAACCCTAATAGTCTTGATAATTCAGCAGCTACTATATCTAGAGAAAACTCTGGTTTAACTTGTCCCTTTGGTCTTCCTAAGTGAGAACATAATATTACTTTACAATTATTTTCTAATAAATATTTAATTGTAGGTAAAGCTGCTACTATTCTTCTGTTATCTGTAATAACTCTTTCATCATTGTATGGTACGTTAAAGTCACATCTAACTAATACTTTTTTTCCTTTTAAATCAATATCTCTTACTGTTTTCTTATTCATTTTTATTTTCCTTTCTTAAAAATAAGTTTTATTTTAATACAAAAGAGCTAGCAATAAAGGTCCGACCTCCACCACTAGCTCTTTATTGCTCATATATTAAACATAATTGCTATCTTTTATACAATTATTATCCTAATTCAGCAAAATATTTTATTGTTCTTACCATTTGGCTTGTGTAAGAATTTTCGTTATCATACCATGATACAACTTGTACTTGGTATAATCCTTCTTCTACTTTAGCAACCATTGTTTGTGTTGCATCAAATAAAGAACCGTGTGTAATACCGATAATATCTGAAGAAACTAATGGTTCTTCTGTATAACCGAAAGATGCATTTGAAGCTGCTTTCATAGCTGCATTGATAGAATCAGCTGTAACTTCTTCATTTGATCTAACTGTTGCTACTAATATTGTTGAAGATCCTGTTGGAACTGGAACTCTTTGTGCAGATCCGATTAATTTTCCATTTAATTCTGGAATAACTAATCCGATAGCTTTTGCTGCTCCTGTTGAGTTAGGAACGATATTTACTGCTGCTGCTCTAGCTCTTCTTAAATCTTCTTTTCTATGTGGTCCATCAAGTACCATTTGATCTCCTGTATAAGCATGAACTGTTGTCATAATTCCTGATTGGATTGGTGCATAATCATTTAATGCTTTAGCCATAGGTGCTAAACAGTTTGTTGTACAAGATGCTGCAGAAATAATATTATCCTCTGCTGTTAATGTTCCTTCGTTTACTCCATAAACGATTGTTGGTAAGTCTTTTCCAGCTGGTGCAGAAATAACTACTTTTTTAGCTCCTGCTGTAATATGAGCTGCTGCTTTTTCTTTAGATGTATAGAATCCTGTACATTCTAAAACAACATCAACTCCTATTTCTCCCCAAGGTAAATTAGCCGCATCTTTTTCTGCATAAATTTTGATTGTTTTTCCATCTACTGTAATAGATCCTTCTCCAGCTACTACTGTATCTGCTTTATCATATCTTTTTTGTGCAGAATCATATTTTAAAAGGTGAGCTAACATAACAGGACTTGTTAAATCGTTAATTGCAACGATTTCATACCCTTCTGCTCCAAACATTTGTCTAAATGCTAGACGTCCAATACGTCCAAAACCATTTATAGCTACTTTTACTGACATAATATAAATTCCTCCACTTCTGATACTTAAATGTCTTTTAGTATCTCTTTTATTTTGGCCTACTTTTGACCAAAGACATTCTATAATATTTTATCGAACTTTTCAAGTACTTTTTACAATTTTGTTACATTATCAAATCTTTTTTCATAATTAGATTTAATTTTTTCTCCCAAAAATCATAACCATAAAAAGAAGGAGTCTTTTATTTATGACTCCTTCAGTTTTACATACTTATTCTTCTACTATAAGAACTTTTGGGTAACAAATTTCTTCAATTTCTGGATTATAATAATCAAAAAATCTTATTGCTCCACCAGTAATATTTTCTGGATATAATGCTCTATATTGAATATCCAATAATACTTCTTCTCCAGGTTCAAATCCCCTTATATAAAGATTAATTTTATTATAATTATATTCATATTTTTCAATTATTCCATTATATTTCAAATTCATTAATGAAGCTTCTACCGGAGTAGTTCCTTGTGGTATATTAATTTCTATCAATCCATTTTCAATATATGTTTTATTATTTTTTATTGATATGTTTTGAGTAATTATATCGTTTACTTTTGCTACACTACTTAAGTTCTGTACTACACTTAATTTATTCTCATTTTGTAAATCATCATCTATTTCTGCATAACTTTGATAATAATTTTTAATTACTTCATATGTTATTTTACCTTTTTTCATATCAATTAATAATCTATTTTCTTTTGATACATTATCAAACTCTACTTCATAAACATCTAAAGCATTTTCTTTTATTTCTATTTTTTCTTCTTTATCATTTAATTTTATAGTTATTGTTTGATCTTTAATATCAGAATTTTGAGTAAAGCTATTAATTGCTTTTAATGCAAGTACTGTTGCTTGTGTTGTTCCCCAACTTCCATATTTATCTTTTTGACTTACTAAGAATTTTACAAATTCTTCATTATTTTTTTGATTTGAATTTAGTTTAGTCAAAGCCATTGATGTTAGTGCTGTCGCTTGGTTATTTTGATGATTACCTCTTGTTCCATAATAATCCGAAATATTTGAAGCAATATAAGCACCATTTTCTGTTACTTTAATATTTTGATTTATCATTTTTAAAACTTCATTTGCTGAATTCTTATTATCAGTATTAGCAAAAATATTTGCAATTAATGCTAATGTATAGTTATCTTTAATTTTATCTAATTTATTTTCTAAATAACTTATTGATTTTTCTAATCTCTTATCATTTGGAACAACCTCTGATAAAGCCCAAATAATATATGCATTCATTGCTAAATCATCTCTACTAGCAGTTCCACCAATATAAACAGTATTATAATCAAAACTTCCATTTACATTTTGAACATCAAATAAATACTCAACCATATTATCAATAACTTTTTCTTCAACTTCATAAACTTCTGAAAGTTCATTAAATTCCATTAACCCAAAGGCTGTTATTACAGGTTCTGCTGGTGCATATCCATACAATGAATATCCACCTTTTTTAGTTTTTACTTCATAAGTTAATAACTTTTGATATCCCTTAGATATATAATTTAACGCTTTTTCTTCTAATTCTTTATTACTTAAATCATGTTCTCTTAAATATTTCAAAACTAAAATATCTGGATATAACGAAGAAGAAGTTTGTTCAAAACATCCTGTTGGCATTCTTAACATAGCATCTATATTTTCTATCGCTTGAACAACTGGCGATGCATATAATTTTACTTTTATTTTTTCAGTTTTTTCAATCGCTTTTTCATTAAATATGATATCTTGAGAATATTTATTTTCAATCATTCCGCTTGAAACTACTACATTTTTTTCTAAACCATTAGGTTTAACAACTAACGTTTTTTCAACTATATCTGATTTTTTTCCTGAATTCGCTTCTATTCTTAATGTATTGTTTCCATCTTTTAAAATTTCAATTGGTACATATATCATTTTTGTTGATTTAGCTTCAACTACATTTTGTTTTTCATAATCACCAATAATCGCCCAATCATTTTCTTTTACTAATAAATCAATTATTAGATTTTTTTCTGTATAATTATGTAGTGTTACTGGAATACTTACTTTATCTGTAACAACCGAATTTGCCGGAAGAGTATATTCTACAAAAAATTCTTTAAATACTTTAAAACTTCCTGAACCAAATCCTACATTTCCTTCTTTTGTATTTCCTATTGTTTGAATATTCCAAGTTGTTATATTATCACTAATCTCTGTTTTAAAATTTGCTACACCATTTTCTGTAACTAATTCTGGAATAAATGCTAAGCTTTCTAAAAATACATTTCTAACATTTTCTTCTATTTCATTTTCTATTTCATTTGAATTATCACCTTCTGAAACAAAATCTTCTGTAGACATCTCAACAGATGATTCGGCTTTTGAATCTTGCATAATATTCAAATCAAAATCAAACATTGAACCGAATGAATTATTTATGCTACTTCCCGCTCCTGTAGCATCAGACGCTCCTGAGATTATCATATCCTCTGTAACTTGACTAAAATCTAATGTTACAGTACTTGAATTTGTTGTCGAATCCTTCATAGGTAAACTAGGAGCCGTAACATCTGAAGTTACAGAATCATTCATTACTCTATAATCATTTAAATTAGAAGAAATTACTATTACTATAACAATTATAATTAATAACATTCCTATTAGCATTCCCACTAATTCAGAAACATTTAAATTTAATACTATTTTCCCATCTTCTACTTTAGTTTTTGCTTCTTTTAATATAAATTTTCTATATAAATAATAAAGAGCAAGAACTATTAGTAATCCAAATTCTGTAATTTCTGTTAATACTATTGTTAAAAACCAAAATACAACAGCTCTTGAAATTAGTTTTGAAAACTCAAAAATCTTTGTTAAAACTTTATTTAATCCTCTTTTTCTTTGTAATGATTTTAATATAGCAAACTCTAATAATATTAATAAAACGACTACACCTAAAACTAAAGCAAATATTTTTGGTATATATATATCAAATACCAAAGATACTAATATAGAAATCAAGAATATTCCTATTATTGAGACAATTGGAATTACAATCATTTCTGATACTAATTTAAATATAAAGTCACGTTCTTTATACAAGAACAACAAATACGCAATTATTGAAAGAATAAATGTTGCAAATACCATAAATAAATTATCTATTAAACCGAATACTTCCTCAGCATATATATACATTAAAATAAATATTGCCAAAACATCTATTACCGGAATTATCACTTTAGCTACTTTTTCTTTATTCTTAGCAATATAACTTAAAGCTATTAAAATTGCAGCTACTATAATAGCTATAATTCCAAACATCAAATATATTTCTGTTTCGTAATTTCTATAATTTTTAGTATAAATATCTGGATTTGTTACTTTTTGTTTTAATAATACAGAATTAAAAGCAAGATCTGAAGATTCGTCTAGTGCCATTACATATAAATCTGCAGCAGTCATACCTGGTTCTAAAACAATATCTTCTAACGCTAATTTTATATTATCAATAGACAAATCATTATCAGCTAACGCAAGTATCGCTTCATCTAAAATACTCACTAATAAAGCAGAATTTACCAACTCATTTTGTTCATTAGTTGTAGTGAACTTAACATCTAAAGTATCTCCTGGTTTATATTCATCTTTTACCGGTTCTACTAAAATATTTAGTTCTTTCTCTGGTTTTATAAAAATTGTCTTTTTAGAATAATCTATATTAACTTTATAAGTTTCATAAAAATCATCATAATAATTATATATTGTTGACATATTTTTTTGATTTGGAATATATAAATCAACTAACCCTGAGACATCGCCTAAATTAATTTTCACATTATCATCATCTGTAACAATAGTTTTAATAAGTTCATTACTTTTGAAGACATATATATTTTTGGTATTTGTATTCACTTTTGAATTTAATTTTATTTCAATATCTTCTCCAGCATTGTATTTTGTTTTGTTCGTTTTTATTAAATTAGGAAATGCATCATGAATTAATAATTGATGTGTTTTTGTTACTTTGTTTGACTCCATATCTTCAGATTCAACTTTAACAGATAGCATTTCTTTTTTTGGTAATTCTTCTGTTTCGCTAGATGTTATTGTAACTTTTCCGATTCCATTTTCATCAGAAATTACTTGTTTTGAAATTTTTCCTATTTTTAATGTTGAATAAGTTTTAACTGGAGTTCCATCTATTTTTTTAGTAATTACATATATATCATTATCAAATCCATAAGCTATATCTGAATATTCTGGAATAACTTCAACTTCATATAATGCTGTTCCACAACATAATATTTTTGACGCCTCTATCAAATAATTAGATGAATCTACCACAGTAAAATCTGCAACTATTTTAGAAGCTTTTCCAAATTTATATTCGTATGTAAAACTTCCGTTTTCATCTGTCAATCCAACAACTTCTTTTCCGTCAACAGTTCCTTTTATTTCAGCTTTTTTTACAGGCTCTCCAAAAAAGTATTTAGCATCTACCTTTATTTTAGCCACATCTCCAACAATATAATTATCTTTATCTGATGAAACTTCAACTTCAAAGGTTGGAATTATATATGGATTTACATTAAAAGTTTTTGTAACTTCCTGTCTATCAGATTCAACTTTTAATTTATAAGTACCACTATTAACCTCATCTGCTAATTTAAACTTTCCTGAAATAATACCATATTCAGAAGTCACAGCTTCTTCTATATAAACTCTATTATCATTTCCATCATATATTGAAACTTTAATATTCTGACTCAAAGGAGTTTCATCTCTTTTAGAAAGCATTAAAATTCTATAATTAATTTCATCTCCAGGTTTATAAATCCCTTTATCAAAAGAAATTATCACATTTGACTTTTTATCATTTTTAACATTAATTGGAATTTCTGCTGTATCGGAATAAAATCCCGAATTAGATTTTATCTTTAAAGTATACTTTCCACTTTTTAAGTCTTCCGGTACATTTAAAGCTAATTCTCCAGCTTCTCCTTTTTCAATTTCCATTTTAGTAACAACATCTTTTACTTTCTTGTCATCACTATCATATAATGTTGCTGTGATTTTTGCATCTATCGCTTTATTAGTTTTAACATTCATTACAGCAATAGTAGCATTAATACTTTCACCACTATAACAATTGTTACTTGTTTTTACTGTTATTTTTTGTTTACCTTTGGAAAAATAAGACCAAAAACAGTAACATGAAGAAATAATAAGCATAGCAATTATTATATATAATAAAAATTTTCCTACTTTTTTTCTAGTCATAGAAACCTCCCATTATCTTTTGTTTATAACAATATTTTACAAATAATATATTTTTTTTACAATAACTTTTATGTATCATTTATACTTTTTTAAATTATTTTTTCACGAAAGTTAAACTCCTTTTATTTATCAAAATATCTCTTATATTAAATTTATATTAAAATACTGATTTTTAAAATTTTTTAATATATAATATATTCGAGGTGTAAATATATGATATTTTTTACAGAAGAATTAATTAAAAATCATGAAAAATTTAATATGCTTTTGGATTATGAAAAAAAGATTTTATCATCAATGTTAGATGTACAAAACATAAAAAAAGAAACTATTTCAAAATATCTTGATAAATTTCAAAAAAATAATTCAACCCCAGAAATAGTAAATTTTCTAAAAGAAACTCTTGAAGTTTCTAATTCTAATATTGCAATTTTAAATAAATTAAACCTATTGCTTACAATTCTAACAAATGCAATAAAAGAGAATAACATGAATTCACTAACTGAAGAAAAAATTAACAACTTTAATTCTACTTTTTCGGAAGCTTATAGTACTGTTCAATTAAATACTCTACAAATTGAAAAAGCATTAAATCAATTTTCAGACCAAAACATAAATATAAAATTAGAATTAACTGAAGCTGATCCTATTGTCAATTTCGAAGAATTAAAAAATAATTTACCAGAAGACTTAAAAAGAGAAAACACTCTAGTAATTTCAGAAACAAAACAAACTGTTTTTTTACCATATACATATCATGAATTAGAGCAAATCTTTTCTGCTAATAAAAATAAATTTTCATCATATGAAGAAATTATTCAAACACATTATACAATTCCATTATCGTTCTTCAAAAATGCTTCAATATCTAGATTTAAAGAAGCCTTTAAATTGATAAAGAACAAAGAAAATCTATCAACAAAAGACGGACTAGAATTAGGAGTTGAATTATTTTTCAATTACAACCTACATCCAGCAATTATAGCGGCTTGTAGAAATATTGATGAACTTGATATTTACTTAGATTATTTAGATAATAATGAAATGTATAAATTTGATTGTTTTAATATTGTTTTTGAAGTTTCGCCAACAGTAATCTCTTCAAAGCCACTTCCAAAAAGAAGAACAAATAATAAAATTTAAATAAAAAAAGAAGAAGTTAAAACAACTTCTTCTTTTTTATTTATTTGTCTAACACTATAAAATTATATGGAACTTCTAATATTGTTGTTCCTGCATCGTCACAAACTTTAAACACAATTCTATATGTTGCTTTTTCTGTTATTGATGACAATCTAAATTCTAATATATTATTTCCTGAATCAGGATTTATATCAAATGTTCCCATTGTATGAGCCGTTGATCCATTTACTTGATTTAATTTATCAGTTACTTTCTTATAAGCACTACCAATTTTTTGTTGTAATTCTACAGTTACTTTGCAATTAGCATCCGGCTTGTACTTATAATCAAGTGTATATAATTGATTTAGTTCATCTTTTTTAATAATTCTTGAACTTATATTTGTTACTTTAAGAGCAGGATTCAACTCATTATTAGTTGTTATATTTATTTTTTTAGCAGAAATTAATTCTCCTAATTTTGGAGCATCAGCATTAGCAGTTGCTGAAATCCATAATGCTATATCAAATTCATATATCGTTTCCACATCTGGTTGCATATTAGAAAAGATATTCATTTCTAATGAACTTGTTTGTGTTTTTATATCTCCAAGCGATACTATAAATTGCTTTTCAGCATTCAAATTATACACATTATTTTGAATTGTTAGCATAGTATCTGATGGAATATTATCCGGAGCAGTTATTACCAAAGAAGCTTTTCTTCCTCCATATTTAGTGTCTGCACCTTGGGTCAAGTTCATTGTATAATTTATATTAAATTTTTCTCCCATTTTTGCATTTGAAATTTCATTTAACACAAAAGTATTTTTATTTCTTAGCGAAAATTTCAATTCATTTGAATCAAAATCTTCAACATCTGTAGTTGTTCCTGTTAATTGTAATTTTATTGAATATGTTTCTGATGAAAGACAATTTGAACATTGAGAGAAATCAACTAATACTAAAAGTTTTTCTTTTATAATATCCAAATCGTTTGGCATATTGTAATTATCACTTCCAGTTCTTCCCATTGCAACAAAATCTTCTAATTTAATTGTAGAAATAGCAGAATTCACTGAATAATACCAATATGTTGGATTTGCCTCATCAGTAAAATTTTCTAATATTATTTTTGTTCCGACAGGTAAAGCATTTGAAAAAGTAATTCTCTCATCTTTATATGTATTTGGTATATATTCTAATATAAATTGTGCTGTAAATGATGAATCTTGACTTATTACTGTATCTGTCGTTAAATCATCAAATGTCACATATCTTTTTCCTGCTACTATAGCAATTTGTGGATCTGAAGCTTGAACAACCTCTCTATTTATATTAATTTTTTGTTTTAATGTTATTCCATTTTCACTTTGTAACGTTACAATTATATATCTTATTTGCGAATTATCATTTAAAGCATCTGCATTATATATTTGGTAAGTGAAGCTTGGTGACGAATTTGCTGAAATAGTTCCTATTTCAATAGGATTTTCTTTTGCACTTTCTAATATATTTACTTCTTTTGTTCCCATATTTACCGTTATAGCAAAATTTTGATTTGCATCTATACCCGGCATATCTGGATTAGCAAGCATATAATCTTTTGATTTTAAAATTACATTGTAAGTTTCTACATCTGTTATTTCAAATGTGTGAGCATTTTCAAAAATTGGGAATTCTGTTTCTGATATATTTACTACATTAACATTTCCCACACCAGTTGGAACCATACCTCTTGCTGCAGTTAATGTTATTTCATCAAGTTCAATATCTTCACAATTTAATTTTATAGAAACACCTTCTGTTGCAAAATTTCCTGCACTTTCTCTGTCACTGTTTATAAATCTATAATATCCACCACTATGCCAGATATTTTCTTTACCAGCTTCTTCTCTAAAACTTTCACCTACATATTTCAATTTTAATGTAATTCTTACTTTATCACCATTTTTTATAGCAGCATCTTTAACTGTTAATTTTATCATTGTAACATCTTCAAAATTTAAAGAATCATCATTATTTATTTGTTCTGCTGTGTACCAATTAGTTACACTTGGAGCTGAAGCATATGTAATTCCATCTTGCATAACATAACTTAAATCAAATATGTTAGTTCCTGTATATATCGGTTCTTCTGTTAATTCAAGTTCGAATTTACCATTCTTACTATTTTCAATTAAGAAATTATCTGTAATTGTTGTTTTTTTAGGAATTGGTATGTAATAAACAAACCCTTCTGCTCTACCACCACTAAAACATCCTATATCTAAATTATAATTGATAGTATCTTCTACTGAAAAAATCTTACCGACATTTGATTCCTCTGAAACAATTCCATTTGATTCAACACTTATAGAATCTTGAATTTCCAACGTAGCTGTTTGAGAAATAATTTGACATGCACTAGCGTTACTTGATTTTATACCACCTATATTATCTGTTGTAGATCCATTTTCGTTTATATCATATATATCCGCTTTAGAAGCCCACGAATATGATCCGCTTGCATTATTCAATTGTTTATAAGCACCTACAGTTACTAAATCTTTAACAAATATTGTTACTGCATTCATTGTATATGAAGTATCTAATTGTAAATCAAATGATATTGTATCTCCAGAAGGTAACGTACCTATATCTTCAGAAGCTCTTCCTATACATATATCTTCTGGTAATTTTATTTTCCATAAAATATTTCCATTACCTATATCTTGAGTTGTAACAGTAGAACCACTTATTAATAGTCCTTTCGCATTTTTCAATACAATTGCTTGTTCATTTATTGTAATATCTTTTGGAAGTTTAACAGCTAAAGTTATTCTTTTTAACCATGTACTATTTCCATATGGATAAGAAGGAGTAACTACTTTTCCAGAAATATTAAATGATTCTCCAGCTTGTATTTTTGTTTTATTTATAGTTGCATTATCAATTATATATGTTGGCGTACTTGTATTTTGAAGTGTTGTAGTTACAGTTCTTTCTAGATTAGTAATACCTGCATCTAATGATGTAACAACCATTTTTGAAGCTGCTGTTTTTTCATTATTTCCACTTGAATCATCAACATATCCTAAAAAATTACCAGCAGCTGTAAGAGTTAAAACTGAAGATGGTGCATATAATCTAGTTTGTTCATTTATTGATTCTAAATTATAATTTACAGATTTAAAATAATATTGTCTATGTGCTTCAGGTAATTTTCCTCTTGTTATTGTATTTTTTAAATTTTCTTTCTTTGTTGAATTTTTATATGTATTTTTTAGTGAATATACCCATTCTCCAATCGCCTCATTAGAACCTTCTGAAACTCTATTTCCATTATTATCCAAAAATACTCTATTTCCATTTTCATCAACCAATGTATATGTAACATCTATATATTCTTGTATCGTGTCAGCAAATATATTTATTGTTGTAACTTTTATTAAATTTGTATTATTAATGTCGAATTTCAAATCAATATTTTTTGGACAACTTACACCAGTACCTTTGTTTTCTAAATATATTCCTCCCAAAATTGACACTGCGTCATTTGGTCTTTCAACTATAGTAACACCTTTATTTTGTGAAGATATTACTACATTTTCTAAACTTTCTTTTTGATATTCTACTGATGGAATTGAACAAGTACGATATGTTATATTATTATTTCCATTTTTTCCATTAACAACAGTTGTTATAGTTCCATTTTTAAATATAAAAGAATTTATATTTTGTTCTAATAATTCTTCTGGAAGCGGGCCTACAACAAATCCAACTAACGTTCCAGAATTCCAGTAAGGATTTACTAAATCAATTGTAACTATACCAGCATCAGCTTGCGATAAATCCACATTTTTGGAAGTATGTGCAACTTTTGATAAATCTAAAGTTGATTCATCAAAAGATAAATAATGTATTTTTCCATTAGTATCAGTATAGCTTGGTAATTTTACAGTAATTTTTGCTGATTTATAATATTTATATCTAACCATACCATCATTATTATTAATAGATTTTACAAATTTAATTCTATCATCTTTATTTGCAACAATAGTTGATAATCCTGAAGATTCCCCTTCTAACATTCCATTTACATTAACCGCATCTTGATTTTTACTTCCCGAAAAAGCTTTTGAAATTAGTACTCTATTTAATTCTGTTAGTGTTCCATCAGATTCTTTTTTTGAAAGTTTAACTGTTATTGGATTAACCCCATCCGGAGTTAATGAAGAATTTTCTTGTTTATCCCACAAAACAACATCATATCCTATACCAATTTGTATAGTTCCACTTTCAACCATATTATTTAATGTATATTCAGCTGTTCCACTATATGGTTTTAATTCATACTTTTGGGAATCATTTATCACAATTTCTGCATTTTTTGTAAAGTTAACATTTTGATATCCTGTTGGTACAGATAATTCTGATCCTATTATATAAAATTCTTGTGGTAGTTCAACCGTTATAATGTATGTATTACCATCAGCAACTACTTTTGGATCAATTTGTAAATATTTATTTGTTTCAAATTGCCAATTATTAACTGTTGCTCCAACTTCTGTTAATTCTGTTCCAGTTCCTGCACTATATTGTTCAGAATCCCAAAGAGTTGCTTTTAACCCAATTTCAGAAATCTCTTGTACTTCCGGTTCATCAACTGGTTCTGCCATAGCACCTAATAATTCTTGCATTTCTTGACTAACAACAAAATTTCCGATAGCAACGTTCTCATTTGATGTAGCAACTGTATTTGATATTTCATTTGTTGCAACTTTATTTTCATATTCATCTTTTGAAACAATATTCTCTACTGTATTTTGATTTATAGTATTTTGATTTATAGTATTCTCATTTACTTCATTTTCGACAACCTGATTTTCGTTGTTTTTTTCTGTAACCACATTTTCTACAGTTGTATTTGTTTCTGTATTTGATTTTTCACTTACAATATTTTCTGTTTCTCTATCATTTGAAATTTGTACTTCATTTGATACAATATTCTCTTCTTGACCTAAATTCAAATTTGTCGTTTCTATATTAGATTCAATAATTGTATTTTTTTCTACTTCATTATTAGTTTCTTCCGCTTTCGAAAAAATAAGCTTATATGGTATGAAAGCTAAAACAATAATAAGTATAAGTAATAATTTTATATTATTTTTTGAATTATTTCTCATTATTATTCGCTCCTTTCTACCACAAAGCTTGTTTTACCATAACTCATACTAGGTTGTTTTTTAAAAAATTGAAATGTATATTCTGAATTAGCTTCAAAAGGAATTATTATATTTCCACCACTATAACCAGAATTTACATTTGCAAATTTAGAATCTGTATTATCTGGCACAATGTTAGCTGGCCATGTTATTTTTACATCACCTTTATAATCTGTCGTTTTTACTGTTAGTTGTAATACTGGACTATTAGCTGAATCACTTACATTGTACTCCACCGCATCATTTCTTGATTTTAATACAAATGATGCTTGCAAGGTTTTCTCATACGGTTCTGTTGCCTTTGCTACAACAATATATTTTCCCGCTGGTAAATTTTCAAATGTTATTTTTTTTGAATCTATACTGTTATTTGATAATTTACCTGTTATATCTTCTAATATATCTCCGTTTTTATCTTTTACTTGATTACCTTGAGCATCTTTTATAGATACAGTATATTTAATATCAACATCTGAATATCTTAAGTCATCAATATTATTATTTAAATTAATTGTTATTTCATCATTTCCAACATCATATGTATAAGCTAATGCCTTAGTATTATTAGAAAGCAAATCACTTTCAAAATAGAAACTTTTAGCCTCATATACAAGTTCTGCATTTTTTTCTTTAATATATTTAGCAACAGAACCTGTTAAAAATATAATTGGAATAATTAATAAAAGTAACTTATTAAAATTAAATCTAGATTTAATTTTTTTAGTTTTCATTTTACGTCCTTTCCAAATTTTAATCTACTTGTGTCGCAATTATTTCTACTGAAAAATAGCCAATTTCAAATGCTAATAATTCATTTTTTTCATTCTCTGGCCAATAAACTTTTAAATAATATGTTTGTGTATCTTCAACACCTGCAGTAAATTTAAAACTTTCAGATAAAAAAGTATCTTTTTGTATTTCTTCAATTTCACTTGTGCAAAATTCATCATTATATAATGAAAATTCAAGTGGCAAGTTTTCCATGTCAGCTCTATCTATTCTTAAAACATATTCTTGTGAAACTTCACAAATCTTATCGTTTTCTTTATTTGATATCTCTACTGGAAAAACCATTGAAAAACCTGGATATGCTTCTTGAGTTAACGCTATATTTACAGACATATTAGTTGCCATAGCTGCAAGTGTAGCTTTATTCTCAGCAGAAACTGTTGTAACATATTTCGAAAACGAAAATACTGTTACAATTATAGTTGTTATAACATATATAAAAATTAAATTATGTAATTTAATCTTTCGCTCCTTCATCCAAGTTTTCCTTTCTCTTTTTCTCTTCGTATTCTTCTCTTTTTATTCTTCTTAAGTTCTTTCTTTTTTGAACTGATTGATCATACATTAAGAATATATAATATATAAGAATTATCACAATAATTAATGTTTTATCTCTCAATTTCAATACAATTTTTCCTATTTTTTGTATTTTATTTACTACAATTCCTTCGATTTCTTTGTCAGAAACTAAGTCTTTATCATTAGTGTTGTTATTGTCTCCTTTGGTTAAAAACTGTAGTTTTTCCTCTGCGTTTTTTACTTCTACAATTCTATGAGTTATTATTGTTTGACCTTTTCTAAAAGAAATCACATCATCTTTTTTTAAATCATTTGGATTAATTTTCTTTACAACAACAATATCTCCCACTTCTAATTCTGGTTGCATACTTCCAGATATTATGACATACATCTTATATCCTAAAAAAGCTGGTGTTTCATTTGGCCTTACTACAGCTTGTACAATCAAAGCCATATTATAAGCAAGCAAAGGAATTAATATAACGTAAAACATTATATTTAGTCTTTTTTTTATTTTATTAGAGTTCTTTTTCCTATTCCAAACAGCTGCTTCTGTTAATTTCATTTGTACCCTTTCAAATAAACTTTATTTTTGAGAATTATCTGCATTTATCTTTAGTTTTAAAGTATATGATTGTGTTTCTTTTCGTGATCCTACAAATGTATCAGCTTTATCATCATCTTCCCATTTCCACTCTAGTGTATATATATTGTTAGAATTTTCCAAAACAACTATATCATCTACTTTTAATTCTTCTATATCTACATATTCTTTTTGGTTTCCTCTTATATAGATATTATCAATTTTCAACCTATATTTCATATTTATAGGATTTGTCATTTCATCTAAAAATTCTATACTATATGTCAAATCTCCTTTTACTAAGTTTTCAACACAAAATCTATATTCACCACTTGATCTTGGAGCAATTATTTTTTCTCCATTAAAATCTTTATTATTGAATATATTTAATTGCGTATCCTTTATCTTTTTTACATCTCCATCTAAAATTTCTATTACATCAAATCTTACAACATCTGTTAAATCTCCAGCATTTGTTGATACTTCTTTTTTGTAACCTATTTTTCCTAATTTATGACATAACAAATGTAAAAGTAATAAAATTATAATTATTATAATTAAAACAATTTTATCTCTTCTATCTTTTCTAATTTTTCTTTCATAATCGTCAATATCATAGTATTCTTCATCGTCATCTAACTCTTCATCAACATCTACTTCTTTTTCTAATTCTTCAATATTAATTTTTTTCTCTGGTTTCTTATTATTTTTTTCTTCCATATTTACTCTTTCCTTAAATATACTCACAAAAAGTTAAAACCTTTTGTCAATATATTTAAATAAAAGCCCTATTTTCATTACGTCATAGAGCTTTTATCTATCTTGTTTTTTATTAATCTTTTTGTGTGAATGTTACATCAATTTTAATTGATGGAGCAGCTACACCAGCTTTACCTAAAGCTGTATCAGCTTCATCTGTTGATAGATTTCCACCTTCAAATACCCATCTCCAGTATAATGTAATTAATTCTTCTGATTCTGTAAATACAGTTTCATCTACATCTAATGCTGCAACATCATTTTCCCAATCAGATCCATTTAATGACCATTCTAATGGAATTCCAGCTTCATCTGCAGTATACGCAATCTTGTATAAAGTTGTAACATCTGAACCATTTGTTAATTCATATGTAAAGCTTCCCCATGTACCTGGTGCAATTTTTGCTTCTTCACTAGCATCTTGATATACATCAGCGTCAGCTACTGGAGCATCAAAATTTGCATTCTCCAAATCATAGATTTTTGAATGATCAAAAATATCAAATTTTTCTTCGATATCACCATCACTAACATCCCAAACAGCAACTATAGCTGTATCTGTACCTGCAAAATGAGAAGTATATTTTGCAAATGTTCCTGAAACTAAACATAATACGATCATTGTTAATAATAATACAAATGCTGTAAATTTAACAATTCTGCTTTCGTTTTTCATATGTTTATTTCCCCCTTTCTTTTATCTTTTAATGTAAATTTATAATAAAGACATTATAGTCATTATTAACTTTATTTTTTCATTAGTTCTTCTTTTTCTCTCTTTAGTTTTTCAATTTCTTTTTCTAAATTTTGTTCTTTTTTGTCTTTTTCCTTTTGTATTTTTTGATTTTCAGCTCTTTGAACTAATATAAGCAATAATATTGGAATCGATAAAGAAACTACCATTCCAATTGGTGTTTGTATAAATACTGCTAAGTTTCCAAGTCCAGATATTTTAAACTGATATAAACCTTCTATTTGTTTTTCTACTACAAAACCATTATCTTTTGTGTTGTTATTATCACCTTTAGTTATGTATCTCTTTTCGCCATTAACTTCAACAATATCAACAATTCTATGAGTTATTACTATATTGTCTTCTTGAAATGCAACAATATCATCTTTTTTTAATGTATCTGCATCCACTTCTTTTACAATTACCAAATCCCCTGGAAATATTTCTGTTTCCATTGATCCAGATAATACAATAAATGGCTTCCATCCACAAAATGATGGTATTTCTTCTGGATTTCTAATTGAATTAATCAAAATTACCGAATTAACTACTAATACAGGTAATAGCGCGATTAAAACAACTATACTTAAAATCTTTTTAAATTTCTGCACCTTTTTTCTCCTTTTTATAGCACTATTCACCAATTATGCTATCATAGTGCCATTTTTTTGTAAATAATTATAACAAATATGATATATATCTTTTTTGTTACTTTTTTACTTTTTTGTAACAAAAAAGTTCGCTCAAATACGACAATTCGAGCGAACTAATCCTTATACATTTTTACTTATTTTTATTTCTTTTTAAACCAATTAAATATGTTAACTTCTTGGAATAAGAAATCATGTAATTCTGGGAATTTAACTTCTTGGAATAAAAAGTCATGAACCTCTGTTAACACTTTTTCCTCTTTTGGTGTTAATTCTAAAACAATTGGTTTATTCCAATCTAATTCGTTAAAGAATTTTTTCATTTTTCCCCATGTTCCAACAACCATTGGTAAATTTCCAGCATTTTCTGTTTCTACTAATTTATATTCTTTCATTATTATAATTTCCTCCCTAGTACAAAAGTATTTCTACTTACATATTTTATACTATATAACAAAACTTTTATCAATATTATTTCAGTTAAGTTTATGTTAATTTTTAATTACTAATTTGTAACAATTGGAAATTATCTAGCTATTAATATTAGATTTTCTTTACCTATTACTTCAACTTTTTTGATTTGATTTTCCATGTTTTCACGTGTTTTCATTTTTACCATAATATAATTTGCAGTATGTCCTTTATAAAACTCTCCATCATTTTCTTCAAATAAAACTTCAACATTTTTTCCTATATATGTATCTAGATATTCATTTTCATTTTTGTCAGACAAATCTAAAAGTTTTTTACTTCTTTCTTCTTTAATGTCACCAGGTATTTGATTTTTCAATGATTCTGCTTTAGTTCCTTTCCTTGGAGAATATTTAAATATATGCATTTTATAAAACTTTATTTTTTTTAAAAATTTATATGTTTCTTCAAATTCATTTTCAGTTTCATCCGGAAAACCAACTATTATATCAGTAGTTAAAATAACATCATCATAATTTCTTCTTAATCTTTCAACAATCTCTTCAAATTCTTCGATTGTATATCTTCTATTCATTCTTTTTAATGTTTCTGTACAACCGCTTTGTAATGATAAATGGAAATGATGACAAATTTTATTTAATTTCACAAGTCTTGATATGAATTCTTCTGTAATTAATAATGGTTCTATAGAACCTAATCTTATTCTTTCAATTCCATCAATCTTATTAATTTCTTCTAACAAATCAATTAATCTATATTCTTCTTTAAAATCTTTTCCATATGACGCAACATGAATTCCTGTTATTACAACTTCTTTTATTCCATTTTTTGCTATTTCAGTCACTTCGTTTATAACGCTTTCTGGTTTTCTACTTCTAACTCTTCCTCTAGCATATGGAATAATGCAATAAGAACAAAATCTATCACATCCATCTTGAACTTTAATTACTGCTCTAGTTTTTTCTGTATATGTTACACTTCCAAAATCACCATACTCTTTATTTTGCATAACATCATCTATTTTATTCAATTTTTCTTTTTGTTTTATAAATTCTTCAACATAATTTACTACATTTATTTTTTCATTAGTTCCAAGAACTAAATCAATTTCTGGGATTGCTTCTAATTCGTCTTTTGCCACTTGAACATAACACCCAACAGCAACAACTATAGCATCTTTATTGTTTTTCTTCGCTTGTCTTAACATTTGTCTAGATTTCCTATCAGACATATTCGTTACTGTACAAGTATTTATTACATAAATATCTGCTTTTTTTGAATCGAATTCAACAATTTCATAACCACAATTTTGAAACGATTGAATCATTCCATTTGTTTCATATTGATTTACTTTACATCCTAACGTTAAAAAAGCAACACTTCTTTTTTCCATATAGTTTTCCTTTCTAAAATCTATTAACTGTAAATATTATATCACACTTAAAGCTTATGTCAACTTGTGTTTTTGATACATTTTAAAAGAAGCACTTAAGATCTTAAGTGCTTCTTTTAAGAGTTGTATAAGTATAAGGATTTTATTATTACTTTCTCATTCTATCGATACTATCTAAGTTATCTAATGCTTTACCAGTTCCTTTTGCAACACATGAAATAGCATCTTCTGCGATCATTACATTTATACCTGTTTTTTCTTGCAATAATCTATCTAAACCATCTATTAAACAACCTCCACCAGTCATATAAATACCTTTGTCACTGATGTCTGCTGCTAATTCTGGAGGAGTTCTTTCTAATACTGAATGAACCGCATCTACTATAAGCATTGCTGGTTCTTCTAAAGCTTCCATCATTTCACTTGAATATATTGTTATTGTTTTTGGAAGGCCTGTTATCAAATCTCTTCCTCTAACATCCATTTCCATATCTTGAATTTTTGGAAACACACAACCAATTTGTTGTTTTAGTTCTTCAGCTGTTCTTTCTCCAATCATAACATTATGTCTTTTCTTCAAATATTTAATGATGTATTCATCAAATTTATCACCAGCTACTTTTATTGAAGAACTAACAACAGAACCACCAAGAGATATAACTGCTATATCTGTTGTACCTCCACCTATGTCTACTATCATATTTCCACAAGGTTTTGATATATCTATTCCAGCACCAATTGCGGCAGCTATTGGCTCTTCTATCAAATAAACTTTTCTTGCTCCAGCATTTGATGCAGCATCTATTACTGCTTTTTTTTCTACTTCAGTAACTTGAGAAGGAATACAAATCATAATTCTTGGAGCAAATAAGAATCTTCCTCCTATTTTCCCAATAAAATATTTAAGCATTTTCTCTGTCACTGTATAATCTGATATTACCCCATCTCTTAAAGGTCTTGTTGCCACAATATTACCTGGTGTTCTTCCAAGCATTCTTCTCGCCTCATGACCGACAGCTAAAACTTCGCCAGTTAAGTTGTTTACAGCAACTACAGAAGGTTCTCTTAAAACGATTCCTTTGCCTTTAACATATGCAATTACAGAAGCTGTTCCTAAATCAAGCCCAATATCTTGTCCAAACATCAACAATCTCTCCTTTAAGTTTTTTTGGTAGGCAATATATATTACATTTGCATTACGATTATATTACATTTATCTTCAAATATCAACCCTTTTTAAAATTAAATTAATTTATTTTTTATAACTTTTTTATTATATATTTTATCTATTTTTTTATAATTAATTCTAAGATTTTTACAAAAATAAACAATTTGTTTGTATTCAAATTTCACTTGTGTTATAATACTTTTGATTAGAATATAATATTTTTTAAAGGAAGTAAAAATATGAAAAAAATATCAATAGTTGTACCTTGTTATAATGAAGAAAAAGCATTACCTTTATTTTATGAAGAATTGCAAAAAAATATCAAAACATTTCCTGAAGATGTTAGTTTTGAAATTTTATTTATAAATGATGGTTCCAAAGATCATACATTAAATGTTATCAAAGATTTAGCCAAAAAAGATTCTTCTGTTAAATTCATATCTTTTTCAAGAAATTTCGGAAAAGAATCTGCAATTTATGCAGGCTTAGAAAATTCTACTGGTGACTATGTGACATTAATGGATGCAGATCTTCAAGATCCACCATCTCTTTTAAAAGAAATGTATAGATTAGTAACTGAAGAAAAATACGATGCAGTTGGAACTAGACGTGTTAATAGAAAAGGCGAACCTATAATAAGAAGTTTTTTTGCAAAACTATTCTATAAAATAATAAATAAAATGACACCTTTTGAAATGGTTGATGGAGCTAGGGATTTTGTTTTTATGAAAAGGGTTGTAGTAGACGCTCTACTTTCATTAAAAGAATATAATAGATATTCAAAAGGATTATTTAGTTTTGTTGGTTTTGATGTAAAATGGCTTGAATATACGAATATCCAAAGAGTTGCCGGAACCACAAAATGGTCTTTCTGGAAATTAACTAAATACGCTTTAGAAGGAATTACTGCATTCTCTACAACACCACTTTTAATCTCATCAGCAATAGGATTATTTTTCTGTATAGTATCATTCTTATTAATTTTAGTAATAATTTTTAAAACATTAATTTTAGGAGATCCTACAAGCGGATGGCCATCTCTTGTTTGTATAATATTTATGGTTAGTGGAATTCAATTATTCTCTTTAGGAATAATAGGACAATACTTATCAAAAACTTATTTAGAAATCAAACAAAGACCTTTATATTTTATAAAGGATACAAATATTGAAACAAAATAATAAATTAAATATAAAAGGACAAATAATTTCTTATTTGTCCTTTTTATATTAAAATATATTTTTCAACTTCAATTTATTTTTTTCTTTAAAATGATCTAACCAATATAAAAATTCTTTGCTTTCTTGCAGTGCCATTGTATACTCTTGATTTTTCAAATTTTCTTCCATTACTATCAAGCTTTCACTTACTTTTTCTAATTCATCATGTTCTATAAAAAATGATAGTTTGTTTTGCTTTCCAAACCAATTCTTTTTTAATTTTTCAGTATTTTTTTGTACTTCTTCTTGTTTTATTTCATTTTGTTCTTTATTTAAATTTTCAATCTTTGATATTAATATCTTTATTTCATCTTCTATTTCACCGAGATAATTTTTTTGTTGTATAATTAGTTATTGTTTCTAATAAAATTATAAAAATAGTAATAACAAGAACTATAATAATATCTTTTTTTAATCTCATTTTCTATCTTCCTTTTTTTGGCAAAAAATAGTACCATCTCCATTTAATACAACTACCAAAGCATCTTCTGGTTTCATATTAAATTTTCCAACTTCTTTTTCGAGCCATTTATAATTTTTTCCAATCTTATTTAAATTATCCCCCATAATTTTTCCATCTATTACTAAATCAAAAGCTATTCCTTCATATTTAGCTTCTATATTAAAATCTTCTGGTCTTAGAGGTCTTTTTTCTGGTTTTTGCACAACACTTATTTGTCCACTTGTTTCTAATATTGCAAATTCTACATCCCCTAAATTATTTATATTATTTCCTCTTAATCTTTCTTGTAATTCATTAATTGTAAAATTTTCTTTTACTAACGCTTCCTCGTCAATTTTTCCTCTATAAATTAATATTCTAGGTTTGCCGCAAATGATTTCTCTCATTTTTATACTTTTTAAATTTATCACCGAAATTATGATATGCATCATAAGTAAACTTAAAATAGGAATTACTCCATATAATATTGGTGTTCCAACATCTGACATTGGAGTTGCAGCCAAATCAGCAATCATCATTGCTATTACAAGTTCAAATGGTTGCATTTGTCCTATTTCTCTTTTTCCCATAAATCGCATCACAAACAACACCAATATATATATAATTATTGTTCTTACAAATATTAAAATCATATACTTTTATATCTCCAAAATTTTCAAATGTTCATATACAAATTTTATATGAATATTTTTTGCAAAATTCATTAAAATATACTTATATTTGTTTATTTAAATAATTAATACTTAATTTTATTTTTTTAATCAAATATATCTTAAAAATCAAGGAGGTAAAACCAATGGAAAATAATAATTCAAGAACTCAATCTAGTAGTACAATGGGAACCATGGGACAACTTATTGGTAGATTTGTTGTTGCTGCTATTATTTTAGGAATCACTGCTTTTTTCACACCTGGTTTCTCTATAAATAATATATGGGCACTTGCTATATCAGCACTTGTATTAACAGCGATGGATTATCTTATCGTAAAATTTACAGGTCTTCATGCTATGGCTTTTGGTAAAGGATTTGTAGGTTTTGTTTTAGCAGTTGTTATATTATATGCAACTCAATTTTTTGTAGCCGGTTATTCAATATCTTGGATGTCTGCTATTATCGGAGCATTAATTTATGGAGTTATTGATTATATAATGCCAGGAGAACAAACGATGTAAAATCAAGTATCACTAACTCGTTTAGTGATACTTTTTTTAATTTTTTTAAAAAATTTTAATTTTTTTTCAAATTTTTGTCACCTTTTGACCCTCTCAATTGATTTATTAAGTGAGGGGGTATAAAAAATGGTTAAAGTTTTAATTTTATGTAGGAAAAATGAAACAACTAAATTTTTAATTAATGCTATCATTTCAAAAATAAGTGTTTTACGTATAGTAGGTGTTGCTAATAATCAAATTGAAGCACAAAAAATGTTGGAAGAAACAAAACCTAATTTAATAATAAGCTCTAATAAAATAATCTTTTCATTAATAAAACATGGACCACAGAGTTATTTACCTAGAATTATATTAATTTCAAAAGATGCTAATCCCAACATTTCTTATAGGTATTTATTGACCATTCCATATAATTTAGATAATGAATCAATGAAAAATCAAATTAATGAATTTATAAATGAATATTTATATGTTTCAAAAAAAGATATGTTACAAAAAATATTATTCGAAATTGGATTTAATTTAAAATTATCAGGAACATTATATTTAATAGAATCAATTCTTTATGCCAATATTTATAAAGATGAATATTCTTATGAAAAATTAGAAAAAGACGTATATACATATGTCGCAAACAAACATAAAACAACACCAAAAATAGTAAAATGGTCTATTGAAAGAAGTATTAGATACTTACATGAATCACTTACAAAAGAATCTTATATAACACTTGAAAAATATTTACCTGTAGAATATCCAAAAAAGCCTACTCCAAAGCTTGTTATCAATGTACTTTCTAATCTTATATCGTATTAATTTTTCCTACAAAAAACAGTTTGCAATTTTTGCAAACTGTTTTTCTATTTTTTTATTCAATTATGTTATCTCTACATCTTTCGCATAGTGTTGGATATTCTGCACTTTCACCAACAGTAGTAGAATACATCCAGCATCTTTCACATTTTTCTCCATCAGCTCTTTCTACTTTTACACCAATTGCAACTTCTTCATCAGCATTTCTTCTGTTTTCATTAACTACAACATCAGAAACTATAAAAATCTCTTTTAATAAATTTTCTTTTCCTTTTAAGAATTCATATTCATCTGTTTCTGCAAATAATGTAACTTTAGCTTCTAAAGATAATCCTATTTCTTTATTTGCTCTTGCTACTTCTAATTTTTTAGCAACTTCTTCTTTTACTTTTATTAATTTTGCCCAACTTAATGATAATTCTTCATTTTCATATTTTGGATTTACTTGAGGATATTTTTCAAGCATTACACTTTCAGTGTTTTCTCCATCTCTATGAGGCATATAACTCCATATTTCTTCAGCTGTAAAACAAGTCATTGGAGCTAATATTCTAACTAAAGCAGATAATATTTCATACATTGTAGTTTGAGCAGCTCTTCTTTCTAAACTTTCTGGTCTAGATGTATATAATCTATCTTTTATTATATCTAAATAGAATTGACTCATATCAACAACACAGAATTGATTTATTGCTTGATATGCTTCATGGAATTCATAAGTATCATAAGCTTTTGTACAAGTAGCAATTAATCTGTTTAATCTTGTTAAAGCCCATTTATCTATTTCTTGTAAATCTTCATAGCTAACAGGATTATTAACATCAAAATCACATGTATTTCCTAATATATATCTAGCTGTATTTCTTATTTTTCTATAAACTTCTGTTACTTGTGTTATAATGTTTTTTGAAACACTAACGTCTGATTTATAATCAGATGCTAAAACCCAAAGTCTTAAAACATCAGCGCCAGATTCTTTGATTATTTCTTGAGGTGCTACAACGTTTCCAATTGATTTAGACATTTTTCTTCCTTGTTCATCAACTGTATATCCATGTGTTAAAACTTCTTTATAAGGAGCTTTTCCTTTTACAGCAACTGAAGTTAATAATGAAGATTGGAACCAACCTCTATATTGATCACTTCCTTCTAAATATAAATCTGCTTCTGGAAGACCTCTTTCAGCAAGAACAGATTCGTGTGTAGAACCAGAATCAAACCAAACATCCATAATGTCTGTTCCTTTTTTGAATTCAGTACATCCACATGAACATTTTGCACCTTCTGGCATTAATTCTTTTTCAGAAAGACCAAACCAAGCATTTGTTCCTTGTTCTTTAACTATTTCTTGAACTTTTTCTAAACTTTCAGCAGTAACAAATTCTTTTTCACATTCTTTACAATAGAATACAGGTATTGGAACACCCCATGTTCTTTGACGAGAGATACACCAATCATTTCTATCTTCTATCATTTTTGAAATTCTTTCTTCTCCCCAAGCAGGATACCATTTTACTGATTTTATTGCTTCTAAAGATTCTTTTCTAAATCCATCCACTGAAGCAAACCATTGGCTTGTTGCTCTAAAGATTACTGGTTTTTTACATCTCCAGCAATGTGGATATGAGTGATTTACAACTTCACTTGCTAATAATAAATTATTTTCTTCTAACCATTTAATTATTTCTTTATCAGATTTTGCATAATACATATCTTTAAATGGTCCAGCACCTTCTCCTCTTTGAACACCTTTAGAATCTACTGTAACTATTATATCGCTATTATGTTTTAAACCTAATAAGTAGTCTTCTTTACCATAACTTGGTGCACAGTGAACACATCCAGAACCTGTTCCTAATTCTACATTAACAGAATCTTCTGTTCCTGTAACAACTGTAGAAGTTCTATCTAAAAATGGATGTTTACAAACTATTCCTGCTAAAGCTTTTCCTTTAAAATCTTCTTCGATTTCATATTCTTCGATTCCTGCTTTTTTCATAACTTGCTCTACTAAATCTTTAGCAAAAATTAATCTTTCTGTTCCAACTCTTACAACAGCATAATCAAAATCTTCACCAACAGCTATCATTGTATTTCCTGGTAAAGTCCAAGGAGTTGTTGTCCAAATTACAACATAAGTATTATCTCTTTGAACTAATCCTTTTCCATCTACTACAGGGAATTTAACATATGCTGTATTAGAATTTATATCTTTATATTCAATTTCAGCTTCAGCTAAAGCTGTTTCACAATCAGTACACCAATAAACAGGTTTTAAACCTTTATAGATATATCCTTTTTTATACATATCAGCAAACACACCTATTTGTTTTGCCTCCATTTGAGGTTGATATGTTATATAAGGATTTTCCCAATCACCTAAAACACCTAAACGTTTAAAACCTTCAGTTTGTTTATCCTTGTAATTCATTGTAAATTCTTTACATGTATCTCTAAATGTGTTTACTGGAATTTCATCTCTATTCAATCCTAATTTTTCAATTGCTTTTTTCTCTGTTGGCATACCATGTGTATCATATCCAGGTATAAATGGAGTATAAAAACCTTGTAAGTTTTTATATCTTACTATAGTGTCTTTTAAAACTTTATTTAAAGCATGTCCTATATGAATTTCTCCATTTGCATAAGGTGGTCCATCATGTAATACAAATGGTGTGTTCCCCTCATTTTTCTTAAGAATTTTTTCGTATAAACCTTGATCAAACACTCTTGCTTGGATTTTTGGTTCATTTTCTGGAAGACTAGCTCTCATTGGAAAATCTGTTTTTGGCAAATTCAATGTTTTGCTATAATCTTTTTTCTCTTCGCAATCTTTACACATTTTAAAACTCTCCTTTATATTTTATTTTTATAATTAACATTATTAATAACTTAAATTTTAATATATTTTAATTTGTTATTATTTGAAACAACATATTTTTCTAAATCTGTTGGTGTAAGCAATATTGTTGCTGTATTTACACATGGATGAACTCCTAATAAAGATTCTTTTTTTAAATCTTCATCAAATACAACTTCAACTTCATTTGTTTCATCATTTACAACTGATAATGGTGTCACAGCTCCTGGTTCTAATTTTAAATATTTCATCAATCTTTCTGGTGAAGCAAAACTTAGTTTTGTACTTCCAATTTTTGTAGCAATATCCGCTAACGGTGCTCTTTTTTCTTCAGGCAAAACTACTAAGAAATGTCTTTTTCCTTTTTGATCTCTTACAAATAAATTTTTACAAATTTTTGCATTTTCAAATACATCACCTAAATTGTCCATATCTTCAATAGTGTAAACGGGGGTATGTTCAATTTCCTTATAGTTAATGTTTAATTCATTCAATTTGTTTAATACTTTTTCTTTCATATATACCTCCTTATTATTTTGACAAAACTTTAAAAACAAAAAAGTCGTTTCCATCCTAAAAGGACGAAACGACTCGTTATCGCGATACCACCTAATATTAATTATTTTTTAATAATTATCTCTTTTCCTTTTAACGCAAGGCAATGCGAATCACTCTACTTTTAAAACATTTCGAATAATTAACTCTAAGGTGATAATAAATAAATTATTGTCCTACTGGCTTTCACCTTTCCCAGCTCTCTTTTAAGGTTTTACTTTATTTATCTTGTCCTTTTCAAAGTTTTTATCTTTAAAATTTCTGCATATATAATATCACCATTTACATAATTTTGTCAATATTAGTTTTCAAAAAAAGCGAAAAGCCTGGTGCACTGCACCAGACCATTCATTAAATACTTCATTTCAAATCAATTAAAATCTTCATCCTTTTTTCTTAAGATGTAATCTTTTCCCTCTTTTTCTATACCTTGGTTTGGTAAATGCCTATGTTTAAAATGTTCTTTTACTGTAATTACCTTCCCATCTTTTCTGGTATAAGTATAACCTCTAACTTTCCATCGTGAATAAATGTACTCCCGAAGATTGTTTTCAGTTACTTCGGTTCTTTTTATTGTATAAGTTCTTCTCTTTCTGGGGACAAAAACAACATCTCTCTTATGAGGATTCTTCTTTTTGCGATATTTAGTTTTTTCAGTTTCTTCTTCAGATTTTTTGGCTTCTTGATAAATGGTATCTTCTTTGTAAATATTTTTCACATCTTTGTTTGCTGCAACATATGTATAAGCAAAACAAAAAGCGCCAATAGAAGCCAATAACACTTCATCAATTCCTTGTGGATTAAATTTAGTATAGTCTTTAGTTGGTGCTTCAATTCTTGTAGCATGATAAAACTTGCCGGTTTCTATATCAATGTAATCATCTTGCATTATATTAGGAAAAATAAGCTTTCCAATATATTCCCACAAATAAAATACATCAACATACACATATTCAGGTTTATCCTCTGGAAATGTCACATATAATCTAACTAATCCACCAGGCCTTCTCCACTCAATAAGTGCTTTCGAAAATACTTTTGGTATAGGTTCTCCCATATAAATGCCATAAAATTCATTTCTTAAGTAGTTTATTAAATCATCATCCATGATTATTTTGTCTACTTTAGACATTGTCATAACATTGTCAATAGGATACTTCCTTAACCGTTCACCTTCTGTTTCATCAAAATCTTTTTGTAACTTTTTAAAAATATCGCTGCTTGTCATGAATACTCCCTTCATAAAACACTATCAACAGTTGCTTTTATATTATATAACGATTTACATAATATGTCAATTGTTATAAAAAAAGAGCCCAGTGCATTGCACCAGACCCTCTGTTTGAGGCTTCATTTCAACTTATTTTTTTTCACTATTCTCCGGTTTGCGAAGGATAAAATCTGTTCCCTCCTTATCTACACCTTGATTAGGAAGATGTCTGAATGCATAATGTTCTTTGACATTCACAATTCGTCCATCCTTTCTTCTGTATGAGTAACCTCTCACTTTCCAGCGAGAATATACATACTCACTTAAACGGCGTTCCGTTATTTCTGTCTTTCGCACAGTATAAATCCTTCTGGTTGGAACGTACACTTTATCTCGTTCCACTTTAGGACTTCCATCGTGCTTTTTCTTACTACCAGAGCTCTTCTTTCCTTTTTTTCCGGACTTGTCATCTTTTGACTTAGGAATAGCCTCCTCCTTGTAAATATCCTTCACTTCTCTGTTTGCTTGCACATACAAATAGGCATAAGTGAAAATATCTTTAACAGCAGGAATAAGGCTTTCCAAAAAACCAGCTGGAAATTCTTGTACAGTAAGAAACGGAGTATAAGTCATAAATCGACCTTCCTCATTTCTCTCACTGTCATCCATTTTAACATTCGGATAAAGTAATTTTCCAAGGAATTTCCAACCGATAAAGACATCGATGAAAACCCAATCAGGCTTATCTTTAGGAAATGTCACATACATTCTTACCAACGCATGTGGATTATTCCATTCGATAAGTGAATTGGAAAACACTTCCGGGATTGGCTCTCCATCGTAGATTCCATTGAAGAAATCTCTCAAGTAGTCAAGAAGTTCATCCTCAACCACCACACGATCAGCATGAGCCATAGCTTGGGTTGTTGCCACAGATTTAGCTCCCATCATTTGGCGTTCTGCCGTTGTAAAATCATCGTAAAGTTTATAGCTAACGTCTCTGTTTGTCATGTTGCCTCCTTAATGTAAAAGAACATATTCGTATCTTTTGAATTATAACACACTTTACATAATTTTTCAATTATTAAATTTTATTTAATTTAAAGGTAGTTTTTTCTGCTAATCTGTGTTATACTTATGTAAACTATATCTTTTTAAGCCAAGTACCTATATTTAGAATGGCTATTTGAAAAAGCTATAGATGTACATTGAAAATCAAATATTATATAAAAGGAGGAGTTTTAGTGTTAAACAAACTACAAGAATTGTTGCATGCTCACAAAGTTGCTGAAATGCCTGAAGCAATGAAGCATCGAAAAAATGTCATTTTGGCTGTCACTATCGTAAGTACTGTTATTTTTGACATTTTGAGCTTTGCAATCAAAGGGGCTCAAACCGCATTAACCGTTGGCATGAACTGGCTTGCTATTGGACTTATGGTTCTTTATTTTGTACGCCAAGTTCTTAGAAGTTCTGTACAAACTTACATCGACAATGAAAAAAATACTTTCAACAGCGATAGTGATGCTTACATTACTGCCAGTATTAGCGAAATTTCCAATACGGTCAGAGGAAAAGTTTTTCATACCAAGAATGACTATTCACTAATCATGACCAATGCTGAAGTAATCTTCAACTTAAAGGAATTCATTAACTACATCTGGGTTTTCTGGCAAAACGTCCCTATCGCAATCGCCAATTCGATTACTGCCTTAGTTATGGCATTTGCCATTCTGGTAAGTGAGTTCATTCAGACAGGTAACTTGATGCTTACCATCATTTTCTCTTTGATTCTTTTCTCTTGTATCATTTTGTTTGCTATTCTTTTTAGAATTAGACTTCATGTGAGAAAGAACTTCAGGGACAATCACCGTATTCTTCGAAAAGAAAACGATGTTTTGATGAATGATGTAAAAAACATTGAGCCTTTGATCAAAAGTGAATTCATGTATCGCGTAAAATTGCTTATCAAAAATTTGCAAAACAAGCGCGGCCTTGAGAAGAAAGAGGTCTTCAAGCTTAATGGTCTTCAAGTCCTTAGAAGTTTGGTTCTTGGTCTTTTCATGATTCTTATCATTATCATCAAATTGAATTTTGCTGGTGGTATTGATAACCTTTCTCTTGCAATCCTTACCGATATCATTGCTGTTTCCACAGTATATTCGAACATTTTGGATAAAGTTGCATCTATCTTAACTGACATGGAAACTATCGTTAATACTGTCAGAGATGCTGAACGCATTAAGCCTGATTTTGACAATATTATGTCCGTGTTCGAAAAAGAAAATGATATTCAGATTGAAGAAAAGGAATCTATCGAAGAGATCAATGTCGAACCTTTCGAATTCAGTTACCCTGGTGCAATTTCTGTCTATAAGTTAAGGAACCCTTACAGATTCACACTTACTTCTGGATGTTCCTACCTTGTATACGGTCACACTGGCTGTGGTAAGTCTACTTTTATGCACATCTTAATTGGCAAGATTCGTATGTTACTTTCTCCGATTTCCTACATTGGAAATCTTTCTCAAAACGCATACCTTGCCTCTATCATGCACGAAAGTAACGGCAGATTGGGTGCAAATCCTGTGCTTCAGGAAATCATTTTCAATAACGATATTTCCAAATTCGATCGAGCTAAGATGCTCGAGGTTCTTCATGGTACTCACATCTACGAAGATATCATGAGAAACTTAGGCCTTACAATCAATAATGATGAAAAGGTCTTAGAATACCTTAATAGGACAACGATTGAACAATACTCTTCGGGGCAAAAACAAAGACTTGCCATCGTCAAGGTTCTCTACAACTTAAGCCCTACCCATCAAATCGTAGTATTTGATGAAGCTACCAACGCACTGGATGATAACACTGCAATCTCTGTCCTTAAGTTCATGTCTGACTTCTGTCAGAAGGATATGAAGAGAATTGTATTGTTTGTTTCTCATCAGGTAGATCTTACCAAGGAAATCACTGATGGTAACATCACATTCACTCCTCGTAAGGCTTATGATTCTGAAGGTAACTATGTTATCCTTCCGGGAGCTTTTGACATTGTCACTGAACTTTAATATTTGTAATTCAAAAAAACATCCCCGTATTCCACTTTTGTGGAATACGGGGCTTTTCCTTTTATTATTCATTTATTAAATTTTTAATTATTCCATTAGCTGCTTTTTTTCCTGCTGCTAATGCTCTGCAGACTGTTGCTTTACTCTCAGTATTATCTCCTCCGGCATATACATTTTTCAAATTAGTCATTCCATTTTCATCTATTTTTATATATCCCCAATCATCAAGTTCAATTCCTTGTTCTTGAATTAAATTTTTATCAGGTTTTAATCCAATTGCAAAAATAACAGTATTTGCATTCTCTTTATATTCTTTTGCATCTTTTTTATCAACAGCTTTTCCTTCAACAATTTCTGTTTCTATACAATTTACACAATCAATTTTTCCGTTTTCAGTATTAGCAGAAATAACTCTTACAAGTTCTTTAAATTCCACACCATCTTCTATAGCTTCATCTAGCTCAACTTCTCTTGCTGGCATATGAGCTCTATCTCTTCTATATAGAATTTTTACTTTATCTGCTCCCATTCTTACTGCAGCTCTAGCAGAATCCATTGCAACATTTCCTCCACCAATAACTACTACAGTTCCAAGATTTTTTATAATTTTTTTCTCATTATACAGTTTTAAAAATTCATCTGATTTAAAAATATTTTGTACTTCATCTTCGGATAAAGTATAGGTTGTAGATTTTGGAGCTCCTATTCCCAAAAATACTGCATCATATTTTTGCAAAAGTTCATCAATAAGAATATCTTTTCCAAAAGTTTTTCCAGTAATAAATTTTCCACCTAATTGTTTTACTTCATTAATTAAATTATCAACTTTATCTTTAGATAATCTAAAATCAGGAATTCCATATACTAATATTCCACCAGGAATTTCATCTTTTTCATAAATATCTACTGAAAAACCTTCTTTTAATAATTCTGTACTACAAGCAATTCCAGCTGGACCTGATCCTATTACTGCAACTTTTTTTCCATTACTATTTTTAGCTTTTATTTCATAATTATAATTATTTTCAATTGCCCATTCATTTACTCTTTTTTCAAGTTCTCCAATATGAACTGGATTTGATTTTATTCCTCTTACACAACTCCCTTCACATTGTTCTTCTTGAGGACATACTAAACTGCATATATAAGAACATATATTATTTTCTTTTAAAATTTTATATGCATTTTCATAATTATCATCTTTTACTTCTTTTATAAATTCTGGTATATTAGTTTGAATTGGACACCCTTTTATACTACATGGTTTTACTTTACAATTTAAACAATCATTTGCAATTTCTTTTATATTTTCCATTTCTACTTCCTTTGCATTTTTTATTAGTCTACTTTTTTAATTTCAGAAACTTCTTTTACAGTACTTATAGCCATAACTTTTGAGAAAATTTTGTTTATATCAACTTTTTCTTTATATTTTACTTCCACTTTAATATAGTCATCAGCTTCTTTGTCGTCTATTATTTTTAATTGTATTATTTCTAATTTTTCATGATTAAATACTTTTCTTATATCTTCTAATATATCTTTCGGTTTTTGTGAAACAATTTTTAAATCTATAAAATAATAATGTTCCAAATTTGTAGATAATACATGTGAATAAGATAAAACACAATATACAACAAATGTTGCAACAACTGCAGGAAGATAAAAACCGGCTCCAACAATAAGACCTATACAAGTAATAGCTAAAAGTCCAGCAGCAGTTGTTAATCCTTTTACATTAAATCCATCTCTTAAAATTGTTCCTGCACCTAAAAAACCTATTCCAGACAACAATTGTGCTGGTATTCTTGTAGGATCTGCTCCTAATTCTTTATATAAAAATTCACCGCAAGACATTACTAAAACAGCACTAATTCCAACTAATACATAAGTTCTAAATCCAGCCGGTTTTTTCCAAGACTCTCTCTCATATCCTACAATCCCTGCTAAAATTACAATTAACACTAATTTAAAAAACATCGCAAATTCTGTAATTTGCATTAAATCATTAAAACCTTCAATCAAAAAATCCATTTTTTCTCCTTTCATATTTACACTTTAAATTATTTTATATTTTTATTTTCTCTAGTATATTCTGCTGAATTTCCCACACCAGCACCATATACCAATCTATCATCCTCTATAATAACCATAAGAAACTTATCTGTTCCTACAATCTCTTTCACAAATGTATATTCATTTAAATAAGACATTTTAGTTACCATATAATTTTCGCTTATTAAATCAAATATATAACTATCTATTTCATTTTCAGTAAATGGTTCTTCATATATTATTTCAATTGTTGTTATTCCATCACCAAATCTTTTATCCAAATATCTATATTTTTGTTCTTTTACTTTTTTCACTTTATCTACAGAATTATATATTGTAGGTATTGACGCTCCATCCTCAAAAACAATTTGTTTCAATTCATTAAACTCATATTGATTTAATCTTTCTTCTGCATTTTTAATTTCATTTTGTTTTTGTGCTTGTGTCATTTCATTTTCTTCCATTGCTGCAATTGCATTTTGTGATTCTTGATTTAACTCATTCAAATCTTGTGTATATGTATATAATGCATATGAACATAACGCAATCCATATCAATATAAACGATACAAATACAGTTTGAATACTTAACCCTCTAGTTCTATTAATTCCATATTTTGTAACAAAAAATGCTGGTTGATAATTATCTTCAAGATTTTCATTATCATCGTATTCATATTTATTTTCAATTCCACCACTTAAATCTTCTTCTCCAAAAATTTTTGAAACTTTACTTTTTCCATAACTTTTAATAGGATCATCATTAAACATATTATTACCTCTTTTAATATAATCAACTTGATTTTACCACAAAAATAAAAATAAAAATACATATTTTTAAAAAATGTAATTTAAATGTTTTATAACCACATTGTTGACTTTTTATGTTAATTGTTGTAAAATATTTATGTACTTTCTCATTTTGAGAACTGTTGTACATTGAAATGAAGATATTTAATCGGCTCTATTCTTATGTGCCTCTTATTTTTAATTATATTTTATAGGAGGTAACTTATGAATAATAAAGAAACATTTGAAAAAATAGAAAAAATTTTAAAAAGCGCAGGTTCAAAAATAATTGAAGTTAGTGACGATCCACAAAAATTCAAAGCATTTGGCGAAGAATATATGGAAGCACTTTGCACAGTTTATGATCTTAATGAAATCAAATTAACTGGAATAGCAATAACTTCATATCACGAAGTGTCTAAATTTCTTGACACCAAACTTTTATCGAAAAGTTTATCGAATCATACCCTGTTCTGGCATTATAATATGGTCTTAAAAGCCTTTATGGAAAGAATCTACATTCAGGCTTGTCGTCAATATGATTAATACCCATTTTTTTATTTTAAAATTTTCTTAAGAGCCGATGAATAGTGGCTCTTATTTTATTTTTTAGAGGCACATTCTGAAAGCACAACCTTTGTTTAGATTGTGTCTTCATTTCTTCTTTTTAACAATTTCATATTTTACTTATAAAGTAACATATTTTATATAATAGAAAAAACACACTAGATTTTCATAGTGTGTTTTTTCATCCCATTTTTTATTTTAAAACTCTATTTTTTAGAGTCAGAGATAAAAATCTCCATAAGCATTATATTACAAGTCTCGATTTTTTTCAACTTAATATTTTGCCCCAAAATTGCTAATTGTAATTAAATTGTAATTGATATTCTTATTTTATAAAGTTATACTTTAATTAATATTAGGAGGTTTTGTAATGAACAATCAAGAAGAAAAAATTAAAATTCCTTCTGCTAATCGTCTAGCAATTAATCTAGAAAATGATTACAAGAAAATGTGGTTTTCAAACTTTGCTGTTAAGTTTTTTAGTATTTCACTAAAGATTTTAATTACAACTGTGTTTTTATATATTTTAAAATTTTTCTTATAAAAAAAAGATTATATTTATATAAATATAATCTTTTTTAATATTCACTATTTTTACCCACTGTTATAAATTCTCTCAATTTATTAAACATTTTTCTTATACTATTATTTTTTACAACCACTAATGCATATTTATTTTTTATACTTTCTTCTTTAAATAAAATAGCTCCTGCAAAAATTTTGTATTCTTCATTATCTTCTTTAAGAAGTTCTGTAGTTTCTATAAAAGAAAAATATTTTTCTAATTTTTGTTTTATTTCATCTATTTCACTTAGTGAATCTATATATTTTAATTGTTTATTAAAATAATTTTGATAAATTATTTTTTGAGTTTTAAAATAGATTTCTTCAGCTTCTTTTACATTTCCTCTTATTTGAAGATTTTCTATTTTATCAAAATTTTCTCTAATATTATAAAATTCTTTTTCTCCAAAATAATCTATCATTTTGTAATTAAAATCATTATTAGCAGATATTGTGCTTTTAACTAATATTTCATCTTCTTCAATCAGCATCATAATTTGTTTCATTAAATTAGCTGTTATTAAATAATATGAATCTTTTGGTAATTTCAATTTTATATTATTTAAATTTATTTCTTTATATTTTCTATTTAAAAGTTCAGCGACTATGTATTGATTTGCAGCCTCATTAAATGCTAACCCTTTTACTTTAGAAAGTGTAAACTCGCAATTACCGAGTTGCATAAGTCTTCCATGCTTGTTTCTTCTATCTTGTAATTTATGTATGCATTCATGTATTACATTCTCGTCCACTCTTTTTAAATCTTTTTCTTCTGCAAAATAAATTGATTGATCTTGATAAATATAATTAACTAAAGAAACTTTATTTTCATCTTTTACAACATACATTTTTGTATTATATAAGTCAGTAATTATCTGTAAATAATTCCATGATAAATAAGGATATTTTCTTCTCAAAATATCCGCAACTCTGTGACAAATATGAGTTTTCTCATATTCTTCTAGTTCTCTATTTACTTTAACTCCAGAATTTAATAATTTGTATTTTTTCATTAGTTTCTAATATCCCTTTTATCCTTAATTGTACTTTACCATATTTCATATTTTTTAGCTATAACAAGAATATTACATTTTTAATTATTAATCATATATAAAAAATAAAAGCGAAAGAGTATATCTTTCGCTTTTACTTTTATAAGGATTGCAAATATTCAATAATTAAACATTTGCATTTTCTTCTGATTCTTTTATTTCTGTATTAGGAATAATTACTTCTTCAATAACAGGATTTTCAACAACTGTATTTTCAGCATTTCCTATTATTTCTGTAATAGTATTCTCTACAACATTGTTCTCTGGAATTGTATTCTCTGGAACATTATTCTCTGGAGCTGTATTCTCTGGAACATTATTCTCTGGAGCTGTATTCTCTGGAACATTATTCTCTGGAACTGTATTCTCTGGAACATTATTCTCTGGAACATTATTCTCTGGAACATTATTCTCTGGAACTATATTCTCTGGAACTGTATTCTCTGGAACTGTATTCTCTGGAATTTCATTTTCTAAAGAATCTTCTACTAATGTTTTATCCTCTTCATTTTCTATAATATTTGTAGGTTTCATTGATTTTACCATTTTTAAAGTTGTTGTAATTGGTCTTACTGTATCATTTGAAGTTATTCCTGTAGATGTTGATGAATCATCAACTACTAAAACTATATCATTTGATGTTTTTCCATCAGAACCTGTTATTCTATTTGTTACAGCATAAACATTATTTAAATCAACAACTATACCATCAACGTGATATGTAATATAAGCTGTTTTTCCATTAAATGTTTCTTCTGTACCTCTAATTGTTTTAGATACATACCACAAAACTATTTTTCCATCACCCGGATTATAGTTTGGAGCATAAACAATTTTATCTTGAACTAAATTATGTGTATCTATAACATTATTTAAATTTTCGATAGATGTTAAAGATGAATTAAATGCTATACCTGATACTCTACCAAATCCAACTGCTGTATAGCCACCAGTATATTGTGTTGATCCATTTTCAAATGGTACCTCTCCATTTTGTGAATTGTAAAGATAGAATGAACAATTTATATAATTTTCATCATTATCATATTTTGTTTTTGTATCTCCTCTATAATCACTTTGTCTTATTGTCTTTTCAGTTCCATTTGCAAGCATTACACCATCTCTTGAATGATATGTATCTTGTGGAGACGAAGACCAACTATCGTTATTTATTTTTGTTACTATTGTAATTGATTTACTTGCTCCTCCAGCTAAGTTTGTAATTGTCCAAGTTAAAGTTTTTCCATTTACGCTTGTTCCTGCAGGTTGAGTTCCATCAAATCTTAATTCATTTGGTAATGTATCTGTTACTGTATAAGAATTTAATGTGCTTGTTCCATTGTTTCTTATTGTTAATTTATATCTTACTGTTTCTCCTTCTGAATATTTGTAAAGTGGAGTTACTTCTTTTCCTTTTGCATCTACAGCCATTTTTGTTAAACTTACATTTACTCTTTCATAATAAATATTAATTACATTATTGGCTTCAACTCTTGTTATTGTTAATGTATTTTTGTCTACACTATTATAAGTGTAACCGCTAATTTCAATTACTTCATCACTTGATGTAATGACTGTTCCAACAACTACATCTTCAACAACTTTTGCTGCTTTTAATGGTGTATTTGTTCCTTTTTCTAAGTAATTTACAGTATAGCTGTATATTGCTCTTTCATAATAGAAATTAATTACATTTTCTTCAACTTTTATTGTGATTGTTTGACTTGTTGGATCTACTGCATTATATCCTGTAATAGCTATTGCTGTTTCTGTTATACTTGCTCCAAATACTTGGTTATCTACAACTTTAGCATCCGCTAATGATATATTTGTTCCTTTTTCTAGGTAATTTACTGTGTAGCTTAAATCAGTTCTCTTTGTATAGTAGAAGTTTATTACATTTCCACTAACTTTTATTGTAATTGTTTGACTTGTTGGATCTACTTTATTGTATCCTTCAATATCTATTGCTTCTTCTTTTACTTCTGCACCAAATACTTGACCATTTGCAACTTTCGCAGTTGCTAAAGATTTGTTTGTTCCTTGTTCTAAGTAATTTACTGTGTAACTTAAATCTGTTCTCTTTGTATAATAGAAGTTTATTACATTTCCACTAACTTTTATTGTAATTGTTTGACTTGTTGGATCTACTTTATTGTATCCTTCAATATCTATTGCTTCTTCTT
>JAZRKN010000008.1:0-1708 GCA_045646345.1 Candidatus Scatovivens sp. | reverse complement strand
TAGAAAGAAAATGTTTAAATTAATCAACAAAATAAAAGACAATAATGGAAAAACTATTGATTTAACAGACAAATTATTTGATGAAATCGCACCAAAATATGAAGCGAACAAAGGTGGTTATACTAGAATAACTAAATTAGTTGCTAGAAAAGGTGACGGTGCTGAAATGGCAGTTGTTGAATTAATATAATTAACATTGTATAACAAAGAAACGGGTTCTTTGTCAATAGTTGGGGTGTAAATTCTAAAAAAGATAAAGAACAATAAAAAATGAGACGGATTTTATCCGTTTCATTTTTTACACTTTAAAATAAGTATATTTTGCTGTTTTTGAGTAACACGAAAGCACCAAATGATATTTGGTGAAAAAAGTATGTATAAATTGTAATTAATTTAATTCCATTAATAAAATTCTTGCTCTAAAATTATCTAATCTTCTAAAACCAAAAGATATTCTTTTTAATGTTTTAATTAAATTGTTTTTACCTTCGGTTGGACCATTAGATAAATTAAATTTAAATGCATTTGAAATATATTTATGCCATTCTCTTAATGTTTTAGTTGTTTTTTCAAGCTCTGGTATAGTACAACCTTCTGCATCATATATCCATTTTTTAAAAGCATTTTCTTTTGCTTCATAACTATCTAATTTTTTGATTTGTAAAAATTCTTGATATAACTTGTAAGCATACTTTAAAATCGGTGATAAATCAAAAGCATATAACAACTTTTCAGTATCCTTATCATTAGCTTTTGAAATATCTTTAAGTAAAGCATGTTTTAGATATTTGAAATATTTCTTTTCTTCACCTTTTGTTTTTCTCCATATATTTAGCCTTAATTCATCGAGTGCTTTAGAAACAACTCTGGTAAAATGGAAACAATCAGCAATAATAGTAGCATTGATAAATTTATCCTTAATTATTCTTTTAAAAGGTCTGTATAAATCCATAGAAACAAATTTAACATTCTTTCTTTGTTCAGAAGAATATTTAGAAAAGAAAGTTTCTAAAGCATCATATGTTCTAGATTCAATTATTTCAATTGTTTTATGAGTATCTAGATCAAATATATGAAATTGATACTTAACACCATTTACATTGCCTTTAAATTCATCAATACCGATTTTTTCTGGTAAAGGTATTAGATTAAACTTACCTTCTAATATAGTAGCAAAATGCAGATATCTAACAACTGTTGGAGAAGATATATTGTTATCCTTAGCAATAGTTTTGATATTTTTTAGTTGCTTTAAATCTTCAACAACATTATTAAATACAAAATTAGATTTTCTAAAATTTTTTTGTAGGAAGTCATAATGTTCATAAAAGCGTTTAGAACAATTATGACAAATATATCTACGTTTTTTTAGAATAATATATGAAGTAACATGACTGATAGAAATATGTTGGATTTTTTGAATGCGATAATCATGAACATATTTGGTTTTAGATTTGCAACAAGGACAAATATGTTCCTTAGGCTTAGTTTCAACATAAATATTAATAAATTTTTGACCTCTTTCAATGTTTTTTACTAATTTCTCTTGAATTCCTAACAAATTAATGATATTCTTTTTACGCAATTAAATCACCCTTTCAATTGTGTCGATAACAATATTTTAAGGTATATTTGATTTAATTGCAATTTTTTTATACCATAAAATAATGTTGGAGTGTTTTTACACCCCAACATTTATTATAGAACC
>JAZRKN010000007.1:0-103651 GCA_045646345.1 Candidatus Scatovivens sp. | reverse complement strand
GGGTCAGGATCAGGATCTGGTTTAGGATCAGGATCCGGTTCAGGATCAGGGTCCGGTTCAGGATCAGGATCTGGTTTAGGATCAGGGTCCGGTTCAGGATCAGGGTCCGGTTCAGGATCAGGATCTGGTTTAGGATCAGGGTCCGGTTCAGGATCAGGGTCCGGTTCTTTTTTATTCTTTACACACATTGTATTTTCATCAATGTGTACTAATTCTTCGATTTCTGTATTTTCGTAAAGAATAATATCACCATTTTCGGTAATCTCGAACTGAATTGCAGATACTAACCTTTCATATCCTTCTGGTGCTTCAACTTCAAGTAAACTGTAACATCCTGGAAGCAGATTTTCTAAAGTCAATTGACCTTTTTCATCAACTTCGTAAGAACCAACAAAAATTATCGATTCTTCATTCATCTCCACTTCATCAGTTGTATAGTTTTCATCATCCTCTGTCAAACCATTGCCTCTGACATATAGTTCAAACTTAGATCCAGTTAATTCCCGACCTTGTTCATCTGTTTTTTGCAATACTAGATCGACATCGATTGTATCTTCGATTTCTAATACAAACGATTCCTTCTCATAAACATTTGTCGCACCTTCTGCAACGCCGACTAAACACTGAGAAATCTCGCGCCCACCTTCCGGTTCATAGAAGTATACGCCTTTAGGTAAAATCTGTTCTCCAGATACAACCGCTTCAATCGTATCTCCATTTTTCGCTTCAATGCTCAAATCATAAACTTCTACACCTAGTTCTATCGGTTTCGCTACACACACTTCTCCGTTTTTGAAAACAGTCAATTGCAAATTATCCGCTTCGCTACTGCCACTGTTGTTCATTTTTACCTGCATAACTACATTGTAAAAATCATCTTTTCCTTGAACAGGAATAGCATCTACAACTTCCAGTTTAGAAATAACAATTTGATTTTTATCTGCATAGACCGCCGTCTGTTGCTTTAAGTGCTCAATTAATTTATTGAGTCGTTCTTCTACAATTTTATCAGTAGAAAATTTACGTGTTCCAGTTACCCACCATACATCCAACTGATTTGTATAATCGTGAGCAACTGTTCCCCACTGAGGGTTTGAAGTCACATCAAAAGTTCGGCTATACACATAATTGGTATCCTCATTTGCATATGCCCAAATTGCAGCTTGTACCGCAGCAATAATTTCTGCCCGATTCAAATCATAAGCATATTCAAAACCTTCTTGATAAAGATTCTCCTTCATTTCCTCAATAGAAACATAAGGATAAGAATTAGTTATAATACCGCGGATATGAGCAGCATCTTCGGCATCATAATAGCCACTATCTTCCAAGTTTAGACGCTTGTAATAGATACCATCATTGTAACCTGTTTCCACATCACAACAATACAGTATTTCATAATTACTTACGCCAAAAGAATATAGACCATCTGCATTCCAGGTATAATCTTCATTCGCTTCCACCATGATGAGTGTTTGCGGAATATCGTTATGTGCACCTCCGTCAGTTGATACCATATGATTGCTCATTTCATATGCACGAGCAGGGTATACTGATAGAAATGTATAACCATTTTCACCTTTTCTTACTTCAACGGAATTTTGAATACCATTCCATACCGAACTCGCACTTGCTACACAATTTTCGTGAGCATGCGATTCTTTTTCGCATACAAGTTGCGTCATACTCTCATCATAACATTTTTCCGTATGAGTATGTGCATCTTTACCACAAGATGCTTCTTCTTGTACAATTGTACTGCCTACATCGTTATCCGGCGATTCTGAATCTGCCGCAAATACTGTTGTCGTCGTTCCAAAGAAGATGTTAAATACCATTAACATCACTATGAAAAGCGACAAACCTTTTCTCCGATTAGTTTTCATTTTTGTGTCTACCTCCTCATGAAATTTTATATGCATAAACTGCATCCGAGATTATACCACATTTAGTTCCAAAAAGTCAACTTACGTTAACTTATTCTTTTTAACTAGCCAAAAATACAGCATAAATAAAATTAAAGAGCACCCTAACAAGGATGCTCTTTTTTAAAACTATTGTATTTGTTTAGCAACTACGAGTAACCTTCCATCTTCAGTGTGATAATTACAGGTTACCAAAGTGATTAAATTATCATTATATTCCGCGCTCACTCCTGTTTCATATAGAGATTGTTTTTTCAGGGCCGCCACATATTCATTAAATTCTTCTTCGGTATCAAGTTCGATGTAATTATAAAACTCAAATGTTTTTTCAGTTGATTTTTTAATATAAACAACCTTCGAAAGTACTACAGCAATAATCTCATATTTTCTTTCTTCATAGATTGTGTCAAAACTAATTATTCTATGATTTTCATAATACTCTTTTTGCTTATATTTGGTTAATCCCCCGAACATTGTACCGTTTTTCATATTATGAGAATAAATAATAATATTTTCGCTTTCCAATGTACATCGCGAATCTATAAAGGGTGTTCCCGAAACGCTTTCTTTTTTTTCGAAATCTTTGTTGATATAAAAATTGGGATCGTTTATTTCTGTTTGCATGACAGGGTAGTTAATATTTGTATCTTCAATTTTTATCCACCCAACCATATCCGAATTTTGTTGATGTAACTTTTCATACTTGGATAGAATTATGCTCTGTATTTCCTCTGTAGTTTCATTTTCAACAATATTTTTATCTGGTTTTGGATTTTGTAATTCTTCTTCCTTTTCCCTTATTTCTTCATTCCGAACTATTTCTTCAACTTGTTCTTTTCCTTCTGCCAAGTGTTTAAAATATTGTTCTTCTTGCTTTAAGTTGCAAACATGATTAATTATATACAATAAAGATGTTATGCATATTAAAACAAGGAAAAGATTGCTAACTTTAATGATTTTATTGTTCATGTCTGCTTCTCCTTTGTCTATTCATTAAAATTTAAAAATCCATATAAAAAATAATGAATTTATTATACCACCTTTTTTCTAAAAGTCAATCTATGCTTATGTCTGTGCCATTTTATATTGATTATTTTTAATAATTCTAATCTTTGTATTTGTAAATAAAAATACCTTTATTTTATATACAATCAAATTATATCGTATATAAATAAAGGTATTAATCAATTTATTGCCAATTTAATATTGGATAACCACTATTCTTATTTTCTTCATCTGCTATATAATCATTTCCCAATTTAGAAATTATATTATTTTTCATTTCCTCTTCTGTAGTTTTATAATCTGTATCTTCTGTATCCTTTTCTAAACAAGAATCCAAACAAAAACAATTTGTTACTGAACCAAAATCGGCTCCTACAACGCCTCCAGCATAATTTTTATTTTTTATTTTTCCAATATTATATGAAGTATTTATAATGCTATCTGAAAGATTTTGACCACATATTCCTCCGATAGTTAATTTATCTGTTTGAGTAGAATCAATTTCGCCTTTGTTATAACAACTTGAAATTGAACCATTATTTATTCCAACAATTCCTCCTGCATTCTCGCTAACTACTTTAATATTTCCTTCGTTTACAGTATTTATAACATTTCCCATCTCATGGTTTAATCCAACAATTCCGCCAATATAATTTTTACCTGTTATAAAAGCATTATTTTTTGAAGATTCTATTTCAGCTTGTGAATATCCTATAATTCCACCAACATAATTATCCCCTTCAATCTTACCACTAGTTCTTAGTGTTTTCATTGAGGTTCCATAAAAAGATACTCCTGCAATACCTCCAATATAGTTATTACCAGTCACAATTGCTTTGCTTGTTAAATTTTGTATTGATACATTATTATTAATATATCCAATCAAGCCACCTATATTATTTTTTCCAGAAACTTTTGAAAACTCATTTATTTCACAATCTTCTATTATAGAGTTTGTCATAGCAATCCCTACTAATCCACCTGTTTTTTCTTCAGAATATATAGATGAATTTTCTATTTTGCAATTTTTAATTTGTCCTTCGTTTAATCCAACTAAAATTCCTGAGCTTTCTCCAGCGTTTACATTACTAAATTTTATTGTTAAATTTGAAATTGTTCCTGATTGATATCCAAATAAACCTTGATATCTTTTTTGAGTATCAATTCTCATTCCTCTTATTGAACATCCGTTACCATTAAATACACCAGCAAATCTTTTTAGATTTTCATTTTTAACATCAGTATCTTCTCCTAGCGATTCTTTAGCAACTTCTCCTAACTGATTCGCTTCTCCTTCTAAAAATCCAACAATAGAATTCCATAATGGACCTTCCCAAGTTCCATCATCTCCTTTTCTCCCGCCTAAATCTATATTGTTTCTTAAAGTTATAGTTACTCCATTAAAATTCTTTTCGCCTGAAATTACTCTATTTGCTACCCAAGCTAATTCTGCAGCACTATATATATTAATATTTCCCGCTTCATCAACTGCTGGTTTGGCTTCATTTCCATCCCAAGGAATTACAGTTCCTTGAACAATTTCACCATCTTCATAAATAGTATAATTCGCTCCATCTTTTGTAACAAAATATGTGTCTCTTTTCGGTTTTTCGATAATTTGCCCACCAAAATCAATAGCAACTTTTTCTATATTATTTATAATTGTATCTTCCTCTTGTATAATATTTTCTGGAATTGATGTATCTTCTTCTTTAGCAACATCATTTTCATCAAATGTATTAATCGATTTTATCAAATACACAATTGACGCTACAACCAATCCAAATAACAGTATGGCCAAAACAACTTTAGTAATATTTAATTTTCTTCTTTCATATCTTAAACTTCTTTTTCCCAAATTTATTCATCTCCTCTTTTTACAAGAATCATTTTACTATTTTAACAAATATATTTTATATTTAATCTTAAAAAAAGTAAACTCTATATAAATATTATTATTTTCTTAATTTTACTTTTTATTAAAATACTGTTTAACCTATTCGCTTAACATCTTCTACCTGTTTACTTTTATTGGATTTTGTAATATAATATATGTTGATTTTAAATAATAAATAAACATATGAATATTATACAAATATATATTGAAAGGAAAACTCATGAAAAATTATGAACTATTATCTCCTGTAGGAGACTTTGAATGTTTAAAAGCTGCTGTTCAAAATGGAGCCAATGCAGTATATCTTGGTGCTTCTTCTTTTAGTGCAAGAGCAAAAGCAACAAATTTTGCTGGAGATGAACTTAAAGAAGCAATCAAGTATGCAAAATTAAGAAACGTTTCTGTGCACTTAGCCTTAAATACATTAATTAAAAACGAAGAATTTAATGATGCTGTTAATCTTGCTGTTAGTGCATATAACCAAGGTGTTGATGCAATTATTATTCAAGATTTAGGATTAGCAAATTTTCTAAGAAAACACTATCCTGAAATACCTTTGCATGCAAGCACTCAAATGACTGTCCATAATTTAGAAGGAGTTCAACAACTTGAAAAATTAGGTTTTAGTCGTGTTGTTTTGTCTCGTGAACTTTCAATAGACGAAATCAAGTATATTCGTGAAAACACAAAAATTGAGCTTGAAGTATTTATTCATGGCGCTTTATGTATTTCTTATTCTGGGCAATGTCTATTATCAAGTATGATTGGAGGTCGTTCTGGAAATAGAGGTCTTTGTGCACAACCTTGTAGACTTCCATATGAATTAATTGAAGAAAAAAATGGCTCAACATTATCTCTTGATAAAGGTTATTTAATGAGTCCAAGAGATAATTTTGGAATTGAATATTTGCCTGAATTAATAAAAATGGGAATTGATTCTTTCAAAATAGAAGGTCGTATGAAAACACCTACTTATGTTGGAGTTGTTACAAAACATTATAGAAAATATATGGATTTAGTTTTAAATAATATTACTCTTGATAATTCTATTTTAAAAGAAATGATTAGAAAAAATTTAGAAATCAAAAATTCCGAAACAATGTTAACCGATAAAGAAGAAATTACTCAAGTATTTAATAGAGGTGGCTTTTCAACAGGACATTTTAAACCTACCCCAAATAAAGAATTAATATTTAAAGACAAACCTAATAATATGGGAATTTATGTTGGTACTGTTAATCATATAAACGAAAATAAAGGTCATTTAAAATTAAAGCTTGAAAACACATTATCTGTTGGCGATAGAATTTCTATAAATAACGAAAGCTATACAGTTTCGGAATTAATGATAGATAACAAAAATTTCGAATCTTTAGATAAAGGTAAAATTGTAAAGATTGGAAGAATGAAAGGAAAAATTTCTGTAGGCAGTAAAATTTATAGAATAGAAACAGCAAAACTAAATAAAGTTATAGCACCTACTTTTAAAGAAGATAAAAATTTTAGAAAAGTAAAACTAAATGGAGAAATTATTTTAAAGGAAAATACTCCTATTTCATTTAAAATTTGGTCTGACGAAAAATTTTACAAAGATTTAGAAGCATACATTTCGATTGATACAGTACCTTCTATTGCTTTAAATAGACCAATCGAAAAAGAAAAAATTATAGAACAACTTTCAAAAACTGGAAATACAGAATTTGAATTCAAAAACATTATCGTTATATTAGATAACAACTTATTCGTTCAAATGAGTATTTTAAATGATTTAAGAAGAACAGCTTTGGAAAAATTAGAAACTTTAGTTTTAGAAAAATACACTCACCAATTAAATACATCTACTATCTCACTACCTTCAATTTTAGATAGTAACTACGAAGTTGTGAATGGAAATTATAGACCTATATCTTTATTACTAAACATACTAAATCCAAATTTTGCATATAATACATTAACCGGTATAGATAAACTATATATTCCACTAAATTACTTTGTTAATCCGAAATTTGAAACAATTTTAAATACATTGACAAGTACATTTAATACATATATTTATATGCCTCATGTTTTAAAAGACCAAAAAGAAAATACAATTAATTTCGAAAAAATACTTTCTAAATTCGACATAAAAGGATTTGTAGTTTCACATATTTCTCAATTAGAATCGGTTTCTAAGTTTAATTTAGATTTAATCGCTAACTTTAATTTAAACACTTATAGTAACATATCTGCTCAAAATTTAGCAAACCTTAATTTTTCAAAATTTACTTCTTCTGCTGAATTAGAAAAAGATGAAATTAATTGTTTAAATAAAAATGCAAATTTAGCACAAGAAGTTATTGTTTATGGAAAACTACCTGTTATGACAAATAGTTATTGTTATCTTGGAAAATCTAATAAATGTTACAAAGAATGCACTAAACCTTGCATGAGCGATTCTTTATTCTATCTAAAAGATAGAATGGATTTCAAATTTAGAATAGTTCCTGATAACACATCTACATTAACAACTATATATAATAGTAAAACACTATCCGTTAAATATGATGACATAATTTGTGATTCTGTTCGTATAGATATACTAGACGAAAATTTAGATGAAATTCAAGAAGTTATAGATACTGTAAAATCAAGAAATAGATTTGAAGGAAAAAATTATACTAACGGAAAATTTTAATAAAAAAGAGTTCTCTTCATTTTTTTGAAGCGAACTCTTTTTTTACTTATTTAGATATTTCATTTTTTATTTCTGCTTCACCTGCATTTTTAGAATCATTTTCATTTGTTTCCTTAGTTATATGTTCTATAGGTGTATATTCTTTCAGATCAGGTAATGCTATATCTGACGATTTTGTTGAATGATATTTTATAATATATTTATATTCATATATATCTCCATTAGTCAATTCTAATTTCGATTTTGCTAATATATTAGTATTCTTATCAATCCAATATGATTTTATATAATTTTTATTTTTTATTTCAATATATGTGTATTCTTTTCCATCTTCTTCTATTGTTTTTATTTTATTTTCCATATTACCCATTATGAAGAATCTTTCAAAGACATTATTAGAAATTGTTGGATATAAACTTGCAAGTCTTATATTAGTCACTAACAATTGTAAATCTTTTTCATAATCTAATTCTTCTACTTGTTTTAAACTCTCATCTACCAAGTATGCTTTTTCACCATCAGTCCATGTATATAATCCATTTTCAGCCTTTAATTTCCCTGTCCCATCTCTATAAAAAGTTTCTGTTGTACTTGTTTTTCCTTTGTATGTTGCATCTATTTTTAAATAATAATTTTCTTTTAAGACATCATTTTTTACATCTGCGATTATTGCTTGCATTCTAACAAATTTAACTATTGAACTTATTCCAAAAGTTAATCCTATTATTACAATTAAAATTGATAGTATAATTCCGCATATTATTTTTTTACTCATAATTTAAAAATTCCTTTTCAGTTAATTTGTATACCTTATTTTATCAATTTATCATATATTTTTCAACCAAAAAGTGCAGGGAATTTTCCCTGCACTTTTCGGTTAATACAATATTCAGTTTATACTTTTTCTTTTAATACTTTTTGCAATGTATCAGAATCAATATTGGTGCTATAAAAGTCTTTTTTTGAACATCCAGCTCTTCCACCACCAGCACATGCACATGCACACGCGCAACTACTAGCACATGCACAACTGCTTCTGCCTCCACTGTAAATGTAAGTTCTGGAACCACCAAATCCACTACCACCGCTATAATCATCATCGATGATTGCAATTATTATGAAAATAACAAAAATGACCAGAAGAATAATAAGTATAACCCCAAATGCTCCGATACCACTATCTTCTTTGTACTGACCGTCTTCTGTTGCATCAAACACATCCAAATTATAGTATACAGATGCATTTAATTTTTCACCAAAAGTAAGGCTGTCTGTCCAAACTAAATAACCATCATCAGTTCTATCGGTAGCTGTCGATTTCAAGACATTCTTTTCGTTCCATTTGATCGTAATATTCTTGACCTCGATTTCATCAAACCAACCTGCTGTAAAAGAATATCTAAGCATATTATCAGCTTTATCAATTACATACATATTGCTCTGATGAATAGAAAATCCAAAAATAACAGTCTCATTTTCATAATATTTCTTATCGAAATATATATATGCATGGACTTGACCAGAATCCTTTTCAAACTTCATCTTTTCAATATTGTCTGTTAAAGGAGTCAATTCATCAACATTCTTATTAGGGATACCTATCTTAACCCAGGAAAGTGGACCTTCAGAATCATCATCTAAAACTTTCCACTCGATATGATACACGATATCCATTGTTCCATCTTGTCTCATATCAACTTGAATCACATAATTTTGAATTTCATCTAACGGTTTTTCTACTGCTAAAACATCCATCGGATGGCACAGAAACATTACCAAGAGGATTAGTGCCAGCAATGTTCTTTTAATATCGAATCTTTTTTCCATAATGTCAATCCTCCATTAGAAGCCTTGTCTCAATGGACAAATAGGATCTACTTTTGCTGCAAACTTTCTTGTGCTCATTGCAAGAGGTGCGTTCCAAATTCTCTTCCAGGAATCCGTAAGCATATTTCCCAAATATGCATTTACATCCAACCAGCTTTGGCAAGGCACGACATCGCCATTTGGAGCAATCGCCATATTACTCATACAAGCACCACATGTAGGGACTTGCAGACCAATATTTCTCAAATCATCTTCCGAAACTTGTCCAGGAGATGTAAAGGACATTTCTATGTCGTTTGCATCACAAAATTCTTTTGCCTTTTTCAAGACATCATAGAGTTCCTCTGAAGTCATTTGATTTTTCTTGGCCTCTTCGTTTCTTGCATTTCCGGTATAAATAATACCAGAACAAGATACATATCTGATTCCAATCTCTTTCAAAAACTGCAGAGTTTTGACATAATCTTTGTTGATTCGACAAAGCGGAGTGTTGATACTTACATTCAAACCTGCTTTCAAAGCGTTCTTTATACCTTGAACCGTCTTATCAAAAGCATGTGCTCCTGTTAAGATTTCATGTTCTTTTTTGTCAGAAGAATAAAGTGTAATCTGCACACTATCAAGGCTTGCTTCATAAAGCTGTTCACACAGTTCCTCTGACAGCAAAATACCATTTGTATTGAGTCTTGTAACGAACCATTGAGAATATTCCACCAGCTCTACCAAGTCATTTCTTAAAGTAGGCTCACCACCAGTAAAGGTGAGCTGAGGAATAAATGATTTTCTACATTTATCAATGATTTTCTTCCACTCATCTGTCGAAAGTTCTTCAACATCTGCTTGCGGTTGACCGGCAGCATAACAATTTGTACATTTCTGGTTGCAATGCCAGCATCCATTTTTTGTCATACTACTAATCATAAGATCCATTCTGTGCGGAGCATTCATAGCTTCGGCATATTCTCCAATACTCATGTGAGGAATCACTGCGTTAGGAGTTCTTCCATATGCAACATCCAAAATCACTCCAAAAATATGTTCCAAATCTTGTCTTAGGGTTTCGCGTTGAGTTCGAAAGTAAATTTTATTCATCTTTCGAATTGTGGCCATCTTGATTTCTCTAAAATCAATCTCGGTCAAACTTTTTCCGCTTCTCATATTGATTTGATCAATAAACTCCGAAAGCATATTAGTCCAAGCCGGATTGAGTGGCAAAATATCTTTGCCATTCAAAATGACTGCACTTGGAAATTTCATTTTCCCAAATCTTGGTGGGATCAGATGAATCCTGACAACTCCAGGTCCTTTGGGATTCAAAGTTGTGTGTTTTACTTCCCGTAAATGTTTGAGTTGATACATAGTTTCAAGTACATTCATAAGAAAACCTCCCTTGTTGTATTAGTGCTAATTTGAAGATTAGAAACAATAGATATTATCTACCTATAATAACCTTCAAAATAAAATGTACCGCCAAAAATTATACCACATTTACATAACATTTTCAAGAATTAAAAAAACAAAAAGCGGTAAGCTTTAATGCTTACCGCAATTTTGTTTATGTACAACTTTTTTATCATTTATTTTTCTAACTTATGATATACTTTTTTACCTTTTCTTAAAATTGCATATCCATCTTTAAAATCTTCTTCACTTAATTTGTATGTAATATCATCTACTTTATTATCATTTAAAGTAATTCCACCTTGAGCAATTAAAGTTTTAGCTTGTCCTTTTGAAGGAGCAATACCTGTTTGAACTAAAGCATCTAATATAGAAATATTTATATCTTCTAACTTAGTTGTTGGCATATTATCTAAATTACCACCGTTACCAAATAAAGCTTCCGCTGCTTCTCTACATTTAATTGCTTCTTCTTCACCATGAATTAATTTTGTTATTTCATACGCAGCAACTTTTTTTGCTTCATTAATTTCTTGATCTTTAAGTGACGATAATCTTTCTATTTCATCATCTGGTAAGAATGTAAGTAATGTTAATACTTTTCTTACTTCTGTATCTCCAATATTTCTCCAGTATTGATAGAATTCATATGGAGAAGTTTTTTCAGGGTTTAACCATAAAGCACCTTTAGCTGTTTTTCCCATTTTCTTACCTTCAGCTGTTGTTAATAATTTAAATGTTAAACCATAAGAATCTTCAGTTCCTATTTTTCTTATTAATTCAACACCACCTATTATATTTGACCATTGATCATTTCCACCAATTTGCATTTTACAATTATATTTATCATGTAAATATAAGAAGTCATAACTTTGAAGTAATAAATAACCCATTTCAAAAAATGTTAATCCTGTTTCTAATCTTGTTTTATAACATTCTTGAGCAAGCATTCTACTTATTGTAAATTTACTTCCTATTTCTCTCATAAATTCAATATAATTTAAATCAAGTAACCAATCTGCGTTGTTTACTATTATAGCTGCATTTTCACCTTCAAAAGAAACAAATCTTTCTGCTTGTTTTTTTATTGCTTCAACATTGCTATCTAATTGTTCACGAGTTAGCATTTGTCTCATATCTGTTCTTCCTGAAGGATCTCCAATAGCTGCCGTTCCACCACCCATTAATATAATTGGTTTGTGTCCTGCTTTTTGAAGTCTTGCCGCTACCATTAATGCTACAAAGTGACCAATGTGCATACTGTTAGCAGTTGGATCTATACCTATATAAAATCTAACACTTTCTTTTTGAAATAATTCTCTCATTTCATTTTCGTGTGTTAATTGTTCAATGTAACCTCTTTTTTGAAGTTCTGTTATTATGTCTGTCATCAAAATCCCTCCAATATTATAAGCTAATCTTTCCTTCTGATATTTCATTGTTAATACCAGTTGCATCTTCTGTTATATAAATACCACTAAATTCTTCATAGCCTAAATATCGATTTAAATTTCTCGCACTAATTCCTGTTTGAGCTGATATTTCAGTTTTTGAAACTCCTGAAACGTAATAATCAGCAAAAAATCCTTTTAATTTACTTAAATCTGCAAAATCTTTTTTCTCACAATCTTGGCAAACTTCTACGTCTGAAGCATAAAATTTACCACAACGAGCACATCTTTTTAATTCCATATTTTAGACCCTCCTATTTTTAATATTCGTATTTTATCATATCTTTTCAAAAAAAGATACATATTTTTTTAATTTCTTTCAATATTATTCTTGAGCTTTTTTCCTCAAATTAATTAGTTTATTCCAAGTTAAAGTAATTCCTTTTTTCAATCCTTTTAATAAGCATGTAATTAAAAGTGAACTTGTAAATATAACGATAAGACCTAGAACTAAATATATAATTTCATAAACAAAGTTTCCTATCGCATCAAACTTATATAAATCGATTTTTGCAAGCAATAAATAATGTATTAAGTAAATTCCAAAAGTTTTATCTGCAATCCAATTAATTATTTTACCTAATCTTTCTCCTTTTATTTCAAATGAATAGAAAAACATAAATAGTGAAATTGCTGTTATAAAACTTAATGATGTATGTCTCCAATCAGCAAATGTTTCTCTTCCTGTTATTTCAAAGAAATTATTTAAAACCATATAGTTCATTTCTATTTTATATCTAATTATATTAGTTACTACAATAGCTAATCCAGATAATATGCAAAGTTTTTTGTTGTTTTTTATTTTATCTTTATGTACAAAAAGTTCATATCCTAATAAAACATATAAAACATCCAAATCCATCATAAAGAATTCGTTAATTCTTCCGATTGGTAAAACCCAAAATCTTTGTATGTCTCTAATTATAGTAGCTAATATTCCAAAACCAATTATCATTCTTCTAGCCAACTTTGAATTATCATCTTCCTTACATAAAAGCCACAATACCGGTATCCAAAGAGTTATTTTTAAATATGAAACAATATACCAAAGATGTGCGCAAAGACTATTTATATGAGTAACATCCCCTGTTAATATTGTTCTAGTTATTCCTTGTAAATTTAAATTTATAAAAGCATTTTTTAAACACCATTCAATTGGTTGTTTATTTAATATAAACATAAAAAACACTTGTGCAAATAAAATAAATATTAAAACTGGAATTACAACTTTTTTTAATGTACTTTTCCATATTTTTTTATAACTACGACCATTTGTTAAGAAAAATCCTATAATCAAATAGAATAACGGTACACCATCTGATAAAAAACATTTCTCAAATAATCTACTCCAGTCCACTTGTGCATGATGTTCATCAAATACATTTAAAGATAAGTGTAGCAATACAACAATCATACAAGCAACAATTCTTATTAATTCAATTGATGAATCTCTTTTTGTTTTTACTTTTTGTTGTTCATTTTTTTCCATATCAGCGATATTCGCCAAAGATTCTTTTGCTTTCATAAGTTACCTCTTTTATTTATATTATTGTAATTTTGTTTCAACAATTCCTTTTCCGTTTTTAGAAATTATTTTTAAAATAGCTCCATTTACAATTGCAAGTTGCGGAGAAACATGTCCTATATCAGAATCACAGATTACTGGTACATTCAAATCTTCTAATGCAATTCTTACAGCGTCGTTAAAGCTTGTTTCATAGTCTTCTCTAATAAATAGCGGTCTTCCAAATATTATTCCTTTACAATATTTAAAATATCCATTTGATTTCATTTGCCATAAAGTTCTTTGAAGTTCTGCTGTATTCATTTCAAAAACTTCTAAAAACCAAACGATTCCTTCTTCCTTGTGTCGTTCTAAATATTCAGTAATCTTATCATATTTAGTGCCTATATATGATTTTATGCAATCCAAACATCCTCCAACACTTCTTCCTTGCATAACAATTTCTTCTCCGCCTAGCACATTTTTCCATTCAACTTTTTCGTTCAAATTATAAGGGGCTTCTGGATCCGTATTATCTAAATCCCATTCTTTTTCATACATTTCAAAAGATTCTTGTATTATTTCATTCCCCTTTTCAATTTCTAAACAATCAGTTAAACTTTTATGCAATGGTTTCATTGCGTAATCTTTAATTGTTTGAAAATACATTGTTGGAATATCCAAAATTGTATTAAACAAATATCCAATTCCTGTTATATCAGAATAACCTTGTAACCATTTAGATTTTAGATTTTTTATTTTATCAAAATCTAAATAATCTAACATCTCACATAAAAAGTCTCCTCCTGTTGCAAAAATTATTAATTTTACCTCTTCATTTTCTAGAAGTTCCATAAATTCTTTTGCTCTAATTTCTGCAGAAGCACTTCTTCCATTTTCTTCTTTTCTAACACTTGCTGTTTCAATTACCTTGAATCCCATATTTTTCAAAGCATTTATTGCTAAATCTAGTTTTTCTATTTTTTCAGGTTTTACAATTCCAGCAGATGGTGCACAAATTCCTATAGTGTCTCCAACTTTTAAATTTTCTGGATAATTCATTTTTTCTCCATTTCCTATTTTAGATATGCATCAATTAGCATTCCAAAATAATATGTATAAATTGTAGCTGTTGCTACGTTTATATTAAAGAATAACAAAAATGTTAATAAAAATCTATTTAGTTTATCTTTTATAACAATTTTATTATTATCAATTATTACAGCCACTAAAATTAGTATTGGTAAAAAGTATCTTGGTTGTACACCATTTATAAATGTACTTTTTAATGGTGTCCATTGTACATACAAACTTGTATAAATAAGTACAGCAATACTTGCAAAAACACCTGTGCAAATTAATCTTGTTATCCAATCAATTTTTACTTTTTCTTTTTCTTCTTTGTTTGCAATAAAAAGCATAGAAGTAATAACTATTGCTGCATATATAAATATTTCTGAAGCTTTAACACAATATGTACCTAAGGCATCTCCCGAAAGTCCCGCATAATATATATTAAAATGGAAATTAATTGTTCTAAACATAATAATAGCATAATGTATCGGATGAGTTAATATAAAGATTACTTGTTCTTTAGAATTAACTCCACCATTAAATTCAATTAAAAATCTAGAACAATATGCTAACCAAATTAAGTTTAATATTGCAGCTACAATTATTGTAATTATTACAAATACATTCTTCTTTTTTAATGAAGTAAATTTTTCTTTTGGTATTAAGAATAGTAATAAACAAAGCGGTACATACACTATTTTGCAAAGTGATATAATAATTGTACTTATTACCAATGTGGTTTTTGTTTTTAAACTTAATGCCTCTATGTTTTCATTATATTTCAAATGTAATATATATGCGATATAGAAAGAGGCCATTGCTACTGTCAAAGCATCTGATGATAACGTAGGAAGTACATTAAACGTAACTGGTAAAAGCATTAAATACATTAGTAAATATTTTTTAAAAGGCATTAATTTTATTGCATTATATATTAATGCTAACGCAACAGCAAAGTTAAACAATCTTCCAGCATAACATTGTATTGTTATTCCAGCTCCAAATATTCTTGTCAGAAAAATTCCTAAAGCTTGAGGAGCATGACAAACTGGTGCATATAAAGCCATTGTATTATATTTCATTTTTATATTTTCTTCTGTTTCTGCAAGATTCATTTTTTCCCAAGCCATTTCATATGAATCTGTAGTTCTACTTACTAATTCATTTACTTTTGAATTTATCATATCTGTAGCATTACCATCTTCATCTGCTACAGAGAAAAAATTTCCTTGAGCAATTGCCATAGCTTTTTTAGCATGGTCATCTTCATCTGGAATTCTTCCTAGTGGTGTATTAAAGCACATTACCAAACCAATAGGAATTGCAATCCATAAATACAATTTTTCTAATTTAACATCTTCTTTATCTGCATTTCTTATAATAAATGCACCTATTCCACCCAAAATAAAAATTAAAATATATGATATTGTTACATATAAACTATCAAATGGTCCATTTATATTAACAAAATCATTTCCTGGACTACAATTGACTGTAACAATCATTGTTGTTAATATCATAAAAAGTATTGTTATCAATATATATTTCCAATCTTTTTTTATATACTCTTTTGCTTTTTCAATCATAAAAGCCTCCTACTATTTATCAATTATGTATTTTTTAAATTATTTTTTTATCATTTCTAAAATTTCTGTTTTTAGAGTTTCAACAATTTTATCTTGTGGAATCTTCTTTACTATCTCTCCTTTTTTGAAAAGTAGTCCTTCGTTTATCCCTCCAGCGATACCAATATCGGCTTCTCTTGCTTCTCCTGGTCCATTTACGGCACATCCCATAATTGCAACTGTTATATCTGCCTCTAAAGACTGTAAGAATTTTTCCATTTCTTTTGCAATAGGAATCAAATCATATTGAATTCTTCCACAAGTTGGACAAGATACAAGTTTTGGACTATTGTTAAAAAGATTGCAATTTTTTAATATTTCTTTACATACAGGAATCTCTTCTATTGGATCATCAGACAAAGATACTCTTATTGTATCTCCAATTCCTTCTCTTAACATTACTCCAAGTCCGATACTTGATTTTATAGTTCCACTAAACGTTGTTCCCGCTTCAGTTATTCCTAAATGAAGTGGATAAGGAAAAACTTCTGCTGCTTTTTCATAAGCTTCAACACACATATCTAAATTTGATGCTTTTAATGAAATAGCTATATCATAAAAATCTAATTTTTCTAGTATTTCAACATGACGTTTAGCACTTTCAATCATAGCATCACTGCATGGTTTTCCATATTTATCTAAAAATTCTTTTTCCAACGAGCCAGCATTAATCCCAATTCTTATTGGAATATTTTTTGCTTTACACGCTTCAACTACAGCTCTTGTTTTTTCTTCATCTCCAATATTTCCTGGATTTATTCTTACTTTATCCACTCCTGCTTCTATTGCAGCCAAAGCGATTTGATAATCAAAATGAATATCTGAAACTATTGGTATATGAATTCTTTCTTTTATTTGTTTTATTGCTTTTGCATCTTCGATATCTAAACATGCAACTCTTATTATTTCACACCCTACTTTTTCTAAAGCTAATATCTGTTCTACTGTTTTTTCTACATCTTTTGTTTTTGTATTACACATTGATTGAATAACACATTTATTTTGTCCACCAATTTGTATTCCACCAACGTAAATTGGTCTTGTTTCTGTTCTTTTATACATTCTATTCTCCTTTTATCTCACATTAAAAAGTCATTGTTAGTATATCATAAAATACTTTTTCTGCAAACAATTTACAAAAAAAGAAAGTAGAATTTTATCTACTTTCTTTAATATTTATTTTATCTTTTCTTTAAACTCATCTCACAATATTTACATCTATAAACCTGATTTTCTCTATCTGTTAGATTAAATACTTGATCTAATGATTTTTCTATAGAAGTTATACATCTTGGATTTTGACATTTTGCAACATTAACAATTTTTTCTGGAAGTGTCAATTTTCTTTTTTCAACAATTGTATCATCTTTAACAATATTTACGGTAACATTTGGATCTATAAACCCTAATTTATCCAAATCAATTTCTATATCTCTATCTATTTTTATAATATCTTTTCTTCCTGTTTTCTTACTTTTAGCATTTGTTATTATTGCTACTTGGCAATCTAATTCATTTAAATTCAACAAATTGTATATTTTCATTGCATTTCCAGCTTGAATATGATCTATTACATATCCGTTTTTTATACTATCTATATTCATTATTCTACCTCCAATAATTTTAAGATTAAAGCCATTCTTATGAATTTTCCATATTCTGCTTGCTTGAAATAACAAGCTCTTGGATCTTCATCAACATCAGTTGAAATCTCATTTACTCTTGGTAATGGATGCATTATACATAAATCTTGTTTTGCCTTTTCTAATTTCTCTTTATTTAAAATATAATAATCTTTCAAACGAATATAATCTTCTTCATTAAAGAATCTTTCTTTTTGAACTCTAGTCATATAAAGTACGTCTAGTTTATCCATATATTCTTCAATATCTTTTGTTTCAACATATTCTATGTTATTTTTTTCTAACACATCTTTTTTTACATACTCAGGAATTTCTAATTCTTTTGGTGATATTAATACAAATTTTATATTTTTATATCTAGACATTGCTGTTATTAATGAGTGAACTGTTCTTCCAAATTTTAAATCTCCGCAAAGCCCTATTGTCAAATTATCTAACCTTCCTTTTTCACATTTTATAGTTAAAAGGTCAGTTAATGTTTGTGTTGGATGATTGTGTCCACCATCTCCCGCATTTATAATTGGAACTGTCGATTTTTCTGATGCAACAAGTGGTGCCCCTTCTTTTGGGTGTCTCATAGCGATAATATCACTATATACTCCAACAACTCTAGTTGTATCTGCAACTGTTTCACCCTTTGAAACAGAACTTGAAGATGCCTCTGAAAAACCTAAAACATTTCCTCCTAAATTAAGCATTGCTGATTCAAAACTTAATCTTGTTCTTGTACTTGGCTCAAAAAATAAAGTAGCTAATATTTTACCATCGCATTTATGAGAATATTTCTCTTTATTAGCAATGATATCTTTAGCTACCTCGATCATTCTATCAATTTCTTCTACTGATAAATCTTTAATATCAATTAGATGTTTCATATTTATACTCCTTTTTTTGATTTTTCTTATTTTATCAAAAAATATACTTATTTGTAAATACTAATACATAAATATTATAAATTATCTTTTAAATAAACAAAAATGTATAAACAATCAATTAGTAACTGATTATTTATACATTTAACTTTTATATTATAACATCTCTTTTTAATAAATTATCCTTAATAATACCAGTTCCTAAAACTTCGTCAAATTCATTAGAAATAAGGTATATTCCATCAGTTTTGTCGCAATTTAATTTCACACCATTTAAAAATAATTCTAATTTTTTTGGAAATAATTTTATATTCTCCCATTTGTGAAATACATCCGAAATAGTTAATATATTAGCGTTTAAAAATAGACTATCATTTTTTACCTTTTCTAGTTCAGCTAAACTTACCGCTTTGTCTAAATCAAAGTTATCAACCTTAACTCTTCTTAAATAAGACATATGCCCTACTGTCCCTATTTTTTCAGCAATTTGTTCGCATAGAACTCTGATGTATGTACCTTTTGAACAACTAACTATAAATTTTAGTTCTTGAGTTTCTTCATTATATGAATCAAATTCGATATCATAAATTTCTATTTCTCTAGGCTTTACATCGACTTCGATACCTTCTCTAGCATATTCATAAAGTTTTTTTCCTCCTACTTTTACAGCTGAATACATAGGCGGTTTTTGTTCTTGCTTTCCTATAAAACTTCTAACAATTTCATTTAATTCTGATGTGCTATATTTTTTTACTTCTTTTTCTTCTATTACTTCACCTTCAATATCACCAGTTGATGTCTTCTTTCCTAATTTAATTGTTGCCGCATATATCTTATCATGTTCAATTAAATATTTAGAAAATTTTGTATAACTGCCAAGCATTATTGGCAATACTCCTGTAGCCATTGGATCTAAAGTTCCTGCGTGCCCTGCTTTTTTTATATTTAATATTTTTTTAACTTTTGATACAACATCTTGAGAAGTAAATCCTTCTGATTTGTCTATAATAATTATTCCGTCCATAAATCTCCTTTTACCAATGATAAGTTTCATTATTTGAAATTTTAAATGCTCTAAAAAGTTGTTCTAATAAAAACACTCTTATTAATTGATGTGGAAATGTCATTTTTGAAAAACAAATTAATTCATTAGATTTATTTAAAATTTCATTCATTATTCCTAATGTTCCACCAATAATAAATGTTATAGTACTAAAACCTCTAACAGCAATATTTTCAATTTTATCAGAAAATTCTTCTGATGTATACTGTTTCCCGTTTAAATCTAACGGGATAACATACGAATCTTTTTTTATAGCATTTAAAATCTTATTACCTTCTTTACTTTTTACATCATCAATTATACTATCATTTATTTTTCCCGGTAATTTTTCATCTGGTATTTCAATAATATTTAAATTGCAATATTTAGAAAGTCTTTTTGAATATTCCTCTACCGCTTCTTTTAAATATTCTTCTTTTAATTTACCGACACAAACTATATTAATATTAATCATATTTAACATCCTCGTTTTATTTAACCTATAATTTTTATATATTTTTTAAAAATACAAAAGTGAATTTAGCAGAATCATTATTAGAATCAGCAAAATTCACTTTATCTTTTGTCTTTATTTATATTATTCTTCAACTTCATTTGTTACAACTGTATTGTCTACTTTTTTTACATCTTCTACTTCATTTGTAACAACTGTATTATTTTCAGCTTCTTCTACGTCACTCTCAACAGTATTGTCTACAGTATCTACTACTTCATCTTCAGCGTCTTCAACTGGTGTAACTACAGAATCATTTGGTTGATTAATTGGTTGTTCACTATTTCCATCTGTTACAACTAATGAAATAGAAATTCCTGCTAAAACAACTAATAGAACCATAATTCCTATTAAAGCAACTAATGTTATTCCTTTTTCACTTCTCATTTTTTATTCCTCCTAATACTTTTAACTTTTGTTTATCGGTATTATTTTATACATAATTTTAAATTAATTCAAGTTTTTTATATATCATTTTGATAACAATATTTAATTTTTATCATATTTTAGTGTATAATACAAAAAATATATATTATAAAACAATTTATTTGAAAGGAGATTTTATGTTTGACAAATTTATTGATGAAAAACAATCTGAAATTATTTATACACTATCCGAACTAATAAAAATTCCTAGTGTTACTACTACAACTGACAATCCATCCCTTCCTTTTGGAGAACATTGTACTAACGCATTAAATTATATTTTAGCGCTTGGAAATTCTATGGGATTTAGAACAAAAAATATAGATAATTATTGCGGTTACATAGAATTTGGCGAAGGTGAAGAATTAGTTGGAATTATTGGCCATTTAGATGTTGTCCCTGCTTTAGAAAACGATGGATGGACTACTCCTCCATTTTCTCCTACAATTAGAGAAGGAAAACTTTATGGCAGAGGAACTATTGATGACAAAGGACCTGTTGTATCGGCACTTTATGCTATGAAAGCTGTAAAAGATGCTTGCCAAGTTTCAAAGAGAGTTAGATTAATTGTAGGATTAAACGAAGAAAAAGGTTGGAAATGTATCGAATATTATAAAAAACATGAAGAATGGCCTTCTATCGGCTTTAGTCCAGATTCTAACTTTCCTGCAATATTTGCTGAGAAAGGAATTTTATCTTTAGAATTAAAAAATAATTTCGAATTTAAGGATTTTGAAATTATAAAAGTTGATACTAACAATAATGCTATTAATGTTGTTCCAAAATATGCATCAATTACTTTAAAACTAAAAGAAAATACTCATCTTTCTTTAGATGGATTCTCAAATCTTAATACAGAAAATACAAAAACAACAATCATCGATAACTCTACACTTCAAATAGAGTGTTTTGGAAAAGCCTCTCATGCTGCTCGTCCTCATCTTGGTATTAATGCTATAAAAATATTAGTTGAATTTTTAATTAATAATTTTGAATTCAATTCTGACTATTTAAGCAAAATTTATGAGATAGGATTTTTTGATATTCAATCTCCAAAATTCATATCAAAAAATACATTAGAAGATGAATCTGGTATTCTTACATCCAACGTTGCAGCAATAAATTATATTGATAATAAATTAATTTTTCAAATTAATTTAAGAGTTCCTGTAACATTTTCTCTAGATGAAATGCAAAATAAATATCTATCTATTTACGACGGTATTGAAGTAAATAGATTATCGCATCAAGATCCTTTATACGTTCAAAAAGATAGTTTTTTAGTAACTACTTTATTAAACGTTTTTAAAAACAAAACAGGATTAGACGTAGAACCTATTGCAATTGGCGGTGGAACTTACGCAAGAGCATTTGAAAATTTCATTTCATATGGTGCAAACATGCCAGGTAATCCAGATTTATGCCATCAAGTTGATGAATATATTAAATTAGATGATCTAAATTTAGCTACAAAAATTTATGCAGATGCAATATATGAACTTGCAAAATAAAAAGAGGCTTTAAGCCTCTTTTTATTTTCCCATAAATGCTCTTATCCTCTCTTTAAATTCACCCGATTCAATTCTTTGTGGTCTATAACAATTATATAAAAAAAGTGGTAATGTTATCATTACCACTAAAAACAAATTATCTAAATTTATGCTCTTGGATGAGCTTTTTTATAAATATCTTTTAAATTTTCATTTTGGAATTGCATATATACTTGTGTTGAAGATATATCCGAATGTCCAAGCATTGTTTGGATAGCTTTTAAATCAGCTCCATTTTGTAATAGATGTGTTGCAAAAGAATGTCTTAACACGTGAGGTGTTATTTCTTTTGTTATGTTCGCTTGTTCTTTATAGAATTTAACAATTTTCCAGAATCCTTGTCTTGTTAATCTTTTTCCATTTATATTTACAAACAAAGCGTCTACATTATCATCTTTAATTAAGATTGGTCTAGCTTTTTCTATGTAATCTTTTAAAGCTTTTAGAGATAATGATCCTAAAGGAATATTTCTTTTCTTTGAACCAGTATTACATACAACATAACTTTGTTCTACATTTACATCTGTAATATTTAAAGAAATAATTTCAGTAACTCTCATTCCTGTAGCATAAGCAAACTCTAACATTGCTTTATCTCTAATTCCTTTTAAATCTATATTTTTTGGTTGTTCTAATAATAATTCTACTTCTTTAGAAGTTAAAATACTAGGAACTTTTTTCTCTACTTTTGGTGATTGAACTCCAATTGTAGGATCCTTTTTAATTTTTTTAGTTCTTAATAAGAATTGATAAAAAGATCTTATTGTAGCTAAATTTCTAGATATTGTTGATGTTTTTTTGTTTAAAGATTTTAATGTATCGAAATATTTATCAATATCCTCATTATCTATTTTTAAATAATTTAAACCATTTTTATCTATGTATTCTTGATATTGTGTAATATCTCTTTTGTAAGATTGTAATGTGTTTGATGATAATTTTTTATCATTCTCAAGAAACTCTAAAAAAAGTTTAATTTGTTTTTCCATTACATAACTCTCCAATCCATTTAGTATTTTCCTTAAATTTATATATGAACAACATAATTTACATAAGGTATTAATGTTATATCAAATATCTTCAAAAATGTAAAGCCTTTTTAGAGAAATTCTTTCAAAAATATTAATAAATTCGTAGAAATATAAACCTCAACAAAACTCGCTATAAAAGATAACATAATTGAAATCAACATAATCATTAAATGGCGCACAACTTCTTCTTTTAAATTAATACATTTTGTATATATTCCTTTATATAATTTTATTCCATTTTCTGCAATTAAAAAATACGCTGGCAAAAAAAATATATTTTGCAATAATATAGATATTAAAGAAATTAAAACTCCTTCTTTTACCCCTAAAACCGCAGTTATTGCAGCTATTGTATAACCAATAGAAAATCCTTTATAAATCATTGCAACATAAATAAATATTCCTCCAATTATAGTGCACCCTAAAAACCATATTATAAGTATTGAAAAAACATTTTCTTTTATGCTGAGAATCAATAAAGATATATAATCAACATCCTCAAAATTTCTTATCTTCTCTATTAATTCTTTAATATAATTACTCACTTCCAATTTTTGAGTTTCATTAGAATTATTTATAATAAACATTCCAATCCCTATGCCAATGCAAAAAAGTGTGATAATTATTATGAAATTTTTCTTATTTCTAATTATATAACCTATTAAAATTTTTTTCATATCATACCCTTTAATTTTTCTATTAAACAAAAAAGAAATATAAATAAATTATTTATATTTCTTTTAAAGTGTATTCTATTAAATTATATTTATTCTACTTTTCCGTAAACTCCTCCGCCGCCTTCTATAATATGCATTTCTCCGTCACGAGCTTTTATTATATTTTTAGCAACTTTAGCACCTACAACTGCTTCAATATCATCATCTGATAATTTATGAAGAATTGTCATTTCTGTTCCGAAATGCTCCAATAATTTATCTATTGTTTTTCCACCAACACCTGGTATAAAAGTAAGTGGATATTGATATATATATTCAGGTCTTATTTCCGGACTCTTTGTTTCTTTTTTGTCCTTTATAATTTCTATTCTGTCAAAAACTCCCATTGTTATATTTTTACTTTCACAAGTATCACATTTCGTTACAGGAGCATCACCTGGAATTCTTTTATCGCAAACTTCACAATAGGTTCTATGATATTTTCCTAGTTTTGGATCCATTCCATAATTTGCAACTATTTTTCTTCCATCTTCATTTTTTAAAGCTTTTATAAATTCCTTAAAGCTAATTCCTTCAAGTTGCATTTTATTATATTCTCTTGCAATTTTTGGAAGTGAATGAGCATCTGAATTAGTTAAGAAAGATTTTCCTTCAAGTTCGCTTATTTGATCTGCTAAAAATGTATCTGAACTTAATCCAAGCTCTATTGCTGGTATCTTTTCATATTTTTCTTTAAAGATCTTTTTTAAAGAATCTGTACAATTTCCATAAAAGCTTTTGTGAGGTGTAAAGCAGTGTGCGGGTACTAATACACCATTATGTCTTTCTACTATATCTACTAATTCATAAGCAGAAATGTCAGCTCTTTGAGAACTTAAAGTAATATTTTTAATATGATTACTCATTTCATTTGAAAATGCTTTTATATCAGAAAGTTTTGGGAAATAGCACAAATTGTGAGCACTTCCTGTGTGACCTTCATCATTAATTTCTGAAGTTTCAATTTCACTTCCTAAAATTATACAAACTTTGTCTTTATATATAATTCCACCATCTTCTATTTCATAAGCTTCTCCTGTAGCTAGAAAATCTTCAATATCTTCTATTATATAAGGTGAAGCACAATCTATAATTCCAACTAAATTAATTCCTTTTCTTTCAACACATTCTTTTGCAATATTGGCAAAGTTTAAGCTTCTTGCTGCTGTGATTTTTATTGGTTTATTTTTTTCACTTCTTCCAATATGAACATGTAAATCTGCATATATATCGTACATCCTTTTTCTCCTCTTTTTCTATATTTATTACTTAAACAATATATTTCAAGTCCATGTGTATTATATTTTAAAAAAAATGATTTTGCAACAATATAAAACTTATTTTCAAATTAATTTTCCCAAACAAAAAAGAGTACATTAAGTACTCTTTGATATCATAAAATAGAGCAAATTGTAAGCCGGGTTCTGTCGTGAATAGTCATTTATCTAGAATATATATTGCTATATATTTCAAGCCACTCAAGGATTTATGAAGAAGTGACGAGCAGTCTTAATTCCTTCTACCAAGGTGTTGCTCCAGGTAGGGTTTACACAGCCGATATATCACTATACCGCTGGTGGGCTTTTACTCCACCTTTTCACCTGAACCATAAAAATGGTTGTTATTTTCTGTTGCACTTTCCCTATGGTTACCCACGCTTGACGTTATCAAGTACCATTGCTCTATGGAGCCCGGACTTTCCTCTCGCGTATCCTTTCGAATATCGCCAGCGACTATTTAATTTACTCTACACAATATTTTACTCTCATAACTGTATTTAGTCAAGATTTTTTTATTATGTAAAGTTCTATTTTTTCTTCATGTCTAACCAATCATAATATTTAAAAAGATAATCCCAACATCCTGTCTTTTCTGTAAGACCTTCATAATTATTTTGAATTCTTCTAAAAACTTCTTCTTTATCAAACCATTTAATATCAGAAACTTCTTCTGATTGCAATTTTAAACTCGTCTCATCAACATCTTTATTGATAATATAATATTCATTAAAGTGTCTATTTATAACATCTCCTTTAATATTTGTTGATATAGCACTTCCAATAAACAAAATGTCATTTTTATTAATATCCGTCCCTAATTCTTCTTTTATTTCTCTAATTATGGCTTCAAATCCGAATTCTCCTGCTAAAACATGTCCTCCGGCAGTCATATCCCACATGTTAGGCCATAACTTTTTATTCGCACTTCTTTTTTGTAAAAGAACTTGTCCTTTTGAGTTAATCATGAACATTGCAACCGCTTTGTGCCATAATCCTTTTTCATGACATATTTCTCTTGTTTCAGTTCTTCCTTCAAACTCACCATTTTCTTTTAATACATCAAAATATTCTATCATATCTTCTCCTTTGCTTTTAAAGAGCAAATACTCTATCATTTAATTTTTTATATATTGAAACCATTTTTGCTTCTTTAGTAAGTTTTAACGCTTCATTAATATCTACCCATTTAACTCCACTATTTTCATCTTCTTTGATATGTAATTCTTCATTTTCATCAGCTTCAAGTAAAAACGAACAATTCAAATGAACATGAGATGATACATATTTTCCTCTTTTTACATGCCCATCTACTGTTAGAATTTCAATTGATGCTAAATCTTTAGTTAATGGTTTTACTGATTTTAAACTTGTTTCTTCTTCAGCTTCTTTTAATGCCACATGTAGTACATCCGGATCACCATCACAATGACCTCCAGTCCAAGCCCAAGAATCATAGATATTATGATAAATCATAAGTACTTTTGTTCTTTCTTTGTTTACAATCCAACTTGAAGCTGTAAAATGACAAGTTTTATTTTCTCTTGTTAAAGTATTATCAAAATCTTGTATATATTCTAGCATTAAAATTTTATCAGCCTCTTCCTGCTCACAAACAGGTTGATACCTTTCAATCATCGTTTTTAATTTTTCCATTTGCGCCTCCATTTATTCTTTTTCTAATATATCTATTGCAGTTTTAATCCCATCCATTGCAGCTGTCATTATCCCTCCAGCATAGCCGGCACCTTCACCACAAGGATAAATACCTTTAATATTAGATTCTCCATTTTCATCTCTTACTATTCTAACTGGTGATGAACTTCTTGTTTCTACTCCAGTCATTATTGCATCTTTGTTCGCAAAACCTTTTATTTTTCTATCAAAATCAAGTAATCCTTCTTTTAATGTTTTAATTACATATTCTGGTAAAATTTCTTGAAGATTTGAAAATGTCACCCCTGGTTTGTAAGTAGGTTGTACATTTCCCAATTCTGTTGTTTTTCTATTTTCTAAAAAATCGCCTACTTTTTGAATTGGAGCAAAATAATTACTTCCTCCTAAAACAAATGCTTTTTCTTCTAATTCTTTTTGGAAATAAATTCCTTCTAAAACAGAATCTCCTTTAAAATCTTCTGGAGTCACACTTACTAATACAGCACTATTTGCGTTTTCGCCATCTCTTGCAAATTTACTCATTCCATTGGTTACAATTTCACCTGGATTACTAGAAGAAGCCATAACAGTTCCTCCTGGACACATACAAAATGTATAACAAGAACGATTTTCTCCATGATATGCAAGTTTGTATTCTGCTGGTGGCAAATTCAATTTAGTTTTTGTTCCATATTGTGATTCATTTATCATTGATTGTTTATGCTCAATTCTTACCCCTACAGAAAAATTTTTCTTTTCCATATTTAATCCTTTTTCATAAACTTTTTCAAATGTATCTCTTGCACTATGACCTATTGCTAATACCAAACTATCTGTTTCTATTTCATTTAATTCGAATTTATTAGAATCTTTAGAGACATCGATATATTTAGCTGAAAATATTTTTCCTTCTTGAATCTCAAAATCTACTAATTTACTTTCAAATAAAAATTCTCCGCCATTTTCTATAATATAATTTCTCATATTTGAAATTACATTTATTAAATTGTCAGTTCCAATATGAGGTTTATTAACATACATTATTTGTTTAGGAGCTCCAAAATTCACAAATTCTTTTAAAACTCTTCTACACAACGGATTGTTTACTCCTGTTGTCAATTTCCCATCAGAAAAAGTTCCTGCTCCACCTTCTCCAAATTGAACGTTTGAATTTATATTTAATTTTCCTGTTTTTAAAAATTCATCGACATCTTTTTTTCTATCTTCGACTTTTTTACCTTGTTCAATTATTATTGGCTTTATTCCATTTTGAACCAAAAGTAAAGCACAAAACAAACCTGCTGGTCCAGCTCCAACTATAACAGGGCGCTTTTCACTTTTTCTTCTATTATTTATCTCTATTTGATAACTTTCTTTAGTTACCTTTTTAATCTCTTTTCCACCTTTACCAGTATATTTTACATCAATTGTATAATTGTAAAAAATATCATCTTTATTTCTTGCATCAATAGATTTTTTGAAAATATTATAGTATTCAACGTCTGAAAAACTTATTTGATATTTTTTGCAAGCTTCTCTTACAACATCTTCTTCTGATAAATCTTCTCTTATTTTTACATTCTCTAATCTTAACATATAAAATCTCTTGCGATATTTATTCGCATCTCTTTCTTTATTTTATTTACCTTCAAAAGCAATTACTGTATCTACTTTGTAGCCTTTTATTTTCTCTTTTCCACCAAGTTCTGGTAAATCGATTAAGCAACAAATTCTTATAACTTCTCCACCTAATCTTTCAACTAATTTAATAATTGCTTCCAATGTGCCTCCAGTTGCTATTAAATCATCTACTATCACCACTTTTTGTCCTGGTTTTATTGCATCTTTATGTATTTCTAAAGTAGCTTGTCCATATTCTAAATTATAAGATTCTGAAATTGTTTCTGCTGGTAACTTTCCTTTTTTTCTCACAGGAACAAACGCTTTATTCAAATTATAAGCAATTGGCATTCCAAATAAAAATCCTCTAGATTCAGCCCCAACTACAATATCAAAATCTAATTTTTCCACCTTTTCTTGCATCATATCGATTGCAAGCTTTAGTCCATCTGGATTTTGAAGAACTGTTGTTACATCTCTAAACATTATACCTTTTTCCGGAAAATCTGGAATAGTTCTTACATAATCTTTTAAATCTTTCATAAAACAATCTCCTTTATTTTTAAACTTTTATTAAAATAATTCCTAAAATTATTAAAATAGCAGCAATAATTTTCTTTGGTAAATTTTCTTTTTCTTTTAGTAAAAAATATCCAACTATTACATTTAAAATTACACTCAAAGCGCAAAGAGGAGCAACAATGCTAACTTCGCCTAATTGATATGCTCTTAATTGTGATACTATAGATAAAGACCAAGTTATTGCAGTTAACCACAGTGCTTTTTTATTTCCATTTTCGTACTCTTCTTTTATATCTTTAAATTTAATTCTTTCAAAAATAAATATTAGTATAGTTGGTGCACCAAGTGTTATTGCAACATATAATGGTAAATTAAAGTAATCTGAATTATTTACATCTAAAAATAATGCTATTGAAAAACATATATTTGAAATAACTCCTAATATAACATATTTATTCGGTTTTAAATTTCCTTTTTTAAAGAAAATTAGAATATTACTAAATACAATAAAAAAAGCTCCAATAATTTTATTTATAATTACTGGCTCTTTAAAAAATAATACTCCAGCAATAATCATGAATACTGTTGAAAGTTGATTTATTACACTAAATGTGGATGCCTCAATCCCACTTCTCACTGTTGTATTTAATCTATCTGTTATAGTATAAAAAATTATAGACAATCCTAAAAACACATATACTAATGGATTATTTGGAAATCTCATTTCAAAAAACGGTATTAATAAAAGCACAAATATTGATGCTATCAATTCTAATAATATTGTTAATGAACCTGGTTTGGTCAAACTCTTAGTTGCAACTTTATATCCTTGATTAAAAATCACATAAAATATTAAATATAATATTACCCATATAAGCCAATTCATTTAAATCTTTTTCTCCTTTAATTTCCTTTATTTCTTGCTTTTTATAACATGCTTTCTTTAGCATAAATAAAGTGTTACAAAATCAGTTTTTAAACTAACTTTAGCAACACTTAATTTATACCATAAATCACAAAAAAATTCTACTCTAATAAATAATTTTTATATCTCTTTTTCGATTGTTTTATCAAAAAACATTTTTGTCTTAATTTATTTGCTAATTGCTTTTTCTGCATATTTATTATTTACAATTTTATCATACGGAACTTTTTCAGTTAATTCTCCAGCTTCAACCATAACCTCTTGTAATCTATTAAAACTATCTTCCTTAAGTATTGGATTTTCATTCCAAGCATCTATTTCTTTATAACTTTGAATCGCTTTTTCTAATATATCTAAATCAGAATCCGGGAAGAACTCTTGAACACATTCTGCAATTTCTCTTGAGTTATGTTCTTTCACCCATTGTTGCCCTTCGTAAATAGCATTAGTAAATCCTTGAATAATCTCTTCATTTTCTTTTATAAAACTTTGTTTTGCAAAATATGCTGTATAAGGAATTTCGCCGGATTCTTTTCCTACTGATGCTACAACATAACCTTTTCCTTGTATTTGAGTCATCGACGCTGTTGGCTCAAATAGCGTTACATACTCTGCATTACCTGCAGAAAATGCTCCAGCCATCAAGTCAAATTTAATACTATCATCAAGTGTTAAATCAGTTTGTGGATTAATTCCATTTTTCTTTAAAACATATTCTAAAGTCATATAAGGAACTCCGCCTTTTCTTCCTGGTATTACAGTTTTTCCTTTCAAATCATTCCAAGTAAAATTATTTGTAGCAGTTTTAGATACTAAAAACGAACCATCTCTTTTAGTTAATTGTGCAAAAACTTGAGTATGATCTTCTTTTCCTTCATTAAAAACATAAATTGATGCTTCTGGTCCCGCAAACCCAATTTCAACTTGATTAGATAAAACAGAGGTCATTACTGCATCTGCGCCTTGACCAGTAATTAGTTCTACTTTTATTCCATTTTTTTCAAAAAATCCATTCTTGATAGCAACATATTGTGGTGAATAAAACACAGAACGAGTAACCTCACTTACATTTAGAGTTCTTAACACTTCTTTAGAAAAATTTTCTTTATTTGAAGTATTAATAGTTATCAAAAACGCTAATACTAAAACAGCAATAACAATTATTATTGAAACAATAACTTTTCTTAACATACACCCTCCTTAAAAAATGAAAACATATTTTCTTTTGATAATTTATTTTATTCATTTCTTTAAAAATTGTGCATATTTATACTTTTAATCTTTTTTTAGTAATTATTTTTTCTAATAGTAATACAGCACCATACATAACTCCAGCAAGAATTCCTAAAATTATCACGCTTGTCATTACCAAATCTAATTTAAAAACTTGCCCACCATATACAATTAAATAGCCCAAACCTGCTTTGGATACTAGAAATTCACCTGATATAACCCCAACTAAAGAAAGCCCTATATTCACTTTTAATGAATTAATAAATGTATTTATATTTGCTGGAATTACTATTTTTGTTAATATCTGAAATTTACTAGCATTAAATGTTTTAGCCATTTTTATTAATTCTTTATCTGTTTCTAAAAATCCATTTAAATTTTCTAGAATAGTCACAATAAGAGAGATTGCAACAGCCATAACAATTATAGCAGGAGTTCCCGCTCCAACCCAAATTATTATTATAGGACCTAGAGCGACTTTAGGAAGGCTATTTAGGATAACCAAATACGGTTCAAAGATTTTCGACAAATATTCTGACCACCAAAGTATAATTGCAATTATAGTTCCAATTATTGTACCAAGCAAGAAACCGACAATAGTTTCGTAAGTTGTAACAGCAATATGTTTTAACAAATCATTAGATGTTAAATTCATAAATGTATCAACAATTCTACTTGGTTTACTTGTAATGAATTCATCTATAAAACCTTTTGTTGCAGCTATCTCCCATATTGCTAAAAATACTACAAAAATAAATATCTGAAAAAATAAAACTATATACTTCTTTTTCTTTATTCCTTTCAAATAACTTTTTCTATCCATTGATATTAAAGAATCTTTATTTCTCATTAACCCCAAGCTCCTTCCATAGTATATTAAAATATTTACTAAATTCTGGTCTTTCTCTGCAGTTTAAAGGAGTTCTGTTTTCAATATCAAATTCTATTTTATGAATTTCTTTTATTGTTCCTGGCCTTTTAGTTAAAACCACAACTCTATCTGACATACTTATTGCTTCTGATATATCATGAGTAACCATCAGCACAGTTATTTTTTCTTTTCTTAAAATATCATAAATGTCATTTGTAACCATTATTCTAGTTTGATAATCCAAAGCAGAAAATGCTTCATCTAAAAGTAATATTTTGGGTTTTGTAGCTAAAGTTCTAATCAAAGCAACCCTTTGTCTCATACCACCCGAAAGTTCACTCGGTTTTTTGTCTTTAAATTCATATAAATGATATTTCTTTAGCAAATTTTCTGCATAACTTTTAGCACTATCTGTTATTTCTTTTTTTATTTCTAATCCAATCATAATATTATTCCAAACACTTCTCCATTCCAAAAGGCAGTCTCTTTGAAGCATATAACCAATTTTATCTGAGACTCCATTTACTTCTTCTTCATCCAAAATAACTTTTCCCGAAGATTTATCTATAAGTCCTGCTATTACCGAAAGCAAAGTTGATTTACCACAGCCACTTGGGCCAATGATACTTACAAATTCCCCTTCATTAATTTTTAAATTTACTTTATCTATAGCTAAAACTTCATTTTGTATACTTTGATATTTCTTACTTATGTCTTTAACTTCTAATATTATTTTCATATTTTTTCCTCCTTATTTTAAGAAATCTCACTATATTTTATGTTAATTTCAAAAAGAGTTGCATAAAAAAACACTCCAATAAATAAGTCTTCTTATACTTATCTATCGGAGTCATTTTAAATTTTATTTATCTTTCATCAAGTTCTAATCCTAGTAATTTTGAATTATAGTACTCTAGCATTTCTTTTGTTATCGTTTTACCCAATTCTAAAATTTTATTTCTATCTTTCATAACATCTTTAACAAAATCAATTCCTTTTGTTTCAACTAAATATCTTATTGCAAGATAGCTAATTGTATAGCCATCTATCACTCCTTTACGTTGAAAAATTTCTTCATCTGGTACACTACTATTTCCTTGCCTTCTATCATTTAAATTACTAATTGGCATATAATTTTGTTTAAATTTAGAATAATAATCTCTAAGTTGTTTTTTATCTAAATATTCTTTTTCGCCCGAAAAATATTGTGCCATTCCTTCATCAAACCATACTACTCTTTCGTTTGAATCTTTATAGATCAAATCTCTATAATAAACATGAAATGCTTCATGAGCACCACAAGCACGTTTAAAATAAAATCCTTTGGTTCCTTTTTCTGATAATTTTTCAATTACTAAAACATCCGTATCTTCAAAGAAACATCCTCTTGAATATACTGGTGGTTCTATCCCAGTTTTTTCTTTACGATATCTTCTATATTCTTCCAAATCATCAAAAAGAACAAATGTTAATTTTGATAATTTTTCTACTCCAAAAAATCCTTTAAATTCTTCAAATTTACTTTGTGTATGTTGAATAAATTCTTGGTTAAATTCATTTAAACTTCTCGTTGAAAAAACCGAAAACTCTCCATCATATACACTTTCGAGCTTATTCATATTATTACTCTCCTAAATGTTTTTTATTATATATTAATAAGTAACAACTTCATATATTTCACTATATTCTTTTCTATTTAAAAGAACTTCATTTAATTTTTCAAAAGTATTTAAATCGTAAGATGTTATTCCAATATCAGATAATGCATAAACAATATCTTCAATATAAATCACTCTTCGTACATTACTTCTATAATCATTTTCTTTTAATACTTCTCCATATTTTTCAAATTCATTTTCTTCTAAATCAATTTTGAAAACTACAAATCCATTTTTATCATCTCTATAATCATAATCTCTGTATGTTACAGGAAAACCAATTAAATTTTCAGATTTTTTATAAAATAATGCTTTATGATTATAAATTATTTCTGAAGTTGCATACTCACCACCAATGTCTGTATTAAATATTTCTTTTGGATTTTCTAAGTCAGAAACATCAAACATAGACATTTTCATATTAGCATTTGTAACACCACCATGGCCATTATCTTTTGTATTATATCCAATTCCTATTATGTGATTTTCATCATATGGATGTAAGTATGAACTATATCCAGGAATCTTTAACTCACCTTTAACAACCGGATTTGTTGGATCTGATAGATCAATTACAAATAATGGATCTATTTGTTTAAATGTAACAATATAACCAATTTTTCCTATAAATCTTACTGAATAAATTCTTTCATCATTGGCTAAATTTTCAATCTTTCCAATTTCTTCTAGATTCTCATTTAACACATACAAATTATTTGTTGTTGTAAATTCTCCTATAGTTGTTCTCATTATTCCATCACCAATTTCTTCAGTTACATTTGGTTTTATTACAATAGTTGAAGTTGTAGCAACTCGTAAGTTACCATTATATTCATCCATAGAAAATTGATTATTTAATGTTCCTTTTACTTCACCTTGAGCTGTTAGAATCATTTTATTTCCATCTAAAGCAAATTTATAAATTGTAGTATTATTGTTTTCATTCGAATAATTAGAATGTGTTAAATATAAATTTTTTTCATTCGCATAAACTAATTCTCCTGCTCCAAAAAAAGTTTCTACAAAAACTTCTTCGTCATCATTTATATTAAAACTACCCACCATCATAAAGCTATTGTTTTTTGTTCCTTCAAAATAAGCTATATCTGTACAATCAATTGTCCTTGTTGTGCCTATAATTGTATCTTGGATATTAGGTAGTATTGTATAGTCTTCTGTTTTATCATAGTAGAATGCATTTTTTCTACTTATCAGATATAAATTTCCACCTATCATTCTAGAATTAATGTATCGACCTTCTAATGCAACTTCTCTTATATTTTGTGGTTCGCTTTTATTTTCAATGTTATAAATAATTGCTTTTACACTACTTACAGTATTTACTCTTGCTATAGTTGAACTTGTTTTTTCGTTCATTTCATTTACCACAATTGGCTCTAAATTCAAACGACTTGTTCCTATTAAAACTAACTTATCATTATTTAAATAAATTTCCGAAATTGAAAATCTTTCATCTTCTCTTTCAATATTTATTTCATTAACAACTTCTAATGTATCAGCTTTTATAATGTGAACCATATTATTTGAAACATAATAAATATATTCACCATCCGTTTTTATAATATCAGCCTCATCGACATTTTCAACTTGAACATTTGTTGTCGAATAATCTCCTCTTATATTAGAAAGAGAATTTATGCTTTCGCCTTTAGTATTAGTTGAAACTGCACTTTCAGTAATAGCTGTATCAAAAGCAAGTTCTTTGTTTGCACCACTTCCCATATAATCTGTAGCGCTATATCCACCATTTTCTTTGATAATATCTTTTAGTTCATTCATGCTTTTAAATTTTGGAAGTTTAGCTATCTCTACAATATTTTCTTTTTCTATTTCACTTTGATTTATAGGTTCTTTTGCAATATTTGGATTTTTAAAATTATTATTATCAAAGTTAAAATAATTAATTCCTAATAAAATCAATATAAAAACTGCTGCACAAGTTGATAAAAGTTTTAAAATAACATATTTATTTGAACTAGCATATTTTGCATTTTCAAAAGCTTTTTCTTTTAACTCTTGGCTAGCATGAATTTGGTCTACTGCTTTTTGGTAATTATCTTTATTATTCATTTTCAAAACCTCCTTCTAATTTTTGTTTTAAAATTTCCCTAGCTCTAAAAAGCCAAATTTTTATTGTACCTTCTGGCTTATTCATAAGTTTAGAAATTTCATACACTTTGTATCCTTCATAGTATAATAGGTAGATTACTGTTCTATAGTTTTGAGGTAATTCGCAAACCGCTCCATAAACATCATTTTCTTCTTTAGTACTAAAAACTATATTTTCGTCTAATCTAACCACTTTTTTGTTCCATGCAGATTCTTTTATATTTTTTGTTAAATTTATAGTAACTCTAATAAACCATGCTTTTTCATGTTCATCATTTTCAAATTTAGGATTTTTCTCACTAAATCTCATAAATACTTCTTGAAAAATATCTTCAGCAGTTTCTATTGATTTACATCTTGTTAAAGCAACTCTATAAACAATATCTGCATATTGTTCTATTTTTTGTTTTAAATATATCTCTTTTTGCATTTTTACCTCCAATCTACTAATAATACAAATCAAAGTGCCTTTTGGTTTCAAAAATTTAAATTTTTTTATAATTTTTTTATATCATATACTATTTTTTATATCAACAAAGAGTTGCAATTTATTGCAACTCTTATATATGCATTTATTATAAAATTTTATTTTTCTACTTGTAGATATTCTGATGTTTCAATTTTCATAGCAAAATATGGTTTTTCTTTATCTACTTCTTTAACAAAAATTATAAAAGGTTTATTAAAACTAAAATATCTCGAATCCAATCTTGGCGCAGATAATGCATCTGTTATAATTGCTGCTTCGCTAAATATCAATCCACCTTCACTATTTAAATTAAATTTAATATTTTGAACAGCTTTTGCTATATATTCACCATCAGTATTTTTTATTATATTATTACATAATTCGTCGTAAGCAATATTTACATCAATATCTATACAAGGAACAGTTAAAGTATCTATTTCTGTAAATTTTTTCTCTCCGTCAAAACTATCTGATAAACTTTTTAGTTCATTATATAAATTTTCAAAAGTATCTATCTTATCTGTTCTATATAAAATAACATCTTCATTTTCTTTAGTTTTTAATTTTACAGCAAATTCATTTGATATAACTCCCATATTATCTAAATTTTTATAATCCCAATATAAAACTTCGACATTATCATATAATTTTGAATCACTATCTTCATCTATACCAAATACTTTTACTTTTGAAGAATTTTCTTCTTTATCAATAAAAGTCATTGCTTCTAAGTCATCAAATTTTTCTAAAAAAGTAAAGTTCTTTTTTAGCATTGAATATATTAAAATTCCATTTGAATTTTCTAATTCTTGTCCTTCAAGAATCTTAGCGCCATCTTCTATATTAAATTTTTGTTTTAAATCATTATCTATTTCTTCTTTTAAACTTTTTGATGCCTTTTCTGCTTTTACATAGTAACTATTTTCTGAAATCATATCTTTTGTAAATTTTCTTTCATTAAGCTCATTTACAATAAATTTTTCAATATTTTCAAACTCAACATTTCCACCAACATAATCCATCAGTTCATTCCAAGCAAGTTGAAATGTGCCGCACCAAATTGTATCCGCTTCATAATTATTTAATGTTTTTGAATATACTTGTGATGTTTCATATCTTGGTTTTACAAATTTTAATTTATAACCAAATTCAATTTTAAGAATATATATTCCAAGCATTAATATTCCTAAAAGTATTGCAACTAGATACAATATCAAAAATCTTTTTTTCATAAATTAGTCACCTCTTTTTTATTATAATTCTTACAAATACTTTTTTCAATAGCAGTAAAAAAACCGAGAAAAATTCTCGGTTTTTAAAAATTATTTATTATTTAAAATTAATTTCATTTCTTCTTGTCTTTTTACTTTTTTAGTAGTTGTTTTGATTAATTCTTTATCTGTTAAAATCATGTTTTGAATATATTTGTATTTTGGAAATGTTTTGTTAATTTCTTTAATTTGTTCCCATAAAATTTTGTGTAATTCTTCTTCTGATTTTCCAGGATATTTATTGTCTGCAACTTCTTTGTTATAAACAACTTTCACAGATAATTTAACATCATTTTTATCATCATCAGATGGTAAACCAAATACCATTGACTCTTCAACTAATTCCAATCTATTTACTAAAGTTTCAAGTTCTTCTGGGAATACTTTTTTACCATTAGCTAAAACTATCATATTTTTATTTCTTCCTGTTATATGAAGACATCCTTTTAAATCAAAATATCCTAAATCTCCTGTATAAAACCATCCATCTTTTAATACCTCAGCTGTTTGCTCTGGCATTTCATAATATCCAAGCATTACACATGGTCCTTTTGCTCTAATTTCGCCAATTCCTTGTTCGTCTTTATTAACAATTTCTACTTCAAAACTTGGCATTGGAGTTCCACAAGTTCCATTTCTTTTTACTTTAACATTTTCTGCACAAACAACTGGAGAAGTCTCTGAAAGACCATATCCTTGAAGTGTTATTATACCAAAATCATCAAATGCTTGTAATACTTTAGGATCAGCTGGTGCTCCACCAATTATTACTAATCTTAAAGCTCCACCTAAACCATCGATAACTGCTTTATAAATTTTTCTTCTTACATCAATTCCTAATTTTAATAAGAAATTAGTAATTGGTGTCGCTATTTTTATTAATTTAGTTTTACCTTGTTTTTCGATTTCTTTCATAACCGCTTTATAAATTGATTCCATAAGAAGCGGAACTCCAACAAACATTGTTACTTTATATTCTACTAAGTTTTGTTTTACATATCTTAAACCATCAGCAAAAACTATTTTTACACCACATGATAAAGTATAAGCCATACATGTTGAACCAAATATATGGTGGAAAGGTAATAGCGCAATACTAGTATCATTCGAATTTATATCTTCCATACATTGTAAATCATGAACATTTACAGCAACATTTCTGTGTGAAAGCATAACCGCTTTTGATTGAGCAGTTGTTCCTGAAGTAAATAATAGAATTGCTAATGCATCATTATCAATTTCTGCATTTATATAACTATTATTAGCATTTTCAAGTTCTCTCTCTCCTACTTTTAATAATTCTGTAATAGAAGAAAATCCTTTGTTTTCAGTCATACAAATGAATTCTTTTAAATTTGTTTTTTCAGAATTTCTTATTTTAATAATATTTTCTGTTACTTTTTCATCAAAGAAAATAGCATCGGCTTTACTTCTGATTAAAGATCTTTCAAGTTCATCATATTGTAAATCTTTATCTAGTGGAACAGATACAATTCCTCCAAGTAAATTTGATATATGAGCTAAGGCCCATTCATATCTATTTTTTCCAATTATAGCTATTCTTTTTCCTTTTAATCCTAATTTATAAATAGCAGTCCCTAATTTGTTAATATCTTCTAAAAATCTTTTATAAGTTACATTTTCATATTCGAAATCTTTTCCATTTTGATGTTTTATTACAAACGCAATGTTATCACTATAATTTTTTACTGCGTTATAAATTACTTCTTTCATGTTTTGAACTTCTGGAGCATTAAATATTTTTTCTGATCTCATATTCTATCTTCCTTTCATCTAAAGAAACATCTTATAGATATGTTTCACTGTGATTATAATATACAATAAGTTTTTTGTAAATATTAGACTGAGTGGTCGAAACTATATTTTTTTATTTCCTCTATTACCGCATCTGGTTTTTGTTACTAGGTTTGGGGTTCATTTTTAATTTATATGATTTATTCTATTTTTTTATTCAATAAAAAAGAACTTAGATTTTTAATATCCAAGTTCCTTTTTGGGGTGTTCTTTTTTTACAATATATTATTTATTGTTTTTTATATAATCAATAACATCTTGAACTGTTACTATATTTTCTGCTGCTTGATCTGGTATTTCAATTTCAAACTCATCTTCAATTCCCATAACTAATTCAACTATATCTAATGAGTCTGCTGATAAGTCTTCAACAAATGTTGCTTCTGGTTTTACTATTTCTTCTTCAACTCCTAATTGTTCTACTATAATTTTTGTTAATCTTTCTAATATTTCTACTTCTTGCATCTTAATTCCTCCTAATTGTTTTTTATAGATTTATTGTATCTACATATTATTTATATCAATAATTTCATTAAAAATCTATCATACTGACCTCTCAGTATAAGTTTATTTTTTATTATATTACATTCCTATAATATTAAAACCACTATCTGCATAAATTATCTGACCTGTTATTGCATCAGACATTCCACTTAATAAAAATGTCGCAACATTTCCAACTTGTGTTGTTGTTACATTTCTATGTAATGGTGATTTTTCTTCAACTATTGATAAAGATTCTGAAAAATCTTTAATTCCCTTAGCAGATAATGTTTTAATTGGCCCTGCTGAAATTGCATTAACTCTAATTCCTTCTCTACCTAAATTTTCAGCCAAATATCTAACACTTGTTTCTAATGCAGCTTTAGCAACTCCCATTACATTATAACCAGATATAACTTTAGTTGAACCATAATAAGTTAATGTTACTAAACTTGCATTGTCATTTAGCAAATCTAATTCCTTTGCCATTCTTGCTGCTAATACAAACGAATATGCACTCACTTCACTTGCATGAGAAAATCCATCTTTTCCTGTATAAATAAAATCATTGTGTAAATCTTCAGTGTTAGCATGAGCTATAGCATGAACTATTCCATCAATTTTTCCGTTTTCTTCTTTAATTTTTGTAAAAACTTCTTTTACTAAATCATCTTCAGAAGCACCATCTAATGTATAAAGTTTGCTTCCCTCAAATTCTTTTGTAAGTTCTTCTATTTTACTTTTATTTTCTTCGCCCATAAATGTGAACATTAATTTTGCTCCATGTTCATAAGCAGATTTTGCAATTCCATAAGCAATACTCCATTTATTCCTAATTCCCATTATTAATATTTTTTTATCTTTTAGTATCACCTGATTTTCCTCCTTATTTTATAAATTATTATTATTTTAAGTTAGAGCAATAATTTCGCCCATATTTCTAAATTTCTGATATCTTTCTTCTACAATTTCTTTTTCTGTCTTATTTTTCATTTTCGTAATTTCTGAGATTATTTGTTTCTTTATATCTTTACAAACTTTTTCAAAAGATTCATTATCTCCCTTAATTGGTTCTTTTATAATTTTATCAATTACATTTAAATCATATAAATCTTGTGCTGTCAATTTCATTTTTTCAGCTGCTTCTTTGGCTCTAGAAGAATCTTTCCACAAAATACTACTATATCCTTCCGGAGATAATATTGAATATACTGCATTTTCAAGCATATATACCTTATTTCCAACAGCAATCGCTAAAGCACCGCCACTAGACCCTTCTCCTATTATAAAACATAATACTGGAATTTTAAGTTTTGCCATTTCGAACATCGATTTTGCAATTGCTTCTCCTTGACCTCTTTCTTCAGCACCAATTCCTGGATAAGCTCCTTTTGTATCAACAAAAGTAATAATCGGTCTATTAAATTTTTCTGCTTGTTTCATAAATCTAATAGCTTTTCTATAACTTTCAGGATTTGGCATACCGAAATTTCTTTCAATATTTTCTTTAGTATTTCTACCTTTTTGTTCAGCAATTATAGTAAAATTTTGTTCTCCAATTCTTGCTAATCCACAAACAATCGCTTTATCATCTTTAAAACTTCTGTCTCCATGAAGTTCTATAAATTCGTCAAAAATATTTTCAACATATTCAATTGCAGTTTTTCTTTTTGGATTTCGAGCAATTTCAACTCTTTCCCAAGCGGTGATTTTTTTACCCATAAATTTCCTTCCTTATTTATTAAATTTTATTAATTTTGAAAGTGTATTTTTTAAATCTTTTCTTTCTACAATTTTATCTATAAAACCATGTTCTAATAAAAATTCTGCAGTTTGAAATCCATCTGGTAACTCTTCGCCAATAGTTTGTTGTATAACTCTCGGACCAGCGAATCCAATCATAGCTTTAGGTTCTGCTAAAACAATATCCCCCAAACTTGCAAAAGAAGCTGTAACTCCACCATAAGTTGGATCTGTCAAAACTGATATATACAAAAGGCCCGCTTCATCAAGCTTGGAAAGAGCTGCTGTTGTTTTTGCCATTTGCATCAAAGACATAATTCCCTCTTGCATTCTTGCTCCACCAGATACTGAAAAAATAATTATTGGTAGCCTTTTTTCAATAGCTTTCTCAATTGAATATGTAATTTTTTCACCAACTACAACTCCCATACTTCCCATTAAGAATCCGCTGTCCATAATACAAATAACAGTTGCTTCTCCATTAATCTTTCCAATTCCACAACTTACAGCTTCGTCCAATCCTGTTTTTTCTCTTAATGTTTTTAATTTTTTTTCGTATTCCTCCATTTCTAAAGGATTACTTGTATCAATCTTTAAATCAAATTCTTCATATGTCCCAGCATCAATTATTTGTTCTAATCTTCTATTGATATGAACTCTAAAATAATGACCGCAATAAGGACAAATATTTAAATTGTTTTGTAAAGTTTCTTTGTAAATAATTTCTTTACATTCTTCACATTTAACCCATTTCCCAATTGGTACATCTACAATATTCGTTTTCTTTTTTCTCGATGGTTCTCTCTTTTTTATTTTATCAACAATCATATTTTATCCTTTCTAAAATATCATTTTTTCAATAAAACTTGTGTCAAAATTTCCTCTAATAAAATCCGGATTTCTTATAATCTCAAATAAAAAATCTCTATTTGTTTCGATTCCCTCGATAACTAACTCTTCTAACGCTCTTTTCATTTTAGCAATCGCTTCATTTCTTGTTGTTCCATAAGCAATAATTTTAGCAATCATCGAATCATAATACGGCGGTATTGTATACCCTTCATAAATTGCTGTATCTATTCTTATTCCATTTCCTCCTGGCAAATTTAATCCTGTTATTCTTCCTGGGCACGGCATAAAATTTTTTGAAGGCATTTCTGCATTTATTCTACATTCTATTGAATGGCCTTTAAATTCTATTTCTTTTTGTTTTATTTTTAAGCGTTCTCCTCCTGCAATCTTTATTTGCTCTTTAACAATATCAATACCAGTTCTCATTTCTGTTATTGGATGTTCAACTTGAATTCTTGTATTCATTTCCATGAAATAAAAATTTTTATCTTTATCTACCAAAAATTCAACCGTTCCACAATTTGTATAATTTGCGATCTTTGCAGCTTTTACAGCCGCATCTCCCATTTTATTTCTTAACTTATCATCAATAGTTGTTGAAGGAGTTTCTTCAATCATTTTTTGATGTTTTCTTTGTATTGAACAATCTCTTTCACCCAAATGTATTATATTTCCATATTCATCTGCTAAAATTTGAATTTCAACATGTCTTGGGTTCACTATAAATTTTTCAATATAAATCTCATCGTCATTAAAAGAAATTTTTGCCTCCTGTTTTACTATATTATATCCGTTTTCAAGTTCTTCTGGATTATTGGCAATTCTAATTCCTTTTCCTCCACCACCAGCAGCAGCTTTTAAAATAACTGGATAACCAATTTTTTCCGCAATACAAAGAGCATCTTTTAAACCTTTAATACTGCCATCTGAACCAGGTATTACTGGAACTCCTGCTTTTTTCATCATTTCTTTTGCGTTGGATTTATTTCCTAGCAAATCTATAATCTCAGGTTCTGGTCCTATAAATTTAATATTTGATTCTTTACAAATATTTGCAAATTGTGAATTTTCAGACAAGAATCCAAATCCTGGATGAATACTGTCTGAATTAGTTATTCTAGCTGCTTCAATTATATTTCTGATATTTAGATAACTTTTTCCTGAATTTGCTGGTCCTATACAAACTGCTTCATCAGCAAGTTTTGTATGTAAAGAATCTTTATCTGCCTCTGAATAAACTGCAACCGTCTTTATATTCATTTCTTTACACGCTCTAATTATGCGAACAGCAATTTCTCCTCTATTTGCTATTAAAATTTTATTCATATCTTTTCCTTTCTAAACAACAGCAAAAGTAAGTTCTCCTTTAGCTGCAACAACACCATCAACTGTTGCTAACGCTTCTCCTACTCCAATAGGACCTTTTCTTTTAATAATTTTAACTTCTAATTTTAATCTATCCCCTGGAACTACCATTTTTTTAAATTTCATATTATTTATTCCACCAAATAAAGCATTTTTTCCTTTATTTTCTTCCATAGATAAAATTGCAACAGCCCCTGCTTGTGCTAAACTTTCAACAATTAAAACACCTGGCATTATTGGATTTCCAGGAAAGTGTCCTTTAAAATACCATTCATCGACACTTACATTTTTATAAGCAATGCAACATTCCCCAGGAATAAAAACTTCAACCTCATCAATCATTAAAAATGGATCTCTTTGAGGAATAATTTTTTCTATTTCATTCTTATCTAACATATCAAAACTCCTTTTTAAATTATTTTAAATAATGGTTTTCCATAATCTACTGTTTCCCCATCTTTTACAAGAATTTCTGCTATTTTACCACTTACTTCAGCTTCAATTTCATTCATCAATTTCATTGCTTCGATTATACAAAGGACATCACCTTTTTTTACTTCAGTTCCAATTTCAACATAAGGATTACTTGTTGGCGATGGTTTTGAATAAAATGTTCCAATCATTGGAGATTTTACAATTTCTCCTAATATTTCGTTTTCTGTATTAGAAGTTATTGTTGTGCTTGTTGTTGGAATTACTTGTGTATTAGTAATCGTTTGATTTTCTGGAACAATTTCTTGTGAAGTAATTACTTGAACTTCATTTTTCTTTTCCATTTTAATTTTAATTCCATCTGGAAATTCTATATCAACTGATGTTAACTTCGAATTTCCCATGTCATCCATTAACTGTTTTATTTTTTCGTATTCCATTATTACATCCTCCTATTTTTCAAATTTTTTAAAAATAACACTTGCATTGTGTCCACCAAATCCAAGTGAATTTGACATTACAATATTTAAATCTTGTTTTATCGGTTCATTTGGAACTATATTCAAATCACATTCTTCATCTTTTTCTTTATAATTAATTGTTGGTGGAACTAATCCCTCTTCAATAGCTTTTATGCAAATTATTGACTCAACAGCTCCTGCAGCACCAAGCAAATGACCCGTATTACCTTTTGTTGAACTTACTTTCAACTTTGTACAATATTCTCCAAATGTTTTTTTAATAGCTTTAGTTTCGATTGAATCATTTAAATGTGTTGATGTTCCATGAGCATTTATATAATCCACATTTTCTGGATTCAATTTCGCATCTTTTATTGCTCTTATCATTGCTCTTGCAGCACCTTCTCCATCTGGATGTGGTGATGTTATATGATAGCTATCTGATGTAGCACCATATCCAATAATTTCTGCATATATTTTAGCACCTCTTAAAAGAGCATGTTCCAATTCTTCTAAAACGACAACTCCAGCACCTTCTCCCATTACAAATCCTGTTCTTTCTTTGTCAAAAGGTATGCTTGCTCTATTTTTATCAATTGATGATGAAAGAGCCTTCATATTTTCAAAACCTGCAATTCCAGTATTACAAATTGCAGCTTCTGCTCCTCCAGCAAAAATCACATCTTCATATCCATGTTTGATTGCTCTATATGCTTCTCCTATTGAATGGGTAGACGATGCGCAAGCTGTTACCAAAGAAATTGATTCTCCTTTTAATCCTAAATCAATTGCAACATTTCCTGCTGGCATATTGGCAATTCCCATCGGAATAAACATTGGTGACACTTTGCCATTACCTTTAGTATTACAAGCAACACATTGATTTTCAATAGTATTAAAACCACCAATACCTGAACTGATATAAATTCCTACATTTTCAAAATTTGTATTTTCATTTGTTATTCCACTTGTCTTAAAAGCTTCTCTTCCTGCTATTAAAGCAAATTGAGATACTCTATCTAATCTTCTTCCTTGTTTTACATCAAAATATTTTAAAGAATCATAATTTTTAACTTCTCCAGCAAGTTTAGTCTTAAAATTTGAAGTATCTATTAAAGTTATTTCATCTATCCCACATTTCTTGCTTTTTATTCCATCCCACAATTCGACTGCAGATTCTCCTAATGGAGTTATTGCACCTAATCCTGTTATAACAACTCTTCTTTCCATTTTCATTCTCCTTTACATTAGCATTCCACCATCTATATTTATTACTTGTCCTGTAATATAACTGCTATCACTTGATGCTAAAAATTTAACAACATTTGCAACTTCTTGTGCTTCTCCAATTCTTTTTAATGGAATCTGATTCAATATATTTTCTTTTACTTCTTCTTTTAAAATATTTGTCATATCTGTTCCAATAAAACCCGGTGCAATAGCATTTACTAGAATATTTCTACTTGCTAGTTCTTTTGCTAAACTTTTTGTAAAACCTATTATTCCGGCTTTTGATGCCGAATAATTTGCTTGACCTGCATTTCCTGAAACTCCTACTACAGAAGAAACATTTATTATTCTTCCTTGTCTTGCTTTCATCATATGATTTACAACATTTTTTGTCATATTAAAAGTGCCAACCAAATTAACATCTAAAACACTTTCAAAATCATCTTGTTTCATTCTAATGAATAACATATCTTTAGTTATTCCTGCATTATTTATAAGTACATCTATTTTTCCAAATTCATCCATGGTTTCTTTGGTTATTCTTTCTGTATCTTCAAAATTTGAAACATCTCCTTGAACTAATAAACATTTAACTTTATAACTTTCTAATTCTTCTTTAAGCATTGCTAATTCATCAGTATTAGATCTATAATTTAACGCTATATCATATCCTTCTTTGGCTAAAGTAATTGCAATTTGTTTTCCTATTCCTCTGGCACCACCAGTAATTAATGCTACTTTATTCATTTTTATTTCTCCTTTTATAATTATTTTATTTCAGATAACAACATTTCTAAACTTTCAACTGAATTAATATTATACGTTTTTACTTCTTTGTTGGCTTTTCTCACAAATCCTGTTAAAGTTTTGCCAGGACCAATTTCGATAAATGTATCAATTCCCATATTTAACATCTCTTGAATTCCCTGTTCAAATCTTACTGGCATTGTAATATGATTAGCTAAAATTTCCTTAACATCATCTTTATTTGTATATTCTTTTCCATCTAAATTTTTTATTACTTTATGTTCAAAATTATTAATTGTAATTTTTTCTAATTCTTTTTTTAGCCCAATCGAAGCATCCTCTAGTTTTTCTGTGTGAAATGGTCCAGAAGTATTTAATTCTAAGACTCTTTTTGCTCCTGCTAATTTCAAATTTTCTATTGCATTATTAACTGCATTTTTCTCACCTGATATAACAATTTGTCCTGGACAATTAAAATTTGCAGGAACTACAAACCCTTCAGTATTTTCACATACTTTTACAACAGTTTCTTCATCTAATCCTAATACGGCTGCCATACTCCATTCTCCTTTAGGACAAAGATTTTGCATTAGATTTCCTCTTGATTTTACCGTTTTAACTCCATCTTCAAAAGAAAGCGCTTTACTTGCAATTAGAGCAGAATATTCTCCTAAGCTTAATCCAATTGAAGCATCTGCTTTTATTCCTCGTTTTTCTAATATTTTTAAAATTGCCAAACTCATTGTTAATATACAAATTTGTGTATTGTTTGTTTGGTTCAATTCTTCCTCTGTAGAATTAAAGGTTATATTCGCTATTTTAATTCCAGTTAACTCTTCAGCTTCATCATAAACTTTTTTATACTCTTCGTATTTCTCATATAAATCTTTTCCCATTCCAAGGTTTTGAGCTCCTTGTCCTGGAAATAAAAATCCTATTTTCATATCTTCCTCCTAAAAAAACTGACCGGAAATTCGACTCAAATTGTTCTAAAAACCTGAAAATGAGCCAAAAATTAGCAACTTCAATATTAAACTCTTTCTTAATTGAAGTTGCTTTATCCTCAAGTTCCTCTGGAAAGTCTGTTATTTCAGTATTTATACCGATTCCAATAACTAAAACTTTCACAATTTCACCTTGAAGTTTTGTTTCAGTTAAAATTCCGCCTACTTTTTTACCATTTATCATAAGATCATTTGGTAATTTTATGTCTAGGCATATATTATATAAGTCTTTAAAAACTTCCTTTAAAATTTCTGCAATCCTATAAGTTAATTTTTCTAATTTACTTATATTACAATTTGGAAATATTGAAAATGAAAATGTTATATTTTTAGAATCTGTATACCATTTTCTTCCATGGGTTCCAATTCCAGATGTTTGTTTTTCTGCAATAACTAAGCATCCATTACTTGCACTTCCATTTTCAATTTTTCTCCATATTTCTTTTTGAGTTGAGTCAATTTCTTTAAATTCAAAAATTTCTTTACCAAGATATTTTGTTTTTAAATAATTATTCAACTGTTTTTATCTCCTCTTGTCTTTTTATTTTATTTGTTGTTGTTTTTATAAGTGGTTTTTCAGATAGCACTATTCCTTTTATACCTTTATAAGCAGGCATTCTTTCATTAATATTTTTTATTCTTTCTGAAAAAGCTTTATGAATTTCTTCCTCTGTTTCTGCTTTATATGCCATCTTCATTATATCTTTATCGTAAACAATCTTTACATAAATTTTAATATCATCTTTGTCTTTTGAATTTGATTTTCCAAATATAAAAGATTCTTTTACACCTTCTACTCTATTTACTAAACTTTCCATTTCTTCTGGGAAAATATTTTTACCGTTTTTTAGTACTATAACACTTTTCTTTCTTCCCATTATAAAGATATATCCATCTTCGTCAATTCTTGCTAAATCGCCTGTATGAAACCAACCATCAACAATTGCTTCATTAGTTGCTTCATCATTATTATAATATCCAAGCATTACTGTTGGACCTTTAACTAAAAGCTCACCTATTCCTTCTTCGTTTGGCTCAAATATTTTTGCTTCTATACTTGGGTAACATTTCCCTATTGAACCAACTCTATTAAATTCTTCAGATTCTGTTGCAACAACTGGTGAAGTTTCTGTTAATCCATATCCTTGTAATAAATTTATACCAAAATCTCTATATCCTTTAGCTACAGTTTTATCAAGTGGAGCAGCGCCACTAATAAAGGTTTTTATATGTCCCCCAAACATTTCATGAATGTCTTTAAAAACTTTTCTTCTTTTTTCCATTGTAGCATCTTTGTGTTTTTCAAGTAATTTTTCTACATCTTCTTTTTTACCTTCTTTTTCTATTTTTTTCCATACATTTTTATACATACTTTCAAAAATAGCTGGAACACAAGCTGCGAAAGTAATTTTATATTCTTTGTAATTTTCTTGCATATGTTTTATTCCATCACAGAAAGATGTTTGCGCTCCTCTATATAATGCAAATAGAAATCCTACTGTACATTCAAAAACATGATGTATTGGTAAGAATGATAAAAATCTATCATCCGAATTAACATCTAACATTGTAGCTATATCCATCAAATTACAACACAAATTTCTATGGCATAATGCAACAACTTTTGATTCTGAAGTTGTTCCTGAAGTGAATAACATTATTCTCATTTCTTCAGGATCTATTTCATTATCCAAAAATGCTCTGTTTCCGTTTTTTAATAAAACTTCTCCAAATTCAATTAATTCTGACCAAGAATAAATTCCATTTCTATGTGTTTTAGAATCCATTGAAATTAAATGTTTTAACTTTCCTGTATCTTCTACCATTAATTTCTTTAATGTTTGTTCATATTTTTCTGAATAAAAGATTGCTTCAATTTCTGATCTTTCTATCAATCTTTTTAGTTCATTTTCTGGTAATGATTTATCAAATGGAACTATTGTACCTACTCCACAAACTACCGCTAAATAAGAGATTTCCCATTCATATCTATTTTCGCCTATGACTCCTATTCTCTTACCTTGAAGTCCTAATGTTGTAAGTGCAGTTCCTAAAGCATCTATCATTTCTCTAACTTCTTTATGAGTTATTATTTTATATTTTTTATTTTTTTCTTTTATTTTATATGCTGGTTTATTTTTAAAAATTTCTTTTGTTTTATTAAGCATATCTTTTAAATCACGAATTTCTATAACTTCTTCTTTTTTACTCATTAATACCTCCTTTGTAAATTGCTATATATTATTTATATCACAAATTTAAAAAATTAAAATTAAACTGACTGGTCAAAACACAAACTAGTCCACTTAAAAATATCACAAAACCCCCTTTTTTTCAAGTTTTTTTAACAATTATATAACCTTATTTAATATTATAAAAAAATAACTTTGGAATATTCCAAAGTTATTTTTTGTTGTATTTATTTAATTATTAATCCAAGGTTTTACTATTTCTTCATCAATTCTTAAATTACCTTTTCCTACTGCCAAATTAATTCCTGGTTTATTATCTCCATGGCAATCACTTCCACCACTCATTAACAAATTATTGTCTTTGCAATAATTTAATATGTACTCAATTTGTTCTTCAGAAAAGCTACTATGATAACATTCAAATCCATCTATATCATAATTTTCGTGCAAATCTTTAATAAAAGCATCTTTATCTTTTGCCCATTTATAAATAAAAGCATGAGCTACGATTACAGTTCCACCAGCATCTTTAACAGCTTTTATTGCATCACTAAGTGTAGGATAATCATCAGATTTATCTATATAAAATGGACTATTTAAATCAGCACAATATTTTTTTGTAAAAGTTGTAAAATCATTCCAAAAATCTTCTGGAAGTTTTTCTTTATTCTCTTCGTGTTTTTTTAATTCATAATAGACAGTAACGCTTGCCCAATCATTTTCAGGATTCCATTTAATAGAATCTTTTGGACTCATTTTTAATCCAATTTCAATGCAGGCATCGTATAAAATATTAAAATATCTAGTCTGAGTATCTTTTCTTTGTCTATTTTTATAAAAATCATTAAGCCAACTTTCTAATTTTTCTTTATCATAATTATATCCAAGAATCTCTATTAATCTAGCGTTATACAAACATTTTAATTCGATTCCTCGAACCAATTTTCCAGAAAAGTACTCTTTAACATTTAAATTTTCAAGTTCATTATACGCTCTACAATTGTCATGATCTGTAATTGAAATATATTCAAGACCTAGATTTTCTGCCTTTTCTAGAACTTCTTTCACTGTATATGTTCCATCAGAATATTTTGTATGAATATGCATATCAATCATCTTATTTAATCTCCTATAAGCTTTGTATAATTTCTTCTAATTCTGATTTTGAATGAAATCCAACAACTTCTTTTATTGGATTTCCATCTTTAAAAAATATTAGTGTAGGAATGCTCATTACTCCATATTTAATAGCAAGTTCTTGTTCATCATCTACATTAACTTTTCCTACTTTTATATCTGTATTTTCTTCCGCTATTTTTTCAATTACAGGAGCTATCATTTGGCAAGGTCCACACCATGTTGCCCAAAAATCTACTAATACTATTTTCTTCTCTTTTAAAACTTCATTTTCAAAATTTTCTTTATTTAAACTCACTTCCATAAAAACACCTCCGTAATTTGTTTTTATATTTTAATTATTTTGATTTGTAATAAAGCATACAATGACAATATCCTTCAAAATCTGGATCTGCAATTTGGTCTCTAAATTCTTTGCACATACACATTGTATCTTCTGTTTGTTCTAATCTACAAGGGCAATAACCATCTTTCTTTTTTAAACCCTCTCTTATTGCATTTACTACTTTTTCATTATCATTAAATCTTATTTCCATATTTATCTCCATAAATATCTTATTTATTCTTTAATATATTCTTTTAAACTTTCTAGACATTGTTTGGCATCTTCTAAACCTAATTCATACATTTCTTGAAGTTTGTCTGGATTTTTTTCAATTCTTTTTATTTTAATTAATTTTGATGGTCTTATTACGAATATTTCTTTTTTGTTTTCCATATCAATAATTTTTTCTACTGTTTCATTATATATTTTATATCTATTGTTTAACGTTTTTGCAAATTTCGGATATTTTCTATAATATGCATTAGCAAAAAATTCTTTTGGCTTTTTCTTTCTATAATCAAGTGGTCTTGTTAATACAACTATTATTTTGTCAAATCCTAATTCTTTGCATTTATTTACTGGAATACTATCCGAGATTCCACCATCTAAATATTTACCAGATTCCAATTCTACAATTTTTGAAACAAAAGGCATTGCTGAAGTTGCTCTTAAAACTTCCATTTGAGCAAATAAATCTTCTAATTTCACATATTCAGGTTCACCCGTTTCCATATTAGTTATTGTTGCCCAAAAATTTATTTTAGATTCCTTAAATGTTTCGTTATCAAAAATATCTAGTTTTTGTGGAACTTCATAAAATGAAAAATCTTTATTAATTATATTTCCTGTAGTTAATAATGACCAAAAACCCATATATCTCTTGTCATTAATAAATCTTTTATTATATCTAATTACTCTTCCTTTTTGTTTTGATAAGTAATTAACACCAAATAAAACTCCTGCCGAAACACCAATTATACCATCAACTTCAATATTATTTTCTAAGAAGGTATCTAGCACTCCCGCAGTATACATTCCACGCATTGCTCCACCTTCTAAAACTAATCCAACCTTCATGCCTGTCCTCTCATTTTAAAATTTCTAATTATTCAACAACAGTTTTCCATAAACCATGTTTATTACAATATGCATATAAAACAGATCCTTTAATATAAGGGAATCTTGTTTCAGTTGATTGTTCTGGGAACAATCTGACTCTAGTTGTTCTGTTGTCTGTAACTTGCGCAATCCACATAATATAATGTTCTTTTTCCATTGGATGTTCTACTTCTCCAACTCTTACAACAATTTCGTCTTCTACTAATTCATATGCTGGAACATGTTTTTCAACAGAAGCATCAGTTGTATTTGCAACCATTAATTCCATTGATTTTCCGCAACATGTAACATGTGCCATATCTCCATCTATTAATCCTATAACATTACCGCAAATTGGGCATCTGTAAAATCTTACATTTTCTTTCATTTTTTATTCCTCCTCTAATACATTTATTGTTTATATTTCAAAACATTATTTTATAAAATTATATTATCACAAAACATTTTTGTTCGCAATTATCTCTCCCAAAATATTATAAAAATAAAGCATATAATAAAATTTGGCAAAATACCCCTATAAAAAGCCGAAAACCAGAAGATAGCTCTTCTGGTTAACCTTTTGGGTTTTGCTTTTTGGAAAGGATATTACATTTTACTTGCTGCGAAATGCGACCCAACCACTTCTGTTTCTGACTTCAAGAGCATTTTCAGTTTTTTCGCGATACTCTTTTTCAGTCATAGCAGTCGTAGTTTTGGGACGGAAAGTGTGTCCACAAAATGCGCAGGTAATCATTAAGTCTTCATCATTACCTTCCACACATTCAGCACCACACATCGGGCATATAGCCGTGTTTACCATAATTTCGTGCTCAAGATTTTTCCGTTCCATACATAATTCCTCCTTTAAAGAAATTAGCAATATATTATATAGATTCTTTGAATATATAATGATTTATTTGTGCCCTATTTGTGAATTATTTATTTTTTAATCTTTTATTTACATCATTTTTTAAAATTGTGTATAAAACAGAAGCAATTGGAAGACCTAAAAGCATTCCTACTACGCCAAACAAATCTCCACCTATTGCAACAGCAACTAAAACCCACATTCCTGGTAATCCAACTGAAGTTCCTACAACCTTTGGATAAATCAAATTTCCTTCTATTTGTTGTAATATTAATATAAAAATTATAAATGTTAAAACTTTTACTGGTTCTACTGATAAAATTAATATCGCCCCAATTATTATTCCTATAAACGCTCCTACAATCGGAATAAGTGCTGTTACTCCTATCAAAACACCTATTGGAACTGCATACGGAATTTGAAATATAAACATTCCTATTATACTAAGTGTTCCTAATATAACCGCTTCCAAACATTGTCCAGTTATAAAATTCTTAAATATATTTCTTGAAGTTCTTCCTAATTCAATTGTACTTTCTGCTATTTCTGGTTTTAAATATGCTTTTAATATTTTTTTCGCCTGCATTTTTAATTTTTCTTTACCTGTTAATATATATATAGAAAAAACAATAGAAACTATAAAATTAATTACATTACCAATCAAGTTACCTACAAAAGATACAGATGTTGACAAAAAGTTCGTTACTAAATTTTTAGCTTGTTTTTGAAGTTCTTTGTCACTAACATCTATTCCTTTAATAACTTCATTTATTTCAGGAAAGTCTTTTGTTATTGTTGTAGCAAATTCTTTTATTTTTTCTGAATAAGTCGGAAAGTTATCTACTAACAATCTAAATATATTTATAATTTCAGGTAATATTAAATTAATAATTAATGTAATTATAAAAACAATTACTACAATCGCTAATATCAAAGACACAAATCTTATAAAATTTTTATTTAGTTTTTTTCCTTTTTTGGTTTTAAATTTTTTTAAGTTTAGCTCAAAAAATCCCATTGGTATATTAATAATAAAAGCTAAACAAGCACCAATTACAAACGGACTAATTATACTTATAAAAAATGATATTCCAATTCCTATTATAGAAATATTTTGTACAACTAAATATCCAATTAATGCCAATAATATCAATTGAGTCCATTTTTTCATTTCTTTTTTTTCGTTTTGCTCCATAAACATTTCTCCTTTACTTATTAGTATCACTTACTTCTTCATTTTCTTTTATTTTTCTTATTCTTTTTTTTATTCTTTTATCATAATCATTTAAATATAATTTTACTATTATAATAGCAATTACAAATATTATAATAAGCGCTATACGAATTTTTTCAATGACTGTTGTTATATCTAAAATAACTTTTTTATCCGTTTTTTCGCGAATTTCTTCTTTTACTTCAGGATTCTCTTGTGCAAACTTTTCCTCTACCAATTTTTCTTTTGGTAATGTTGTCTCATCAATTCCAGTTCCTCTAACCAATAATCTATGAGAATTTATTCCATATGGTACACAAGTTAATAGCGTTACATATTCTTTTCCTTCTACAATTTCAATATCTTTTGTTTCTTTTGGTTCTACAACTTTAATTTGATCTACTTCATAAGCATATGTTTCATCTAAAACAGTTATTAAAAATATATCTCCAATTTCTAGCTTATCAATATCATCAAAAAGTCTTGATTTCATTAATCCAGAATGTCCTGCAAGAACACAATGAGAATTTGTTTTTCCTGTTGGCAATGATGTTCTTTCCATATGACCAATTCCAGTTTCTAAAATATTGTTGCTAACACCATGATATATTGGTAAATTAACATCAATCTTAGGTATTTTTATATATCCTAAAACATCCCCTTGATTAAGTAAATTTAGATAGCTAACACCTTTTTCTGTAACTTCATCTGGTGTTTTTACCTGTCCTTTTTCTGAATCCTTTAATTCTTGATTATATTTTTCTGATTCTTCTTTCATTTTAAGAATTTCATCTTTAGCTTTTATAGTAACATTTTCTTCGTATTTGGAAATTGCTGTTGAATGATTGTATGAAAATAATATATCTGACAATAATGGATATAACATTAAAATTAATCCGATTAATAATATAATCAATCCAATTTTATTTTTTTTCAACTTTTTCCTCCAAAGTATATTTTAAAATTTATATAATAATTATAACTAAAGGGTAGCAAAATTGCTACCCTTTTATTATTGTTATTAATTATTTTTTGTTATTTTTTCACACTTTTTTTAGAATCATCTTTCATTGTTTTAACACCAATTACAACAAAAACTAATCCTAATGTAATTATAATTGCAGCACCTACACCACCAGTAGCTGGTAATTGAATTCCAGTTTTATTTATAATTATTTTTGCAGGCGTTGTTGATTCGTATGATGTTTTTGTAACTTCTATTTCTTGTGGAGATCTTAACAAATTGTATGATTTTGTTTCTCCATTTTCTTCATATGTTGGTGCTTTAACTTCTACAAGCCAATATGTTCCTAATTCTAAACCTTTATATGAAGCTTTTCCATCTTGTCCTGATACTATCTCTATTTCATTACCTGAAGCATCTTTTATAAATATTCCTGCTTTAGCATAAGTTTCTGTAGCAGCTATTTTAAATACAGCTCCAGCCAAAGGTTCTCCATCTTCTCTTTGAGCAACTTTTAAAACCCAAAATCCTCCAGTATAAACTGTTACATCATCAATTAAAGTTTCTGCCTTTTCTGTATTTACTTGATCATCATGGTCTTTATCAACTATTAAAGAATATGTTAAAGTTGCAATGTTTTTCATACCATTTTCATTTGCTAATGCATCTTCTGAAACAATTGCTGTATAAGTAATTTCTATTGAATCTCCGTTTTTGGCATAATTTCTATCTAAAATATCAACTGTTAATGCTCTATCGGTAGCATCATAATCATACTCATACCAAATTTCTTGCCATATAGCTTTTGGTGTTGTAGGCATCACTAAACTTACATTTAACGAATTTTCTTTATAGTTTAATCCTTCTGGTAAGATATCTTTTATTTCAAAAGTATTTAATCTTTCAAGTACCTCTGGAATTAAATCAATTGTTAATTTATAATTAACCTCTTGTCCTATTTTAACACTTCCGTTAACTAATGAACTTGTTATCTCTTTTGTTAAAGTTGGTTTTTCATTTACAACTTCTATTGATGGATTTGAAACAAGTAATTCTCCTGTCAAATCTGCTGTTACATCAAATTCATATACAGTTTTATTATCCAATATATAGTTATTTAAAACTGATTGTTGAATAAATCTATAAGAACCTATATCCAATCCAGACACTTTAATTTGTCCATTTGAATCAGTCGTTAAAACTTCATTTGTTGTATCTTCCCAAGTTGTTCCTGATAATTTTTGTAATTTAAATGTAGAGCCTACTAAATTTTCTGTTGCTGTTGCTGTTTTACCAATATTCGTTAAAGTAACTTCTCCATATGATGTTTCACTTTTAGGATAAACTTCAACAACATATTCTAATGTGTCAGTAGAATTTCCTGGCACTGTAGTAGGAACATCGACCAAAAAGTTTGCAATTCTTTTTGTAGTATTTGCACTTGAAGTTTCTACTACTAGATATCTACCCATATCTTCAATTAATAGACTAGCTTCTCCAGTTGTATCTGTTATTATTGTTTGTTTTGTTGCAATTACTTCAGAATCTGTAGGAGTCGCAGTTGATATTGTTTCATCATCTACTTTATAAACATCAAAAATTGTTCCTTGTATTGGTGTTCCGTCTACTTCTTTATGAATGATTAACGTTCCCAACTCTAGCGAACCACTCAAATAAGTTGCTTCACTTATTTTTAATTCTACAATCGACAATGCCATAAAAAGCAACGTAATCATCATAACCGCTGTCATTTTTGAAATTATTTTTTTCATATTTTCTTCCTTTCTTTTGTTTATTTTATATAAAAAGTTAATACCAAAATTTATCATTAAAATTTTATCACATGCATGCATTAAATTTTCAAATGTTACAAAAATATATTTTAAAAAACATAATGTTGTAATTTTTTAGTAAAAAAAACACTCACGCAGTAAATTTTTACCACGTGAGCATTTTTTCTGGTTTTATCCAGCATCAATCATTATTTAATTCCTTCAAGTTTCAAGGTTGCTGCACAGCACGCCTTTTGACTGATATCACAGAAAATTCCTTTTCTTTTCAGTTTTTTAGCTACAACAGCAGTAGTTCCTCCTCCCATAAAAAAGTCTGCTACAACATCCCCTTCATTACTGCATGTTCTGATGATCCTCTCTAAAACCGCTTCTGGCTTAGGAGTATCATAAACTTTTGCAGTATCTGTTCTGGTATATGCATCAAGCATTTCTGGTTCAGACCAGAGGTTTCCCATAGGAACAACTCTACTAAATCTGTAAGGCAGACCGTTAATCAATTGAATTTGTCCAGCAGCCCTCATAGCATTAAATTGTTTTTGACTAATCAGCCAATGTTTATTCTTTGCCTCTAAGTCAATAAGAACTCCTTCAAAAAACCTCACTTCTGAACGACCTTCCAGATATCCATTTTCAAACAGCGGAACAAGTTGAGGTTTTTTACCAATTTGCTCATTGAAAACAAAATTGTTGCAGTCTTTCACGTAGTAGAAAATGCTGTCTACTTGGGAGTCAAAATTAGAATAGAATCCTCTTTCTTCACTATGCTTTCTGAAAATTCTATTTCTGTAATTCTTTCCTCCAAAAATTTCATCCATAAGGATTCGAATATACGAGTCTAATCTCCAGTTGCAATGAATAAAGATACTTCCGTTGTTTGCAAGAACCCTCTTCATCTCTTCAAAACGAGGTCTATACCATTCAATAGCCTCCTTGGGAGATCCCAGATTGTCATTGTAGTCATCAAAAATCTTTCCTGTGTTGTACAAAATGTCGCAGTAAATCAAATTTACGCTTCCATCTTTAAGCCTCCGTAAAAGTTCTAAGTTGTCATTGTGATAGATTTGTATTCCATCACATTCATAATATAAGCTCATAAAAAACTCCTTTCAGCATGATTGATTGTTATGTAAACTTTTATCTTTTTTAGTATACATCATTTCTTCTTTAAATTCAAGTTATTTATTGTTTATAAAAAAAGAAGTACAAATTGTACTTCTTTCTATAGTTCAAAATTTTTCATTACTTTATCTATTTCTTTTGATATCTCTATTATAAATTGTAGCAACGTATAATATGTAGCCAAAGTTTCTTTGGTTAATACATCACCAAACATTTCTGGTTCAAACATTTTTCCTGTAAAAAATCTCATGTATATTTTATCTTCATATAATATTATTTCAAATTCCAAATAATATTTCTTATAAAACTCGACTAACATTTCCATTATCTCAGCAGTTACTATTCTTGCTGCCAAAATTTTATCACTGCAAAGCACATTAAAATACTCTTCAAACTCTGCGCTGTCCATACTGATTTTTAATTTACTTTGATTATATTCTTTATCTGAATTATGAATTCTTAAATGATTCTTAATATAATGTTTGTTTTCTAGTACACCAAATATTCCTTCAAACAATTCAATTGGTTTACTCGGCTTATAATTATGAACATGTTTTATTCCGTTTATAACTTCTTCTTCGTGAACATATGCTGCTATTACATGCATATCAATTAGTTTTAAAACAGTCTCATCATCTAAATTACATTCAATATAATCATCCAAAAGATAGTCCGTACCTTTTATATCATCACATTTCGAAGCATCATATAATAATTTCATACTCTCTTCTTTATTTGAATTTTGTGGCTCATACACAAAATTAGGATTAACAAATTTAATAAAATGCTTAATACAATTTCTTTTATAATACGCTTTGTAGTTTTCGTCAAATTTAATATCGTTAAATTCCAATACGCAATATGCCACTCCCATTAAAATTGCAGCAAACATACACAACCAAAAAACTATTATATCTATATATGTAGAAAGCGAAAGTCCAATAAAAAATAGAGAAACAGCCACAGCAATTGCACTCCACTTTAAAACCTTTATAAGTGGTGAATATTTTTTAAGTAAATTCAAATCTTCTAAACGTTCTTGTTTAAGAATTTCATATAATTTATTAAATTCTTCTGACATACATTCTTCTGGCACAATAGAAAGCTTTTTATGGCTATCTGTTTTATAAATGCGTAAACTAACAAAATGTATTGACCAACACACGCATTGAGAAAACATTAATATATAAAGATTCATTCTCTCTGTTTTTCCTGAAAGACTTGTTTTTGAAGATATATATGCTGGTACCATAAAATAAATTATAAAAAAAGCAAGAGCACACACTTTAGAGATATTTGTTATAAGCAAACTTTTTTTCATTTTCTTCATAAATCCTCCATCCTTATTTTAGTATATTTTGATTTAATATTACTGTACTGTATAAAAAGATTACATCTTGCTTATCAAACTTCACATACTGTTCTAATACATCTGCTGATACATATCTTAAATCAATTAAAGTTATTTTTTTATAATTTTCTATAAATAACGGAGCTATACTGCTTCCAAAAGAATCTCTAAAAATTATTAATTCTTTATCATCTTTTCTATATGAATTATTAATTTCAATTATTGCTGTTGCTCCAGACAAATAAGTATCATATTTATCTATTTTTTTCTTTAAATTATATACCTTATTAGTTTCTTTTTTCTCATAATTATATGTCGTACAATTTTCTATAATTTCATTTGTCAAAATATGCATTTCATCTGGGCCAACATTGTTTGAAACCTGAGAATAATATGTTCCATAATATTCTCCTATATTTTCTTTTTCATAATAACTATTTAATGTTATATCCAAATCCATTTCTTTTTCAAATTCATTTACAATTTTAACTAAATTTTCTTGTTTCCAATGTAAATCTGTTCTGTAATAATCACCAATTTCAAGTTTATCCCATATATCTATATATGTTAAATCATTTAAATTTTCCTGCATTATATTTTTTAATTTTAAATAATTAATTTTTAAATGACTATCATTTTCCAAATAATAATTTTTATCAGGAATTATTGCATAATAAACATTTTGGCCTTGTAAATATTTATCGTATACTCTTTTTATTTTTTTTGCAGTATTTTGTACATTATTTTCTTTTAGAGGATATTCCATTTTATACAATCCATTGTCTTTTACGAAGAATTTATTATCATCTTTTTGCATAAAAATATTTCTACTCCAAAAAGATTTAGCATTCCTAAAAAACTCTCTAAAAATGAATTGATCTACTGTATAATCTTCAAATTCTTTTATTGTTTTTCCGTTTATTAAACCTTCAAAAGATATTTCTGGTAATTGGGCTAATTTTCTTCTTTCTGATTCTGAAATTGTATTATCTTCTGTAAAAATGTTTAATAAAAATGTTAATATTAAAATTGTTACAAAAATTATAGTTATTATAATACTATTTTTTCTTATCATAGCCCCTCCTTTTAAAATCTAAAATATAAAAACGGATTAAATGATCCATCCACAATATAACTTGTACTAATAAACAATATTGCTATTAAAAACACTGGTTCTAAAACTTTAGCAATCTTTTCTACTTTCTTAGTAGTCACTATTTTTTTCATTAGCGGTGTTGAACCTAATATTCCTATTAAGAAAATACTTAAATAACTTTTAATATAATAGATACTTTCATTTGAAATCATTGGTACATTATTAATTCCAATTAATCCAAATACATTTTCTCTCACTTGAATAAAACTTTCACTATTAAATATTATAAAACTTATCATAACAGTTAATATAACGTAAATTCTAGAAATTACTTGAGGCGTTTTTTCTAAAATTTTTCCTAACCACAATTTTTCAATTAACAAAATACATCCAAAATACAAGCCCCATATTAAGAAATTCCACTCTGCTCCATGCCATAGTCCCGTTAACATCCAAACAATAAAAATATTACGAATCCATTTTGCTTTACATACTCTGTTTCCTCCAAGCGGAATATATACATAATCTTTAAACCAACTGCTCAAAGAAATATGCCATCTTCTCCAAAAATCTGTAATACTTTTTGCTATATATGGATAATTGAAGTTTTCCATAAAATCAAATCCGAACATTTTCCCAAGTCCTATTGCCATATCTGAATAACCTGAAAAATCAAAATAAATTTGAAGCATCACAGAAACCCCATATGCCCAATAAAATATAACACTTTTCTCTAAACTTAATAAAAATGCATTGTTAAATTCACCGCAGATATTTGCTATTAAAACTTTTTTTCCAAGTCCAATCACAAATCTTCTAACACCCTCTGCAAACTTTTCAACAGAATGATTTCTTTCTTCAATTTGTTCTGCTACATCAACATATCTTACTATTGGACCAGCTATAAGTTGTGGGAATAAAGAAATATATAATGCTAATTTAAATATATTTTTTTGAACCTTACAATTCCCTCTATATACATCAATTATATAGCTTAACAATTGAAACGTATAAAAAGAAATCCCAATAGGCAAAGCTATATTCATAAATGATAATTTGTTATTCAAAAACAAATTAATATTTTCTATAATAAAATCAATATACTTAAAGTAAATAAGCATTCCTATACTTATGACTATAGAAATAAGCAAGAAATATTTAGATTTATCTTTATATTTATCAATTAGTATTCCCAAAATATATGTTTGAATTATTGTAAATAACATTAATAAAATATATTTAGGCTCACCATAAAAATAAAATATTAATGATGCCACTAATAAAACTACATTTCTACACTTTTTAGGCAACACATAATATGCCATTAATAAAATTGGTAAAAAATAAAACAAAAAACTTATGCTTGAAAAAATCATTTTTTCTCCTAACTTCAAAAAAATCGCCGATTCGTTCATTTGCTCCGGCGATCTTTTTTTACAATTATCTTATTCTTCTGTTACAACTGGTTCCATATCTCCATCTGCTGCTGGTTCCATATCTTCTGGTAATAAGTCTCCTGGCATCATATCTTCTGGCATTTCTGGTTGTTCAAATTCTCTTATATATTCTTGACCAATACCACCTGCTAACTCTTTAAATGAATCGTACATTGTTTGAGCTGTTTCTGCATTTGACATTATTGAAAATACTACATTTCCAGAACTTGTTGTTAATACTTTATCTGCACATACACAAACCCATCTATTTAATTGAGCTTTTTCGTTTACCATTTTAGCAACTTCTTCAACATTTGCTCCATCTTTAACTTTTAAAATAGTTAAAGAATAAGCTTGAGCATTCATCATAGGCAAAGACGCTACTGCATATTCGATATCTGAAAAATCTTCAATATCAGTTGCGTATTGTGCTGTTTCTGGTGTATTTACGAAATCTAAAATTTGTGTATCTAACATTGGTAAATTTTCTGTTTTTCCTTCATAAATTTTATTTACTAAAGCAACTAAATCTTCTCCGCTTGTTATTTCTGGTAAATTTGATTTTGGTTTTGAGTTATTCAAAAATAACGCAACTCCAACTACAACAGCAATTACAATCACTATTGGAACTAAAATTTTAAATACTTTTTTCATATTGATTTCTCCTTCTTTGGTTTTATATTTCAATTATAATATATAACTATATAAAGTCAATATAGTTTCTTTAAACATTTTTTCCTAAATTATAAACCTCTTTTAATTTTTCTGGTCTTTTTTCAATGTCACCTATTTCAGAAGCACCTGTCCCACAAACAACTCCTACTAATTTTACTTCTTCAAAACATTCAACCCAACCTTTAATTTCTTTTATAGCTCCATCTACAGCTTCTATTTCCATATCTGCTGCAGTTGCCAGCAAATACACATCTCTAAATCTATGTTCTGTATCATAAATTGGTGACATTCTATCTAAAAACGTTTTTAATTGTCCTGTCATACTATAATAATAGATTGGTGTTCCAAACACTAATACATCTGCATTTTTTATTTTTTCTAAAAGTGGATTTATTCCATCATTTATTATACATTTATTTAATTTTCTACAAGCCCAACATCCTTTACAAAAATTTATTTCATGTTCACGAAGATATATAGTTTCCACTTCATTTCCAGCACTCTCAGCACCAGCTGCAAACTCTCTACAAAGTATTTCTGAATTTCCGTTCTTTCTCATAGTTGATGATATTATTATAACTTTCTTCCCCATACTTTTCTCCTTTTTAAATATATTTATATCCGTTCTTTTCCTTACTAAATTATATATCATAAATTGAATAAAAAAAGAATAGTTTTTATACTATTCTTTTTTATTTAAAATTTGAAATATCTTTTGCTATTTATCAAATTTTTTCTTAATTCTTTTTATTAATTCAAGAGTAGCTTTATTGCACATAGTTTGCTTTAATGTTGCTATAGAAGCAATGTCATTTTCATTATCTGATGTTACTTCTTTTATCACAACTGCTTCTCCGCTGTCTATTATATCTCTAACATTTTCTATGTTTGTATATCCTATACCAATATCATTCAAAATCAATTGTTTTATCATATCCGAATTGTAAATAGTGTATGTTGGTTTTAAATCTAATCCATTTTCTCTACAGAATTTGTCAATTCTATCATTTGAAGTTGGAAGATTTGGTAATATGATTTTGTGTTTTTCCAAATCTTTAATATCATTAATTGGTTTTTTTTCTAAATATTTTTTACTAGCAATCCAGCAGTATGTAGGAACAGGTTTTAATTCTGTTACTTCTATATTCGAATAATGTTTTTTCATATGAGATAAGTTTAATGCAACAATATCTAAGTCTCCATTAGACAACATTTGTAATGAATTTTCTGTAGAATAACTTATTATAGATACTTCAATATTAGGATATTCTTTCATAAATTCAATCAAAGTAGGCATAATAAGTACATTCATCAGTACATTTCCTGCACTAATTCTTATTTTTCCTTTTTCTAAATTATTATAGCTTGAAAACATATTTTCTGCGTTACTCATTGTCTCAATACTGTCTTTAACATATTCATATAAGTTTTTTCCTACTTCAGTCAATTCAACACCATTTTTATTTCTAAAAAATAAATTTCCACCCAAAATATTTTCTAATTTTTGGATTGATTGGGTTACTGCTGATTGAGAAATATACATACTTTCAGCGGCTTTTGATATATTTTTATACTTAACTACTTCACAAAATACTCTATATAATTCTAAATTTGCATTCATATAAAACCTCCTACAAATTATACTAATTATCATCTATACTTATATTTAATTTTAACATATTTCAAGAAAAATACTATTTCAATTCTGTAACAAATCTAGCATAATTTTAATGTAACAATTATATTTTATCAAAACTCTTCATATTTGTAAAATTAATATTTATTATAAGAATTATTAATAAGGTTTATATATTATGTCACTTTCTTTGTTTTTTCTCAATAAAAATAGAACAAGTTTTACTTGTTCTATTTTTATTATCAATTAATTTATTCTTTCTTTTTTCTATTAACTAATGCAATTGTAACTATGCTTGTAACAAAAATTGTTAATCCCCACATAGCACATAAAATAACCATTTGAGTTGCACTTGTAATTGTAGAAGCGTTTTCCTTTGATACTTCTGTTACATTTTCATTTGTATCCAAATTTTCTTCTACTTTATTTTCAATTTCTTCTATAACATTCTCATTATCCAATAATTCTTCTTCAAAATTATTTTCACTATCTTGGTAATATAAATAGTCCCTATAATCAAATCCTTCTTCTACATAAAATACCCATCCATTAATATTTTTATATGTTGTATATAACCATCCAACAGCTCTTACATCGTCTGAATAAGAATATTTTAATATTTCTCCTTCTGGAATGTGATCTATTAACACTTCACTTTTTGTACTAGCTTCTTTATATAATTTTACTTCTGGATAGTTTACTTCATATTCATAAGTTTTATCTCCATCTAACCATGGGAAATTACTTGCACAATCTCCCATTGAAAGATACCCTGACTTTCCTTCATATGTTACATAATAGCCTTGACTCCAAGGATCTATTTGTAATAAATCTGTTATTAAAACATTGGCTGGTATTTGAGTTACTGATTGGGTATAATTTGGATTTTTATAAATATTTGTAGTTCTTGGTGTTAATAACTCAAGATCTTTATATTCTTTTTCTTTTCCTATAGCACCATCTAATTCACAAATCCATCCTGTTGTTCCGTTATATGTTATATAATACCAAGGAAGTCCTGAATTTTCATCTTTACTTCTATAACCATCAATTTTTGTTCCTTTTGGAATTATAACTCCTGTTTTTTCGTAAACATATGCTGGACCTTTTGAAAGTTCTATTCCGCCTTCTTTTAAAATAATAAGTTCATTTTTATTCTTTTCTGTTATTTCAAGATTTTCTACTTTTCCTTCTATTGGTTTTATATCTTTCATTTTAATTGTATACATTGTATACTCTGTATCATCAGGTAATTTAAAGTCAGCAGTCAACTCATTTGTATTTGAATCTTTAAATTCATAACGCACAGTTATAACGTCTCCATAATTTAATTTTCCAACTACATTTCCTGTATAATCAAAATACTCTGCACCATTTACATTTGAAATATGTGCTTCATACGGTTCAATTCCAGGCGCATCCATATCAGCAAAAATAACATTTTGTATTGATATTATTGCTAACATAAACATCATTACGATTAATAAAGTCTTTTTCATTTTTACCTCCTAAAAAATTATATTCTCAATCATCTCTCCCAGTATGTAAGATGACAAATTTAATATCAAAGATATCGTAAAAGAATTAATTTTGTTGAATTTAAAGTATTTCTTATAAACACTTCCTTCTACAATTACTGTAAGAATTTCTAATATAATTAAAGAAATTTTTCTTTCTGTGATTCCATATCTAACATAAAAATATACCGGTAAAGAAACCACTACTGGATTAGTCATACAGTTAGCTAATATTATATTCAGAAAATCCTTTTTATCTTTTATTTTAATTATTATTGCAACAACTATCTCAATAATAATTGTTAAAACTAAACACATTAGCATTATAAGCGGTAAATCATTTAGAAGCATATTGTTTTTTTATCTCCTTCGTTACCAATATCATTGCAATAATTATCATAAAAATCATCGCGATTATATAACTATAAAACAAAATAAGATTTCGATTAACAAAAATCATATTAAATATCCACTTCATTTTTTATCTCCTTATCAGCTGGAACTAAAATTAGTAGTAAAATAAAAGCACATAGTAAAGACATCCCTGTTATCATGGCCAAATTAAACGTTTTGTTTATTATCTTTACAAAAAATATTGGTGCCGTTCCCAAAAATAATCCAATTGTGGTCAAACCAAATGCAAGTCCAGGTGTTTTCTTCAATACAGATACTAAAATCGCAAGAGTAATTGACATAGTCATACTAAAAAACATAACTCCAATTAGCGATACTATCATTAAATTTTCTCCTAATAATAAAAAAGGTATTGCAAAAATTGTACTAATTACAGCAATTTTTCTTATTCCAAATGCATCAGATAATATACCACCCAATGCTTTTCCAATTCCCATTGTAAAATATAAAATCACAGTTTGAATCACCGTTTTATTCCAAGTAGTTGGTAATCCATAGCCAATATAACCTCTGATAATAACAACCAAAACTGCTAATAAAATTATACTTACTGGATTTATTTTTTTATTTATATAATTAAATTTTTCACAATTGTCCTCTTCTTTTAGATAAGTCTTAGCAAGTAAAACAAATGGAATTGTCGTTAATTCAAAGAGTATTATTCCCCAATAAGGAACAATTGAAGTTGCTAGTAATTTCCCTAAAATAACCCCAAAAGATCCTCCTGCTACAAATATTGCTGAATGTGATAATTTACCATTTGAAGTCTTTAATGTTACTTCTGCAGCATTAATGTGTACACATGCGTTTCCTAAGCAAATCGTTATTAAAGATAAATATAAATTCACATTAAAGCCAAAGAACATTATATAAGAAACTATTATTAGAAACATTCCAATTAAACTAAAATCAATTTTTTCGAACTTATCACTAATATAACCAATTAATGCCTGAGGAACAAATGCCATTCCATCATATATAAATGGAATTAACCAAACAAACTTCCAATTAGCTGTTACTTTAACCAAAAAGTAAAAACAAGCTATTTCTGTTATTAAATGGATATATGAATATAAATATCCCGTTACTATATTGGGTAATTTTAATATATCAATAATTTTTTTCATAAAAAAATCTCCACATTTTTATACATTATAAATTTATCATAAAATTAGTATAATTACCATTTCAAAATGATTACAAAAAAGAGTAAATGATACTATCATCTACTCTTTTAAACACAAATTAACTTATAAACTAACTCACAAACATACTTATCATATATATTACATAACCAGCCAAATACATTACACCATTTCTCTTACTCATCATATTTTTTGGTGGTATATATTGAAATAAGAAAAGCAAAACACTTGATATAAACAAAATCATCATATCCGAATTATATTCTATATTATAAGTAATTGGCTTTATCAAAGCTGTAATTCCTATTATAGACGTCATATTAAATATATTTGAGCCTATAATATTTCCAACTGAAATATCACTATTTCCTTTTATAGCTGCAACTATACTTGTTACTAATTCTGGTAAACTTGTTCCTATTGCAATTATAGTTAAACTAATTATCTTTTCACTAATATGGAAATATTCTGCAATTACTATAGAATTGTTTACTACAAAGTCTCCTCCATATTTTAATGCTATAATACCTATTAAAATTTGAAAAATATTTTTCCAAACTGCACTTGGCATTTTTGCTTTAGCAGCTTGTTCTGTTGCATCATCTTCATCCAATGTTGGTTCTTCATCATATTTTTCACCTTTAATACCCATTGCAACAGTATAACCAATAAATATATTAAATAATACTAATAATACAATTGCTTCTGCTCTTGAAATCATATTTTGAGTATTGCACATTCCCCAAAACATTATTGTATAAACAATACATGCAGGAACTTCAATGTATCTTGTTTCTTTTTTTAATTTTAATCTTCTGATTGATGCTGATACACCTAAAATTAATAAAAAGTTACAAATATTACTTCCTATTACATTTCCAAGAGCCATATCAGAATATCCTTTTGTAGCTGATTTTATACTTACTAATAATTCTGGAAGCGAAGTTCCTATTGAAACAATTGTTAATCCAATTACAATTTCTGGAATATGAAATCTTTTAGCGATATCACTAGATCCATCTACCAGAAAATCTGCACCTTTTATTAATAATATAAATCCAATTACAATCACTAATGCTGGAATAATAATTTCCATATCTTCCTCCTAAAAATTATAAGCATTTAAGTTCTGCTTCAATTACATCTTCAGCATCCCTCATAGCCAAAATTGTTTTTTCAAATAACTCATTTAATTCCCAACCTAATTGTTCAGCCCCTCTTGTAATCATATCTCTAGAACAACCTGCTGCAAATTTTTTGTCTTTAAATTTTTTCTTCAAACTAGAAACTTCCATATCTTTTGCGCTTTGAGATGGTCTCATTTTTGTTGCTGCCCAAATTAACCCCGTTAATTCATCTACAGCAAATAGTATTTTTTCCATTTCACTTTCTGGTTTAACATCAGAACAACTTCCATATGCATGAGAACAAATGGCATGAACCATTTCTTCACTAGCGTCTATTTCAGCTAATAATTCAGGGGCTTTTTTACAATGTTCTTCTGGATATTTTTCATAATCCACATCGTGTAATAATCCTACTATTCCCCAAAAATTTTCATCTTCTCCGTTTTCTTTCGCAAAATATTTCATAACTTGTTCTACTGTTATTGCATGTCTTATATGAAATTCTTCTTCATTATATTTTTTTAATAAATTTATTGCTACTTCTCTTTCCATTTTTATCACTCCTTTATTATTTTACAATATTCAATTTACTTGCATACCAAACATTACCTTTATCTGAACTTAAATCCAACTGAATTATATATTCTCCTTCAAAATGAGGAACTATAATATAATTTTCATTTACATTCACTTCAACAGAAACCCCTATCACATCATCTTCATTAACCAATAACAATCTTGCTGTTGCTTTATTCCAATTGCAATGTGTAAAATAAATTTTTTCATTTTGTTTTACTTCTAATGTTTTTAAATTTTCTATATTTTGTGCTGAAATTGAATCAGCTACAACATTTATACCTTTATCTTGCCATGAATATGATCCCATATTCATTTTTATATTTTCTCCTGAAATTTCGCTTTTCAAATATACATCATTTGGTTTGATTTCAATATTACTGTAATAAACTTTTCTTCCAATTAACAAAACAATAATTGCTATTAAAATCACACTAATTATTTTCAGAGCTTTTTTCATATTTATTCTCTCCAATCATTTCACCAACATATTTTTTGAATTTCCAAAAAATCCCATATTGTTATTATACTCTAAAAATCATATTTAAAGCAACATTTTATTATAAATAAATTATATAAAAACACTGAATTTAGACTTTTTATTAATCTAAAATCAGCGCTATATTTTATACTTTTTTATTAAATTTATACACCAGCTTCTTGAGCCAATTCGTTATTAATTGCACCTAACAATTTGATTTTTTCAGTTGCTGTAGATTTATTTTCATCTTTACTATTAGAAATATATCCTGATATTGAACAAGCTAAAACAACACATTGTAAAATTACTCCAAAAATTGATTTTATATAGATACTATCTAATATTACTATAAGCGTCACTGGTATTCCCATAAATCTATATACTTTATTATTCTTTTGCCAAATTGAATAAGTATAAAGCATAGAACCAGCTGTATATAGTAATGACCAAAATCCATTAAATGTTAATATAATTGATATAAATGAAATTCCGTAAATTAAAGCTAAAATTGCATAATCTTTTTTAGTAATTTTATTACTTTTTCCATTTATTTTTTGATCTATTATAAAAACAATATCTCTAAAAATTGAAATTGCACACATTGCAGAGCTTGTATATGCACCTAGTAAAATGAATGCTATTGAATTTAAAAAATTTGATAAAAAGCTAAATGCTAAGATTAATTTTCTGTTTTTTACACAATAAGTTAAAGATAAGAAACTATAAACAAAAATTGTAACAATTTGTGATGCTATATATTGATTGCTTAGGTTTTCCAAATTAATTCTCCTTTGTATTTTATTAGCAATTTAAGTTTCTAAAAATTGCCGACACATTTGTTACTATATCATTTGGGAAAAAATAAAGCAACACTTTTTTTAAAACAAAAAGATATTCTTATATAAGAATATCTTTTAAATTATATTATTTACTTTCTTCTATTGCCCCTAATACAACAGCATATTCCGTGTTTTCTGGAACTGTAAATTTTATATTTTGAACTTTTTCAATTCTATCCAAAACATATTTTACTCCTGGAATTACTGTTATATTCCCGATAATAATCACTTCTTTTATATCAGACTTTGAAGTTATAAAAACAGCCATCATTCCTATTACTTCAAAAATCATATTTATCAATCCAATTACTATATCTTCTTTTTTAGCATCTTCTGCAAATTTACCAAAATTAGAAAGGGTTAAATCTAATGGCAATGTTGGTATTTCTTCTGTAGTAATATCTTTTATTCTTAAATCTACTTTTTCTACATCACCAATTTTAGCCAATTCGACAATTTCATCAAAAGAAGAAACGTTAAGCATCTTATTACAAATATTAAATAGTGTCCCAGCTCCTACTCCAGTTCCTCCCAGATGTTTTGGACCATTTTCTGAGACTTCTATAAAAGCTGTTCCTGTTCCAACACTAACTACCAATGCTTTTTCTTTTTGAGCTAAAATCAATCCACCTTTAGCTATTGCAGAAAATTCATCTATAATTTTTACTGGTACAACATAATCTTTTAAATTAATTTGGCTAGCCCCTATTCCAGTAAATACCATTCTTTCCACTTCAATATTATTTTCAAAAATAAACTTTTCTAATTTTTCTTTTGAAAATCCATCTCTTATAATAATTTTATTTGCTATATTTCCATTTGTTACTTCTACAATTTTAGTTGTTGAAGTTCCTATATCAATTCCTAAAACACTCATATTAGTCCTCTTTTAAAGTAAATTTATATGTATCTCCTTCATCTAGTGTTGGAGTTGTTAGTATTAATGTTTTATCTTTTTTAATTTCAAAATAATATTCTCCTTCACTTATTTCGGCATCTTCTTTTGATGTGTCAATCATTTTAACATTTGTTTTAATTTCAACATAAAATTCTCTTACTTCTACTATTGTAAAAGAAAATTTTCTTGAGTTTTCTCCAGCATCAGCTTCAATTTCATCTACAACATATTCTGTACCATAATCAACTTCAAATTCATAATTTGCACTTGCAGGTATTTCTTCACTATCCCATCCACTCCAAGTGCTTTTTTCAACATATAATTTCATATTTTTCTCCTCGTCATATTTAATCATTTGTATTTATATTATAAATACAAATATTTTATGTATAAACTATATCAAAAAGACAGTAATTTTGCAATTACTGTCTTTAAGTTTTTATTTCATTTTTAATAAACTGTTTTTGTATATTTTTCTGTTCTATTTAAAAGAAAAATATAAACCTTCAACAAATACTAAAAAGCATACTCCCAATATTGTAACAAAACCAGCCATATTAGAAATAAATATACTTATAATCATTGCTATTCCACCGATTATAAAAGTATATCCCATTGTTCTAATCATTTTTCTAAATTCTTCTTCTGATTTTGGCATTGGTTTAATACTTTTTTCTGCATCTGCATAGCTCATCTTTGGCATATAATTTCCCATTATTATAAAAACTAAACCTAAAAATATTGAAACAGCTTTTCCAATATCAACTGTTTTTTCAAGCCCCACCAATATTGTTAGCGCATATAACAATACAGTTACCATTGGTATAAACCATTTCATAATCTTAACAAATTTAGGTGTATTTCCTTTTTTGATTTCACCAATATCACTTACTATACAACAAAACGCTTGTAATATAGTCATAATTATTGGTATTCCAAATATAGCGAAATTCTTAGAAGCCCAATTATCAGCTACATTATTTATATTAAAATGAATTGCCATTGTTTCAGGTAATTCTTCATAAAAATACATTCCTATACAAATAGGCATTAAGCATAATATACATGTAAAAATTATAAAATTCCAATTAATCTTTTTCATTATTTTTTCCTCCTAAGTTATAAATCCATGTTAATACTTCTTCAAAAACAGATACATTTAGTTCATAATAAATAAAATTTTTATATTTTGTTTCTGATATCAAATTAGCCTTTTTTAATTGTGATAAGTGATATGAAACTGTTGCACCTGTTAAATTGAATTGTTCAGCAATTTCACCAGCTGACTTTCTTCCTTTTTTTAGCATTTCCAAGATATTCCTTCTTACTGGATCCGATATTGCTTTTAAAGTTTCAGACATTCCCAATTTTATCACGCTCCTTGCTATTTAGAAATATTTCTAAATAGATTTTATATTGCTTTTTTCATTCTGTCAATAGCTATTTAGATTTTTTTCTAAATAGTTCAAAAAAAGAAAAGTGCCAGTTTTTTGCTAGCACTTTTTTCAAGGTATTACCTACCTCCGATTCTGATTCTTTCCTGACTTCCCATCGATAAAAACTAATAAATACGATACCAAAACAATTACACTACTCATTAATAATAACCATTTTGCCACTCCTATATATCCTATTTTTTCATAGTCCAAAAAGAAATATGCAAAATGCTTTGATCCACCAACACCAAAAAACTTTCCACCCATAAAATGATACATATATACATAACAGACGTAATTAAGAGGAATAATTAACCAAAAAAATGGATAATAACTTTTAAATTTACCCTTCTCATCAAAAAAGAAATAATCTCCAATCACCATTGTTGGTGAAAAAAGATGAACAAACAAACTTGCTATCCATTTTTTTGCAAAACTTCTCTGTACTGAGTCCATTTCAAAAGTTGTAGGTGCCAATGCGCAACCATATACTACTGCGGTTATAAAAATCGCAATGACAACAGCCCCTTTTATTAAATAATACATATCCGTTTTTTCTTCTTGCTTAATTTCCAAATACAGAAAGCAACAAAACCCTATTAACGAAATAATGTTACTCTGCATAGTATAATAAGACAACATTGCTGGAATTGATGTTGTTTTAATAATATTTAGTAGAATCCCAATAGAAAGTGTTAGAATCACAAGTATTTTATAACAAATCGATACTGTTCTCCGAGTCATAAAATACACTCCCTTTCTACTTTTTTCAGAATCTTTTTTATTATAACATATTTCTAAGCAAATTTCCAGTAAAACAAAAGACGGCACTGTTGTCGTGTCGTCTTTATGTATTATTTTATAATTCTTTTCATATTTCCATATATCAAGTTTGTCCATGTACTAGATGCTGGACAAAATCTTGTTTTAACACCTGCTAAAGTTGGTCCATGATAAAAACGACCACCTTCTGTTAAATAATTATTATGCAATGCCATTGCTGCTTTTTCTAATCCATCTTCTACAGATGAATATCTAATAAGTCCTCCATGAGACATTAAACTAATATAATTATATGTTCTTCTATGATTATCTGCAATTCTCCAACCAGATTCTCCAGCAATTAAGCCGCAGAAGAAAATTTCATTTATTTGATATTTTTCACATAAATCATAAATTAAACCTGCGTTTTCTTCAAAAAAACCTGAAGTATCTTCCTTTACGCCAGCAATTAAAGTTATAAAATCGTCTCTTGATAATCCTGTTCTTACAGTTAAATCCATATCTTTAGAAATTGTAACTTCTTCTATTGGAGTAGTTTGAATTTCTTCTACTTGTTCAAGCTCTTCTTGTAAGGAATGTTCTATATTAATCATTCCCACATTTCCTTGTAAGTTTAATTCTTCTCTTGATTCTTCTTGTGATCTAGATGTTATTTCTGCTTTTATTGTTCTTATTTCTTCAATTGTGTTTTTATCTTCATTTTTATTATTTGTTTCTTCATTTTGAATAATTTCTTGATTTTCTGCATTAGCTATTGTATTTGCTTTGGCTATTTTATTCGAAATAATATTTCCCACAACAACAATTGCAATTATTGATATTAAAATTAGTAATAATGTTGATACTTTTACTGATATTAATACTTTCCTATTTTCGTTTTTCATAAAAAATTCCTTTCACAAACTGTATTATACCATTTTTATAATTTTTGTCAAATTTTGTAATATTATTATAATCCAGTTGCTTTTATCTTTGTGTATCTTTTTACATTTTTTCCCTTTGTATTTATGAGATAATTATATCATATAAAAAAATTAGTTCAATTAAATTTATATTACCTTTTTGTTACTTATATAAAAAAACTATCTTTCTTAGAGAAAGATAGTTTTTTAAATTATATACTACAATAACTAATTACACATTTTCCATTGTTTTCCTCTATTGAAAATTCTATGTTTTCAACAACTTTTCTATCACCTGCAGTTCTTAATATTTCTGCTTTGTGAGTTGCTGTTAATGAATCTTCTGCTTTAGAAATTTTATGTACTTCATATTCCGTTCCTGTCCAACCACCATTAAAGTAAGCCACTTTTCCATCTACATCTTTAAATTCAATATCTACAAATTTATTTCCGTTTATTTTTTTGAAGTTTTCTAATGTTGTATACTCTTCAATAGAACTTTCAAAAAGTGAATATGGAATATCTGTTAATTTATAATTTTCTTCATCTGATTTATATTTTTCAGCTTCTATATATGACATTAAATCCAAATTATTTAATATCCCTTCTGGAGAACCATGTCCAACAAAAATATTTAAATATCCTTCTAATACTCTTTCTACTTCTTCATCTGTAAATTCTTTTTCTACTTTTGTTTCTGTAGCATTTTCTACAACAGTATTTGATATTTCATTTTCATCAGTTATTTCTTCTGTAATAACATTTTCCTCTTCTTCCTCAACATCTTCAACTACTGTATTTTCTACATTCTCTTCTTTTTCTTCTACAACGTCTTCAGTTTTTACAACAGGTTGAGCATGAATATATTCGTCTATTGTATTTAATTTTGCCTGAATAGTTTTACTAGTGTGCATTATGTATCCTAATAATATTCCTATTACTAATAACATTAAAAACATTGTTACTAAATATGTTTTTAAACTTACCTTTATTGATTTCTTTTCTTCCATTTTTAACTTCTCCTTCGTATTTTATTTGTTAAATTATATCATATAAAATAATATATTTTAAACATTTTTATTGAAAATTTTCTTTATAAAATTCACCAATTTTATAATTATATTTTCTTTTTTTATTTCAATCGGCAAATTGTTTGTTTTTTCTGGCATTTCATTTTGTTTTACAATTTGTTTAGACTCAAAAATATTATCCGGATTATACATTTCTCTTTGTTTTTCCATATATATTTTCTCGTTAGCATCTAAAATACTTTTCATTTTATTTTGTTGCTCTTCCGATAAAAAATAATCATTAAATAAATTTAATATAATCGCATTTGTTTCTCTAGATATATTTTGTTCCTCCAACGGAATTGAAACTTCAAATTTAAAACTATGATTTACATTTTTATTTCTCTCAAAGTATGCTATTTTCTCTTCAGGAATTTTAGCAAGTTCTTTTTTTGGAAGATATTTAATTATTTCTAGAACTTCTGTATATGCGTTTCTATACCTTACACTTACCATTAATTTCCTCCCTCAAGATTTTTATCTGAATCTAATTCTAATACATCATTTTTCATACTTTCTGCAGCTTCTGTGTATTCTCCACTTCTAGCCTCTTGTTTTATTGCATTTTTACTCAAATATACAATTGAAACTTCTTGACTTTTCTCTGGTTCTAATTGTTTAATAAATTCTTTAAATTTACTTTGCATTTGAGTATAACCACTAGCAGTTAAACCTCTTATAAAACTATCATGAGAATATCCTTTCGCCATATGATTTTGTCCAAAATCAAAAATCGGATATATTTCCATAAATTCATCAAAGTTTTGCACTTTTTTTGATGCTTCTAAAAATGTTTGCATTGCTTTTATAAATGAACCACCGTTTTGTAGAATCCAATTCTCGACTCCAACTCCACCAAATCCACCATATTTAGTTGCTCCATCCGAAGATGATTTTTTATAAATTCCTTCTCTTTTTAGCATTTCTTTTGCCAGAACAATATTTGCTATTACTCTTTTATATCCTTCTGGATCATTCATTTTTAATTCTTCTAATCGTTCTCTTACTGCCATATCCGTTGAATAATTAATTTCTTCTGTTTTTTGCATAAAAGTAATATCAATATCAAGTGGCATTTCAACACCTTCAACTTGTACTTTTTTATATCTAAAGTTTCCAGAAAACTCATCTAATTTACTCTCTGGATGATCAGATTTAACAGCAATTTCTTCTCTTAATACACTTTTTAATTCTCCCAACCTTTGTGGATTATCAAGTATATCTCTGTCTATTTTCACCGAAAAGTCAAAATCTCCGTCACCAGGCAAATTCGTTCCACGACCAGTCGAACCAGTATCTATAAATTCTATAAAGCCTGGAGTAACATCTCCTGTAATTTTCCTTGCAAATCCTAATCCTAATTTTTCTAATATCGCATTTCTTACTTTTCTTTCAACTGCTTCTCTTTTTGTTTTAGCATCCTTTTCACTAATAGACTCTTTTACATCACCATCAGGAAATAATTGAGCTACTTTTTCTTCTACACTTGGAATATATGCTGATTTATCAACTTCAAATTTCTTTGTTCCATAGTATGGCATTCCTTGCATTTGTTCTCTTATCTTATTATAATCATCTATCCCAAAAATAACTTCATTTGTATATTTATTAACTACAGGAACAAATGTACCATTCATTGCCAATTCATAACCAATACGTTTATCATATGATGATACAACAATATAATCCACATCTGTAATCGCCATACCAGTTCTTATACCATAGTGATCTCGTCCAACTACATGACTTGAAAAAGCTTCTACTTTAGGTTCTTCAAACGTGCCGTTTATTCTATTATTGATTCTATTTTTAATTGCCTGTCTATCAGCATTTTTCCCCAACTTGCTTTGATACTCAGGAGCAGGCTCTGATTTAAAAACATATTCCGGGTCATCTCTTGTAAAATAAATTTTATCTGGATTTTTCTTTATTACTAAATAGAAATTTCCATAACTAGACGCAGCTAAAGTTCCAATAGTATCATTTAGAGTACTTCTCACATTTTCTGGTAATATCAAAGAATGGTCTGAATCTAAAGGTGTTGCATCAGTATGAGTACTAACTCCTAAAAATTCTCCAGCTCTTATACCATTAGAAAATAAACTTTGTAAAAATTGTGTAGCATTTCCAACACCCTTTACTAAATCGCCTGGTTCTAATACTAATTTTGTTTTTTCTAACTCCATATGACGCTCGTTAGATTTAGCATTAAATTCTTCCATATATGTTCTAAATTCTTCAAGACTTCTTTTTCCTGCAAGTAATTCATCCATTCTACCTACAATAGTTTTTAACACTTCATTAGACAAGTCTCTTGGAAAAGCATTTCCAATATATCTTTTTGTCAAATCATCTAATGTTTTCATATAGTCTTTTGAATTTTTTATTTTTTGGCCAGTTCTTTTTATATCATGTTTTGAAACTAAAGATTCATCATAAATTGTATATAAGGTATCAGCATATTTTCTTAAAACATCTCTTTCCTCTTGTGTTAATGAATCAAGATTCTTGCCTGTTGTTAAATATTTCACATACGTTTCATTACCATTTTCTAATAAATCTATAAAATTTTTCAAAGATTTATTATTAGATTTTAGTGAAATATTTAACAAATCCGAAAAAATAATCCTCATTCCCGCTTTTTCAGAACCTGATTGTTGTAATTCAGGTGAAAGCCCACTATTTTTACTTAATGCTCTACTTAAAACACCTTGTTTTCTTTCGACAACATTTTCATAAAATTTATATATTTTAACAAAATCTGGAATTGAATCTTTTGAAAATAATCTTTCAGTATCTTCAATTAAGGCAATTGCTTCTTCTCTTTTCAGAGTTGCTACAGCCATTATTAATTGACTAGCATTTGTTCTTATCATTTCAGAATTAGAACTATACAACCTGCTAATAACATCTTTACCCAATTTAGGTAAATTATCTATAATTACATTAATATTATTTTCGTCTAAATCACCTTTTCGATCCATTTCAAAAAGAATTTCTATAAATTCTTTTTCATAATTAGCATCAAACTCTTTTCTAGCTTTAGGCAATAATGGATCTTCATATGGATTGTCTTTATTTTCATACTTTGTTCTAAAAGACAATAATATTTCTTGGATATGCTTTTGAATATATGCCTCTTTTTTCTCCGGTTCTATCTGACGAACCATATTTATATATCCAGTTCCTCTAACGTATTGAGCAACTTCTGGAGAAAGTTTTTTTGCAAATTCTAATATTTCTTCATAATTTTCTGTTTTATAATCAGTGTTTATTTTTTCAAAAATTAATACTATATTTTCTGTTGGGACATTATTATCTATACCTAATTGCATAAAACGTTTATAATAATCAATTTGATTTTTAGAGGTTAAATTAACAAACATTTTATTTGCAATATATTCAAATCTCGATTTATATTCTAATATCTGTTCTTCTGAAACTTTCAAAAAATGTTCCATTGTAGAATCATCAAATTCATGAGATTTAAAATGACGCATAATTTCATCAGCATGATATAGCGCACCTAATGTAGAATAACCTTGTTCTCTTTCTGCAATAAATTTATCAAATAATTGTATAAAATTTTGATTAATATATTCTGGTTTTGTTTTAGACAATATTAACGCTTTTAATTCAAATGATAAATCTTCATTTTTTTCATAATATTGTTCTTTATAATCTTCACTAAATCTAGAAAATATTTGATAGAAAAATACTTCTTTATCTCGCCCTTTATTAAATAAATCAATCAAATCGTCAGCATTTTCATCTAAAATAGCTTCACTTGTACTTCTTAAAATGTCAAAGAAATAATGTGATGATGAATCTTTTGATTCTCTGATATAATCTATAATTTTTTTAAACTTATCTTTATTTTTTAATTGCGTTTCTGGAGTAAGTTGCTTCCATATGTCTGCTGTCACATATAATCTCTGTTCTAAAATATCAAATGCATAATCAACTAACCATTGATTATTGTCTTGCAACTCTTGAGTAGTTAAAAATAAAGCAATTCTTGTATCTAGATATTCACCAGCAACATTATAACTATCGATTATTGTTTGATATTGTGATATATCAAAATTTTCCGGATTTAATTCAATTAAGTCAAACGAATTTCCCCACTCATCAGGTATTATATCTTCCTCATTTTTTCTATATAATAAACGATCAAAAGAAATAATTTCTGTTCCTTTTAAATTTTCAGAACTTATATGAATATTTTTCCAATCTATTTTATTCTCAAGAATATATGAAAAATCTAGTTTCGCTCCAGTATTTTGGAAATTAATATACCTTAAAAATTGTGCCTTTGCATATGCTTCTGGTGGAATTTGACTTAAGTCACATCTACTAACAATATCCGCCACATCTTGTAATCTTTGTTTATAAAACTCATTTATTTCTTCTACATTAATTTTTTGACTTATTTTAGTAATATCATCAATGCTTTGAATTGTAGCTATTAAGGAATCCAAATCACCTATTTTTTCCAATAATTCATCTGGAAGAAACTGTAATAAAGATTTGGAATCTCCTTCAAAAACATCTGCTCCAATTTCCTCTTTAATACTCTCTATGAATTCCTCTTCTGTAGAAACTCCATAATCATCATAAAAAGATTCTAAATCTATTTGTCTTCTTTTTATAACTTCAAGAGCAATATATGTAGCAATACTTTCGTCATACGATGTTTTTAAAGAATTAACATATTGTTCAAATTGTTCTTTACTTAATACTTTTCTTTGTTCTTTTGGTGTATTTTCAAATCCATTTAAATCAACAGCCATATCTTTAGTTCCTCACTTATAATTTTTTCCATTTATATTATATTCTTTACAAAAATTGAAATCAATAAATTATTTATGTCATTTATTTTACAAAAAAGAAAAGATAGGAATCCCAATTTTGGAATTCCCATCTTTTTTGCTTTAAATATCCGCCACTTTTGCCAAAGCTCTTGCTGCAGCGCCGTCACCATTGTCTCTGTCGTACAACCATGTTTCAAGCTCATCACCAGAAAGATCTACTTTCATAACTCTGCCTTTGATATAGTCAAAGTATGTAGTTCTTTCCAAAAGTTTTCGAGCCTCTTCGACAGACATTGGCTTAGGATCAAACTGCCTAAACCCCAAACCTAGAGGTTTAGATGCGTTATACAACGCTGCCAAAACTTCTGCTTTGTCTTTTTTCGCGATGCTAATCATCATTCTGTCTCACCTCTTTCGTTTTTTCATCACGTTTTTTCTGACGCTTACATATAAACTTGGTACATTTGTTATTTTCGTTGTACCCCCGAAATGTATCATTATTATACTACGTTTACATAATATAGTCAATATTTTAAATAAAAAAAACAGGATATAATTTCCTGTTTTTGGTGCCCGAGGCGGGACTCGAACCCGCATGGTTTCCCGCACGATTTTGAGTCGTGTGCGTCTGCCAATTCCGCCACTTGGGCATATATTTTAATTAGTTGACTAGACAATCTTAACATATAAAATTAAGATTGTCTAGTTTTTTATTTAATTTTACATTATTTCTTCTTTGAAACTTGTTCCTTCTAACTTATCAAGTCCAAAAATATCCAAAATCGTTGCTGATATATCCGCATATGTTTCTCTAATCCCTAAGTCAACATTAGATTTTAAATTTTTTCCATATGCCAATATTGGAATATATTCTCTTGAATGATCTGTACTTGGAGTGCTTGGATCATTTCCATGATCTGCTGTTAATATTAGTAGATCATCTTCCCTTAAAGCATCCATTATTTCTGGTAATTTTTGATCAAATTCTTCCAAAGCTTTAGCATATCCTTCAATATTATTTCTATGTCCATATAACATATCAAAATCCACTAAATTTGTAAAAATCAAATCTTCAGAACTATTTTTGATTGCATCTATTGTTTGGTTAATTCCATCTAAATTTCCATTTGTATGAATTGCTCTATCTATTCCTCTTCCAGTAAATAAATCTTCAATTTTTCCTATTGCTAATACTTTTTTGCCATTTTCTTGGAATACATCTAACATTGTTTTTCCAAAATCTGCAGCTTCATAATCTCTTCTATTATATGTTCTTGTAAAATTCTCGCTAGAATCTCCAACAAATGGTCTTGCAATTACTGTTCCAATACCATATCCTTGTTCATCAATTACTCTTCTAGCAATTTTACATAGTTTATATAATTCAGGAACTGGTAATATATCTTCATGCATTGCAATTTGGAAAACACTATCAGCAGAAGTATAAACAATTGGCATATTTTTTTCTATACTTTCTTCTCCATATTGTCTTAAAAAGTCTGTTCCAGATCCTTTTTCATTACATATAAATCCTTTTATTCCTGCTCTTCTTGATATTTCATCTAATAATTCTTTTGGAAATCCTTGATAATAAGTTTTAAAAGGTTCATCTTTAATAAATCCGGCAATTTCCCAATGACCTACTGGACTATTCTTTCCTTTTGTTTTTTCTGCAGATTTTCCAAATATTCCTATTGGATTTTCTTCTTTTTCTTCGATATTTAAACCTTGAATATTATATAATCCTAAACGTTTCATATTAGGTATATTTAGTGAAGCATTATTGTATATTCCTTCTAGTGTATTACTTCCCACATCTCCATATTCAACTGCGTCTGGTGTTTCTCCAACTCCAAGACTATCCAAAACAATTATAATAGCTCTGTTTATCATATCATTTCCTCCTAGGTAAAATTAGTTTTTTAATTCAACATCATATTCATATACAAATACATCTTTAGATTTTGGTAATATTAAATTATTACTTTCTGTAAAATAATTATTTGTTCTAAATTTATTTTTACCAACTAATTTGAAGTTCAACTTTTTACAATCTAAAAATACTCTTGTTGACATATCCATACCAACCGGTAATGTTTGATTGTTATTATCAAAATATATTATGTTTGAATAATATAGTAAAGGCAATCCTTCTTTATAATTTAATTTTATTAAATTTAAAGCACCTTCTCCATCATCTTCATATTCTTCCAATGCTTTTTCGACATTAATATTATATATATCAAATGATTGTTCTTTAACTTTTTCTGTTATTTGAGAAACTTTATATAATGAGAAATCATATTCAGCAGTTGCTTTTGGTGTTGCTCCTTCTAGATAACCAATTATACTTTGAAGTTTTTCTGTAAAATCAAATACATCTATTTTTTTATTGATATTTAATATTTTGAATTTACTTTTCTCGTTTTCTCTATGACTTCTACTTCCAATATATTTTAATTTTCTTGAATCATCTTCAACATTTCCAAATATATCAAAAGTTTCACTATCAATAACTAATCTATTATTATTAAATTCTTCTTTTAATTCTTCTAATGTGTTTTCTAAAGCTCTCTTATTTAAATCATTTTCTCTCAACATATTTAATAAGTATAACACTTCTGTATTTGCAACAAACAATGCATCCATTTCTTCTTTAGACAATTTTTTTCTTTGAAGAGTATCCACTTTTGCACCTAAATCTTCTAAATCTGTTGCTAAATCGAATGATTTCTTTAATACTTTTTTATTTACATCATCTTTTTCAGTTTCATTTCCCATTTCTAGACTTAATTTTTCATCTTTGTTTGAGAATTTCCAGAAATCAAAAATTGATTTTCTATGTTTGTCTATTTCTTCAATATAAAGATTTGCATTTTTTACTTTTGAAACAACATTTTCAAATTTTAATCTTAAAGCCTTTAAATCTTGATTTAAGTTTTTATAATTTCTTTCACCTTTTTCAAGAAGAGAATATATTGTTACTAAGTCTTCTATTGTATAGAATTTCTTATCTTTAAATGCTGCATTCATTGGTTCTAAATCAACAGCTTTTGTTTCTTCTTGAACAATTTCTTTTTCTTCTACTTTATTATCTTCTTTTATTTTTTTATTAATTTTTGGTGATTTAAAGAAATATTTTACTTTTCCTATAAATGTTTTCTTATATTCTAAATAAGTTGAAATTTCTTTTTGCTTTACTAAGTATTCATCTTCTTTTGCTTTTACTGCAAACTTCAAGTTTTCTAATTCTTCTTGAAGTTCTTCTATATTTTCATTTTGAACTTTAATTTCTTCTTCTGCAATTTTAAATTCTGTTCTTATAAATTCTGTTATCATATCATAGGTCAATCTTTTTTCACCCATATATAATTCTAAACTATTATTGCTATCTATTTTTGTAGTAAAATTGAAATGATTTTTTATCTCTGTTTGCATTATAAATAAAGCTTTTAACAATTTATAAAATTTAATCGCTTCTTCTCTATTTGTTAATTTTACTTTATATGAACTTTTAACATCATCATATACAACTGTTTCTCCAACAATTTGAAGTGATAATCCGTTTGTTCTATTATACACCTCGAATGTTAAAGCCCAATTTTTAGTAAATAACCATAAATAATTTTCTAAATCTGCAATTTCATTTCTATTTAAATACTCTTCACAATAATTCATTGCATTAATTGGCACATATATTCTTGGCGCAATTCTTGCTCTTCCTTTTGCAAATTCAATCTTTGATTTTAATAAATAGAAAAATTCAGCAAATGTTTTTTCTTTGCTACAAACAAGCATAAAAAATCTACCAGTAGCTTCAGAATAATATATTTGCCACATATTATCTTTATTATATTTTACTTTAAATGGTTCTTTTTTCTCTAATTCTTTTTGAAGAGTTGCAACATTTTCAATTTCATTAACATTCATTGATTCAAGCATTTTTAAGAATGTCGTATATCTTTCAATATCCTCTTCATTTTCAGCAGGAAGAATATATCTGTGTAACGGCAAAGCTTTAGCATATTTTTCTTTTAATGGTTCTGTTCTTAAACAAGGAGTAATTAATATATCAATCTGATCAATTGGAACAAATCTAAATATTCTATGATCTTTATCATTATTTAATCTAGAAACATTAAAATTAAGTGGGCTATAATCTATTACTTCACCTGGAATATCGTCAAAATCTAAGTTTAAATATTCTAATTTCTTTTGTAATTCACCTTTTGTTATCTTTTCCACTTCGAATTCTCCCTTTCTTCTTATAATTCACGCTCAGTATATCATATAAATTTTAATTTATCAATTATTAGATTAGTTTTTTATTTTCTTTTTGGCAATTATTTTTTATATATTTTTTAATAATTTTATCTCTTTATAAAAATATAAAAAGAAGTGATTTTTTCACTTCCTTTTATATAATATTTATCAACAAAATTAAAATCAGCTATTCCATTATTTCAGAAATTTTTCCTGTATAAAACACATCTAATTTACTCATTGCTCTAGTAATTGCCACATATAATAATTTTATATCTAATACAGTATTTTTATAATTTTCACTATTTACATTAAACAAAATTACACTATCAAATTCCAGACCTTTTGCAAGATATGATGGAACTATTGATATACCAGCATGATATTCTGAATCTTTACTTTGAATCAATTTAATATCTTTATTATATTTTTCGATTTTTTTCTTAATCATTTTACATTCATTCATATCTTTTCCAATTATTGCAATCGATTTGAATCCACTAGAACTATACTCATTAATCTTTTCTAAGCAAGCTGTAATTGTCTCATCTTCATTTTCCATTTTTTTAATATTTATTGAATCCTTTTTGTCTATTACAGGTTCACCTTTTACTATAAATTGCTTTTCAAATTCAGGTAACTTCTCAATTACTTTATTTGCTTTATACATTATGTCTTTAGTAGTTCTATATGTTTTTTCTAAAGTTGTATAAACTGCATCTCTTTCTGGAAATTCAATATCGATAAATTTTTTCCAATTTTCTATTCCTCTATATGAATGTACACCTTGTGCAATATCTCCTAATATTGTCATTGAATTACTTTTTAAAATCGTTTTTAAAGTACTAAATTGGAATTCTCCATAATCTTGTGCTTCATCTACTATAACATGTCTCAATTTTGATTTTACTTTTGTTCCATAGATTTTATAATGAATATAAATTATAGGAGCTAAATCTTCAAAAGTCACTTCGTTTTTATTTAAATTTCTCATTGTGTTTCTTACCAAATAAGTTCCTAAAACTTCATTATCTAATTTGTCAAATATATAATTTTCAATAAAATCTTTATAATGCCCTATAGCATCTTTTTTTATTATTTCATTAAAATATGAATCTACAATTTTAATATCATTTTTATCTAATTGTTTTAAAACTTTTTCAGTTTCTTCAAATATTTCTATTCTTTTTTCTCTTTGTTCTTCTTCAGTTAATGTCTCATCTTTTAACATAGCATTTATTCTAGCAGTTCTTTTGGCTATTATCGTATCTTCTATTACTTGTTTATTATTTTTTATTTTTGAAAATATATGTTTTTTTACTTCATTAATTCTTTTTTCAAAATCCAAATCTTTATATGTTTCTACAAATAATTTTTGAATATTTTCATATCTCATTATTCTAACATTTTCTAGAAGGAAATCTTTTTTTGGTAAATAATTTTCTTCTAATTCTTTTAAGAACCCATCTACTACATTCTTAAATTCTATTGATGATTTCAGTTTTGATTCTTGAATTATTGTATTTATATCACCATTATTTATTTCATCAAATTCTTTATTAACAATTGTTACTAGCTTTTCATTACTATCTGATATTTTCAATTTCTTTCCTATTATTTCATAAGCCAAATCTTCAAAGGTATATTGTTTTACATTTTCAACGCCCAAATCTGGTAAGACATTTGAAATATAATTTAAAAAGAATTTGTTTGGCGCTATTATCATAAAATCTTCTGGATTAAATTCTTTATCACAATTATAAATAAGATATGCAATCCTATGTAAAGCAATCGTGGTTTTTCCACTTCCTGCGACACCTTGTACAATTAATGCTTTATTCATATCTGCTCTTATAATATTATTTTGTTCCCCCTGAATTGTAGCAACAATATTTTTCAATCTGTCATCCGCTTTTTCTTCTAGAGCAACTTGAAGAAGTTCGTCATTTGCCTTTAAATCAATATCAGAATATTTTTTTAGTTCTTTATTCTCGATAAAATATTGTCTTTTTAAAGAAATAGTTCCTTCAACCATTCCCCCTGGTGAATCATAACTAGATTCTCCAACTCTTCCATCATAATAAAGATTCGAGATAGGAGCTCTCCAGTCAATTATTATTGGTTCTTGAGAATTACTATCTAATATTGATAACTTACCAATATAGAGTTTTTCTATCGACTCTCCCTTTGCTGTAAAATCGATTCTTGCAAAATAAGGTTTATCTTTAATTTTCTTTAAATCTTTTAATTTTTTGTTCCCAACATAAACCAATTGTGCTCTTACATAAGAATCTTTTTCATGATTACTAGAAGTATTTGATAGATTTTTCTCTATCACCTTTTCTTCAATTTCGAGTTTTTCAGTTACCTCCTTTAACTTTTCTTTTTCTCTTAAAAATTCTTTTTCGTCCATTTTAAATCCTCCTCTTAAAAATAGAATCCAATTTCAAATCAATTAAATTTTTGAAATCAGAACTTTCAGTTAGAAAAATATAATGTCAAAACAGCCTTTTTGCAACGCAAAATGAACGAGCTTTTTGATTTTAGCAAGTTGCAAATTAAAAGCTCGTTATTAATTTATTTTATATGTCACAAAACATAAAAAAAGCATCTATTTACAAATTGCAATAGATGCCTTTTCCTTTGGCGTATTAAAGATTATAACATAAATATTTTATTAATCAAGTATTTCTTCTAATTTTGTTCAAATAATTTTATATCATTTATAGATGCCGCAAAATATGGATACTCTTTACTAGTTTCTTTAAAAAACATTACAAAGTCACTATTAAATATAAAATCTCTTGGTTCTCCTATATCAAATGTAATTCCAGATTGTATTTCTTGTTTTTCTTCTTTTTTTGCCTTTCCAGATTTATTATTAAGATTAATTTGAATTATTTGAATAGCTTTCTCTATTTCAACAGAATTTCCATTTTTTATTCCAAACGGTTTTCCCGCTAATTCTTCATATTCTCTTAACACATCCATACTTAAATTTGGCATTTTAAATGTATCTAATTTACCAAATTCTCTTGTTCCTGTATAAACTTTATTTTTATCAATTATCTTGTTATAAATTTCTTCAAAATTTGTTCCATCATTTTTGGTTGCAACTATAATTTCATCACCAGATTTTGTATATAACTTTACCGCAAAATCTTTCTCGTTTTCATAATAAAGTACATAAACTTGTTCCCTTAAGTTTTTATCTTCTGATTTTTCTATCCCAAAATACTCAACACTTTCTGTATCTTTAAAACTTCCTTTTTCTAAAATTTCAAATCCTCTTAAAAACTCAACATCTTTTTTTATCATTGAATATAAAAAATATCTTTGTCCTCTATTTTCCCACTCCAATGTATTTAAAAAAGTATTTTTTTCACCGAACTTTTTTAATACTCCTCTTTCAATTTCTTCTTTTAAAGCAGGAGTCATTAATCCGCATTTTTTATAATAATATTCATTAGAAATATTTTTTTCTTCAAAAATTTGATTATTTAAATTATCCACCAATGTATTTTGTTCATCAAATATTATATCGCCTTCAACTAAATTATCTTGAATATCATTCCATATAAGTTGAAATGATGCACACCATGCTGCATTTTCCTTAATTATATCTTTTGTTGTTGGTATAACATATATTTGATTTTTACTTTCGGCAATTTCTTCTTCACTTAGTGGCTTTACTGTAGATACATTATCATTATCATTTTCAAATACTTTCATCATACCTTTGCAAGCAAACACAAATATAACGATATATACTATTGTTAAAATTATATGTAATACTTTTTTATTCATATGTATCACCAAAGATTTAAAAAATCCCTTTCTTTAATATACATATACATTCTATATTAAAGATTTCCAAAAATCAACAATATGCTCTATAAGAAAAAATAAGAGAAGAATCAAATCTTCTCTTACATTTTAATTTTATTTAAAATTTTTAATTTCTTCTTTAAGTTTTGCTATAAAGTCTTCTATTGGCATTGCACCAATATCTCCTTCTTTTCTAGCTCTAACTCCTACAGCTCCGCTTTCAACTTCTTTTTCACCTAATATTAACATATATGGTACTTTAGAAAGTTGTGCTTCACGAATTTTATATCCAATCTTTTCTTGTCTATCATCCAATTCTACTCTTAATCCAGCAGCTTTTAATTCTGCTACAACTTTTTCAGCATATTCTTTTTGATTATCTGAAATTGGCAATACTTTTACTTGTACTGGTGAAAGCCATGCTGGGAAAGCTCCAGCAAAATGTTCTGTAATAATTCCAATAAATCTTTCAAATGATCCAAATAAAGCTCTATGAATTAATATTGGAGTTTTCTTATCTCCGTTTGAATCGATATAAGATAGGTTAAATCTTAGTGGTAATTGGAAGTCAACTTGAACTGTTCCCATTTGCCATTCTCTTCCTAAACAATCTTTCATTTTAATATCAATTTTTGGTCCATAGAAAGCACCATCACCTTCATTAATTCTGTATTGATCTTTTCCACATAATTCATCTAATACATTTCTTAAATTAGCTTCAGCTTCATTCCATAATTCAATATCTCCCATGAAATCATCTGGTCTTGTTGATAATGTTAATTCAAAATCTAGTCCAAAAATTCCATATAAATATTTTGCAATTTCAATTATATCTTTAATTTCAGAACCAATTTGATCTTGTGTAATAAAGTTGTGTGCATCATCTTGACGGAACATTCTAACTCTAAATAATCCATTTAATTGTCCTGATTTTTCATTTCTATGAATAACGTCTATGTCACTAAATCTAAGTGGTAAATCTTTATAACTTCTTAATTTTGAAGCGTAAATTTTAATAGCATTTGGACAGTTCATTGGTTTTAATGCTTGCTCTTTTCCATCTGAATCTTCTAAAACAAACATATCTTCTTTATAATGATCCCAGTGTCCTGATGTTTTCCAAAGTTCACTACTATTTAATTGTGGTCCAGAAAATTCTAAATATCCTCTCTTTTCATGTTCTTTTCTCCAAAGATCGATTAAAATATTCATCATTTTAAATCCTTTTGGCATCCAATATGCCATACCTGGAGCTGTTTCATCAAAGAAGAATAAGTCTAATTCTTTACCTAATTTTCTATGATCTCTTTTTTTAGCTTCTTCAAGCATATTTAAATATTCTTCTAATTCGCTTGCTTTAGGGAATGAAATACCATAAATTCTTTGAAGCATTTTATTTTTTTCATCACCCCTCCAGTAAGCTCCTGAAGATGTTAATAGTTTTACAGCTTTAATAACCCCTGTATTTGGAACGTGAGGTCCTCTACATAAATCTGTAAAATCTCCTTGTTTATAGAAAGAAATAACTTCACCTTCTGGTAAATCATTAATTAATTCTACTTTATAAGGTTCTCCTTTTTCTTCCATTAATTTTAAAGCTTCTTCTCTTGGAAGTTCAAATCTTTCTAGTTCTAAATCTTCTTTAATAATTTTTTTCATTTCTTCTTCGATTTTTGCTAGATCTTCTTCTGAGAATGGTTTCTCAACATCAAAATCATAATAGAATCCATTTTCTATAGATGGTCCTATTGCTAACTTTGCTTCTGGATAAAGTCTTTTAACAGCTTGTGCTAAAATGTGTGAAGATGAATGCCAGAACATTGCTTCTTCAACTTCTTGTGTTTTTCCTCCGTGTAGTTTAATTTTAAACATAATAAATTCCTCCTCTGCCACTTTCTTGGCTAATTAAAAATTTATTTAAGCTTTCTCTATATTGGGATTTTTGCTTATAAATACAAAAATCCCCTATAGACAAAATGCCTATAGGGGTAAGTTTATTTCTTACGGTTCCACCCTACTGTTTAACTCAGGTTAGATATTAACGCCATCTATTCGCGCCACTTTTTCAAATGGAAACTCCAAGGTAGTTTTTCAAATATGTTTTTCTAAAAGTGCTTTCAGCCCATGACACTTTCTCTCTTTTGATAACCTATATTTTACTTTTCCTCTTCATCGTTCATATATACTACATTGTTATTTTACTACAATTTCTTTATTATGTCAATTATTTTATTTTAATAATCAGCTTTAGAGCCAATTACTTCTCCTGTTGTTGCATCTATATAAATAATTAAATCACTAAATTGTGCCTCTGCATCTCCTCTATAAACACACCAGTCGATTCTCCAACAAAGAGGTTCTTCTCCTTTTACAGGATTTATAATATAATCTAATTCTGCAAATTTTTTATTTGTTAACTTGCATATAAAATCATTATTATATCCCATAAAATCCATATTCTCTAAATCATACTCTTTTGCAAAATCATCTAAATATTTTTGAACATTATCAACTGCCTCATAAGAATCAATTTTAATTTTTTTAGTATTTTCAATGTATTCAACATTCATATTACCAGTAGATTTAGGAAGTACCAGTAAAGTTAAATTTTCAGTATTAGCCTCTTCTGTATTCACTATAATATTAGTAATATTTGCTTGACTACTTTCCCAACGCTCTAAATAATTCAATTTATATCCTTCTTTAAAGGCAATTGATACAAAATATCTTTCAAAATCTTTTTCTGTTAATTCTCTTAAATTCGAATATTTTGTTCTAAATTTATTATATGTTTCATAAGAATATATATCTAATGAAACAATTCCATCTTCATTTGGTGTTAATTCTAAGAAATTTAAAACTTCATTATCTTTTATCTCTATATTTTCAGCAAGCATTTCATCAGGTTTTAAATTAGTTCCAGAAATTGCTTCTTCAGCTGGTTTCTTCCAAGAATTTTCAACCTGCTTTCCACTATCATAATATTCTACTGTTTTAAAATCTTTTGGATTTGGTAACTCTATGACTTTATCAGAAAGCTTATTATATTCGTAGTAGCTTGTTTGATAAACTTGCCCATCATTTTCTAGGAATTCTATTTTTACAGGTAACAATGTCTCTTTATCTATCCACTCTCTCATATTTGAGAATTTTTTATACACATAACAAGTTTTACCATTATATTCTCTTTCAAATACAGCAGGATACATTATTCTATAATGTATCCAATTTGAAATTTTAGAAAATACTCCATAGGTATCGATATAAATCGAATCAGAGTCAAGCATCAAATAAGTCGTAAAATTCACAGGTCTTGAAAAATCATATAATGATTCTTCGCTATGTGTACAAATTACTAAAATATCATCTTTTTCACTAGCATAATAAACATTTAAAAATTCATCATCTAAATCTTCTACAGAATAATCATTAGATTCATAATTTAAACTTAAAATCTTATAATATGAATGATGATACATCTTGCTACCATTTTTGTATTGCTTAATTATTTCTTCAGAATTTTCTCCGACTATTTTTACAATATAATTGTAATCTTCAGATTCAACAAATGCTTTTCCTGCATCAGATATTTTCTTTAAAACTTGATAATGATAAATTCTAATTATTAAAAAAACTACAAAAACAACTAATACCGATAAAAAAATTGATTTCCCAACACTTAATTTTTTAAATTTCATAAAATCACCTCTTTTGTATGTTTATTTGTATATTTTTTTATTTTCTTTGTTCCTACATTTATTAAATATTTTAGATTTAATATCTATTGGATTTAATGTTATTAATAAAACAGTTGCGGCAATTGCTATACCTATAGATTTTAACACTTCAAAAAACAATTTTTTTGTTTCTTCTATTTCCATAAAAAATGGTATTTGCCATAACGGCATTAACATAAAGATTATTAAAAATATCAATTCTAGAATTTCACCAATTTTAATTGTTCTTTTTCGTTCTGCTTCTCGCACATCTTGATCATAATCTTTTAATGATTTTTTTATATAAAATATATAATTTATTATTGTTATACTTATAATTATAATACCAACTAAAATATAAAATATAGCTTCACTTCTATCATATTTGACAGCATGTGCTTCTATTATACTTCCTATACCTATATAAATAAAGAATGTTGCTAACATACTTCTGGTATAAAACTTTGTTACTAAAGTTACTAATTCATCTAATTCTACTTTATTTCTTTTATGATGTTTATGAAAAATTGCATAATACGCAATTCCCAACAAAATAAAATATAACCCTAATAAAACAGTCATTATATTAAAATTCAAATTTTTTGGAAAACTAAAATCCATCTTTTTTTCTCCTTTGTTAATTTAAATAATATTTTTTATCTAAAGGTTCATCAAATTTTACAATTGGAACTTTGGCAATATCTATATTATAAAATTCTTTAAAAACTCCTTGTACATCTAGACTTGTTGTTTTACTTTTATCAACTTCTAAAAGTTTTAGCATATTTCTTACTGTTTCTTCATTTTTCCCTTCAATTTCTAAATATGTTGGAATATATGGCCATGAATCTATATCAAATTCAACATCATTTAAAACATATCTTGTTCTCTTATTTTCTTGATATGTATGAGCTTTATACCCTAACTCTTCTAGCATCTTATTTGTTTCTTCAAAATCTGAAACTTCTATTTCCATCTCTTTTGTTCCATCAATCTCGAAACTTTCAATTTTCTTTATTGTTAAAGTTGTTCTTTTTCCATCAGTTCTTAATCTTATCCATTTATGATCGGTTGGAGGATTAAAATTATATACTCTTCTTTTATAATCAAAATCAGCAATTTTTTTTGCATTTAAATTTTCTAATTTTTCAATTATTTTCTTCTCGTCTACATCTAAAACTCTAACTTCAAATTCTGTATGCATATATCCCTCCTAAAAATAATTTTCTAGATTCATTATATATTTATTAACTATTTTTTTCAACAATTAATCTTGCTATTTCAATAAAATTCTAATAAAATTTATTGATTTTTAAAACAACAAATATTATAATGTTTTTACGCTCATATAGCTCAGTTGGTAGAGCAACAGATTCGTAACCTGTAGGTCGGCGGTTCGATTCCGCCTATGAGCTCCATTTTTTTTTGCTTTATTTGACATTTTATGTCAACTGTGGTATAATATTTTTGCGTCTCATTTTCGAGACCGATATAAAGGAGACTCATTTTTATGACACAAAACAACATTAGCCACACAACTCATTTTGTAAGAGGATTCGCACAAAGCAAAGACTTTGATGAATTCACAGATCCAAAAAATTGTCAAGGAAATTTTATTGCAGTAATCACTGATTTACAAACTACTTTCGGTATTGATGTTAAAGCTGCATACCAACATACCGATACTACTTGGACTATCGTATGCCTTGATGATAGTATTTTAATTCTAGCACCAGAACCATCTAATTATCGAGAATTATTCTGCGGTGGAGTAGTAACAAAATCAAAATTGGATGGTAAGCTTAAAATTATTGTACCCAAAAAATATGATATTGTCGCACAAGCAATTTCAAATGGTGATAGAACATTCAGACTAATTGGATTTATGCAAGGTGAACACATTATAACTAGTCCATTGAGAAAACTTTGGACTGATTCAGACGGAAAACATCATGCTTTAACTATAAGCCATTCACATTATATCTTTTAAACCGTTTTGAATAAATCTCTCCCTCAAAAGATGCAACTGCATCCAACGAGGGTTTTTTTGTTTTTTAATTACAAATCATTATAAAAAGACACCAATTCAAAAACGAATTGATGTCTTTTCTTTTATTAAATTTATTGAACTTTATTTGAATTAGTATCTACTTTATTTTCAGCCTTATCTTCTGTCTTTTCTTCAACTATATTTGTTACATTTTCTGGAGTTGTTGTTTCTTCCCCATTTGCATCTACTGATACATCTGAATAATCTTCTGATTCTATTTTTTCATAATAGTCAGCATAATCTAAACGATATAATTCTACAACTTCATCTTTTCCATCTAAAGAAACTAAGTTAATAAAACCAGCTTCATTATTGCTATCCATATAAATTGCCCATTTTCCTACTATATCAATAAATGAAGAATATGTGTCTAGTTTTTTAATTAATTCAGGTTCTTTTGTTGTTCCATCTAATTTTACTTTATAAACACAAACTGTATAATCTTCTTTTTCTGCATCAAGATAATTTAAGAAATATGCATATCCATTATTTGTATTTAAATTATATGCTTCTATATTATCGTATAATAATTCTTCTACATTTGAGTCGATTTCTGTTCTATACAATTTTTTATCAACATCTGAATAGTAAACATATTTACCTTCAATATTTACACTATATAATCTTTTTCCTTCGATAACAGGTCTTGGATTAGAACCATCAATTTCCATTATATAAGTTACAAATTGTGCATTATCTTCTGATCCAGCTTTGTTAAATAAAATATAATCTTTGTTAACTCCTAAATATCCAGTTTTGTTATCTGCCAAAACAGTTTTATTTGAACCATTTAAATCCATTTTGCAAATTTCAGCATTTAAACCAATATAATATATTGAATTACCAATTACATAAATTTCATAACAATCATTATTTAATTCGTTATCATTTAATACTTCTAATTCAGAACCATTTTTCTTCATTCTATAGATTTTATTATCTAATTCATCTACATCTGAATGTGGTTCAGTACCAGTTCCTATAAAATACAAATAATTTTTATGCTCATTTAAAGAAACTATATCCATTTCACTCATATATAATAATTCTTTATTTGTTCCATTGGCTTTAACTTTAAAAATACCAATTTGACTACTATCTTCGTTTGGAGCTAAATAGAATATATCTCCTCCATCTGTTACAGCATAACCATAGTTTCTAATATTTCCAATTGTATTTCCTTCGGTTCCACCTTTAGTAAATAAATGAGAAACAACAAAAGCTCCACCTATTATTAACACTAAAAGAACAGCTATAAATAACACAGATACTAAACCTTTTTTCTTTTTATCTTTCTTTCCTTTTACTTTCCATTCATTTTCTTCTTCACTTGCTACTTTTTTTGTTTTTTTAGTTTTTTTCTCTTTTACTTCTTCTTTAACATTTTCTGTTTCATCAGCGACAAAAGTTTGTAATAAATCTTTTTCGCAATCATCACAAATTTTCTTTTCTCCGTCAGGTATTTCTTTACCACATTTTGTACAATACATTTAGTATCCTCCTTATTTTTATAAAATGTATATTTCATTACTTGTGGGAGCTTATCGCTCCCAACTTTTATTGTAAACTCAAACTAATTGTTCCTTTAATATAATTTAACATATAAACAGCATCTAATACATTAAATTCATTTACATTTTTAACACAAGCCGCTTCTTTAAATTCATTTTCTAATTTTCTATTTCCCTTTATTGCATTTAATAAATATACAACATCAAGAACCGTTACAACTCCATCACCATTTGTATCACCTTTTTTTACAATCTTAAAAGATTCTTCTCCAATTGTAACTGTATAGCCTGTTCCTAAATTTCCTTCTTCAACTTTATTTCCATTATTATCGGTTATAACTGCATTTTCATATTTTTTTAATATATGTTCATAATTAACATTTGGAAGTGTATCTATGTAGCCAGTTTCTTTTAAAACAACGTCTTTTTCTAAATCTACAACATTTTCTGGTATTTCTTCTGATTCTTCTGGTTCTTTTGGTTCTTCAGGTGTAGCTGGTGTTTCAGCAGTTCCTCCAGATGTACCAGTTGTACCTAATGATGCTATACAAACTTCTCCGCCAACTTCTCTAGCTGCGTAACCATAAGTTCCATCTACATTTGAAACTATTAAATCCCAATAATAATTTCCAACTTTGTTTTGCGCTCTTTGAATTATTTTTATTGATTCTCCATTATTTAAGGCACCAATTGCAGTTCCATTCGCAGAAGCTCTCACTTTTAATGATGTGCTTACATTTTGAACAATACCATTTTCATAAGTTATTGTATTTTGTTTTGTTGGGTCTGGTCTTGCTGAAATTGCTTGTGGCATATTTTCATATAGTGGAATTATGAACGTATAAGTTTCTGCTGTATTTGAATTACCATAATATTGTTTTAAACTAGCTCCTTGACTTTGCGCCGCCATTATATTTTGTTGATATTGGTGTGATGCAATTGGTGATTTTCCAGATACATTAAATTTTTGATAATATAATGTATTTTGACTATATCTTGTTATATAACTTTCTTTAACAACTTCTGCTCCACCAAATATTGAAGCTCTAATTGAAGTCCATCCTTTTGATTGTGCGTATGACAAACCGTTATTTATTATTGTTGCAACACCATTTCCATAAGAGCCTATATTAAAATAATTATATACTCCTGCATATTTACCATTGTATCCTTGACCGTTACTTAGAGTCGAACCATTTTTCCCATGTTCATTAACAATTTTTGCAACCAAGAAATAACCATTTACATTATATTGAACACTTGCATCAACAATTGCTTGTATAGCTTCTTGATTATTTAAGTAAGGTCCATAATTTGCTACAACTCTTGCTATATCATCATAAGAAACATCTGATCCTTCTAAATCTTTAAATTGAAACACATCTGAATCATTTATCGAATTTCTTGGATCCATCATATACGATAAAGCTTCTCTAGAAGCACAACACCATGAACCGTTATCATATTTTGTAGTTCCACAAAGTGGACATTGCCACATTCCATTATATTTAGAACTTACTTGAAACAAATTTAGAGGACTCACCCCATGACCTTTGTATTCAGTTGTTATTACTTCATTCCAATCCATTCCTGTATAATACACTAAAAAAACATAATTAGAATGTTTTGCTTTCATGTCGTTTATTAAACTCTTATATCCTGGATATTTATTTTCATCAACTCCATTTATATCTGAAGTTAAAGTTCCTGGAGTATTAGCAAAAACGCCATTTCCACAAAATCCTAATAATATATATATTATTGCAACTATTAAAATAGAAACAAATATTTTTTTCCTCATTGTTTTTTTACCACCTCTTACGTACAATTTTCCATTATTTTTCAAGTAAATTATATAAATAAAGACTTCAAAAGTCAACATTTACAATATTACAATTATGTTAAAAAAACCTTATAACAAGCATAAATTTCATGTTTGATTCTCATTGTACTTCAAGTTAGTAATAAAATAAAAAAAGCTAGTCTTTTTTATTTAAGACTAACTTTCATTTTTATTTTAAACTAATTTAATTATTTTTTCCCAAGGTAAATTTTCTTTACCAAAATGTCCGTAATTTGTTGTTTGTTTATATATTGGTCTTCTTAAATCTAAGCTTTTTATAATTCCCCTTGGTGTTAAATTAAATGTATTTTTTATTTTTTTAACAATTTCATTTTCTGAAATTTTACCTGTTCCAAATGTATCAACATATATTGATACTGGTTGAGCAACACCAATCGCATAAGATAATTGTATTTCACATTTTTTAGCTAATCCATTAGCTACAATATTTTTTGCAATATATCTTGCCATATATGCCGCTGATCTATCAACCTTTGTTGGATCTTTTCCTGAAAAAGCACCTCCACCATGACGACTATATCCACCATATGTATCAACTATAATTTTTCTTCCTGTTAATCCACTATCTCCTAAAGGGCCTCCTATTACAAATCTTCCTGTTGGATTTATAAAATATCTAGTATTTTCATCCAATAGTTCTTCTGGAACAATTGGCTTTACAACATATTCTTTAATATCTTGTTTTAATTTTTCTAAATCAGCAGTTGCTTCATGTTGTGTTGATACAACTATTGTATCAATTCTTTTTGGCTTATCGTTTTCATATTCAACTGTAACTTGAACCTTTCCATCTGGTCTTATATAGTCAATTGTTTTATTTTTTCTAACTTCTGTTAATCTTTTTGCAAGTTTATGAGCTAAGTAAATTGGCATTGGCATATATTCATCAGTTTCATCTGTTGCGAAACCAAACATCATTCCTTGATCTCCTGCGCCTTCTGATTCTTCTTTTGAACCTTTTTTTGATTCTAATGATTTATCGACACCTAAAGCTATATCCGAAGATTGTTTTGAGATATTTAATAAAACTTTACATGTTTTATAATCAATATCTGTTTCACTGTTGTCAAAACCAATTTCTCTTACAGTATTTCTAACAATTTGTTCAATATCAACATTTGCAGATGATGTAATTTCCCCTGTTACCAATATTTGTCCTTTTCCAGCCACAGTTTCACAGGCAACTCTAGCATTTGGATCTTTTTCAAAATATGCATCTAGAATACTATCTGATATATAATCACAAAGTTTATCTGGATGTCCTTCTGTTACACTTTCTGAAGTAAATAATCTTTTCATTTTAATTTCCTCCTAAAATTTAAAATTCATATATTTTCTTGATTTAGCTACTTTTTAGTATCTATATTTCATTTTATACAAATAAAATATAAAACAAAAAGCCTTATAGCAACGCTATAAGGCCGTTCGAACAACATTATTTTCATAACCATCATTCAAAGCAACATCTCTTTTGCGTAGCTTTGTCGGTATTAGCACCTAAATCAAATAGGTTGCTGTGGAGTCATAAAGCCGAATCTCTCGTCCACTCTTGATAATATTTTACTTGGACTATTTTACACCATTTTCTTTAATTTGTCAACATAAAACAAAAGATATCCTTTAAAAGAATATCTTTTGAAAAAATTATTCATTTTCTAATATTTTATACATTTCTAACATTTCATCTAGTTTGTATTCATCAAGTTCATGCATTATATCAAAATAATATAATTCGTTTGCAATTTCCGAATATTCTAATGGCAAATATTGTTTTGCTTTGTTAGCTAAATCTTTTGTTGTAGAATATTTGAAATATTCGTCCTGTTTTTGTATCATCCTTGTTAATATGTCAAGAAGTTCTTCTCTTAACATATCAACACATTCTCTTATTCTTTTATTTTTTAGTTTGGTTTCAAAATCTCTTTTATCCATTTATACCTCTATTTCTTGAGAATCTTTTTGAGAATAAAATTCATTCTCATCAATAAATTCTCCTTCATAATTTCTGATATATCTCTTCATTGTTTTCATGTTACATTTAATAACAGGTTGAACAGAATCTTGTACCAATTTTCCTTTTTTATTTCTTGTAGTCATAACAACTTTATGGGCTGGCATAAATTTAGTTTTATTTACATTATATTCTAAGTGATTCAAAAATTTTTCATTTACAGGTGTAATTCTTGCTGATGGATTTTCTTTTACTGCACTTCCATTTCTTAAACCTTTTATAAATTTTTCACGTTGCCTGCATTGAGGAGCAACTAATTGTGAAGTTGCAAATTCACCTGCAATAAAGAAATCATCAAATCCTACGAAAACCCTTGCATCAAGCGAACCAGTTTGAGCAACTAAAAAATCTTCAAATGTTTGTTTTTTCACATGAGCTTTAACTGTTGAATCTAAATTTCCATCAAATGCTAGTAAAACATTCACTCCATTATTTAAATTATCTTTATCTAAAACCACTCCATAATTTAATGATCTATCTGGTTCTTCATTAGACAAATAATTCAAATATGCATATGCTGCTTTCACACTATCATATTTAAAATTATAACTTAAAAATATTGGATTGTATAATATGTTTGTAAAAAGCAAATCATCTTCTAAGTTATGAGTTATACCTGGTAATCTAGAATTATAATAATCTCTATAATCATTTCTCCAAGCTTTTGACATTCTTTTAACAAATGCATTTGGATTTAATTCTATTCTTTTTTTAGTTCTAGACTCTTCTGAAGAAGAATCTAATTCTAACTCTGTCGCATCTTCTATAAATACATATGGATTACTGCTAATTTTACTTTGTTCTTCAATAAAATATTGTTTTACCGGCAAGATTAATGTTTGATATTTTGTTATTAACATATTTAATGTAGATTTTGATAATCTTGATACTGTTAATTCTTCTCCATCAACATATCTTTGAGTCCTATCCAAATTACCAATTACAAATAATGATAATGCATATTCATTCATTACTTTAGCGAATCTATTATTATAAAATACGTTTAATATCAATAAATCTTCTACATTTTGTTTCATTAAAAGTTCTTCAGTCATCAATTGTTCAAATCTTGGCAAGTTTGGATATATTTCTTTTTCATCTGATTGGTATCCTAACCCTGGTAATCCATATCTGTTCATTCTATCATTATGGGCTTCGATTTTTTCGTATATCTCACCGAATCTATCTAACTGGTATACAATAGATAAAATAGAATTTACAATTTCATTTTTAAATACCGGTTCTAATCTATCAACATATGTTTGAATATAATCTTTAATATGAAAAGCATTTTTTATTTTTAAAGTAGATTGTGGAGCAGTTTTATCATCTAATCCTTGAAGTCCATAAAGTGAATAATACCCCATCATCATAACATTTCTTCTTAAAGCATATGGTGCCATTGTTGCACTTCCAAATTTATTATGCAAAGTTCTAAAAGCCGCATCTTTTTCTCCAGGATCAGTTCCAATTCTTAAAATACTTGAAACTTCTTCTGGAAGCTCTTCAAGAAGAGTTCCATAATTCTCTTTATAATCATGTTTCAAAGATAATAACGCAGTTAATAAATTTTCATGAAAATCATCTGTATAAGATTCTTCTTCACAAAATACCAAACCTCTTTCTTCAATTTCTCTTTCTAAACCTGGAATTATATCTCTATGATTATTTAAATACTTAGATGCAACATATTTCATAGCGATTGGATGAATGTCAGTATTTTGAAAAGTCTCATTTGATATGTAATCATAATCATCTAAAACTAAATCATCTATATCATATTCATCAGATAAAGCTTCTGCATTATCATCTGCAAGTCTTCTTATATATTCAATTGAGTTTCTCATTATATCATCAAAATTATCTTCAAAATTTCTTACGTCTTCATTATTTCTATCATTTAAAATTGAAATTGAGAAGTTTAATGTCGAGAAGAAATCTCTTATTTTCATAAGTACCTCCAAATTTTTATCAACTAACTATTATTATACCATATTTCCACCACTTTTTCAAGTTTATGTAAACATCTTCGACTTTTAAAAAGCATATTACTTAATAACACTATTTTTCATTTTAGGTATAAAATTTTCAGCAAATTTGTATTTATCTCTATTTCTGATATATAACAATCCTAAAATTGAAAAAACTACTGCTCCAATAAAATTAACTATCAAATCTTGCATTGTATCATTTATACCTATGTCTAAATATCCACCTTCAATCACAGATTCTTTTATTTTACCATCTTTGTCTTTACTTTGAATAATTGTTTTTTCGATATCTTTAATTACTACAGCTTTGTTTTTTCCGTCAGGTTCTAATTTTACAGTTGAAATAGTATCTACTATAACATCTTTTTGCATATCATATCTAAGAAGCTGATCCGCACCAAATTCAAAAAATTCCCACATTACACCGATTGTCATTGAAAAGCAAAATGCAACTAATGCTACAAAAAGCGGCGACATAGTGGCATGAAAAAATTCTTTTTGATTTAAAATGTCTATTGTAGAAAATCCAACAGCAGCACATAAGAATCCATTTAAAGTATGCAATATTGTATCCCAATAAGGAATTACAATATAAAACTCATTGATTTCTCCAAGAATTTCAGCTGAAAATATAAATAACAAAATTAATATTTGCAATGCATCCGGAAGAGCCAAGTTTAATTTTTTCTCAATAACCGCAGGAATAACAAATAAAATTAACGTTAGCGCACATAAAAAAACATTATTAAAATTCCCCATAAAAATTTGTCTTATAAGTGTTAATATAACCAATCCTCTTAACACAAGGTAAATCGTCATATTTCGTTTTGAATAATTATCAAAATACTTTTCACGAAATTTTACTATTGAATTTTTCTTCTTACTTTTATTATTTTTACCCATAATAATTCATCCTCTCTTTCAATAAGCTATTAAATTTCAACTCTATACTTTATATAATATTCTAATACAAAGATTCAGGATAAAATTAAATTTTATCCTGAATTCTTTTGGTCTTTTATTTTGCTTGGTACCAACTATTTCCTTCTTCTACTTCAACAGTTAGTGGAACCGAAAGTTTTGCAGCACTTTCCATACATTCTTTTAATAATTTTGATACTTCTTCTTTTTCTGATTCCAATGTTTCTATTATTAATTCGTCATGAATTTGAAGAACAATCTTTGATTTTAAATTTCTATTTTTTAGTTCATTATAAACTTTAATCATTGCTATTTTCATAATATCAGCAGCAGTTCCTTGAATTGGAGCATTCATCGCAGTTCGTTTTCCAAACTCTTGTATATTATAATTGCTATTTAATATTTCAGGGATATATCTTCTACGATTGAATAATGTTGTTGTATATCCAGTTTCAATTGTTTTATTTACTACATCAGTTAAATATTGTTTAATTTCCGGATAAATAGCGAAATATCGATTAATAAAATCTGTTGGGTCAACAACTGAAATATTTAAATCTTCAGATAATCCGTATGCACTCATTCCATAAACAATTCCGAAATTTACTGCTTTAGCAATGCGGCGCATTTCTTTTGTAACTTCATCA
>JAZRKN010000006.1:0-113962 GCA_045646345.1 Candidatus Scatovivens sp. | reverse complement strand
AATAAAATTATACAAACCCGTTGTAGACGATAAAAGAATGTTCATAAATGCTATAGAAAATGAAATAACAGAAATTACTTATATTGGTGAATTGGAATCAAATATAAAAGAACAAAAAATATCTAATCAAGGTGGAATTGTAGCATTTAGATATGGAATAAATAATATATCACAATATATATCTGAAACAGATGAACAAATTGACCATAGTCAATTATTAAAATTAACTAATATAACACAAGAAGATTTAAAAACAAATTTAGAATTTGAATTAACAATAAAATTAACAAGTGGGAAGAAATATCAAGCAACAATTAAATTGGATGTTCCATCAGAACAAATAATAGAAAAAGGAGTTTCAGGAAAAGATATTACAGAATTGGAAGATATTGTTTTCAAAAGAATTGAAAATTAACGAAAAGCACTTGCAAAATTCATAATTACATTATATAATAACAATGGTATGAGGGTTGACCTCTGTATGGAAAGCAAGCTCAATAGGAGCCTATGAACCTTGTCAGGTCCGGAAGGAAGCAGCAATAAGTAGATACTTTTATGTGAGAATTGTTTTCCATAGAGAGATTGACACTCACACCATTTTTTAGGTATAAAGGATGTGATAAAGTGGGGTACACAGCGCTTTATAGGAAATTTAGACCACAATCATTTGGTGAAATGGTTGGTCAAGAACATATAACAAGAACGCTAAGGAATCAAATAATAGCAAATAGGGTAGGACATGCTTATTTATTCAATGGTGGTAGAGGAACAGGAAAAACAACTTCTGCTAAAATATTAGCAAGAGTAGTAAATTGTTTGAATCCACAAGAGGGAGAACCTTGTAATGAATGTGAGATATGCAAAGAAATTTTAGAAGGATCTCTTACCGATGTAGTAGAAATGGATGCTGCATCAAATAATAGTGTTGAAGACATTAGATCAATTAGAGATGAAGTAAACTTTTTACCAACAAAAGCAAAATATAGAGTATATATCATAGATGAGGTTCATATGCTTTCTACAGGTGCTTTTAATGCGCTTTTAAAAACACTAGAAGAACCACCATCACATGTTAAATTTATTTTAGCAACAACAGAACCACAAAAATTACCAACAACAATTCTTTCAAGATGTCAAAGATTCGATTTTAAAAAGATAGCAGAACCAGATATAATAAAAAGATTAAATATTATATGTGAAGGGGCTGATATTAAAGTTGATGATGAAGCATTAAAGATAATTGCAGTTCTTTCAGAAGGACATATGAGAGATGCAATTAGTATATTGGAAAGATGTAGTCAAGAAAATTCAGAAAATATAACAATAGAAGAAGTAAAAGAATTAGTGGGTTTGCCAAGTTTAGATTATATAAATAAACTTGCTCGTGGAATATTAGAAAAAGATACAATAAAATCATTAGAAGCTATAGATGATGTAATAAATGATGGAAAAGATTTGTATAATTTTTTGTGGGAAGTTATAAAATATTTTAAAGATATATTGGTTTATAAAACAACTAATTCGCTAGCCCTTTATTCAGCAAATGAAATTGAAGAAATAAAAAGACTAGCTGATATTTCAAGTGAACAAAGATTATTAGAGATAATTTATCAATTATCAGATTTAGAAAATGATATAAAATGGTCATCTCAAAAAACTATTATGTTCCAAACTGGAATTATAAAAGCTTGTAGAGATGAAGTTATTTCATCAAATTCTAATTGTGGAGGTAGTTCACTTTTAAAAAGAATTGAAGAACTAGAAAATAAAGTTGCCAATATGAAATTTGGAACAGTTTCAATGACTGGAGTCGAAGAAATGTCAAGACCAGTTGCTACTGAAAACAGAAAAGATTCTGTAGAAGAAAAAAGAGATACTGTAAGCCCAAAACCTGCAGGAGGTTCTCAAGATACTTGGAAAAGAGTAATTGAGGCATTAAAAAGAAATGGGAAATTAAGATTGTATACATCTTTAATAAATTCAAGATTGAATATTTTAAATGATTTAGTATGGGAAGTGGAATTTCCAAATGGTTTAACATCATTTAATCAAAGAATACTAGAAGATGTTAATAATCAAAATGAAATAAAACAAGAAATTTTTAAAATTACAGGAAAAGAAATTCATATAAAATTTAAAGACGGTAAAGTAGCAAATAAACCAGCTACTCAAGAAACTAAATCGCCAATAAAAGATTTAGGAATAGATATAAATATAATAGAATAATTTTAAGGAGGATATAAAAATGGGTAAAAGAGGAGGATTTCCAGGAGGAATGGGAGGCTTCGGAGGAATGAACATTAACCAATTAATGAAAGAAGCCAAAAAAATGCAAGCAGATATGGAAAAATCTCAAGAAGAATTAGGGTCAAGAGAATTTGAAGCAACAGCAGGTGGTGGAGCAGTATATGTAAAAGTTAATGGAAATAAAGTTTTAAGAGAAATTAAATTACAAAAAGATGCTGTTGATCCAGATGATGTTGAAATGCTACAAGATTTAATTTTAACTTCAGTAAATGAAGCTTTAAGAAAAGTAGATGAAGCACAAGCGGCTCAACTTGGAAAATACAATATTCCAGGATTAATGTAAAAGTAATTTTTAGGTAAAGGAAAAGAAAATGTCATATTACTCACCTTCAATAGAAAAATTAATAGAAAGTTTTGAAAAGTTGCCAAGTATAGGGCATAAAACAGCTCAAAGATTAGCGTTTTATATGTTAGATTTATCAAATGAAGAAGCTGAAGAATTTACAAACTCTATACTAAATGCAAAAAGAAGCTTACATTTTTGTTCAAAATGTTTCAATATATCTGATACAGATCCATGTAATATTTGTTCAAATCCAAAAAGAGATGAATCAATTATATGTGTTGTAGAAGATGTAAGAGATGTTATAGCAATGGAAAGAACTCATGAATTTAATGGAGTATATCATGTCTTACATGGTTCAATTTCTCCAATGAATGGAGTTGGTCCAGATGATATAAAAATAAAAGAACTTTTGACAAGAATTATGGAAGGAAATGTAAAAGAAATTATTCTTGCTACAAATCCAAGAGTTGAGGGAGAGGCTACTTCAATGTATATTTCAAAACTTGTAAAACCATTAGGAGTTAAAGCAACAAGAATTGCTAGAGGAATTCCAGTTGGTGGAGATTTAGAATATACAGATGAAATAACTCTTACAAAAGCTTTAGAAGGTAGAAGCGAAATCTAAGTGACATTTAAAATAAGTATGAATAAAATATAGTAATACTTATTGTCAAGGAGTGATAGATTATGCAAAAAAACAAAAAAATAGTAATACTAGGTGGAGGAACTGGAACTTCATTTGTATTAAAAGGATTGAAATATTTCCCTGTTGATATAACGGCAGTTATTACAGTATCTGATGATGGAAGTAGTACAGGTAGATTAAGAAAAGAATTCTCAACACCAGCTGTTGGTGATATTAGAAAAGTTTTAAGTAGCTTATCTACATTACCAGATGAAGTTAGAGATGTTATGGAATATAGATTATCTACATATAGTGAATTAAATGGTCATGCACTTGGAAATTTAGTTTTAACATCATTAATTAGAGAAACTGGAAGTCTGCAAAAAAGTATTCAATATTTAAGTAAGATTTTAGACGTAAAACATAAAGTTTTACCACTTTCAGAAGATTGCTTAACATTAATGGGAGAAGCTACAGACGGAACTGTAATTGAGGGAGAAGAAGAGATTACAAAAGCAAATATGAAATACAAAAAATTCTTCTACAAAGAAGAACCTCATATATTACCAGAAGTATTTGATGCTATTGCAGAGGCAGATTTGATAATTTTAAGTATAGGAAGCCTTTATACAAGCGTAATGCCACACATAATTTGCAAAGATGTAGTTGAAGCAATAAAAAAAGCTAAAGCAAAAGTTATGTACATATGTAATGCAATGACTCAACCAGGTGAAACTGATGGATTTGGAGTAAGTGATCACATTAAAGTATTAGAACAATATTTGGGAGAAAATGCGATAGATGTTGTTATAGCAAGTAATACGGATATTCCTAAAGAAATGCTTGAAAAATATGAAACAGAAGAACAAAAAGATCAGGTTCCAATAGATTATGAAAATATTAAAAAAGCTAAATATGAACTTATTGAGGATGATTTATTAACTACAAGTGATGGAACAATTAAACATAATAGTTTAAAATTAAGTTCAGTAATTTTCTCTTATTTAATGAGATAAAAAATATGATATAAAAAAAGAATTTAGAATATTAATCTAAATTCTTTTTTATTTTATTATTATATTTATTTTGTATTTTTTCTATTTTTTTATCAATTGATTTTAATTTGAAATTTGCCAATAATCCATTTTTGCTCATTACTTTTTCTTTTTCGTTAAGCAGGTTATTTACTATATTTCTGTCTTCTTCAGAAAGAGAATATAGAAGTTTTGCTTTATAAATATTTTCTTTTACAAGTTGCTCATAATCTTTTTTATCACCGTATAAGCCCATAATTATATCCTTTCAATTTCAAATGTTAAAAGAAGTATAATATAATTTTTTTATAAAGTCAATTTATATGAGTTATGTGATTAAAAATCCTCAAAATATTCTAATAATCCTATATAAATACTCCACGCAAGTTGATTTTGGTAACTATCAGTTTGAAGTAAATTTGATTCTTCTTGATTTGAAAGAAAACCACACTCTATTAAAACCAATGGGATTTTTACATGTTGGGTTAAATAAATTTTTGAAATAGACTTTATTTGTCTTTTATTTTCTTTTTTTATAAACTTATTAAGACTATTTTGGATATACTGAGCTACTTTTTTGCTTGTGCTATCATTATTTTTATAAAAACTTTGCCAACCAGAATATTGTCCCTGAGGTAATTTATTCATATGAATTGAAACAAATAGTTCTGCATCAGAATTATTTCCAATTTCTACTCTATTTTTCATATCTGATATTTTTTGATTTCTTATTGTTTTTTCATTAGCTTCATATATTCCATATTCATCAGAACGAGTTAAAATTACTTGACAACCACTAGATTCTAATAAGGCTTGCAATTTTAAAACGACATTTAAATTAATATCAGATTCGATAATTTTTCCATTTGTGCTGACTGCGCCACCGTCAGGGAGGCCGTGACCAGCATCTAGTATAACTACATGACTTGCTACAGGTGTTGAAGAAACAGGTTCGGATAAGAAGACGTTTTTTAGTAATCCGGAATAAAAAATAGAACATACAATTATTAATGAAATAAATAAAATTCTTTTTTTGCTGAATAGGAACATAAAACTCTCCAATAAATATAATAATATATTTTATTGGGGAGTTTTAAATATATGACTAATTTTCAGAAGCATTAAAATGAAAAGTAGTTTCAACACTATGTGTTGGAACATTGGTTTCTAAGTTTAAAAGATTATTTAATTTACTTATATTTTTTCCTTATAAACTAGTTATTATAACTATAAAAAATAAAAGTCTGACATTTAATCAGACTTTAGTGAGGGATAGTCGAATTGTTTAAAGGCTTACTTTTCGTTTACATATTTAGGTAAATATATGAAAAATGTTCCATGAATTCCTATCTGGAACCAGAAATTGAAAAGTTCTTCAAAAAGTTCTGGATCTGGTTCTAAGTTGAGAGAAATTAATTCTTCTCTGAGTGTCGATTTTGCGAATGCTAATCGAGTTTCACTTACAGCAATTGTTTCAGGATTGTTTATCATAAAAATAGCTTTTGCTATTAAGTTTTGACTATTTATTTTAGTTTCAATTAAAGCATCTTTGGATAATGTATTCCATTCTTCCTCAGATTTTATAAGTTTGAAATGAAGATAATCGCAGTTTGAAACATAAAAATCCTTAATTGGTTTTTGAATAAATTTTATTATAGCATCTACATCATTTGCATAAGCTATATCAAAAGAATATGAATTCAAAACACATGTAAGTTCTGGCTCAACATTTGTAATAGGATAAGATGTTTTGAAACTTGGAATTTTTTCAATCATTTCATCCACAAATTCTTCGAGTTCGATTAATACAAAAAAAGCATTAAGGAAATCATTGTCAGTAACATATGTTATTCCTGCATAGGATTTAAAAGATTTTATTGTGTATCTTAATAAATCCAAAAAATCATCTCGTTTTGGCGATTGTGAGCAAACAAGGAAGTGTTCAATTTGATGCATATAATCTTCAATATGTTTTGGTATTACTATCATAGTTTTTCTCCTGGGTCAAATACCAATACATCCCTCAAATATTGATATACAAAACATTATAACACATTATGTAAACAGAGTCAAATTTAAAACCTTTTGTATATAAATTAAAATTATGGAAAAAATAGAACAAAAATGCATAAGGGGAATTTTATGAAAAAATATAAAAGACTTAGTATAAGAGGGACATTACTAGATAGAAATCAATTTGCAAAACATATTGAAAAAACAGCGTCTGAACATAATATTAAAAGTTTTTCAAGGAAAGAAACATATCCTATATCGAATTTAATACAAGATTATAAATTTATTCTAGAAACTTATAATTTATTAACAAAACATTTGAAATTAGGAATTAAAATTCATTCTGCAGGAGAGTGGATCTTAGATAATTTTTATATTATAGAAGAAACAGTGAAAACGCTTCAAAAGGAACTTACATTAAAAAAATATAAGAATATGATTGGACTTTCAAATGAGTCATATATGGGTTTTGCTAGAAGTTATGTATTGGCTGAAGAAATTGTTGCTTTTTCAGATTGCAAAATAGATAGAGATTTAATTGATATAGCTTTAAATGCTTATCAAAGAAAAAAGATACTTTCTATGGAAGAACTATGTAGTATAGGGATTTTTTTAAGAATTTCGATAATATCTCACATAAAAAATTTATGCGAGAAAATATATTCTTCACAAATGCAAAAATATAAAGCTGAAAATATGATTGAAAGATTTGTAGAAAAGAAAATGCTACAAGATTTAAAATTTCCATATATAAGCCATTCTTTGAAAATAACAGAAGAAAAATTAAAATACTCTTTTATAGAATATTTATCTTATAAATTAAAACTTTACGGTAAAAAGGCAGCAGTATATCAAAAGATATTAGAAAAAGAAGTTCAAAAAACAGGGCTTTCTATTTCTGAAGTTATTCAAAAAGAACATTTTAATATTGCTAATATTAAAATAACAATGGGAAACTGTATAACTAGTATTAAAGAGATAAATAGAATAGATTTTTCGGAAATATTTAATTATATAAATGCGTCAGAAGAAATTTTAAAACAAGATCCGGCTGGTGTTTATCCTAAAATGGATGAAGAAAGTAAAAGTTATTATAGGAGAAAAATTGAAAGTAAAGCCAAGAAATCTAAAATGTCTGAAATTTATATTTCTGAGAAAATCATAGAGTTATGTAAGAAATATGACAATTTAGATAGTATAGAATTAAAAAAGAAATCACATGTAGGATATTATTTGTTAGAAAAAGAAGGAGAAAAAAAATTAAATAATATCTTGGAAGTTAAAAATAAGTATAGCTTATCACTGAAACAAAAAAGTAGGTTATACATTGCGACAAATGTCTTGGTTCCAATGTATCTGTGTCTTTTAATATATATTTTATTCTTTATCTATAGTAAAAACGATATATTGTCTACAATTTTTTCTGTAATAGCATATGTTCCTATAACAGAAATATTTTTCAGGACTTTAAACTATATTTTAAGCAAATTAAATTCTCCAACGATACTCCCAAAGTTAGATTTGGATAAAGGTATTCCAGAAAAATTAAGTACTTTTGTTATAATTCCAACAATTCTAAAAAATAAAGAAAAAGTATACGAAATGTTCGAAAAATTAGAGGTTTATTATTTGGCGAATAAGTCAGAAAATTTATATTTTGCGCTATTAGGAGATTGCAGTGAAGAGTGCGTTAAGAATAAAGAACATGATGAAGAAGTAATTTTTGCAGGCTTAGAAATATGCAAAAAATTAAATGAAAAATATAAAACTGAAAAATTTAATAAATTTCATTTTTTGTATAGAGAAAGGGTTTGGAATGAGAAAGAAAATTCGTATATTGGTTGGGAAAGAAAAAGAGGTTTACTATCAGATTTTAATAAATATATAAAAAATAAAATAAAAAACAATTTTAAAGTAAACTCTATTGAAGAAAATAAAGATAAATTACCTAATATTAAGTATATTATAACTCTTGACAGTGATACAAATTTAAATTTAAATACAGCTTCAAAAATGATTGGTGCAATGGGACACATATTAAACTTACCTGTTATTAAAAATTATAAAGTAGTAGATGGCTATAGTATTATGCAACCAAGAATTGGAATGGATTTGTCACTTTCTCAAAAGACTTATTTTGTGGAACTATATAGTATGAAAGGAGGAATGGATTGTTATACAAATGCGATATCAGATGTTTATCAGGATTGTTTCAAAGAAGGAATATTTACAGGAAAAGGAATTTATGATGTAGAAATTTATAATAATATTTTAAAAAATGAATTTCCCGAAAATACAATTTTAAGTCATGATTTGCTAGAAGGCAATTTTTTGAGATGTGCTCTTTTAACTGATGTAATGCTTTTAGATGGTTATCCGTTAAGATATATTCCGTATGTTTTAAGAAATCATAGATGGACAAGAGGAGATTGGCAAATAATTAAATGGCTCCAAAATGATAGATTAAGTGAACTTTCAAAATTTAAAATATATGATAATTTACGAAGAAGTGTATTGCCGATTTTTTCTTTTGTTTTAATTGCTTTTGGTACGTTTGGAATTTTTAAAGAGTCAATTTTAAATATAATTAGCGGGTTGCTTGGAATATCTGCATTGGTGATTCCGTATTTTATTGATCTTATAAATTATATAGTTTTTAAAGAAAGTACTATAACAGGAGCAATATATGCTTACAAGAAATTTTCTGGTGAGCTTAGTAATATAAAAATAAGTTTCATTAGGATTCTACTTCAGATATTGTTTTTGCCATATGAGGTTTGTAAAAATTTAGATGCGATTGTTAAAAGTTTATATAGAATGAAAAAGAAAGAAAAACTTCTAGAGTGGGTTACAGCAGAAGAGGCAGAAAATAATTCTAAAACTGATTTGATTTCATATTTTAAAGAAATGAAAATAAATATTTTATTTGGAATTGTTTTTCTGTTTGTTGGAAAATTAATTTCTGTTACTATGGGTATATTTTGGGGGATTGCACCAATAGTTGCATGGTATATTAGTTTGGAAAACGAGAGAAAAGTGGAGATAAGTGAAGAAAATAAGATATATTTGAGAGAAATAGGAAGTAGAACTTGGGAATTTTTCGAAACTTATATAAATGAAGAGAATAATTTTTTGATGCCTGACAACTATCAAGAAGATAGAAAATTAAAAATTGTAAATAGAACATCTTCTACTAATATTGGATTAGAACTTTTAGTAATAATTTCTGCTTATGATTTAGGGCTTATAAATTTTAAGAAAACAATAGATTATTTGAACAAAGTTTTAACAACAGTTATGTCTTTAAATAAATGGAATGGACACTTGTATAATTGGTATGACACAAAGACTTTAATGCCTTTAATTCCCCGATATATTTCAACTGTAGATAGTGGGAATTTTGTTGGGTATTTATATGTTGTAAAACAGTTTTTGAATGAGAATAAAAATAGATTGGAACTAGATAATTTAATAAATTTAGTTGAAGAGTTAATAAATAATACTGATTTTTCTAGACTATATAGTGAGAAAAATAAATTGTTATCTATAGGATTTAATTTAGAAACAAACCAATTAACAGACTCATATTATGACTTTTTAGCATCTGAAGCAAGACAAGCAAGTTTAGTTGCTATTGCCAAAAGAGATGTTCCAGTAAAACATTGGAATAATTTGAGCAGAACCCTTACAAGTTTAAATGGGTATATGGGACTTGTTTCTTGGACGGGGACTGCATTTGAGTATCTAATGCCAAATGTTAATATAGAACGTTTTAAAGGTAGTCTTTTAGACGAAGCTTGTAAGTTTGCTATAATGAGTCAAATAGAATATTGTAAAAAGTTAGACGTTCCATGGGGGATTTCTGAGTCAGCTTTTAATTTAAGAGATTTGAATAATAATTATCAATACAAAGCCTTTGGAATACCATGGCTTGGATTAAAAAGAGGGTTAGATGAGGATATAGTTATATCACCATATAGTACTTTTTTAGCTTTAGAAGATAAACTTGATGATGGTATTGATAATTTAAGGTATATAGAAAAAGAAGGTGGATTTGGAAAGTATGGATTTTATGAAGCCATAGATTACACATTATCAAGAAATCAGAATAAAGATAAATGTGTAATAAAAACTTATATGGCACATCATCAAGGACTTATTTTTTTATCAATTAATAATATTTTAAATAAAAATATTTTGAGAAAAAGATTTAACAAAAATCACGAAATTCAAGCAGCAAATATTTTATTGCAAGAAAGAATGCCAAATAAATTAATAATAACAAAAGAGAAAAAAGAAAAAGTAACTAAAGACAAAAATTTAAATATTTGTTCATATATAGAAAGAGTAATAGAAAATCCTATAAAAAAATATAAAAATATTAATGTTATTTCAAATGATAAATATAAGATTGTTATAGATGATTTTGGAGATAGTTTAAGTGAATTTGAAGGAGTAATGGTTAATAATTTTAAAGAGACTTCAGAAATTAAACAAAGAATAAATTCTTATGTTAAAAATGTTAGGAGTAAGAAAATTTCAGAAATTAAAAATGCTGCTAAAGTTATATTTGCTCCGGATAAAGCTAAATTTTTAAAAATAGAAAATAATTTAAAAATTTCTGAAACGGTCTTTTTAGATCCGAATAGAGCGATTGAAATAAGAAGAATCGAACTTGAAAATCTTGGAAATCAAGATGAAGTATTTGAAATAATTGTCGATTTTGAACCATCACTTTCTGAAAAAATGCAAGAATATTCGCATCCCGCATTTAACAAATTATTTATGAAGCTAGACGAAGAAAATGAAAATATTATTTTTGAGAAAAAAGATAGAAATGGAGTTGAAAATAGATATTTAGCGACGACTTTATACACAGAAAATGAACAAATTGTGGATTTTGAATATGAAATTGATAAAGAAAAATATTTAAAACGAGAAAATTTGGGAATGTCAAATATGATTAAATCTCAAAAAGTTTTTTCGAAGCAAATAAAACAAGTAACAGATCCAATAATTGCTATGAAAAGAACTATAAAGGTAAAAGCGAAAGAAAGTGTAAGTGCTAACTTATTAATATCTGTTTCAGAATTAAAAGAAGAAGCAATCGAAAACCTAGAAGAGGTGAAAAGTGAAGAAGAAATTATGAGGATTTTAAATATTGCAAGAGTAAGAAGTGAAGAGGAAAGTAAATATTTAGCTATTGATGGTAGAAAAATAGAAATTTATGCAAAATTATTAAAGTATTTATTAAAGCGAGTAGATAACGGATGTTGTATTAAAACCAATATGGAATTTGATATTAATAGTTTATGGAAATATGGAATTTCAGGAAATAATCCGATTCTTTTTGTAAAAATAAAAAATATCGAAGATAAATATGTGATAGAGGATGTAGTAAAAGCGTTTGAGTATTATAGAGCAAAGAAAATCTTTATAGATTTAATTATTTTTAACGAAGAAGAAAATGTTTACGAAAAATATGTAAAAGATAGTATAGAATCAATAATTTCAAATAATCAATTAGATTATTTGAAAAATGTTGATTCTGGGATTTTTGTACTTAATAAAGATGAAGTACAAAAAGAAGATTTAGAAGTTATAGAATTTAAAGCTGGAGTTATAATAGATGCATCTTTACAAGAAATTGAAAGTTATATAAAAGAAAAAGAAGAATGTGAATTTGTTTTAGATAAATTAAAACGTGAAAGAAATTATAATTATAAAGATGAAATTTTTTCTTTAAAAAAAGAAAAATTGTTATATGATAACTCTTATGGTGGTTTTTCCGAAGATGGTAAAGAATATACTATTTACAAGAATAAAGAAAATGTATTACCAACTGTTTGGTCCAATATATTGGCAAATAGTTTTTTTGGAACTGTTATTACAGATAATTTAGGGGGATATACATGGAGTAAAAATAGCAGATTAAATAGATTAACTGCTTGGAATAATGATAAAGTTTTGGATTTTCCATCTGAAATTTTTTATGTGAAAGATGAAGATAATAAATTTGTTTGGACATTAAATTCCGGTGTTATTCCTAATGAGAATTATTATTATATAACTCATGGCTTTGGGTATACTAAAGTTTTGAATATAACAGATAATTTAAGGCAAGAAGTTGAGTTTTTTGTGCCAAATGAAGAATCATTAAAAATTATTAATTTTAGAATTAAAAATCTTGTAAATGAAGAAAGAAACTTAAAATTAATTGTTTATATAAAACCTGTATTAGGCGAAGATGAATATTTAACAAATGGAAATTTAATGATTGAAAAAGAAGATAATGTTCTAAAAATAAAAAATGTTTTTAGAGAAGAAAATTTTGAAAGTAGAATTATGTTTGTATCGAGTAATTTGAAAATAAATTCTTATACAGGGGAAAAGGAAAACTTTTTTGGTAATGGAGATGTTTTAAACCCTGATTGCTTATATACAAATTTAAATAATAAATCTGGTATTGGTAAAAATTCATGTATTGGAATTGAGTTTTTAATTAAACTTGAAAAATTCGAGGATAAAAATTTTAATATTGTAATAGGAGAAGAACTAAATACAAATAAAATTTTTGAATTGGCAGATAAATATATTATGCAAGATAGGGTTGAAAACGAAAAAGAAAAAACAAAAACTAAATGGAATAACGTTTTGAATACAATAAAAGTTAAAACTCCATCAGAAAGTTTAAATATTTTAATGAATGGATGGCTTGTTTATCAAACTTTATCAAGTAGGATTATGGGAAGAACTGGATACTATCAATCTGGTGGAGCGTTTGGCTTTAGAGATCAAATTCAAGATTGTTTGGGAATAAAATATATAGATTCAAGATATTTAAAAGAGCAAATATTAAGTTGTGCAAGGCATCAATTTAAAGAGGGGGATGTTTTGCATTGGTGGCACAATGAAACAAAAAAAGGAATCAGAACTAAATTTTCAGATGATTTATTATGGTTAGTTTATGGTGTAATAGAATACATTGATTTTGAAAATGATATAAGTATTTTGAATGAAGAGGTAGAATATTTAAATGGGAATATTTTAAAGGAAGAGGAAGAAGAAAGATATGATTTATTTCATAAAAGTGATTTAAAAGAAAGTATTTTTGAACATTGTATAAGAGCAATTGAATGTTGTTTGGCTAAAGGTGTTGACCCATTTCCAAAAATTGGAGTGGGAGATTGGAATGACGGATTTAGTAAAATAGGTAATAAAGGTATGGGGGAAAGTGTATGGCTTGGATTTTTCTTATATGATATTTTAAATAGATTTATTCCAATTTGCGAATTAAAAGAAAGAAATGATTTGATAAAAAAATATACTGAAATAAAAGAAAAATTAAAAAAAGATTTGAATACTAAAGCTTGGGATGGAAGATGGTTTAAAAGAGCAATTACCGATGATGGTAAAGAAATTGGAAGTATAAATTCTGAAGAATGTAGAATTGATAGTATATCTCAAAGTTGGTCGGTAATTTCTGATGCGGGTGATAATGACAAAAAGTTTATAGCAATACAAGAAGCAGAAAATTATTTGATTGATAAGGAAAATAAAATTATAAAATTATTTGATCCTCCATTTGAAAAATCAGATATCAATCCAGGATATATAAAATCATATCCGCCAGGAATTAGAGAAAATGGTGGACAATATACGCACGGCGCATGTTGGCTTATGATTGCAGAATTAATCTTAGGATTTGGTGATAAAGCTTTTGAAATTGCTCAAATGATAAATCCGATTGAACATTCAAAAAACAGAGAAGAAGCTAAAAAATATAAATTAGAACCGTATGTGATTGAAGCGGATTTATATACGAATAAAGACTTGCTAGGCCAAGGTGGTTGGAATTGGTATACAGGATCTAGTAGCTGGTTTTATAAAGCAATTTTAGAATATATGTTAGGGCTTAAGATAAAAAAAGGTTTTTTAGAAGTAAATCCATGTATTTTTAAAGAGTGGAAAGAATATGAAATCAAATATAAATATAAAACAACCTTATATAATATAAAAATTAAGAATATTTTTGGTAAAAATACAGGCATAAATAGATTTTTGTTAAACGGGGAAAGCGTTGAAAACAGAAAGGTACAGCTTGTTGATGATGGTAAAATTTACAATATAGAAATTTTTATGTAATAAATTTGAAAAAAAACTTGTACAAAAATGTTAAATATGATATAAAGGAAGAGTAAAAATTAATAAGTTCTTTTAGAAAGGCGGTAATTTTCGTGGAAGAAATCGTTGAAAAAGATAAAAAAACTATACTTGTAGTAGATGACGAACAAAGTATAATGGAATTATTAGTATTTAATTTACAAAAAGAAGGGTATAACACATTAGAAGCTTATGATGGTGTAACAGCTGTTGAAATGGCTATTAATGAAAAACCAGATTTAATTTTATTAGATGTTATGATTCCTAAAATGGACGGAATATCTGTGTGCAAAAAAATAAGATATGCATTAAATATTTCTAATATCCCAATACTAATGATATCAGCTAAAGATACAGAATCTGATAAGATAGTTGGACTTGAAATGGGAGCAGACGACTATATTACAAAGCCTTTCCAAATAAGAGAAGTTATGGCTAGAATTAAAGCGAATTTAAGAAAAGCTGAACTAAATACTAATGTTGATGCTATGAATAATAGAAAAAGTGAAGATAAAAACGATATAATTAAAGTTGGAGATTTATCTTTAGATCTTAAGAAAGTAGAAGCAAAAGTAAAAGGTGAAGTTATTAATTTAACTAAAAAAGAATTCGATGTTTTAAAATATTTAGCTAGTCAACCAGGACAAGTTGTAACAAGAGAAATGTTACTTCGTGAAGTGTGGGAATATGAAGAATATGTTGGTGCTATTAGAACAATAGATGTAACAATGAACAGAATTAGAGATAAAATCGAAAAAGATAAAGCAAATCCAAAAATCCTTATTACAAAAAGAGGCGTTGGATATTATGTTACAGATAAAAATTAATAAATAAATTTAAAAGAGGCTAAAAAATAGCCTCTTTTTTGTATGTAAAAAAAGTATGTAAAATTAATGTTATAAATATATAAAGTTAAGGTAACAATTTGCTTAAATTGCTTGAATAAATAGACTCTTAAGTATATAATAAAAAAAGAAATTTATACCAATAATCTGGGAGATAAGGATGTTAAAAAAAATACAAATAAAAATTATTTTAGTTTTTTCCCTAATAGGTCTTGTTACTATTTGCGTATTAGGTGTTGCTAATATATATAATTTACAAAAAATAGGAAACGCTACAAATTCAGTACAAAATATAGCAGAAATAAGTGATATTGTTTCTAAACAAGTATATCAATCTAAAGTTATGCTATCAGGATTTGTTGCGGGATTTATTACTTTAATGGCTTTTGGAGGTTTTTTAGTATCTAAACTAATAATTGCTCCGATTTCTAATTTAGTAAAGAGTGCTGAACAAGCAACAAAAAATGAAAGAATAAAATATTTAAATGAAGGAAGAAAGAAAAACGAAATAAACGATCTTGTTTCTGCTTTTGATAATATGAATAATGAATTAAAAGAAAATCTTAATGAAGCAACAAGACAAAAGAAACAGATGGAAACAATCTTACTTCATATGACAGATGGAATTATAGCATTTGATATAAATGGAAAAATTATTCATATAAACCCAGCAGCCAAAACGTTTTTAGGGTTAAATAATGAATCAAGTTTTGAAGAGATTTTTGAAAAATATGATGTGGATATAAATTTAGAAAAAATTATATATTTAGACAATTGGACATCTTCAGAACAAAAAATAAATGTAGAAGATAGAACAATAAATTTATTCTTTGCACCATTTAAAAATGAGAATGAAAGACCTGCAGGAGTAATTGTTGTTATACAAGATATTACAGAACATGTAAAACTAGATAGTATGAGAAAAAGATTTGTTGCTGATGTTTCTCATGAATTAAAAACACCAATTACTTCAATAATGGGATATGCAGATACTCTTTTAGAAAGTGAAATTGATGCTGAAATTGGTAAGAAATTTTTAGAAAGAATTTCTACAGAAGCACAAAGAATGGCAAGACTTGTAAGTGACTTATTAACACTTTCAAGATATGATACTTCAAAAGTAAAAATAGAAAAAACAGAATTTGATTTAGGTGAACTTGTAAAATATACTTTCGAAGGATTAGATTTAGAGATGAAAAAGAAAAATCAATCTGGAGAGTGTTTTGTTACTTCTGATGTGCCGCTAGTTTTTGCAGATAAAAATGGTATTGAACGCGTTGTTTTAAATATACTTACAAATGCAATAAAATATACACCAGAAGCAGGAACTATAAAAGTATATGTTGGATTTGTATATAATGATGCTTATATAAAAATTATAGATACAGGAATTGGTATTCCTAAAGAAGATTTAGATAAAATATTTGAGAGATTTTATAGAGTTGATAAAGCTCGTACAAGAGAGATGGGTGGAACAGGACTTGGACTTTCTATTGCAAAAGAAATCTTGGATCAAAATGATAGTATGATTGATATAAAAAGTGAAGTTGGAAAAGGAACAGAAGTTGTAATAAGAATACCAACAAAACAACAAAAAAGTGTAAAAGAAAAAAGCACAGAAGAATAAAGGAGAAGATTTTTATGAAAATATTAAAAAAAGCTTTGATAAGTTTAAGTATAATATTATTTAACACAAAAGCTTATGCAACAACGACAGGAACATATGTGCCAGAATCTGGTTCGGGAATCGGAAAATTCTTTTTATTATTAGTTGCAATTGGTTTAGTAGCATTAGTATTGTTTATTGGTTATAAAATGGACAAAAATGAGGCTCAAGAAAAAAGAAAAGAAAAAATAAAAAAACAAAGAGATGATGTATATGCAAAAATGTATACATCATATGATGATAAAAAAATACAAGATGCAGAAGAAAATGAAGAAGTAGAAGAATTACCTGAAATAAATTTTGGGCCAAAAACAGAAGAATATTTCAAAAATTCTTCAAATGATTCTACACAAAAAATAGATATAGTTAATGAAAATGAAATAGATACATATACTTCATTAAAACCAGATGTTGAAAAAGTTGAAGAAAAAGTTGTATATGAAGAAGTTGAAGAAGATGGTTATACTGAGGAAGAAGATGTTTACGAAAGTGAAGATTTCGGCGAAACACAAGTGATTTCTTTTGATGAAGAAAATGATGAGAATGAAACTTTTGATTCTACAATGGTTTTTGATACACCTGTAAATAATTTAGACTTAAATATGAATGTTGAAGAAAAAATAATAAATAAAATATCTGATATAAAAGGTTATGACTATGAAGATGAAGATATGGATTTATTAGATTTGGAACAAACAATTGCAGAAGCAAATATAAAAAAATATACAAGAGATAAAAATCAAGAAATGATTAAAGTAAAAAGAGTTCCAAAGAAAAAAGAACCAAAGAAAGAAGAGAAAAAAGAGAAAAAAGAATCTAAATCTGAAAAGAAATATACAAGAAAAAAATCAGAGAAAAAGGAAACAAAAAAAGAAGAATCAAAAACTAAAAAAGAAACTACAGTAAAAAAATATAAAGCAAAAAAAGATACAAGTAAAACTAAGAAAGAAGAAACAAAGAAGGTAGAAGAAATTAAGCCAAAAACTAAAAAATATACAAAAGCCAAAGAGAAAGAAACAGCGGCAGAAGAAATTGTAGAAAAACCAAAAAGAGGTAGAAAACCAACTACTAAAAAATAAATTGTAAATTGCTTAAACACTTGAAAAAAGTGCGAAAGTAATGTATAATTCGTTTGAATTTTAGAAAGAAGGCAATTTAAATGAACGAAAGAGTAAAAGATATTTTAGAGTGGGTATATTGTATTATAATTGCATTAGTTCTTGCATTATTATTTAGATATTTTGTAGCAACACCAACTATTGTAAAACAAAGATCGATGTTTCCGACTTTAAAAGAAAATCAAAGATTGATTTTAAACAGAACTCACAGAATTACAGATAAAACTCCTGAAATAGGAGATATAGTTACTTTTGAAGCGCCTACAAGAGAATATACTAAATGGAATGCTGACCAAACAAATCCAATTGCGGTTTATGGCAGAGAACCACAAGGAATATTAAATAGATTTATATATTATTCTTTAGAAGTAACAAAAAAAAGTTATATAAAAAGAGTAATTGCACTTGAAGGTGATCATGTAAAAATAGAAAATAGCAACGTGTATGTTAATGGTATTCTTCAAAATGAAGAATATTTGGATGATGACGTTGTAACAGAATCAGATGTGTTTTATGATTTTATAGTACCAGAAGGTTATTTCTTTGCTATGGGAGATAATAGAACTAGAAGTACTGATTGTAGATCAATTGGTTGTATACCATTTGAAAAATTAGAAGGAATAGTTTGTTTTAGATTTTGGCCATTTGATCAAATAGGAAATATAGAGTAGGAGTAAAATAATTGGAGTTTAAAGATATTATTGGTAATACAGAAATTAAAGATTATCTAATAAAAAGTATTAGACAAAAAAATATTTTACATAGCTATTTGTTTTTAGGAACAGATGGTATAGGAAAACTATTAATTGCAAAAGAATTTGCAAAGAAAATATTGTGCTTAGAAGATTCGGAAGATAATTGTACATGTAAATCTTGTACTTGTTTTAATGGTCTAAATCATCCTGACTTTTATTTAATAAACGAAGAAGGAGAGACAATAAAAGTTGATTCTATGAGAGAAGTGACAGAGAAGGTTATAGAAAAACCAATTGTTTCGAGAAAAAAAGTTTATATAATAAATGATTGTGATAGAATGACTAAAGAAGCTCAAAACTGTTTGTTAAAAACATTAGAAGAGCCACCTGAATTTGTTGTAATGATATTAATCTCTTCAAATGAGAATATAATATTAAATACAATAAAATCAAGATGCATGAGTTTAAAATTTCGTAATATTGAAGACGAAGAACTTCTAAAATATTCAAAAGAAGTTTTGGGATATGATGAGGTTTCCAAAAATCTTTTGAAATCTTTTTATGGCAGTATAGGAAAAGCAATAAAATTAAAAGATTCTAAAGAAAAATATGATGAAATTGATGTACTTATCTCAAATTTATTGAAAAAAGATATCATAGAAATTATGTTAGATGGAAAAATAATATATGATAAAGAAAATATTTATGATATATTAGATTACATCACAGTTTGTTTATATTCTAATATGAATATAAATGAAAAATATATAGACTGCATAAAATATGTTAATGAATGTGCAGATAGATTAAGAAGTAATAGTAATTTCGACATGTGCGTAGATAATTTGCTTTTTAAAATGTGGGAGGAATTAAATGAAAATAGTAACAGGCGTTAGATTCAAAAGACCTGGAAAAATATATTATTTTGATCCAGAAAATTTACAAATAGAAAAAGGTATGAATGTTATTGTTGATACAGCAATGGGAGAAGAATACGGAGAAGTAGTAATTGCAAGAAAAGAAGTTGAAGATAACGAAGTTACAGAACCACTAAAAAAAGTTGTAAGAATTGCTACAGAAAAAGATGAAAAAATGCGTATACAATTTAAAGGAAAAGAAAAAGAAGCATTTAAAATTTGTTTAGAAAAAATAGAAGCTCATGGTTTACCAATGAAGCTTATTGATGTTGAATATAAATACGATGGATCTAAAGTAATTTTTTATTTTACAGCTGATAAAAGAATTGATTTTAGAGAACTAGTAAAAGATTTAGCTGCAGTTTTTAGAACAAGAATTGAACTTCGTCAAATTGGAGTAAGAGACGAAGTTAAAAGATGTGGAGGAAATGGAATTTGCGGTAGAGAATTGTGCTGTGTTTCTTTCTTGGGAAACTTTGAAACAGTATCGATTAAAATGGCAAAAGAACAAAATATTTCATTAAACCCATCTAAAATTTCTGGGAATTGTGGCAGATTAATGTGCTGTTTAAAATATGAACAAGAAGTTTACGAAGAAAAATTAAGCAGATTACCAAAAATAGGAGCAATTGTAAAAACATCAGAAGGAACAGGTGAAGTTGCGTCTGTTGAGACCTTAAAAGAAGTTATAAGGGTTAAATATCAAGATGGCGAAGATTTTTATTTCAAAAAACATGATGCCAAAGAAGTTGTAGTAATTAAAGATGCTGTCGTTGACGAAGATAATCTTGATGTTGAAAATGCAGAAGATCTAGAAGAGCTTAGAAAACTAGAGAAAATGGAAAGAGACGACAAGAAAAATACTACACAAGATGATATTTAATTAAAATTTTTGCGCCAAAATAGGGGCATTTTGCGCGAAAAAAGGATGTAAACAAAAGAATAAATTCATGATAACTTTGAGGGGAACATAGATGAGAACACTTATAACAAATGCTTATGTATTAGATATGGTAGGAGAAACTCCTAATATAGATAAAAAAGATATACTAATAAAAGATAATATAATCGAGAGAATCGATAAAGATATAGATAAAAATATAGAAGTAGACGAAAGAATAAATGCTAAGAATATGCTAGTAATGCCAGGACTAATTAACACTCATACTCATTTGGCAATGAGTATTTTTAGAGGTTATAAAACTGATAGAAAGTTAATGGATTGGCTTGAAGATGCAATTTTTCCAGTAGAAGATAAATTAAAACCAGAGGATATATATTGGAATTCTTATCTTTCTTGCTTGGAAATGATAAAATCTGGAACAACTACTTGCAATGACATGTATTTTGGAATGAATAAAACTGTTGAAGCGATACGTGATACAGGACTAAGAGCTGTTGTTGCTTGGTGCATTAAGGATGATTCTATTAAAGATAAAGTAGAGCAAACCAGAGAATATGCAAAAATGTATAATAATGATGAAAATGGAAAAATCAAGATATATGTTTCTGCAGATGCTCCTCATACTTGCAATCCAGACACTATCAAATTATGTGTTGATTTAGCAAAAGAATTAAATACAGGATTGCATATTCATTTAGCAGAAACCCTTGATGAAGAAACAAAAATAAAATCAAGATATGATAAAAGAAGCACAGAATATTTAAATGATTTGGATGTATTCGATGTTCCAGTTGTTTTAGCACATGGAATATATGTATCAGATAGTGATATTGAAATACTAAAAAAAATTAAAGGTGGTATTTCTCATAATCCAATCAGTAATTGCAAACTTTCTTCTGGAATTTGTGATGTAGTAAAATTAAGAAAAAATGGTATAAATATAGGATTGGGAACAGATGGTATTGGAAGTACAACAACAATGGATATGTTTGAAGAAATGAAAACAGCTGCATACCTTCAAAAAGTTAATACAATGGAACCAAGTTCTATATCAGCTTATGACATATTAAAAATGGCTACAATAGAAGGTGCTAAAGTTTTAGGAATGGAAAATGAAATAGGAACTTTAGAACCAGGTAAGAAAGCGGATATGATATTTATAAAAACTGATAAATTACATATGTGCCCAGCAAATGATGTTTGTGCAAATTTGGTGTATTCTTCAAATGGTGCAGACGTTGAATCTGTGATGATTGATGGAAAAGTTATAATGCAAAATAGAAAAATGCTTAACTTGGATGAGAAACAAGTTATGCGTCAAGTTAAAAAAATTGCAAAAAGACTATTGTAATTATATTTGAAATATAATAAAACTATAGTATAATCTTAAAAGAGAATAGAAAGGAGGAGTTATTCATGGCATACAAAATTAACGAAAAATGTATTTCTTGTGGAGCATGTGCAGGAGCTTGCCCAATGAACTGTATATCTCAAGGAGCTGATAAATATGTAATTGATGAAGCTGTTTGTATAGATTGCGGAACATGTGCAGGAGTTTGCCCAGTTGAAGCACCAGTTCCAGCTGAGTAATTCCAAATACATATGTATAAAAAATATTATTAGGTATACCTAATAATATTTTTTTTGCTTTAAAATTAATAAAATAAACTAATCATAACGATTTGAATTGTTGTAATAAAAAATACAATATGATAAAATCATAAGAACAGAATTGGCGAAAGGAGAATGTTATTAAAAAAATAACAAGATAAATATGAAAGAAGAATTTTTAAATTTACTTAAAAGTACCAATAGAGAAGGTATGGATAAATTAATAGAATTTATAGAAAAAACAGACTTTTTTAAGGCTCCAGCAAGCACTAGGTTTCATGGAAATTATGAGGGAGGGCTTTTAGAACACAGTATGAAAGTGTATGAAATTTTAAAAGATAAAGTGGAAAAATCAAGCTTTCCGATTGAAGTTTCTCCAGAATCTTTAATAATAATTGCATTATTACATGATATTTGCAAAGTTAATTTTTATAAAGTAGATTATAGAAATGCAAAAAATGAATTTGGTGAATGGGAGAAGGTTCCTTATTATACTGTTGAAGATACAATTCCATATGGACATGGTGAAAAAAGTGTAATGATGTTAACAGAATATATAAAATTAACAAGTGAAGAAAAGTATTGTATTAGATGGCATATGGGGTTCTCTGAACCAAAAGAATTATATACTACTTTAGGGCAAGCATATAAAAAATATCCACTTGGATTATTAGTGTTTGAAGCAGATTTAGAAGCTACATATTTCTATAATATTTAAAAAATAGAATTATTAAAATTGCTTGATAAGGAAATACTGTAATGATATAATTTTTAATGAATTAATAGAATATTTCGAGCAAAAAGTAAATGTTTAAAAAGGTGTATTTAAAATATGATAACTGTATATAACTTATTAGAAGTAGAAGAAAATGCTTCACAAGAAGAAATTGAAAAAGCTTATCAAAGATTATTAATTGAATATCATAAAGATCCCAAACTTGATGAAGAAGAAAATAATGCGAGAGAGATAATTCTTAATAAATTAAAATTAGCATATGATATTCTTTCGAATGAAGAAAAAAGAGATAGATATGATAAAGAATTAGCTAAAAAAAGAGCAGAAGAACTTATACAAAATGTTTCAGTGGCAAAGAATACTGAACCTCAAGAAGAAAATGTAGAAATGCAAAATGATATTAAGCAAGAAATTCCAAAAGTTCAAACTGTTTCAAACAATTCAGAATCTGAAAATTATAATGATGAAGACGACGATGATGAAATAGAAAATGCGTCATTAACAGATGAAGAAAAGAAAAAATTAAAGAAAGCTGCTCGAAAAGAATTTAAAACTAATCTAAAAAAAGCTCAAAAAGCTGAAGAAGAATATAATAGAGCTTATAATGAAGCTTATAATGATTACTTAAGAAAATTAGGGTATACAGTAAAAGAACCATGGACTTTTAAGAGAGTAAGAAACTTAATAATTTCTTTAGCTGTAATTGTTTTTGTATGTGTTTTAATATGGAATGTTCCAGTTACAAGAAACTTGTTAGTTAAGATATATGAAGAAAATATTATAATAAAATCATTAGTTGATATTGTTGTAATATTGTTTAATGCTATTATGGGGGCATTTAAAGGGTAGAGGATGGTGAGAAAAATTAAGAAAAATACAAAAGTAAAATCTGAATCTTGGGTGAATTTTAGAATTTTTGTTTTTGGTGCGATAGTAACTTTTTGCTTTTTAATTGTAACAATTCATTTGGCATATATTCAATTTGTACAGGGTAAAGATTTAAGCGAAAAAGCTTATAATCAACAAATTGAACGTCTAATAATAAGTCCTAGTAGAGGAACAATTTTTGATACTAAAGGAGAAATATTAGCTCAAAGTATTGCCGTAGATACAATTTCTCTAAATCCTGGAAAAGTAAAATATGCAAATAGCAAATTAGTTGATGATGAACTTATTGCAAAAGGACTTTCTGAAATTTTTGATATTACATATGAACATTTAAAAGAAGAATTAAAAAAAGATAAATCAGTAATTGTAATAGAAAGAAAAGTTGAAAAAGACAAAGTTGATAAATTGAAAAAATGGATGTCAGAAAATAATATAACGGTAGGAATAAATATAGATGAGGATTCAAAAAGATATTATCCATATAATGAATTAGCTTCAAATCTAATTGGATTTTGTGGGACAGATAACTCTGGTCAAACTGGTTTAGAACAAAGATGGAATGACACTTTAACTGGTGTTGTTGGACAAGTTGTAACAACAGTTGATGGAAAAGGGAAAGCTATTTTAGATGAAGATGTTAGACATGTTGCTCCAGAAAATGGAAGTAATTTGTATTTGACAATAAATACAACAATTCAAGCGACTGCTGAAAAGTATTTAAAACAAGCTATGGTAGAAAATCCTACAGCAACTGCAGGAAATGTAATTATAATGAATCCGCAAACTGGTGAAATTTTAGCAATGGCCACAAATCCAACTTATAATTTAAACGAACCATCAAGCTATAAACCAACAGGATATTCTGAAGATGAATGGAAATTATTGCCAAGTGAAGAAAAAAGTGCCTCATTATTAAATTTGTGGAAGAATAGAGCTGTTTCAGGAACATATGAACCTGGGTCAACATTTAAATTAATAACAGCTGCAGTAGGACTTGAAGAAGGATATGTACAAACTGACACATCTGGTGATTTTAATTGTGCGGGGTCTTATGTTGTTGCGATGGAAAATAATGAGCCAGTTTCAATTAATTGTTGGAGAGCGGTGCCACATGGAGGACAAACTTTAAGACATGCTCTTCAAAATTCTTGTAACCCAGCGTTTATGCAATTGGGACAAAGAATTGGAGCAAGCACATTATATAAATATTTTAAAGCTTTTGGTCTTTTTGAACCAATAGGAAATGATATAGCCAAAGCATATAAAGGACAATTCTATGAACTTCAAGATATGGGACCAGTTGAACTTGCAACAACATCATTTGGACAAAGATTTGAAATATCACCATTACAATTAATAACTGCTGTTTCTGCAATATGTAATGATGGTTATTTAGTAGAACCAAAAATTGTAAAACAAATAGAAAATACAGATACTGGAAGTATAGAAGTTATAGAAACCAAAAAAGTTAGACAGGTTGTATCAAAAGAAACTGCAGATAAAGTGAAAAATATGATGTTATCTGTTGTTACAGATGGAACAGGTAGAAATGCAAAAGTTGCAGGGTATTCAATTGGTGGAAAAAGTGGTACATCAGAACCAAGAGTAAATCATGAGAAAGATGGATATGTAGCATCATTTATTGCTGCATCACCAATAGAAAATACACAAGTTGTAATTTTATTTGCATTATATGGATTGCAAGATTATGCAAGTCACCAAGGAGGACAAGTTGCAGCACCATATGTTAGTCAAATTTTAACTGAAGTTCTTCCAAACTTGGGTATCGAATCAACAGAAACAGTTAAAGAAGAACAAGAAATAGGATTGATCGATGTTCCAGAGGTTAAAAATCTAACAATAACAGAAGCAAGAGCAAAATTAGAAAGATTAGGATTTAGAGTTGTTTGTAATTCTCCATTAGATCCAAATTCAACATTAGTAAGTGATCAAATGCCAAAATATGGTGTTAGCTTAAATGCAAATTCTATTGTTTGTTTATATGCATCTAATGAAGAAGCAAGAGTAAAAACTCAAGTACCAAATATTAAAGATATGACAAAAGAAGAAGCATTGAATTCTTTGAGATCTAAAAATTTGAATATTCAAGTTGATGGAACAACAGGAATAGTTGTTTCACAAGATCCTACTTATGGAACAGAAGTTGAAGAAGGAACAATAGTACATGTGGTAATCAAAGAAAAACTAAAAGATGCTCAATAATAAAAAATAAAGCATACATTTAATTGTATGCTTTTTATTTTGGGCAAAAAACAATGCTTGGCCTTTCGGCCAAGCATGCAGGTTATGCGAAGTGCAATACCGTGGAACTGACTTAGAACGCAGAGACGATCCAAAGCAATACGATGAGAGCGATAAGCCATCCCTTGTGTTCCCAAAGCCAGTGTATTCCCATGCAAAGCGGAGCAATCACAATAAAGAAAAAGATGCCGCATACAAGAGGGAATATGATAAACAGGTTGATAAAATTTTCAATCAGCCATGCAAAAAGCCACATAAAGTCAGCTCCCTTCAATATATTATTATACTTATATTATATCATAAAATTAAGTAATTTGGAAGGGGGTATAAGTGATTAAAGTAAAGAGGGGAATTTCGTGTAAATTAATTTGAAATTTATCTAGACATTTCAAAATAATTTTTATATAATAGGGTCAAATTTAGTAACTTTTAGGGGGCAGAGTTAATTATGTATGAAAGAAGTGCAATAGTATTAGAAAGATATTTCGAAAATCTATTAGAATACAGAAGAGAAGGTAATATAAGAGATAATTTTAATAATTATTGTGACTTAGTAGAAAAATTAGAAAAATACCAAATTAATTATCAAAAAGAAGTTTCTGCAACACAAGAATTTAATGAAAGTCTAGAAAAAATAAAACTTATACAAGCCTCACAAGAAAAGTTATACAGAAAAAGTGCTAAATTAGAGTATAATCGTAATTTGTTGTTTAACAATATTGATGCTAAAGTCGAAGATACTAAAAGATGTATTGAAAAAATAGAAGCTGATGTTGAGAAAAACAATGAGGCAATGATTGAATCTAAAGAGAATTTAATAGCAGCACTAGAAGAATATAATGAAAAAAGATTTGAGCTTTCAAAATGTAAAAGATATAAAAAGATGGCTGAAAATGCATATAATGAATCATTAGAGACAGCTAGAAATAACTATGAAGGAATAACAAATGAAGTTTTAGCATTAGCGAAAAACTTTGCAAAATTTGATGATTCATTAGATATAATAACAGAACTTGAAGATAATGGGAAAAATGAAAAAATTCCATTTAATCAAGAAGTTATTGGACATGCAACTACTTTTGGAATTGAGATTGCTAAAAAAGAAGCTGCTGGATATTTAGTTTTATATGATAAGATGACAAAATTATTGTCTGATATTGATGATGGTGCTACAAAAATAGAATTACACAAAAAGTATGCTAGAAATGAAAAAGCAAAAATGGATTTTATATATTCTGCGAAAAATTATATGGTTCAATTCTTAGATTATGAAAGAATGACAATAATTCATGGAAGAAAATCACATAATAGATTAATGAGTGAAGCATGTGAAAATTTTGCAGCAGACGTAGTTCAAATTGATAACTTATATGAATTATTATTAAGAGAAATTGCAAATAAAGCTACAAAAAAAGCTTATAAAGAACTATATAATAAATCTTATTTAAAAGATATTCAAGACAAAGAAGAAAAATTCAAAAAAGAAAAGAATAGAGTAAACTTAAATACTGCTACATTAATAAATTCAAACTATTGGAGAATAGAAGGTATAACTGAAATTTATACAGTTTATTATAAAAATGTGTCTGAAGTTTTTGGAAAAGTTGTTGACGAATTTGATTTGCCAAAAGAGGATGATGAAGAAAGCCATGATGAAAATTATGATGATCAGATAAGAGAAGATTCAGTTGAAGTTGTTAAAGAAAAAGCAAAAATGCCATTTGATATAACGGCTAATATTGATGAACCTAAAGATAGTGAAGAAGATGATGAAATAGAAGAAGCTTTTGAAGAGGAAACAGAATTTGATGAATTAGCAGATGAGGATGAAGACGAAGATGAAGATGAAGATTCTGATTACTACGGAGCATATGATGAAATAATAGACAACGTTGTAGAAGAATTCCAAGAAGGAACATTTGATGAAGAATTTGATATATTTGGAGAAAAATATAGAGAAATTGACTTTTCTCCAAATGTAGATATAAAAAGAAGAAAAACTGTTGAAGAAATTGAAGCTGACTTGAATGTGGATGATAATATTCCATATGAATTAGATGAAGAGGAAGATAATCTTTTTGTTGATGTAAAACCAATAAAAAGACAAGGTAAAAAAAATTCCGGAATAGAAGATGAAGATGTTACAACAGAAGAATCTAATTCAGCTGTATTGCTTAGAAAAGTAAGAAAAATAAATAGTGTAAAAAGAAAAAAAGCGGAAAGTGATATATGGTAAAAGAAAAGAGCTCCTTACAAGAGGAGCTCTTTTGATGTTTAAATTAATTTGAAACATGGTGTGTTACTTGAGGGGTATCTTCTGTAATTGCTTTTAACTCATAACCTTCTGAAATACAGAAATCAATAATTCTTTCGAGAGCATCAATGGTATATTCCTTGTTGACACTATCGTGCATTAACACGATGTTGGTTTTACCAGGTTTTAAGCCATTAATAACATTTGAGTAGAGTTCTTCAGAAGAACTTACGCCACCTGCGTCTCTGGAATCAACACTCCAATCAAAATAGATGAATTCAGAATTAGAGAAATATTCAACGGCTTCTGTCATTATTCCTGCACAATACTTTTTACTTACAGTATTTGAGCTTCCACCAGGAAATCTAATAATTTTAGATGTATAACCGGTCGATGTTTTCACTTTTTCTTGAAGATCTGTAAAATTTTTGATTAAAGTTTCTAAAGATGAGTAGATTTTCGAATAATCATGAGATATTCCATGTAATGCTACTGTGTGCCCTTCCTCGAATTCCCGAATTACAAGAGCTTCTTTTTCAGAACCATACGAATAATCAAGCACAAAAAAAGTAGCTTTGACATCCTTCTCTTTTAATATATCTAAAATTTGAGAAGTTGTTTTGGTAGATGGTCCATCATCAAAGGTTAAGTATACTGTTCCAATTGGAACGACCTGGGTTGATTCTGATTCCATTGATTCAGTAAAATTTTCCTCAGTAGTAATTTCTGAAGAGTCGATATTTTCTTCTGTTGTTTCGACGTGATTAACAGTTGAATCTGTTTCTTTAGAAGTACTGGTATCTGTAAGTTCTGGATTTGAATTGTTTTCAAAACTTACATCTGTTGAGGAAGATGGTCCGTAATCTGTTTCTTGCTCAATAGTTGCATTAGAAGATGGGGGCGGTGAAATGCTAAGATGATTAAAGAGTCCTCCAAAAAGTATTGCAACAGCTGAGAGAATGATTGCTGATAAGATAAGAAAAGTTGTTAAAATTGTGTGTAAGTCATTATTTGAATTCCGACTTTTTCGCATATTCTACCTCCTACATGAATAAGTATATTTTATGCATCAAATTATTTAAACATAAAAAGAATATCTATATAGTTATAGAAAGATATTCTAATTATGATATTTTGAACGGTAAAATCTATTATACTACGATATGGTGGAAATGTCTATATATTTAGAAAACTATGGTGTTTTACAAAATGATTACTTTTTCGAAATTTCTTGATTTGAATTATGTAACATGTTATAATATTTTTGATAATTATGTGAAAGGAAAAGAAATGAACCAAATTTTAGTATCTGAAAAATTGTATATAACACCAGAACTAAAAAGAAAAAAGAAGATGTATAAAATAGACTTCTTTGTTTCTGTTTTTTTGGTATGCATTTTATTTTCATATTATATTTATGCAGAATATGATAAAAACAAAAACGAAGCTATTTCACAAGAAATATTATCAAATTTAAGTTTTGAAGATAATGTTGTTGATGATACAACAATTAAATTTGCAAATAATTCAATTGTTGTTATATTAAATACAGAAGATCCATTTGAAGTAATATATACAGAACCAGTTGTAGAAGAAACTGGAGACAATATAGAGTGGAGAGAAACGGCGGCAGGAACAAGATATTATGCAGTAGCGACAGTTAATATCCCTTCAATAAATTGTACATATCCAGTAATTACAGGAAATGAATTAAGTTCAGCACAATTAGATGAATTATTAAAAATTTCACCTTGTAAATTCTGGGGACCAGAACCAAATGATGTTGGAAATTTTTGTATAGTAGGACATAACTATAGAAGTAATAAATTCTTCAGCCATGTACCAGATATGTCGATAGGGGAAACAGTTGAAATAACAGATATGAATGGAGAAAAGTTAGTATATAAAGTATATGATAAATATGTAGTTGAACCAGATGATGTATCTTGTACAACACAAAGGACAAATGGTTTAAAAGAAGTAACGTTGATAACATGTACTGATGACAGTAAATTAAGAGTAATTGTAAAAGCAAGAGAAATAATGTAGGAGCCGATAGGAAATGGCTCCTATTTTTTTGTAAAAACAAAAATAGGAATTGTTATCGATTTCCTTGACAAAACTTTGAAAAAGGTAACAAAATTTAAATAAATGTTAAAAAAGTTTTTTAAAAATGTAATATATTTGATATAAAAAAAGGCCAAAAGCTTGATAATACTGATGTTGGAGAATTGATAAAAAAATGAGATGAAAAATAATGCGAAAAGTAACTAAAGCTATAGGCTTGAATCTGTTGAGTTACAAGGTTTCGGCAACATAAAAACTATTAATTTGACATTACTTTTTTAAATGTTAAAATAAGGACAGATTTGAGTTACGAAAGAAAAATATAATAAAAATGCAAAAAAAGTTCTATAATTTTGGGGGAGGATACAAAACAATGAAAGTAATTAAAAGAGACGGAAGAAAAGTAGAGTATAACAGCGATAAAATAGTAATAGCTATTAGTAACGCAAATAAAGAGGTTGGTGGAAAAGATAAAATATCAAGATCATCAATTGAATTTATTACAAAATATATTGAAAGTTTAAATAAAGCTTCAATGCATGTTGAAGAAATCCAAGATATTATAGAACGTAAGTTAATGGAGTTTGGTAAATTTACATTAGCTAAAAAATATATATTATATAGAGATAAACACGCAATGATTCGTCAAGCAAACTCAACAGATGAAAGCATTTTAACATTAGTTAGAAATGCAAACAAAGAAACAATGGAAGAAAATAGTAACAAAAATGCAGTATTAGTTTCTACACAAAGAGATTTAATAGCTGGAGAATGTTCAAAAGATTTAGCTGATAGAGTAATGCTACCAGAAAGAATTGTTAAAGCTCATAATGATGGAATTTTACATTTTCATGATAAAGATTACTTTGTTCAACCAATGCATAACTGTTGTTTAGTAAATATAGGTGATATGTTAGATAACGGAACAGTAATGAATGGAAAAATGATTGAAAGTCCAAAATCATTCCAAGTTGCTTGTACAGTTATGACTCAAATCATCGCAGCTGTAGCAAGTAGTCAATATGGTGGACAATCAGTAGATATTCGTCATTTAGGAAAATATTTAAGAAAAACTTATGACAAAATATACAAAAAAAGATTTTTAGGATATGTTGAAAAAGGATATTCTAAAGAAGAAGCTGATGAAAGAGCAAAAGAAGATGCTGCTGAAAGAAGAGCAGAAGATTTAGCTTCAGGTGTTCAAACAATTCAATATCAAATAAATACATTAATGACAACAAACGGACAAAGCCCATTTGTAACAATATTTATGTATTTAGATAAAGATGATGAATACATTGAAGAAAATGCTATGATTATAGAAGAAATTTTAAAACAAAGATTACAAGGTATTAAGAATGATAAAGGTGTTTATATAACACCAGCATTTCCAAAATTAATCTATGTTTTAGATGAACACAACTGCTTAAAAGGTGGAAAATATGATTATTTAACAAAACTTGCAGTTAAATGTTCTTCAAAAAGATTATATCCAGATTATATCTCAGCAAAAATAATGAGAGAAAACTATGAAGGAAACGTATTTAGCCCAATGGGATGCAGAAGTTTCTTATCACCTTGGAAAAATGAAAAAGGAGAATATGTTTTCGAGTCAAGATTTAATCAAGGTGTTGTAAGTATTAACTTACCACAAATCGGAATTATTGCTAATGGAGATGAAGAAAAATTCTGGAAATTATTTGATGAAAGATTAGAATTATGTTTTGATGCGTTAATGTGCAGACACAATGCGCTTTTAGGAACAATGTCTGACGCATCACCAATACATTGGCAATATGGTGCAATTGCTAGACTTGGAAAAGGTGAAGTAATTGATCCATTATTAAATTCATACTTCTCAACAATTTCTTTAGGATACATAGGAATTTATGAAGTAACAAAATTAATGAAAGGTGTAAGCCATACAGATCCAGTTGGAGAAGAATTCTCAGTAAGAATTATGAACTACATGAGAGAAAGAGTTAACAAATGGAAAGAAGAAACAGGACTTGGATTTGCTCTTTATGGAACTCCAGCAGAAAGCTTATGCTATAGATTTGCAAGAGTAGACAAAGAAAGATTTGGTGATATCGAAGATATTACAGACAAAGGATATTATACAAATTCATATCATGTTGATGTTAGAGAAAAAATTAGTGCATTTGATAAATTAAAATTTGAATCTAAATATCAACCAATATCTTCAGGTGGAGCTATTTCTTATGTTGAAATACCAAATATGAAAAATAATCTAGAAGCATTAGAAGAAATCGTTAAATTTATCTACGATAATATTCAATATGCTGAATTCAATACAAAATCAGATTACTGTCACGTTTGTGGATATGACGGAGAAATTCAAATCAATGATGATAATGAATGGGAATGTCCACAATGCGGTAATAAAGACCACGGCAAAATGAACGTAACAAGAAGAACATGTGGTTACTTAGGAGAAAACTTCTGGAATGTTGGAAAAACAAAAGAAATAAAATCAAGAGTACTACACATTTAATTTGGGAAACTAAAGACAAATTTGTAAGTACACAAAAGTGAATAATTTACAAAGGAGCCGTTTGAAAATAAAATAATTTTATAATTCAAACGGCTTGAATTTTCTAATATTATACAAACTTATAAAAAGTTTTGTAGTTATAAGTACTTGAAAATTTACTAAATGAACACAATTTAGTAATCAAAAGAACAAGCGAACGTTATAAATATACGGATTAAGAGGGAGAAAAGATGAATTACGCAGATATAAAAACAATAGATGTACAAGACGGAACTGGAGTAAGAGTTTCAATATATGTTAGTGGTTGTCACTTTCATTGTAAAGGATGTCATAATAAAGAAGCTTGGGATTTTAATTATGGTAAAAAATTTGATGAAAGTACAATTGATTATATAATAGATTTATTAAAACCAAGCTATATTGCAGGACTTTCTATTTTAGGAGGCGAACCATTAGAGCTTGTTAATCAACAAGGATTAGTTCCTTTAGTAAAAAAAGTAAAAGAAGTTTATCCTGACAAAACAATTTGGTGTTATACAGGATATGATTTCGAAAAAGATGTATATGGAAAAATGTATAAAGAATATTCATATACAAAAGAACTTTTAGAAGGAATTGATATCATAGTTGATGGAGAATTTGTTGAAGAAAAGAAATTGGTAGATTTGAAATTTAGAGGTTCAACAAACCAAAAGAAAATAGATGTGCAAGAAAGTTTAAAAACTGGTTCAGTTGTAAGACTAAAGTTTGGCGATGAAGCAAGATATGAAAATAAAAATCCTAAAATTGTATTATTTAAAGAAATTAAAGATAGTACAGATGCTACAGAAGAGCAACAAGAAACAATTAGAAGTGAAGTTTCTATTCCTGTTGCAAGTCAAGAGAATAATATAATATCAATTGTACCAGCATTTGAAATACAAGAAACAGAAGAAAGAATAGCTGCAGAAGGAATCAATAATAAAGAAGATAATAATTTATAATTATTATAAGTTATAGGTAATCTTTAAACCTAAATAAAAATAAAAGGAGATATATTTTAGAATATGGAAAATCTAAAAGTATTTGCATGTAGTGATTCAGCAGAAAAATTTACAGAAGAAATTTGTAATTATTTAAATATTGAAAAAGGAAATATTACAAGAATGAAATTTAAAAATGATAATAATTTCGTTCAAATTGCAGAAACTGTAAGAGATAAAGATATATTTTTAGTTCAAACAACGCAACCACCAGTAAACGAGAGAATAATGGAACTACTAATAACAATTGATGCAGTAAAAAGAGCGTCAGCTAAGAGAATTACAGTAGTATTACCATATTATATGTATTCAAGATCTGACAAAAAAGATCAACCAAGAATACCAGTTACAGCAAAATTATTAGCACAATTAATTGAAGCGGCAGGTGCAAACAGAGTGTTAACCTGTGATCTTCATAATAAAGCAATTCAAGCTTATTTTAATATTAATTGTGATGTTTTAACAGGAGAATCATTATTAGAAAAATACTTTGATTTGAAAAATATAGACAATAAAGTTGTTGTTGCAACAGATGCAGGAAGCTCTAAAAAAGCATATAAATATGCAGAACATTTCAATTGTCCTATTGCATTAGTTGATAAAAGAAGAGATGGAAATGACGATAGAGCTATAGCAACAAGCGTAATTGGAGAGATTAAAGGAAAAAATGCACTTATTTTTGATGATGAAGTAGATACAGCCGGTTCTATAATGGAAACAGTAGAGGTTTGTAAAAAATTTGGTGCTAAAGATGTATATGTAGGATGTACACATGGAGTGCTTTCAGGTCCTGCTATTGAGAGGCTTGAAAAATCTGAAATAAAAGATTTTGTAATGACAAACACTATTCCGTTGCCAAAGGAAAAGCAAATAGAAAAAATAAGCGTGGTTTCAATTTCTGAACTTTTTGGAGAAGCAATAAAAAGAATTCATACAGAAACTTCAATTGGAGAATTATTTGACGTAAATTAACTATTGACAAAAACCTATTTTGTAATGTATAATATTAAGCAGTTAAGCGAATCTAGAGGATTAATTACAGAAAAAAATCAATCCCACAAGATGTTTTTTAAGCTTCGGAAGGAGGGGAAACAATTAATGTCAGAGGTTAAAGTTAATAATGGTAATATAGAAGATGCTCTAAAAAGATTTAAAAGACAATGTGCTAGAAATGGAGTATTACAAGAAGTTAGAAAAAGAGAGCACTATGAAAAACCTAGCGTAAAAAGAAAGAAAAAATCAGAGGCTGCTAGAAAAAGAAAATTCTAAAATAAAGAATAAAATAATAAATCCTGAAGTATTAAACTTCAGGATTTGTTTTTTTATTTGCCAATAAATAATTGAACAATAATTTTACCATAAGCAATACTGTCAACAACAGCTAAACCTGTATAATTATAATCATTACTTAATATGTTTTTCTTATGAGCATCGGAACTTAAAAAACTATCTAGTGCTCCGGAAATACTCGTGTTACCTGCAATATTTTCACTAGCTGTTTTGTAAGAGATTTGATTGTTTTTTAACATTTCAAACGGGGTTCCGTACACAGGAGATATGTGTGAAAAATAATTGTTTTCAACTAAATCTTGAGCTTTAAGTCTTGCCACATTTTGTAAATTTTCATCAATTTTGAATGGCAATAGATTGTTTTTTTCTCTTTCTATATTTATTAAAGTAAGAAGCTCATTTTCATCATCTGTTAAATTTGGTATAGAAACATTTTCAATCGATTCAGCATTGGAAACTGCAGCTTTTGGGGAATCAGTCGGAGTTATATAATCTATGTGAGCTGTACCAATTTGATTTTTTTCATTTTGAATAATGTACCACTGTCCAATTTTTCCAAAAATTCTTACATATTCATTTTTATTTAAGATTGTAATTGCGTCATAATTTATTCCAGATCCGGTTCTCATATTTAAATAATCTGTATTTACTATTCCCAAAGAATAATCTAATTGTTCGAAATCATCCATTCCAAAACAAGTAGCAAATAAACTGACGGTTAAAATAAAAATAATAGAAATAAGTAAAATTATAAATTTATTTTTCAAAATAAAATCTTTCATAAATAAAAACCTCCTTAAATATTTAAAAAGATTTTACCCATAAAAAAGCAAATTAAACTTTATAATGTGAAAGAATTCTAAAAAAATAATATTTCCAACTGTTTTTTGAAAGTTCATTTTTAATCAATATATTAACAGAGCATAGAAGGTCGTTATCACGATATAAATGTAGTTTCCCTACAATGGTTCCTGGTTTTATATCCGAATTGAAACTTTCAATAGTATAAATTTGCGTATGTAAGTTTAAACAATCAGTATCAGATAAAGGAAAATCGTAGTTTTCTAAAATATCAAGTTCTAAGATAGGAATATCATTTGTTTTTTCTAATTTATAAGTAGTATTGAAAATAGGTAAGTAATCATTAAATGCGTTTTTTAGAGTGTTTTTTACATTTATATAATTATAATTTTTAAAAATATAGTTTATTAGTTGTATACTGTCTGTGGTTCGGATTCGTTTTGTGTCGGCCCCTAAAACTACAATGATTATATCTAAATTGTTACGTTTACAAGATGAAACTAGGCAACGGCCAGCTTCAAAAGTAAATCCGGTTTTTACACCATAAACCCCTTGAGTATTTCCAAGTAATTCGTTGGTATTTGAAATTGTGCGAGGAATATCATTTAAGTAAATGGTACAAGTTTTTGTAGAAACTATTTCTAAAAATTTTAAATTATTTAAAGCATAATTGGTTAAAAGGGCTAATTCATATGCTGTTGTGTAGTGTTTGGGATCATCAAGGCCGTGTGGAGTAACAAAATTAGAATTTTTTAAACCAAGTTCTTTGGCTTTTTTATTCATTAAAACAGAAAAGTTTTCTGTACTTCCACTGATATATTCGGCAATTGCAATTGCACAATCGTTTCCAGAACGTAACATTAATCCATAAAGCAAATCATTCATATTGATTTTTGTGTTTTGAGTTATTCCGAGCGTAGACCCAGATACTGAAGCAGCCTTTTTGGAGATTGGAACTATTTCTTCTAAAGAACAAGATTCTAAAGCTATAATGCAAGTAAGAATTTTTGTGGTAGAAGCCATTGCAACTTTAGAATAAGCATCTTTTTCATAAAGAGGTAAGAGGGTTTTCCTATCTAATACTATAATATTTTTTGATTGAGTTACAGGCTCGTTTGAAGAATTAATTGATGTTTCTGCACAAAAAGGTTCTTCAATATTTTCTCCTTCAATTACATCATCTGCTAAAACAGGAAGATTAACTAATAAAATTAAAATAAAAGATAATAGAATTTTTCTCATTTTATACTCCTGTTTTTACTATATTAATGAAAAAAAGGATTATTCGTATAAAAATTTATAAAAAAGTTTTACAAAAAGTCTAAAAACGCCCAAAACCCTAGTAAAAATAAGAAAAATGGTTGTAAAATATTGATTTTAAAGGAAAAATGTAATATAATTGATATGTACTGTGCAAAACTTGGGGCTCTAAGCGTTAGAAGAGTTTTTGGTGGCTTGCCGGTATTGACACATAGAAATGTAAAGAGTTAAAATATAGTATATAATAATATAACTATGTAAAAAACTAAAATAAGGAAGGTAGATTTTATGTTTAAGAGAAGAGTTGTAAAAATTACTTTCGTGTTAGCTTGCATTATATCTTTATTAATGCCATATGCGACACCAGTACTTGCTGCAGCGTTAACACATGAAGATACAACTGCAGAATTACAAGTATTAGTTGTACACGAAGGTGGAGCTGAATCTAGTGGAACTTTAACAGAAGAACAAATGGAATATTATGATATCGCTCCATATGGATACTTTGTTGGAGAAACAAGAGTATACAAAATAGTTCAAAAAGGTGATACAGCATATGAAAATATGTTTTATTGTCTTGATGCTACTAAATCATTCCCAGGTGTGACAAACACAGGAACAAATAGTTTAGTATATACAAATGTAGCTGATTTAAAAGATTCAATGGATTTAAATGTAAAAGCATTACATTTAAGTGCTGAATATGATGCAGATACAGAAAAATGGAATTCTAACTATAAATCATTAATGTGGTTGTTAAATAACATGTATTTAGAGAAACAAACACCAGAACAAAAAGATGATTTTTTAGCAAAAGCATTTGCTGACTATGAAACATACGATTTAGAAACTGTTAAAGCTTTTTTAACAGATGATGATATTGATGTAGTTCAACAATATGCAATTTGGTATTTCACAAATAATGATTCAACAAATCAAGATGGTGTTGAAATATATAATCCAGAAAATTTACCAGCTATCAATTTATTGAAAATAAATATGGATGGAACAACTGAAGAAGGTTCTTATAACGATATAACTGGATACCCATATCGTCAAGAAATGGCTGCTCATTTATATAATTATTTAGTAGAATCTGCTAAAGTTGCAGAAGAACCAGTAAAAGTTACATATCCTGCATTAGCTGAAACAACAACAGGAGCTACTCTTTTAGATGATTCAAACTATTATGTTGCTGGACCATTTAAAATGACTTCTGGAACAGCTGCTGCTACAGAATATTCAATTAAAGTTTTAGATCAAGATGGTAAAGAAATTTCTAAAGAAGATTATAAAATATATATTGAAGGTGAAGAAAATTTTACAGATAAAAATGTAAATGAAATTTTTGATGTTCAATATTACATATATCTACCAAAAGAAAATAAAACAATTACTAGAGTAAATGTAGAATTATCATATTCTAATTTCGAGACAAAAGCATCTTTATGGAAAAACAACACAACAAATGAAGATGGTGTTGAAGTATACCAACCAGTTGCATTAGTAACTAGAGGTGAGACACCACATAAAGTAAGTGTTGGATATGATATTGATAGATCTACATCAGACTTAGCTTTAAGAAAATATATAGTAAAAGTAAATGATGAAAGTGTAAATAGAGCACCAGTTGTAGATGTTACTGGATTAAAAGCAGGAACAAGTTCAACAGCTGTTTACAGACATGCAAAAGCTCCAGTGAAAGTTTCAAATGGAGATACTATAGTATATGAGATTAGAGTGTACAACGAGGCTGATATAGATGCTAGAGGAACAACAATAGTTGATGCTTTACCAAAAGGATTAGAATTAGTTGAAAATAGTAATATTAATACTACTTATGGATGGACAAAAGTTTCTGAAGGTGAAAATGTTGTGATTTATACAACAGAATATTTAAGAAACGAAGTAATCGGTGCTTTTGATAAAGAAAATGATGAAACATTAGATAGTAAATATGTACAAATCGAATGTAAAGTTACAGATTCAGCAAAAGCTTCAAGTGTATTAACAAATATAGCTGAAATTAAAGAAGACGAAATCGATGATAGAGATTCTATTCCTGATAACAATGATTATACAAAAAATGATTATGATTCAAACGGATATACAGGAAATAATGACAACAAAGAAGATTTAACAGATCCTGATTATTTCTACAAAGGTAGAGAAGATGATGACGACTTCGAAAAAGTTGAAGTAGTTGGAAAAACATTTGACTTAAATTTACAAAAATTTGTAACAAAAATTAATAAGAATGCACCTGCAGTTAATAGAGAACCTGTTGTTGATGTATCAAAATTAAAAGATGGAACAAGCACTAATGCAACATACACAACAGTAAAAACACCATTAGTAGTTAAAAAAGGTGACATTATAACATATACAATTAGAGTATATAATGAAGGTGAACTTGCTGGTTATGCAGAAGAAGTTGCTGATTATTTACCAGAAGGTTTAGGATTCTTAGTAGGACATACAACAAACGTTGATAACTACTGGGCAATTCCAGAAGATACAAAAACAGTAAAATTAAATACAATTGAAAATGCTATAAAAAATGTTTCAATTGATGATTTTGCAGATATCAACAAATATGAAGATATTGATGTTGTTGTTGGAAAAGTAAAATTAACATCAACAAAATTAAAATCTGCAGATACAGATACTAAAAACTTAATTGAAGGTTTTGATAGAGAGAATGGAACAGAATTAAAATACAAAGACATTCAAGTTGTTTGTGTTGTATTAACAGATGAAGTTTCAAATCATAATTTAAGAAATATCGCAGAAATAACAAAAGACTCTGACAAAAATAGAGAAGATGTTAACGATATAGATTCAAATCCGGATACTGTAAATCCAGATGAATATCCTGGTGAAGAATCAAAAGAAGATGATAATGACTATGAAAACTTAACAACAGAGTCAAAAGAATTTGACTTAAGCTTACAAAAATTCATTACAAAAGTTAATAGTACAAAAGTAGAAGGAAGAGAACCAAAAGTTACAGTAACTGATGGAAAAATCAATTATGCTGTAGGAAATGGTGCTGCTGATCCACTACATGTTGAAAATGGTGATTTAATCACATATACAATTAGAGTATATAATGAAGGAAATCTTTCAGGATATGCTAAAGAAATAGCTGATAATTTACCAAAAGGTTTAGAATTTGTTAAAGACAATGAAACAAATAAAAAATACGGATGGAAATTATATGACAAAAATGGAAATGAAACAACAGATTTAGAAGCTGCTGTTACAGTAAAAACAGATTACTTATCAAAAGATAAATCTGAAGAAAGAAAAGACAATTGCTTATTAGAAGCATTTGATAAATCAACTTCAAAAACACCAGATTATGAAGATGTTCTAATTGTTTTCAAAGTTGTAGAAAATAAAGCTACTGATAAAGCTCAAAGAGTTATTAAAAACGTAGCTGAAATAACAAACGATGAAGATGAAAATGGAGATCCAATTGATGATGTTGATTCAACACCAAACAATAATAAAGATGGTGAAGATGATATTGATGATGAAAAAGTATATGTAAAATATTTTGACTTAAGTTTACAAAAAGACTTAGTAAAAATAATTATTACAGAAAATGGTACAACAAGAGAAATACCTGTTTCATCTGCTGATGGATTACAAAAAGTTGAAATTCACAGAAAGAAAATTGATACAACAACAGTAAAATTCGTTTATAACATAACTGTTAAAAATGAAGGGGAAATTGCTGGATATGCAACAGAAATTACTGATTACATTCCAGATGGATTAGAATTTATAGCAGAAGAAAATACACAATGGACAAAAGTTTCAGATAAGAAAATAACAACAAATGCTTTATCAAATACAAAATTACAACCAGGAGAAACAGCATCTGTTCAAGTAACATTAAAATGGATAAACGATGAAAATAACTTTGATAAGAAAATAAATACAGCTGAAATTAGCAAAGACAAAAATGATAGTAATACACCTGATATAGATTCAACACCAGACAACCAAAAAGAAGGTGAAGATGATATAGATACAGCTGAAGTTATTTTATCAATTTCAACAGGTACTGCACCAACATATATGTGGCTTGCATTAGTTGTATTTACAATAATGGCTACAGGTATAAGTTTAATTAAAAAATATGTATTAATATAATTAATATAGTAAAAAAGATGAACTGTTAAAGTTCATCTTTTTTGTTTATAAAGCAAACGTTTGTTAATAGATAAATTAGATAATAAAAACGTAGAAAGGCGCATAAAATAAGCAAAAAATGGCAAGGAAAAAATTGTATAAAAAGGTATTTTTTTGTGTTTACAACAAAAATCCTATATGATATAATCTAGCTTGAAGTATAGGATAAAAGTAGAAGGAGTGGACAAATGAATCAAATATTAGATTATAATCCAAATAAAAGTTCAGGTGGAAAACCATCAGGATCAGATACGATTGTAAGAGTATTTGCGGTATTAATAGCATGTTTTGCAATATGTTTAATTGCAGGAGGAATCTATGGGGTTGTAAAAAACAAAGAAACTGTTGCAGAAGCACCAGTAGCACCAACAGAAGCGGTAATTAGTACTGAGAAACACGAGACAACAGTAAAAATACTTGTTAGTCATGATAAAGCTATAGAAAAATTAATTTATAGTTGGGATTCTGGAAAAGAAAATAATGTAAAAGGAACTGGAGAAGCTTCAATGGAAGCTGATGTCCCACTTCTAGCAGGAACACATACATTAACTGTTAAAGTAACAGATATAGATGGTGTAGAAGCTACATATCAAGAAGAATTTACTTCAGAAACTGGAGAGGACAAAATATATCCAATAATAGATATTGCTATTACAGAAGAAAAGAAATTAAAAATTACAGCAACTGATGAAACAGCAATAGATTTTGTTACATATAGATGGAATGATGAAGAAGAAGTTAAAATGGAAGTTTCAGAAGAAGATGATAAGAAGATAGAATTTGAAATTGAAATTTTAAAAGGAAGAAATGACTTATTAATAGTTGCTGTTGATAAAAATAACAATAGTACAACAGAACCAAAAACATTTACAGGTGTAACAAAACCGGATATAACAGTTACAATTGCTGCTGATAAGAAATCAGGAGAAGTAAAATGTTTCCATGAAAATGGAATAAAAGCTATAACATTAAAAATCAATGATATGGATTATAATGTAGAGATATCAGAACAAAATCCAACAGAGGTAACATTCCCATTACCAGAATTAGAGTTAGGAACAAACAAAATAATAGTAACAGCAACAAGTGTTGATGATACTGTAACAGAAGTTATAGAAGAAATTACTTCAGAAGCAAGTGCTGATGATATAGAAATAACAATTGAACCAAAAGAAGGTGCCCCAGATTTAGCTGTTGTTACAGCAAAAACAGCAGATGGAATTAAACAATTATTCTTAAATATTAATGGACAAGATTATGATGTAACATTAGGAGCTGAAAATACAAAAGAAACAATTTTCGATATTCCTTTAGTAACAGGAACAAATACGGTAACAGTAAAAGTTATAACAATAAACGATTTTGAAAAACAAGAAGTAAAAGAAATAACACGTTAGAAATAAAGAGGTATATATGGTACACGATATATATATAATTGATAATGAGAATGAATTAAGAGATATGTTAAAAGAAAGTTTCAGAAGGGAAACAGATGAATATAAATTCAAATCTGTTAAAACTTCTGAACTTGAAGTTGCTTTAAGAAATATTCCTTCTTTAATTATAATAGATGAAGATACAACAGATATAAATATTGTAGAATTTTGTAAAAGCATTAGATCAAACGAAGATAACAGTATCACACCAATAATCGTTATAAGTTCAAATAGAGAAAAAGATCATGCAGTTGATGTGTTAAAAACAGATGTACAATATTATATAAAGAAACCATTGGATGAAGAATATTTCTTCTATACAATAAAAAATATAGTTGGTCTTCTAACTAAAAACAGAAGAATAAGTCCTTTAACAGGATTACCTGGAAATGTACAAATTCAAGCTGAAATGAAGAAAAGATTATTAAATAAGGAAACATTTGCTATGTTGTACTTTGACTTGGATAACTTCAAAGCCTACAATGATGTTTACGGTTTTGCAAATGGAGATGAGATAATAAAATTTACAGCTAGAACAATTTCAAAACATATTCATCAAATTCAAGATAGTGACAATTTTATAGGCCATATCGGAGGAGATGACTTTGTAGCAATAACAGGACCAACAGATTACGATAAGGTTTGTCAAAATATAATATTAGAATTTGATAAATTTGCAGTTGATTATTACAATGAAATAGATGTTGAAAGAGGTTATGTAGAAGTTGCCAACAGAAGAGGAATTATTGAGCAATTCCCACTTACAACAATTTCTATAGCTGTTTTAGAAGTAGATTCAAAAATATATAAAACAACACTTGAAATTGGAGAAGTTGCAGGTCAAATTAAACATAGAGCAAAAGCTGTACCAGGAAGTACATATGTAATTAATAAAAGAAGATTTTAAAATAAAACAGAAAGAAATGCTAAATAGGCATTTCTTTTTTTACGAAAAATACGTAAAGAATATGTAAAAAAGAAGAAAAAACATTAGGGAAACTTGAGAATTTTGCTTTTAAAAATATTTACACTAAAAAAAATTAAGTATATAATTGAAGAAGATTAGTAAAAAGGATGAACAAATGAGGAATAAAAGTTATTTAGTGCCTTTGATAGGTTTTGTTTTAATAAGTTTGATAGGAGCAATAATTTTGTGGCTTCCAATATGTAACAATATGGAAATTAGTTTTCATGAAGCATTTTTTGCATCGGTTTCTACGGTTACGGGAACAGCAATTTTAAAGTCTCCGCTAGTAGAACAATTTAACTTTATAGGACAACTAGTTATATTAGTTTTAATGGAAGTTGGAGCTTTAGGTTTTATTGTGTTCATTTCTTATATATGGGCTAAAAGTAATAAGAAAATGAAAATTTCGGATATTATGATGGTAAATGATAATACTGGAGGAGATAATGATTATAATACAATAAAAGAACATTCAATGTTTGTATTTAATTTGGTTTGGAAAGTTCAATTAGTTGGAGCAATTCTATTATCAATAAGATTCATACCAGAGTTTGGAATGTTAGATGGAATTTGGTATGGAATTTTTCATTCAATATCAGCTTTTACAAATGTAGGATTCGACATTTTAGGTACAACTAGTTTGTTAAAATATAAATCGGATATATACTTGCAAATAGTTTTAATATTATTAATGATGATTGGAAGTATAGGAATATTTGTAATTGAAGACTTGAAAAAGAATAAATTTAAAAGTTTTAATAAATTAAAATTGCAAACTAAAATTATATTAATATATTCATTGATATTTACAATTGTTCCAGCAATATTGATTAAAATTTTTGAACCGCAAATGTCAATTTTAAATAGTTTGTTTATGGCACTATCTGCACGTACAGCAGGCTTTTCGTTGATAAATTTAGAGTCATTCTCAGTTGCAAGTAAATTACTGTTAATAATAATAATGTTTATAGGAGGTGCTCCAGCGTCAACTGCAGGAGGAATGAGAGTTGTTGTACCAGCTATAATTATTGCTACTGTGATTGCAACATTAAGAGGTAGAGAAAATACAATAATGTTTTGGAAAAAAATACCAAATATGGTTGTAAGAAAAGCATTTGCAATTTTTATAATATTTATTGTATTAGCAATATTTTCAAGCATGCTTTTAGCTTATTGTAATAAAGAAGCTAGCTTGTTGGAAGTGATTTTTGAAAGTATATCTGCTTTAAGTAATGCTGGATTAGTTGTAGATGGAACAACAAGCATAAATGTAATTGGTGATTTACTATTATTGTTCTTAATGTTTATTGGAAGAATTGGACCTATTGCAATGGTATTAGCGTTCGTGCATGACGAACCAATAGATAGATTGGTGGAGTATCCATCAGAAAATGTTATTTTATACTAAAGGAGAAAATTAATGAAAAAACAATGTATTATAGTAGGACTTGGAAAATATGGAAAAACGATTGCTAAAAAATTAACTGATTCAAAAGTTGAAGTTTTAGCAGTAGATAGTGATATGCATATAGTGGAAGAAGTTTCACATTATGTGACAAAAGCGGTTTGTTTAGATGTAACTTCAGAAGATGCATGGAATCAATTACCAATAAAAGACTTTGACATTGGAGTGGTATGCTTTGGAGAAAATATATCTGCAAGTATATTATCTTGTATGATTCTTCAAGAACGAGGAGTAAAATATATAATTGCTAAAGCTGGAAACAAACTTCATAAAAATATTTTAAATAGATTAAATATAAATGAAGTAGTATTCCCTGAAGAGTTTGTAGGAGAAACTACTGCAGAAAATATTTTAAATTTAGAAGTTGAATAAAGCATATAATAATGTTAAAATAGATAAGTATTGAAAAAAGAGAGGAGAATAGATAGAACGAAATCTATCTAAATAGAGAAGATGAGTGAAAAAATTGTAGGCGCAATAGTAGGAGCCTTTGGAGGATTAGCTTCAATAGCTTACGGTAAAGAAATATTAGTATTTATAATATCATTAATGCCAATACTTGAATTAAGAGGGGGAATATTAGCAGCAGCTTTATTGGGATTGGATCCACTTCCAGGATATGTAATTAGTATAATAGGAAATGTTATTCCAGTACCATTTATATTATTATTAATAACAAAAATATTATCATGGATGAAAAAAAGTAAAATAAATTTTTTCAATAAAATTGCTAATTGGTTAGACGAAAAAGTAGAAAAAAATAAAGGCCAAATTGAAAAATATGGTTATTGGGGATTACTAATATTTGTAGGAATTCCACTTCCAGGAACAGGAGCTTGGACAGGAACATTAATTGCTTCAGTTTTAAATTTAGATAAAAAGAAAACTTTTATTACAGTAATGGCTGGAATTGTAATGGCAAGTATAATTATGATGTTTTTATCATATGGAATAATTGCTAATGTAATACACTAAAAATTAAAACCTTTAAATTTAGATTACTAAGTTTAAAGGTTTTTTTGTATGAAATTTAGCAAGTGATTGAAATCAAATGGGTGTATGGTTTTAGGTGTTGAAAAAATGCTAAAAATGTGTTATTATATATCATATTAATAAAAAAGAGGAAAGAATAATGTCAAAAGTTGATAAAAAATTTGAAGATTATTTTACAATAATTAAACATAAATTACCTTATTGGGATGAATTACCAGAAATTGATTTATATATGGACCAAGTTGTTGCATTGATGGAAAAATATATGTCATTTCATAAATCCGATGAAAATACAAAAATTATAACAAATTCAATGATAAATAACTATGTAAAACTTGGAATAATGCCGGCACCAATAAAGAAAAAATATTCAAGAGAACATATTGCTTATTTAATTATAATTTGTTGCTTAAAACAAGCTTTACCTATTTCTGATATAAAAGATTTAATTGAAAATAGAGTAAAAAGAACTTCGATAGAAGAAACTTTAAATTTCTTTAGTGATTTATATGATTCTGTATTTAATACTGTAATTGCGATAGGAAAGAAATATAGTCAAAGAAATATTGTTGAAGATACATTATTTACTGATACAGCCTTGTATATGGCAATGGGATCAAGTAGCAGTAAATATATTGCTTCACAAATAGTTGAATTAAATAAAAATGAAGATAAAGAATAAATTTTAAGTTATTTATAAAATCTCCTTAATTATTAAAGTGAGAACTTAATAATTAGGGAGTTTTTTGTATTTAAAAATGAAAAAATATGAAAGAAAATGTAGAAAATTGCGTATTAATAATTAATTAAGATGGTTGAAAAAAAGTCGATTAATAGATAAAATATATGCATAGTTAGGAGAGAAAAATGATAAAAGTAATGTTTGTATGTTTAGGCAATATATGTCGTTCTCCAATGGCAGAATTTGTTTTAAAAGATATGGTAAAGAAAATGGGAAAAGAGAACGAGTTTTTAATAAAATCAAGTGCAACAAGTTTCGAAGAAATAGGAAATGATGTTCATTATGGAACTGTAAAAAAATTAAATTCTGTTGGGGTACCAGTTGAACATAGAGAGGCTACAAGACTATCACCAAATGATTATGATAAATACGATTATATATTAGGAATGGAAGAATCTAATATAAGAAATATACTTCGAATTGTTGGAGATGATAAAGAAAATAAAGTGTGTAGACTATTAGATTTTTCAAATAATCCAAGAGATATTGCAGATCCTTGGTATACTGGAAATTTTGATAAAACATATGAAGATATATTAGAAGGATGCAGAACTTTTCTGGAAAAAGTAATTTCTTAAAATGAATTATATTACGAATTAAATAAAGGAGAGTGAACATATGATAAAATTTATTAAAAAATTATTTTTGCTAGGATTTATATTATTAATTGCTGTTTTTGGAATATTTGTGTATCAAGGGTATAACTTATATGAAGAAGCCATTCAAGAGACAAGTATTAAAGAAATGGTTGAAGAAATAAAAAAAGAGAAAACGAATTATATAAAATATGATGAGCTACCAGAAAATTATATAAATGCAATTGTAGCAGTGGAAGATAGAAGATTTTTTGAACATAATGGAGTTGATCTAATATCAATTGTAAGAGCGGTTATAAAAGATATTCAAACAATGAGTTTGGCAGAAGGGGGAAGTACAATAACTCAGCAGCTTGCTAAAAATACATATTTTACACAAAGAAAAGAACTAACAAGAAAAATTGCTGAAATATTTATGGCTTTTGAATATGAAAAAACGTGTACAAAGGAAGAGATACTAGAATTGTATGTAAATACTATATATTTTGGTGATGGTTATTATTGTGTATATGATGCTTCACATGGCTATTTTGATAAAGAACCACAAGAAATGAATTTATATGAATCTACACTTTTGGCAGGAATTCCAAATGCACCATCAGTATATGCACCAACTAAAAATCCAGAGCTTGCAAAGCAAAGGCAAGCACAAGTATTAAATAAAATGGTTAAATATAAATATTTAACGCAAGAAAAAGCTAATGATATTTTAAATACAAATATATTGGAAAATATTAAAAAATAAAAACATCAAAAGTTTAAACTTTTGATGTTTTTTATTTATTTTTTATTATTTTGTTTCTAAATCAGATGTACAGTGAGCACATTTCGTAGCTTTATATGGAATTTCACTAAAGCAGAATGGGCAAACTTTTACAGTTGGTTCAGGAATTGGTTCTTCTTTTTTTGTTCTTCCTAATTTTTTGTTGATTTTTTCAACTTGTCCTAAGCTAATGGCTTCCATTTTTTTGGTTAATTTGTTCATATATGTGATTGCTAGGAAAATTGAGAAAGCTATGATTAAAAAGTTTACTATAGCTGTAATGAAATTTCCGTATTTAATAGATGCTTCACCAACTGTAAATACCATTTCTGAAAAATCAACTTTTCCTGTTATTATTGAGATTGCTGGCATTATGATATCATTTACTAATGAATTAATAATTGATTGGAACGCACCACCTATTACAACGCCGACAGCTAAGTCCATAATATTACCTTTTGTAGCAAATTCTTTGAATTCTTTTAACATAAAAACCTCCTAAAAGTATAATTTCATCTATAAAATTATATATAACAGTTGTAGAATTTTGTCAATAATAAATAACAAATTGTGGATTAGATGTGATATAATATTTTTGAAAAAATATTAAGGAGGTTTTTATGAAAAAAATAGCAGTATTTTTGGCAGATGGTTTTGAAGAAATAGAAGCACTTACAGTTGTAGATGTAGCAAGAAGAGCTGGAATTTTATGTGATATGATAACAATAAAAGAGGAATATGTAACGGGTGCTCATAATGTAGTTATAAAATCTGATAAAATGATATCAGATGAAATAAAAGAATATGATATGATAGTTTTCCCTGGAGGATTGCCTGGTGCAGATAATTTGGCAAAAGACGAAAAAGTATTAGAATTAGTAAAACATTTTAATAATGAAAAAAAATATATAGCAGCAATTTGTGCATCTCCAGCTATGGTATTATCAGCAGCTGGAATTGAGGAAAATAGATATATAACAGCATATCCAGGCGAAGACTTTGAAAATTTATTAGAAAAAGCAAACTATGTAGAAGAACTAGTTGTAGTAGATGAGAATCTTATAACAAGTCGTGGACCGGCAACAACATTACTATTTGCATACAAAATCGTAGATGTGTTGGGTGGAAACAGTGAAGCATTAAAAGAAGGAATGCTTTGGAATGCAGTTGAAGAAGAAAAAGAATAATAATAAAAAGTCGTTTTAGAAAGTAAAATTTGGTCTAAAATGACTTTTTTTATGTATAATAGCTCATTTTTAAGATTTGAAGTGAATATAATGTTGTGTTATAATATATAGCCGGAAGAATAATAAAACAAAAGGAGATGTATAACATGATAGGAAAAAGAAAAATAGTATTAGTAGGAACAGGATTTGTAGGAATGAGTATGGCTTATGCTATATTAAGTCAAGGTTCTTCAAGTGGTGTTAACGAATTAGTTTTAATTGATGTTTTAAAAGATAAAGCTGTTGGTGAAGCAATGGATTTATGCCATGGATTACCATGTTCTTCAAGCCATATGAAAATAAAAGCAGGAGAATATTCGGAATGTGCAGATGCTGATATGGTTGTAATTACTGCTGGATTAAATCAAAAACCAGGTCAAACAAGACTTGAACTTTCAGAGGCAAATGCAAAAATAATGAAAGACATAACAATTCAAGTTGTTAATAGTGGATTTAAAGGAATATTTTTAATAGCATCAAATCCAGTTGATTTAATGACTAAAGTTGTTCAAGAAGTTTCAAAATTTCCAACAAGTAGAGTAATTGGTTCTGGAACTGCATTAGATACAGCAAGATTAAGATTTATGGTTGGAGAATATTTAAATGTATCAAATAAAAATGTACATGCATATATAATGGGGGAACATGGAGACTCATCATTTGTTCCTTGGGAACATGCATATGTTGGATGTAAAAGGATATCGGATATTCTTGAAGATTCTGGTAAATGTTTAAGTGATTTAGATAAAATCTATGTGGAAGTTAGAGATGCCGCATATGAAATTATAAATAGAAAAAAAGCAACATATTATGGAATTGGACTTGGCTTAGCAAAAATTGTTAGAACTGTTATGAATAATACTAACGAAATATTAACAATATCAGCATACTTAAATGGAGAATATGGTCATAAAGATATTTATATTGGAATGCCAGCGGTTGTAAATAGTAATGGGGCAAGAGAATTATTAGAATTAGAACTTTCTGAAGAAAACCAAGCAAAACTTGATGAAAGTTGTAAAATATTAAATGAGAATATGAAAAAAATAAGAGAAGCTATAAATGCTTAGTAAAAAAAGACCTGAAAAATCAGGTCTTTTTATTGATTTAAATATAAAATATCGAATCTAAAATAATAAATTAGAAAGTCCTAGTATAAATCCAATTACTGCACCAAGATTTACAAGGGCATTCAATTCTTTTTTCATAATTAAAAGTATTAATTTTTCAAGTTCTAAAACATCCATATTGTTAATTTTATTAGTTACTATTTGAGAAATATTAATACATTTTAAAAGATTAGATATTTGGTTTGTAATGATTTTTTCATAAATAGACATAAGCATTTCTATGAAATCAATGTTGCTGTCTGATATTTTTGCTAATAATTCTTCAACAGAAGTATTTGAGTAATTAGTTATTTCTTTATTTACAGAATTAGAAATTAATTCTTTTCCATTAGAAATTATGTATTCATTAATTTTTTCAGAAATAGATGGAATAAATGATGATATGATTGCATTTCCACCTAATAATCCAAGCATAGATCCTTTTAATTTTTCTGTTGCTGCAAGTTCGATTTGATTTGCAATTAAGTTTGCAAGATCTGCTTCGAGTGCGGCATTATATATTTTATCAGATAAAACAGACTCTATACTAGAAATGGTTTTATTGTAATTTTCTTTTTCAATATACAAACAGATTAATTCTGCTAAAGTATATTTTTTTTCAGAGATACTATTTAGATAGTTGATTATTTTTTCTTTTATTTCATTTTTTACTGTATTGGATAATAAAACATTTTTTAAGTCTTCGTCTGTTAGTAAATCTTTACTAATTGTTGTTCCTATTGATTCGGCCAAACGAGGTTTGTTTTTAGGAATAATTCCTGGAGTGAATGGAAGAGTAAACTTTCCTAGTTTAATAGGTTTTAAAGGTCTAAACAACATCTTTACAGCAATCCAGTTTGTAATGTATCCAATACCAGCACCAATTAGAGGTCTAATTATAATATTATAATCCATTTTTTTCTCCTAAATTTATTTTATAGAAAGATTATACACTTTTTTGAAGAAAAAATCAAATAACGCATACCTTAGTAAGAAAAGAAGGATTATTTGGAATTTTGAAATGAAAAATAAGATTTTTTATGTAAAATTATCTATAAAATGCTTATTTTGCAATGAAAACTGATAAAAATTCACATAAAAATTACAAAAAAGTATTTATTTTAGTCACAAAGTGTGATAAAATAGTAATGTCGAGTTCGTCAAAAAAACTCGGTAGTTCATACTTATGAAAAAAGTAGCAATATATTGCTTGTTTAAAATCTATAAATGTAACTACATGTATAGGAGGAATTATGCCAAAAAGTTATATGAATTTCACTGTAAATGGTGATTCAATAGTTTGTAATATGTTAAATGGGGAAGTACAAGGAAGATTGAGATCTGCAAAAAATCCAGAGATGAAAAAAAGATACATCGAAAATGGTGTAGTAGATTCAAGTCCTGTAATAACAGATTTTATTTTAAGAAATCCAAAAACTTTCGGAAATGCTAAATTAATACAAAGAAATGGAAACAATTTCTTAGATAGTGTTTTAGCACATTCTCCATTAACAGCAACAGAAGATTCTAGAAGATCGTTAGCAACAAGAATGAAAATTGAATATGATTTAACGGATGCTGAAACCAAAAGAATGGAAAGTTTCTTAGAAGATTTCCATGATTTGACAGAAACACCAGAAATAAAACAAATTGTAAGTGATACTGAAGATTATAAAAAATCTATAGAAGATGCTTGGAAAAATTGTGAGCAACTTTTAATAGCTCGTGTTAAAGAAATTTTGGGGTATGAACCAGAAAGAGTTGGAAATGTAAATACATATGTATTATACCCAACATTTGATGTTCATAAAGCACACCAAATTTCAGGAGATAAAACAAGTTTATTTTTCGCTAAAAGAAGTGATAATGATATAAATAAAATTTTGTCTTATTTAACACATCAAGCAGTACAACAACCAATGTTACCATATAAAAATTCAATGACACAAAGTCAAAAAGAAGTATTTAATTCGTTTGTCAATTTTTTAACTGACAAAGAAATTTATAGTGGTCTTACAGGAAAAAGTGGATTAGAAATAGTTGCACAAAATGAAAATGGTGAAATTATGGGACAAATATACCCATTCTGGTTAGGATATAGATTTAGAAATGTAGATAAAGATGGATTAGATCCTGTAGAAGAAATAAAAGAAGTAATAAAAAGAGATAAAGAATATTTTGATTCTTTACCTGAAGGCTCTAAGAAAAAGAAATTATATTCTACATATGAATTTGACAAAATAGATCCTGAAAAAATTGCAGTACTTTTTAGAGAAAGAAGAGGAATTACTCCATATCAATTTATAGGTATAGATTTTACTCAAAAAGGACTTGTAATGAAAGATAGATATTTAACTGGTAAAAAAATAACAGATATTACTTCAGAAGAAGTAAGAATATAAAATTTTAGAGATATTAATTTATATTAATATCTCTTTTTGCTTTTATAAGATACTAAATGTTGCTTGATAAAATTTTTATTTATTGATAAAATTTTACTACAAAAGAAGAGGTAGATTATGGGAAGAAAAAAGAAAAATAAAATTAATAAAAAATTAAAAGATGTTTTAATAACGGTTATAACATTTATAATAATATATTTTTTATCACAAACAGGAATATTGGCAGCCATTGATAAAGCGATTGAAGATACAGGGCTTGCTGATATTGTGGATACAAGAGATTCTTCTGTTGTACCAACGACTCCAGAAGTGAAAGCCAACATAGAAATTATTGAAAAAGTATCTCAAAGTATTCAAATAGATCAAGATAAATTAAATGTATTGTTTTTCGATGTTGGACAAGCAGATTGTACTTTAATTTTAAATCAAGGAAAAACAGTATTAATAGATGCAGGAAATAAGGGAGATGGTGAACTTATTGTAAATGGAATAAAAGCATTAGGAATAGACAAATTAGATTATGTTGTTGGTACTCATGTTCATGAAGACCATATTGGAGGTATGAGTTATATAATAGAATCCTTTGAAATTGGAGATTTTTATCTACCATATAATGAAACTTCAACAACAACTTATTATAAAAAATTATTAGCAGCACTTGCCAAAAAAGAAGAGCCAATTGTTGAAGTGAATGTAGGAGATAAATTTAATTTACCAGAGGCTAATTTTGAAATAATGGCTATTGATCATTCTGAACCTGAGAATACAAATAATGCATCAATAGTTTTAGAAATGTGTTATGGTGAACAAAAATATCTATTTATGGGAGATGCAGAAACGGAAGTTGAAGAATCTAGAAAATGGAATGATGTTGATGTTTTAAAAGTAGGGCATCATGGTTCAAATACAAGTAGTTCACAAGTTTTTTTAAATCAAGTGGCTCCAGAATTATCAATTATTTCTGTTGGAGAAGGAAACAGTTATGGATTACCTAAAGATAAAATAATAAAAAGATTAGAAAAAATAGGAACAACAATATATAGAACTGATAGAGATGGAACAATTCAATTGATAAGTGATGGGAAAACAAATGAAATTATTAAAATAGATGTAAGTTTTGATAGTATGTAAATTTATAAATAAAAAAAGAAAGTTTTTTTAAACTTTCTTTTTTTGTCTATATAAAATTAATCTTTCTTTTTGAAAAGATTTGCAACCATATTTTTAACAATTTCTTGCTCGCGTTTTGTTTCTTCCAAATCTAAGATATATTTTCCATTTTCAAACTTTAAAATCGAACCAACAATTGCATTTTCCGGCAATTCAGTTATTGAAATGTTGATGATTTCACCAGTTTGACAGTTTTCTAAAACAGCAAAATTTTCTTCAAATCTATCTATTGAAAATTTTAATGTATTAGAATTATCTTGATTTTTAATTTCAGAATTCATAAAAATGTCCTTTCTTTTTATATAAGATTTATAGTGCTTGTAATTAATATAGCATAAATTATTATTATTTACAAATAAAAGTTTTATTGATAAAATAAAGGAAATTTTAACAAAGGAGGAACTATGAAAAAAAATATTTTAATCTTAACTTTTTCAATTTTACTATTAATTGCAGCTTCGGTTTTTTATATTTATGTATCAAAAATGCCAACTAAAGTTGAAGAAGAACCAGTTCAACAACAAGAAATAGTTGTAGAAGAAGAAATTTCTGAAACGGAAGATTTAGAAGGTGTTCAATATACTGATTTTACTGTTTACACATCAGATAAAAAAGAAGTAAAATTATCAGATTATAAAGATAAAGCTGTAATGATTTTATTCTTTAATCCAAATGATCAAGATTCAATGGAAGTATTAGATAAAGTAGAATTGATGTATTCTGACTATGAAGATAAAATAGAATTTTTTATGATTAATACAGCTGAAGAAATTCGTGAAAGTTTAAATGATAAATATACTGTAGAAATTTATTATGATTTATACAAAGAGGCAGCTGAAAAATATGATATAACTAAGTTACCATCAATGATTTATATTGATTCTTCAAATACAGTGTTTAATGCAAAAACAGGATTTACTACAACAGATGCATTAGAAGCGAATTTAGATATATTATCTGAAAATATTTAAGAAAATTTTGAAATAAATAATGTAGTATAAAATATCGCAAATAGGAATAGAATATAAAATTCCTTTGATATTAAAAATACTATAACCTAATATAATAAAAAAGATATGAACGGTGATTTTTGATAAGATCAAAATCACTGTTTTTTTAATACTTTTTTGTGAAATATATGCAGGTACTAAAATTTTAAATCCATATAAACTACTAGAAATAAATAAAATTTTTGAAGCATAAACTGCATAGTTTATTATTCCTGTTGTTGATGTGAAGATAGAAAAAATATTTTTAGAAAAATTATATAAAATAATTGAAAAGATAATTTCTAAAATAATTGAAAAACTAAGAGATGATAAAAATTTCTTATTAGAAGTGTAAATAGATTTTTTAAAAGAGAATAAAATAATGGGTAAAACCATTAAAATATAAATTATTACATTAAGAACTAAACCATATATTTCTACTTGATTAAACATAATATTCTCCTTAAATTTATATGAAAACATTATCATAAATGAATAATAATGTCAAAGAAGATTTTGATAAAAAGATTGTAATTTTATGTAAACGGTGGTATAATAAAAAGGTAGTAAAAAATAAATGGAGGAAGTTATGAGATTAGTTTCAAATTCCGAAGATAATAAACAATATGCATTAGATAAAAAAGATTATTCAGTGATATTTACATTAATGGATATGGGAATATATATAGGACATCGAACTAGAGAATGGTGGATGGAAGCACCAGAAATTTGGAGAACAATGGGAATTGACATAGAAGCAAAAGATCCTAATAAAAGTATACACAGTGAATTTTTAGTAGATGATCACGGAGAAATGTTAAGAACATTAATAAAAGATTCTAAAGGAATAAAGAGAATTAGAATATATAATAATGATTCACCATATAATACTAAAAAAGAGGAAGAACATCTTAGAGGTAAAGGGATGATAAAAGTTAATGGTAGATGGACTCAAGATGTAATAGTAGTACCAACAGAAGATGTATCAGGAAGAGGAGAATGGTTCTACTATGATGAAGAAAGCAGAAGATTTGTAAACGAAGAAGGAAGAGAAGCACCACAAACAATTGTTAGTCAATTCGAACTTCCAGAATTATTAGTAACAGCAGGAAAACAAGTGGCAGATAGGTTTACTTGTTTAAGAAATGAAATGAAAAGAATTCCAGAAGAAATTGATATTGATGAAGAAATAAATTTATAAAATTATAATTTTAAGAACTCTATTAAAAAAAATAAGAGTTCTTTTTTATGTTTTAAAGAGTATTTTTTATAAAAAAACAAGTAATTATAAACTGATATTTAATAAATTTAAAAAATATGGAAAAAATACTTGCAAAATAAAATGTTATATATTAAAATTTAGGTAAAGTGGAGAAAAGTGGTACAAAGTGGTAGAAAAAGGAAAGGAGTTGTAGCCATTGTTAATTGGTGAATATGAGCATTCTCTAGATGCTAAAGGCAGATTAATTATGCCGGCTAAGCTAAGAGAAGATATCGGTGAAAAGTTCATAATAACAAAAGGTTTAGATGGCTGTTTATTCGCTTTTTCTATTGAAGAATGGAAGAATTTTGAGGCAAAATTGAGATCTCTTCCAATTTCTAATAAAGATGCGAGAGCGTTTTCAAGATTTTTCTTCGCTGGTGCAATGGATTGTGAAATAGATAAGCAAGGAAGATTTTTAATTTCAGGAAATTTAAGAGAATTTGCCGGACTTACAAAAGAAGTTGTAATAGTAGGTATGGACTCAAGAATTGAAATTTGGAGCAAAGAAAAATGGCAACAATGTGATGCTGATATTTCTGCAGATGAAATTGCAGAAAAAATGGAAATGCTTGGTATATAACTTGCTAAAGTTTATATAAAACATTCCAAAGATAAAATTTTAAGATACAAAAGATTTTTAAAGTACGAATGAAAAAGCATACAAAAGAAAAAACTTTAGGAAACTAAAGAAAATAAGGAAAAAGTTTACAAAAGAAGTTTTGTAATACTAAAGAAAAAATATATAATTTACCAAGGTAAAACTATATAACACAAAAGAAAGTTTTAAGATACGAAAGAAAAAGTTTTTAATTACAAAAGATAAAATTACAATTAAGCAAGACAGTTGGTATATAAATGCCAACTGTTTATGCTAATTTAAGAAAATTTTATCATGAGGGTAATAGTTTGGAATTTAATCATAAATCAGTAATGCTTGAAGAATGTATCCAAGGACTAAACATAAATCCAGATGGAATATATGTTGATGGAACTATGGGTGGTGCTGGACACAGCAAAGAAATTGCGAAAAAAATATCTAAAAATGGGCTTCTTATCGGAATTGATAGAGATCAAGAAGCTATTTGTGTTGCAAAGGAAAGATTAAAAGATTTTCCGAATGTTACATATGTTCATGATAATCATGATAATTTAAAAAATATCTTAGAAAATCTAGATATTGTTGGAGTAGACGGTATTTTATTAGATTTAGGAGTTTCTTCTTATCAGCTAGATGAGAGAAATAGAGGATTTAGTTATATGGGAAGTGGAGAGCTTGATATGAGAATGGATCAAACTCAAAGCTTAACAGCAAAAGATGTTGTAAATACATATAAAGAAGAGGAATTGGCGAAAATTATTTTTGAATATGGTGAAGAAAAATTTTCAAGACCAATTGCTAGAAAAATTGTTGAACATAGAAAAATAAAAGAAATAGAAACAACAGAAGAACTTGTTAATATAATAGAAGAAGTTTTGCCAAGAAGAAAAGGTGAGGGACATCCTGCAAAAAGAACTTTTCAAGCAATAAGAATAGAAGTAAATGATGAAATTAAACCATTATATAATACGGTAATGGATTCTATAGATGCATTAAAACCAGGAGGGAGACTTTGTATTTTAACATTTCACTCTTTAGAAGATAGAGCTGTAAAAAATGCATTTAATGATGCTGCAGGAAAATGTACATGTCCACCAGGTTTACCTTATTGTATGTGTGGAGCAGTAAGTAAGGGAAAAGTAATTACTAGAAAACCGATGCTTCCAACGGAAGAAGAAATGGAAGAAAATTCAAGAAGTAAAAGTGCAAAATTAAGAATATTTGAGAAAAAATAATGATTCAAAGAATACTAAAGAAAGGAGGAACACTATGCCAAGTAGACAATATGCTTATCAATATGAGACAAGCCCAAGAAAAATAAAACCAGAATATAATAAACCAAGAAAAAATGCTAATCAGTATAATAAAGCTAAAATAAAACAAAAAGCAAAAATTACAACATCTAAAAAGCAAGATGATATGAATAAAGCTAAGAAAAAACAAGAAGAACAAAAAGCAAAAAATGCATTAATAGCGAAAACAAAAGTAGCAATATTTTTTAAGAGCGCAATATTGTTTGTAATAGTGTTTTTCATGTTATTTATGAATTCAAGAATTAGTGAATCATTTACACAAATACAAAACTTAAAATTGCAAATTACAGAATTACAAAAAGCAAATGATCAATTAGAAATAAATATTCAAAATAGTTTAAATTTAAATAATGTTGAGCAAAAAGCAAAAGAACTATTAGGAATGCAAAAATTAAGCAATAAACAAACGTCATATATAAGTCTTTCAAAAAAAGATTTTGTTGAACCAAGAACAGAAAAGGTTATTATTGAAGAAGAAACAAATTGGTTAGATCAAATGATTGAAAAATTACAAAAAATGTTTTAAGAATAGATTTCCAAGAAAATAATGGGAGTCTATTTTTTTGTTTTTTTATCTTTTTGGAATTATTTATTATTAAAAAAATAAGATTTAGTAATGATTAATTTAGGGGGCAGATTATGAAGAGTAATTTGGATTCTAAAAAGAAAATAATATTTATACTAATAACTGTTACTATAAGTTGGATAATTGTATGCGTTAGAGTCGCAATAATTCAATTCATAGAAGGTGAAAAATGGAAGGAAAAATCAGAAAAACAACAATATGTTAGCAGAAGTATAACTGCTAACAGAGGGACAATATATGATGCAAGTGGAGAAATTGTTTTAGCTCAAAGCAGCACAACTCAAAAAGTAACTGTTAATCCGGTAAATATAGCAAAAGAAAATAAAGAAAAAGTTGCTAAAGTATTATCTGATATTTTTGAAATTGAATATGAAAAGGTGTTTAAAAAAGTTAATAAAAATAGTTCTATAGAAATTATTGCACAAAGAGTTGATAAAGAAAAAACAGATAAATTAAGGGTATGGATGGAAGAAAATAATTTATATGCAGGAATAAATATAGATGAAGATACGAAAAGATTTTATCCATATGGAAATTTAGCTTCTCATATTATTGGATTTGTAGGAAGTGATAATCAAGGATTAGATGGAATTGAAGCAAAGTACAATAAAATATTAACAGGTGAAAATGGAAGTATAAGTAAAATGTTAGATGCAAAAGGAAATATAATTGGAGATTCTGGTGAAGAATATGAAAATTCTATTAAAGGGTGTGACCTAGTTTTAACTATTGATATGAATATTCAAGCAATAGTAGAAAAATATTTAGAAGAAGCTTGTATTGACAATGTGTGTACAGATGGTGGAAATGTTATTATGATGAATCCTCAAAATGGTGACATTTTGTCAATGGCTACATATCCATACTATGATTTAAATAATCCATATGAAATAAATAATGAGGAAGTAAAGGGAATTTGGCAAGAATTAGATTCAAAACAAAAATCTATATATCTTCAAGGAATGTGGAGAAATAAAGCTGTTGCAGATACGTATGAACCGGGTTCAACATTTAAACTTGTAACAGCGTCAGCTGCAATTGAAGAAAATATTGCACAAGCAGATAAACAAGGAACATTTTCATGTTCTGGAGGAATTGAAATAGCAGGAAGAAGAATAAAATGCTGGAGATATTATAGACCACATGGTAGTCAAAGTTTGAGAGAAGGGTTGATGAATTCATGTAATCCGGTTTTTATTGGTCTGGGGCAAAAAATTGGTGTTACTAAATATTATGAATATTTAAGGAAATTTGGATTTTTAGAAAAAACAGGAATAGATTTGATTGGTGAAGCTGGTTCGATATTTTTAAAAGAAGAAAAAGTAGGACCTGTTGAACTGGCAACTATAAGTTTTGGCCAGAGATTTGAAGTTACTCCAATTCAAATGATAACAATGGTATCAGCTATTGCAAATGAAGGAAAATATGTTTCTCCGAGAGTTGTAAAAGAAATTATAAATAATAAAACCGGAGAAAAAGAAATTATACAACCGATATATAAAAATCAAGTTATATCAGAAGAAACTGCAAGGGATGTCCTAAGCATGATGACTTCGGTTGTTGCAGAAGGAACTGGGAAAAATGCTAGAGTGCAAGGTTACAATATAGGCGGAAAAACTGGTACTTCAGAAGATGGTGTTAATACAGGAAAATATGTTACGTCTTTTATTGGGGTTGCTCCTACAGATAATCCTCAAATGTGTATTTTAGTAACTTTATATAATCCAACTGGACTATCGGGACATCAAGGTGGAACTGTTGCGGCACCAGTAGCCGGTAAAATTCTGCAAGAAGTTTTAGATTATTTAGAAATAGAAAAACAAAATTAATTTGGTGCTGATGTTTTGTTAAAAAGCTTGCAAAAACAAGAAAAATGCAGTATTATATTTTCGGCGCAAAACTTAGTTCTCAAAGAAACAACATGGAGGTAACCAAAAATGACTGAGAATCGTGTCTTTGAATTGCGTGTGCCTGCATGCGCAGTAATCAAAAAGATAATTTCCACTCCTAAGAATGGCATTGTTGGAGTAACAATGGAATATTTAGGGAGAGAAATTACCTTCTTCCGCACAGACTTCTTGGAATTTGAAAGAGTGGCCTGGGATGATGCAGAAATATTTTCTGATACTTGGTTTCACGAATCTGTTCCCGAAGAAGTTATCGAAAGTATAAGAAAAAATCATGGCTTTTTCCTTACCAAAGATTTTTTGGATGAAATGGGAGGAAGCTATGACGAGGCTGTTAATACCGCAGAAGCACTGAGAATTCCGGAACTTAAGTCTACTCTTCCTTATGGAGTGGTATATGATACTCTTGGAAAGTGGCTTATTGAGACTGGTTTTTTGACCGAATCTGAATGGCTTAACAGTCCTCAAAACATAGCTGAGCAAAAAGAAATTCTTAATCGAGATTGCGGCGGCGCCACCTTGAGTCAGCTTCTTGGTAACATTTTTGAAATGGAATGGACCAATGAAAAATTTGCTGACAAAGTAGTCGCAAGAGAAGGACAGCCGTTTAGTGACGGCGAAGGCAATTATGTTGCCAGAAAACGCTATATTTACAGCCAGGATTTTAGGATTCCTGAAGCGAGAACAAGAGCGTTTTTGTATTTTTAAGTAAGTTTTGATGAGGACACAGACGGAGAGAGTCGTGATATTTCACGCTCTCTCTTGTTTTTTAAATTAAATAAAAAATACTAAAAAAACAGAAGAATAATATTGAAAAATACTAATAAAATTAATAATAATTATAAAGATTTTCTGTACAAAAAAATGATTTTGCTATATAATAGCATTGAGTAAATATAAAATGGAAATTTTGTGTTTACAGACTTAAAAAAATAATGTAAGATTTTGCATTTTTTGAAAAAAATTCGGAGGAATTTCAAATGGAATTAAAAAAACTATTAGCAGGAATTGAAAATTATAAAGCAAAGGGAGATGTAGAAATTGATATAAAGAAAGTGGAATGCAATTCTAAAAAAATTGTACCAAATTCTTTATTTATAGCAATAAGAGGATATGATTTTGATGGGCATACATATGTTGCTGAAGCTATAGAAAATGGAGCTACAGCAGTAATGTTAGATATGTCTGCAGATTTTTCTAAATTAAAAATACCAAGTGGAATAACAGTAATAATTACAGATGATACAAGAAAAGCGTTAGCAAGAGTATCATGTAATTATTTTGGGAATCCATCAAGATATTTTAAACTTATAGGTGTTACAGGAACAAAAGGAAAAACAACAACAACACATATGATTAAAGCTGTTTTAGAAAAAGCAGGTTATAAAGTTGGATTGATAGGAACTATTGCTAACTACATCGGTGACGAATGTTTAGGATATAGTAATAGAACAACTCCAGAAAGCTTAGAACTTCAAGGGTTATTTTATAAAATGGCAAAAGCCAAATGTGACTATGTTGTTATGGAAGTATCTTCACAAAGTCTAAAATTATCTAGAGTTGAAGGTTGTAATTTTGACTACGGAGTATTTACAAATTTATATAAAGATCATATAAGCGAAAAAGAACACGCGGATATGAACGAATATTTTGAATCAAAATTAAAATTATTCCAAATGTGTCCAAGAGGATTTGTAAATAGTGACGATTTTAAATGTCCAAAAATAATAAAAAATTCTCCAAATTGCAATATAACAACTTATGCAGTAGATAATAAAGCTGATTTATTAGCAAAAGATATAACAATAACAAATGTAAGTGTAGATTTTAAAGTAAAACTTGGAATGAGAAATGAAAGAATAAAAGTAAATATTCCAGGAAGATATAGTGTTTACAATGCTTTGGCTACAATATCTTTAGCATCTGCATTAGGAATAGAAGTTGATAAAATAAAAGAAGCTTTAGAGACAATATTGGTACCAGGAAGAAATGAGTTAGTTCCTAACAAAGCTGAATTACCAATAATGTTAGATTATGCTCATACAGCAGAAAGTTTAGAAAATATACTTCAAGCAACAAAAACATATACACCAGGAAAAGTAATTTGTGTATTTGGTTGTGGCGGAGATAGAGATAGAGAAAAAAGACCTCGTATGGGAGAGGTTGCAGGAAGATTAGCGGATTATACTATTGTAACAACTGATAATCCAAGATCTGAGGAACCAGAAGATATCATAAAAGATATTGAAAAAGGAATCGAAAAAACAAAAGGAAAATATGAAATAGTAGTAGACAGAAGAGAAGCTATCGAAAAAGCTATAAAAATGATGGGAAAAAGAGATTTAGTAATTTTAGCTGGAAAAGGTCATGAAGTGTACCAAGAAATTAAAGGTGAAAAATTCCCATTTGACGAAAGAATAATTGTAAAAGAAATATTAGGAGAGAAAAAATAATGACAACACAGATAATATTTTTAATTTTATCTTTTGTACTAACAGCTATTTTGGGTAAAATTATAATACCAATTTTGAAAAAATTAAAAGTAGGTCAAAATGAAAGAGCATGTGGGCCTAGAGCACATCTAAAAAAACAAGGAACACCAACAATGGGAGGAATTATGATGATGATTTCAATAATTGTTTTTGTTTCAATATATTGTATTTTAAATCCAACTAAGGAATTAATTGTTCCAATTTTAGCAATTGCGGCAGCAAGTATTGGATTTGGAATAGTTGGTTTTATAGATGATTTTAAAAAAGTTGTTTTAAAAAATACAGAAGGATTAAATCCTAAATTAAAAATGTTTGGGCTTTTGATAATTTCTGTATTATATACAATGTTTTTAATAAAATATGTTGGTCTAGGAACAGACATTATAATACCAATAATTAATTATAATTTGAATTTACCTATTTGGCTATATATACCATTTACAATATTAGTAATGCTTGCAAGTACAAATGCAGTAAATTTAACTGATGGAGTGGATGGGTTAGCTGGAAGTGTTAGTGCAATAATGATTACAGCAATATCAATAATTGCAATGAAAGTTGGATTTTCAAGTATATCTGCTTTTGGAGCAATAGTAGTTGGAAGCTGTGCTGGATTTTTAATATATAATTTTTATAGAGCAAAAGTAATGATGGGAGATACTGGATCTCTTTTGCTAGGTGGAGTAATTTCAAGTATGACAATATATTTAAAATTACCATTAATGTTGCTTTTAATTGCAATAATCCCAGTAATAGAAACATTATCTGTTATTATGCAAGTTGTATATTTTAGATTTACAGGAAAAAGATTATTTAGAATGTCTCCGTTACATCATCATTTTGAATTGACAGGATGGAGAGAAAATAAAGTTGTTGCAGTATTTTCTTTAGTGACATTAATTGCTGCAATAATTGCAATTTTAATAGTATAAGGTTTATAGATTTTCCTTAAAATCTAAATAAACTAAGGAACTATATTTGATAGGTAAAAATATGGCAAATAAAACAAAAGCAAAAAAAAATAGTATTTTTTTAACTGGAAAATTTGATTATTCAATATTAATTATAACCCTATTACTTTTAAGTATAGGGTTAATAATGTTATTATCAGCAAGTGCTCCAACATCATTTGCTGAAAGCGAAAATAGTTACACTTATGTTGTAAAACAAGGTGGTATTGCGTTATTAGGATTGGCATTTATGTTTGGATTATCAATATTAGACTATAGATTTTATAAAAGATTTAAATGGATAATATATTTTCTTTGTTTAGTTTTACTTGTACTTGTTGGAATATTTGGTACTGGTGAAAATGGTGCTAGAAGATGGATAAACATTGGTTTTTCTTTTCAACCATCAGAATTTGCTAAGCTTGGATTAATAATTTTCTTTGCTGCTTTTTTAAGCGATATGAGAGAAAATAATAGAATAAAAAAAGCTTTTCCAGGTTTTATTGTGCCTATATTTTTTTATTTGATAATTGCAGCTGTATTATTCTTTATGCAAAACCATTTGAGTTCTGCTATTATAATTGGAATGATAATAATAATTCAAATGTTTGTTGCAGGATCTGCAATTGTTTCTGATCCAAAATGGTTATTGCCGATTATAACTGTAGCAGTTTTTGGTGTTGGATGTGTAATAAATATGGCATTAGCGCCTGCGGATGAAAATACAAACTTTAGATTTACAAGAATAAGAACATGGCTAAAATTAGATGAAGCTGATTTAACAGGAAGTGCATGGCAAATAACTCAAAGTTTATATGCAATAGGATCTGGTGGATTATTTGGTTTAGGGCTTGGAAATAGTAAACAAAAATATTTATATCTACCATATCCACAAAATGATTTTATTTTTGCGGTTTTAGCAGAAGAATTGGGATTTATTGGTGCAATATTTGTAATAATGTTATTTGCACTGTTTGTTTGGAGAGGAATTGTTGTTGCAATAAAATCAGAGGATATGTTTGGATCATTAATAGCTATTGGTATTACAACGATGATTGGATTACAGGCTCTGATAAATATAGCGGTTGTTACTAATACAATACCTGTTACTGGTATGCCACTTCCATTTTTTAGCTATGGAGGTTCTGCAATGCTTGCAGATTTAATGGCAGTAGGTGTCTTACTGAGTATATCTAGAAATGGTAAAAAAGATAAAATTTAAAATTATATAAAATGGTGGATAGGAAACCAAGATTCCTAAATATGAAAAAAGGAAGTACATAATGAGAGTTATAATTTCTGCAGCAGGAACAGGAGGTCATATAAATCCTGGAATTGCTATAGCTAATAAAATAAAAGAAAAAGACCCAAAGTCAGAAATACTTTTTATAGGAACTAACAGAGGATTAGAAAATGACTTGGTGCCAAGAGCTGGTTATCAATTAAAGACTATTGATGTATATGGACTAAAGAAAGAATTTTCATTAACAAACATAAAACATATGTTACAAACAATAGCTAGTAGAAAAGATGTAAAAAAGATTTTTGATGAATTTAAACCAGACATTGTAATAGGAACTGGCGGATATATATGCGGACCAGTTTTTTATGTGGCAACAACAAGAAAAATACCAACAATGCTTCATGAAAGTAATGCTTATCCAGGAAAAGCCGTAAAAATGTTTTCTAAAAAAGTAGATGCTGTTTTGGTTGGATTTGAAGATACAAAGTCTAAGTTAGAAGGTTGTAAAAAAGTTATTGTAACCGGAACTCCTACAAAAATAAGAAAAGTAGATATTTCAGCAAAAAGAAAAAAAGAAATCTTAGAAGAAATAGGTATAAAAAATGATTTACCAATAGTTTTGATATATGGCGGAAGCCAAGGAGCTCAAAAAATTAATGAAGCAGTTTTAGAATTAATAAAACTAAATAAAAATCAAAAATATCAAATAATTTGGGCAACAGGACCAAAACAATATGATATTGTAAAAGAAAATTTTGAAAAAGAAAATATAAATATTAACAATTTAAAAAATGTAAAAGTTATACCATATATATATAATATGGAAGAACTTATGAATATTTCTGATTTAATGGTATGTAGAAGTGGAGCAATGACGATTACAGAAGTATCAATTGTTGGAAAACCAGCGATATTTATACCGCTACCATCAATGTCTGCAAATAGACAAGAGGATAATGCATTGGTTTTAAAGAAAATTGGTGCAGCAAAAATGATTTTGAATCAAGATGTTAATGGACAAATACTTTCAGATGAAATTGATGATATTATACTTGATAAAACAGAACTAGAAGAAATGGGAAAAATGGCTAGTACAATAGCTCCAAAGGATGTAGAAGAAAAGATTTTTGAAGAGATTGAAAAAATTTTAAAATAAATTTCAGGAGAAATATATGGAAAATATTTTATCTATAATTGAAAGTGCTGCAGATGAGTTAACAAGAAATGAAAGAAAAAATAAAGGGAAAAAGAAAAATTATACTGAATCAGAATTAAAAGATATGCTAAGGGAACAAGAAATGCAAAAGGAAAGCAATAGAGATGGACTAGAGAAGAAATTAAATGATATTTGTGAAAAAACACAAAGAGAATTTAATATTTCTCATATTACTATTGGAATGATGCAAAAAGTAGCTCTTATGATTTCAACAGAAATAAGTAATGAGACAATAACGTCTTTAGAAAACGTTGAAAGAAGTGGAGGTGTTGTAAAAACACTTCATGAAGAAGCAACGAAGATTCAATTAATTGAAAATTATGAAGCCATGTTAGAGGGAAGAAAACCGCCTCATGCAAATATTCCATTCTTTTCTGAGTCTTCAAAACTTATAGCTTCTAGCCCAGAAATAGCGTTAGCGATGAATATAATTAATTCTGAGACAGAGTCTGATAAAAAAGCAAAAGACATTGTTAAAGATATTAATACAGATAATGCAGATGAAATTGCAGAAGAACTAACAGAAGTGACAAATTCAGAAGAATATAGATTGGAAGAAAGACATCGTGCGGAAGTTGCTGGGAAATCATTACAAAAAACTGAAGATCCTGAAGAACAGAGATTTCTTTGTGAAGATATTGAAGGACAAGAGGCTGCAATTAGATGCCGTGTAGAACCTGAAAATTCTAAAAATTTAATAATTCTTATACATAGATACATGACAAAATTAAATTTAAAAACAACTTCATCAAGTAGAATTGTAAGTGATATTAGACTGAATATTATGTCTAATAAACAATTAACAGCAGAGCAAAGAGTACATTTAAGTCAAATGTTAGATGAATTTGAAAGAGAAAATAATCCACAAAAACTTTTAGAATTTTTTGCAGATAGAATTGCGGAATTAAATCCACATATTACTAAAGAGCAAGCATTAGAACTTGCTAAACAAGCAGCAGAAATTGATATGGATCCTTCTAGAGTAACTGCAGATACATTAAAACCACAAGGAAGATTATTATATGTAAACGACAAAGAATATATTGAATATTGTGATGTAATAAATGAAGTGGAGCGTTTGAAGACTGGTTCAGAAGAATTTGATTGGGAAAGATTTTCAAAAATTAATGAGGCATCACCTGATTTATATGCAATGAGTTTGGCATATGTTAGAAAGACAACTAGAGAATCTGGAAATATACAAAATATTGCAAAAACACAAGGATTGATTGATAAATATGTTGAAGAAGAGAAAGATTTTATAAAAAATGATGTAATGTATGTTGGAATGAAGAAAAAAGAAAATCCAAATCTAGAAGGAATGTATAGAACATTTTGCGATGATGCATTACATGGGCCACAAGATTTAGATAAATTAAAAAATTCCAAAATAGAATTTTTAAGAAAATTGGATTTTTTGAGTCAAGAAGAAAAGGACGAAGAAATTAGAAGAATTGAACAACTTCAATCAGCAGATGATATTGTTGCATATTGTGTGGCTGGAATAGCCTCTATAAAAGAAGGACAAGGAAAAACTGTAGATATAGATGCATTAGAAGCAAGTATGAGACATGCGAAAGAAATACCTGCTGAAAAAGAACCACAAGAAAGACAAAAAAGAGAGCGTAAAGCTGAAACAGCAAGACAAATTGTAAGAGCAAAAACATCAACAGATGCAAATAAAAGAGAAATGTATGAAAGATTTATTTCTACAATGGATATGTTATCTCATGTAAAAAGAGATGCTAGTATGGAGTTAGATACAGAATTATTAGATTATTATAGAGAAAATGATCCAGATACTTATAGAGTATTAAGTGATAAATATAGACAATGTCAAAATATATCATTAAATAATGCAATGCAAAAAAGATTAAATGATGAAATGCATGCTACGAAAAAACACGAACGTAAATTAGAAACTACATTGGATATGCTTGAACATGTAAAAGAAGATGAGATTTTAGAATTAGATACAGAATTATTAGATTATTATAAAGCGCATAATCCTGAATCTTATCAAATGTTATGTGATAAATATAGTCAATGTAAAAATTCGTCATTAAATGATGCAATACAAAAAAGATTAGATGAAGAAAGATATGGTAAGAAGAAATTTGAACTTATATTAGTAGGTGATTCAACCGAAAATGAATTACAAGCGACAGGAAAAGGTGCAAAACCTACAATTTTAGAAGTGGCAGAAGAAGTAGTAGAGGATGTCGTTTCTACTATTGCAGAGCCTGATGCATTTATGAGAAAAGCAGCACCTGAAGATGATGAAAGAGATGATAGATAATAAAAATAAAAAATACATTTTAGAATTTCTAAAATGTATTTTTTTACATATATATAAGAAGGGACTTGCAAAATATAAAATAATGATTTACAATACATACGTAATAATAAATCTTTAGGGGAGAAAATAAATGATTGATAAATTAGTTATAGTGGAGTCGCCTGCTAAAGCAAATACAATAAAAAAATTCCTTGGTGGAAAAAGTAAAGTAGTTGCTTCAATGGGACATATAAGAGATTTACCAAAATCAAAATTAGGTATCAATATAGAAAATGATTTTGAACCTGAGTATATCAATATACGTGGAAAAGCTAGTTTAATTAATTCTTTAAAGAAAGATGCAAAAGATGCTAAAAAAGTTTACCTTGCAACTGACCCTGACCGTGAAGGTGAAGCAATTGCATGGCATTTAGCTCATATTTTAGGGATTGATCCTGAAAGTATTTGTAGAGTAACTTTTAATGAAATAACAAAAGATGCAGTAAAAAATGGAATTAATAACCCAAGAAAAATAGACTTAAATTTAACAGATGCTCAACAAGCAAGACGTGTATTAGATAGAATAGTTGGTTATAAAATAAGTCCGGTATTATGGAAAAAAGTGAAAAGAGGTTTATCAGCAGGAAGAGTTCAATCTGTTGCTGTTAAATTAATTGTTGATAGAGAAGAAGAAATTGAGAAATTTGTTCCTGAAGAATATTGGAATATAAATTTGATGGTTTCTGATAAAAAAACAAAAACAAAATTTAATTGTAAGTTTGTAGGGAAAAATGGAGAAAAAGTAGAACTTCATTCTAAAGAAGAAGTAGATTCAATTTTATCAGATTTAGAAAATGCAAAATATAAAGTAGTAGATGTAAAAAAAGGAGAAAGAAAAAGAAATCCAGCTCCACCATTTACAACTAGTACACTTCAACAAGATGCTTCAAGAAAATTGAATTTTGCATTAAAGAAAACAATGTCTGTAGCACAAAGTTTATATGAAGGTGTAAAATTACCAGAAATTGGAGATACAGGTTTAATAACATATATGAGAACTGACTCTACAAGAATCTCTGATGAAGCAAGAGCAGCTGCAAAAGAACATATAATTAATGTATATGGTGAAAATTATTATGAGAATAGATTTTACAAAACAAAGTCAGAAGCACAAGATGCTCACGAGGCAATAAGACCTTCTCATATAGAATTAACTCCAGAATCAATAAAAGATAGTTTAACTCCAGATCAATATAAATTATATAGATTAATTTATAATAGATTTATGGCAAGTCAAATGGCTTCTGCTATTTACGATACAGTGGCAGTTTCTATAGATGGAAATGAATATAACTTTAAAGCTAATGGTCAAACAATGAGATTTAAAGGTTATATGACTTTATATGTAGAAAATGAAGAAAAAGAAGAATTTGAAAAAATTCCAGAGTTAGTAATAGGTGAAGAGGTTAAAAAAGAAGAAATAGAAGCAAAACAAAGCTTTACAGAACCACCTGCAAGATATACAGAAGCGAGCCTAGTTAAAACATTAGAAGAAAAAGGAATAGGTAGACCTAGTACTTATGCACCTACAATTACTACAATTCTATTAAGAAGATATATCGAAAAAGTACAAAAACAATTGATGCCAACAGATTTGGGAAGAGTTGTAAATAAATTGTTGATTGATAACTTTGGAGATGTTATAAATGTAGAATTTACAGCTCAAATAGAAGAACAATTTGATAAGGTCGCTGTAGGTGAAGAAAAATGGAAAAATGTAATAAGAGAGTTTTACACACCTTTTGGACAAACAGTGGAAAAAGTAGAAAAAGATCTAGAACATGTAACATTAACATATGAAGAATCTGATACTCCATGTGAAAAATGTGGAAGAATGATGGTTATAAAATATGGTAGATTTGGAAAATTTTTAGCTTGTCCAGGATATCCAGAATGTCAAAATGCAAAACCTATTATTGAAACAATAGATACTCCATGTCCAGTATGTGGAGGAACAGTACAAATAAAGAAAACAAAAACAAGACGCAATTATTATATTTGTGAGAAAAATGGTGGAATTGGCCAAGGATGCTATTATATTTCGTGGAATAAGCCAAAAGTAGGAGAAAAATTTGTACCGAATAATGAAGTAGATAAAGAATTATTTGAACAAGATGAGAAAAAAAATACAAAAAAAACTACGAAAACTACAACAAAAAAATCTTCAAATAAAAAAACTACAAAAAAATCTACAACTAAGAAGAAATCAAAATAAATATTATGAGAAGAGTATGTAAAAAACATACTCTTTTTGTTTTTTTAATTTTAAATTAAAGAAAATTTAGGGAAATAAAACGATTAGGGAATAAAAGGGAAAAGCAGAAAAATGTAATCTGTTTGTAATTGCAAATTTAATGATAAATATCTATAATAAAATTATTAAATTATAAGTATATGGTGGGGAAAAAATGCCTGAAAGTACAAATGAAATAAATTCAATAAGAGAGAAAAAACAAGACGCGATTGAAAAAGGTGAAGTTGCGATTACTTCTCACGACCATGTGGAAGAGACGGAGCAAGAGTACAATTCTGCGTCTAATAGTGTTTTTAGAGTAGATGAATTATTAACTGTAAAAAGCGATCATCCGGTTATTAGGAAATTAAATAGATTAAAAAATGTTGGTTTGACTGATGAAATGATCTTAGATACATATAATGATTTAGCAGGAAATGTTACAACAGAAACCGCTGCTATGGATGTTTTGAAAATAATATTTGATAGATATGTTACATATTTTTCAGAATTGCCTAATGGTATTGTACTTGATCCTTTATCTGGAAGAATTGACTTTGAGGCTAGTTATGAACAAAGATTAGAATTAGGAATATTAACAGATCCTTTTGAAGGGATTGATTTAACTAAATCAATTTCCATAGATGATATTCTAAATTTAGATAGATCAGAATTAGAAAAAGGATTTAAGGACTATGTAGAAGAAATACAGGAATTAATGATGAATTCTCAATCCTTAAAAAATTGGTTTGATAATATTGAGAATAAAGATGAATTTGATGTTTTTGTTGAGATGGATTCAGATGAAATGGTATTTTCTGATACGGTAAAAGATTTTGTTGATGATATTCAAGAACAATTGAGTGAATCAGATTATGAAGCGAATGCTGATTTGTTTGAAATAACTCAATTAGAATTAAAAGTAAGAGAATTTAAAGGAACGCATGCTGGATTTGTATATGCACAGAAAAGAGATGAATTTTATGAAAAACATCCAGAATATGTTGGAAATGTGAAAATTATTAATCCAGATGGAGATATGGATAAAGCAGAACTAGATGAGTTTGAAAAATATAAAGAAAATTACAAAATATTATTTATATTATCTAAAATAGATAAATATAAAAGGATGTCACCGGAAGAAACACAAAACATGTCGACCGAAGAAAGAAAATTGTTTTTTACAACAATAACATCAGCATTACAATATTTTAGAAAAACAGATCCTGCGTTGCAAGAAATGGTAAGCGAAGCACAAGCTATTTTGCAAGAGCGTTATCCAGATCTTGATTTTTCAAGAAAAAAAACCAAAGAACAACGAAAGTTGTTTGCTAAATTAGCCAAAGAAGAATTGGGGGTAAATTTTCCAGATGAAGAATTATCATTTACTTCAATGTATGTATTTGCAAATCAACAAGTAAATGATATTATGGAAGAATATCTTATTAATGATAAAACACCAATTTTACAACAAACATTTGATGATGTAAGTATGGATATGATTAATGAGGATTCGAAGAAAAAAGCTTTAAAAGATTATTTTATTGGTTCTAAAATAAAATTTGCAAGAGAGCAAGCAGACAGTTATGATGATTTATATGATTATTTAACTGTATTCTCTTGGATTGAAGATAAAGATACTGCATTAAAATTGAGATATGGAGCGTTAATTGCTTTACAAAAACAATATTCAGAAAAAACAGACAATCCATATGTGGCTGAGAGATTAGAAAAAATTAATGCTCAGATAAAAGAATTTGAAGATAAACATGGTAATTTAGGGATTGATAATGAAGATAGTAGAAGAAAGTGTATAATTGATTTTGAGATTTATAAAGATAATATGGTCAATTCAAACATTATGAAATATTATCTTAAAGATGCTTTGGAAGCACAAAAAGGAAATACATATACGGATTTAGATGATGAACATAAAAAGGCTTACATGAGGAATACTTTGCTTGGATTAAAATATATAGAATATAATCCTGGATTTTGTGCTACACAAATGGTTATGAGAAGACTAGAGGTTATGAATACAAAATATAAAAATTTTATATCATTTGATAAAGATGGCAATCCAACAATTGATAAAGAATTATTATTGCAAGAATATTCAGAATTATCTGATCATAAATATGAAAGTTTTGAAGAATTATTAGAAGCGGCTGAATTGAGAAAAGATGATTTTGTCTTAGATAAATTGGAAGAATATTCAGAGTTAGAAGAAGAACAATTTGTTAAGTTAGAAGATAGAGATAACACAGAGATGTCTATTAAACAGATAGAAATAGCTAGAGCAGATAAAATTCAACAAGAGAAGCGAACCCAAAAAAAAGTATTAAAAAGAATTAGTAATGGTCCAAATATAGTTACAAGAGCAGATAAAGTAGTGCATAAACCAAACAATATTAGGCCCTATGCTAAAGTAGCTATATCGGATAGGGAAGCTGAAAAGGCCATTGAAAGAATGCAAGAAGAAATGGATACTAGTGGGGTAGAAGAATTAAAACGACGTGTACATCTTAGTAGAAATATAAGCGCATTTGAGAATAGAAGTAATTCTCAAGTTGAACTGAAGAACGATAGAACTGATATGAAGACACAAAGCGGAAACGAAATGAAGCCTAAAAACAGAGCAGAAGAAACGTTAAAAGATGTTCTAGAGGATGGAGAAACATCTTCATCAAGTGATGGTAATGTAGAAGCTGTTGTGATGGATAGTTCTGCTGTAACTAATGCGTTGGTTCCTATAGAAGAAACAAACAAGCTAAAAAAGTTTGGGGCAATGTTAACTAATATATTAAGTAGTATAAAAAATAAGTTAGTGTTAAAGAAGAAAGAAGAGCCAGAACATGATGAAGTTAGAAAAGATGCTGTAAGCGTGTTAAAGGATTCTAAAGGAAATGATTTTAAAAATCAAGGACCAATTGTGACGTATGAACAACAAAAAGAAAATGCGATGAAAATGCAAGGAACTCAAATAACACAAACACCTCAAACGAATCAGGTGAAAAATATAGATACTCAATCTGATTATGAAGGACCAAGTATATAAAAGAAAGGAGTTAGGTAACTATTGTTTTCACATAGTTACCTAATTTGTTAATATGAAAGAAATTATAGTGATTGGAGCAGGGTTGGCTGGAAGTGAAGCTGCTCTGCAAATAGCAAAAAAGAAAATAAAAGTAAAATTATATGAAATGAAGCCAACAAAGTTTTCTGAGGCGCATTCTAATGAGAACTTTGCGGAAATTGTTTGCAGTAATTCATTTAAATCAAATTTACTAACAAATGCATGTGGGCTTTTAAAAGAAGAATTAAGAATATTAGGAAGTGAACTGATTCCGATTGCAGATTCAGTAAGTGTTCCTGCAGGTCAAGCACTTGCTGTAGATAGAGAAAAATTTTCAGAAGAAGTAACTAAAAAAATAGAAGAAAATGAATATATTGAAATAATAAGAGAAGAAGTGACTGAAATTCCAGAAGATTCAATAGTAATTATTGCGACAGGACCATTAACTTCAGAGAAAATGTCAGAAAAAATAGCTGAAATTACAGGAAATGATAAATTATATTTCTATGATGCAGCTGCTCCAATTGTAGAAAAAGATACTATAGATATGAATATTGCTTTTTATGGAGATAGATATTCTCAAGAAAGAGGAAAAGAAGAAGATATAGAAGTATGGAAGGAAAGAATTAAAAATGAATCCGGAAGTTATATCAATCTTCCAATGAACAAAGAAGAATACGAAGCGTTTTATAATGAATTAGTAAACGCAGAAGTTGTGACTTTACATGAATTTGAAAAAAGAGAAATTTTTGAAGGTTGTATGCCGATTGAAATAATGGCTAAAAGGGGAATTGATACATTAAGATTCGGTCCTTTAAAACCTGTAGGTTTTGATGATCCAAGAACAGGAAAAAGGCCTTATGCTGTTGTGCAATTAAGACAAGATAATCAAGAAGGAAATATATATAATATTGTTGGTTTTCAAACGAATTTAAAATTTGGAGAACAAAAAAGAGTATTTTCAATGATTCCAGGTCTTCAAAACGCGAATTTTGTGAAATATGGTGTTATGCATAGAAATACATATATAAATGCGCCTGAAGTATTGGATAATACATATAATATGAAGAATAATAGAAGAATATTTTTTGCAGGGCAAATAACTGGAGTAGAAGGCTATGTAGAGTCAATTGCGTCTGGATTTGTTGCTGGAACAAATGCTGTATTAATGTATAAGATATATAGTCAAGGAAATGATGTGGGAACAGAATACGATCAAAATAAAGTAGAATATGGAAATGAGACAGTAATAGGTGCTCTTGCACAATATATTGCTACTCCAAATGAAAATTTTCAGCCAATGAATGCTAATTTTGGAATATTACCACCTTTGGAAATTAACATAAAAGATAAAAAAGAAAGATATAAAAAACTAGCAGAAAGAAGTATAGAGAAAATAACTCGCAAAATGTAACTTTTTTATGTAAAACTATTGAAAAATACGGTAATATATGGTAAAATGATAATAGTCGTGATTATGCTCAAAAATTTGAGAGAATCAAAGGAGGAGTACAATGGATAGAAATGAATTAGAAAATATCAAAAAATACTTAAATCAATTAGAACAAACAATGACTGTAGAAGAAATAAAACAAATGACAAAAGAGGAACTACAAGAATATATGACTGTTGTAGCACAAATAAAGGCAAGAATAGAAGTACTTGAAAATTTAGTAAAATAAATTTAAAAAGTAAAGGAGAAATAAAAAATGGCAGAACCAAATTTTGAAATAAGTAAAAAAATTGAGTATTTAAAAAAATTAAAAGAAAAAATCGATGCGACAATAATTGAAATTGACAGCTTGAAGGTGGCTAAAGACGAAGAATTATCGTTTTATGAAGGAGTTAGCTTAAGCGAAGAAACTAAAAAAATAAAAGAAGATATTGAAAGAGACTCTGATGCTAAAATTAATAGAGCTAAAATGTCATTAAAAGGTTATATTGCTTTAATTGATGATAATATTATTAATGATGCGAACATGCAAGCTATATTAATAGCAGATGATCCTAATTTAAATACTGAATCATTACAACAAGTTATAGAAGCTTTAACAAGTAAAGCGATACAAGATGCAGCCAAAAATGTTGGTGTGAAAGAAATAAAAACTGCTAAAACTATGGAACAGTTGGAAGCGATAAAAGAAGATAGATTAGATAATTTTCATGAAAAATATGCTGCAGCTGAAGCGTTGGTGGAAGAAGAAAATAGATTCAAAGCACTAAAAAAATTAATAGATGGAAAGAAAGATCCAAAAGTTGAATTGGAAAAATTTAAAACAGCAAGTGAAGCTAAAATTGCAGAAATTGCAGAATTAGATGGTGCAAAAGAATATATAATTGCGGATGAGATTATAGCATTACAAGAAAAAACTGATAAAAAAAGAGGTAAACCAAGATATAATAAAGAGGCTGATAAAAAATTCGATGAAATATTGAAACATTTAGAATTACTTTCTGGAACTGATTTGGATAAAGAAATAGAAGTTCAAGGTGTGGGGAAAGTAAAATTATCAGAATTAGCCCAAAAAGGAATTAATGATAAGGTAGTAAAATCTAATGTATTAAAAGCAATTTTACCACTAGTTAAAGATCAAGAAAAAATAAAAGAGGCATTAGAATTAAAGAGTCAAGCCAAAAAACAAGAAATGGTACAATTGGTTGATGAAAACAAAGGAGTTTTAGGATTAGTAGATGCCGATGGAAAAAGAGCTTTGGATATAATTAAAGAATTATTAGGTAAAGAAGATTTTTCAACAGCTGATTATAAAGTTCTTTTGGATAAAGTGATAAATGATAGAACATTTAAAGAGTTGGAAGATTTAGCTAAAACAAATCCTGATAAATTTAAAGGTGCAAAAGAAGCTTTTGAAAAATTGAAATACTTAAAAGAACATGGTTATGATGGTTCAGAAGTAGGAGAAAAATACGAAAGAAAAGGGTTATCTCTAGAATTTTTAGGAAGAAATTCTAGAATTGCTAATGATATTGATTTTAATGATCCGAAACCGGAAGATTTGAAGAATATTACAAACAAAGTGTATAATACTGTGTATAATGGTAAAAATGTTAGTGAGGCAGAACAAAAAAGATTAAGAAAATTAGTTGAAGATGAATATAATATTGGAAAATTAACATCTAGTAGAGGAAAACCATATCATATTCCGATTCTTAGTGATTTAAAAAGATTGTTTGGATTTAAAACGGCTCAAGATAAATGGTATGAAGATTTACTAAAACAAAAAATACATGGTGAAATCAGATTACAAGTTGAAGGAAAATTATATGAAGATGATAAAGCAGCTCATCCTGAAAAAAGAGCGGCTTGGGAATTGGATCAAGCACAAGCAAAAAAATTCAGAGAAGCTGAAAGAAGACTTGTTGTAGAAGGAAAGGGTAGTGCTGATTTAGCCACTGTAAAAGAACAAGCTGAAGCTGAAGCTTTAAAAGAAGAAGAAAGAGAATAATAAATATAAATAGTAAAAGGTAAAAAAGCACGAATGTTAAATTCGTGCTTTTGCTTTTTCTGTAAAAATATGGTATAATATATATATGTAACCTGTGTGTTTGAAGTACTACTTTTTTGGCTATCAAACAAAAAAACACAGTTACCGAAAGGGGTAAGTTTATGCTTAAGAAAATCCTGAACAAAGTCCCGAAGGCCACCAATCCGATTACCCGCAATATTATCGTCATAATTGGCGTAATCGCGGCACTGGCAGCTCTTGCCTTGGCGGCAAGTATCGTCCGAGCGTTGTTTGCTTGGATTTGGGCTCTTGGTTGGAAGATTCTTCTTACCATTGCTGTTACGACTATCATCTGTGGCGTGATTTTTGGCTATGCCGAAATGAGACGCAATGGAGAGGTTATCGTTTTCAGACGTCGTAAGGATGAAGATGAAAGCTTTGAAGAGTTCTTTGATGAGGAGTAAAAACAGGTAAACCAGACTTCTGGTTTGGCTCTGACTACATGGTGAGTAAAATCACCCTGTAGTTCAGGGTTTTTTTTATTTTTGTACGTAAAAAAACAGTTATAATTCTATGGAATAAAAAATATTTTAGATCAGAAAAACCTTAGGGAAATCAATGAAAATTAAAGTTTTAGGAAAGTATTGACAACTAGTAACAAAGATGATAAAATAGTAACGCTGTAATATAGGGAAATCTATATTTTAGCGTATATTATATAAAAGAAACGAGGTGAAAAAAGAAGAATGCCAACAATTAATCAATTAGTAAGAAAAGGAAGAAAAACTTCTACAACAAAATCAACAGCTCCAGCTCTACAAAAAGGTTATAACTCAAGAAAAAAAGTTCAAACTGATAATAGAGCTCCACAAAAAAGAGGTGTTTGTACAGTTGTAAAAACAGTTACTCCTAAAAAACCAAACTCAGCTTTAAGAAAAGTAGCTAGGGTTAAACTTTCAAACGGATATGAAGTAACATCTTATATCCCAGGTGTAGGACATAACTTACAAGAACACAGTGTTGTACTTATCAGAGGTGGAAGGGTAAAAGATTTACCTGGTGTTAGATACCACATCATAAGAGGTACATTAGATACAGCAGGCGTTAAAGATAGAATGCAAGCTAGATCTAAATACGGAGCAAAAAGACCTAAAAAATAAAAATTAGGTAAATTTATTAATTGATAATAGTGCATAATTCTTTTTTATTAATATATAGTAAAAAACAATTTGCGCTATTACGGGAAAGTAAAACTTTCCAGAGTACCTTTAGTGTTACAAATATTTAAACACTAAACAAAAATTTATAAGGAGGGAAGAATAGTGCCAAGAAAAGGATTTATAGCAAAAAGAGATGTGTTACCAGATCCATTATACAATAGCAAAGTTGTTACAAAATTAATTAACAACGTAATGTTAGATGGTAAAAAATCAGTTGCTCAAGGTATCGTTTATGGTGCATTTGATATTATTAAAGAAAAAGAACAAAAAGATCCATTAGAAGTATTTGAAGCTGCATTAGAAAACATAATGCCAGTTCTTGAAGTAAAAGCAAGAAGAGTAGGTGGAGCAACATACCAAGTACCATTAGAAATTAGACCAGAAAGAAGACAAACTTTAGGTTTAAGATGGTTAGTAACATATGCTAGAAAAAGACATGAAAAAACAATGGCTGAAAAACTAGCAGGAGAAATAATCGATGCTATCAACGGAAACGGTGGAGCATTCAAGAAAAAAGAAGATACACATAGAATGGCAGAAGCTAACAAAGCTTTCGCACATTACAAATGGTAGAATTCAAATTCTAAGCAAAGTAGCTTAGACATTCTAAAAAATAAGGAGGATAAAATGGCTGGAAGAGCGTATCCATTAGAAAGAACAAGAAATATAGGAATCATGGCCCATATTGATGCTGGAAAAACAACTACAACAGAGAGAATTCTATTTTACACTGGAAAAACTCACAAATTAGGTGAAGTTCATGATGGTGGAGCAACAATGGACTGGATGGTTCAAGAACAAGAAAGAGGTATAACAATTACTTCTGCAGCTACAACTTGTTTCTGGAACAATAATAGAATAAACATTATTGATACACCAGGACACGTTGACTTTACAGTTGAAGTTCAAAGATCTTTAAAAGTTCTTGACGGAGCTGTAACAGTATTAGCAGCTAAAGGTGGTGTTCAACCACAAACAGAAACAGTTTGGAGACAAGCTGATAAATACATGGTACCAAGAATGGTATATGTAAACAAAATGGATATCACAGGAGCAAACTTTATGCTTTGTGTAGACCAATTAAAAAATAGATTAAAAGCAAATGCTGTTCCAATTCAATTACCAGTTGGAGCAGAAGATAACTTCCAAGGAATCGTTGATTTATTAAAAATGAAAGCATTCATCCATAAAGATGATTTAGGAAAAGTTGTTGAAGAAACAGAAATTCCTGCTGATATGGTTGATTTAGCAGCTGAATATCGTGAAAAATTAATCGAAGCTGTTGCTGAACAAGATGAAGAATTAATGATGAAATACTTAGAAGGTGAAGAATTATCAATAGAAGAAATCAAATTAGGTTTAAGAAAAGGAACAATAGCTAATAAAATAGTTCCTGTAACTTGTGGTTCTTCATATAAAAATAAAGGTGTACAAGAATTATTAAATGCAATAATTGACTATATGCCATCACCACTTGATATCGCTGATATTAAAGGTGAAACATTAGATGGGGAAGAAGTAACAGCTAAAACATCAGATGCTGAACCATTTGCTGCTTTAGCATTCAAAATTGCTACAGACCCATTCGTAGGAAAATTATGTTTCTTTAGAGTTTACTCAGGAACATTAGATGCTGGATCAACAGTATTAAACTCTAGTAAAGATAAAAAAGAAAGAATCGGAAGAATTCTTCAAATGCACTCTAACACTAGAGAAGATATTGATAAAGTATATGCTGGAGATATCGCTGCAGCAGTAGGATTAAAAGATGTTACAACAGGAAATACATTATGTGATCCTGATCATCCAATAATTCTTGAATCAATGGAATTCCCAGAACCAGTTATTGATATTGCTATCGAACCAAAAGATAAAGCAAATCAAGAAAAAATGGGTATTGCTTTAGCAAAACTTGCAGAAGAAGATCCAACATTCAAAACATATACAAACCATGAAACAGGTCAAACAATCATCGCTGGTATGGGTGAGTTACACTTAGATATCATCGTTGATAGATTAAAAAGAGAATTCAAAGTTGAGTGTGCTGTAGGTAAACCATCTGTTGCATACAAAGAAACTATCAGAAATGCAGTTAGAGTTGAAGGGAAATTCATTCGTCAATCTGGTGGTAGAGGACAATATGGTCACGTTTGGTTAGAAATGGAACCATTAGAACCAGGAACAGGTATTCAATTTGAGAGCAAAATCGTTGGTGGTGTTGTTCCAAAAGAATACATTAAACCAGTTGAAGAAGGAATTAGAGAAGCTGCTGAAAGCGGAACATTAGCTGGATACCCAGTTATCGACTTCAAAGCTACTTTAGTTGATGGTTCTTACCACGATGTTGACTCTTCAGAAATGGCATTCAAAATTGCTGGATCAATGGCTTTCAAAGAAGGTTGTAGAAAAGCTCAATCAGTTATCTTAGAACCAATCATGAAAGTTGAAATTGTTGTTCCAGAAGAATACATGGGAGATGTTATTGGTGACGTAAACTCAAGACGTGGTAGAATGGAAGGAATGGACGCAAGTGATGGATTACAAGAAATCCACTCATTTATTCCACTTTCTGAAATGTTCGGTTACGCAACTGACTTACGTTCAAAAACACAAGGTAGAGGAACATACTCTATGGAACCTTCTCACTATGAAGAAGTTCCAAAATCAATTCTTGAATCAATTGTTGCTTCAAGAGCTAAAAAAGAAGATTAATTATTACCAAATGAGTTATTACTTAGGCAATAGCTCATTTGGGAGAATTTATAAAGTACAATTATAATTGTAATATAATTGTAAAAATATACTTGCTTTTTTTACTGTTTTAGTATAAAATGCAAGTGATTAAAAAGTCATTAAATTTTAAAAATAAATATGAGAAAAAATCTCAAAAATTAAAGGAGGATTTTAAAATGGCTAAAGCTAAATTCGAAAGAACAAAACCACACGTTAACATTGGTACAATCGGACACGTTGACCATGGAAAAACAACAACAACAGCAGCTATTACAAAATATTTAGGATTATTAGGACAAGCTCAATTCGCAGCTTATGATCAAATCGACGGAGCTCCAGAAGAAAAAGCAAGAGGAATCACAATCAACACAGCTCACGTAGAATATGAAACAGAAAACAGACACTATGCACACGTTGACTGCCCAGGACACGCTGACTATGTTAAAAACATGATCACAGGTGCTGCTCAAATGGACGGAGCTATATTAGTTGTTTCTGCAGCTGATGGACCAATGCCTCAAACAAGAGAGCACATCTTACTTGCTAGACAAGTAGGTGTTAAATATATCGTTGTTTACTTAAATAAATGCGATATGGTTGACGACCCAGAATTATTAGAATTAGTTGAAATGGAAGTTAGAGATTTATTATCTAAATATGATTTCCCAGGAGATGATATTCCAATAGTAAAAGGATCTTCATTAAAAGTATTAGAAGGACCAAACGATGCTAACGATGCTGTTTACGCTCCAATGAAAGAATTAATGGCAGCTGTAGATAGCTACATCCCAACTCCAGATAGACCAACTGATCAAGCATTCTTAATGCCTGTTGAAGACGTATTCACAATCACAGGTAGAGGAACAGTTGCTACAGGTAGAGTAGAAAGAGGAATCGTTAAAGTTCAAGACGAAGTTGAAATCGTAGGATTATCAGCTGAAAGAAGAAAAACAGTTGTTACTGGTGTTGAAATGTTCAGAAAATTATTAGATCAAGCTGAAGCTGGAGATAATATAGGTGTTCTTTTAAGAGGTGTTGATAGAAAAGACATCGAAAGAGGACAAGTTATTTCTAAACCAGGATCAATCAACCCACATACAAAATTCAAATCAGAAGTTTACGTTTTAACAAAAGAAGAAGGTGGAAGACATACACCATTCTTTAATGGATATAGACCACAATTCTATTTCAGAACAACAGACGTAACAGGTGTTATTGATTTACCAGCTGGTGTTGAAATGGTTATGCCAGGAGATAACGTATCAATGACAATCGAATTAATTACACCAATCGCTATCGAAAAAGGATTAAGATTCGCTATTAGAGAAGGTGGAAGAACAGTAGGTTCTGGTGTAGTTTCTGATATCATTGCTTAATTATTAGAAATTAATAATATAAAAAAGACTTTTAGTTAAACTAAAAGTCTTTTTGTTTTTTTATTCTATAATTGTTTACAATCACAAGAATTTTGTATAAAATAATATCGTACGAAAGTTTATATAAAGGAAAGAATAGTTATGGAAAAATCTGTATTTGTAAATTTAGTAAAAGAAATAGAAAATGGAATTAATCAAAACAAAGAAAGAGTAGAGCAAGCATTAAATAAAGAAGTAAGTAAAGGTAATCTTATAAGTATTGATAGAGTATATTCTGCATTAAAATATTATCAAAAAATTGATGAACCTTTTAATGAAGGAAAATCTATAGCAGTATCTTATCCTGGAAGACCAGAAATAACAGTAAGTTATATTTTAGATTCAATTTTATATAATAATCAAATTACTTTATGTGTTAATGAAAACAAAATCGTAAATGATGTTTTAATAACAATAATAGTAGAGAGTATGAGAAAATTGAATGTTAAAAATATGTGGATTAACTATAATTCAACATATAACGAAATATATTTAAGAGATAATGAAAAAGAATATGATGAGTTAGTATATATTGGTGATTTTTATGAATATCAAATGTTTAAACAATTCTTTAAAAAAGAAGTTGAGTATAACAATTATGGATATATAAAAATATTAATAGATAAAGCTCAAAATAAAGATGAATATCAAAAGATTATGCAATATGCTGCTAAAGAAAATATATGTTTAGAAACATATACAGATATAGATGAATTTGTAAATGAAAGTAAAGAAACTGATTTTGCAGTTGCGTTTATTAATGATTTTAAAGATATAAACAAATTACAAAAATTAATGAAGTCAGACGAATTATTAATAAATACTTTTCCATATGATACATATAATTTTAAAATAAGATAAGCGATAAACTTAAGAGATAATCTATACTGATAGGTCAAATTAGATTAAAAGTATTGATTTTTAGGCAAAAAGCCAGTAAAATAGAAATAACCATATATAAAAACAGATGGAGGAAATTATATTGAAAATATTATTAGATGCTATGGGTGGAGACAATGCACCTGATGCAGTAATCAAAGGTGCAGTAAGAGCTGCAAAAGAAATAGAAGCAGATATTATTTTAATTGGAAATGAAGAAATTATAAATAAAAAAGTAAAAGAATTTTTTGATAAAGATAATATTTCAGAAGTAACAAATAAAATAACAATAAAACATACAACTGAACAAATTGAGATGGAAGATATTCCTACAGTTGCAATTAAACATAAAAAAGATTCTTCTATGGTTGTTGGGTTTAAAATGTTAAAAGAAGGTGAAGGAGATGTATTTATATCTGCTGGAAATTCTGGAGCATTATTAACAGGAGCTACTCTTTTAGTTGGAAGAATTAAAGGTATAGATAGACCAGCTATAGCACCTATGTTACCAGCGTATAAAAAAAGCTTTATGCTTATGGATGCTGGAGCTAATACAAACTGTAAACCGCTAAATTTAGTTCAATTTGCTCAAATGTCTACAATATATTTAAAAAATACTTTTGGAATTGAAAATCCAAAAGTTGGATTATTAAATATAGGAACAGAAGAAACAAAAGGTAATGATTTAGTAAAAGATACATATAATTTATTAAAAGAAAATGCTGAAGAATATGGAATTAACTTTATTGGAAATATTGAAGGTAGAGATTGTTTTGCTGGTGAAGTTGATGCTGTTATAACAGATGGATTCACAGGAAACGTGTTCTTAAAAACAACAGAAGGTCTAGGCAAACTTGTAAAAAGAAATCTAACAGAAAGTTTAAAAAGAAATATTTGGACCACTATTGGAGCAATTCCATGCTTGCCTGCGATTAAGAGATTTTCAAAGACTATGGATTACAAAGAATATGGTGGAGCATTATTCTTAGGTGTAAAAAAACCAGTTGTTAAAGCTCACGGAAGTAGTGATGAATATTTATTCTATTTCACATTAAAACAAGCTGAAAACTTTGTAAAAAGTGGAGCAGTTGATAAAATGAAAGAAGAATTTGAAAAAAGACAATAAAGTACTTGACAATTTAATGAACATATAATAAAACTAGATTATACAATTTAGTAACTAAAAAAGGAGGGGAACTTAAATGAACACAGAAGAAGTTTTCGAAAAAGTAAAAGCAATAATAGTTGAACAATTAGGAGTTGTTGAATCATCAGTTGATATGGAAGCATCATTTATAGATGACTTAGGAGCTGATTCTTTAGACATCGTTGAATTAGTTATGGCTTTAGAAGAAGAATTTGATATGGAAATCCCAGATGCAGACGCTGAAAAAGTAGTTACAGTTGGAGATGTTGTTGAATATATCAAAGATAATGTACAATAAGATAAAAAGATTGAAAGGTTTTACACCTTTCTTTTTTTTTTATTTAAAAACATATAAAGGTATACATAAAACTTGAAAAAGCATATTGCTTATGCTATAATTGAATAGATACTCATTAATTTATACCCACTGTGAACAGAGGGGAAGCATAGAAACAGAAAAGAAATGACAGGAGGAATATGCGAGGATCATAAGTACTTTGAAAAAATATTGTAACTGTTGACTGAGTTTATGAGGGATAACTTATTATGTTTAAAGAATATACAATTAGAGAAACTATTGAGTATGGCATGAACAACTTGTCACTGGCACCGTATAATAAAGAGCGTTTTAATGAAGCAACAAAAGTGTTCGAAAAAAAAGGATATGAATCTCTTGAATCAATAGATGCATTTTTAGAATGCCTCTCACAAGAACAAAATGAAAGAATGTTTTGGGGACCAGATATGATTTATTATTATATTATGCTTACCCCAAAATGCAAAGAAAGGTTTGTTGGAAATATATATCTGTATAGCCCGCTCGTTAATTCTTTTATTAATTTCTTGCAAGAATTTGAATTGAAAAGAGATTTGGAATATGTTTCCAAAATTATTATCGAAAAGAGAAAAGAATATCCAAAAAGTTTTTCTATGTACGTTAGTGCTAATTGGAAAAATGCGGCACGTCGATACTGTGAGGTTGTTGATTCTTTTCCAGATGCAAAGACTTTCGAAAAAGTTGAAAGAGACTGCAAAAGAAAGTATAATTGTTCCGTAGGAATGTATTGGCTATCAGAATGTTTAAAACTAATTAAAGATACAGAGACTCTTACTAAGGCTGAGATTGACTTCTGGAATGAAAATCTGAAATTAATGAAAAAATGGTTAACACAGACAGAGTATAAGGCTTTTTTAAGTAAACGATATATGCTTATGTATGAACAAATCAAAATTTTTAACAGAGATGTTCAAGAAGAAATTCTAATTAGATTTGGACAAAGAAGTATAAGTCGTTTTGTAAGTAAGGGGAACACTGAAGATATTGCATATTTGCTTATTGGTAAAGCATTGAATAAAGGCGGAGTGAACGATTTATATAAGCTCATAGATGCAAATCCGAATCAAAAGAAATTTACTGACTGGAATGGGCTTGTAAAAATATTTGAGAAAGCCTATGAAGAAGTGGAACCTTCTAATTTGGTGATTAAAAGCAGATTCGAGAGTTTATTAAATATTTCTAAAGACATGTTAAATGAAGGTGAGGAAATGGATCCTGATGATGTTTTGGGAAATTTAATGAGAGCACTCGACTTTTAAGTTACAATTAAGTGCAAAAAAAACACCCTAAGCATGAATATGCTTGGGGTGTTTTTCCTAGGATAAATGAGAAAATTAATATTGATAAAAGGCTTTTTTTCCTAAATTTAACAAGAAGTTCTCATTTATATGTTTTTTTATTTAAATGACTTGTAAATAAGATTAAAAGCATATACAATGTATATGTTAATTTAGGGGAGGTGAAGGTTCGTGTTTAACAATTTTGAAATATTTGAAAAAAATATAGGATATGTTTTCAAAAATAAAGATTTATTAAAAACAGCATTAACACATACATCTTACGCTTATGAAAATAAAGTAAAAAGTTATGAAAGACTAGAATATTTAGGTGATAGTATTTTAGAATTTATAAGTAGCAAATATTTGTATGAAAATTATCAAAATTTATCAGAAGGAGAAATGACTAAAGTTAGAGCTTATGCAGTTTGTGAAGATAGTTTATATAAAATAGCTTTAAAGCATAATTTTAGTGATTTCTTGTATTTGGGAAAAAGCGAAAAGGCAACAAGCAATAATAAAAAAGCAATTTTAGCAGATACTGTTGAAGCCGTTATTGCAGCGATGTATTTAGATTCTCAAGATATGAATAAAGTACAAGAATTTATTTTAGAAAATATAAAAGAAGAAGTAGAATTTGCAAGTCATAATGTAGGAGTTAAAGATTATAAAACAGTATTGCAAGAGAAACTTCAAAAACATGGTGAAGTCCAAATAAAATATACTATCATAAATGAAGAAGGACCAGATCATAATAAAACTTTTACTGCTGAAGTGGAATGTGATGGTAAAAAACTTGCGATAGGTAGTGGAAGAAGTAAAAAACAAGCAGAAATGGAAGCTGCAAGAAAAGCTATAGAAATTTTAGGGTAGGAGGTGTAGTCTAGTGAAAAATCAATATATAATTCCTATATTTGTACCACATTTAGGATGTCCTAATGATTGTTCATTTTGTAATCAAAGAAAAATAAGTGGACAAATGAAAAAAATAACAGAGCATGATGTTAGAGAAACAATAGAATATTATTTAGAGAATTTTAGAGAAAAAGATGCTGATATAGAAGTTGCATTTTATGGCGGAAGCTTTACTGGAATAGAACAAGAATTACAAGATGAGTTATTAAGTGCGGCTTATGAATATGTTAAAGCCAAAAAAGTTAATAGCATAAGAATATCAACAAGACCAGATTACATAGATAAAAAAATCTTAAAAAGGTTGAAAAAATATAAAGTTAAAACAATTGAATTAGGTGTTCAATCAACAAACGATTATATTTTAGAAAGATGTGGAAGAGGTCATACATTTGCTGATGTTATAAAAGCATCTAAATTAATTAGAAGACATAGATTTACGCTAGGACATCAAATGATGATAGGACTTCCTGATAGTACAGAACAAGATGATATTACAACAGCAAAAGATTTAATAAAATTAAAACCTAAAATGGTAAGGATTTATCCAGTTTTAGTTATTAAAGGTACTAAACTAGAAGAAGAATATAATAGCGGAGAATATGAACCACTAACAGTAAATCAAGCTGTTGAAAGATGTAAAGAACTTTGTTATTTGTTTGGAAATAAAAAAATAAATGTAATAAGAATTGGACTTCAAAATACTGATACAATTTGTTCTCCGACAAATGAAGGAAGTGAAGTTGTAGCAGGACCTTATCATGAAACATTTAGACAATTGGTTGAATCGTCAATGTACTACGATACAATTGTTGATAAAATCAAAAAATTTAATACAAGAGTAAAAGAAGTTGAAATTGTAGTGCATCCACAAAATGTTAATAATGTAGTTGGTTATAAGAGAGAAAATATAATAAAACTTAAAGAAATGTATGATGTAGATGTTGTAATTAAACAAGATATAAAACATACAACAAGTAAGATAGATGTAATAATTTCAAAAACTCATAAAGATTTTATTGATGACAAAGATACTGTAAGAAAGTAGAATAAATATTAAGAAAACTCTGATACTAAAAGTATGAGAGTTTTTTTGTTTTTTAAAAAAATATATAATTTATTTAAAGAATTTTTGTTAATTTTAATAGGGTGTTTATTTGCTGCTTTTGGAACTGCATGTTTATTACTTCCATGTAAATTATCAAGTGGTGGATTTTCTGGAATAGCAACAATAATATATTATTTTTTCGATATTAATATGGCAAAAACAATAATTATATTAAATATACCATTATTTATACTGGGGATTATAAAATGTGGCTTAAAATTCATTTTGAAAACAATTTTGGCAACTTTTTTGTATTCAAAGTTTATTGATATTTTTGAAATAACTGAACCAGTATTAAACGATAGATTTTTAGCAAGTGTCTATGGAGGTATTTTTATTGGTATAGGTTTAGCTTTGGTGCTAAAAGCTAATACATCTACCGGAGGAACTGATTTAATTGCACATATTGCTCAAAATTATAAAATAAATATGAAAATGAGTAGTATTATAATGATAATAGATATATTGGTTGTTGTTGCAAATTTGATTGCTTTTAAAGAATTTGAGATAGGTCTTTATTCTGGTATTGCAATTTATATTATAGGAAAAATGATTGATGTTGTTTTTGAAGGTATAAATTTTTGTAAAGTTATTTATATTATTTCAGATAAATTTGAAGAAATTTCAGATACTATTAATTTAGAAGTAAAAAGAGGTGCGACTAATTTGTATGCAAAAGGTAGTTATTCTCGGAGAGAATAAGATGGTTATAATGTGTGTGACTAAAAGGAAAGATTTAGAAAGAATTAAAAAGATTTCGAAAAAAATTGATTTTAATTGTTTTATGATAATTACAGATGCTCGAGAAGTATATGGATTAGGCTTTAAATAAATTCCGCTTTAATGTAAGTAAATATAGAGTTTTACTATTTTTAGAAAGACATTTTATCTTGATTATTTGACCAAAATATAATAAAATGAATTTGTAGAATTATATAAAGGAACTAATGAAATGGAAACATATATATTAGAAAATTTAGAATCATTTAATCCGGTTCATATTTTTGAATGTGGACAATGTTTTAGGTGGAATAAAAATCAAGATAATAGTTTTACGGGAGTAGTAAAAAATACTGTTATAAATGTAAAAAAAGAAAATAATAAGATTATATTTTCTGGAATTTGTAATGAAGATTGTGACTTCGAAACATTTATAAAAGAGTATTTTGATTTGGGAACAGATTACACTATTTATAAAAATAAATTAAGTAAAATAGATTCATATTTAAAAGAAAGTATAGAATTTGGAAATGGTATTAGAATTTTAAAACAAGATTTGTGGGAATGTATAATCTCATTTATAATCTCAGCTAACAATAACATTCCAAGAATAAAAAAGATTATTGAAAAACTTAGCTTAAATTATGGAAATAAAATAGAATTTGATGGGAATTTTTATTATACATTTCCAACTCCAGAGCAATTATCTAAAGCAAGTGTTGAAGATTTGAGAAGTTTAGGCTTAGGATTTAGAGATAAAAGAATATATAATACAACTAAGTTGATCTGTGAAAAACAAATTGATTTGGATAAAATAAAGAATATGGAAAATACAGAATTAATGAGAGAAGAACTTTTGAAGTTAGATGGTGTAGGTCCTAAAGTTGCGGATTGTATATTGCTATTTGCTCTAAAAAGAATTGATGTATTTCCGATTGATGTTTGGGTAAGAAGAGTTATGAATGATTTATATATTCATAACGAAAACGAAGAAAAAGTTAACAAGAAAGAACTTTTAAATTTAGCAGAAGAAAAATTTTTAGGATTGCAAGGAATAGCGCAACAATATTTGTTTTACTGGAAAAGAGAAAAGGGCGCATAGGAGAGATAGATGAAAAGAAGAAAAAATGAAGGTAATTTCATAACCTCAATTTTGATATTATTAATAATTTTTGTTTTTTCAATAACAGTATATTTTTGTTTGGATGTTTTTGGAATAATAGTTGTACCAGAAAAATATAGTATTGCTTCATTGTTCTATTCTCAAATAGATATTATTGCAACACAAGGAGAGATAATAATAGAAGATGTTTTTCCGGAAAATATAATTGAAGAACCAGAAGTAAAAGAAGAACCAGAAGAACCTACTGAAATAGTAGTCGAGCTAAATTCAACAGAAAAAATACCAAATAGAATAGAAGAACTAGAAAGACTTCAAGCAGAAAGAAGAAAAGAACAAGAAGCAAATAAGCAAGAACAAGTTATAAATGCAGAGAGATTTTATTATAATCAATTAGATGAATACGGGAAAACTATTTATGATAAATTATATTTAAATATGGAACATATGAAGACTGGAACATATACTGCTCAGTTTGATACAACATTTGATGACTTATTACATCAAGAAAATGGAAGCGATATATTAAATAATTCATTTCAACTTGCTATAAATGCGCTAACATTTGATAATCCAGAGTTGTTTTATATAGATATAACAAAAATAAATTTAATAACTGAAATAACAACAAGAGCATTTTCAACTACATATAGAGTATCAATAGGTGGAAATGGAAAGAACTATTTAGCAGAAGAATTTCCGACAGTAGAAGCTGTATATGCTTCAGTAGCGCTTGTAGATGTTGCGAAAGAAGATATTATTGCTTTGACAACAGATAATGAAATTGAAAGTTTAAAAATAGTACATGATTATTTGATAGACAATACTGTATATGATACAGAACATGATTCAAATATTACTAAAAATTCATACAATGTTTATGGAACTTTGATTGGAAAAAGAGCTGTTTGTGAAGGATATGCAAGAACATATAAATCTATAATGGATGATCTTGGTATTCCATGTATTATTGCATGTGGAGTTGGAAAAAATAATTCTGGTGAAACAGAAAGTCATGCTTGGAATTATGTGTATGTAAAGGATAATTGGTATGCTATAGATGTTACTTGGGATGACCCAATAATTATAGGAAATGGATCTTTAACTAATGAAATTAGATACAGATATTTCTTAAAAGGAGCTGATCAATTTTTTACAGATCATTTTGAGGATGGAAATATTGCAGGAGAATATAGCTTTAAATATCCAATGTTAAGCACTACAAATTATTAGAAGGAAAAAATATGAAATTAAAGTTAATTTATGGAAGAAGTGGAAGTGGAAAAAGTACATTTATTTTTGAAGATATAAAGTCAAAAATAGGAACAAAGAAAATATATCTTGTTGTTCCAGAACAGTGTAATCTTTCTGCTGAAAAGAAATTATTTGAAGTGGTAGATCAAAATGCTTTAATAGATGTTGAAGTACTAACTTTAAGTAGAATGGCATATCGTGTTTCAAATGAGATAGGTGGTGAATTAAACCACCTTTCAAAAGCTGGAAAAGATATGCTTATTTTTGACTTGCTTTCAAAAGAAAAATCTAATTTGAACTTTTTAGGAAAATCAGAAAAAAATATAGATATTGTTAACAGATTATTTACAGAATTCAAAAAGCATGGGATTTTAGTTCAAGATTTAAAAGATGTAGAACTAGAAGATAAATATACGAGTTTAAAACTAAAAGATATAGAATTATTATATGAGAAATATGAAGAAAGAATAAGAAATAATTTTATTGATGAAAATGATAGTTTAACAATTTTAGCGAATAATTTATCAAATACAGATATGTTTAAAGATTCGTATATATACATAGATGAATTTTTAGGGTTTACTAAACAAGAATATAACGTGTTTAAAGAACTTTCTATGCAAGCTGCTGAAATAACTGTTGGCGTTGCAACAGACGATTTACAATCAAATACTGCTAAAGAAAAGGATATTTTTTACTTTAATAAGAAATATGCAAATAAACTTATCGAAATTGCCAAAAGTAATCAATATGAAATTAAAGAAATTTATTTAGAAGATATAAAAAGATTTAAAAACGAAGAATTAAGATTTTTAGAACAAGCTTTAAGTATATCTAAAGGAAAATTTGATGGTGAAACCCAAAATATTAAATTGTTTTTGGCGAATAATCCATATACAGAACTAGAGTATGTGGCTCAAAATATACACAATTTGGTTAAAAACTGTGGATATAAGTATAATGAAATTGGAATAATTGCAGAGGAAATAGAAAAATATTCTGAAGACGCTAAGGCTGTATGTAATAAATATGAAATTCCATTATTTATAGATGAAAAGAAACAATTAAATCAAAACGTATTGATAAAATTTATATTAGCAATGCTTGATATATTTGCAAAGAACTGGTCTTTTGATTCTGTTTTGAATTATTTAAAAATAGGATTATTAGATATAAATAATGAAGATATATATTTGTTTGAAAATTACTGTAAAAAGTGGGGAATAAAGGGAGCTAAATTCTATAATCGTGAGTTCGACTATGAACAAATAAATGATTTACAAGAAAGATTAGAAAATTTAAGAAAACAAATAATAAATCCTTTGCTTGATTTTAAAAAGGAAGTATCTAGTAATAAGACTGTAATTCAAATAACAAAAGAAATTTATAATTTTTTAATAAATAATAAAATAAATGAAATATTAGATAGAAAATTAAGAGAATATAATAATATTGAAGTTTCAGATGAATATAATACTAGTTATAAATTATTAGTTAGTATATTTGATGATTTGTGCTTGGTATTTAAAGATGAGAAAGTGACATTTGAAAAATATAAAGATTTATTAGAAGTGGGATTGAATTCTAGTGAACTTGGAAAAATTCCAGCAACTCAAGATCAAGTTATTTTAGGAGATACAGAAAGAACTAGAAGTAATAAATTGAAAGTTGTTTTTGTAATTGGCATAAATGATGGTAGTTTCCCAAAAGCTAATAGAGTGGAAGGATATTTCAATGATAATGATAGAAAAGTATTGGGAGATGCTAGTATAGAACTTGCCAAAAATTCTATAGATAGTCTTTATGAAGAACAATTTAATATTTATAGAACGCTAACAACACCAGAAGAATTATTGTTCTTATCATATTCGTCTTCTGATAAAGAAGGAAAATCAATAAGACCATCTATTCTTATAAAGAAAATAAAAAGATTTTTTCCGAAATTGAAAGAAGAAAGTGATGTTGTAGAAAAAAGATATGTGAAATCTAATGAAAAAGCAACATTTGAAGAGGCATTAAATATATATAAAGAGTATTTGGATGGAAAAGAAATTTCAGAAGAATGGAAAGATGTTTTAAGATATTTCTATAAGAAGGACAATAAAAGGTTTAAAAGAGCGGTTTCTGGAATATATTATTCAAATACATCTCAAAATATATCTAAAGAGAATATTGAAAGATTATATGGAAATACTTTAAAAACAAGTGTATCTAGATTAGAAAGTTATCGAAGATGTCCATTTTCATTTCATATGACATATGGATTAAAGTTAAAAGAAAAAGAAGAATTGAAAATAGAAGCTATAGATACTGGTACTTTTATGCATGAAGTTATAGATGTGTTTTTTAAAGAAATAGATGATAACGAATTGAATATAAAAGAGATTACAGATGAGGAGATTTTTAAAATTGTAAGCAAAATAGTCGAAAGCTTATTAGGAACAACAAGATATTATATTTTTTCGAGTTCTGCAAAGTTTAGGCTGTTAACAAGAAGATTAAAAAAGGTTGTATATAAATCTATTTGCTATATTGTTTATTCTTTAAAATATAGTGATTTTAAATTATTTGGACATGAAATAGATTTTTCAAATACAGGGAAATTTAAAACAATAAAATTAGAAATTGAAGATGGTAAGAAAGTAGAAATAACAGGAAAAATTGATAGAATTGATACTGCAAAACTTGCAGATAAGCAATATGTAAGAATTGTTGATTACAAATCGTCTTATAAAGATTTAGATTTAAATCAAGTTGAGGCAGGACTTCAAATACAATTAATAACATACTTAGATGCTATATGTGAACAATCAGAATATGAAGCAAGTGGTGTGTTATATATGGGGTTGATTGATAATGTTGTAAAAAATGCTAAAAATATGACTGAAGAAGAAATCGAAAATAAAATTAGAAATAATTTTAAAATGAAAGGTTTGATTTTAGCGGATATTTCTGTTATAAAATTAATGGATAATAAATTACAATCTGGTGCTTCTGACATTGTTCCGGTTTATATTAGTAAAGATGGAACTTTAAGTGAGAAAAAATCAAGTGTAATGTCAAAAGAAAATTTTGATGGATTAATGACTCAAGTTAAAGAAACAATAAAAGAAATATCAAAAGAAATCTTAAAAGGAAAAATTGATATAAAACCATATAGTTATAATAAGAAAACGGGTTGTGATTATTGTAAATATAAAACAATTTGTATGTTTAATACAAATATTAAAGGAAATGAATATAATTATATATAAAAGAAGGGGACGTTTATGGAAATTACAAGACCAACAGTTTTAGAAATTGATTTGAATAATTTTGAACATAATGTTAAGCAAATTAAAAATTATGTTGGAGATGGTGTAAATATAATGCCTGTTATAAAAGCAGCTGCATATGGAACTTATATTAACAAAGTTTTAGATGTTATTAATATGTTTGATATTGTTGCTGTTGCAGTAGTGGATGAAGCTATTGAACTTAGAAATTTAGGATATAAGAATGAAATTTTTGTACTTAATCAACCATATACAGAAGAAATAGAAAAAATAGTAAAAAATAATATAACAATAGGAATAAGCTCTATGGGATTTTTGAATGACCTAGGAGCTCAAAAAGAAGATGTAAAGATTCATATTGAAATTGGAACTGGAATGGGAAGAACTGGTATTAATCCCGCAAGAGTTGAAGAATATATAAGTGAAGTGAAAAAATATCCTAATGTGAAAATAGAAGGTATGTATACACATTTATCTTCAGCAGATATAGATTTTGAATATACTGAAAAACAATTAAAATCTTTTGCTAGGGCAGTAAATACTGCAAAAGAAATTTTAGGCGATTTAAGATATATTCATTGCTCAGCTTCTAATGGTATTTTGAATTTTTCAAATAGTTATTATAATATGGTAAGGCCAGGTTTAATATTATACGGATATGATTCTTGTGAAGGTGCAACTGAAAAATTAAATTTAAAACCAATTTGTAAATTTAAATCAAAAATAACATTTTTAAAAGAAGTAGAAGCAAATACATCAATTGGTTATTCAAGAAGTTATATAACAACTAGAAAGACTAAAGTAGCAACAATACCAATAGGGTATGCAGATGGACTAAGAAGAGCTCTTTCAAATAAAGGAGAAGTAGTAATAAGAGGAAAAAGATTTCCAATTATAGGTAGTGTTTGTATGGATAGCTTTATGGTTGATGTAACTGACTTAGAAGGAGTTAATGCGGGTGATGATGTATATATTTGGGATAATGAAAATATAACTGTTGATGAAATCGCAAACATATGCGGAACAATAAATTACGAGATAATTTGTACAATATCAAGTAGGGTACCGAGAATTTTTATTAAAGAATAAGGAGTTTTATTTTGGAAAAATTAGGAAATGATAATGTAATTTATAAAAAAGGCAATGGAATAGAATATTTGCAATTTAAACGCCTTTTAGATTATGGAATAAAACATGCATATACATTAAAAGGTGAAGGAATAAATTTCAGAACAAATTCACCAGAAGAAAGAGATTGTTATGAAAGAATATTTGATGCTGTTGGATTAGATATAAAAACTTTTGTAAAACCATTACAAAGGCATACTGATAATGTAAGATGTATTGATCATGTAATGGATAGAGAAGAATTAAAAGAAGTGGATGGATTAATAACAGATAAAGAGAATATAACATTAGTTACAACAAATGCGGATTGCATATTATTTTCTTTCTACGATCCAGTAAAAAAAGTTATTGCTAATGTTCATTCTGGATGGAGAAGTACATTTCAAAAAATAGCAGAAAAAGCAGCTTTAAAAATGATTAACTACTATAGATGTAATCCAGAAGATATAGAAGTGTATATCTGGCCTAGTATTAGAAGATGTCATTTTGAAGTAGATAGAGATGTTAAAGAATTGTGTGAAGAAATATTTGGATTTACAGGAAGAACATCAGATTTTATTGAAGAAGGATTAGTAAAAGATGGTAAACAAAAATATTTAATAGACACTGTATTAATAAATAAAATTTTATTAACTGACTTAGGAATAAAAGAAGAAAATATTTTTGACTGTGAAATTTGCAGTGTATGCTCTGGTGATAAAATTGCTTCATATAGGGTAGAAGGAAAAGGATTTAAGCTTGCAACATCAATAATAAGTTTATAGCCTTAAGAAAAGAGGATGTATATGTTTGAAAAATTAGAAGAAGTAGAAGATATAGTAAAAAAATGTAATAAATGTAGTTTATACTCTAATAGAACAAATTCGGTTTTTGGTGTTGGAAATCCAAATGCAGATGTGATGTTTATTGGTGAGGGACCAGGTGCTGATGAAGATGCAGAAGGAGAACCGTTTGTTGGAAAAGCGGGCAAACTTATGGATCAAGCGTTTATAGGCCTTGGAATTTCTAGAGAAAAAATATATATTGCAAATATAGTAAAATGCAGACCACCTAATAATAGGACACCATTAAAAGAAGAGGCAATGTCGTGTTTGGATTATTTAAGAAATCAAGTAATGATAGTAAAACCTAAAATAATTGTTTTGCTAGGAAATACTGCTTTAAAAAACATTTTAGGTGAAGAATATGGAATAACTTCTTCAAGAGGGAGTTGGATAGAGAAAAGAGGTATAAAATATATGCCAACATTCCATCCGGCAGCTTTGCTTAGGGATGAAAGTAAAAAAATAGATTTTTGGAGAGATTTAGAACTTGTAAAAAAAGAGTCTGAAAATCAAGGTATTGAAATTTAAATAAAAAAACCTGCTAGAAATAGCAGGTTTTTAATTGTTTTTATTTATATTTTTTTCTCTTAAAGTCTCTTCAAATAATAAAACTAATTTACTAAATAGTCTTTTAAAGAATTGAAATCCATAAGTTTGTTCTTGAACTGCTGCAAGTTCATTTGTTATTGATTCTAAATCTAAGATATTTCCGTATTTTAAAAGAAATTCTCTTTTTTCTTCTAGTTTATTTAACATATCTTCACAGAATGAATTGTAGAAGTTGTAATTTTGTGTTGATATTAAAACTTCTTTGAAACCAAGAAGGTGAGCTTCGAATTCATATGTATCATCTAATGTTCTAATATTGCTTAATTCTGAAGTGAAACAATCTAAAAGAATAATGTTTTGTGTTTCTAAGGTTTTTTCAAGAATTATATTTTTATATGCATCTATTTTTGAGTTTAATTTTTTTATTTTACCTAGACTTTTGGCTTCTTCAGAACAAACTGATAATTTATATATATGTTCAGAAAGTAATGTTTCATATTGGCAAATTAAATCAAAATTTTTTTCAATCTGATTATAAGTTTTTACACTTGATTTTGCGATAAATGTATTTTTGAAAACATCATTGCTATAAAGTGTGCTGTGGTAAAGAGGATAGCTTCCAGTAAAGTAAATCATTTCATTAAGTAATGCTGTTTGTAATGGATAAAAGTCAGGGCTTTCTGTCGCAAGTTCCATATTGTAATATTTTACAGTATCTAACTCTGAATTAGAGGCTACAGAGGCCATATTTTGAACGGCAGCTTCATTTAATGCCATACCAGTACTTGAATAACCTTCTAAGTTATATAGTCCCATTCTTAATAGTTTGCCTTGCTTGTTTTTTACTTCTTGAATGAAATGTAAACATTCATGAAGTGCTAATGAATGTAAATCTTCTAAGTCCATATCTTTACTAAAATAAATTGAGTTATTTTTGTAAAAATATTTTGCCATAGCCATATCATTAGGCATTTCTGCTATATACATATCAAGTCTAGCAATTGAAATAAATAGATCGCTTTGGTTTAATCCATGTTCTGGAAAAGCTTTTACAATCTTTTCAGAAATATTAGAAGCGATTTTATTTATTTCTAACGTATTCAATTTACCGATTACATTAATACCTTCTTTTTTTAAGGTAGAATTGATACTCATCTAAAAACTCCTCGATTCTTTTGTATACATATATTATACAACAAAAAAAGTAAATACAAATATCAAGGATATTAAGAAAATGTAACAATTTTGTTACAAATGCGATGTTATGAAAATTTAATATTAGAGGATTAATAAGGCAGAAAGCCTTATATTCCGTAGATATTTAATGGATGTGAATACGGCAAATGCTTGGAATTACAAGCTTTAAGGGTTGATTTTAATATATAACTAATATTATAATTAATCTATAGTTACTTTTAACTAATGAAGAAAGAGAGTTAATTAATGAAAAAAATGACAACAAAAACTAGAAAAGCGGTTTTAGCGACTACTTTTCTTGCTGGTATTATTTTATCAGGTAATGTTTTTGCTTCTGATGTGAAATTAGAAATGAATGCATCAGAGGCTTATAAAGCGTGGGAGAGATTAACCCAAAAACCAAATACGCAATATGCCATACCAAGAGCATACAGCATTGATGTGCCAGAGAAAATTTTGAATACATACAAAACAAGTAAAATGCCTCATATGATAAAGGATTTATTGGGAAATTCAAAGAAATCTTTGGAAAATGTTGAAGAAGTAGTTAAAGAAAGTAGATTTTGTTTGGCGGATAAACTAAACTTAAGAGTAGAAAACCAAGGAACAACAACAGAGTGTTGGGCGTTTTCTTTACTTAAATCTATGGAAACGAATATTGCTTTAGCAAATAATGAAAAAGATATTATGAATTTTTCAGAAAGACATATGGATTATGCTACTTCAAAAACATTTATTGATGGTAAAAATGAAAAAGGTTTTGCTAGAGAAGTTGGAAATGGTGGTTTATTAGTAACAGGTCTTGCCTATTTAACAAATGGACAAGGGGCTGTTTTAGAAGAAAACATGCCATTTGAAGATAATGAAAAGAAAATAAAACTAGAAGAAATAAATCAACCAGTTGATACTATGGTAAGAGAGTACTATATGTTACCGACTGTTCATAAAAAATATTCAAAGGATGCGAATGGAAATACACTAACTGTAAAATATTATAAAAGCAGTGGTGAAGAGTATACAAACGAAGAATTAGATGCTGTTAGAAAAATTATAAAAGAACAATTAGTAAAAAATGGTGCAATTGCATCAATGACTGGTGGTGGAATGAAAGAATTCTATAACAATGCATCAACATTTGAATCAACAGCGTATAATTGTAATGATGATAGTAAAGTGAGAGATCATGCTATTACAATTGTAGGGTGGGACGACAACTATTCAAAAGAAAATTTTGGTAATGGAAGAAAACCATCGACAGATGGTGCATATATAGCATTGAATTCATATGGTGATACATCATTTGAAAATGGTTATATTTACATTTCTTACGAAGATTATTTTATAGAAGAAGAAATTTATTCAATTCAAGATACTTCAAAAGGTGATTTTGATTATTTATATCAACACGATTTTTATGGAGGTATTTATGAAGTTGGTATACCTGAATTAAAAACTGGTTATTATGCAGCTACATATGAAAGAGAAAGCAAACTTAATGAAATTTTAGATAGTGTTGGTGTGACATTAACAGATTATGCAAAATTGGAAATTTCTTTGGCTAATTTTGATAAGAAAACAGGAAAAATTGATAATTTTGTAAAACTTGCAACAACTGAAACTTTAACACCTGGATATCATAGAATAAATACAATACCAACTATTTTGACAGATGCAGAATTTACAATCGTTGTAAAACAAACTTCAGAAGGAGAAGATTTTTATATTCCGATTGAAGCAAATGTTCCAAATACAGCATATACAATTGTTAATTCAGAAGGGAAAAGTTTTATATCAGCAGATGGTATAAATTGGGAAAAATTATCAAATGTAACTATAAGTGGAATTGATATGAAAAAATCTGATGTTTGTATAAAAGTATTTACAGAAGAAACAGATAGAGAATATGATGAAAATCCAGAAGAATTACCAGAGGAAAAACCAGAGGAAAAACCAGAGGAAAAACCGGAGGAAAAACCGGAGGAAAAACCAGAAGAAAAACCAGAAGAAGTAACATCTGATTGGTACATAATAGAAGGTAATTATGTGTTGGATATAGATTTTAATTCTACCAAAGAATTAGTTTTAAAACATATTAATGTTAAACTAGAAAAAGAAATATATGATTCAAATGGTAAAAAAATATCAAATCAAGATTGTGTAAAAACAGGAATGAAATTGAAATTATCTGATGGAAGAGAATTCATATTGATAATTAGAGGTGATACTAATTTGGATGGAAATGTAACAATAACAGACTTGTCAAAAATGATTGTACATTATAACGAATTTAAAGGTATGGAATTGACAGGACATGCATTAAAAGCAGCGGATATGAATTTTGATGGCAAGGTTACATTAACAGACGTATCACAAATGTTAGTACTTTATACTTCAATATAAAATGTCTTTAATATTATGTTATTAAAATGTAACAAAAAAATAAATAAAATTACTTGATTTTTGTTATCTTAATGGTTATACTTAAGGAAAGGAGTGTTCAAATGGAGAAGAAGTTTTTAAAAATTGCTATTGTAATGGTATTATTAGTTTTTGTTTATTCTAGTGTAGTAAATGCGTTAAGCTTTACAGCAACAATGACACCTAGTAAAACAACAGTTCCTGAGTCAACTGAATTTACAGTTTCTGTAAAAGTTTCAAACTTAGATGTTGGAGCTAATGGAATAAACTCATTAAGTGGATATTTAAAATATGACGAAGGTGTGTTTGAAAAAATAGGTGACACAAGTATTGAAGCATTAAGTGGATGGACTGTATCTTATAATGCAGAAAATAGAAAAGTTGCTTTAACAAAAACAAGCTTTGTAAAAACTGAAGAATCAGTTTTCCAAGTGACATTTAAAACAAAGAATGAAATTGGTGCTGAAAGTGGAAAAATCGAATTCACTAATATCGTAGCTTCAAATAGCGCTTCTGATATAAACGCATCTGATATTTCGATTACAATTAATATCGGAGAAGAAAGTACAGAAGAAGGCGGCGCAAGTGGCGCAAATGTAACTGGAACAAATACAAGCCAAGGACAAGGTCAAGGACCAAGTCAAGGTCAAGCAACACCAAGTGCTAATAAAACTACAAATACATCAATTAGTGTTAGCACAGACAAGAAAAACACAAATACTAACACTAACACAAACAAAACTACAAATACATCTACAAATGCATCTACAAACACTAATAAAAATAACGTAGGTGGAGCGTATAATAGCTCAACAAATACTTCAGAAGAAAATATACCTTATACAGGTGTTGAAGATACACTTATGATTTTAATTGGTGCAATATTAATGGTAGCATTTGTATCTTATATAAAATTCGAAAGAATTAATAAAGAAATGAAATAAAAAATATTTTTTAGAGCAACAGAAATGTTGCTCTTTTTTTGCTTTTTTTATACTTGAAATTTGTGTAAATATTTGGTAAAAAGATTTGAAAAATAGCCTCTCATAATATATAATAACAATACTAAAATATAAGGATGTATCAAATGAAATTACTAATAACAGAGAAACCATCTGTTGCGATGGAATTTGCAAAAGCATTGAAATTAAATACTCAAAAAAAGAATGGATATATAGAATCTGGTGAATGGATTATAACATGGTGTTACGGTCATCTTGTAACTATGAGTTATCCAGAAGTGTATGATGAAAAGTTAAAGTTTTGGACTCTAAATACATTACCTTTTTTACCTAAAGAATATAAATATGAAGTAATACAAGGACATCAAGGAAAACAATTTGAAATAGTTAAATCTTTACTTCAAAGGGAAGATGTAGATGAAATATATAATGCAGGAGACTCTGGACGTGAAGGAGAATATATTCAAAGATTAGTGTTTATGATGGCAAATCCAAATCCTAACGCTAAAATGAAAAGAGTATGGATTGATTCTCAAACAGAGGAAGAGATTCAAAGAGGTATACGAGATGCCAAAGATCTTTGTGAATATGATAGTTTATCAAATTCAGCGTATTTAAGAGCAAAAGAAGACTATTTAATAGGAATAAATTTTTCAAGATTGTTATCAATAATTTTTGGAAGAAGAATTGCTAAAGATATAAATGAAGAAAAGGTTTCTATTTCTGTAGGTAGAGTAATGACATGTGTTTTAGGAATGGTAGTATCTAGAGAAAGAGAAATAAGAAATTTTGTAAAAACAAAATATTATAAAATTGTAGGAGAATTTGGACAAGAAGGACAAGGATTAAAAGCAGAATGGAAGGTTTCAGAAAAATCTAAATTATTTAATAGTCCGTTACTTTATAATGAAACTGGATTTAAATCTGAAGAAAATGCCAAAAAATTTATATTAAGTTTAGCTGGTAAAAAAGCAATTATAACAGAATTAAAAAAATCTAAACAAAAAGAAAATGCACCGTTATTATTCAATTTAGCTGAAATTCAAAATGAATGTACAAAAGTGTTTAAAATAAAACCAGATGAAACTTTGGAAATAATACAAGAGTTATACGAAAAAAAATTAGTTACATACCCAAGAACTGATGCTAGAGTTTTATCTACAGCGATAGCAAAAGAAATTGGGAAAAATTTAAATGGTTTGTATAAAAACTTTAAAGATGAAGAAGTTAGTGCATATATTTCTAAAATGGTAAATGAAAAATATAGTACTAATTTAGTAAAAACCAAATATGTTAATGATAGCAAAATAACTGATCACTATGCGATTATTCCAACAGGTCAAGGATTTGAAAATTATGATAAGCTAGGAGATTTGAAAAAAGAAGTATATAAACTTATAGTAAAAAGATTTATAGCGATTTTTTATCCTGCAGCAGAATACAATAAGGTAAATATGACGATAGACGTAGAAAATGAACAATTTTTTTCAAGTGGTAAAGTATGTACAAATCAGGGATATTTAGAAGTATTAAAAAACAGAATAAAAAATGATGAAGAAGAAAAAGATTTGAATGTCTTTTCTAATTTGAAAAAAGGGCAAGAAATAAATGTTATAAATTATGAAACAAAGGATTCTGAAACGTCACCACCATCTAGATATAATTCTGGAGGAATGGTCTTAGCAATGGAAAACGCAGGAAAGTTAATAGAAGATGAAACTTTAAGAGAACAAATAAAGGGTGCTGGGATAGGAACATCTGCAACAAGAGGAGAGATTATTAAGAAATTAGAAAGAATAAAATATATACAAATAAATGAAAAAACACAAATTATAACACCAACAACAAAAGGTGAAGCTATTTATGATGTTGTTTTCAAATCAATTCCTGATATGTTAAATCCTGAGTTAACAGCAAGTTGGGAAAAAGGTTTAGAAATGGTAGCCAAAAAAGAAATAGAACCAGATGTGTTTATGGGAAAATTAGAAAAATATATAAGATCTAAAGTTGATAAATTAGTTTTAAAATAATTCGGAACACCTTATGTAAAATCCTCATAATATGTATCATCAATATTATGAGGAGGACTATATATGTATAAGTACATAATAAAAGGTGGAAATAGACTGCATGGAGAAGTTGATATATCAGGATCAAAAAATGCAAGTTTGCCTATACTTGCTGCAAGTTTGATTAGTGGGAAAACTTGTAAGTTATACAATGTTCCCAACATAGAAGATGTAAAAATAACTTTAGAAATATTAAAAAGTTTGGGATGTAAAGTAAAAAGAGAAAAAAATAAAGTTATTATAAATTCAAAAGAGGCTAACAAAACAATAATACCAGATGAATTAATGCGAAAATTAAGATCGTCGGTAATAGTTGCAGGAGCAATATTAAGTAGATTTAAAATTGCACGATTTTCATATCCAGGTGGTTGCGAAATAGGTGCAAGACCAATAGATTTACATTTGGAAAATTTTAAAAGAATTGGTATAAAAATAGATGAAAACAGTAGATATATTGAGTGTAAATATGATAGAATAGAATCGAAAAAAATTGACTTAGATTTTCCAAGTGTTGGTGCTACAGAAAACTTAATATTATCAACAGTGTTGGGTGAGCATGAAATAATAATTAATAATGCGGCAAAGGAACCTGAAATAATAGATTTAGCAAATTTTTTGAATAAAATGGGAGCTAAAATATATGGTGCAGGAAGTAATGTAATAAAAATAGTTGGAGTTAAAAATCTAAAAGATGTTTCATATAAAATAATGCCGGATAGAATTGAAGCTGGAACATTTTTAATTGCAGGAGCTATAACTGGTGGGATGATAAAATTAAATAATGTAAATCCGAACCATATAAGTCCTGTAATTAGCAAATTATCGGAAATGGGAGCAAATATAAATTGTACAGATAATGAGATTTATATTAGCTGTAATAAAAAATTAAAATCGACCGAAATTACAACAATGCCATACCCTGGATTTCCCACTGATCTACAACCTCAATTTTCAACATTATTAACATTAAGCAAGGGAACTTCAGTAGTAACAGAAAATATATTTGAAAATAGATTTAAATTTATGCAGGAAATAAAAAGAATGGGAGCTAAAGCGACTGTTCGAGGAAATACAATGATTATAAATGGTGTAAGAAAATTACATTCTGCTAGTGTTGAAAGTACGGATTTACGCGGAGCTGCTTCACTAGTGTTGGCAGGAATTGCAGCTAAAGGGGTTACCAAAGTAGGAAGACTAGATTATTTGATAAGAGGATATGAAAATTTTGACAAAAAGTTAAATAGTTTAGGAGCAAATATTATTCGAGAAGAAGGTGAATAACTTGGATGATGAAATTGTAGTTGGAGTAAACTTAAAACAAAAAAAGAATTCCAACAAAGAAAAAAAGAAAAGCGGAAGTAAAAAGAACTCTTCTAAAAATCCAAAAACAAAAGGGAAAAAAATAAAATTAAAGAAAAATGCAAAAATAATATTATATGTATTTTTGGTTATTTTGATTTCAGTCTTATTAATAAATTCACCACTATTTGATGTGAAAAAAATTAATGTTGAAGGAAATACAAAAGTTTCTGATGAAAAGATAATTAGTTTGTCTGGAGTTCAATTATACACAAACATATTTAAATTAAATAAATTGGATATAGTTGAAAAAATAAAAGAAAATGCATACATAGAAGATGCTGATGTTTCAAGAAAAATACCTTCAACTGTTATAATAGATGTTATAGAACGTGAACCTAAGTATATGTTACAATTTGCTGATAGTTACGTATATATAAACAATCAAGGTTATATGTTGGAAATTTCAAATGATAAGTTAGAAATTCCAATTCTTATAGGATTTACTACTGATTTAAGTAATATTAAACCAGGAAATAGAATTAATATTGAAGATTTAAAGAAAATGGATATGGTTATTAAAATTTATGAAGCAACTAAGAGTAATGATTTAGGACATTTAATAACTAAGATAGATATATCAGATGAGAAAAATTATACAATTATATTAGAGTCAGAAGGGAAAAAAGTTTATTTAGGAGATTGCTCTGATTTAAATACAAGAATATTATATTTAAAAGCAATATTAGAAAAATCGCCAGGAAAAAAAGGTGAAGTATTTTTAAATGTAGATTTAAATTCACAAAACGTATATTTTAGACCAAGTAGTGATTAAAAATATATACAGAAAGGAGATAAAATGAAAAAAGAACTAAAAATTGCAATTATATTAGGAATAATGTGCTTTTTCCTAACTGCAGGTATTGTAATTCAAATAAACACTGTATCAAAAAGTACAACAACTGTTGGAAAAACTTTAGTTGAAAATGAACTTAGAGATAGTGTTTTTAGATGGAAACAAAAATACGAAAATTCATATGAAAAATTAGAAGAAAAAGAAAAACAATTAGAAGAATTAAGAGATAAAGTATCAAACATAGACGAAAGTCATGGAGGATTAACAACAAAATTAAATACTTATAACACAATATTAGGAAAAACTGATGTTATAGGAAAAGGTGTTATAATAACAGTTAAAGATGGAACAGGACTTACTTTAAATGGTGGATTTGCAAATGATTACATAGTTCATGATGGGGATTTATATGAACTAGTAAACGCGTTAAAAAATGCAGGAGCAGAAGCTATATCTATAAATGATCAAAGAATTGTTAGCAAATCATCAATAACATGTGCTGGAAATGTTGTTTTAATAAATGGAGAAAAAGTTGGTGTTCCATACGTTATTAAAGCAATTGGTGCACCAGTTAACTTATTCGGAGCGGTTACTATTGCTGGAGGATACATGGATTTAATGTTAAGAGATGGAGTTGACGTTAAGATAAACCAAGTTGATACAGAAACAATTATAATTCCAAAATACGATGGTATACACAAATTTGAATATGCGACAATTTTTGAATAGAGGTGATAGATTTGAAGGGAAAAATAACAATGACAATTTGCGTTGGTTGTACAGCTCTTATTCTTACAATGATAATGTTTACTCAATTCAAAACTGTTGACGAGACAGATATAACGGCGATAGAAACAATGAGGGAAACTGAGCTAAGAACAGAACTTGCAAGTTGGAAAGCAAAATATGAAGAAATTGAAACAAAAGTTGAAGAAGTAAATACAAAAATAAATGAATATAAATTAGAATTAGATAATAATGCTAATACATCTAATGTTTTACAAAACGAAGTTAAAGAAGCTGAAGCATATATCGGAAATACAAGTCTTCAAGGACAAGGAATAATAATTACACTAAAAGATTCTGGAAAAAGTGTTAGATATTCTCATTTATTACAATTAGTAAATGAATTAAATGCAGCTGGAGCAGAAGCAATTTCAATTAATGATGAAAGAATTGTTTCAATGAGTGAAATCACGTTAGTTAAAGATAAAATTATTTTAGTAAATGCCAAAAAGATTTCAGGTCCTTTTACTGTAAAAGCTATTGGGGATAAAAAATATTTTGAAAGTGCTTTAAATATAAAAGGTGGATATATGGACTTAATGAAAGCAGATGAAATAGAAGTTTCATATGTTGTAGAAGATAATTTAGTAGTTCCAGCATATGATGGGGAACAAAAATATGAATATGCAAAAGAATATAAAGAGAAAGAATAGGAGGAATTAGAGATGATATATATTGCAATACTTATAGGATGTATAGCTGGTGCTATACTAGGTTCACTTGCACCAGTAATTCCATATACATATTCTAGTTACTTATCAATAGCCATTATTGCTGCATTAGATACAGTTTTTGGTGGAATTGCTTCAGTAGTAAAAGGGAATTTTGATTTAAAAATATTTTTATCAGGATTCTTTGGAAATTCAATTTTATCTATAGCTTTAACATATCTAGGAGAAAAATTGAATGTAGATATCTATTTGGCTGCAATTGTTGTGTTTGTAGGAAGAATGTTTACAAACTTAGCTATTATTAGAAGATATTATATAGATAGATGGATAAACTGGATGGAGAAAAGAAAGGTAGCAGCAGAAGCAAAAACAGAAAAAAATGCATAGATGAATATTAAGGTGCAAACAATATTGTTTGCATCTATTTTTTTTGAAAAAATATGTAAAAATTAAATAGAAAATGTCGAAATTTGTATTGAATTTTTGGAAAAAATGTTATATAGTATGCGTTAGATTCGCGATTTTAAAAGCATAACAAAATCATTACATTTTAATTACAAAAATATGTCATTTTTACTTGACTTTTTAGATAAAATGTAATATTCTTATCGCATAGAATTTTTAAAATAAATTAGATGGAGGAGTTAACTTTGGCAATAGGGGATATAATCGTTGGTATCGATATTGGAACCTCTAAAGTTAGTACATTTGTAGGTGAAGTTAATAATTTCAATCAAATTGAAATTATTTGTAGTACAAGTTGTAAATGCCAAGCACTACAAAAAGGAAAAATAGTTGATGAAGATGAACTAAGTGCTGCAATTGCTAAAACAATAAGAGAAGTAGAAGATATTTCAAATTTACAAGTAAATTCTGCTTATACTACTATACCTGGTAAGTATATAACAATAGTTCAAAACAGTATCGTTAAAGATGCAAAAGATAAGTTTGCTGGTATATCTGTAAAAGATGTTGCTTCAGCAATAATACAAGTTAGAGACATTGAAATCCCAGAAGATAAAGTTTTAATAGATATAGTGCCAGATAAGTTTATCTTAGAAGATGGCAAAGCAGTAGAAGACCCTGTTGGTAAATTTAGCAGTAATTTTACATTAACAGCACAAATAATATTAGCGGAAAAAGAATATATAAGACAGTTAACTTCTGTATTTAAAAAAGCAGGAATAGAAATTGATGGTGTTGTACCAACATCACTAGCTGAAAGAAATTTAGTATTAGATACAAATGAATTATCTGACAATGTAATGATACTAGATATAGGAGCTGGAAATACCGAAATTGGTGTGTTTAATGGTTCAACATTTATATATACAAATACAATATCTCTTGGTGGAGATAATATAACAAGCGATATTGCTTATGTATTAAATGTGTCAAGAGAAGAAGCTGATAAATTAAAAAGACAATATGGTTTAGCTTTAAGATCTTTTATTGATAATGATAACAATATTGTATTAAATACATGTAAAAGTTTAGATGCAAAAAATATGACAATTAAAAGTTCAGATTTAATTGAGATTATAGAAGCTAGAATAGAAGAAATTTTTACATTAGTAAATAGAGATATAACTTCTCGTGGAATAAAAAATAATATTAATAATGTTATTTTAACAGGAGAAGGTATAATAAATATAAATAAAAGCGATATGGCTGGAAAAATAATTTTAAATATTCCAGTAAAAATATCAACAGGAAGATTAGTAAGCACAGTAAAATCAACTTACAGAGTAAGTTATGCATTAGTTAGATACATTGCTGCTAGACCATATGCTAAAACAGTTTCAAGTAGCATTTCTGTAAAAACAGAAAGAAATGTATTTAAAAATTTACTAGAAAAAGTAAAAGACTTTTTCTACTCATAGAATTTATTTCTATAAATAATTTAGTTTTTAATTTTTAATATATATATGTAATAATAGGAGGAAATATCTTATGATTATGGATGATAATGACTTAAACTACATGATGGATGGAACAGCAACAATTAAAGTTATAGGTGTTGGAGGAGCTGGAAACAATGCAGTAAACAGAATGATTGAAGCAGGAATTAGAAATGTTGAATTTATAGCTGTTAACACAGATAGACAAACTTTAAATGAATCAAAAGCTGGATCAAAAATTCAAATCGGAGAAAAATTAACAAGAGGTTTAGGAGCTGGAGCAAATCCAGATATCGGATCTCAAGCTGCTGAAGAAAGCAGAGCTGAAATAGCAGAAGTATTAAAAGGTGCTGATATGGTATTCGTAACAGCTGGTATGGGAGGAGGAACTGGAACAGGTGCAGCTCCTATAGTAGCAGCTACAGCAAAAGAAATGGGAATATTAACAATTGGTGTTGTTACAAAACCATTTACTTTTGAAGGTAAAAAAAGATTAGCTCAAGCTGAAAGAGGAATCGCAAGTTTAAAAGGTAAAGTAGATACTTTAGTTGTTATCCCAAATGATAAGTTATTACAAGTTATAGATAGAAAAACATCAATGATAGAAGCATTTAGAATGGCTGATGATGTTTTAAGACAAGGTGTTCAAGGTATATCAGATTTAATTTCTGTACCAGGTGTTATTAACTTAGACTTTGCTGATGTTAGAACAATCATGTTAAATCAAGGTATGGCTCATATGGGAATCGGTTGTGCTAGTGGTGAAAATAGAGCTGAAGACGCTGCAAAACAAGCTATTCAAAGTCCTATGCTTGAAACTTCAATCGAAGGAGCAAGAGGAATCATCATCAACATTACTGGTGGTAGTGATATGGGATTACATGAAGCTAATACAGCAGCTGAATTAGTACAAAGAAGTGCAGATCCAGAAGCAAATATTATTTTTGGTACAGTTATTGATGAATCTATGGGAGATGAATTACAAATTACTGTTATTGCTACAGGATTTGAAAAAGAAGATGAAAGAAGACCAGGTTCTCAATATGAAAATATTGTTGCAGATGCTTGGAGAAAAAGAAATACAAGTAGCATTTCTTCTATTTCTTCATCATCAAATGATTCAAATGGAGATTTAGATATTCCAACATTTTTAAGAAAAAATAAAGGATTAGGAACTAAATAGTATTAAAGACTCTTGATTTATCAAGAGTCTTTTTTTGACTTAAAATTAAAAGATTTTTAAAATTTTGTAAAGGAAATTTGATTCAATAGGAAAATAAAAATAAAAAAACAAAAATTAAAAGAAATAATCTATTTTTGTAGATTGTTTCTTTTTTTCTGCCCGACAAAACGACAGTCTTTTTTTATAATAAATAGTAAAATATTTTTAGATTAATACTAGTATTTAAATTTTAGGAAGGACACTTAAAAATATATAATGACTATATATTTAGATATTGTGCTTTTAGAAAATATTGTTTTAAATTATATAATTCTCTTATCTACCGCTGTAATAAGTAAATCAAAAATAATGACAAGCAGAATATTGATTTCTAGCTTTGTTGGTGGGATTTATGCAATATTAAATTATGTCTCTGAAAATAGTTTTTTTATTAATATTGTATTTAAGGTAATAATTTCGATAATAATGATTGTTATTGCATTTAATGAATTTGCAATAAGAAAAGTAATAAAGCAAGTGATATTTTTTTATTTAACATCGTTTACTTTTGGCGGAATTGCATTTATGTTATTGTATTTCATTAATCCTCAGAATATTGTAATGAACGATGGTTATTTTACAGGAACATATCCTTTGAAAATTACAGTATTGGCAGGTGGTATAGGTTTTATAATAATATCAATTGTTGCTAATTTTGTGAAAAATAAAATAACAGAAAAATCTATGATATATGATTTGGAAATATTTTTTGATGGAAAAACTACTAAAATAAAATCGATGTTAGATACCGGGAATTTATTACAAGAACCAATTTCTAAAGCTGATGTAATTATAGTAGAAAAAGAAAGTTTAAAAGATGTGATTTCAAATGATATTTTAGAAAATATAAATAACATAATAAAAGGTAAATGGCTTTCAAATGATAATGTCTATTCGTATAAATTTAGATTAATTCCTTTTTCATCTTTAGGGAGTGACGGTGGATTATTATTGGGATTTAAGCCAGATTATATAAAGATTTATAAAGATGATGAATCTTTAAGAAGTGATGTAATGATAGGAATTTATAATGGTAAATTAGCTCAAAATAATTTATATACAAGTTTAATAGGTATTAATATTTTGAACTAAAATTTATAAATTAAGGAGGTATTAATGAGTTTTTTTGAATTAATAAAAAGTAAATTTAAAAAAATACTAGGAAAATATTTTTATAAGGAAAATATATACTACTTTCCAGTTTTTTATATAAAAGGAAGTCAAACACTTCCGCCACCACTTGATAGTATTGAAGAAGAAAAATTATTACAAAAGCTGATGCTTGAAGATAAAGATGCAAAACAAATTTTAGTAGAAAGGAATTTAAGATTAGTAGTATATATTGCAAAAAAATTCGAAAATACAGGAATAGATTTTGAAGACTTAATTTCTATTGGAACAATTGGATTAATGAAAGCAATAAATACATTTAAAATAGATAAAAATATAAAACTTGCAACTTATGCATCAAGATGTATAGAAAATGAAATCTTGATGCAATTGAGGAGAAATACTAAGATTAAAAATGAAGTTTCAATAGATGAACCATTAAATAAGGATGGTGATGGGAATGAGTTGTTATTATCTGATATTCTAGGAACAGATAATGATATTACATCTAAATCAATTGAAGACGAAGTTGATATGAAGCTTTTGAGAATTGCTATTAGTAAACTGGATAATAGAGAAAAATATATTATGCAATTAAGGTTTGGAATAAACGGAAATGAGAAAGAAAAAACACAAAAAGAAGTTGCTGATATGCTTGGAATATCTCAAAGTTATATATCAAGGTTAGAGAAAAAAATAATGAATAAAATGAAAAAAGAAATAATGAGTAAAACAGGATAAAATCCTGTTTTTTTATATACAAATATTACGGATTAAACAATGAAATATTTCATTATTACAATTATATTAAAAATGTTGTAAATGTGTATAATTAGAGATAAAATTGTCGTAGAATGAGAAAAATAGTATCAATTTGATACGATATGGAGGTAATGAATTTGGATCCAAAAAACGAAAGATTAAACGGGAAAAAGGGTACGGAAGTAGAAGATCTTGATGATGAAGTTATTGTAAAAAGAAAAAACAGAAAAGTTATTAAAGAAGATGATGATGCATTGAGTTCTTTTTCTGGTGGAGAAACAACTACACCTAAAGTTGAAGAAACTACAGAGGAAGTTGAAGAATTAATTGAAGACGAAGAAAATGTTGTGGATATTGACGAAGATATAGAAGGATTTGATGAAGAATATGAAGTAGTAGATGATGGAGAAGAATTAGTTGAAGATATCGAAGACGAAGAATACGAAGTAGTAGACGACGAAGAAGAACTAGTAGAAGATCTTGAAGACGAAGAGTACGAAGTAATAGACGACGGAGAATTAGTTGAAGACATCGAAGATGAAGAGTATGAAGTAATAGACGATGAAGAAGAATTTGTTGAAGATATCGAAGATGAAGAATACGAAGTAGTAGATGACGAAGAAGAATTAGTAGAAGATATCGAAGATGAAGAATATGAAGTAGTAGACGACGAAGAAGAACTAGTAGAAGATCTTGAAGACGAAGAATATGAAGTAGTAGACGACGAAGAATTAGTTGAAGACATCGAAGATGAAGAGTATGAAGTAATAGACGATGAAGAAGAATTTGTT
>JAZRKN010000005.1:0-120736 GCA_045646345.1 Candidatus Scatovivens sp. | reverse complement strand
CGCTGTTAATCGTTTTAATTGCTTTATTGGGTATGTCAATGCCAAATTCATCCTCAATAGCACAAACTAACTGCACCATTCCAAAGGAACCGATACCCAAATCGGGAAACTTGGTTTTCTCTGTTAGAACAAGTTCATCATATCCAAGGGTGCTTCGCAAAATTTCCTGAAGTTTTTCAACAATTTTTGCTCTTGCTTCATATATATCCATACCTTGAACTTCTGGCCATAAATCATTCATTTTTAAATCTTCATCAAAAACTTCAATAATTGGTAAATCATGATCAAGTCCTGCTTGATAGTCATTTGGATCATGAGCAGGTGTAACTTTAACTGCACCTGTACCAAATTCCATCTCAACAAATCTATCACCAATAATTGGTATCTCTTTATTCATAATTGGTAAAATACAAGTTTTACCAATTAATTTTCCAAATCTTTCATCCTTTGGATTAACTGCAACAGCAGTATCTCCAAGCATTGTTTCTGGTCTTGTTGTAGCAACTTCAATATATTCATTTTCAGTTCCTGAAATTTTATATCTTATATGCCATAAGTGTGATGCTTCTTCTTTATATTCAACTTCAGCATCTGATATAGAAGTATTACAACTTGTACACCAGTTAACCATTCTTTTTCCTTTATAAATTAAACCTTTATTGTATAATTTTATAAATTGTTCTAAAACAGCATCAGACATTCCTTCATCTAATGTGAATCTGTTTCTTTCCCAATCACAAGAACATCCTAGTTTTCTTTGTTGTTTTTGGATAATTCCACCATATTCTTTAGTCCAATTCCAAGCTTCAGCTAAGAATCCTTCTCTTCCTAATTCTTCTTTTGATTTTCCTTCAGCTTTTAATTTTTGAACGACTTTCATTTCTGTAGAAATAGAAGCATGATCTGTTCCAGGAAGCCATAATGTTCTATATCCTCTCATTCTTTTATATCTAATCAAAATATCTTGAATTGTATCATCAAGAGCATGTCCCATATGAAGTTTTCCTGTTACATTTGGAGGTGGCATCATAATGCAATATGGTTCTTTTGTTTTATCATCTGATGGTTTAAAGAAACCTTTGCTTTCCCACTCCTCATATAATTTGTCTTCAAAATCTTTTGGATTAAATTTGTCTGCTAATTTGTGTTTTTCGTTCATAATTTTCCTCCCTTTATTTATTTTTTATTTGGGTTTAGCCTCAGGACTTTTTATATTTTTAAATTATAACTTCAAAAACAAAAAAGCCCTTATACTAAACGTATAAGGGCGATTTATAAAAATCACGGTACCACCTTAATTAATTATTTATTTTATATTCTTATCTAAAACTTTACCATCAAATATTATATAAAATTAAATAATCATCTCATTAAAGTTTTTAACGCAACTTACGCGGATATTCTTAAAGTTATTTTCAGAATATCGACTCCAAAGCTACCTTCAGTAAATCTTTCTATAAGAAGTTCACAGCGAATCACTTCTTTTCTCTTTCTAGTAGTTTTTTACTTACTCCTCTTTTTCAAAGTCTTTAACTATGTTTTATATATTAACATAATTTTCCCAATAAATCAATAATAATTTATAAAATTCAAAAAAAATAAATGTAAAACATTCATTTTACACTTATCTTTTTTTATTTTTTATTCATAAACTGAATTTATATTTTCTATTGTTGCTTTCATAATTTCTATTGGATAATAAATAACTCTAAAATAATTTTTCAAATATTCTTTATCAAGTCCGGCACTTAATAATGGTGGTTCAAATAAACTATTTGTCTTATATCTAAAAAATATTTCATCATTTCTTATTTTAACTTCAATTACATTGCTATACATTCTTGCCATTTCATTATATTTTTCAATCAATTCTGCAGTGAATACTCTCATTGTTGAAATTTTATCTGGTGATAAACAATCATAACGTTTTTCAAATTCAGCTGATTCCATCTCTAATCTGTTTTTACTATATTTTCTAAATGCCGAATTACTTTTTATATGAATTTCAGATACAATATTTCTATTCATTGTAACAATTCCATAAAGTCCCTTAAACGTTTCTCTTCTAGTTTCTTGTGTATTACCTTTAGAATCTTTTGTTTTGGTAACAACATGAGTCACAATTTCAGACATTTGAAATGTTTCTCCAGAATCTAGTTTTCCATATATTCTATCTTCTGAATAAAAATCATCAAAACTTCTATCAAAATCCGAACGTAAATATTCAGTTCTTGGCACTCCAAAATTAGCATCAAAATAGTATTTTTCATTATATCCTTTTACAATACCTTCAATAACACATTGTTTATAAGCCTTACTATAAATATACCTTGATACAATAAAAAATCCAAACAATACCATTATGCTTATAGAAAAAACTACAGAAAACGCATCTTTGTACAATGGATCAAATGATATTCCTACATTTAAAATTATCAGAATACTTAGTATAAATAATAATACTTTATTACTTTGTTTTCTTACATCATCCAATCTTTCTTTACACGATTTATAAACATTATCATATATTCTGTCAAATATTTCATCTACTTCTTTTTCCATCTTTACCTCTTCTTAAGCAACTTTTTATAAATCTACATTTATATTTTCCTTTTTATATTCTTCTATTTCAAAAAGAGTTTCTTCTTTAAAACCAAACATTAAAGCAAATATATTATTTGGAAAAGTACTTATTGCAGTATTGTATAAAGTTACATCTCCATTATATACTCTTCTTGCAGCTTGAAGTTGGCTTTCCATTTTTGATAGATTTTTTTGTAAATTCAAAAATTGTTCGCTTGCTTTAAGATTAGGATTGTTTTCTCCTACTGCCATTAATTTATTGAATTCACTATTTAATTCAGAACCAGTTTTTAAATCTTTACTTTCTGAAAATTTAGAACGCATTTCTGCAACTTTAACAAAGGTATCTGATTCATGTTTCATATAACCTTTTACACATTCTACCAAATTAGGAATCAAATCAAATCTTTGATTTAAATATATTTCTATTGCAGATCTTGACTGTTTTATTTTATTTCTTAAATTTACAAATGTATTGTATTCTATAATTATAAATACAATTATTAGTACTATTAAAAATCCAAATATTATCATTACATCACACTTCCTATTAGTTCATTTGAACAGTTCCAATTATAGAATTAATATCATCTATATTGTGTTTTTTCATATATTTTTCAATACCTTCAATTGTTTTTATTGCTGTTTCTGGATCAGCAAAATTTCCAGCTCCTATTGAAACAGCAGTAGCACCTGCTAGCATGTATTCTATGGCATCATCACCATTCATTATTCCACCCATTCCAAGTATTGGAATATTAACGGCATTTGCCATTTGATATACCATTCTTACACCAACAGATCTAATACCAGGTCCAGAATATCCACCTGTATTATTAGCTAAAACTGGTCTTCTTTTATCTATATCAATTTTCATCCCAAGTAGTGTATTAATTCCAGAAACTCCGTCTGCTCCAGCATCTTCAGCACCTTTTGCTGGGGCTGTTATATCTGTTACGTTAGGTGTTAATTTTACAATTAATGGTTTATCTGTTAAAACTTTTCTTACTTGTGATGTAACTTCTTTTACCCCTTCATAACTTGTTCCAAAAGCTAAACAACCAGCTTTAACATTTGGACAAGAAAGATTTAATTCAACTCCATCAATATCCAATTTATTTAATATTCTACAAAGTTCAACATAGTCTTCAATTGTACTTCCACAAGCATTTACTATTATTTTAGTATCAAATTTTCTAAGCCATGGTAAATCATATTCAGCAAAATATTCAACACCTGGATTTTGAAGTCCTATACTATTTAACATTCCTCCTGGTACTTCACAAATTCTTGGAGCAGGATTTCCTGGTCTTAATTTTAAAGAAGTTCCCTTTGTTATAATTCCGCCTAATTTATTTAAATCAATATATTGTGAATATTCTCTTCCGTATCCAAATGTACCTGATGCAACAGTTACTGGATTTTTCATTTTAATTCCGCATAAATTTACTTCTGTATTCATAAACATTCTCCTTTTATTTTATTTTTAATAAATATTTTTTTAGATTTCTACGTCTGCTGCATTAAATACAGGTCCTTCTTTACAAACATGTCCAAATCTTGGCTCTTTTCCAGATATTACTTTTACTGCACATCCTAAACATGCTCCAATTCCACATCCCATTCTTTCTTCTAAAGAAATTTGACATGGTATGTTATTTTCTATAGCGTATGCTCTTACAGCTTTAAGCATTGGAAGTGGTCCACATGCAAAAATCATATCAACATGATGTTCTTCTATATCCTTTTTCATAAAGTCAATTGCATAACCTTTTTCTTTATAACTTCCATCATCAGTTGTTACAACTAATTTATTTAACCCAATTGCTTCAAATTCTTTTTCGCATGTTACTAATGAACTATCTCTAAATCCTAAATAAACATTTAAGTTTGCTTTTCCTTTTAATTCTTTTGTAAGTTCATATAGTGGATATGTTCCAATTCCTCCACCAATTATTGCTACATTATTATATTCTTGAACTTTAAATCCGCCAAATCCAAGTGGTCCCATTATATCAATCAAATCTCCAACTTTTCTTTCAGCTAAAAGATTAGTTCCTCTACCTTTAACTTGGAAAATGAATTCTACTTCTCCTTTTTCTTTATCAATATTATAAATACTGATTGGTCTTCTTAAAAATGGTTCTCCTGTTTCAGAAACTTTTATTTCTAAAAATTGTCCTGCTCTTGCCGCATTAGCAATTTCAGGTGCACTTACAGAGAATTTATAAATTCCATCTATAAGCATTTCTTTTCTTAATAATTCGCATTTAACTTTTACGCCCATTTTTTCCTCCTATTTATTTAACTATATTTTTATATTGTTCTTCATATTTTCCGTATCTTAAATATTTACTTTCATTATTGAATGATGCATTCTCTTTTTTGTCATATGTTTCTTCTGGAATTTCAGTTAATTCTTCAAAGAAAATTTGTGCAATTTTAAAATCTTTTTTTAAAATTATTTCTGTTGTGCTCATATTATATACTCTTAAGAAACTATATGTTTTATGTCCAGGTTGATATACCGGTCCTGATACAAATAAACCAAGTCTTAATAAAGAATTTTTTTCTTCAATTTTTCCTATCATATTTACTGGAATATTTAATTCTTCATTTGTTTTTACAATTACAAATTCTTTTGGTTTTAAAACATACTCTCCAGTAACACTATCTTCTGCAATTATATTGTCAATTGTAAGATCATATGATACACTACCTAAATTTTCTGGTTTATAATTTTCACTAATTAATAAACCATTTTGCACTAATGCTTTGATATCTCTATCAACTAATACCATTTTCCATTTCCTCCTTTATTTAAATGAAAAATTCTACACTGTATTCTGCTGAAAACTCCTCATTTGGTTCTAATTTTAGAATATTTTCTTTATTTTTATAAATTCCATCAGAATCAACTTTATCTGTTGTATTAAACCAAGGTTCTATACAAACAAAAGGTGCACCAACTTTTGACCAAACACCTAAATATGGGAAGTTTTTAAACTCAAATGCAAGTATTGTTTTTGTCTCTGTTTTTAAATATACTTTTTCTGATTTTATATTTTTAAATACAAGAGCATCTTTTTCAAATGTTTTTTCATCTAAGAAAATTCTATTTTCTCTAAAATATTTTCCCAATTTTTCTGGAGTTGTTTTTAAAAGTCCATTTTCAAGTTGGTAAATTTCAAGATTATCTTCAATATCTTCAAATTCTAATCTGTATTTTCCACTTGAATATTCACAAGCATATGCAGGATGTCCTCCAAGTCCAAAATACATAACTCTTGAATCTTTATTTACAACTTTAAATTTTGTTGTTACTTTATTTCCCTTTACTTCATGAGAAATATAAAATTCAAAATCATATGGATATTTTTTCTTTGTTTCTTCATTTGATTTTAGAACATATTCATGTTCACCAATTTTTTCAAATTCCATATCTCTTGCAAATCCATGTTGACTCATTTCATATTCGTTATTCTCAATTATTGTTTTTCCATCTTTTAATTGTCCAACTATCGGAAATAAAACTGGAGCATGTCTATTCCAGAATGTTTCCCCATCATGTAATTTTTCAATTCCATTTGCTTTTACAGAAACAAGTTCTGCACCTTTTTCTACTGTCTTAATCTCTAACATTATTTTGTCTCTCCTTTATAACAAGTTCTTTGTATCCTGTAGATTCATCGAATTCTCTTGAAAATTCATATTCATCAAATTCTGCCAAAACAATTTCAGCAGTCACATTAACTAAACAGTTATCTTTTAAATGTCCACCTATTGTTTGTAAATTTATATCAGATAAACTTACATGTATATGACAGCCATCCATTGATAATGTTCCTGTTGCAGATACGATTTCATGATCTTCATTTATTGTTTTTACAGTAACACCATCAGCAGTTCTTAAACACACTTGATACAAACACCCAACTGCTGATAATATTACACCTGATTTTATTTTTTTATCTACAACATATTGCTCTATTGATTTTTTTAAATCCATTCCTTTTGTTAATCTAAAAGCATGTATTTTCATATTGTACCTCATAAAAATTAATTTATTGCTGAATTTAATTCATCTCTCATACGAATAGCTTCTGCTCTTGTAGCTTCAGCATATTGCTCGTCTGAATATTTATCTTTCCATCTATCTGATTTAAATGCACACATTAAACTTCTAGATGCATTTACAATTCCGCCAAGTCCATTTTCAAATCCTACAGCTAAATCTTCAGCTTTTCCTCCTTGTGCTCCATAACCTGGAATTAAGAAATATGAATGAGGCATAATTTTTCTTAAATTTTCCATTTGAACAGGATATGTAGCTCCAACTACAGATGCAACTGAACTATAGCCATATTCTCCTATTAATTCTTCTCCCCAAGAATTTACAAGTTCTGCAACTTTTTCATAAACTGTTTTTCCATCTTCTAATTTTAAATCTTGTAATTCTCCTGAAGATTTATTTGATGTTTTTACTAAAACGAAAATTCCTTTATTATATTTTTTACAATCTTCTATAAATGGTTTTACTCCATCTACTCCTAAATATGGATTTACAGTAACCCAATCTATATCAAAGAAACTTTCTTCTTTATCTCCAACTAATGTTTTTCCTAAATATGCATTTGAATATCCAGCAGCAGTTGTTCCTATATCACCTCTTTTGATATCAGCGATTACTATCATTCCTTTTTCTTTTGCATATTTACAAGTTTGTTTGAAGCATTCCATCCCATCTACTCCAAACATTTCATAAAAAGCAATTTGTGGCTTTACAGCTGGAACTATATCATATGTTGCATCTATTAATGCTTTATTATATTCCAATATTCCTTCACAAACACTTTTTACATCTGTACCATATTTTGCTTTTATGCATTCTGGTAACATTTCATATCTTGGATCTAATCCCATAACTGTTGGATTATTTGTTTCTTTTATTTTATCTATTAATATATCAATTGCATTTTTCATTTTTTATACCCTTTCATAAACAATTCTTCCAGATACTACAGTGTATCTAACTTGACCTTTTAAAGTTTTATTAATCCATGGTGTATTTTTTGATTTTGATACTATATTCTCTTTAATATAAACATATTCTCTGTTTGGATCAAAAATTGTTAAATCAGCAACTTTTCCTTCTGCAATTTCCCCTCTATCAATTCCTAATAATTTAGCAGGATTATAAGACATTACTCTAGCCATATCTTGATATGTAATATGTCCTGGTATAACTAAATTTGTAACTGTTGCTCCAAGAGCTGTTTCGAATCCTATTATTCCATTTGGTGCTAATGTTAATCCTCTTGCTTTTTCTTCTTCTGCATGTGGTGCATGATCTGTTATTATACAATCTATTGTTCCATCTTTTATTCCTTCTATTATAGCTAATCTATCTTTTTCTTCTCTTAAAGGTGGATTCATTTTTGCATTAACACCAGATTCTAACACTTCTTCAACAGTAAAACTATAATAATGAGGACATGTTTCACATGTTACTTTTACTCCTCTTTGTTTTGCAGATCTAATTGTATCTACTGTTGTTTTTGTACTGATATGGCAGATATGTGTACGTAAATTATTTGTTTCAGCCAAAACAATATCTCTTGCAGCCATTATTTCTTCAGCTTCAGGCAAAACGCCTTCAACTTCTAATTGTTTTGCAATTGGTCCTGCATTTATAGCGCCTTTTGCAACTGATTTTTCTTCGCAATGTTCTGCAACAAAAGCTCCTACTTTATTAGCTTCTATCATTGCTTGTCTTATCATTGCAGCATTTTCAATTGGCATTCCATCATCAGAAAATGCAATTGCTCCAGCTTCAAGTTGTGCTTTAAAATCTACTAATTCTTGTCCTTTTTCTCCTTTTGTTACGCTTGAAAATGGTAGTATATTGCAAAGATTAACTTCTTTCGCTCTATTTATAATTTGTTCCAAAACAATAGCGCTATCTGGAGTTGGATTTGTATTTGGCATAGGGCAAATAGTAGTAAATCCACCAGCAACAGCGCTTCTTGATTCAGTTTCTATAGTTCCTTTATGTTCTCCACCTGGTTCTCTTAAGTGGCAATGAACGTCAATCATCCCAGGCATAATAATATAACCTGAGCAATCAATAATTTGGTCAGCATTATCTGTAATGTTTTCAGCTATTTTAGCAATTTTATCTCCTTCTACTAGAATATCTAGTTTTTTCTCTAGTTTATTTGCATAATCAACAACTGTTCCGTTTTTGAATAAAATGCTCATTATTTTACCTCCGACATAATTTTTTCTCATTCTATCATTTATCACTCATTTTTTCAATAAAAATTATTCTAAAAAATGCTTAATTCACGCAAATTTCATAAAAAATTTTACCTCTTTTATTTTTTTACTTTTTGTAGTATAATTATAAAAATACTCATGTATGCAGGAGGTACATTATGACTAAACGGCTTATGCAAAAAATTTTCCTGGGAATCACACTGGTTTATCTAGTTAGTTGTATACCCGGAATTCTTTTGGGCTACGATTTGGTTTACAGCGGAGCATGCATCAGTGAAGGTGTTTTATCAACTTTCATTTACACAATCATCTTCACATCATGCATTGTGATTCCTATCGGAATTTTCCACACAATCCGTTATATGGTAACCAAGCCAAAAATTAGAAACGTACGTTAAACCTGTTGAGCACTTAGGGGGAAATTTCCCCCTTATTTTTTTACCTTTTAAATTTAATCTAATTGACAATCTTTTATATTTACTATATTATTAAAAAAATACATTAAATAAAGTGTATTTTTTTGCAATAAAATAAATATATTATTTGGAGGTAAATATAATGAGTAAATTAATGTCATTATTATTCGAAACAAACGCATTTAAAGTTGCAGAAGAAAACAATCCATTCTGGTACACATCAGGAAAAATTGGACCATATTTCATAAATGCTGATTATCTTTATGGAAGTGAACAAGATTCAAAAGATCTTTTATCTTTTATTGACCAAGAATTAGAAAACGAAAGCAAAACCGATATCCCAGAACATATCTTTAAAAAAGTTTTAGACCACTACAATACAAATGAAATTTATAAATATGTTATAGACCAAATGAAAGAATATGTTGAAAAAAATATTGGTTTAGAAAATATAGATTACATTTCTGGTGGTGAAAGAAGAGATTGGTATTTCTCAAATATAATGGCATACCTTTTAAACAAACCTCATGTAACAATATACAAAGATTTAACAACAGTATTAAGTAACAGTGATTTTTCTTCATCAGAACCTGTTAGTTCAATTGAAGGAAAAAATTTCTTACACTTAGCTGACCTTTTAAATCAATCAGCAAGTTTCACAAGAGCTTGGATTCCAGCAATCAAAAATTTAGGTTCAAATATTGTATGGAGTATCTTTGCTGTAGATAGAATGCAAGGTGGAACAGAAACTCTTACAAACGATGGTGTTGAAGTTCACTCTTTACTTCAAATTGATGATTCATTATTCACAACAGCTAAAGAGCTTGGAGTTATAAATGATGAACAATTAACAATGCTTAGAGAATTCAAAAAAGATCCAGATGGTTCAATGAAACAATTTTTAATAGACCATCCAGAATTTATTGAAAACGCAAAAAATTCTGATAACCCAAAAACAGTTAAAAGAGTAAATACATTATTAGAACAAAATATTTATGGATTAAACTAAAAAATATATAAAACAAAAAGAAATGAGCAAAAAACTCATTTCTTTTTATTTTATAACTGGATTTAAATCTAATTCACCTAATTCCTCTTCATCTCCATATTTATCTACAAAGAAAATTATATATTTATTTTCTAATTTTTTCACTTTATAAACTTTAGTTCCATTACTTTCAGAACCATTTTCATTAATTGCATTCATTGCTAAATTTCCGTTTAGTGATTCTGGAATTATATAATATTGGTCTTGAACTAAGTTGTCTTTAATATCTTTTAATTGTTCTAAGTAACCACAATCTAATAAATACTTAAACAAATTATCTGGTGAACAATATTCTTCAGGTTTTAAATTATTTTCTATTGCATAATTATAATCTAAAACATATTTTTCCCTTGCAACTTGATTTAGTATATCTACAATTTCAGCCTTATTGTATTCATTCTCAGTCTCTTTATACTTTTCAAATATTCCATTTTTTCCAAAAATTTTATTTCCTAAAAAGGCTGCAATTACTAATAAAATTACAATTGTAATTATTAATGAAAGTATAGACAACCCAGCTTCCTTTTTCATTTTTTTACCTCTTTTTTGTTTCTTTTGGCTTATTATACTACCATTCGACACAATTTTCAATATACAAGCCAATATCTAATTTAAAATTTTTATATTTTCTTCTCCAACAATTTCTTTAAATACATCATATACTTTATCTGTTAAGAATATTCCACCACAAGGTTTTATTTGTCCGTTATCTGTTATTTCCAATTTAACATTTGCCCTATCACCTGTAAAGAATTTTATTGCCCCTCTTAATCTAGATTTTGTATTTTCATCAATATTTGTAATATCTATATTAACAGTCTTTATTGTATTTAGTTTTGTTTCTCTTTTCGCATTTTCAGTTACAATATCATTTTCTGAAAACTCTTTAACATTTGTTGCAACAATTTTTACTGGTTCATCTTCTCTGACACTTAGTCTTCCTTCAACTAAAACAATATTATCATCTACTATAAAATTACTTGTTTTTGAATAAACTGTATCAAAAATCACAACTTCAGCCACACCATAAAAATCTTCTAAATTTACAAAAGCCATTGTTGTATTTTTTCTTGTAAATTTCTTATTTACTTTAGAAATTACACCCACAAATTTTACCGCTTGTCCATCCTTATAGTTTTGTGGTTCGCCAAATTCTGCTATTTCTTCATCCATTTTTATCATCTCTAAAGTTGAAATAGTAGCTTGTTTTGATATTAAATCTCTAATTTTATCTAATGGGTGACCTGAAATATAAACACCTAACATTTCTTTTTCTAATATTAGAAGTTCTTTTTCAGGCATTTCTTCTTTTTCAATAAAAGTATATTTTTGTGTTTCTATTACATCTTCTGATTCTGCCATCAAATCGAACATTGAAACTTGATTTGCAATCTTATTTCTTGATTCATTATTTATTGTATCTAGTATTGTTTCAAAAGATGCCAAAAGGGTTGCTCTTGTTTTTCCAAACTCATCAAATGCACCAGCTTTTATTAAACTTTCAATACATCTTTTATTTATAGATTCATTTTTTACTCTTTCACAGAAAGATGTAAAACTTTCAAACGGTCCATTTAGTTCTCTCTCTCGAACAATACTATCAATTACAGCTACACCAACATTTTTTACGCTTCCAAGTCCAAATCTAATTTTGTTATTAATAACAGTAAATTTTGTAAAACTTTGATTTATACTTGGATTTAAAATTTCAATTCCCATATCTTTACAATCTTGAATATATACTGGAATCTTATCTAAATTTCCTAAAAAGCTATTTAAAGTTGCCGCCATTAATTCTTCTTTATAGTAACGTTTTAAAAATGCAGTTCTATAAGATACAACAGCATATGCAGCAGCATGAGATTTGTTAAATGCGTATTTAGCAAATTCCGACATTTCATCAAAAATCTTATTTGCAGATACTGCATCTATACCATTTCTTACACAACCTGGTACTTCAACATTTCCATTTTCATCAACTTGACCATTAATGAAAACTTCTCTTTCTTTTTCCATAACATCAAGTTTTTTCTTACCCATTGCTCTTCTTACTAAGTCAGCTCTTCCCAATGAGTATCCTGCTAAATCTCTAACTATTTGCATAACTTGTTCCTGATATACCATACAACCATAAGTTACATTTAGTATTGGTTCTAATGCTGGATGAGTATATTCGTTATGGCCTGGATTCAATTTTCCTTTTATATATCTCGGAATTTGATCCATAGGTCCTGGACGATAAAGCGAAACACCTGCAACAATATCTTCAAAACAGTCTGGTTTTAATTCCTTCATAAAAGATGTAATCCCAGCACTTTCAAATTGAAAGATACCAAAAGATTTTCCATCTTGCCAAAGTTTATAAACTTCGATGTCATCCATTTTTTCATCAAATTTTACATCTATTCCTCTGTTTTGTTTTATTAAATCTAAACAATTTGCAATAACACTTAGAGTTCTTAACCCTAAAAAGTCCATTTTCAAAAGTCCAAGTTCTTCTAAAAGTACCATAGTATATTGTGCAACAACGTTTCCGTCATTAGTACAAAGTGGAACATAAGTATCTACAGGATCTTTTGTAATAACAACACCACAAGCATGTGTTGATGCATTTCTAGGCATTCCCTCTAATCCTCTTGCTATATCTATAATTCTTTTTGTTGTTTCATCATTTTCATATTGTTCTCTAAGCTCTCTGTTTTGTTCTAATGCCTTATCTAAAGTCATATGAACTTCAAAAGGAATCATTTTTGCAATTTTGTCCACATCTGAATATGGCACATCTAAAACTCTACCAACGTCACGCACAACACTTTTTGCTGACATTGTACCAAAAGTAATAATTTGAGAAACATGGTCTCTTCCATATTTTTTCGCAACATAATCAATAACTTCTTGTCTTCTTTCATCAGAAAAGTCAACGTCAAAGTCAGGCATACTAATTCTATCTGGATTTAAGAATCTCTCAAAAAGTAAGTTATATTTTAACGGATCTATATCTGTAATTCCAATAGCATATGCTACAATTGAACCTGCTCCAGACCCTCTTCCTGGTCCTACTGGAATACCAATTGATTTAGCATAATGAATATAATCCCAAACAATAAGATAATAATCAACATATCCCATTCTTTCAATTATTCCAAGCTCATATTCTGCTCTTTGTTTTACAGAATCATCATAGTCTTCACCATAACGTTCTTTTATTCCATCCCAAGTTAATTTTCTAAAATATTCTTCATGAGTTGAAAATTCTTCTGGAACATCATAATTCGGTAATTTAGTAACACCAAATTCAAAATCAAAATTACATTTATCAGCAATTTTAACTGTATTTTCAATTGCCTCTGGAACACTTGAAAAGTAATCTGCCATTTCTTCTGGTGTTTTTATATAAAAATCATTAGTTTCAAATCTCATTCTGTCTTCATCTGTCATCTTTTTTGCAGTTTGAATACAAAGTAAGATTTCATGATTATAACTATCTTCTTGTTTTAAATAGTGAGCATCATTAGTAGCAACAAGCGGAATATCAAGTTCTCTTGATAGCCCAATCAATCTTTGATTTACCATTACTTGTTCTGCTAAACCATTATTTTGAATTTCTAAATAATAATCTTCTCCAAAAACTCTTTTATGCCATAAAGCAATTTCTTTTGCTTTTTCCATATTATCATTAAGAATTGCCTGATTTATTTGTCCTGCTAAACACGCGCTTAAACAAATTAATCCTTCACTATATTTTTCTAAAATTTCTAAATCTATACGAGGCTTATAATAGTATCCATCTGTAAAACTCATTGATACTAATTTTATAAGGTTTTGATATCCGATTTTATTTTTGGCAAGTAAAATAAGATGTGCATACGAATCATCAATACCAGATTCTTTATCAAATCTTGTTCTTGGTGCTACATAAACTTCACATCCTATAATTGGTTTTATTCCTTCTTTAACGCACTCTTTGTAAAAATTAACTGCACCATACATTACGCCATGGTCTGTAAGAGCAATAGCTTTCATTCCAAGTTCTTTTGCTCTTTTAGGTAAATCTTTAATTCTACACATTCCATCTAGCAAACTAAATTCACTATGGACATGCAAATGTACAAAATCTGGCATACTTTTCCACCTTTTTTCCTCATAAAAATTTGTATACAAAATATATCATAATTTTACTCTAATCGCAATAAAATCCCCTTAATTGTTAAATATTTATTAACAACTAAAGGGATTTATTTTGTGTTTATTCATATATTTTTTAATCTAGATCTTCTTCTTTTTCCTTCTATCTATTATTAGATTCACAAATAAAATTACAAAAATAAAACTTCCACAAGAAATTATGATTCCTTTTCTTATATTTCCTACCTCAACTTGTTTTGATTCATACTCTTTCTGTTCTGCCGCTTGAATTTCTTGTTTTATATCAGCATTAGCATTTATTAATTTGGCATAATCTATATTCTCAACATCAATTCCATTCTCTTTCATTCTAGCTACAAATTCATCATATCCTTCTGGTTTATTATCCAAAAACTTAATCACATACCTATCATTTTCCCATACTAATCGAATATATATTTCAGTATAATATCCATCAATTCTTATATAATCTTTAACTCTTTCATTATAAATCTGAGTATATGCTTTTTCTGCATGTTCACACCATTTACTTGACTTTATTTCAGGAACAAAAAATAATATTATTTTTCCTTCTAACTCAGATTGTTCTTTATATTCATTCTCTCTTGTATAAGAAGTGCAATTCATTATAAAATACCCTTTTAGTTTTTCATTCTCATTGTTTGTACTTAGGTATTCCTTTAAATTTTCGTTTATAGCATTATTTATAGTATCTTTCATTTTAAAATAATTATTATATTCCCAACTTGCAGCGCCACCTCCGCCAAAATAAAAGAATTTATCGCCATTTTCATCTTCTTGTAACGCTGCATAAACTCTAGCATATTTATATTCTTTACCTCTATATGGAGTCAAAGTTTTTAAAAAATTTTTCTCTCCTTCTTTTTTGGCTTCTTCTAAAAGCTTAAATTGTTCTTCAAGATTTTCTTCTGCAAAAACATAAGAATTACTAAACAATATACTTATAAATAATATAATTATCAAACTTTTAATTAAAACACTTTTACCTGTCATTACACTTCACTCTCCTTTTCAAATTCAAAAATATATTCTTTATCTAAATAAATAAAATGTAATGATAATTTTTCTGTTATATATTCTTGTTTCAAGTCAAAGCAAAAAGATGGTTGATAAAAATTATCTTCTGTAAATACTCCACCACCATTTGCATATGGACCTATACACAAATCAAACTTTTGTCCGTTTTCATTTTCTAAATATGGACCATGTTTAATATCGCCATTATAATCTTCAAACTTATTTCCTGTAATCAAATAGCTTTTTAACAAATCTTCTTCATACTTTTTAAACTCATCACTTGCTCTAAATAAATCAACAAACCAATCTCTTATTTGAGTAGATGGTTGTCCTATTTCTAAAGAATTTAATAATGTAGCACATGGAGCTGGATTTAATGAAGCTCTATCAATAGTTTTTAAAGATAATTTTACTTCTGTGCAAGTTTTTAACACATCAAATTTTAATGTTTCATTTTCTTCACCAATATTATTTGAGATTTCTTTAAAAGACACTCTCTTTCTTGAATAAACATTTTCAGGAATATCTATTTTTAAATTCCATTCCCCAGTATAATAATATACTTCCTCTCCACCTGTACCTTCTTCTGTTATTATTCTTATTTTTCCTATATCAAATTTTAAATTTTTACTTCTAGGATAATATCTGTCTAATCCTACTAAATTTAAATTATATATTAACTCTGCATTTCCATTATTATATTTATTTATAAAATAATCTTCATTTCCACAAAAATATTTTTCATTTTTCTTTAATTCATTTTCAAGTTGACTTTGCAACATATAGTCTCTATTTTCTCCGCCGATTCCTAATAAATCTATTGCATTATTTACATTTGAAGAATATAAAACATTTTCTTCTTCATCAGTTATTAATAAATCTTCGAATTTTATATCGATATAATAAAAATCATCAGGATTATATTTTATATTTTTGCTAATTTCTTCAATAAAATCCATATCGAAAGTAACTCTTAGCAAATTATCATCCATTATTATTTCATCTATAGAAATTTTTATAGAATCCTGATCAAGAATCATATCATTTTGAAGTTCTTTTATTTCTCCATTTGATGATATAGAATTATTTTCAAAACTTGCACTAACAGCAGGTGTCGCGGTGGCAATCTTTTTATTTGCATCACGCTCTGTTTTTAGATAAATTTTTTCAGCAAAATTATTAGAATTTATAATCCCAAAACTCAAAACAAAACATGCTACTAATGATACAATATATCTTAAATTTAATTTATATTTTTTTTCTTTTTTATCATAAAAATTTTCAATTTCTATATTTTCAGACAAAACTTCAATATTATTCAGGGTAGATTTTAATGTATATTCATAGGAATTCGAACGTTTTATTTCTTTTTTAAATAATTCGCTAATTTTTTTATCAAATTTATCCATTGTAAAAACCTCCTTTTTCTAATTTATCTTTCAATTTTGTTCGCGATCTATTAATTTTTGTCTTTACTGTATTTTCATTCATATCCAAAATCCAAGCTATTTCTTTACTTTTATAATCTTCCAAATAATACAGCGTTATTATCAATTTCTCATCTTCATTCAAATGTTTCAATATATCTTCAATCTCTAAATCTTCATATCTTTTTTCATCTGTCAAAAAACTTTCCGAAATTTCTTCAAAAGGAATCATATAATTCTTTTTTAGATAATAATTATCATTACACTTATTAATTAATATTTTTATTATCCACTTTTTAAAATTTTCAGGAGCATTTAAAGTTTGTATTGACTTATAGGCACTTATAATTGTTTCTTGTATTACATCTAAAACATCATCTTCATTTTTTAATCGTACTTTCGCAATTTTATACAAATCTATTTTCAATATTTCTATTATTTCTGCAAAAGCTTCTTTATTTCCTGCCATTGCTTTTTCGACTAGTTTTTTCATTTTTTTCTCCTTTCTTTTGATTACATTTATAAGACAATAAAAACTTCAAAAAAGTTTCAATAATTTATATTTTTTTATTTAACAAAACAAAAAGCATCGTTTTTACTGAAACGATGCTTTTAATTTTTATACTAATTTTATAATTTCATCCAAATCTTTTTGTCCAACTGGAATTTTTACAATTTGGAATTTTGATACTTTATCACCAAATTTTATTTCAACTATATCTCCTACTTTTACTTCATAACTTGGTTTTACAACTTTTCCATTTACTGAAATTCTGCCAGAATCTGCCGCATCATTTGCAACAGTTCTTCTTTTTATTACTCTACTTACTTTTAAAAATTTATCTAGTCTCATTTTCTTTCCTTTTCTTTTAGTTTTATTAATTAAAATACAAAAAAGTCATTATATTTTTTTGCAAGTCCTAGCCATATATCATCATCATATAATTTAAAATATTGATATATGCCTTTTGCTTCATCTTGATACCATTTACCATATCTTTCAAGTTGTAACATTTTTGCTTCTTTAAAGAAATTATGTCTTGCTAGTCCATTCCCATTCATTCCACAGAAAGTTAAATTCATTAAAACTTTATCTTCATTTAATATTCCACTTTCTATTATTTTTTGTTTTACTTTTTCAATATCATAATCAACAAGTCTTAAATCAATATTCTCTATTTTTCCATTTTCTATTGTTAATATAACATATTCTGCTTTACCAACATAATATGGTGACACACCAGCACATCCTGCATTTATAACAAGTTTGCCTTTTATTTCTTCATACCACATTTTTTCATGAGTATGTCCAAATATTAAACAATCCGCTTCAAGTTCATCCACATATTTTTGAATAAGTTCAACATTCCATTGATTAAGTAATTCTTCAACAGATTTTGGAGAAGCATGTACAACTAATAATTTTACACCATCATACTCTACAGTAATTGAATGTGGTAAATTCTTTATATATTCTCTATTTTCTTCAGTTAATTCATTATACATGAATCTTGTATTATTAAATTGAATATTTTCCCAAGAATATTTTTCTTCTTCGTATTCAATCAAATATTGTTCTTTATTTCCCTTTAAAACTTTATCACTTGTATTTTTCACTATTTCTAAAGTTTCATTTCCAAAAGGCAAATCATTTACTAAATCTCCTGAAAATATGTAATCATCTACATTATTATTTTTTGCGTCTTTCAACACTTCTTCAAGTGCCACACTATTTCCATGAATATCTGAAATTATTGCTACCTTAATTTTAACCACCTCTATCTTTTTACATTCAAATTATATCATGCCTCTTTTTTCATTTCAACCCGGTGAATATTAAAATTATCTAAAAAAGAATGAACTTTAAAAAAGCTCATTCTTCTTATTTTATTATCTACTTCTTCTGCAGGTATTATTTGTACTTAAAATATTATTTTGATTTTCTCTTGCCAATTGATTTATATCTTCATTATAAAAACTATTACCTGTATTAAACTCATTTAAAGTTCTCAAAGTATTAAATTCATTATTCATTCTAAAAGTATTTCCTGATTGACATGCATAGCATTCATCTCTACAAAATCCACATCTTGTTCTTTCATCTTCACATCTTGTGCACATTCTGTTTATTAAAAGTCTCACTATGGCAGCAGTAAAAAATGCAATAAGAGTATATATTATTGCAGCAACAATTAATGTAGCTGTTCCTCCAAGTGCAAATGCAACTACTAAAAAAATAGCAAAAAATATTCCTGCTACTTTAAACGGGCAATGCACAAAAGTTTCTAGTATTGCTGCTAAAATTATTACTGCTAAAGGAATTGCAAAAAAAATTAGTAAAACATTCATATATCAAATACCTCCAATTTTAGTATTAATATATAATATTCTACTAATTTCAAATTTGTTAATTTTAATAATTTACTTCCATTAAACATAATCCATGTGCAGGCAAAGTTTTTCCTGCTCTTGTTCTTTGTTTTGATTCTATAATTTCAGTTATTTCTTCCGGTTTTATTTTTCCAATTCCAACATCTAAAAGTGTTCCTGAAATTATTCTTACCATATTATATAAAAATCCATTTCCTGTAAGATCAATATATATTCTATCTCCTTCTTTTAAAACTTCTGCTTTATATATTATTCTTACACTACTTTTACTGCTTGTACCACTTGCTTTAAAAGCTTTAAAATCATGTTCACCTTCAAAATACTTTGCAGCTTCTTTCATTTTTTCCACATCCAGTTTCATTGGAAAATGATATTCCATATCTCTAAAAAGTGCTGTTCCCATTTCAGAATTGTTTATTGTATATCTATATCTCTTTGATTTTACAGAATATCTACTATGAAATCTTTCATCTACTTCTTCTGCACTTTTTATAACTATACTTCTTTTTAATTTAGAATTTATAGCTATTGCAAATTTTTCAATTGGAATATTGCTATTTGTTTTAAAGTTTGCAGTTTGACCTAAACTATGTACTCCTGCATCAGTTCTTCCTGAAGCAGTTAAATCTATTTCCTCTCCTGTTATCTCTCCAATAGCTCTTTCTATTTCTCCTTGTATATTTAATTTAGTTGGTTGTTTTTGCCAACCATTAAATTGTTTTCCATCATATTCAATTATTAATTTTATATTTCTCATATAATCTCCAACTTTTTTTATTTTCTCTACTTTTCTATAATACCATATTTTTTAATATTTCACAAGATTTTCAATATCTCATCACCACTTCGTTTGATTTATTTAATATATTATGATAAAATCAAAAAAATTTCCAAAAGTATTTGGTTAAAGGATGTAAAAATGAGCATAAAATTAGTAGCTAGTGATTTAGATGGTACTATTATAGACAAAAACAACAAAATAAATGAAAAGAACTTTGACGCCATCAAGCAACTTCATAACAAAAACATTAAATTTGCAATTTGTACTGGAAAATCTTATTCTGTTTCTAAAAAGGTTTGCGAACAATTTAATGCTTCTTTTGGTATCTTTGGAAATGGAACTCAAATAATAAATTTGCAAACCGGAGAAGAAATTTTAAGAAACACATTAAGTTATGAAGATTTATTATTCGTTTGTACCCTTGCTAAACGATTTAATTTTCACATTCATTTATATACAGAAAATGAAATTATATCCGAGAAATTAGAATTTATGGATTTAAGAAATTATGTATTAAAATCCCAAAATTCTAATACCACCTTAAAGTTCAAAATAGTTAAAGATATCTTAAAATATATCGAAACCTCTAACTCTAGTGTTTTTTCAATGGTTATTTCTACTGAAAAAAATGAACTTACCGAATTCAAAAACTTATTATCAATAAATAAAAATATTGATTTTTCTTATATAAATAAAAGGGGTAAATATAGAGATGAAATAATAGATAAAGATTATGAATATTTAAATATTTCTCCAACAAACATAAATAAAAACGAAGCATTAAAATTCTTATCAAATTATTTAAAAATTAACAAAAAAGAAATCATGGCAATTGGAGATAATGTTAACGATTATGAAATGATAAGAGATTCCGGAATCGGAATAGCAGTCAATAGTTCTTATGACCCATTAAAAGAAGTAGCAAAATACATAACAAAATCTAATGTTTCAGAAGGAGCTTTTGCAGAAGCAATATATAAATTTATATAAAATTAAAGAGGGACCTATCGGTCCCCTTTTTTAGTTCTCGACAGCTCTCTGTCTTTTAAAAATCTTTTCTAAGATAGAGCGCACTTTTTTTCTGCTTTTTGCGGCCTTTTCCTGTTCCATTCGGTATTTGATCAAGCAACGATTTTTGATATATTCCGGAATAAGGCTAGTTTTCTCAAACTGAGTGAATGTACCGCAGTCAGGGCAGATAAAACCGAAAATTTCAATTTCACTATCCCAGTACCATTCTTTACGAACTACGATATCTTCTTCAGCCACTTCCCATGCCTGACCACAAGGAAGAAAGTTTTCTTCTTTTCTTCCGTTGCAAACTACCTCTAAAGTCCAGATTTTAGCCTCGCTGTCAATTCTCTTCATAATGCAAATCTCCAATCTCTTTTAGCAATTTAGTCGAGTCTTCCAAATTTGCTAAATCGCAAATATATTACTTATAATTATACCACATTTAGCCTTTTTTTTCAAATTTGAATGTAAAAAGAGTCGCTTCTTGCGACTCTTTAATATTATTTTACATCCTCTGCTTTTTTTAATTTTGTAGTATGAATTGGTTCTTTGATAAGATTTTTTATCAAAATTTTCTTTAATACATCTTCTCTTACATCTGCTATTAACGTACCTTCTTTTGCAATTGACATTCTTCCTGTTTCTTCAGAAACAACAACTACTATTGCATCTGATTCTTTTGAAACTCCTATTGCAGCTCTATGTCTTGTACCTAATTCTCTTGCAATATCTTTATCATCAGCAAGTGGAAGCATACATGATGCTGCTGCAATTTTATTATCACTTATTACTACTGCTCCATCATGTAGTGGTGTATTAGGTTCAAATATATTAACTAATAATTGTGGAGATATTTCTGAGTTCATTATAATTCCAGTTGAAATTATATCCTGAATTTTTATATCTCTTTCAAGTACAATTAATGCTCCTTTTTTTTGCTTAGCAAGCTCAACTGCTGCTATAGCAACTTTATAAACATTTTCTTTTCTCTTTGCGTTTAAATCTTGATCCATTCCTAAAATTCTAGTTAATTTATTTGTTGTTCCTAATTGTTCTAATGCTCTTCTTAACTCTGGTTGGAATACTATAATAAGCATTATAACTCCATAAGACATCACAGAAGTTAATATATAATTTAATATTGTTAATTCAAAAAAATCACTTAAAAATGTTATTACAACTAAAACCAAAATACCTTTTAATAATTGCAAAGCTCTAGTTCCTTTTAACATTTCATAAGCTTTATACATTAAAAATAAAACTATTATTACATCAAATAACATAGAAATAAATGTAAATGGTCCAATGTTATTTAAATTTCCAACTATTTTTGTATCATAGAAACTTTTAAATATATTTTCTATCATATTTATACTCCAATCTTTTTACTTAGCTATTACACCATTGCTACTAAATATATTATTAATGTTGCAAAACTTGAAAATAACATTATTCCTAATGCAACTCCCGCTAATATTTTTGATAATACTTTTCTTTTTTTACTCATTTCAATTTCCTCTTCTTTTCTTTATAAACTCTATCTATATTTATACCATATCAATTATATTTTTTCAATATTATTTATTGGCATTTTTGTATAAAAAAATCGCCCTAATCAACAAATCATATTACTTTTTAAGTTAATATAATTTATTTTATATAGACGATTTCTTATAATATTTATTATTTTAAATATATTGTTGGATTAACACAATCTCCATCTTTATACATTTCAAAATGCAGGTGTGGTTCATCAGCAACTTCAAAACTTGCTGTTTCACCAACAGTACCTATTGTTTGTCCTTTTTCAACTTCATCAGACTCTTTTACAAATTCTGTTGATAAAAGATTAGAATAAACCGTTTTAAATCCATCTTGATGAGCAATTGTTATCGTTAATCCATATCTTGGATCATTTTTTATACTTTCTATTTTTCCTGCTTCTGCAGCCATTACAACGCTCATTTTTTCAGCTTTAATATCAATTCCAGAATGGGTTGTCCATTCTTCAAGTGTCTTTGAATATATTAAAGTATCAGTTGCAAAATCTTTTGTTATCTCTCCAGCAACTGGCGCTGAAAATTCCAATGGTTTAACTTCTTGTTTTTCTATTTTATTCTCAATTACATTTTGTGTTTTTTTACTTGCTGTATTTGTCGTTTTATTCTCTACTACAGACTTTACTGGTTCATTTTTTGGAACTTTTTTACTTATGGTATTTACACTTGATGAACTTCTTTTATCAATCGCATTTTTCATGCTCAAATCACTTGTTGAACTAGTTTCTTCTAATATATCATTTTCAACTAATTCTTCAACTTTCCCAAGTTTTTCCAAATTTAAATTTGCTTCTTTTTCTAATTTTTTATTATGCATAACTAGTACTGTTAAAAATATAACAATAGACAATATTATTGTTATACCCAAAATATAAATTGTTTTCTTTATTTTTTCTTGCTCATAAAAATCTCTTCTTCCCATTTTAACCTCCAAATTTAGTAAATAAGTATTATAATTATTTGCATTTTTTTGAAGATTATTCACTAATTACTACATCCTTGTAATAATATTTTATTATTTCTTCACAAGACATTCCTTGTTTTGCTAGTAAATCACTTCCACATTGACTAAGTCCAACGCCATGACCATATCCTGTGACTAAAAATTTTATTCTATCTTCTAAAATTTCAACCATAAATTTTGCTGATTTTAATTCAAATATTTTACGACAATCTGTTCCACTTAAAGTTTTATTGCCAATTTTAATTTTTTGCACTCTACCTCCTTCTGTATATTCTAATATTTTTATACAATCCACTTCTTTAAAATTAATTTGAAATTCAGAATCTTTCTCTAACATCTTTTTTATTAAATCATCTTTTGATATTTCTAAAATAGAATTATACGATGTATAAGCATCTTCTCCATTTGTTTCAACACTTTGTAAATATGGTAAATTACCACCCCACACATTTATTGCAAGTTCTGTTTTTCCACCACTATTGCTGTGAAAAAATGCATTTATTGGTTCATTATTATATTTAATAATTTTCCCATTAGTTTCTCTTACAGCTTCTGTAATTTTATTCCAGTATTCGATTTCCTTTTCATCTTCCCATCTTGCAAATCTATTTTCTTTTGATATCCAAGCTTGACAGCAAAAAGGACTATCACATATATCAGCATTTTCATGTTTTTTACTATTTTTCATTTGATAAATAGTATATGTTCTAGCCACAATTGCCTGTGCTTTTAATGCTTCTTTTTCAAAGCTTGCTGGCATTTCACTTGCAACAACACCAATTAAATAAACATCCAAGTCTAGCTCTTCTACTTTTCCTGTTTCACTTAATAATAATTTTATAACCATATAATCACCTAAATTTTCTTCTATTATGTTTTGTGAAGAAACTTCTTTTGTTTCAAATTTATTTGTAAAAACAATCGGCATTGTAAAAATTAAAATAATTACAAATACAAAATAAAATATTATTTTTTTCAAGAAAACAAATTCCTTTCTCTTTTTAAGCCATCAAAATTGTTCTAAAATCATTTAGTATTCTCTTTTCAATTCTTGAAACATGTACTTGAGAAATTCCTAAAATCCTTGCAACTTGACTTTGTGTTTTATCTTTAAAATATCTTAATTTTATAATTTCTCTATCTCTAAAATTTAAATTCCCTATCATTTCTGAAATCGTAATTTTATTTACAATTTTTGCTTCTTCATCCTCTTCAGATTTCAAAGTTTCAATTAACTCTTTTCCATCTGTTCCAATTTTCTCATTTATAGATTCAACTGTCTGAGATGCCTCCATAGCAATATATATATTCTCTTCTGGTAATTCTAAAATTTTTGATAGTCTACTCACACATAATGACTCTCCTGTCTTTGCAATATATATTCTATCTAACTCTTTTATCTTTATCCCCAATTCTTTAACACTTCTGCTAATTCTTATTATTCCATCATCTCTTAAAAACTTCTTTATTTCACCAATCATATATTGTACTGAGTAAGTAGATAATTCCACATTAAATTCAAATTTAAATCTCTTTATCGCTTCAATAAAACCTATGCATGCAATTTGATATAAATCATCTGCTTCATATCCTCTTCCTAAAAATCTTTTTACTATACTCCATATAAGACCGTTTATTTTCCTCTAAAATTTGTGCTAATTTTTCTTTATCACCTTGCTGTGCTTCTGCAATAAGAGATTTTTCTCTTTCTTGCATTTTAGCCTCCTAATATGTATTATTTTCAAGTTCTTTATTTCTCTTTATTTTTTTATTCATAGTTACTTTTGTACCAAGACCTAATATAGATTCTACTTTTAGTTCATCCATAAAATTTTCCATAATGGTAAACCCCATCCCTGATCTTTCTAAATTACCTTTAGTTGTAAACAATGGAACTTTTGCCTCTTCCACATTTTCAATACCTTCTCCAGTATCTGAAACTTCAATTTCTATTTCATCGTCATATAAAACAGCCCTTAATTTTACTAAACCATCCTTATTGGGATAAGCATGTATTATTGAATTTGTAACCGCTTCTGATACAGAAGTTTTAATATCTGCAATCTCCTCTATTGTTGGATCTAATTGTGATGCAAATGCTGCAACGGAAATTCTTGCAAATGCTTCATTTGCTGATCGACTTAAAAATTCTATTTTCATTTCATTTTTTATATTTCTATTCATTTTTTATACACTCCTTTTTATAAACTTTGAACTATTGGAACAATTTTTAAAACTCCTGCCATTTCAAAAATTCTTTTAATTTTATTATTAACATTCATAAGTTCTAATGTTCCTCCATAACAATTCGCTGATTTATATCTACCTATAATCAAACCAACTCCTGCACTATCCATAAAATTTACTCTTTTAAAATCCATAACAACTTTTTTTGGCATAAACCTTTGAATTTCATAATCACTCCTTTTTCTTAATCTTTCTGAAGCGTGATGATCCAATTCTTCTGTAAATTCAAAAAGTAATACCTTTTCCTCAATAAAATGTTTTACATTCATTTTTATATTACCTCCTTTTATCTTTTGATATATTAATATTCTAATTTTATTCAAAATTCCCTTCGAAGAAAAAACACTAGTTTTGTCATATTTTTAGAGCATTTCGACAGTTTTTGATAACTTAATTTCCTATCTATTTTTTATTTCCAAAAACTGCTAAATATCACTTTTTATCAACATTTTTTTAAACAAAAAAACCCGGACTATCTTAGTCCAGGTTTCCCTTTATGAATTTCTTCATATGTTATTACTTTTAAATTTTCGCTGTTTGTATCCAACCAGAATCTGTCGTATGCAGTTTGAAATTCAATAACTTCTCCATTTGTCAAAGTAATTTCAATATTAATTTTCCCCCAAGATACCAATACATATTCTGTATAAGAAATCTCTGATCCAACTTTATGTCCTTGATAAAAATCTAAGGTTTGAATTAAGTGATTATCACTTCTCTCACAAAAGCACAATTTAGAAGCATTGCCACTTGTATCAATTGTTATATATTTTACAAGTTCTTCAAAATCATCGTAACCAGTTGGTAATACTGCAACTGTTTCAGTAAAGAAATCCACTAAAACAAAAATCCCATTTCCGTCTTTAACCATAATGTACGTCCTCCTGCCAATGGGATAGTTTTTATCTTTCGTACCAATTGTCATAATTTTTAATATTTTCCTACCGTTCTCTTGGTGTACTCTATATTAAAATGACAATTCCACTATAAAAACCATCGTTTGTATTATATCATTAATTTACGCCAAAGTCAAATTATGTCAACATACCCTCTTATAAAAAAAACTCTTATATTTTTTATAAGAGTTTAATCAATATTTTCAAATTTAAGTCTTAATCCTGTATTTCTTTTTTTAGTGTCACAATTATTAATCATAAATTCAATTAAATTTTTATTTCCAATTACAATCAAAAGTTTTTTCGCTCTCGTAATTCCTGTATACAACAGATTTCTTGTAAGTAGCATATTTGAAGATTGAGGTACTACTAATATGACAACATCAAACTCACTACCTTGTGCTTTATGAATAGTTATTGCATAGGCATGCTCTAATTGATCTAATTCTGAAAAAGCATACCAAGTTACTTTTCCATCATCAAATTCTACTTGTATTTGTCTTTCTTCAGTGCTTATTTTTCCTATTCTTCCAATTTCGCCATTAAATACACCTGTTCCAGATTCATAAGTACGCAAATCATTTCTACTTCCCTTTTCCCAATAAATATCATAATTGTTTTTGATTTGCATTACTCTATCGCCTTCTCTAAAAATTATTTCACCATAATTTTTTTCTAATATTTCATCTACTTTTGGATTCAAGGCTTCTTGTAGAGATTTATTTAATTCTTTAGTTCCCATTTTTCCTTTTTTAGTAGGAGTCAAAACTTGAATATTTTTAAAGAATTCATAATCTCCATAGTTTTTTAATCTCTCTTTGCTTAAAGATAAAACTTGATAAAGCATTTTATCTTGATTTGCCTCATTTATATAAAAGAAATCATTTTCTGAATCATCTCCATAGGATTTATTTCCAATAAAATTCACGCCATTATTAACATTATGTGCATTAACTATTATTTTACTTTTTGCAGCTTGTCTAAAAATTTTATCTAAGTGTACTGTAGCAAATTCACCAGAATCAATTAAATCCTTTAAAACGCATCCTGGTCCTACTGAAGGCAATTGATTTGGATCCCCAACAAAAATTACTTTTGTTCCTAGAAATAATGCTTTTACTAAATAATTCATTAAAAAGACATCAACCATTGACATTTCATCAACAACTAAAACATCAGCATCAACTGGTGCAACATCAGTATCTACACTTCCTAGTTTATCCTCTTCAAATTTTCCAATTTCTAATAATCTATGTATTGTTTTAGCATCTTCTCCTGTTGCTTCACTCATTCTTTTTGCTGCTCTTCCCGTTGGCGCACAAAGAACAACTTTCTTTTTATGAGACTTATATAATTCTAATACACATCTTATAATTGTTGTTTTCCCTGTACCAGGTCCACCAGTTATTATACATACATTATTTTCATTTATTTGTCTTACTGCATCAAATTGTTTTTCTGAAAGTTCAATATCTATTTTTTCTTCATGTTTTTTTATTTCATTGTCAAAATTTCTAATATATTTAACATTATCACAATCTCTTAAAGTCACAAGTCTTTGCGCAATATATTTTTCTGCTTTATATAATTCTTCTAAAAATACATATTCTTCATGATTTTCAACAACAATATGTATTTTTGAACTCACATTTAAATTAATTAAATTATCTTCAATTCTTTCTTCATCAACTTCTAGTACATTTTTTACATAGTCAATCAAGTTTTGTTTTAAAACACACGTATGTCCATTATAACTTGCAACAAGCAATGCATATTTTATACCACTTTTTATTCTATGATCACTATCCATAGGAATTCCTATTTGCATAGCAATTTTATCTATATTATTAAAATTTACACCATATACAATATCTACTAAAACATATGGATTTTCTTGAATCTTTTCAACCGCATTAGCTCCTAAAGCATCATATACTTTTTTACTATTATTAGCTCCAATTCCAAACTCTTCAAGAAAACTTACAATTTGCCAAACTTCCCATTTTTCGTTAAATTCTTCACCAATTTCGTAAGCTTTATCTTTTGATATCCCTTTTATTTCTGCTAAACGCATTGGTTCGAACTTAAATATTGTTAAAGTTTCTTCACCAAATTTATCAATAATTTTTCTAGCAGTTGCAGGACCAATCCCTTTAATTGTTCCACTTGCCAAATATTTCTCAAGTGCTGCAGCGGTTTGCGGCATTAATTTTTCAAAAGTATCAATTTTAAATTGTTCTCCATAGTCTTGATGAACAACCATTTTACCCTTTATTTTTAGAGAATCTCCAGTAGCAATAAAAGGCAAATATCCAACTACTGTTAAGATTGTTTGTTCTTCTTCAGTAGAGAATACTGCGATTGTATAACTATTTGATTCGTTTTGATATATAATTTCTTCTATTTGCCCTCTTAGCTCCAAGTTATCCTCTCCATTTTCGTTTTTAAATCTATTTTATATAATTTTCTAATTCTAATAAAGCAGATACAGAATCCACATAATCTTGTATGAAATATCTTAAATAATCGAATCTTTTAGACATTGGTTTATCTAAATACACATCCGTTACAAAACATATTCCAAGTTTTTCCTTAAACATTGTTTCAACATTAGATTTTAATTTCGCTATATTTTTTTCTTCTGATAAATGTTGTAATTGTTTATATTTTTCTTTTGCTTCATTATGTTTTTGCATCAATTCTTCAATAAATTCCTCAAATTTATATGGTTTATATTTATTTAATCCATAAATTTTAGCAGCATTTTCTAATCCATATATTGTTTGCAGATTAAATACCTCAAGCATTCTATTAAATTCACTTGAATAAAAATAATAAATATGCCCTTGCATTTTATTAAAACTTCTCATTGTATCTAGATATCCAAGTGCAATATTATTGTTCATTCTATCTTTATTAAAATTCATTGTTCCACCTAAATTTTCATTTGGCGAAATTACTTTTAAATATATATTTTTATCTGCTAATCTTCTATTAAATCCTGTTCCATTTATATCTATTACTATAATATCTTTATAGCCTTTTTCTATAGCCATATTTATCGGAATATTATCATAAAATGCACCATCTACAAATTGGAAATTTCCAATCTTTTGATTTTTAAAAATTGGAAGACAAGAACTTGCTAGAAGAAAATCAACAAACTCATCTTTAGGAATTTGTTCTTTATATAATTGTAAAGGAGCCTCATTATCAACAGAATATGTGACTAATCCGAAATCCATTTTTGATTTGTAAATCTTTTTCAAATCTATATATTTTTCAATAGTATCCCTTAACGGTTTATTATTTATCCCTTTTTGAGTTCTATATTCTTTAATTAATGGTTTAAGATTTTTTATGTCAAATAAATTTTTGCTGGTATCAACTTTTTCATTTATTTCCATCATATCTTTTAATTCTAAATTTTGATACAATTCTATCATCAAATCGACATCATCTTGAAGAATTAAAGCACCATTTAAAGAACCAATAGAAGTTCCCATTACTGCTTTTACTTTTATTCCCAAATCTTTTAAAGCCTTCCAAGCACCAACTTGATAAGAACCTCTGGTTCCACCTCCAGCTAAAACTAATGCATATTCTTTCTCCATACATTTTTCTCCTTTGTATAACAAATATATGTTTGTTGTGATTTTATCATTTTAGCTAGATTTATGCAATAAAATTAAATAATAAATCATCTTAATTTATACAAAAAAATCACTCCCTGGAAATTTCCAGGGAGCTTCTTTTTTTAGAAATCAGTATACTAACTTCTAGGAATGCTGTGCTTATCAGCCAAACGTTTGCCGAACGGGCGATCTTTGACGATACCTGCATCATCATTGAAATTGCCTTCTTCATCGGAAACGAAGCCATACAGCCTTATGTTCTGCAGTCCTTCCACAAAAGTTTCTGCAGCCCAAGCATTTCTAAATTCTTTGTACACATCGTGGGCCTGCTGTCTGTTTGGAATTTTTTGGTCCTCACTACAGTAGTTACCTGTATAACAAACACCTTCATCCCTCGCAGCAGTTATTCGATCAACAATCTGAATTTCGGTATGCATAAGGCCCGTACTATCCGACAAATATGACAGAATTATATGGAAAGCCCTATGCCCAGCATCCTTAGTGATATAATTTCTGGTTTCTACCAGATTGAGATTTTCATCTTCAATTTCATTAAGGAGCTTCAGAATTCTTTCACGTGGAATTTCACATCCACCATACTGATGCGTATCGGTTTGTACCCATTTTTTGAATGCTTGGAACTCTTTAGAAAACGGGTTAGTTAAGATATTGACGTACAATTGCGCAATTTTCATCAACTGTTCTGTAGGATCACCTTTACAAGTCTCTAAGACAATTCTGCCTCTGATGCGATCATACATCACAGGAGTCGCAGTAACGCCATCTCCATCTACAGCTTGCTCAACACACTTCAGAAGGCTTTTCGTATAATCAGAGATTAACCCCTTTACATTCATAATGTACGAAAAACCTAAATTGCAACTCGGAAACCATTCGTAAATGGCCCAAATACCAATATTCAGGTTAAGCATATTAAGCTTTTCTGCAAAGTCCAGAGATGCTCTTAATCTTTTGCGCCTCTTGATAATTGCGGGATGACAATCCAAAAACATGCGCCAAATCTCCTGTTCCCTCTCATCCCATTCAGAAGTGTCAACAGCACGCAAATATCTGTAGTACTGATGAGCAACGCTGTAGATGTCAGGGTAGATATAATTTGGTTCATCTGGATTTATCCATCCAAAGTCTTGGATATAGTCGATCGTTTTTTTCCACAAAGACTTTAACGTCTCATGAAAGATTGGGCTTAACGATCCTAACAGCCGTTTGTCTTTTTCGTTTTTTGTTTCCTTTTTAATTATCATCATGTCCCTCCTTGTTATTGTAAAATAAAAAGTTAAACTGCACACCATCCTTTCTTAAAAAAAGTTACATTAATTATATCACAAAAATGCCTAAAAGTAAACTATTGCTAGCTTTTGCATGTTTTTAAATAAATAAAAACGGAGAAAAAATCCTCTTTTTTCTCCGTCTCAAAATATTTTTTATCCAAATATACCTTTTTTCTTAATTGGTGGTTGTTCATTCATTGTTTTTGCAAGTTCAACTAATAAATCTCTTTGTTCTTTAGTTAATTTTTTAGGTGTTTGAACAACTACAGTGAATACAAAATCACCTCTCCAATTTCCATTTACAGATTTGAAACCTTTATTTTTTATTGTGAATTTAGTTCCAGTTTGTGTTCCTTCAGGAATTCTATAAATTTCTTTTGTTCCATCTACCATTGGAACCTCAATTTCTGTTCCTAAAGTTGCCCCAGTAATTGTTATTGGAATATCACACAAAACATGTTCTGCTTTTCTTGTATATATTGAATGTCTTCTTATATGAATTACAATATACAAATCACCTTTTGGTCCACCATTTGCACCTACTTCACCTTCACCTTTAAGCACTATTGTTTGACCTTCATCAATTCCTTCTGGAATTTTTACTTTAAGTTTAATTGATTTTTTGTTAATTCCTTTTCCTTTACATTCTGGACATGGTTCTTTTATTATCTTTCCATCTCCACCACATTGTGTACATATTTTTTGTGTAGCCATTTGACCGAATGGTGTTGTAACAACTTGTTTGATTTTTCCTGTTCCATTACATACAGAACATTTTTCTGGACTTGTTCCTCTTTTAGCTCCAGTTCCATTACAATGTGAACAATTTTCATTTCTATTTATGCTTATTTCTTTTTCTACACCCGAATAGGCTTCTTCAAATGTTATATCTAAATTAACTTTTAAATCAGCACCTTTTCTTGCATAAGTTGAAGTCTTAGTTCTTGAAGCTCCTCCACCAAAGAATGATGAGAAAATATCTCCTAAATCTCCAAAGTCTCCAAAATCAGAAAATCCACCAAAACCATCAAATCCAGACCCATAAGAATAATAACCACCTTGACCACCGTTAAATCCTTGAGGTCCATCAAATCCAAATTGATCATACATTTGTCGTTTTTGTTTATCCGAAAGAATTTCATACGCTTCATTTACTTCTTTGAATTTCTTTTCTGCTTCTTCTTTATTATCTAAATTTGCATCTGGATGATATTTTTTGGCAAGTTTTCTAAATGCTTTTTTTAGTTCATCATCTGTTGCATTTTTTCCTACACCTAATACTTCATAATAATCACGTTTTTGTGCCATTACTACTGTTTCCTCCTAAAATGTATCAATAAATATTTTTTGTTTATTTCTACACTATATTTATCTTTTTTATAATTATACCTATTAAAATAGCTATATAGAGGTCAGAGCTTATTTTCTGACCTCTTTTATAACCATTTTTTAAAGACTATTTATTATCATCATTTCCGTCTTCTTCAACTTTGTAATCAGCATCATATACTGTACCTTCTTTTGCTTCTCCATTGTCAGTTGCATCAGCTGTTGCATTGTTTTGAGCAGCTTGTGCAGAATATAATTTTTCTGATAATTCGTAGAATACTTTAGTTAATTTTTCTGTAGCATCTTTGATTGCATCTACATTTGTTCCTTCTAAAGATTTTCTTACATTTTCTACTTCTGCTTCAACTTTAGCTTTTTCTTCACCACTTACTTTATCACCTAATTCGTCTAAAGTTTTTTGGCTATTGTAAACTAAACTTTCAGCATTATTTCTAACTTCAATTTCTTCTTTTCTCTTTTTATCTTCAGCAGCATGTGCTTCAGCATCTTTGATAGCTTGATTGATATCATCTTCTGAAAGATTTGTGCTAGCTGTTATAGAAACTTTTTGTTCATTTCCAGTAGCTTGATCTTTAGCTGATACGTGAACTATACCATTAGCATCTATATCAAATGTTACTTCGATTTGAGGTACTCCTCTTGGTGCTGGTGGAATTCCTGTTAATTGGAATCTTCCTAATGTTTTGTTGTATGCAGCCATTTCTCTTTCACCTTGTAATACGTGAACTTCAACAGATGTTTGACCATCTCCTGCTGTAGAGAATACTTGTGATTTTTTAGTTGGTATTGTAGTATTTCTTTCGATTAATTTTGTAAATACTCCACCATATGTTTCAATACCTAATGATAATGGTGTTACGTCTAATAATACTAAGTCTTTAACATCTCCTGATAATACACCACCTTGAATAGCAGCTCCTATAGCAACGCATTCATCTGGGTTGATTCCTTTATCTGGATCTTTTCCAACTATTTTCTTAACCATTTCTTGTACACATGGAACTCTTGTTGATCCACCAACTAATAATACTTTATGAATATCTGAAGCTGTTACTCCAGCATCTTTCATAGCTTGTTCAACTGGAATTCTTGTTTCTTCAACTAATTTTCCAATTAATTCTTCAAATTTTGCTCTTGTTAATGTAACATCTAAGTGTTTTGGTCCTGTAGCATCAGCTGTAATGAATGGTAAGTTAATTTGTGTTTGTTGCATTCCTGAAAGCTCAATTTTAGCTTTTTCAGCAGCTTCTTTTAATCTTTGCATAGCCATTTTGTCATTTTTTAAATCTATAGCTTGAGATCTTTTGAATTCGCTTACTAAGTAATCCATAATAGCTTCATCGAAATCATCTCCACCTAAGTGTGTATTTCCGTTTGTTGATAATACTTCAAAAACTCCATCACCGATATCTAATATAGATACGTCGAATGTTCCACCACCTAAGTCATAAATCATAATTTTTTGATCTTGATCTTCTTTATCCATACCATAAGCAAGTGCTGCAGCTGTTGGTTCGTTGATAATTCTTAAAACTTCAAGTCCAGCAATTTTACCAGCATCTTTTGTTGCTTGTCTTTGGCTGTCTGAGAAATATGCAGGAACTGTAATAACAGCTTGTGTAACTGTTGTTCCTAAATAATTTTCAGCATCTGATTTTAATTTTTGTAATATCATTGCAGATATTTCTTGTGGAGAGAATTCATCTCCTTCTATTTTTACTTTTTCATTTGTTCCCATTTTTCTTTTAATAGAAATTACTGTGTTGTCTGGATTTGTAACTGCTTGTCTTTTAGCAATTTGTCCTACTAATCTTTCTCCATTTTTAGAAAAAGCTACAACTGATGGTGTTGTTCTGTTTCCTTCTGCGTTAGGAATTACAACTGCTTCTCCACCTTCCATAACTGAAACGCAAGAGTTTGTTGTTCCTAAGTCAATACCAATAATTTTTCCCATTTTGAAAATTCCTCCCTTTATTTTCTTTAAAATTATTAACTCTTTTATATTTCTTTTATTTTTTTCTTTAGTTTGCATCTATATTAAAGCTTAATCAGCAAATTTCATTATTTGCCAATCTTGCATATTTATTTTCAAATAATTCTCTTTTATTTAAAGGTTATTTATTGAAAATAAATAAAATTAATAACGAAATTAATTAGCTACTATAACCATAGAATGTCTTACAACTTTATTTCCTATTTTGTAGCCTTTTCTATATTCTTGAACAATTTCTTGTTCTCCTTTTGTGTCATCTTGAACATGACTAACAGCTTCATGAAATTCAGGATCAAATCTTTTTCCTACTGTTTCAATTTCTTCTAATCCTAAACTTTTTAATCCTTCAGCGAATTGTCTATACACAAGTTTTACACCTTCTTGGTATCCTGTATCTTCTGTTTTTGCTTCAGCTGCTTTTTGTAAATTGTCCATTACAGGTAACATTGTTGCTACAACATCTCCTGTAATCATTCCATATATTCCTTCTTTTTCTTTTTGACTTCTTTTTTTGTAATTTTCAAATTCAGCAAACATTCTTTTATATCTGTCATCTAATTCATTATATTCTTCTTTTAATTTATTTAATTCTTCTGAATTGTTTTTAACCTCTACTGTGTTTTCAACTTCTTCATTTACAATTTTTTCTTCGTTTTCCAAATCCATTCCTCACTTTCTTAAAATTTTCCATTTTTAAAATCGTCATTAATTTTTTTGCTTATATATTTCATTACTGAGATTACTTTTGAGTAATCCATTCTAGTTGGTCCTATAATACCTATAGTTCCAATATCTTTTCCTTCTAATAAGTGATTAAATGTAACTATACTAAAATTCTTTAGTTGTTCTTTTTCTGTTTCTTCACCTATGTATATATTAATGTTATCTGCAACTCCTGTATTTAAAACATCTGCTACTAAATCTTTTGCATCAAGTACATTTAAAAAGTCTTTTGCAACATCTACTTTTTTAAATTCAGGCATATCTACAACTTTATTCGCTCCGTCTAGATATACTTGTTGAGATTCTATTATAATTTTATTTATTTCTTCTATTACTTTTTTTATTATTTTAATGCTTGTTTGCATTTCTCCCATTATAAAATCTTCTAATGGTGAATTCATTGCTTCTAATGGTTTTCCAACTAATTTATTTCTAAATATATTAGTCAAATCTTCAACTTGTTCTCCAGTTATATCTTCATCAAATTTTATTATTGATTCCCTTATTACTCCAGAGTCAGTCAAAATTACTGCCATCAAAACTCTACTACCAAGTAATACAAATTTAATATCTATTATTATATGATTATTTACATCTGGTGCTATTGTAATTGCAGTATAATGTGTTATTTCAGATAAAGTTGTTGTTGCAATTTTAGTCAAATCTTCTAATGCATTTACCTTAGTTTCTAATCTATCTTTTATAATTTCCATTTCTTTTTTTGTTAGTTTGTCATCTCTAACTAGCTCATCAACATAGTATCTATAACCTTTTTGTGAAGGTACCCTTCCTGCAGAAGTGTGTGGCTTTTCTAAGAAACCATTTTTCTCTAATTCAGCCATCTCATTTCTTATTGTTGCACTACTACATTCTAATTGTTTTACTAAGTTCCCAGAGCTTACAGGTTCAGCTGTTTCAATGTATTCCTCGATTATTGCTTGTAGTAATTTTTTCTTTCTTTTATCTAATTCTTCTGACATCATTTCACCTCTTTTTAGCAAACTTGATGTTTGACTGCCAATATAATATAACTTTATTTTGCTTTTGTCAATAGAAAATATTCATTTATTTTTATGAGTTTTTAGATCAAAAAAAAGCACTTAGAAAGTGCTTTTTTTCTTAATTTTTTTATATAAATTCCTCAAAAACTTGATTAGCTAAATCTAGACCTTTTTTAGTCAATTTTATATTATCTAAATCAACTTCAATCAAATCTTCATCAGTTAATTTGCTTATTTCAAATCTAAAATAAAATAATGGATTTATTCTAAACTTTCTTTCAAAATCTGAAATCTTTACACCATTAATTTGTCTCAAACCAATTAGCATAAATTCTCTCATTTTAGCAGGTTTATCTTGAACTTCATGAATCTCAACATTTTTTTCCATATTATTGTTTTTTATGTTATCAATATATTTTTCTAATGAAATTATATTCGCAAATCTTACATCTTTATAGTATGAATGTGCAGCAACTCCGAAACCAATATATTCTTCTTGATTCCAACAATCTCTATTGTGTTTCGATTCATAACCAATCTTAGAAAAATTAGATATTTCATAATGATTATAAGAATTTGATTCTAAAAGTTTTTTGGTATCCCAATACATTTTTCTTTCTAGTTCTTCTGATAACAATTCATATTTTCCTTCTGATATCATTTTTTCAAGTTCAGTTCCTTCTTCAAGAATTAATGAATATAAAGATATATGTTTTGGATTTAAATCAATAACTTTTTGTACACTCTCTAATAATTCTGTCTCTGTTTGAGTCGGAATTGCAAGCATTAAATCTACATTTATATTTTCAAAGCCAACTTCTTTTGCTAAGTTATATGTATTCAAAAATTCTTCATAAGAATGTATTCTTCCAATTAATTTTAATATTCTATCACTTGTAGATTGAAGCCCAATACTTAATCTATTTATCCCAGCATTTTTATAGTCTTCTAATTTTGTTTTTGTCACTGTGCCAGGATTAACTTCAATAGTTATTTCACAATCACTTTCTATTTTAAATCTTTGTTTTATAGCATCTATAATTTTTACAACATCATTCGATTCTAAAATAGATGGAGTTCCTCCACCAATATAAATTGTGTTTACACATTTTATATTTTCTATTTTTTTATTTATTATTTCATTAATTAAACAATCTACATATTCTTTATATTTTTCTCCATAGCATGCAAACGAAATAAAATCACAATATTTACATTTCTGTTTGCAAAATGGAATATGTACATATATCCCAAATCTATCCATAATACTCCTTTAATTACCTTTTCTTAGCTCTTCTGCAAAATCATGAATCTTTTGTAATCTATGATTTACTCCTGATTTACCAATTGGATTTTCTAGCATTTCTCCTAAAGCTTTTAAACTAGCATCTGGATTTTCTAATCTTAAAAGAGCAATCTCTTTTAAATAATCTGGAAGCTCTTCAAATTTGTTTAAATTTTGAATCAATTTTATATCATTAACTTGATTTACTGATGCGTTTACAATTTTGTTTAAATTAGCAGTCTCGCAATTAACTAATCTATTTACATTGTTTTTTATTTCTTTTGTTACTCTTACATCTTCAAAAGAAAGCACACCTTTGTTAGCTCCTAGTAAAGCTAAAAATTTTGAGATTTCTTCTCCATCTTTTATATATAATTGAACTTTATTTTCAAGTTCTAATACTTTTAAAAATACTCCAAAACTTTTACATATATTTAAAACATATTCAGCATTATTTTTTTCTTCAAAAATAATTTCTAAATGATATTGTTTATTAGGATCTGTTATTGAACCAGCACCTAAAAAAGCCCCTTTTACGATAGCCTTTTGAATTTCTTCATTTGCATCAATTTTTATTTGCATTAATTCATTTACTTTTTCAGTTTTATTTATTGTTGCAACAAAAACTTTTCCTCTTATATTAGGTTCATATTCAATTTCTAAATTAAATAATATTCTATAAAATCTTTCTATATTAAATTCATTTTCCGTTATAAATTCTAGGATATCATCATTATTTGTTGTATTTCCTGTAAGAATATATCCTAAAAACTCAGCCTCTAATATATCTTTATTTTTTAAATTATTTACTTTACTTAATTCTTCTTTTATATCTGATGAAAAAGACATTGTATTCTCCTTCTTTAATTTTTTTAAATTTGCCCAACAACAATTCTGTCGTTTCCTCCAAGGTCCTTTCTTGAATAAACATTTTTATAACCATTTTCTTTAAGGATATTTTCTACAGCAATTCTTTGATTATATCCAATTTCAAAAGCTAAATAACCATCTTTATTTAAATATTCTTTAGCACACTCTGTTATTTTTCTATAAAAATCTAATCCATCTTTTCCACCATCTAAAGCAAGCATTGGTTCATTTTTTACTTCTTCTGATAATGTTTTTATTGTTTCAGTTTCAATATAAGGTGGATTTGACACTATAATATCAAATTTATATATTTTTGGAATTTTGCTAAACAAATTAGATTCAAAAAATAATACATTTGAATTATTTTTATTTGAGTTTTCATCTGCTATTTCTAAAGCTTTTTTACTAATATCAGAAGCATATACTAAAGATTTCTTTATAAGCTTACTCAATGATATCGCAATCGCTCCACTTCCTGTGCACATGTCTAAAATTCTTAATTCATCTTTATTATCTTTTTTTATTTTTTCAGAAATCAATATTACTTCTTCAACCAACTTCTCTGTATCTGGTTGTGGTATTAAAACATTTTTATCAACATAAAACTCAAATCCCATGAATTCTTGCTTGTTTATAATATATTGAAGTGGTTCATTATTTTTTAATCTTTCAATTTTTTCTAAAAATATCTCATTTATTTTTTCATCAACATCGTCTTCAGAATGAATTATTAGATATTCTTTTGATTTATCCAATAAATCTGCAAGTAATATTTTGCATTTTAATGTTCCATCTTCTATATTTGATTGTTTTAATATTGAAATTCCATTTGAAAGAACTTCTTTTATTTTCATAAACTAATCACTCCATATTTTTCTTTATATACTTATATCATATTTTAAGCCAAAAAGAAAGATAAACTGCATTGTTTATCTTTCCTTTGTAATAATAAATCTATTATTCAGCAATTTCTTCATGAGTCGTAATTTCTTTTTTATCTTCAAATGCTGGTTTTCCTTGTGCAATTCTATCTTCTGCAACTTTTCTATCATAATCTATTTTAGGCATTTCTTTAATTACTTCTTCATACATTTTTATGTATTTTTCTAATGGAAGCGGACCTTCTTCTAAATGAGTCCAATCTCCATTTGTTATTCTTTCATTAATTTCTGGTTTTATTTTCATAAATCCATATGCAGATTCAGCTAATTCTTCTGGATATTTTTCGTCTAATATTGATTTTACATGTTTATCAAACCATTCTTGATTAACTGTAATTCCATAAGCTTTATTTAACATATATGCTAATACATAAACTCCATGATGTTCTATATCAGCAATTACACCTCTTATACCTTTTCCGTCATATTCTTGACCATTAAAAGCATATTTTTTATCATACATTTTTGAACAATCAATTTCTTCTCTTACAAATCTATCAAATATAAAATCTTGTGTTAAATGTTTTTTTACTCCTGCAAAATATTTTGGTGGCAAATGAGTATTATGTTCTTCAAATACTCCTATATTTGTTGTCTCACCCAAATCACATTCTTTGATTTCAGAAACAATATGTTTTGGTAATCTATCAACTTCTTCTTTAGTTAATCCTTTTAAAGCTAATGGATATTTAAACCAAGATACATCGCTTCCATCATAAGCTTGTTCAAAGTGACTATATTGTCTAGGTCCACAATATCTTCTAATTGCATCTGGTAATAACACATATTGCATTTCTTCATCCATTTCTCTTTCGTTTCCTCTTAACCCCATTAATGTTACTAATGTGTGTTGTAAAGTTATCATTCTACATTCCTCCTAAAATATTTTATAAGGTTTTTGTTTATAAAAAAATAGGCCTATCTAGCGTCATACCAAATAAGTCTATAATTATTAAGATTTTATATTTTCGACTTACTTGATACATTTCCAAGATAAGTCTCATTTTTTAAAATAAAGCCAGGTTTTATTCCGATTGTTGACTTTATTCCATAAATTATATGGTAATTACTCCCTTACATTAACTATTATATCACACGTTTCAGTTTTATGTCAACATTCATAAGCACAAAAAAAACCCCACGTCTAAGCCGTAGATGAAAGAATTTTTATGGACCTGTACTCACACAGGTGGGTGCCTTCCCAAATATTCCTGGGTTTCTCACATAAATGCAAGCATACACGCCATATCCGGAGTTCGGGCTCCCTTATCCAAAACTTTGTAGGTTCTAAAAATTCTGCCTATACGCACTACGCAGGGAAAATTAAAAACTTATTAACTTTTACTATATTTATTTTAACACATTTTAGCCCCATTTTCAAATCTAATATTCTCCAATTATTATAACTATATCTCTATACTTCACATATCCAGGTTTTATTACTGTTTTTCTAACTATTTCGCACCTTTTGAATATTTGCTTTTTCTTCAAAAATATGGTATAATAAGATAAGTACGTGAGTTTTTTTAGTAACAAAATTCGTGCTCTATACTGTAGTTATACCAAGCCTTTCAGGGCTTATTTTTTTGTGTTTTTTTATTTATTTAATACATCTTATATTAAATAAATATTATAAAAATTTTCTATTTTTTTCCTTCAAAATCTGGTACATATTGTTCTTCATTTTCTTCTAAATCTTGCATATAACCATCTATATCCAAGCTAAAAATAAAGCTTTCTATTTCATCATACTCATCTTGATTTAATTTTCTATTTATATCACTTTCTTCTTTTGCTTTGTTAGACGGGAAATATTGTGCCATTACACTAACTAATACTTTTTTATTAAACTTTTCTTTTATCCAAGAAAATACTTTTTTGCTGTTTTCCAAGTGATTTGGTAAAACAAGATGTCTTATAATAACACCTTTTGTTATTAATCCTTTTTCATCAAATCTTGGTTCACCTACTTGGTTATACATTTCTTCTATAGCGATACTTGCATTTTCAAAATAATTCTTTATTCCAGATAATCTAAAACCAAGTTCATTATCATAATATTTTAAGTCTGGTAAATAAACATCTATATATCCATTTAATAACTTTAATGCTTCTACGTTTTCATATCCACTTGAATTATATACAATTGGTATTGTTAATCCTTTTTTCTTAGCAATTTTTATCGCTTCTATTATTTGTGGTATATACATTACTCCAGTTACTAAATTAATATTATTGGCTTTCTTTTCTTGCAATTTTAAAAACTCTTCTGCAAGATCATTTATTTCGATTTCTCTACCTAGTTGTTCTTGGCTTATCTTATAGTTTTGACAAAATTTACAATTCAAATTGCATCCTGTAAAGAAAACTGTTCCAGAGCCAAATTCACCACTAATACTTGGTTCTTCAAAATAGTGCAAATCAGCCAAAGCAATTTTTACTTTGCTCCCAGCTTTGCATCTACCAATCTCACCATTTATTCTATTAACATTACATTTATGAGGACATAAATTACATTTTTCTAATTCTTCTAACATATTTTTTCACTTACCTATTAAATTATTCTTTAAAATTATAGCATCTTTTCTTTTAAAAATCTAGATTCTTATTCTTCTATTTCTTTTGCAAGTTTTAATATAGCTTTACTTTCTATTCTAGACACATACGATCTACTTATATTCATCATATTAGCAATCTCTTTTTGAGTTTTTGGTTTATCTCCATTAAGTCCAAATCTCAACTCAATTATTATTTTTTCTCTATCTTTTAAGACTTTTTTCATTTTCTCATACATCATCTTCACTTTAAATTTTAAATCAACTTCATCTTCAACATTTCTTTCGTTGTTTTCTATCACTTCTTGAAGTGTTACTTCATTATCGTCTTTATCTTTTCCTATTGGCTCATTTAAATATACGTCTCCAGTTCTCTTTTTATTACTTCTTAAATACATTAAAATCTCATTTTCTATACATTTAGCAATATATGTTGCTAGTTTAAAATTCTTTTCCATATCAAAGCTATTTATTCCTTTTATTAAACCAATACTTCCTATAGAAATTAAATCATCTTGTTCAACATTGGTTGATGAATATTTTTTCGCAACATGAGCAACTAATCTTAAATTTCTTTCTATTAAGATATTCCTTGCACTTTCATCTCCATTTTTCATTTTTTCTAAATATATTTTTTCTTCTTCAGAAGTTAATGGTTCCGGAAATAAATTTCCGGATTGTATGTAGCCGACACCCAATATTATATTACTTAATATTAAAAGACTAGACGTAGAAAATCCAATCATTCCATATACCTCCATAATTCAATACCTATAGATACAGTATATGTGTATAATTTTTCTTCGTGCCTGGACCTTTATTAAAAAAAGAAAAAGTCGAAATTGGTGATTCCACCTTTTTCGACTTTTCTTTTTGAGGTTACTTGTTCACTTCATCCCAGTTAAAATCAACATGGAAATCATGACCACCAATTGTGTGTACAACGATGCCTGTTCTGATTCTAGCCTGATAGCCATAAACCCCATCAGGATTGAAGAAATAAAGAGCTCCAGTATCAAACGTCTCTCTTGTCGGATCCCAACCACGGCACGCCAATCTAACGGCTCTCATACAATCAGGATACTCAGCAAGATCAGCGTCATCAACTCCTCTAATACTTGCAAAAGCACCAGGCTGTGTTACCACAGCATAAATGCTTGATGTATTAAAGACTCCCAAACCAGAATAATATCTGTTCAAAATGACAGCTGCAACCGCAACCTGCCCCTCAAGGCATTCCCCCCTAGCTTCTGCCCATACAACTCTGGCTATATATTCCATATCTTCTTCAGAAATTATATATATCCACTTTTTGCACGGACCAAACGGATTTGCTTTCATTAAATCAACAACTTCAATTCCTTCAAAGAATTCCGGTGCATTTTCAAATTCAGCAGCCTCTACTGTTACTATAGGAGTAGTCACTGGCACAATCTCATCTCGAACATTTGGAACGATATTAGTAGGTTCTCTTCCCACACCTTCTGCAGGTTCTGCACTCTGGGTCTTCTTGTCATCAGGAAGCTCCTGCGCCAAAGAAGTAAAACCAGCAAACATGCCGACAAATAAGCTAATAATCAGCATAAATACAAGAATGATCTCAACCTTTAAAACAAATTGTTTAAAATCATCTTCCTTTCTTTTCTTAATCTGCTCCCCCTTTCTCTTGGAACATTTTGAAAAATTTGGACACACCCGACATGAAGAAAAACCAAAATCTTCATAAGGGCAATTCTTGTACATTTTTTTGTTTTTTTCCACACTTTCCTCCCTTTTCCACTTTATGATATGTGAAAGGCAACAACGCTTACAAAAAAAGTTAAGCTCCTTTTATTATACCAAATTTTTGAACATTTTTCAAATTTTAGTATATTTTTTTCAATAATTTATGCAATTTTGCTATTCCTTAATTGTCTAGCATGATTAATTGATATATCCGTTATTGTACCACTTGAAATTCTAGCAATTTCTTTTAATATTTCTTCTTCATTTAACTCTTTTACTTTTGTTCTTGTTTTTTCATTTACAACTTCTTTGCAAACAAAATAGTTATGTTCTCCCTTAGCGGCAATACTTGCCAAGTGAGTTACACATATTACTTGGTGATTTTTAGAAATATTTTTCATTTTTTCTCCTGTTGCATTTGCTGCTATTCCGCTTATTCCAGTATCTATTTCATCAAACACAATTACTGGTATTTGATCAACATCTGCTAATACACTTTTTATTGCTAACATTATTCTAGACATTTCTCCACCAGATGCTATTTTTATTAAAGATTTTGCTTCATCTCCAACATTTGTGGAAATTACAAACTCTATTTTATCTAATCCATTTGGATTAAAATTATTTTCTTTTGAAAAATCTACAGATATTCCAAATCTGGCATTTTTCATTTCTAATTCTTTAAGTTCTTTATTTATCCTTTTGCTTAATTTTTCTGCATATTTAGTTCTTACAATATTTAAATTTCTTGCAATCTCAAGCATTTCTTTTTCAGTTTTCTTTAATTCATTCTTTAGTTTTATAATATATTCTTCTAAGTTTTCAATCTCAAAAATTTCCTGATTCACTTTTTCTTTATATTCTAAAATTTCTTCGATTGTATTTCCATATTTTCTCTTTAAAGAATTAATCAAATCTAATCTTTCTTCTATTTTATTTTGCTCTTCTTCATCAAAATACATATCTTCTGAAAAAGAACTAATATCATAGGAAACTTCTTGTATTTCATAATATGCATCTCTTAATCTTGAAATTATATTTGTATATTCTGAATTATATTGTTCAATTTTCTCCATTGCTTTTAAAGCAATACTCATACCATCCATTACGTTATTGCTAATTTGATTTTCTGCTTCCGCAAAACTTGTACTAATTTTTTCAGCAGACATTATTAATTTCCTTCTATCTTCTAATTCCTCTTCTTCTCCGCTTTTTAAATTAGCAATTTCAATTTCATTTACTTGATAATTTAATAAATCGAGTTTCCTTTGTTTTTCCTTGTCATCCCCATAGTTTTTATTTAATTCTGCTTTGGTTTTTAAATATTGATTATATAAAAGCTTATATTTTGCTTTTAACTCTTTTATTTCTTTTTCCGCATATCCATCTAATAATTCAATATGTGTATTTACATTTAAAAGAGATTGATTATCATTTTGGCCATGAATATCCAAAACATCACTCATAAAATGTTTTAATTCACTCACAGTTGCTAATCTTCCATTTATTTTACAGACATTTCTTCCACTTAAGCTTAATTCTCTTGAAACAATTACAGTATCATCTTCGTAGCCTTTATTAGGTAAATATAAAGACATTTCTACAAAAGCATATTTTTCTCCATGTCTTATTATTTCTTTTGAAAAACGACCTCCAGCTAATATTTGAAGAGACCCAATTATCAAAGTTTTTCCCGCTCCAGTTTCTCCCGTCAATACATTAAATCCTTCGTTTAAATTTAATGTTATTTCATCTATAATTCCCATATTTTTTATATGTAAAGTATTTATCATTTTCCAATTTAAAGATATATTAAAATATCTTTTCTCCTTACAGTTAATTTAGGTTTAAAGATTAGCCTATAAACTATATTATCAATAATGCAAACTTATGTTTGCTACTGATATTATATATCTAATTCATTTTTTGTCAATACATTTGTTCGCTTTTTTGTATAAAAAAAACACTTCAATAATATTGAAGTGTTTTTTATTTTTTATATTATTCTTTATTTTTCTCTTGCAACTTCTTATTATATATATCTGTTTTTACTGTTTGTACCATACAAAATATCATTGTTTTAAAAATAATTAATCCTATCATTAATTTCATTATTGCTTTATTTACAATATTGTTATCTTTTATATATTCAATTGTTGGAAGTATTATTAATAAGATTACAATTATTGCTATAACATCTTTTAAAACTTTCTTCTTAGAAGAAACATTTAAACTAACTACTTCTACAATATTATTAAAATATTTTGAAAATGCCAAATCTAAAGCAATATATGTAACACCAACAATTATAACTTGTGTTAAAAAATTTTTTACATCTAATAATTTCATTATTTCTGCATTATATAATGAGTTATCTCCTATATGTACCCCTACAGCATATAATAAAAAATAAGATACAAGCCATAAGAAAACACCATTTTTAAAACTATCACAAAAACGTTCCACTTTTTCTTTCATAATAACCTCCTTACAAGCCTAAGTATTCTTTGATTTTCTTTACATATCTTCTTGAAACAAACGTATTATTTCCACTTTTTAATTTTAACATCATCGTTCCCGTTAATTTAAAATCAATACTTAAAACTTTTTTAAAATTTACTATTTCGGAGTTAGATATTCTAACAAAATTAAAATCAATTAAACTTTCTTCTAATTCAAAAATTCTTCTTTTTATCTGATATGAAAAACCATTTTCCATTCTTGCAAAAATCTTTTTATTTTCCGTATATATAAGTTCAATTTTTGAAAAATCCATTATATAAGCTTCGTCATCTTTGAATCCAATTATTTTTTCTTCTTCAGCTAATTTTAGTTTATTTATAATTTTTGTTAAATCATCATTTATTTCACTTGTATAAACAACTATTTTGGGAGCTTTATAATTTTCATCAATTTTTATCTCTATATCCAAATTGTTAGCCATCTATCTTCCTCCTTTGTAAATTAATTATAACATCATTATTATGAAAAATCTTAAATTTAAGCCATGTGGTTGTTTTCTTAATCTAAGTGGTATATTTATTAATATCCTAACTCTTTGAATTTTTTCATCAATTCATTCATAGCCAAATCCCTATGATTATGCACTGATATATATTCTTCCTCTTCCATATCTCCCATTGGTTTATCAAAACCTTTTGGAATAAACACAGGACCGAAAGTTAATCCTCCTAATTTTCCATGTTCGAAAGCAATTGTTCCAGTACATTCACCTCTTGCTGTATAAACATTTCCATCTATCAATATAGCAGTTAACACACAAACTAATTTACAAGTCCTATCTTCTAATTTAGTACAATCTTTCATATTTTCTAATAGCTTATTTATATTATCTATTTGTGGTGCATGATCTCCTGCATATCTTCCTGTATATATTCCAGGAGCACCATCTAAATAATCTACACACAACCCTGCATCATCAGTTAATATTATTTTATCTGTTATATTATTCTTTTTACAAAATTCAGCTATTGCTTTTGCTTTTATTAGCGAATTTTCTTCAAAAGTTGTTCCATCTTCTATAATTTCATCTGTAAAACCAATATCTTTTAATGTATATATTTCAGCATCAAATCCATAATTTTTTACAATTCCATACATAGCATGAACTTTTGCTTTATTTGTTGTTCCATATATTATTTTCATAATTATCCTCTTTAATTTTATAATTCTAATGTAATTTTCTTTCCTGTTGATTCATATTGTGTATATTTTACTCCGCAAGAATCTAACATCGCTTTTGAAACAATTACATTGTCAGCATCTTTATATTTATCTTCTTTATATATAACTTCTTTTATTCCAGCTTGTATTATCGCTTTTGCACATTCATTACAAGGGAATAATTTTACATATATTTTTGAATTACTTAAATCCCCTCTATAATTTAATATAGCATTAAGCTCAGCATGACATACATATGCATATTTAGTTTCTGTAAAAGATCCAGTCCTATTCCAATGCATTTTATCATCATGTAATCCTCTTGGAGCCCCATTATATCCCATTGATAATATTCTATTGTCTTGACTAACAATACAAGCTCCTACTTCAGTATTTGGATCTTTACTTCTTTCAGCAGATAGCATTGCTATCCCCATAAAATATTCATCCCATGATATATAATCTTCTCTTTTTCCAACTTTTTTTTCTTCCATAAAATCACCTCATAATTTTTTTATATCACACTCAAACACAATTTTCAAGGTAAAAAAGATTTCTATTATTTTTTAAAGTCTATTTATTAATTTTAATCATTTAAGTTATTGACTAAAAAATAAAAATATGTTATAAATAAATAGCTGACAAATACGGCCCCTTGGTCAAGCGGCTAAGACGCCACCCTCTCAAGGTGGAATCATGGGTTCGATTCCCGTAGGGGTCACCATAGAAGATGAAAAAGTTAACCTTTTTCATCTTTTTTTATTATTTTCCAAACTGCTATATTTATTGATATGAGTGAAGTTTAAGACTTTACTCATTTTTTATTGTTTTTCAGTCATTTTCATTTTTAACGAATCTGCACATAATTTTGCACAGCAAATTTTCAAATAATTTTACAAAAAAAGAACTGAAGAGTTAGCCCCTTCAGCTCACGATATACATAGCTGCATAGAGTTTAATTTTTATTGTGCTCGATACCTAACCGTTTTTGTAGCCGGATCATAATAAGCTACAAAATTTGGATTTGAAGCATTATTTTTTGAAATAACATTGGAATCATACAAGTATCCGATATCAATACCTGAAATGACATTTAAAAGTAGAATTATTGCCAAAGCAAAACAAATCAACATTAAAATAAACATAATGATTAATATCGTTTCTTCTTTTATTTTTGCCTTCTGATAATCAGAGCACAAGGATTTAACCCTGTATATTTCCAAAAAAGCACAAATCACAAATAAAACTATAATAATGTTTAATATCTTATCTTCTATCATTTTTTCCTCCGATAATTATATCACGAGGCATGCAAACCTCTTAATGCGAATTTCGTACATTTAAGGCAGCTATATTTTGTATCTTAATTATATTCTATCACTGTTTACATAAAATGTAAATCTTTTTATTGATAGCTCCGCAAACATTTACATAATTTGACTTTTATGGTCAACTATGTTATACTATACTTGTAAGGGAGTAATAACCATACTTAGTATGGAATGGCATCAACAACCGGAATCAGTACCTGGTGCTATTTTAAAATATGAGACTTACTAAAGATAAAGATAAAGATAAAAATAAAAATGTTTATACTAGATTACGTCTCGTATCCCTTAAATGCATATAAAAATAAATAGACAAATTTAGTATAAATCTAAATTTGTTTTTGTATTTAAGGAGGAATTTTATTATGAGTGAAAATAATTTAAGAAAAATACATTCAAAATTTAAAAACGATCCTGTAATTCCAGAAAAACATAAATCCGAGTTTAAAACTCCAGAAAGAGCTGCTAGTGACCATTTAAATTCATGGTTATATCCACCTGACTTTGATTATGCTAAACATTTACCAACTGTTGAGCATGAAACTGAAAGTGGAAAACATGTAAAAGTAGAAACAATGTCTCTTTCAGACTACGAGATTGCTTATAGAGCTGCAAGAATCACTGTAGAGAAAAATGGAGAAATCTTAAATCAAACTGTTATTGGAAATAATATGATGTTTGAGCTGCAAATTGGTGAAATTCTAGAATATGCAAGACTAATGTATAGTCCAGAAGATTTTAACCATTTAATGGAACACGTCGCAAAGTGTATAGAAAATATTAAACCAGCACCACCATCTGCAGAATATGATTCTATGCATGTAACTAATGGTAGAAAATTTAAAAGAGCATTTAAAAAAGATCCATTGGCAAGACATGCCAAAAAAGAAGTAGATGCATTAAATAAAGAATTATTAAATTATGATGTAAACCAAAAACCTATAGATGAAAAAAATGATAAAAGAAGAGAAGAATTTGCAGCCCAAGTTTCTCAACCGACTCCAACTGCAAATATTATAGCTTTTAAACAACCAGAAAAAACATCAGATGATAGAGAATTTGAATAATTTAATAAAATAAAAACCCCATCATGAAATTGATGGGGTTTTTATTTATTCTATACACATATTTAAAATTTCTTCTAATCTCTCATCTTGCCTTGTTAAATATAAAAATCCAATTAGTGCTTCAAATCCTGTAGATTGGCTATAATCTGCTACATTAGCGTTTTTTGCAACATGGTGATTTTCTGTATTTCTTCCTCTTCTTACAATGTCTTTTTCGTCATCAGTTAATTTATCTTGAATCTTTTTTAATATATCAGCTTGCGCTTTCGCTTTAACATATTTTATAGATTCAATATGTAATTTATGAGGTTTAGCATTTGATTTATTAGTTAATTTAGTTCTTACAAAAAGTTCATATACACTATCCCCAACATATGCCCAAACTAGTGGAGAAAGTAATTTCGCTTCATCAATATCTTTTTCTCTTTTAATAAATTCCATCTATCTTGGCTCCTCTAAACTTATTTTTCCAATTTTACAATTTCTAAAATCATCTAAAATAATTCTAGCAACTTTTTCATCATCAGTATTTCCACCTGAAACTATAGCCCCTCTTTTTCTAGCTATAAGTTGCATAAGCTCATATATTGGATTCATTTTTTTATCAATTTCAACTAATTCTTCGTCAGCTAATTTATATCTTTCTTTTAAATTTTCTTTATAATTTGCATATAATATTTTTAAAAGTTCGTATGCAATTTCTGTTCTTTCTAAAATATCATCTTTTATTGTTCCTGTAAAAGCTAAATTTAAACCTACTTCATCACTTTCAAACTTTGGCCATAATACACCTGGAGTATCTAATAATTCTTGATTTTTCCCAATTCTAATCCATTGTTTAGCTTTTGTTACCCCTGGTTTATTTCCAACCTCTGTTGAATTCTTTTTAGAAATTCTGTTAATAAATGATGATTTACCAACATTAGGAATACCTAAAATCATTACTCTTATTGTTTTGTTTATTCTTCCTCTAGCAGCTTGTTTTGCAATTTCATCAGCCATTATATTATCAATTGCTTTTGTTACTTTATCTATTCCTTTTCCAGAATTTGAATCTGTTAATATTGTTGGTGCTTCTTTAGAAAAATAACTTACCCATTTACTATTTGTTGTTTCATTGGCTAAATCACACTTATTTAAAAGAATAATTCTTTTTTTATTTTTTGTCAGTCTTTTAATATCTGGATTTCTACTTGATAAAGGTATTCTTGCATCTAACAATTCGATAACTACATCTATTATTTTTAAATCTTCTTCAATCTGCCTTCTAGTCTTTGCCATATGACCAGGAAACCAGTTAATATTCATTTTATTTTCACTCATCACTTATCTCTTCCTCTATTTAAAATTCTTAAAATTGATATTACTGCACATATTGGTGATGCAGAAATAGCAAATATCATACTATATACCCACTCTCTATTTTCTGGTCCTACAAATACATTTAATATTATCATACCAAATAGAGCTAAACCAAAATAATATACTATAAACAACGGAATAAACATCAGTATTCCTAATAAAACTTTTTTTAATTTATTTTTAACGTCGTTTTGTTTTATTGGTTCAATTTCGATTTCAGTTTTATCTTCTATTGTATTTTTGAAAAAAGAAGAAATTAATAAAATCACACCAATAATTATTATTAATTCCATATATATATCACCTACTAAATATAATACAATTTGTATTATATCATATATTTATTATAAAGTCTATTATATTTTCAACATTATGTCTACTTGTTGTAGATTGTTTTTTATATAAATATATAAAAGCCTTTGGTTTTTCCAAAGGCTTTTTATAATTAAATTTTATATTGATTTCTATCAGCTCTTTCGTCAAATTCTCTATCAAATGCTTCGTTTGTATAAAACCAATCTCCTTTTTTATTTCCTTTTCCTAATGTTCTATGTTTATTAAATAAAACATCCAAAAATGTCAATAAAGCAATTAATATTCCTACACTTGTTATTAACAAATCTGTAGTATTTGCAATTGTAAAACCAAATTCTTGAGCTCCTGTTATAGTTTTATATATAGCATTTCCAAAATAAGCAACATATAACCCTAAATATGCTGCGGCTCCTACAATATTTCTTTTAACAACTAAAATTAAACAAGGTAATGTTGCAAATAATACAATAATTTCATAAGTCTCATTTAAAGGTGTTGTAAAGAAATCCACCTCTAATTGATATAGTAATGTAGCTATCGCTCTAAAAACCCAGAATATTACTGCCATAAATGTAAGTAAATAACTAAATAAACTTGTCATATGTATATCCTCCTAATTATCTCTCTAATAAAAAAAGTGTATCATACATTAACATAAATTTCAATAAATAAACCAAAACATCTTAAACTTTATTTTTCATATATTAAATAAAATGCAACAAAAAAAGAGCATACTCTGCTCTTTTTTATATTATTCTCCATCTGTAAAGTTAAATTCTTCTTTGAATTTTTCTTTAAATATTTCAAATACTGCTGTTAATGTTTCTTCATCATCAACACTTACATATGATTCTTCATCACTGTTTTCTTCTGAATCATCAACTTTTAATATTACTACTTCTCCATCATCTTCTTGTCCTTCTTCAAGAACTGGTAATAATACTACGAATTCTTCTGATTCATATTCTATTAAATCTAAAAATTCAAATTGTACTTCGTTTCCATTTTCATCGTTTAATATTATGATATTGCTTAATTCTTCTAAATTTTCGTCCATTTTTTATCTCCTTCCTTTGTATATCAATACAAATCTAAAAATATAATATACTAAACATATTCTTTTTGCAATACTTTTTTTGATTATTTATAGTTTTTTTAAATCTATTCGTATTACTTATTTTTATTCATATACATTTCTAAAATATAAACTGCAGATATCGTATCTACAATACCTCTTTTTTTAGTTTTATTTACATCTAAAAAATTCATTGTTTTATGAGCCGCAACTGTAGTTAATCTTTCATCAATTGTCTCTATTTTTAGTTTATTATATTTGCATTTTAATTTATGAATAAACTTTTCTGTAACTTCAGCTCTTATTGTTTTTGTACCATCCATATTATATGGCATACCAACAACAATAGTATCTACTTCTGGATATTTTTCTAATATCTCATCTAATCTTCTTAGTAAAATTTTATCATTACCATTATGAGTTATAGTTTCCAATCCTTGCGCAGTAATCCCTAGTGCATCTGTTACAGCAATGCCTACTCTACTATCTCCATAATCTATACCTAAAGTTCTCATATATAATTAGTCTTCCAATCCGATATAAGATTTAACCATTTTTTCTAATAGTTCATCTCTTTCAATTAATCTTATTAAATTTCTAGCATCATTATGGCTAGTAATGTAAGTAGGATCTCCTGATAAAATATATCCAACAATTTGGTTAATTGGATTGTACCCTTTTTCTACCAACGCTTGGTATACTTCTTTTAAAATTTCTTTAGCTCTTAAGGCCTTATCTTTATCTACTTTAAAACTCATTGTCTTGTCTATAGCCATATTCTTTACCTCCTAAATATAATTAATTTGATTTTCAGATTTATCAACTGAATCTAAATATTCTTCTAATTTTTTATTTAATTGTTCAATTCCTGTACCTTTGTAATATGTTGATACTACAAAATTGATTTTTGGAGATGCTGATTTTTCTTCTTTTAGTTCTCTAACTCTTACTTTTTTGCCATTAATTACTTTTACTACTTGAACTTCTTCTGCCTCTTCAACAATCTCAAGTTCTTCCATTTCGCGTTTTAATTCTTTTAAGAATTCTTCAACACTTGTTTCTTCAACTCCAGAAAATACAATTACAAATTTAGGTCCCATATATCTTACAAAAACATATTGAGCAGCCATTTTAGATTTTACTATATTACTAATTTCTGTAATTATATCGTTTCCAATTTGTCTACTAGCTTTTTCATTTATCTCTTCGATATTTGTAACTTTAAACATACAAACTGCTGAAGTTGGATATTTATCAAATGTTCTTTTTGCTTTACTATATAAATATTCTGCAGAAAATAATCCTGTGAATTTATCTGTTCTAACAATATTTTCCATAGCATCTTGATAAGAGATTGTAGATAACACAGAAATTATATTATCTTTTACAACTTCAATTATAGTTGTATCAGTTTTATCAAATGCATGCATTCTTCCACTTTCCATAATCCAATATCCTATATAAATATTGTCTATATATAGTGGGAAAAACATTGCTGATTTAGCTCTTCCCATTTCTACTTTTTGATATGGAAGCTTTTCATTTTCATTTTCTATTGTTATATATTTAGGGGTTGCTGTGGCAACACTATCTTGGAAAATTTCCTCGTTGTGTAAATTAGTTAGAGTTTCATGATGTAATTTATCTACGTTTGTTGCTTTTATTACATATTCTGCACCATCAAAAACTACTATTGTAGAATATTTTATATCATATTGCTCTATAACTATTTCATTAATTTTATTTAACTTAGCTTCTACAGAATCTTCTTCTCCTGCAACCTTCATAAAATCTTGTAAAACAGATAGATTACTTATTTGTTGATTTATATTGTTATAAGTATCAATCTTTTTTTGAATATGAACGTTATACATTATAAGAAGTCCTATTATTACAACTAAGATTGCGATTATTGCTATTACCAAAACAATTCACCCCTATATTTTAATATTTTTTCTTCATTTGATTTAATGTTTTATTTGTCGTACTTGAAAAGTTATTTTTTCCATAATTTGTTTGTGAAGCTGTTCCTCCATATGTTGATTTACCAACTAATGGATATACCATATCTCCTAAATTTCTTAATTTGCTCATAAATTGTTTTGAATATCCATTTATTGATACATTACAATTTACCATAGCATCTAAATATTTAGAATATGCACTTTCATCAAATGGTATACTACAAGCTTTAACTAAATCTTTATTAAATAGTTCTGTCATAAATGACATTGATGGATCATTATAAAATGACATACCAGCAATTATAGCTTTTGTTGTTAAACTTCTAACTTTTAATTCTTTATTTATTACAACTCTAACTTTTTCTGGTTCTAATCCACCTTCTGTTTTTAACTTTCTTAAGAAAGCTGTTAGTGGTTGGATTGTTAATATATCCATTGATTGTACTAAATAAATTTCTTGGCAACTTGCAAAATATGATGTATCAGTATCAAAATCACAATCTATTAAAATTAATGAATGGTTTTGAACTAATGTTGATAAGATTGGTTCAGCATCTGAATAATCTTTTCCATCATTTGGTAATGCTGTATAAATACTTAAGTTTTTACCAACTTTTATTCCTTCTGCAAATCCTTTTTGTAATTTACTAATTGAATTATATGCAATATTTCTTAATTCTTCTTCATTATTTGTATAAATGTAATAAGAATTTTTATTTTTTGTCATATCTAAAATTGCAGTATTTATTCCTAATGAAGCGAACAATGCTGCTAATGTATTAATTAAGAATGATGTTCCATTTTTACTTGTTCCTACAAAAGTTACTATCTTCTTATCCTTAGTTAATAAACTATTTAAACTTGACATTGAATAATCAACTTTTGGTTTGATACTTTCTATTTCTGTTGATTTATTTACTTGATTTGCTTGTGCTGGCTCTACATTAAAATCATCACCTTCAAATCCTGCTAATAAGTCATCATCTTCACCTTCAAAATCATCACCAACACCTGGTAATATTTCATCTATACTTGTTTCATTAGACGCTTCAATATCTTCTAAATCATCTAATTCATCAAGTCCTGGTAGTGCAACTTCTTCGGTATATTCTTCCACTTCTTCAATCACTTCATCAGCACTTGGTAAGGTTTCATCAACTGTTTCGAATTCTTCTTCCATTACAGGTAATGTATCTTCTTCAAAATCTTCAAAATCATCGCCCATAGATGGTAGGAAATCATCATCAAAATCATCTTCCATGTCTGGAATAAATTCATCATCTTCTTCTAATGAGTCTTCTTCCATTCCTGGTAATAGTTCTTCGTCTTCTTCTAATGAATCTTCTTCCATTCCTGGCAAGAATTCTTCATCTTCTTCTAATGAATCTTCTTCCATTCCTGGTAAAAATTCTTCGTCTTCTTCTAATGAATCTTCTTCCATTCCTGGTAAAAATTCTTCGTCTTCTTCTAATGAATCTTCTTCCATTCCTGGTAATAGTTCTTCGTCTTCTTCTAATGAATCTTCTTCCATTCCTGGTAAAAACTCTTCATCTTCTTCTAATGAATCTTCTTCCATTCCTGGTAAAAATTCTTCGTCTTCTTCTAATGAATCTTCTTCCATTCCTGGCAAGAATTCTTCATCTTCTTCTAATGAATCTTCTTCCATTCCTGGTAAAAATTCTTCGTCCTCTTCTAATGAATCTTCAATCATTCCTGGTAAGAATTCTTCTTCACTTTCTAAAGAATCATCTTCCATGTCTGATAATAAATCTTCTTCAAAAGAAGGCGCTTGAGATTCTGGTAATATCAATTCGTCATCCTCGAAATCTTCAATCATTCCTGGTAACATGATATCATCTAAATCTTCATCTTCTTCTATAATTTGAGGTTCGACTTTTTTTGGTCTTCCTCTACCTTTCTTTTCAGCTGGATCTGTAACAACAGCTTTTGGTGTTTTACTCAAGTTTATTGGTGGCACTTGCTCTTTTTTTACTTGAGGAGCTACTGGTCTTGCAACTCTATTTTCTGGAGCCACTTTTGATACAGTTTTTTCTGTAGCTACTGGATTTGTTTTTGGTTGAACCGCAACTTTTTGTCCACCAATTCCCTCTTGTCTAACAGGCTTAGCTTGTGCTATACCAGATTTCATTTGTTGTAATTCAGATTTTTTTACAATTTTCTTTGTTCGTTCTTCTCCTGATTTTACTGTAGGTATTTCTATATTATTACCCATAGGTCTAACTGGAGCTGGTCCTTTATTTTTTGAAGTTCTAACAGAAGATGGTATAACTATAGGTCCAGACATTTTATTAGTATTCATTTTATTTTCTATAAGATCTATTTTTATTCCAGCTTGTTTTCTAGCTTCTCTGTTTATACTTTCGCCTCTATTTACTTTTTTTATTCCACCTTCACCAGACATTAGTTCTTGATATTTTTTACAATCATCTTCAAGAACAACTTTTACATTGTTTGGTAAACAATTAACAATAATTTTTAATTGATCGTCTGTGTATTGTGAAGCTATATTATTAAAGCTATCAGCAAATTTATCTGTATTTTTTCCTAATTTTTTGAAGTGAGTTAATATATTTTGAATTTCAAGTTCACTTACTTCTTCTGAACTTTTATTAGAATAATTAACTTCATCAGAATCTATTTGGTAATACATTTTAGCTTCTTTTTTTAGTTTTGGTTTGTTAATTAATTTACATATTTGTTCAACACTTTGGTCACTAGCTAAAATAGCATTGTAAATTCCAATTCCAAATAATTTAACTAAAAATGAACTACCTTTTGTACGTCTATTGGCACAAAGAAAAATTATAGATGTTTCATTTCCATCTATATCTTGTGCTTCATCGCTAATATCATCAAGTTTTTCAAAGATAAATTTATCTATTGCATCATAATTGTTATTAGAGAAAGACTCTAATTCTTCATGTATAATTATTCTATCATAACTTTTATCTTTTTGTATCTCTTTTAATATTGCGTTAAAGTAATATACATTCTTATAAGAAAGAATTTCTTTATAATCTTTTTGATATTTCTTAATAATCGCTTCAGAAATTTTCTCACTATTAACCGCAAATAAAACTTTCATTTGTTTAACCCCTCCAACCATTTACTACTATAGCAAATATTAATGGTAATACTTGGCATATTAATAAAATTGTTACGAAAGTGATAATAAGCATAAAACCTCTATCTCTAACGTCCAATTTTCTAATACCTAATACATATTGAAATATTGAACCTAAGGCAATACCAACAAAACAAAATGGAATACTATAAATTCTTACGACATTTAAAACGTAAGCTGCTACTCCAAATGGTGTTGAGCCATATTTTTCAATATATTCAGCTAATTTTCCTTTTGTTGTTTCTTTAATTTCTACTAATTCTGTTGCTTGTGTAGAGTTTAAAACTTGTTCTCCCGTAACAGCATAAGCGCTACAAGAAAAAATTGTTAACACTCCAACTAGCATTGCAAAAATTATTACAACCATTGATATTTTCTTTACCATAATTTATAAAAAACCCCCTTTAGGCTAATTTTTTCCAATATTATACATATAATATAATACTATATATTGTAGAAAATATCAACCTAAAATTACCAAATTTATCAATTTTTTTGATAACACTTTGATTGTAAAATATTCATAATAATTTTAATCTTAATATTATTTTTTGTCAAACCAATTTTATTCTTCTGAAAGCATACTTTCGATAGCCATCATAATCCCAAGTTTGCCGTACTCGTAAGTTAATCCGCCTTGCATGTATGCTGTATATGGTTCACATACAGGACCATCGCAACTTAATTCAATAGTTGCTCCTGGTGTAAAACTTCCTCCAGCCATAATTTCTTTATGTTCATATCCCGGCATGTCATCGGGTACAGGTATTACATAAGATTCAATCGGTGACCCTTTTTGTACTCCTTGACAAAATTTTATTAATTTTTCTGCTGTTTTCAATTCAATTGTTTGAATAATATCAGTTCTTTTTTCATCATATCTTGGGCTAACGCCTTCGAAACCATATTTTTCTAACATTCTGCTCGCATAAGTCATTGTTTTTAGTACTGATTTTACAACAGATGGAGCCATAAATATTCCTTTATAATAAGCTAATAATTGGTTAAAGTTAGCACCTAAATCTTTTCCTATGCAAGGCGCAGTTAGTCTTTCTGCAACTTGATGAACAAGATCTTTTCTTCCAACAACATATCCACCACTTGTTGCAATACCTGCACCTAAGTTTTTCATTAATGAACTGATAAAAATATCAGCACCAACTTGTGTTGGTTCTTTATCTTCTACAAATTCTCCATAGCAATTATCTACCATCACTATTACATCTTTGTTAACAGCTTTTATTCTAGAAATTACTTTTTCTATTTTATCCATTGTCAAACTTTTTCTTTGAGAATATCCTTTTGAACGTTGTATTTCTATTAATTTTATATTTCCTTGTTTTGCTCTCTCTTCGATTTTGTCGTAATCAAAATCATTATCAACTAATTCAATTTGTTCATATTTAATTCCGTGTTTTATTAAAGAATTTTCGCTATTTCCAGAAAGTCCTATAACGCTTTTTAAAGTATCGTATGGTTCTCCTGAAATACTAATCATAGTATCTCCATATTTTAATAAACCAAACAATGTTATTGTTAAAGCATGTGTTCCTGACATTATTTGAGGTCTAACTAAAGCATCTTCAGCTCCAAATATTTGAGCATAAATTTTTTCTAATTTTTCTCTTCCTCCATCATAATATCCATATCCTGTCACTTCATTAAAATCAGTTGTTGATACTCTATTATCTTGAAACGCTTTTAAAACTTTCATACTAGAATTCAAGCAATTTTTTTCATATTCTGCAAATATTGGCTCTAATTCTTTTTCTACTTCGTTTGAAACATTAATAATTTCATCTCTTATTCCAAATTCTTTATACATTTTATTTCTCCTTTACCCAATTCCTAAAAAATGGATACTCTTTTTTAAAAGTATCCATTTTAAATTTATTTTCCTTTATAAGTTGTAACTTCTATTTTTTCTATAATTACATCTTTTTTAGGTTTGTCTGCTTGTCCCTCTTCTTCTGAATAAGTTGTTACTTTAGCAATTCTATCAACTACATCCATTCCTTCGTATACTTGTCCAAAAACAGTATATTGTAAATATAAACCTATATATCCACCATGAATTTTATATTGTTCTAACAATCCAGCTGGAAAACCTGAACTTTTATAATATGAGTTAATATAATCAGAATAATTAGCTTGTGTTATAAAAAATTGACTACCAATACTATTTGGCAAACTTGACATAGCCATACATAGAGATCCTCTATACGGAACTAATTCAAGAGCAAGTTCTGGGCCAAATCCTGTTCCCCAAATACTTTCTCCTCCCATACCTGTTCCTTCTGGGTCTCCACCTTGAATCATAAATTCATCTATTACTCTATGGAATGTTACTCCGTTATAATAACCATTTTTTGCATGTGTAGTAAAATTTTCTACTGCTTTAGGTGCTATTTCCGGAAAGAATTTAACTTTAATATCTCCATAACCTTTTACTTTTATAGTAGCAACTGTTTCTCCATCTTGTGGCATTGCCATTTGCTTATCTGCAGCAGTTTTATAATCAAATTCGTTTAGAATTTTTTCTCCCTCTTCAATTTCTGCTTCATCTACTGTATTTGTTTGAGTAGTGTTTATATTATTTGAAGATGATGTTGTAGTTGTATTATCAGTTTCACTGCATCCAGTAAAAACAAATAATACACTCATTAATACTACTAGTATAATCGAAATATTTTTTCTCATATTGCCTCCCAAAATTAAACTACTTCTGAACCAGAAGCTGATTCTGAATTTGAGTCTGTATTAAATACTCTTTCTATTCTTTCTTTTATCCAATCAATTACATTATCAACTTTTTCAGTTGTTTCTCCATCAACAGTTGCAGAAACTGAGTTATCAGTTGCTTCAAATGTTAATGTACATCCTGTTAAAAATACTGCTAATACTAGTAATACTACTATTAATGATATTATTGAAATTATTTTTTTCATAAAATTCCTCCTTGAATTATAATAGTTATTTTTCTTTATTAATTTTATACTAAACTCTATAAAAAATAAATAGTTTTATTTAAATAAAAGTTTATTCAAAATAAGAACTTATCTCTTCCATATTGTAAAAGTCACATTGTCTAAATATATCATATGCTACAATAGCAACCGAATTTGACAAATTTAAAGAACGTAGTGTTTCTCTCATCGGAATTCTTATTGTCTTATCTAGATATTCTTTTAAAATATCTTCTGGTAATCCTTTTGTTTCTTTTCCAAATAAGCAAAAAACTTCATCCATTTCTGAATAATCAACATCAGAATACACATTTTTTCCTTTTGTTGTGACAAAAAACATATTATTTTCTTCTGGTTTATATTTTTCTAAAAATTTAGAAAAACTTGTATGTTCTTCTATATCCAATTTATCCCAATAATCTAAGCCAGCTCTTTTTACTTCTCTTTCTGAAATTGAAAAGCCAAGTGGATATACCAAATGTAATTTTGCTCCAATTGCAGCACATGTTCTTGCAATATTCCCTGTATTTTGTGGTATTTCTGGTTCTACTAAAACTATATTTAATTTCATTTTCTTCCCTCTTCTTTTTTTTCTTGCATTATAACATATATTTTTTTAACCTTCTACTCAAATTTATAAAAAAATATATTGAAAAAAAAACATATTATTGTTAAGATGAAATATATATTATACTTAGGATGGTGAATTAAAAATGAAAGTAGTTTTTCCTTGTACAGGATCTCTTGTATTATTAAAACAAGATTTAGAAACTTTAAAAGCTTTTTATAATACAAATCTTTTAACTTCGAAATTAGTTGAAACTTATAAAACTTCAAACGTTACTGTACAAGTTGGTAATTTTAATTATATTCCTCGAAAATCTTCATTAGTTTTATATAAAGCGAATGTATTAACTATTGAAAAAATGAGAAAAATTTTAGGAATATATAGAGAAGTTCCAGCAGAAACTGTATCTAAAAATTCAGAAACTGCTGTAGGAAATGCTGAAGAAAAAATATCTGATGAAGATATTCTTTCAAATCCATTCTTCCAAACATTAACACCTATTAATTAAAATACAAAGGAGAAGTTAATATTATTTATTAACAAATTAATAATATGAAAAGTATAGAAATTTTAAATGAAAATGGCGAAGTTTTAAATATGGAATTAATTTTTTCATTCACTTGTCAAGAAAATGGAAAAAATTATGTTGCATTAAATAATAATGATGATATATTCGAAGCAAACAGTAGATATGCTAATATAGATATCTTCGAAGTTACTCAAACAAAATCTAAATATATCTATGTATCAGATATTCCAACCGAAGAATGGAGTACTGTAAAAAAAGCGTTGCAATTTACTGTATTTGCAAAAATGGGAAATTAATAAAAACAAAAAAGACTTTTGAATATCAAAAGTCTTTTTTTATTTTAGATTATTTCATTTTCTTTTAAAATTTTATAAACTTTATCGATTGGAAGTCCAATAACGCTCATATAATTACCATCAATTTTTTCAATATATCTACTAAAATAACTTTGAATCGCATAACTTCCTGCTTTATCATATGGTTCTTCTGAATCTACATATTCTTTTATTTCGTCATCTGTCATAGGAGCCACTTCAATCAATGTTTTAGAAATTTCTTTATATTCTTTATATTCTTCATGATCTTCTATTAATATAGATAAACTTGTATATACAACATGATAATCACCTTGTAATTCTTTAAGCATTCTTATTGCATCAGCTCTATCCTTTGGTTTTCCATAAACTCTATTATCTTTTACAACAATTGTATCAGCACCAATAATTGTTCTATCCCCTTGTGTATTATTAAAAACTTCTAATGCTTTTCCATATGCAAGTTCTTTGGCTTGTTCTTCAATATTCATTCCATTTCTAATTTTTTCTTCAAAACTACTTGGCATTACTTCAAAATCTACTTTTGCTAGATCTAATAATGCAGCTCTTCTTGGTGATTGTGACGCTAATATAATTTTCATACTTTTTACCTCTTTATTTTTTTCTTCAATAGCATTATATATTTATTAAAAATTCATGTCAATTATTGTAGAAATTTTCACAATATTTTTTTAGGAAATATTCCTATTTTCTCAGCTTTCTTTTCGGAAACACAAATTAATCACAAAAAAGTTACATTTCCCCCTATTGAAAAAAACACATCATTATGTTAGAATTTGTAATTGGAAAAAATAGATTGAATAACCTTTAACAGAAATGTTAAAAATATCATAGATTTACAAGGAGGGACTTATGAGATTTGAAGAATGGAATAACTTCAATTCTGGTTCTTGGGAAAATGAAGTAAATGTTAGAGACTTCATTCAAAAGAACTACACACCTTATGAAGGTGATGCATCTTTCTTAGCTGGAGCTACAGAAAGAACATTAAAGCTTTGGGACGAAGTTTTAGAGCTATATAAAAAAGAAAGAGAAGCTGGTGGTGTATTAGCTATATCAACAGACGTTGCTTCTACAATTTCTAGCCATGAAGCTGGTTTTATAGATAAAAATCTAGAACAAATTGTTGGGCTTCAAACAGAAGAACCATTAAAAAGAGCAATTATGCCAAATGGTGGTATTAGAATTGTTGAAAAATCATGTGGAGCTTATAATGAAAAAATCGCAGACAACTTAGCAGATATCTATCATAATTATAGAAGAACACATAATGACGGTGTTTTCACTGCTTATACTCCAGAAATAAGAGCTGCTAGAAGCTCACACTTAATAACTGGTCTTCCTGATGGTTATGGCCGTGGAAGAATCATTGGTGACTATAGAAGAGTTGCTCTTTATGGTGTTGACTTCTTAATTGAAGAAAAGAAAAAAGATTTAGAAAGTTTAGCTCACGCTTCTATAACAGAAGAATTAGTTAAACAAAGAGAAGAACATTTTGATCAAATATTAGCATTAGAAGAATTAAAAGTAATGGCAAAAAAATATGGATTTGATATTTCAGTTCCTGCAAAAAATGCAAAAGAAGCTGTTCAATGGACATATTTTGGTTACTTAGGAGCAATCAAAGAACAAAATGGTGCAGCTATGAGTTTAGGTAGAGTTGCTACTTTCTTAGATATTTATTTTGAAAGAGATTTAAAATCAGGAGTTTTAACTGAAGAAGATGCTCAAGAAATAATGGATCACTTTGTTATGAAATTAAGAATGGTTAGATTCTTAAGAACACCAGAATATGATGAATTATTCAGTGGAGATCCAGTTTGGGTTACTGAAAGTATCGGTGGTATGGGTATTGATGGAAGAACATTAGTTACAAAAAACGCCTTTAGAATGCTTCATACATTAGAAACATTAGGCCCTGCTCCAGAGCCAAACTTAACAGTTCTTTGGTCAACAAAATTACCAAAAGGATTCAAAAATTATTGTTCAAAATTATCTATAAAAACAAGTTCAATCCAATATGAAAATGACGATTTAATGAGAGAATATTGGGGTGACGATTATGGAATAGCTTGTTGTGTTTCTGCTATGAGAATTGGTAAACAAATGCAATTCTTTGGTGCTAGAGCAAACCTTGCAAAAACATTATTATATGCAATTAATGGTGGTAGAGATGAAATCTCTGGAAAACAAATCACAAGTAAAACAGTACCAGTTACATCAGAATATTTAGATTATGATGATGTTTGGGAAAAATTTGAAAATATGTGTGATTGGGTTGCTAGAGTTTATATAAACGCATTAAATATCATCCATTACATGCATGACAAATATTGTTATGAAAAACTAGAAATGGCATTACATGACAAAGAAATATTAAGAACAATGGCTTGTGGTATCGCAGGACTTTCAATTGTTGCAGATTCATTCTCAGCAATGAAATATGCAAAAGTAAAAGTTATCAGAGATGCTACAGGATTAGCTGTAGACTACAAAGTTGAAGGTGACTTCCCTAAATATGGAAATGATGATGATAGAGTTGATTCTATTGCCGTTGATATAGTAAAAATGTTTATGAATAAATTAAAACAACAACCAACTTATAGAAATTCAAAACCAACAATGTCAATATTAACTATCACATCAAATGTTGTTTATGGAAAAGCAACTGGAACAACTCCAGACGGAAGACAAGCTGGTCAACCTTTTGGTCCTGGTGCAAACCCAATTCACGGAAGAGATACACATGGTGCTTTAGCAGTACTTAATACTATGACTAAATTACCATATAAACACGCAGAAGATGGAATTTCATATACTTTTGCCGTAGTTCCTAAAGCTTTAGGAAAAGACGAAAAATCTAGAATTACAAACTTAACAGCATTACTTGATGGATACTTCTCAAAATTCAGTCATCACATTAATGTTAACGTATTTGACAAAGCATTACTTGAAGATGCAATGGAACATCCAGAAAAATATCCTCAATTAACAATCAGAGTTTCAGGATATGCAGTTAACTTTGTAAAACTAACAAGAGAACAACAATTAGATGTTATCAATAGAACTATTCATGAAAGTATCTAATTAAAATAGATTTTTAAAAGGCAAACAAAAATGTTTGCCTTTTTTTAATTCTTTTTTTATAATGTAATTGTAAGGATTAATATATAGACAAGGAGACTTATTTATGAACGGAAAAATACATTCAATAGAAACATTTGGTACTGTTGATGGACCTGGAATTAGATTCGTTATATTCATGCAAGGCTGTACACTAAAATGTAAATATTGCCATAATAGAGACACATGGAACGTACATGGTGGTAAAACAGTTTCTAAAGAAGAACTAATTAAAGAAATCACAAAATATAAATCTTATATTGATACTTCTGGTGGTGGTATCACAGTCTCTGGTGGAGAACCATTATTACAAACCGCGTTTATAACAGAACTTTTCAAAGATTTAAAATCATTAGGTTTCCATACTGCATTAGACACATCAGGTGCACTACCTCTTTCAGAACCAATAAAAGAATTATTAAAATATACCGATCTTGTTTTATTAGATATTAAACATATTAATCCAGAAAAATGTGTAGATCTTACCGGTTATACAAACAAAAACACATTAGAATTTGCAAAATATTTAAGTAATATAAATTTACCAGTTTGGATTAGACAAGTAATAGTTCCTGGTTATACTGATGATAAATTTGATTTATTAGATTTAAAAAAATTCATCTCTACTCTTTCTAATGTAGAAAAAGTGGAACTATTACCTTATCATAGTTTAGGAAAATTCAAATGGAAAGAAATCGGAGTTCCGTACGAATTAGAAAATGTTCCTTCTCCTACTCCTGAAGAAATAGAAAAAGTAAAAAGTTTGCTTGAAATAGAATAAAAAGCACGCAGTTGCAAAATTATGTAAATTATGTTATATTATTGTTATGTCGAAAATTTCGAAAGGATGGCAAACACTCATGGAAACAACATTTACTAGCGTTTTTTATGAAAAAAGCCAAGATGATGCTGACAAACGGTTAAAAAAATTACGAAAAACCGACAAATACCCTGAAATTAAAGCCTATATTATAGAAGAAAAAGGCGAATGGCGTGTTTTAAGAAAAATTCGAATCAACCTACCAACAGTATCACAACAAAGACCTAGGTAACAACCTAGGTCTTTCGTTTTATCTATTTTTTATTGCATATTTAACATCTTTATAGCTTAAATATCCCACCCTATCTTTTTTGATACTTCTATGAAATTCTTCATCATATATTACTCTATTGGAAATTTTATAGCCTTCTACCATAAATTTTCCAAATCCAAGAATAATAGCTGTAATATCTGTTAAGCATTCATTTTGTAATCTTTCTTTCATTTTAATATTATTTGATAATAACAAATGATGTGTACATTCATGAGCAAGTATTGAAATCACAGTATCCATTGTCATATCATTTTGAATATTTATTAAAATCTGTTTATCATCTGTATGCTCTAACTTTTCTGAATACATTCCAGCATATTGCATATAGTATTTACTCGAAATATAATTAACTTTTAAAATTATATTATCTTTATTTAATCCCATATATTCTAAAATTTCATGTAATAATTCAAGTACATACTTTTCAGAAAATCTTGAATATCTTAAATGTCTTTCTAATTCTTGATTCAATATAAAATTTCTATTGTAATCTACATTTATTTTATCAAGTGATTTTTTTGCTATTTCAATATATTTTTTTATATCTTCATTTTTTAAATTTCTAGTATTCATTCCTTTTTTTTGAATATCTTTTACTCCCTTTTGATTTAAGAAAGTAACTTTTGCCGCATTAAAAAACCATATAATATAATCTCTGAACAAAAATATTAAGTATCCAATTGTAAGTATAGCAATTATTGTAACTCCTAACTTCATAAAAATTTCCTTTCTATATTATATGTCTATACAAATCAATCGGGGCTAAACCCTACCACAAAAACTTGTTTAGAGTTCAGCCCCTCTCCTATGATATCCGTTATTTATTTTCAACTAAATTTTATCAAATTAATTTTTATTAGTCAATATTTCAAATGTGATTTTTGTGTGAATTCTTCTAACTTTTAGCTTCTTGAATATCGAAGTAAAATTCAACACCATTTTTCTTATTTTTCACTCCATAAGCACTATTATATTTTGTCATAATAGCTTTTACTAAAGCTAACCCAATTCCTGTTCCACCTTTAGAACGAGTTCTTGCTGAATCAACTTTATAAAATCTTGTCCAAATTCTATTTAAATTTTCTTCATCAATTTTCTTTCCAGTATTAAATACTGAAACTCTATATTTTCCTAGCTCTTTACTCTTTTTGATAGTAATTTTTATTTCTTTTACTTTCTCTACTTCTTCTGCATTTTTTATTGCATTAGTAAAGTAATTTGTAACAACTTGTTCGATATAGAAATCATCAGCATAAACATAAATTGGATTTTCCTCATTAAAATCTACATTAATTTTTTGTTCTGATAAAACCACTTTTGAATTCTTTACAACAGAATGAATCAATTCTACTAAATCGAATTTTTGATCATTAAATTTTCTGTCCTCATATTCAAGTTTCATAAGTTCTAATAAACGTTTTACCAATTTATCCATTTTATTAGCTTCATCTAAAATTACTTCTGCATAGAATTTCTTAGATTCTTCATCTGAATTTACATTTTCTACCAATCCTTCTGCATATCCTTGAATTAACGCAATTGGAGTTTTTAATTCATGTGATACATCTGAAATAAATTGTTTTCTCATTTCATCAATTTTTGATTTTGCTTCAATATCTTTTTCAAGTTCAGAATTATTAATTTTCAATTGATTGATTGTTTCTTCTAATTTGTCTGATAATGTATTTATACTCTTACCTAGCTCATCAATTTCATCTTCATTGTCATTAATTCTATATTTTCTTTTGAAATTTAATTTACTCATTTCATTAGCAATTTCGTTTAACTCTTCAATTGGTTTAGTAAATCTTTCTGTTATAAACATTATAGCGATTCCACCCATAATAATTGCTGCAAATCCTAATACATAAATAAATCTATTTGAAAGAGATGCACTTTCTTGAATTGGAGCAACAGGAGTTCTTAGATAAAATTCATTTCCATTTTCTAAAATCGAATTTACTAAAATATAATAAATTCCATTTTTCTTATTAGCAATTTTTCTAATACTTAAATTGTCTTTTGAATACATTATATCTGTTTTATTAAATATACTGTAATCAATATTGTATGTAATTTCATTTATTGTTCCAAATTCAGATATATAATTTTTATTTGTAGCATATACAGTATTTTCACCATCTACAATTAAAATCTCAAAATTGTTATTTACTGATAATCTTTCTAAACTAGAATCGTATTTACTTTTTTCTTCTTCTTTAATTTCTTTAGGAATATTTGAATTTACATATTCATACATTTCTAAAGCAGCTTCTTTTTTTGAATAATAATACAATGTTTCTAAAACAGTATTATTTATTACTATAAAAAAGAAAATAATCATTAAAATAACAATACATAAAGTTAAAAACAATTTTGCACGAACTGATTTAAATAAATTTTTCTTTATCATTTATTTCATCCTTTATTATTTAATTTCGAACTTATATCCTATTCCTCTAATTGTTTGAATGTGTTTTCCTTTTTTACCTAATTTATGTCTAATTTTTTTGATATGGCTATCTATTGTTCTTGAATCACCATAGTAATCATAATTCCAAACAGTATTTAATATTTTATCTCTAGATAATGCAATATTTTCATTATCCAACAAATATTTTAAAAGTTCATATTCTCTAAAGCTTAGTTCAACCGCTTTTCCATCAACTGTTACTGTTCTTCCTTCATTATCTATAACAATTCCATCATAGCTTTTTAATTCTTTTGCATCTGGTTTTGATCTTTTTAAAATTGATTCAACTCTGGCAACTAAAATTTTAGGACTAAATGGTTTAGTTATATATTCATCAACACCAAGTTCAAATCCAAACAATTCATCTTGTTCTTCTGCTCTTGCTGTTAGCATAACTATTGGTAATTTTTTATTTTCTTGACGTATGTTACGAAGCACAGACCATCCATCTAGTTTTGGCATCATTACATCTAATAAAATTAAATCTATTTTTTCTTTATTTTCTTCATAAACTTTTAAAGCTTTTTCACCGTCTTCAGCTTCTAAAATATTAAAATTCTTTTGTATTAAAAAATCTTTGATTAACTTTCTCATTCTAGATTCATCATCTACTATTAAAATTGTTGCATCTCCCATTTTTTACCTCCATATTTTAAACTTTTTCTACGTCTTTTATATCAATCTAATTTAACAGTATACTTATACCATATAATTATGTTTTTTGTGTGAATTATTGCGCCTCTAATAACATTTTTAATTCATTTAAATTATTTTCAAAATATTTAAATGCTTCTTCATATGTTTCTTCTTTTTCTAAATCTACATCAACCATTTTTAAAAGTGTTAAAGAATCTTTTGCACCACCTTGGCTAAGCATATTTATATATTTTTCAACATATCCGTCTTCACCTGATAAAATTTTACTTGCAATTACTATAGCAGATGTAATTCCTGTTGCATATTTATAAACATAAAAACATCTATAGAAATGAGGTATTCTTGCCCATTCATATTTTATTTGTTCATCAATAATACAATCTGTTCCAAAATATTTTTCTACTAATTCAAAATAAATATCATTTAAATTATCTGATGTTAAACTCTCTCCAAGTTCTACTTTTCCATGAACTTCTTTTTCAAATTCAGCAAACATAGATTGTCTTATTAATGTTGCTCTTATTAAGTCCAATTGTTCATGTATTAAAGCCATTTTCTTTTTAACATCATTTTCTTTATTTATTAAATAATTTGCTAGTAAAATTTCATTTACAGTTGAAGCAACTTCTGCAACCATAATCGTATAATTTGCATTTATTATATTTTGATTTTTGCTTGCATAAAAACTATGCATAGAATGACCTAGTTCATGAGCTATTGTAGAAACATCTCTTGAAGATTTTATATAATTTAATAATACAAATGGATGAAGGTTATGAACACCTAAGCTATAAGCTCCACTCATTTTATTATCATTTGTATATACATCAATCCAATTATTTTCAAAAGCTTTTTTTAGAGTATCTGTATATTTTTCTCCCATTGGTTTTAGGGCATCTAATACTATTTGTTTTGCATCTTCATACTCTGTTTTTGAATCTTCTACTTCTAAATTATTTACATATACATCATACATATGAACTTTTTCTTTTCCTAAAAGTTTAGCTTTTAGATTAATATATTCATGATTTAAATGAATATTTTTATTTACTTCTTTTAGTAATGTTTCATATACTTTTACATTAGAATCATCATGGTTTGTAGCCGCATCTAATGAAGATTCATAATTTCTTAATTTACTTGATATAACTCTTTGTTTTACTCTAGCCAAATACAGTTCTGTTATTGTATTTATATGTTTTTTATACAAAGAATACATTGATTCAAAAGCTTGTTTTCTTACACTTTCAGATTTATTCATTAAATATTTAGAAAATAAAGCTGATGACATTTTATGTTCAAAACCTTCTTCATCAATTATTGAAGGATATTCAAATTCTGTATTTGTAAATATTTCATAGGTATTTTCACTACTTGAAAAAATTTCAGAATATTTTGCTAAAACCGCTTCTACTTCTTCACTTAAAATATGTTTTTTCTCTTTCATGATATCTCGAATTGATTTTTCATATTCTTGCATTCTAGAATCTTTCAAATATTCTTCTAATCTTTCATCTGAAATTTTGCTTATCTCTGGAGATAGAAAACTTTCAGTTTCTGAAAACTCTGTTGTTATCATTTCTATCTTTTTGTAAAGTTTTATTGATTCTTGCTTACTCATATCTTGATGATATTTTAGCATCGCATAAGCATAAATTTTTTCATGTAATTCTAATGCTTGTTCTAAAGTTTTATAACAATTAAACATCTCATCTACGCTGTTTGCAAGTTTTCCTTTAAAACTTCTTAATAATTCTAATTTATTATATAGTTCTTTTATTGAATTTTCTAAAGCTTCCTCATTTTCAAAAAACTCTGTCAAATCCCAATTATATTTATTTTCCATTGTCCCTCCTTTATTTATCTTTTGAGTTTATTTGCTTGTATTTTATCATAGTTTATAATATTAGAGCAATAAATTTATTTACATTTTCAATTTCTGTGATATAATAGCATTAGCCTAGTATTGTAAGGAGGTTGTTAAAATTGAAATTAAATTCAGATGATCAAACATTGGCTGAAAGTAAAATTTTGCTTTTATACATTTTAAGCAAAGTTGGAAAACCAATATCTCATAATGAGCTTTTAGAACTAGTAACTTCAATTGTAGATATGAATTACTTTTACTTTCAACAATTTTTACTAGATTTATTAGAAGATAATTATATTTTTAAATATATACAAGAAGATACTGAAATATATGAAATAACTAAAGAAGGAAAAAATGCAGTTGATTTAACAATCGATATAGTTCCTGGAATTTTAAAATTAGAAGTTGATAGTAAGTTTAAAGCAAACTTAGACACAATAAAAGATAAGTTTTCTATTTCTGCTGAATATACACCTTTAACAGAAAGAGAATTCTCAGTAAGATGCAAAATAGTTGAAAATAATGTTACAATTTTCGATCTTCAAGCTCACGCTGGTTCAAGAGAACAAGCAAAGAAAATAGTTGAAAATTGGAACACAAGAGCATCAGATATTTATCCGAGACTTTTAGAGTTATTAATTGGAGAACAATAAAAAAACAAAAAGAAGATAAATTATTACTTTATCTTCTTTTTTTATTTTTTCTATTTTATTTTTCCAGTACTTCTATACGCTTCATACAAAATAATACTTGTTGCAACAGCCGCATTTAAACTTTCTGTTTTTCCACTCATAGGTATTTTTATTCTAACACTTGCTTCATTTAATACTTCTTCAGAAACACCATTTGCTTCATTCCCAATTACTATAGCAGACTTTTTATATTCTACATCATAAATACTTTTATCAGTTCTTAAGTCAGTTGCGTAAACTTTTATTTTATGTTTTTTAAGTTCTTTTATTGTTTTAACTAAATCATTCGATACAACCACTTTTATTCTAAAAATTGCTCCCATTGTTGATCTTACAACTTTTGGATTATAAATATCAGCAGTATCTTTAGAAACTATGATTTGTTTAAAATTCAAACTATCTGCAGTTCTTAAAATTGTCCCCATATTGCCTGGGTCTTGAATATTATCTAATATCAAAAAGTTATCTTCATCAAAATCTATTGCATTTTCTTTAATTTCTGGTTTTCTAATAACAGCCATTATTCCTTGTGGATTCATTACATCTGATATATAGCTAAATACTTTTTCAGAAACATATATACAATCATATTTTGCAATTTCATACATAAGTTCATTCGGAATACATCCTGTAGTTTTGCAATCGTCACATATAATAATAGATTTTATTTCAGCCATTTCATTAATAGCCTCTTCTATCATTTTTATTCCTTCAACAATAAACTCTTTAAACTCTTCCCTATATTTCTTTTCTTTTAACTTTTTTATATGTTTTACAGTTTCATTATCTTTACTTGTAATTAACATTTTTTCTCACCTTTATATTTTTTATTATTTTTATCTAATTAATAAAATATTATTCAGATTTTATTAATTTTTTTCAAGCATATATATTATATCACATTCAAATGGTTTACGTAAATATTTGTGATTAAAAATGTTTATATTAATTAAAAACATCTCAACACATTGATATATTTGATTTTTCTTTCAATTCGTGATACAATAAAAACTGTAGCAAATTTTTTGAACCCTACAAGGAGGAATAGCATGACCCAAAGAGAAAATTCAGTAGTAAGCGAAACCCCAACATCAATAGCAATTACCCACTTGAAAGCATACCTTCATTCGCTTGGCCACACAGATAGTACAATTTACGTCAAAGACGATATGATCTATGTGGAATTTCCAAAAAAGGTAACGTTTTCAGAAGATGCGCTTAATAAAGTGCGAGAACTCTTTTATTGGACCGACACCTTGTCCGTTCCATATATCACTGGTCTCGTTCACTTCTACGAGTATTCTGACACATTGCTTATCAGTGTGAAGTATTACGACAAAATCTCTAGTGTTCATGATTATTTGAATGCAAAAGGATTTAAATTGCTTGAATTTGACGTTTGCAATTATGAATTCACTTTCAAATTCAGCTCTTCAGATACCAACGAGTTCAATGAAGATATCTTAAACGAAATCAAAAAAATCGTTGATCCAGAAGATATCTTTCGTAGAGCCGTTGGATTGTTCGAAGTTAGTGAAGACTGTAACAGTCACATTTTAAGTATGAAAGGCTAAATCGCTATCCTCAGTATCGTATTGATACACAAAAAAGCCACCGCAAAAATAATTTTCGCGGTGGTTTTCTATTTTTATAATTTATTTAAAAAATCTTTCACTTCTTCTAAAATATTTTTAAGTTCAGCAATTTTAAATGTTATATAAGGTTCTTTTGATGGTGAGAACTTAATTCTATTTCTGTATAATTTCATAAGTTTCTCTACTACATCAAAATTAAATTTCGTATTATCAAAATAAAAAATAACATTCTCTTTTCTTTGGGCAACTTTAAAAATTGATTTTTCTCTAGATAATATTTTTATTCTTGCAATATCCAATAGATTTTCTACTTCATATGGCATTTGCCCAAATCTATCTATTATTTCATCTGTCACATTCTCAATATCTTCTTCTGATTTACATAGAGCAATATTTTGATATACTTCAATTTTAAATCCCGCATTTTCAATATATTCTTCAGGAATATAACTTGTAACATCTAATTCAATTTGAACATCTACTTCTTCAATTATTTCTTCTCCTCTGATTTCTTTTACAACCTCATCTAGAAGTTTGCAATACATATCATATCCAATTTGTTCCATATGACCATGTTGTATTTCTCCCATTAAACTTCCAGCACCACGAATCTCTAAATCTCTCATTGCTATTTTGAAACCAGATCCAAATTCTGTAAATTCTTTTATTGCTTTTAACCTTTTATCAGCAACTTCAGATAATAATTTATCTCTTCTATAAGTTATATATGCATAGGCTTGCTTTTCTGAACGCCCTACCCTTCCTCTTATTTGATAAAGTTGAGCTAATCCTAATCTATCAGCATTTTCAACAATTATAGTATTTGCATTTGGAATATCAATTCCTGATTCTAATATTGTTGTGCATACTAATACATTACATTTACCATCAACAAAGTTTTGCATAATATTTTCTAGTTGATTACCTGTCATTTTTCCATGAGCATATTCTACTTTTGCTTCTTCAACAAGTTCTGATATTTCGAATGCTTTTTTCTCTATTCCTTCAACATTGTTAAATAGATAAAATACTTGCCCACCTTTTTCAAGTTCACGAGTTATTGCTTCTTTTACAACTTCTTTATCGTATTCTAAAACATAAGTTTGAACTGGTTTTCTATTTTGTGGTGGTTCATAAATTACAGACATATCTCTCATACCAACCACAGACATGTGTAAAGTTCTAGGAATTGGAGTTGCTGTCATTGTTAATACATCAATTGAATTTTTCATTTCTTTTATTTTCTCTTTTGCTTTAACTCCAAATCTATGCTCTTCATCTATAATTAGTAATCCTAGATTTTTAAAGTTAACATCTTTACTTAAAACTCTATGAGTTCCAACTAAAATATCTGTTTCTCCAAGTTCTAGTCTTTTTAATGTATCTTCTTGTTCTTTTTTAGTTCTAAATCTATTTAAAAGTTCTATTCTTACAGGATATTCCTTCATTCTGTCTCTAAAACTCTCATATTGTTGTTGAGCTAAAACTGTTGTTGGAACTAAATAAACAACTTGTTTTTGATCCATTACCGATTTAAATGCTGCTCTTATAGCAACTTCTGTTTTTCCATAACCAACATCACCACATAATAATCTGTCCATCGGTTTAGGTTTTTCCATATCTTTTTTTACTTCATCAATACATCTTAATTGGTCGTCTGTTTCAACATATTTAAAACTATCTTCGAACTCTTGTTGCCATGGTGTATCTTTCGAGAATGCGAATCCTTCCATTTTTTGACGCTTTGCATATAATTCAATTAGTTCTTCTGCAACTTCTCTTAAATTACTTTTTACTCTTGCTTTTGTCTTATCCCATTCTTTAGAACCAAGTCTATTTAATTTTGGTCCTACTTTTTCTGGTCCAACATATTTTCTGATGTTATCCAAACTATTTGTTGGAATATATAAAATATCATCATCTTTATACTTTAATTTTATATAATCTTTTGTTATACCATCTGCTCTAATTGTATTTACACCAAGATATTGTCCGATTCCGTGTGCTTTATGAACTATAAAGTCACCTTCTTTTAAATCTGCAAATACAACTACTTCTCCTTCTTTAAAAGCACTTGGAGTTTTTAATCTTTTTTGAGGTTTGCTTTCAAAAATTTCTTCTGTAGAAATTACTAAAAGTTCTGCATCATAAAATTCAAATCCCGCAGAAAAAGCTCCTGGTGTGATGTTTACCACACCAAGAGTTAAGTCATCTTCTAAAAAATCAGCATATATATTTGGTATTTCTTTTTCTAAAAGTAAGTTCGCAAGCTTGCGACAATTTTCCGTGCTTCCGCCTAGAATTACTGTTTGTTTCCCTCTGTTAATTGCTTCTTGTAGTTCCTGAAACAGTAAATCCATTGAACTACGAAAAAAGTTGACCTCCCTATAGCTAAAGCTATATCCGTTTCTTTTTGCATGCATACTTTCTTTATCCACAAAACCTATGTCTTGTTTTTCTAAATAAACAACTTGTTTTTTAGTTAAACCTTCAGAGAATTTGATGTAATCTTTCATCTCTGTCAAGATTCCTGGAACAATTTTATTTTTCTCAGTTAAATCTTTTATTAAATGAGTATTATCTTTAGTTATATTTTCCGCTCTTGCTTTTATTTTTGCAATTTCATCTATAAATATTATACAGTCATCTTCTAAGTAATCTAAAAGTGTTGCTGTTTCTGTATAAAAACAATCAAAATATTTGTCAATTTTTGTCAAGAAGTCACCATTTTGAATTTGGAAAATATCTTCTTTAACTTTTTCTTTAACAGAATTTGGATAAAATTTTTCCCCAATTCTTTCACAAACTGTTTCTACTTTGTCTGTTAATAGAAATTCATAAGATGGATAAATTTCTATTTCATCTAACATTTTCACAGTTCTTTGCGTTGTTAAACTAAATTTTCTAATAGAATCTATTTCATCTCCCCAAAATTCAATTCTAACACCGCTATTTACAGAAGTAGCAATATCAACAATACCACCTCTTACACTAAATTGGCCTTTTCCTTCTATCAAATCATATCTTTCATATCCAAGTAGTACTAACTTTTCTTTCAAAACTTCAAGATCAACTTGAGCCCCTACTTTTAATTTCATTACGTTTTTATATAAGTTTTCTTTAGTAATCATTTTTTGCATTGCTGCTTCTATTGTAGTAACTACAATTTTCTTTTCGTTTTTTACTAAAGCATTTAATACAGATATTCTTTTAAATAATGTATCTTTACTTTCTGCCACATAGTCAAAACTAATTACATCTCTTTTAGGAAAAAATCTTACTTTTTCGCCAAAGAAATCTAAATCTTTTATTATTTTTTTCGCTTGCATTTCATTATAAGTAATAATACAAATTGGCTTTTCACTATAAAATTTCGTAGCATAAGCCATATGGATTTTTCCCACATCAGTTAAACCTGATAGCATAATTGGTGTAGTGCCTTTATTAAGCTCAAACAAATAGTCATTAAACTTTTTAACATTTGGTACTGTTTTGATTAATGAATTCATTTCTTTTTCCTTTCTTATATTTATATATAATATATTACTCCATTTTTAATATATTATTTAAAAATGCCACATAATTATATACTATCTTTTTCGTAATTGCAAGAAACATCAAGTATTTTAAAGCTTTTTCTTCGTTTTTTCTTTAAAAATCAATAAAAAAACAAGGATTATACCATTTTTTTAGTATAATCCTTACGTTTTCATTTTATATCAATTAAAAAGATGCTCCTTTTAAATTTCCGAATATCCAGTTAATTATATTTATTACTTTATAGTTATCATAATTGTCACAAATAATTTCTACAACATATCCTACACCTTCAGCACTACCATACATTGGTTCATAATGACAATAAAATTCTCTATTGTTATATGGTTCTACAACCATTTTCCAATCCATACCTTCATTACTTGTATATCCTGCTTCTGAAGCTTCCATGTTATATCTGTTTGCTACAATTCTTGTATAATCTAATGTATTTCCTGCTTCTATAAATTCAGGCATATAAAAATTAATTATTAAATTTGATCTTACAATTTCGTTTGTTTCTTTGTTTATTCCTATTGCAACTCCTGATACTGATTTAGCAAGTTTTCCATCATCTTCTTGTCCTTTATATGATGTTATAAATTCTTTTATATTCCATCCAGCTGGCATTTTTCCTCTTAATCCTGGTGTAAAGAAATCATTCCATACCATTGTTGATGCATAATTATCAACATTTCCTGGATTTATAACAGTACTATCTGATGGATTTGTATTTGCTGGCGGCTCTGGTATTGTTCCAGAATTTTCGTTTGAATTTGATTGGTTGTTATTTTCATTGTTGTTTTCTGGTACTTCTTTATCATCTGAATTATCTTCTTTATTTTCAGAATTGTTTTCTTCATTTTCGTCTGGAATTTCTACAATATCATCTTCTGTTTCTTTACTTACTTCATATAAACTACTTACAAAATCATTTACAGATAATACACAAAATTCTGTATATTCATAATTTTCATTTAATGTAAATTCAAATGTTGTTGTAAATTTATCTAATTCTTCTATTTTATTATTTTTATAATCCTCATCTGTTGGATATGTATATATACAACTTACTGTATATATACCATTAGAATATTTTATATCAGAAACTTCTAAACACAATGCTTTAACTTGATGCATATCTTTTTCAGTTACATATTTATAACCATCATCATATTTGGTAACTACTATATTGGCTAAGCTTATTGGATCTTCAAAAGTTTCTCCTGTAAATTCTTTTATTACTTTATGAACTTCTTCGAAGCTAGCTTTTTCTTTATCCAATAATTCTAAAGCATATAATACTTTAATTTCATCTTTGTATTCTTGTTCTGTATGATATTTAGTTAACGCATCTTTATCTTTAAAGAAATTAATTCTTACTATTTTTGATAAAAACTCTTTTAATTCTACTTCTGATATTTTTTTCATTTCTTTTTCAGAAGCTGATAATATATTAATTTCTTTTTTATCCAAGTTAATTTCAAAAGAAATTACTTTGTTAAACTCTTTATCTTGTAGATCTAATTGAATTGATTCTGTTTTATTTGAAAATTTTGTTAATTTAATTTCTTCTGTATGACGTCCTTCTTTTTTGCTTAAAGCTGAATGATTTGCTATTAATTCTTTTTTTCCATCTGTTATATCATATACTGCAATTGTATCAATTTCTTCTTTAGACTCACCATTTTCTACATCTAAATAAAGAACAGCTTCATTATCTTTTACTATTAATCTGTTAATTTGAATACTTAAACCTTTGCTTACTTCAATCGGTCTATATGAGATTATAATATCTCTATCTGTTAATATTTCATTTGGATCTGTAATTTCTGTTGGATTAAATAAATTATTTATAATAAAAAATATATTATTATATCCTTGTGTTGCAGCATAAACGTTTGCTCCTAAAAAGATTACAACCAAAGTTGCTGCTATTGATAATATTTTTCTTATATTTGTTTTTTTCGATTCTTTCTCTTTTGTAGTATTATTAATATTTACTACTTTTTCTTCTTCCATTTTTATTTCACCTCTTAAAAAATTATTAAATACCTCGTCTGCATTTTTTGAAATTAAATCGTCTTGTTTAAATTTGCTTTTAATATAAAAATCTTTTTGATTATCCAATGCGTTCACCTTCTTCCATTTTTAATATCTCATACATTTTGTCTCGCGCTCTTGCTAATCTAGATTTTACTGTTCCTTCTGGGATGTTAAGCATTTCGGAGATTTCTTTAACTGAGAATTCATCATAATAATATAAAACACTAACAAGTTTTAATTCAGGATTTATTTGACTTAAAACTCTTTCAACTGTTGAATCTTCTTTATATCTATCATAATAAGATTCATTAGCTTCTACTTCCATTTTTTCATTTAAATAAGCAACTTTTTTATTCTTTTTAATTATGTCATAACATTTATTAATAAGAATTCTTGTAATCCAAGTATCAAAAAATTGAACTTCTTTTAAATTACTAAAATTTTTATAAGCACTCATTAAAGTTTCTTGAATAGCATCACATACATCGTCATCATTTTTTAAAATTGCCATTCCTGTTTTATACAATTTAACTTTTACAGTATTAATAAGTCTTTCAAAAGCTTCCGGATTGCTATTACCAGGCTCATTTACTTCTCTCATTTGTTCCTCCTATACATTAGACGTATTATTTTTTAATTCGGTTCCATAAATTTAAAAAAATTTTATCATAAATTAATATTTTTTTCCATATTTTGTAAAATATAATAAAAAAAGCTCGTCTCTCAGAAGAGACAAGCCTTCATAGTGCTTTTAATACACTGTTTGTGGTCGGTACAAAAATTTCTGTTTTATATAAGTTTTCTGTATGCAACAGTCTACATTACAACCAAAACAATATTTAATTTTTGGATCCCACGTCCTTTTCTCCATTTTCGGAAAATTTCTCGTTGATAAAACTTGCAATCTGCTTGTTCAAGGCCAAAATAGCCACAAGCAACAAGACAATAACTACAAGCAAAATCACGATAGTAATCAAGGCCAAAGCCAATTTGAATTCTACCAACATCATATTCCCTTTTCCTCCCGTCTTCATCAAAATTGCATACAGAAAAACTGGCTCATTCTTAAAACTTTTCACCTCTATGTATTAAAAGTAAAAATTACCAAGTTTGAGATTATATTCATAAATTCTCTTGCTAATTTTCACTTGGAAACTTGATTATAACACTTTTCACATTCTTATTCAATATATTTTATTCATATCTCGCTATTTATTGAATATATACTATTATCTTTACTAATTAAGTATCAGGAGTATTTATGAATTTTTTGGTAATCAATTTAAAAAAATATTTTTTTACAATAATTTTCTTATTATTTACTATTTCCCTTTTATTATATTCTGAATCTAATATCATAGCAGCGCAAAATGGATTTGCTCTCTGGGCAACTAAAGTATTACCCAGCCTCTTTCCTTTCTTTATAGCAACTGAACTTTTAAGCAAGACAAACTTTACTTATATATTAGGAAAATTTTTGAATAAATTTATGAAACCTCTTTTTAATGTTCCCGGCGAAGGTTCTTTGGCAATTATATTAGGAACCATTAGTGGGTATCCTATTGGAGCCAAGGTAGTATGTGACTTAAAAAGAGAAAAAATAATTTCTAAAATTGAAGCTGAACGATTAATTGCTTACACTAATAATTCTGGTCCATTATTTATACTTGCAACAGTTGGCGTATCTTTATATTCAAATAAAAAAATCGGTTGTATACTTCTTATATCTCACATTCTCTCCTCTTTATTAGTTGGTTATTGTTTTAAATTTTGGAAGAAAAATAATCTTGAAATCAACTTTAAAGAAATGCTTTTTAACACGCAAAATTCTCCAATTAAAATTCAAGAACTTGGAGAAATTTTAAGTAATTCAATTAAACAAGCTATTTCTACATTATTATCTATTTGTGGTTTTATTGTATTATTTTCAATAATATTATCAACACTTCAGACAAGTGGATTAATTAATTTATTAACAAACATTCTTCATACATTGGGTTTATCAAAAGAAATTAGTATGACTTTAATAACTGGAATCATCGAATTAACAAATGGTGTTAATTTGTCTTCTCAGACATTTTCTTCATTCCCTCATCTTAGTATACTACTTACCTCATTTTTACTTGGATTTGGTGGTTTATCTGTTTTACTACAAGTATATAGTATTATTTATAAAGAAAATATTTCTATAAAACCTTATCTTATAGGAAAAATTCTTCATGGATTATTTTCTATAATTATTACATTTGTTTTATTATAACCCTTCTTTAAATTTACATTTTATGTAAATTATGGTATAATATTATTGATGAAACGTTTTTACTCCGTTACATCATGTTACTATTGACCCAGGCAAGTGCAAAATGCACGAGGAGAAAAAATGGCAAGAGATTTTAAGACCGTTTATGAACAAATTTTAACTGTAGCACCGGAGTGTTTAGCAACAGACCTCAAGTCTAACAGGCCTTTTTGGGCGCCTGAAGTATGTTGGCATAATTTAACGAGATATGTCCACAAATATGTTGCACTTAACAGTTCTTCTGAAACTTCTATTGCAGTGTACTCTATCCTTTGCGATTGTAGCAAAGAAGAAATAAAAGAGCGCATGCAACAAAGCGGTTTTTAATTCATCTTTTCAATCCCATTGCTATTTGCAATGGGATTTTTCATAACAAAAAAAGATACAGAATAGAAATTCTGTATCTTTTTTTATTTATTCACCATCTAATTTATATTTTTCTCTTGCTACATAGTGAGTATGTAATAATTCATGAGATTTATGGCTTCCTGGTTTTTCTAAATATTCTTCATATAATTTTTTGATGATTGGATTTTCATGTGATTTTCTAATAGTACTTCTTTCATCAATTGTATATAATGCATTAGCTCTTTTACTTCTTATATCGATAGTAGCTCTTTCTTTAGAAGATCTAATTGGTTGGCCACCACCCATTACACATCCTCCTGGACATGCCATGATTTCAACAAATTGATAATCAGCTTTTCCTGATTTAATTTCTTCCATTATAGTTTGAGCATTTTTTAATCCTGAAGCAACAGCAACTTTAACTTCTGTTCCATTTAAGTTTAATGTAGCTTTTTTAATTCCTTCTGCTCCTCTAACAGGTTCATATTCTAATCTTTCCATAGAATTTCCTGTAACTATTTCATGAACAGTTCTTATAGCAGCTTCCATAACACCACCTGTTGTTCCGAAAATAGCTCCTGCTCCAGTAGCTTCTCCCATCGGATCATCAAAACATGTATCTTCTAATCCAACAAAATCAATATGAGCTTGTTTAATCATTCTTGCAAGCTCTCTTGTTGTGATAACTGCGTCTACATCATTTATCATTTCTTCTCTAGAGCTTTCGAATTTTTTAGCAACACAAGGCATTACTGAAACAACAAATATTTTACTTGGATCTATATTATGTTTTTCAGCAAAATATGATTTTATTATTGCACCATACATTTGGTGTGGTGATTTACATGTAGAAAGATTTGGAATTAAATCTGGATAATTTAATTCTAGATATCTAACCCATCCTGGACTACAAGATGTGATCATTGGAAGTGTTCCACCATTTTGGAATCTATCTAAGAACTCTGTTCCTTCTTCCATAATTGTTAAATCTGCTGCTGTATTTGTATCAAATACTTTATCAAATCCTAATTCTCTTAAAGCTGATACCATTTTTCCTGTTACATTAGTTCCAATTTCCATTCCGAATTCTTCACCAAGTGCAACTCTTACAGCTGGTGCAGTTTGAACAACAACATATTTTTCTTCATCTCTTAATGCTTTCCATACTTCTTCTGTTGAATCTTTTTCTTTCAAAGCTCCTACAGGACAAGCTTCAATACATTGTCCACAGAATGTACAGTTTACATCATTTAATGATTTATTTTTGTATGTAGAAACTTCTGATGCGAATCCTCTTTGTGCAGAATCTATTGCACCGATTCCTTGAACTTTTTTACAAGTTGCAACGCATCTTCTACATAAAACACATTTGTTAAAATCTCTAACAATTGCTGGTGATAGATCATCTATTTCATGAACATTTCTTTCACCTTTATATCTAATATCATCTACATAGAATGTTTGTGCTAATTTTTGTAATTCGCAATTTCCATTTCTTGTACATGTTAGACATTCTCTATCGTGATTTGAAAGAATTAAATCTAAAACAATTCTTCTAGCTTCTATAACAGCTGGTGTACTTGTTTTAACAACCATTCCCTCTTCTACTTTTTGAATACATGCTGTAGCAAATCCACGTCTACCTTCAACTTCTACAACACACATTCTACAATCTCCAACTTCATTTACATCTTTTAAGAAACAAAGTGTTGGAATATCTATGTTTATTTTTCTTGCAGCTTCTAATATTGTTGAGCCTTCTTCAATTTCAACATTTTTTCCATTTATTGTTAAATGTACCATGAGTATTCTCCTCTCGATTTTTATTTTAAAATTAGTTCTTTATAGCGTGGAATGGGCATTTATTAATACAAGTACCACATTTAATACATTTCTCTAAGTCGATAACATGTGGCTCTTTGATATTACCAACAATTGCATCAACTGGACAATTTCTCTTACATAATCCACAACCTTTACACATTTCTGCTTCAATATGTAATTGCATTAATGCTTTACATTCTCCTGCACTACATTTTTTCTCATTAATATGTTCTTCATATTCATTTCTGAAATATTTTAAAGTACTTAAAACTGGGTTTGGTGCTGTTTGACCAAGTCCACAAACAGATGCTTTTTGAATATTTCTGCAAAGATCTTCTAATTTTTCGATATCTCCTGCTTCACCTTTTCCATCTGTTATTCTTTCAAGCATTTCTAATAATCTCTTTGTACCAATTCTACATGGTGTACATTTTCCACATGATTCATCAACTGTAAATCCTAAATAGAATTTTGCTAAGTTAACCATACATTTTGAATCATCCATAACAATTAATCCACCAGAACCCATCATAGATCCAATTGCTTGAAGTGATTCATAATCAATTGGTGTATCTAAGTGTTCTTCTGGTATACATCCACCTGAAGGTCCACCTGTTTGAGCAGCTTTGAATTTTCTTCCATTTGGAATTCCACCACCGATATCAAATACGATTTCTCTTAATGTAACTCCCATTGGAACTTCAACTAAACCGATATTATTAACATTTCCACCTAAAGCAAATACTTTTGTTCCTTTAGATTTTTCTGTTCCTATTCCAGCATACCAGCTAGCTCCATTTAAAATAATTTTTGTTATATTAGCATATGTTTCAACGTTATTAATTAATGTTGGTTTTTGGAATAAACCTGCATTTGCTGGGAATGGTGGTTTTAATCTTGGTTGACCACGTCTTCCTTCAATTGATTCTAATAATGCTGTTTCTTCTCCACATACGAAAGCTCCAGCACCAAGTCTTATTTCTAAATCAAAGCAGAATTCTGTTCCCCAAATGTTATTTCCTAAAATTCCATATTCTCTAGCTTGATCTATAGCTTTTTGGAAACGTTTAACTGCTATTGGGTATTCAGCTCTAACATAAATATATCCTCTATTTGCTCCAACTGCATATCCTGCAATCATCATTGCTTCTATAATACAGTGTGGATCACCTTCTAATATACTTCTGTCCATGAATGCGCCTGGGTCTCCTTCGTCAGCATTACATGCAACATATTTTTGGTCTCCAACAGCCATTTTAGTAAATGACCATTTTTTACCTGTAGGGAAACCAGCTCCACCACGTCCTCTTAAACCTGATGCTGTAACTTCTTCAATAACAGAATCTGGGTTCATTTCAAACAAACATTTTTCTAATGCTTTATATCCATCAAATGCAATATATTCATCTATATTTTCTGGATCAATTACACCACAGTTTTGAAGTGCAATTCTTTTTTGTTTTTTATAGAAATTTAATTCATCTAATCTTTGAACTACGCTATTATCTACATCTTTGCAAAGTAATCTTTGAACAATTTCTCCGTTTTGAATATGTTTTTCAACAATTTCAGCACAATCATCAGGTGTAACCATTGCATAAAAAACATCTTCTGGTCTAATAATTACAATTGGACCTTTAGCACATAATCCAAAGCATCCTGTTTGAATTACTCTTACATTTTCAATATTTTTTTCTTCTAATATTTTTCTAAAATTTTCTATTATTTTTGGTGATTTAGAAGATGTACACCCAGTTCCATGACATACTAAAATGTGTTTTTCTCTAGTATCTGCATTCATGTTAACTCTTAGGTCTAATTCTCTTCTTTTTTCTTCTCTAATTATTCTAATTTCCTCTAATGTCTTCATTATTTTGCTCCCTTCTAAAATTTAAAATATATAAATATTTATTTTTATTATTCTTCATTCATATATTTATCTAAAACTTCGTCCATCATTTTTACAGTAGCTTTACCATAAACTTCTTCATTTACTGTAAATACAGGAGCTAAACCACAGGCTCCAATACATCTTGTTGCTTCTAATGAGAACTTACCATCTTTTGTTGTTTCTCCAACATCGATTCCTAATCTTTCTTTTGCTCTTTCTAATACATTTTCAGATCCTTTAACAAAACATGCTGTTCCTAAGCAAACTGCTATATGGTATTTTCCTTTTGGTTTTAAAGTGAATCTTGAATAAAATGTAACAACTCCATAAATTTCAGCCATTGGCATATTTAAATATTCTGAAATTGCCACTTGTGCTTTCTCTGGAACATATCCATAATAATCTTGTACTTCGTTTAAAATTTGAATTAAATTGTCTTTTGTTTGAACATACTTGTTAAGTATTTCAGACATTTTTGGATCAATTCCGAGTACATCCTTCACATCTTGTATTCTCCATACTCACTACTTTCTATGTTAGATTTTTTTCTAACATATCTCCTTTCTTATTTATTTTAGGCATTTAGCCATTATAGACATTTTTATAATCATAATTTTTCTTTTAATTATATGTATAATTTGTCGTTTTGATTATATCATATTAATAAAAAATATCAATTTTTTTCGCTATTTTTTCGCTAAAAAATACGTTTTTTTTAAATTTTATTTTTACACAAAAAAAGATTAAAATCTAAACTATAAGTTTAAATTTTAATCTCATTTATTTTTATTATAACGTAAAGAAATTAATAATTATTTGTACAATATCAAATCCTTTTGAAGCTGCATATAAATATACAAATAATACTACTCCTATAAAAATAACAACTTTTGAAATTGTACTTAATATTTTTAATTTATATCTATCTGAAACTAATTTTACAATTGCCGCTAACATTATTATTGGTACTAATACTAAATAAAGCATACTTTTATCTCTCCTTTTCGTTAATACATCTACATTATAGCACTTTTTTCGTAGCAAGTAAATAGAAACATAATAAGTTTTCATCTAAAAATCAAAAGGAGGGTAGCTTTCGCTACCCTCCCGGATTACTGAAATTTCAGATCATCCTAGCGCACCTAGAACTTTAGATGCGTTCGACTTTATAGGATTTGGCCATCTTACATACCCTCTCCATGATTTCCTTATTGTACTTTTCCCCAGCAGGAAGAATGAAGTTGATATGTTCAAATTCGATGCCAGCCACAACAGACTCATCATCGTTGAATTCCATATCAGATACAATGGTGATTCTGCGTTCTCCAGCCTCAAACATTTCCTTCAGACACTTCCAACCATGAGTATTACCATCAGCTTTCATCTTCTTTGCTTCCTCAATAGTCATTTTCTTAACCTCAGTCGCAAATCGATAAACTTCGGAAACACCCATTTTCTCAGCCCACTCAACCATCTGCTGATACTCTGCAACAACACTAGCAGAACCATCCATTGCTGTTGTATCCTGCAGTGCTTTCTGAATTCCAGTAGGTACACCACCATCTGTTTTTACAGTATCATTTCTATCCATCAGAACAGCAATAATGATACCGAAGATTAAAAACAAATCAATAATAGTGCCAAGGAACAGAACCAGAACTCTAAAACTGATGCTGTCACCAGTTGTGGATTTTGCTTCAACTTTGATGGAGAGATTGTTATTCGTAGCATCTTCAATGTTCACAGATTCTGCAACATCTTCGGAATAATTGTCGAAAACAACCATTTCACTACCATCAGGATACACAAAAATCAGTGTAGAATTTTCCTGATTCAGAGCATTTGCCCAAACAGCTTTGTGTTTTGCAATTTCAGAATAAGAAACTTCCTCAGTCATTGCAAACGCAAGATAAACATTTTCATGATTACCCACATTAAGCTGCAGATCACTAATAGGATATGCTTCCATATCTGTAACATAAACCACATAGCTAGCTCCACCGTTTAAAGTATCCAAAATATTCTGAGTGATTTTGCTGTCAGAGTATCTGATTGTCTCATCAAAATCCACACCCATGATGAAGTCCACATTCATAGAACCAGACTCATCAATCAGTAGAATTCTGTCAGCTTCCTCCTTTTCAGGAGTTACAGTTGGAGTTTTTCCATCAGAGGTATTCATAACCTCCACATTAGCAGTTGCGTTGTTGTCATTGGATTTAGCAGAGAGTGCAAGGAATGCAGTAGCTGCAGTGTTGATTGCGAAGAGAATAGCCAGAACGATTACAGTGATTTTCTTAACATTCATTTTCATAAAGCGATACCTCCATTGTATCAAAACATAAATTTTTCAACGTGCCTATAAAGTCTGCTTAGTACACCAGGAATTATCCTCTAAACTTGTGTATTTTGAATTTAAGCATAACTTTACTTGTTATCATTATACCATGAATAAGATACTTTTTCAATTATGTAAACCAATTATTCTATCTTTTTGATTTTTTGTATTTGCAAAGCAAAAAAACTACTTACTAAAAAGTAAGTAGTTTTAATTTTATTTATTATTTATTGAAAAATGCTCTATACCCTTTATAAGCTTGATATACATCGAATTTACTTGTTATTTCATAAGGTGAGTGCATTCCCATTACAGGAACACCAACATCAACAACATCCATTCCTCTGTTAGCTAAAGTTAAAGCAATTGTTCCGCCTCCACCTTTGTCTACTTTTCCAAGTTCACAAGCTTGATATCTTGCTCCAACTTCATCAAATACTTTTCTAAGCTCTGCTACAAATTCTGCTGGCGCTTCAGAAGCTCCAGATTTACCTCTTGCTCCAGTATATTTTACTAAAGACATTCCTCTTCCAAAATATGCTGAATTATTTTTCTCAAATGCATTTGGAAAATTTGGATTATATGCAGCATCAACATCTGCTGAAATTGCTTGAGTATTTGAAAAGGCTTTATCTAATGAACTCATTTTTGTATTTCCTGTTTTTTCTAATAATTCTAACACGAATGTTTCAAATATTCTTGTGCACATTCCTGTTACACCATTGAATCCAACTTCTTCTTTATCTGTTATTACGCACATTGCTGTTTTTCTTGGTTGTTGTGTATCTAGAATTGCTCTTAATCCAGTATAACAACAAACCTTATCATCTTGTCCATATCCTGCTATTAAACTATAATCAAATCCCATACTTTTAGCTTTAAAAGCTGGTACTAATTCTATTTCAGAACTTGTAAAGTCAACTTCTTTTATTCCATATCTTTCATTTAATAAATTTAAAATATTTAATTTTACTCTCTCTGAAACTTCATGAGAATCATAAGGAATACTTCCAACTAAAACATTTAGTTCTTCACCTTGAACTCCATCTTTTAATTTTCTTTCCATTTGTTCTCCAGCTAAGTGCGGTAATAAATCTGAAATTGTAAATATTGGATCTTCTTCTTTTTCACCAATACAGATATTTATTTTTTCACCATCTGGTTTAACAACAGTTCCATGTATACTAAGTGGAATATTTGTCCATTGATATTTTTTAATTCCACCATAATAATGTGTTTTTAACATAGCTAAACCATTATCTTCATATAGCGGATTTTGTTTTAAATCAATTCTTGGTGAATCTCCATGTGCTGCAACAATTTTAAAACCGTTTTCTAAACTTTCTGTTCCTATAACAGCTGCATAAAGACTTCTTCCTCTATTTACATAGAAAACTTTATCTCCTGCATTTAATGTTTCTTTTTCTGAAACATCAACAAATCCGTTTTTTATTAATATTTCTTTTGAATTTTGAACTATTTCTTTTTCGGTTTTTGAATTATTTAAATAATACATATATTCATCAGCAAATTGAAATATACCTCTTAATTCTTCATCTGATAAATTTTCCCATCCATCGTTTCTATTTGTGAATAATCTTTCTCTTAGTTCTTTTCCGTCTGTCTTTGACATTGTATTACCACCTTTCTTTTCTTATGTATATTTTGTACATTTATATAATTTCTATTATATTTTTCTTTACAATTTTTCTATTTCCAAATTTATATGCATCTTTAATTTGTTCAACACATTCCATTGCTTTTTCAGCAGAATTTGCATGTATATATGCTAGAACATCTCCACTTTTTACTTGATCTCCTACTTTTTTATTAAATATCAATCCAACTCTATAATCTATTGGATCTTCTTTTTGTTTTCTTCCAATACCAAGTTCTAATCCTGCTTTTCCAACTTTACCAGCATTTAATTCTTCTACATATCCATCTTCTTCTGCAAGTACTGGCATTATTATTGGAGCTTTTTCAAATTTTTCTGGGTTATCAATAAATGATATGTCTCCACCTTGTCTTTCAACTAACTCTCTAAATTTTTCAAAGGCTTTTCCATTTTCAATAACTTCCATTACTTTATATTTATTCTCCAATGGATTTGGATATAAACCAGATAAATTCATCATTTGAATTGACAAATTCAAAACAACATCTTTAACATCTTCAGCCATGTTTCCTTTTAAAGCATTTATCGCTTCAATCACTTCTAATGTGTTTCCTACAGAATAGCCTAAAGGTTCATCCATATCAGTTAACACACATACAGTTTCTCTTCCTGCCAATTTTCCAATCAAAGCCATTAATTTAGCTAATTTTTTTGCCTCTTCTTTTGTATTCATAAATGCTCCACTTCCACATGTTACATCTAATACAATTGATCCTGCACCTGCAGCTATCTTTTTACTCATTATACTTGATGCTATTAAAGGCATACTATTTGTACAGCTTATTGTATCTCTTAAAGCATAAATTTTTTTATCTGCTGGTGCTAAATTTAATGTTTGAGTTATTAAACTTATTCCAATATCTTTTATATTTTGTTTAAATTCATCTATAGAAATATTTATATTATAACCTGGAATTGATTCTAATTTATCTGCAGTTCCTCCTGTTATTCCAAGTCCTCTTCCACTCATTTTTGCAACTGGTATACCTAGAGCAGCAATTATAGGAGCTACAATTAATGTAACTTTGTCCCCTACTCCACCTGTTGAGTGTTTGTCTACAATATTTTCTGAAATATCACTTAAATCTAATATATCTCCAGAATTTGCCATTGCAGTTGTTAATGATAAAATTTCATCTTGGGTCATTCCATTAATACATATTGCCATTATCAAAGCTGCAGCTTGATAATCTGTAACACTTCCATTGGTATAATTTTCAACAAAGAATTCAATTTCTTCATTTGACAATTCTTTTCCAACTTTTTTATTTTCAATAATATCTAATATATTCATAAAACTCATTCCTTATTTTATAATTTCTAAAACTCTTGATTTCATGTTTAATTTTTTATTTGTTATTGTAAATGCTTCTTTTAAGTTTTGTGTTGTTCCATTTATTTTAGAATCTTCATCTGTATGAATATAAGCTAACGTTTCTCCAACAGTTACACTATCACCAATTTTTTTGTTAATAGTAATTCCTGCTGTTCTGTTTATTTGTCCAGAATCTTGCATTCTTCCTGCACCTAAGTATCTAGCAATACTTCCAACCATATCTGCATCTATCGCTTCAACAGTTCCTGATTCTGTAGATAATACAGGCATTATATATTTTGATTTTTCTAACAATTCTGGATTTTCAATATATTCTACATCTCCACCTTGCGCTGCAACCATTTCCTTAAATTTTTCGTAAGCTTTACCTGTTTTCATGACTTCTTTTATCATATTTGCATTAGCATTTAAATCTTTGTTATCTGTAGCCAAAGAAATCATTATACTTCCTAAAGCTTCAACGACATCCCCTAAATCTGTGGAAATGATTCCTCTTAAAGCCATTATAGTTTCTTTCATTTCTAAGTTATGACCAATTGAATACCCTACTGGTTGATTCATATCTGTTATAACACACGCTGTATCTTTTCCTAATGCTTTTCCTAATCTAACTAATAATTTAGCTAATCTTTTAGCTTCTTCATGTGTTTTTATATAAGTTCCTTTACCACATGTTATATCAAATACTATTTTATTACTTCCAGTTGCAACTTTTAAACTCATTAAACTTGCAGCAATTATTGGAAGACTATTTTCACAAGCAACTTCATTTCTTAATTTATATATTTTTCCTTCAGCTGGTGCAAAGTTTAAACCTTGATTCATTATACAAACACCAACATCTCTTAAATTTTGTTTAAATTCATCTACTGTAAGATCTGTTTGAAAACCTGGTATTGATTCTAGTTTATCTATAGTTCCTCCTGAAACTCCATATCCTCTACTAGAAACTTTAGCAACAGGAATATCTAAAGAAGCAAGTATTGGCATTAATAGAATTGTAGCTTTATCTCCAATTCCACCTGTAGCATGTTTATCTACAATATTTTCTGCAATATCTGATAGATCAATCATATCTCCTGATTCAGCCATCGCAACACTCAAATAAAGAATTTCATCTTCTGTAAGACCATTAATGTAGATATAACTTAATACTGCAGATGCTTGAGATTCAGTTATTTCTCCTCTTACTAATTTGCTAACAAAATATCTTATTTCTTCTTTTGTTAATTCTTGTTTTACTCTTTTTTTACGAATGATACTTTTAATATCCATCCTACTCTCTTCCTTTCTTTAGTATATTTATTTAACAAAATTTTTTATAAAACTTTTTCTATGTAAAATACATGGTCCGTTTTCTTTTATTATTCTTATGTGTTCTGCAGTACCATATCCTTTATGCTTTGAAAAACCATATATTGGATAAATTTCATCCCATTCTTTCATTATTCTATCCCTAGTTACTTTTGCTATAATTGAAGCTGCTGCTATTGAATAATTTTTTGCATCTCCTTTTACAACTGATATATAAGGAATCCCTAAAGTATCCATATTAGTTAAAGCATCAACCATTATTACGTCAGGTTTTTGTTTTAATCCTTCTAATGCAATTTTTACCCCTAATTTTGTTGCATTCAAAATATTAATTTCATCTATAGTTTTTTGATCAACAATTCCAACACTATAACTAATAGCTTCTTCTAAAATTTGATCATATATTTTTTCTCTTTTTTTCTCAGAGATTTTTTTTGAATCATTTACTCCTTCGATAAAAGAATCTTTTGGAAGGATTACTGCTCCAACAACAACTGGTCCCGCTAGTGGTCCTCTTCCTGCTTCATCAATTCCACATATAAACTCTATATTATTTTCATATAATTTTAATTCCTCTTCTTTAAGCAAATTTAATCTTTCTATCTCTTTTTCTTTCATTTTTTCGCCTTCTACATTCTGATTTTTATATTATATCTATTTTTAATAAATTTATAATTTTATCTTTTGTTTCATTCAATTTTAATTTAATTTCATAAAGTTATTATATCTATACAAGGAAAATATTTCAACACAAAATTAAATTTTTTCTTAATATTTCTATTGTGTCTGAATATTTTTTGCGTTATTATATATTAAGATAAAATTATTATGGAGGTACAATATGAATAACGAAAACGAATTTAATTTTAGTCAAGATAATCATTTCAGAAAAAGTTCTTCAAAACGTTCTAGTTGTGGATTTGGAAAAACAGTTGTTATTCCTTTTCTATCTGGAGTTATAGGATCAACTTTAGTAATCGGAACATGTTTTGGAGTTCCTACTATAAAATCAAAATTACTTAATGGTTTTAGTTTTCAAACAATAACTACCGCTAACACTTCTAAAGACCAAACAACAAGTTTAATAAATATTGCAGATTACTCAAACACGGCAGTTTCTGTTGCTGAAAAAACTTTACCATCAGTTGTTGGTATAACAGTTACTTATCAAATCAGTTCATTCTTTGGTGGAAGTTCTACTGGTGAAGCAACTGGTTCTGGAATAATAGTTTCAGAAGACGGTTATATTGTTACTAACAACCACGTTATCAATTCAGACACATCTTCATCGTTCACTATTGCTGAAGCTACAGGAATAAAAGTTAATGTTTATGGTGATCAAGAAAATTATGAAGCAAAAATAATTGGAACTGACGCATATACAGATTTAGCTGTCTTAAAAATAGAAAAAAAAGATCTTAAACCAATTACAATCGGCGATTCAAATTCAGTTAAAGTTGGCGAATTTGTAATGGCAGTTGGAAATCCACTTGGAATGGATTACTCTGTAACTAGCGGTATTGTAAGTGCTATTGATAGAGAACTTGAAAGTGAAGGTTCTACATTCACAGCAATTCAAACAGACGCCGCAATAAATTCTGGTAATAGTGGTGGTGCATTAGTAAATGCTAAAGGAGAATTAATTGGTATTAATACAATGAAATTTGCTGGAACAGGAATTGAAGGAATTGGATTTGCTATTCCTATATCTTCTGCAACAACTATTATTGATCAATTAATAGAATTCCAATCAGTAAAAAGACCTTATATAGGAATTCTTGGTTCTTCAGTAGATAGTACTACAGCAAAAAGATATAATCTTCCTGAGGGTATTTATGTTGAAGAAGTTGAAGAGAACTCTCCTGCTGCATCTGCAGGATTACAACAAGCAGATATAATAACAAAAATAGAAAATCAAAATGTAAAATCAGTAAACGAATTAAATAAAATTAAATATAATTATAAAATTGGTGATACAGTAAAATTAACAGTTTATAGAAATGGTGAAACATTAGAATTAAATATCATTCTTGCCGAATTACCAACTGAGGCAACTACAGAAACAAAAACTCCAGTTCAAACAACTCCTTCTCAAGGAAATTCTGGAGGAAGTATATTTGATTTCTTTAGATAAAAAAATAAAAAAGAAACCTTAACGGTTTCTTTTTTTATTTTAAAATGGATTTATTTTTATTATCCAATAACCATCACATTTTATTATTCCCTCTTTTTCTGGCCACCATGGAACGGTTTCTGGTGCAGCTATTTCTCTTGCTTGTCTTGCCATATCTGCTGGAACCCAATTATACTTATAGCCATATGCTCTAAGCAAATATACTATTGTTTGTGAAGACCAATAATACATTGGATCAGTTGTATGTGCATATTCAAATGCTGATGTGCCTATTAATTGTCCTCTTATTATAGAATTATTGTCCAAACCATTATAATGTCCATAAAAATACAATTTATCTTCTAATTCTGCTCCTGCTTCTGCTATATCATGTCCAATTTGATAAACTAGTTCTTTGTCTCTTTCTCTTGTTAAATAATCTGTATAATATAATGACTCTAAATAGTAAGTCTGATTCATACCTAAGTAACATATGCTAATAATTAAAAGTAAATTTATTAATGAATTATTAATTTTTATTTTTATAAAATATACACAATATAAAGTCGCTAAAGCTTGTATTATCGGAAGATATATTTCTGCTCTTACAACACTATTTTGTCCTACATATATTGTTAGTAAAAATGGAGTCATACAAAAAGCTAAATATACGCAATAGTATATAACTTTCAAAAACAGATTTGTATTCTTCTTATTTTTTATAGAATTATATATTCCTATTATTCCTATTCCTATAAGGGAAATTATTAATCCTAAATTATAAAACAACCCTTCTCCAAATATTATCGCTTTGCAATGATAATAAATATTTTTTAGCACATCTCTTTTGGAAGTTGTAGTTTTCCATGCATTAATTAAATATGTATTTTCTATCTTCAATGCTTTCAAAGTAATTTGATATATTGTAAAAGTAAGTATAAATGTAATTGCTACAAATAACGCAAGTTTTAACATTGAAAATTTTTCTTCTTTTATATCTTCATTTTCCATTACTAATATAAAACTTACTATACAAATCGCAATATATACAACCATAAATGACTGATAAGTTGCCATTGCCAGAAATAATAAACAGCACCCTATTATTGTTGATAGTATATTTTCATCTAATGCACCTTTATATATAAATAAATTGGCTAAAACAATCAACATCAAGGCAAAAGATATTTCTGCTATTTGAATAACAAAAATAAATGCTTCTGCCCATATTGGATTAGTAAAACATATAAAAGGTAATATTAAGTTTAAATTTTTAAAATCTTTACCAGATAATCTGTATATCGTGTAATAACATAAAACACAAAACAAAAATAAAAATACTATCGTTAAAGCTTCTGCATAAAACATATTAAAAAATTTTAAATTTAATATATTTTTTTCTATTATTAATCCAAATCTTCCAATTTCCATCCAATTATAATTATTTTCTGGATTATTGACAAATACATCAGTATCTATTCCAACATTCGAATTAAATAATAAATAACCGTGGCAAACAATTAAAATAATAAATGTAATTAGTAACAAAAATGTTTTACTTTCACAATATTCTATAATTTTACTAAATTCATTTCTTATTTCTACAAATTGTCTTTTTAATGATTTTAATAATTCAATAACTTTTTCTTTCATAAACTTCTCCAAATAAAAGCCCAAATTGTATCAAAACAATTTAGGCTCTCTTAAAACTATATTTTCAAACTTCTTTTACCATTTAATTTATTTTCTGAAGTTTTTCTATATACTACTCTATCTCTATTCAAAACAGAATATACAAGTGAAGTGATTGGGACTGTACATACAACACCAATACTTCCTGCAATAGCAGAAATTATTTGTTCTGCTATTGTTTCTTTATTTAATATTTCATACAAATTCATATCTGAAGCCATGAATAATAATATCAAGTTTAGTGACCCACCTACATAAGCCAATATCAACGTATTAGTCATTGTTCCAATAACATCTCTACCTATATTCATACCACTTTTTAATAATTCTTGCCATGTTATATCTGGATTTTTTATTTTAATTTCATCTAAACTTGATGCAATTGACATTCCAACGTCCATACAAGCACCTAACGCTGAAACTATAATTCCTGCAAATAATAATTGTCTAAAATTAAAATTAATTGCAGTCATATTTATACTTAATTGAATTGCATCTTCTCCAGCACCTGTTAATTTAGCTAAATTATTAAATATTAAGGCAAATATTCCTGCAGATATTACACCACCAAAAGTTCCTATTGCTGCAGTTAATATTTTTTTGTTTATTCCATCTCCTATTATTATGAATGTTCCTGTAATTACTAAAATTGATGTAATTATAGAATTTTTAATTGCATGATCTCCTTTAAAAATCCCTTTTACCATAATAAAATAAATCAATACTATAGTAAAAATTAATCCTAATATAGCTTTAACACCTTTTTTGCCACCAACTATAATTACTATTGTTAAAAATAATACAAACATCCAAGTAATATATGGAGCTCTAACAACATCTAACACCGTTGCTGAAGTTGTTCCATCTGATTCTTCAACAATTTGAACAGATACATCGTCTCCTTCTTCTAATTCGTATGCTAGAATTTTACCATCAATATCATATGATAATACATAATCTGTTGTAAATTCTTCTCCAATATAATCACCTTCTGTAATTTCTACAGTTACTACTTGTATTTTTTCTTTAACAGAACCATTTTGAACATCTTTTACTTCTTGAGTATCCACTATTTTTCCATATGTATTTATTAATGTCTCATTATTTTCCACAAGTTCTGCATTAGCTGTTAATTCTGTTTCAGTTGGTTGTGCAGCTTGATTATCCGCCGCAACTTCTGTTGCATTTACATTTAACTCTATCACGCTTATCATTAGTAAACAAACAATAAGTACTATTCTAATTTTTTTCAACTAAACTCCTCCTATTAGAAAATTATTAAATCCATTTCATTTGTATAATCATTATTACCATAAGCATATACAATATATAAATATCCGTCCTCTGTTAAAAAGAAATTACTTGTGTTTTCTAATTTATAAATATCACTAGCTAAATCTCTTTCATACAGAGTTCCATAATCAGCCGCTAATATTAATGCATTATTATATGCTTTTTTAATTTCATCATTTATTGTTGTTTGCATCGATTCTAATGTTAAACCTTTTGCAGATAAAATGTCTGTGTAATTAAGAACATCTTGTAATGTAAGTATTCTCTTTTCTGGTAAACTATAACAATATGTTTTAACAATTTCTTTTTCAGCTTTTCCAGCTTCTTTTAAAGATGATTTTACCACTATAGATAATATATCCTCATTCACAAATGATGCATATGTAACAGAATATACTGTATTACCTTCTGTTTTTCTCATTACACTATTTGCAAGATCATAAAATTCTTTTTTTATCTCAGCATTTATTTTCTTCGCTTCATCAGTATCTATATTTAAAATTGGAATTTGAGCGTTTACACTATAGAAATTTTCATCTTCATTTAATAGATTATAACCTGTATAAACTAAATCCTTAGAACTTTCTATTCTATCTACTCTTACATTTTCACTATTTATTATAATTGAATTTTTAAATAAATTATCAAAATCTGCTTTTAAAATAAGAAGCTCTTCTGCTGTTTTTTTACTTCCAATATTTATTCCTAACATTAACGGATCCGTATCAGAATATTTATAAAAAAACTGTGTGTAGATTCCTAAACATATAGACATTACACAAATTAAAGCAAGTACTGTAAAAAAAACATATTTTTTAGTTCCAGTTAATGAACTTACAAATCTTCTTAACGCTCTTTTCATTTGAATCTCCTTCTCATAAATTAGCTTCATTATAGCACTTATGTTGAAAAATATCAATTATTTATACAAATTTAATTCTTTTCAAAATCTCTTGAAATTTATACTTTTTCCCAATAGCACTCAATAAGCTACATTGCTAATTTTTCTTCTGTAATTTGTATTATTTGGGCAAATTTTAGATTAAAAATCCATTGACTATATAAAAAAAATATTGTATGATTATGTCTATAGAATTTAAAATTTATATAATTTTTAACTTAAATATATTAATTCTAAAGGAGAAAACAAATGATATGTTCAGTATGTAATAAAAACACAGCAGTTGTGTTCTTAAATAAAATTGAAAATGGTAAAAAAACAGTTGAAGGACTTTGTTATAACTGTGCCAAAGAAAAAGGAATTAATCCTCTTGAAGTTTTAGCAAAAAATGCAAATATCTCTAATGAAGAACTTGAAGATATGTCTAACCAATTTGAAAATATCTTAAAAGATTTTTCAGAAAACATGAATCTTGAAGCTTTAGGTATAACTTCAGAAGATATAGAAAATCTTGAAAAAATGGAAAATTCATTTGATGGAGATGAAAATCCAATTAAAAATATTTTTGGTATTTTCAAAGCATCAAACCCTCAAGATTCTACTCAAGAAGAATCACAAGAATCATCTTCTGGAAAAACTGTAAAAGTTCAAAAAAAAGAAAAGAATAAAAAGAAAAAATTCTTAGATACTTTTGGAACAAACTTAACAGACAAAGCAAAAAATGGTTTATTAGATATTGTAATTGGTAGAGAACAAGAAATTGAAAGAATGATTCAAATTTTAAATAGACGTTCAAAAAATAATCCTTGTTTAATTGGTGAACCTGGTGTTGGTAAAACAGCTATTGCTCAAGGTTTAGCTATAAAAATCGCTAACCAAGAAGTACCAGCAAAACTATTAAACAAAGAAGTTTATTTACTTGATATGACAGCTATTATTGCAGGTACTCAATTTAGAGGACAATTCGAAGCGAGAATGAAATCATTGGTTGATGAATGTAAAACTTATGGAAATATAATCTTAGTAATAGATGAAATCCATAACATTATTGGTGCGGGTGACGCAGAACATTCTATGAACGCTGCAAATATATTAAAGCCTTCTCTATCTAATGGTGAAATTCAATTAATAGGAACAACAACTCTAAAAGAATATAGAAAATATATAGAAAAAGATTCAGCTTTAGAAAGAAGATTTCAACCAATAATTGTTGAAGAACCTTCAATTGACGACACAATCGAAATTATAAAAGGAATCAAAAAATATTATGAAGAATTCCATAAAGTAACTGTTACTCCAGATATTATTGAAAGAACAGTTAAAATGTCTGAAAAATATATTCATGACAGATTCCTTCCAGACAAAGCTATTGATTTAATCGATGAAGCATGTTCAAAAATTAACCTAAAAAACAAAGCGTTATTTGAACTTGAATTAATAAAAAACGAATTAAAAAAAGTTGCTGAAGAAAAAGAAGAAGCTGTTTCTTCTGATTCTATCGAAGAATATCAAAAAGCAGCAGATCTAAAAACTAAAGAATGTACTTTAATTCAAAGAATGGAAGAAATTGAAAGAGATTTAAAACCAGCTGTTCTTACTCTTCAAGATATCGCTGAAGTTATTGAACGTTGGACAAAAATTCCAGTTACAAAAATCACAGAAGCTGAAACTCAAAAATTATTAAACTTAGAAGCAAATCTTCATAAGCATATAATTTCTCAAGACGAAGCTGTAACTGCTGTTTCTAAAGCAATAAGAAGAAATCGTGCAGGACTTCAAAGTACAAAACGTCCACCTTCTTTCATCTTTGTTGGTCCAACAGGTGTTGGTAAAACAGAACTTGCAAAAGCTTTAGCTTTCGAAATGTTTGGTAGTGAAGACAATATAATTAGAGTAGATATGTCAGAATTTATGGAAAGTCATTCTACTTCAAAATTGATTGGATCTCCTCCTGGATATGTTGGTTATGATGATGCTGGTCAATTAACAGAAAAAGTTAAAAGAAGACCTTACTCAATTCTTCTATTTGATGAAATTGAAAAAGCCCATCCAGATGTATTTAATATCTTATTACAAGTATTAGATGATGGAAAATTAACAGACGCACAAGGAAATACAGTTAATTTTGAAAATACAATAATAATTATGACTTCAAATGCTGGCTCAAATTTAAATAACAATTCAATTGGTTTTGGAAATCAATCAATCATGAATAAAGATAAAATGTTAGGTGCATTAAAGGATTTATTTAGACCAGAATTCTTAAATAGAGTTGATGAAGTTATTGTATTCAATTCTTTAACAGAACAAGAACTATTACAAATCGTTGACTTACTTCTTGCCAAAACCCAAGAAGCATTAGCTAATAAAGAAATTTACTTAAGCTTAAACAATGAAGCTAAAGAATATATTGCCAAAAAAGGAACAGACTTAAAGTATGGTGCTAGACCTTTAAGAAGAGCAATACAAAAATTAGTTGAAGACGAAATTGCAGAAATGCTTTTAAGAGGCGATGTTATTTCAGGCCAAACAATTCATGGTTATATGGAAAATGGAGAATTAAAATTTAGTATATAAAATAAGAGATGCTATAAAATGAAGTGAACTATCTATGGTTCACTTCAAAAAATAGCCTCTTTTTTATTTTATTCAAAATCTTCTAGAGCAGAATTTAGATTTCCACTTCCATATATAAATATCCCCTCTTCTAGATTTAATATATCAGTTGGAGTTAGATACTCTCTTGTTATATTTGTAGTTTTTAATAATCTAAAATCATCAAATTCTTCCATTCTATAAATTTCTACATTATCTTTCCCTAACCTCAAAACAAAATGTTCATCACACATAGAATCAATATTTTGTCCTAAAATAATTTCTTTACTATCAAAAGATTCTACTCTCCAATCTGAATAAATTTCTTCGATTTCTTTTTCTGTTAGATTTATAAATTCTTTCGGAAGCTCTACTTGATTTACTTTACAATGCCCACATTCATTATAATATTTCTTTAAAGAAAGTTCAGCATCAAACGCAACCTTTTCTTCAAACACATATGTTTCTTGGACTTTATTATCTTCTGCCATAATATTCTCTTTTGACATATGCTCATTTTTCCATAAACTAGAATAAAAGTATCCTGTTCCTATTGAAAAAATAAACAATAATATACCATAATTTAAAATTCTTTTCATACTAATCACCTATATGTAGTATGCAAAATTTTCCTGTATTTATTCTATATTTTTATAAAAACAAAAAGAAGCTATATTTTTTAATATAGCTTCCTTTTTTACTTTTATTCAACAATTCTTTTTGCTGTTATAAAACGTTCATTGTAGTATTTGCTTGTATTTAAATTATCCGTAACAACTCCTCTTTTTGGATTTGCTGCATGTACAAAATCCCCATTTGAAATATATATACCAGTATGACCAATCTTTGTTTTCCCTTCATCATAGAATAACAATAAATCACCTGGTTGTAGTTCTTCTCTTGATACATCTCTACCAATGTTATTTTGACTTGCTGCAGTTGCTCCTAAACTGTATCCATAATTTAAAAATACATACCTTGTAAATCCTGAGCAATCAAATCCTGTAGATGGATTTTTCCCTCCAACAACATATGGATATCCTATATATTGTTTTGCATAATCTACAACACTTTGACCATTTTTACTTGTTATATTTTCTGCTTGCAAAGCATTATTACTACTTTCATTTACAGTTTTATTTGCTACAGTTTCATCTTTTTTATTTCTTTCTTCCTCTAGATTTCTTGAACTTATTTCTTCTTCACCTTTAACAGTAACTAGAGTTTTATGTACATATCCAGAAATATCTTTTTCTGTAAATTTATACCATTCTCCTTCTTCTGCAGTTATAGTTATTTTATCATTATAATCTAAAAATCCTAAAACTTTTGCTGTTTTATCAGCACTTGATCTTACTTTGGCTGTTTCTACATTTACAACACCCGTTTTATTAACTGGAGTAGAAGTTGTATTTGGTTTTGTATTATTTTCTTTTACTTTATTTTCTGAGACCTTATTAGTATTTTTAACCGTATTTGTTACTTTGTTTTGAGTTTTATCTACTTTATTTTCTACAACTTTATTCTCATTTATTTTATTTTCTTCTTTATTATTTTCAAAATTCGAAGAATCCACAGTTTGATTTTCTGTTACTATTTTAGTTTTCAAAATCCAACCTGATGCCACTCCATCAGTTATTTGAATCCAATTCCCCACTTCAGCAAGTTTGGTAAATTCTTTTCCTGCTGTAGCATTCATTATTGCAGATGAAGTAAGATTTGGTACAAATCTCACTTTTACATCAGCATTAACTTTTACTTTAGAAGAATCTACAGGCATATTTTGAATATTTTCTACTGTTTTTGATTCTTCTTTATTTTCCTTTACTGGTTCATTTGAATCTTCTTTTATTAAATTGTTTTTCAAATATCCTACAGAACTTTTATATTTAACTTTATACCATTCGCCATCTTTTTCTAATATTTCAACTTTTTCACCTTTATAGATGTTAGTTAATACATTAGAAGTTGCATTAGCTTCAGCTCTTAGTCTTGCTGCAGACACATCAACTGTAGCTGTAGTCGCATAACAAGCCCCTAGTAAAAAGCACCATAAAAGTATAGTAATTATAGATATTTTTCTTACTTTACTCATAAAAAACCTCTTTTATAATTAATTTTCTAAATTTAATTTTATATGAACTTCTTCTAATTGCTTATCAAATACTTTTGAAGGCGCATTCATTAAAAGATCTCTTGCTTTTTTATTTTTAGGGAATGCAATAACTTCTCTAATACTATCTTCTTTAGATAAAAGCATTATAATTCTATCTATTCCTGCAGCAGCTCCAGCATGTGGTGGTGTACCATAGCTGAATGCATTAAATAAAGCTCCGAATTTTCCTTTTACGTCTTCAACAGTATAACCTGCTATCTCAAATGCTTTAACCATTATATCTTGATCGTGGTTTCTTACAGCACCAGATAAAATTTCGTAACCATTACATACAGCGTCATATTGATATGCATAAATATCTAATGGATCCTTTGTATTTAATGCCTCTAATCCACCTTGTGGCATTGAGAATGGGTTATGGTTGAAATCTATTGTTCCTTCATCAGACAACTCATACATAGGAAAATCAACTATAAAGCAGAATCTATAAACATCTTTTTCTAATAAATCTAGTTCATTTCCTAGTTTAATTCTTACCCCACCTGCAATTTTTACAGCTTTTGCAAGTTCATCTGCAACGAAGAAAATTGCAGAACCAGGTTTTACATTCATTCTTTCAAAAATCTTTGCCTTTCTTTCGTCATCTATAAATTTACTAATTCCACCATTTAGATTTCCTTCACTATCTACTTTAACCCAAGCTAGACCTTTAGCATCTAATTCAGTAACTGCAAATTCACTCATTGCATCAAAGAATTTTCTTGGTTTTTCTTCCATATTTTCTGTTACTATAGCTTTTACTGTTTTATCTTTAAATGCGTTAAATTCTGTTCCTTCAAATATATCTGTTAAATCAGAAATTGTTAATGGGTTTCTTAAATCTGGTTTGTCTGAACCATATTTTTCCATAGCTTCTTTATAAGGAATTCTTATAAATGGTGCTTCATCAACTTTCCAATCTGTATTTTCTTTAAATACTTTAGGAAGAACAGTTTCTATTGTTTTGAAAACATCTTCTTGTGTTGCAAAACTCATTTCAAAGTCTAATTGGTAGAATTCTCCTGGTGAACGATCTGCTCTAGGATCTTCGTCTCTAAAACAAGGGGCGATTTGATAATATTTGTTAAATCCAGATACCATTAACAATTGTTTAAATTGTTGTGGTGCTTGTGGAAGCGCATAAAATTCTCCTGGATGTAATCTACTTGGTACTAAAAAGTCTCTTGCTCCTTCTGGTGATGAATTTGCTAAAATTGGTGTTTGAACCTCTGTAAATTCAAGTTCATCCATTGTATCCCTAAAGTTCTTTAATATTTTTGAACGTAATTTTATATTATTATGAATTTTTTCATTTCTTAAATCTAAAAATCTATATTCTAATCTTAAATCTTCTCTTACAGTTTGACCTTCTACATTTATTTCAAAAGGTAATGAATTTCTACATTTTCCAAGTACTGTTATTTCTTTTGCAACAATTTCAATTTCTCCAGTTGGAATTTTATCATTTTTGCTTGCTCTTTCAACAACCTCACCTGTTACTGTAATTGTACATTCTTTTGTAACATCTTTTAATTCTATATTTTCTGAAACTACAATTTGTGTAATTCCGTTTTCATCTCTTAAATCAATGAAAACCATTTTACCTAAATTTCTAATTGTTTGTACAAATCCTGCAAGTCTTACTTCTTTTCCGCAGTCTGTAATTCTTAATTCTCCACAATTATGAGTTCTATACTTATTTGCCATAATACATTTCCCCTCTTTATATCACATATGTGGATACATTATATAATATTCATTCGCCTTTTTCAATATACCCGTAAGAAAATTTTGGTTTTTTGTCATATAAAAAAACACATTTTTTATATGTTTTTAATATAAAAAAAGAAATCTAGAAAACCTAGATTTCTTTTATTTTTTATTTATATAATATTACTCTGAATCCCCAATAATTATCTGATGTGTTTTCTGGATAATAAATATGACTTGCAGGAGTTCTACTTAAATTAGCACTTCCTCCACGTACAATTCTATGAATAACGTTATCTTCATTATTTTCTGGTTCTACAGATTTATAAATTTCTGTTGTCCATTCTCTAACATTTCCAGCTATATCACAAATATTATTTACAAAATCTGTATCTGTATATCCTGTTGGATATATTGTATCGCTATAGTTTCCGTAGTTTATACTTGAAGAATAATTTAAAATAGATTTATCAATCCATGCAACTGCTGTATCCCAAGCATAACTGTTTAATAAAGCTGTTGTACAATCTGTGTATCTAAATAATGAATCTGCATTATTTGCATGTTCTGCTGCATTTAAATAAGTAACATTTGTCCAAGGTTGTTTTCCAGCCATAGTTGCAGCTGCTACTTGTCCATCGATTTCATATTGAGATGCTTCATATTTTCCTATATAAAATCCGTAATATTTAGCAACACTGTTTACTAATGCTGATGCTGTACTTGCTGATTCTTCATAATCAGTACTTAACATTGTATTTCTTGTTAATTTTCCATTTGGTACTGGAACCCAAACATATTCGTTACCATATTTATCTTCTATTGTATATCCTTCATCTACAACATTATGTGTTACTTCAAACCCTTCTGGTACATAAGGATTTGTTGCTGATCTTTCATTTATTTCAGTTACTTCAATTGATTCTGTTTTTTTCTTTCCACCTGCTGTAACTGCAGTAAATTCATAAATACCATTATTTTCAGCTGTTACTATTACTGTATCACCAGTTACTCTACTTTCATCTGGAAGAATTATTTCTTCAACATAATCTGTTTCAGATTCAAGTGTAGCTAATACATGTATTTCTACTTTTACGTCTTTTCCTTCATTATTAACTTTTTTCTCTAAAATTACTACAGGTTTTGCATCATCCAATTGTTCTACAACTCCTGTTTGCTCTCCTGGTTTATTTCCAGAGCTATCCCCACTAAATAATTTAACAGCAAAAGCTCCAACTCCTATTAAAACCGCAATTAAAACAATAATTATTAAAGGTGATAATTTACCTCCCATATGCTTTCTCTCCTTTTGTAAAATTATATAACTATTAAATCATATATACATATTTTTTTCAAACCCTTTTGTAAAAAAAACTATTTTTTTACAATTTTTTCATAAATACTTATTCACTTGTATAACCCAATTTTTCTCTAAAAACAAAAAAGAAGTGATTTTTCAATCACTTCTTTTATCTTATTTACTCTGCTGGATAAACACTTACTTGTTTTTTATCTTTACCTTTTCTTTCAAATTTAACTGTTCCATCTACTAAAGCAAATAAAGTGTCATCGCTTCCGATTCCAACGTTTGTTCCTGGGTGTACATTAGTTCCTCTTTGTCTTACTAAGATATTTCCAGCTTTAACGATTTGTCCATCAGATTTTTTAACACCAAGTCTTTTTGACTCACTATCTCTTCCGTTCTTAACACTACCTTGACCTTTTTTGTGTGCCATGAAAGATTCACTCCTTTCGCTTTATAATTTCATTTATATCTATCAAATTATTTCGATATAATTATTTAGCTGCTTTTTCAGCTTTTTCTGTCTTTTCAGCTTTTTCAGCTTTAACTTTAATTGAAGTAATTTCTACTTTAGTGTAATCTTGTCTGTGTCCTCTAGTTTTTCTTTCATTCTTTTTAGGTTTGTATTTGAAAACTAGAACTTTTTTACCTCTACCGTGAGAAATAACTTTTCCTTCTACTTTGGCATTAGCTACATAAGGATTTCCTACTTGTACTTTTCCATCATTAGATAATAAAACAACTTTATCAAAAGAAACTTTTTTTCCTTCTTCAGTATCTAATTTTTCAAAATATACAGCTTCTCCTTCTTGTACTTTGTATTGTCTGCCACATGCTTCAATTATTGCGTACATTTAAAATGCACCTCCCTTTTCGTATACTCGCTAACTTCCAACTTGGGTAACTATTATAAAAAATAGTATTTAGAGACCCTAGCTAAGCAGTTTACAGTATTAGATTTTAACACGAAACCATAGGTTTGTCAAGGATTTTTTTACAATTACATACAAAAAAAGATAAGTTTTACAACTTATCTTTTTTAGATTTAGTTTAACTTTGAAGATTATCTATTTATTCATCTCTAGTTCTATCTTCAACAACTCTACTTTTTTCTTCTCTACCTGGAACTTGAACCTCATGCACTTGAGCTGGGTCTACTCTTCCACCATCTTTAGAATCTAAAGCAATTGATTTTTCAATTCTCTTTTCAAACGCTCTTGAATCAGACTCCATTTTTTTACGAGCAGCAAGTAATTGTAAAGATTCTTCAACAGTAATTAATTTTCCTTTAATCGCCATTGCAACAGCTTCTTTTAAAGATTCCCAACTATTTTCTTGCACATATGTTTGTTCTGGTCTTCCAAAAAAATTTTTAACAGCTTCTAAATAACTCATAATTACTCTAAGCTTTTGGCCTAGTTCTCACCTCTCTTATAACAAAATAAAATATTTCAATTACATTATAGCAAAAAAAGCCTTAAAAATCAAGGCTTTTTTAAAAAATAATTTACATAATTTCGATAAAATCTAACATTTTTTCACTTTTTTATTAACTCATGTAATCTTTTAATCTTTTACTTCTACTTGGATGTCTTAATTTTCTTAATGCCTTAGCTTCAATTTGTCTAATTCTTTCACGAGTTACTTGAAATTCTTTACCAACTTCTTCAAGAGTTCTAGCTTTTCCATCTTCTAAACCAAATCTTAATTTTAAAACTTTAGCTTCTCTTGGAGTTAATGTAGCCATTACTTCTTCTAATTGTTCTTTTAATAATGTATATGCAGCTGAATCGTGTGGAGCTGGAGATTCATCGTCTGGAATAAAATCACCTAAGTGGCTATCATCTTCTTCACCAATTGGAGTTTCTAATGATACTGGATCTTGAGCAATTTTTTGAATTACCATTACTTTTTCTACTGGTATTTCCATTTCTTCAGCTATTTCTTCTGGACTAGGTTCTCTTCCTAACATTTGAAGTAAATGTCTAGATGTACGAATTAATTTATTTATTGTTTCTACCATGTGTACTGGTATTCTTATTGTTCTAGCTTGGTCTGCTATAGCTCTTGTTATGGCTTGTCTTATCCACCATGTTGCATAAGTACTGAATTTAAATCCTTTATTATAATCGAATTTTTCTACAGCTTTTATTAATCCCATGTTTCCTTCTTGTATTAAGTCTAAGAATAACATTCCTCTACCAACATATTTTTTAGCTATACTTACAACAAGTCTTAAGTTAGATTCAGCTAATTTTTGTTTTGATTCTTCATCACCTTCTAAAACTTTTTTAGCAAGTTCTAATTCTTCTTCAAAAGTAAGAAGTGGTATTCTACCGATTTCTCTTAAATACATTCTAACAGGATCATCTATGCTAACACCTTCTATAGCGTTATTCATATCTAATTCTTCAAGTCTAATATCTTCAACTTCTTTTAAATCATCTAAGTCTGGTTCTAATAAATCGTCGTCATCTTTTAAAACGTTTACACCTATTTCTTCAAATGCTTCAAAAACTTTATCGATTTGTTCTGGATTTGCTTCACCAAGTTCTAAAGCTAATTCTCCATAAGTAATTTTTCCCTTTGCTTTTGCAGTACTTACTATTTTTTGAATCTTATCTTTTTCATTTTCTTCTTGATGTTCTTCTTTTTTCTCTTCTTTTACTTTTGATGCTTTTTTCGTTTCTTTCGCATCTTCTTTTATTTCTTCAGCAACTTCTGCTACATCAGCATTTTCTGTAATTTGCATTTGCTCTTCTTCTTTGTTTGCTTTTTTTGTTCTTTTTGTTTTTTCAACCTTTTCAGTTTTTGTATCTATTTCTTCTGTTTTTGTTGTTTTTTTCTTTGTTGTAGGTTTTTTTGCTTCTAATTCTTCAACTTGCTCTTTTTCTGTTTTTTTCATTTTTTAAAACTACCTCCTACTTTCTCTTAGCTAATTCTATTATTATTTCACTTAATTCTTGTTCTAATCTAGCTATTTCCTCTTTAGTTAAATTAGCTGAATTTTCTAATTCTTTTATTATTTCAAATTTTCTATTTGTTAATCTCTCTTTATTATAAATATTTACAACATCTTCTATGCATTTTTCTAAAGAACTTATTTCATAATCAGTTACTAAAATTTCACTAACATGAGATTGTATTTCTGGATCTTCAATATTTGCAATTGTTTGTAATATTTTTTCGCTTTCTTCAGCCGGAGATTCTAATATTTTTTCAAAAATAAATTTATTAGCATCTAACTTAAAATCTTCTAAAGTAATGTTTGTCACTATCGCTTCAAATGATTCTCTAAAATGATTTATTAACAAATAGATAATCATATTTTCACGTTTTATTATTGCTGGACTTATTTCAATTACTTTTTCTTGCTTTACAGCTGGTTTGGTTAAAGTCTTTTCATTTGCTTTATTATTATAACTTTCTTTGTTTACTTCAGCATAAATCGCTTCTTTTGAAATGTTATAATTTTCAGCAACTTTTCCAATATAGATTTCTCTTTCTATTTTATTATCCACATTAGAAATAACTTTAGTAATTTCTTTCAAGAATCTTATTTTATCATTAGCATTTTCAAGGTTGTATTTATTTTTTATCATTTTGATTTTGAATTCAACCAAAGAAATTGCATTTTCTACAAGCAAATTAAATCTGCCACTTCCATATTTTACAACATATTCGTCTGGATCCTTTGCACCTTCCATTTGCACAACTCTCGCATCGCAACCTTGATTTTCTAAAATTCCTAATCCTCTCATTATTGCTTCTTGTCCTGCACCGTCAGAATCATAACTTAATATAACTTGCTCACAATATTTTCTTAATAATCTTCCTTGTTCTTCGGTCAAGGCTGTTCCAAGTGACGCAACTACATTATTAAATCCTCTTTGATACAGTGAGATAGCATCCATATATCCTTCAACTAAAATTATCTTTTTAGAATCAGATTGTTTTGCAAGATTTAATGCAAACAAATGCTTTTTCTTTGAATAAACTAAGTTTTCATTAGAATTTATATATTTAGCCATCTTTTCATTGTTGTCTAATTTTCTACCACCAAAAGCTATAACTCGTCCACTAACATCCATTATAGGAAACATTAATCTTTTCCTAAATCTATCTATGTACTCGCCTTTTTCAGTTTTATTTACAAGACCTGTTGCTAAAATTTCTTCGTCTTTAAATCCTTTGGCTTTTAATAATTTATATAATTCATTATATTCACCTGAATATCCAATTTTAAAAGCTTTCAAAGTATTATTATCTAATTTTCTTTGTTTTACATAGTCTTGTGCAATCTTTGCAAGTGGTTTATATAACCTCTCGTGGTAAAAGATTGCTGTTTCAGCATTTATTTTTATCATTCTGTCTTTTAAATATTGAGTTTTATTAAATTCTGAATTTTCCACAGTTGGTAATGAAATTCTAGCTCTTTCTGCTAAAAATTCTAATGATTCTCTAAATGATATTCTTTCAATTTCACTAACGAACGTAAAAACATCTCCGCCTTTATGACATCCAAAACAATGGAAATATTGTCTGTCAGCAGAAACAGAAAAAGAAGGTGATTTTTCTTTGTGGAACGGACATAATCCAAAAAAGTTTCTACCACTTCTTTTTAAAGTTACATATTGAGATATAACATCAACAATATCATTTGCTGATCTTATTTCCTCTTTTAATTCATCAGTATATTGAACCATTTTTTAACCTTTCTTTTATATTATTCGACATAGATTTTTCAAATCCTTTATTTTTATGTAAATCATTTTATTTTTCTTTAATCGTCAAAAAAAGATTATATATTTACTATATAATCTTTTTCGTTTTTTACTAATTTGCTGAAATAAATTTCTTTACAATATTATCTGTACTTTCTTCTGGCATCCCTACAGCTTTTTGTAATTCTTCTGTAGAACCAATACCATGCAATTCGTAAGACATGTTTATTTTGTTTTCAACTAACTCTTCTACTTCTTCTTTCCCTTTACTTTCTGCTAAAACTAATTCACTTACAAGAATTTGTTTTGCATTTAGTAACATTTTCTTTTCTGTTGTTGATAATCCTTTGTCTTTTTGTTTAAAACTTAAATTTCTTACTATGTCTGCTACTTCAAAAATATCTCCAGATTTCATTTTTTCAACATTATCTCTATATCTTTTGTTCCATTTCATAGACATTTCAGTACTATCTTGTTCTAAAACATTAATTACTTTTCCGGCTGTTTCTTTGTCTATTATATTACGTACTCCTATTTCTTCTGCTTTTGCTGTAGGTACCATAACCTTTACTTCACCAGGCATTTTTATTATATAGTAAGATTGTTTTTCATCTAATATAGCTCTTTCTTCTATTGTTTCAATTACTCCTGCTCCGTGCATTGGGTATACTATTTTATCTCCTACTTTAAACATTTTCGCCACTCCTTCCAAGTAATTTAAAAATTACTACATTACAATTATACTACAAAAAATGGCAAAAGTCAAAGAAATATAACGAATTTTAAAAAAGTTTTTTTCATTTTCATTACATATTTCAAAAAACACTTGCAAATTAGAAGATTTAGAGATTTAATATATAGTTTTTTTACCTAATTTATTTTGTTGTTGACCCAAATCCACCAACTCTTTCTCCATCAGCATTATCTGAATCTGTCACAAGATATTTTTGGAATACAGCTTGTCCAACAGCATCACCTTTTTTGATTTCTACATCTTCGTCTTTTATATTATAGAAAGCAAACATGATATGTCCATCATTATCTGGATTTCCGTAATAATCTTTATCTATAACTCCAACACTATTTGCTAAAATTAATCCTCTTTTTCCTGGGTTAGAGCTTCTGTTATACAAAAGAAGAACTTCATCATCTTCCATATATGCTTTTATTCCTGTTTTTATTAATGTTGGTTTTTGTCCTCTTTTAAAAGCTGGTACAACAATATCTTCCGCAGCCTCTACATCATATCCTGCAGAAAATTTTGTTTTTCTTACTGGTAAGTTTATTCCTGCATCTTCAAAACCTTTTGCTATTTCAAATCCTCTTTTTCCCATTTATTTAATCTCCTTTTGTTTTTATTTTCTTTTCATATTATATATGCTTCAAATTATTATTGCAATAATAATTGAAAAAAAGAAGAGTATAAATATCTATACTCTTCTTTTACTATATATTGTTCAAAATTAATCTTGAGAATAAGGTATGATAGCAATGTGTCTAGCTCTTTTAACTGTAGCTGTAATTTCTCTTTGATGTTTAGCACAAGCTCCTGTTGCTCTTCTTGGTAATATTTTACCTTTTTCGTTGATAAATTTTCTTAATTGATCTGCATTTTTATAATCTAATTCAAAGTTTTTGTCATTGCATAATGCGCAAACTTTTTTTCTCATTTTTCTAAACTTTGGATTAAAATCATCATCTTGGTTGTTTCTATTGTTTCTTCTATTTTGTTTTTTATCAGCCATTTCAAAATCCTCCAATCTTCTAATTTCATATATTAATTAATCTTAGAATGGTAAATCATCATCAGATGAAGTTACTTGGAATTCTGCACTTTGTGTAACAGCTTCTCCAAATGTACTTTCAAATCCTGATGCATCTCCATCTCTTTTACTATCTGCAAAATATGCTTCTTCTGCAATTACTTCTGTAACATAATGTTTTTGGCCATTCTCGTCATCCCAATTTCTTGTTTGGATTCTTCCAATTATTGATACTTGTTGACCTTTTTTAAAATATTTGCTACAGAATTCTCCAGTTTTATTCCAAGCCACAACATTTATAAAGTCTGCTTGTCTTTCTTCTCCTTGTCTAGCAAATCTTCTATTAACTGCTAAACTAAAAGAAGCAACTAAAGTATTGTTTGTTTGAGTATATCTTACTTCTGGGTCTCTTGTTAATCTTCCCATTAAAATTACTTTGTTCATACTAGCTTCCGCCTTTCTTAATTATTCTTCGTCTTTTCTTACAACGATGAATTTAACAACTTCGTCTGTAATTCTGTATACTCTTTCAAGTTCTTTGATTAAACTTGGTGCAGCTTCAAAGTTAATTAATACATAAATACCTTCTGAATTCTTTTTGATTTCATAAGCTAATTTTCTTTTTCCTAACTCTTCTACTGACTCAACTTTTCCATCATTATTAATAATGTCTGAGAATTTTTGAATTAATTCTTTAACTCCAGCTTCTTCAACATTTGGATTAATAATGAATACTGTCTCGTATCTATTCATTATCTTTCACCTCCTTTTGGATATTAAACCCATACCGGTTGTATGAGTAAGGTAGTATAAAAATCAATTTATACTAGTAAAAAATAGTCGAAGTAAAATCAACATAATTTTACCTCGACTATTTTAACACAATTTTTCTTATTTAGCAAGCTTTTTTACAATCTTTATTAATATTTTTCCAAATCAACATACTCATAATTAATATCTCTTGTAAAAAGAATTTCATCTTTATATTCTATTCCAGAATAATAATATATTGTATGGCTTTGTTCATTTATTATGTACTTATCATTTGCACCCAAAAAACCTTTTCCATAAGTTATATTAAAATTTTCTAGTTTTTCTAAATCAATCTCATAATAAATCTCATTATCATTTGGATTTATAGATTTTTTCGAAAAATAAATAATACTTTCTTTTTTCACTGGTAATGTTCCATTATCCAAATAATATAATGAAATTTTATTTTCTAAAATTCTTATATCTTTATACATGTTATTCAATTTAACTATTTGTACACCATTTGTCACATAATAAGCAATAGCACAAAAAATCGTTAATACAACAAGTATACAAACTGTAAATGTTATTCTATTTTTATTCATACCTTTTTACCATAAAACTCAATTTATATATATAGATTACTATTAATTCCAAAAAATTTCAAGTAAGTATTTAAATCATATTTTCTATAGCTTTACTTGTTTTTAAAAATATATTATATTTTCTTTCTTCTATTTTATATAAATACCATAAATACATTATTAAAAATAATATTGTAATATTTTTTATCTTAATGATTAAAACACTATATATCGTCGTTATGATTATTAATATGGCCTTACTAATATAAATAGACATTTTACTTGCATTTTGAACATTTAAGATTAACTTCAGTATTTCTCTGGCAATCTTACCACCATCTAACGGTAATATCGGAATTAAATTAAAAAATCCAATCGAATAATTAATAATCATTATTCTTTCTAATATTATATTTCCAGCTTCACAACAAAAATTTATAAAACTAGCGATAAATATGTTTACAAATGGCCCTATTGCATAAAATATAATCTTATATAAAGTTTTGGCTTTTACATACGAGTAAAATTCCAAAGAAACACCAAACAACGATATAGTCATCTTCTTTGGTTTTCCTCCTAATATAATTCCAGCAACTAAATGACACATTTCATGAATTAAAATAAATGTTAAGAAAATCAAATAAACATCTAAGTTTTTTATCAATAGAAATAACAAAATAGCCAAAATTATTTTTAAATTTATTTCAATTTTCATGTTCTTTCCTTTAATTAAAATTTATAACTTTTCCTGGATCCACATATCTATCATCTACTCTTATTTCAAAATGCAGATGAGGTCCTGTACTATTTCCAGTACTTCCCACAGTTGCAATTCTTTCTCCTTGTGCAACAATTTGTCCTTGCTTTACAAATATTTGAGTACAATGCGCATATACCGTAGTTACGTTGTTGCACCTTATTTTAACATGTTTTCCATAATCTCCTTTAGAAGATACTAATTCTACAATTCCTTCCATAGATGCATTAATCGGTGTGCCTTTCTCTGCGGCAATATCAATTCCAGTATGATATCCAGTTACATTTTGATATTTTGATTCTCTAGCACCAAAAGAAGAACTTACCTCACCTTTTAGGGGATTTATAAAACTATAAGCTGCTTTTAAATTCTTTATATCTTCTTCCATCTCATCTAAAGTACTGCTTAAAGCCTCCGAATAGTTCGTAACAATATTAACTTCATTTTCATCAACATTATTCGCATCTTCTTTTATCGTTTCATTAATTATATTTAATTCTTCTAAAGTTTTATCTTCTTCAACTGTTGGTTCTATAAAAAAACTCTCAAAAAAACTTTTTACTTTATGACTCATCTCTATATTATATGTGTCTATAATTCCTAAGAAATCTTGAGTAAATATAAAGTTTTTATTTTGAATACAAAATACTATAATTGTTAAATTAAACATTATCAGCAAATTTAAAAACATATTACTCTTATTAATTTTAGATTTATTTTCAATATTAAAATTTTGATTATTTCTTCTATAATATATTTCTTCTGCTCTTTTTATTTTATCAACATCATTTAAAATTCTTTCCAAAAAATACACCTCTTTCATATGTTAAAAATATATTCATACAAAAAAGGTTTATTACTCTTTTTACTATTTTATTAAAATCACCCCAATAAGTATTATTATGCTTATTATATTAGAAACTTTTAATATTTTTATTTTCTTATTTAGTATTTCATTTTTAAATTTTTCAAATTTTACATTGTTTTTCTCTATTTCATAATTTATTAAATTCTCAGCGTCTTTTATAATATCAATCTTACTCCTTTCATTCTCTTTTTCATCTTTAAAATCTAACTTCACATTATCTTTCAATATAATAAATGCTTGTTTTATTATATTAGACTCCAAATCTTTTAAATAAATCACATTTTCAGTTTTACTTATTTGCATTTTATCTCCTTAAAATTCTATTTTTTCCTATTATTCCCATATAATATAAATTTATACAAAATGAAAAAGGGCCGACGATCATTACAATCGCCAGCCCCAAAAGGTTATGCCGTCCTATATGCTTTTAGAAGCTTCTTCCTCAATCGCATCATTCTTTTTCTTGCCCAACTTACAAAAAAAAGCAACAATACCGGAAGCCACTGCGAAAAGAACCGCCAAAGCGATCAACCACGCTGCGAAGATCTTCCAGGTTGCTGCAGCCTGTGCTGCAAGGCCATCAACCCAACCAGCAGCTGCTGCAGTAAAACCGCTGATGCCGCTTAAGATAGGCGAAGCCAAAAGAAAAAGGACTGCTCCGACCACCACAATTGCGACAGTCTTCAAAATGAATTTACCCATGCCTGCGTTCCCTCTGTTACCGTTAATCTTTCCTGCCATGATCAATTCCTCCTTTAATATGGAAAACATTTGGTTCCAATTATATTATAACACATTTAGAATATTTTTGCAAATTTTACATATATTTTACTAGTATTTATAGTAATTTGAGAGGTTTTATGAGTAATCAAAAAGGGTTAGATTTTAAAAGAAAAGAAGTAATTAATATAAAAGACGGAAAACGTTTGGGTTTTGTCCAAGATGTTACAGCAGACTTAAAAACAGGAACTATAAAAGAAATTATAGTTCCTGGAAACACAAAAATTTTTAATTTTTTTTCAACTGGAAACGAACTTACAATTCCTTGGACAGCAATAACAACAATCGGAGATGATGTTATTTTAGTCGATTATTAATTATTTATATAATCTTTTCATATGCTCAAGTGCAGTCTTTTCAAGCCTTGATACTTGAGCTTGTGAAATCCCAATTTCTTCTGCTACTTCCATCTGAGTTCTTCCTAAAAAGAATCTTTTATCAATTATCATTCTTTCTTTGTCCGTTAATCTTTTTAAGGCTTCATTCATTGTTATATTTTCAGCCCACATTTCATCTGTATTTTTCTTATCCTTTACCTGATCCATTATTGATAAATTATCTGTACCATCATTAAAAACAGGTTCTTGTAATGAAACTGGATCTTGAATTGCATCTAGACTTAGTACTATTTCTTCTTTTTCTACATTAAGTTCTTTTGCAATTTCATCTATAGTAGGTTCTTTTCCGTTTTCTCTTATTAATTTTTCTTTTGCTTGTAAGACTTTATATGCCAAATCTCTTACCGACCTACTAACTCTAACCATATTATTATCTCTTAAATATCTCCTAACTTCCCCAATAATCATTGGAACTCCATAAGTAGATAATTGTATATCCAAACTCGTATCAAAATTATCTATCGCTTTTATTAATCCTACACAGCCAACTTGAAATAAATCATCTGCATTTTCTCCTCTACCACAAAATCTCTGAATTACACTTAAAACTAATCTTAAGTTTCCATTTATTAATTTTTCTCTTGCTTCTTTATCTCCTTCTTTCATCTTTTTAAATAATTCCTTAGTCTCTTCTTGCGTTAATACTTGTAATTTAGAGGTGTTTACATTAGATATTTCAACTCTATTTATCAAAATAAAAACCCCCTTTTCGAAAATATGTTATAAACATTATTTCCAAAAAGAGGTTTTTTATACTTATACTATATAAAAAGACTCATATATGTAGCTTTTCCTTTTATTTTTTTCGAATTAATTTTTCTTTTTATATCTTCTATTTTTTCTAATTTTTCAACAACCCTTTTATCCGAATAACTTATATTTTGATATATAAAAGGTTCAATATTTTTTGTGTTTTCATCAATAACAACATCTGTTAAATCTGTTGTTTCCGAATATGTAAGGATTTCTCTCGAACTATTTTCCATCCATCCCAGCTCCTTTCATGTAATTTCTTTTATTTAAATAATTATATATATCAATATTAACTTGTCTCTATTTTTTTGTGAAACCAAATCCATTATATCACACTTTACATAATATTGCAAATTTTTATATATTTTTACTATTTATTCACTATCTAAGGAGCATTACAACACAAAAAAGGTTGCCTATAAGCAACCTTTTTTATATTAATCTTCTTCAACTTCTGTTTGTTTTAATCTTAGATGTCCTAATTCTTCCCAACGATTATATGCTAAGTTTAATCTAAATAGTACCGTTGGTTTTGCTCCAGCTCTATTCTTATCTACAACACATGCATAGAATCTAACATCAGTATCTTTTGGAACATCTATATCATGACATTTTTCAAACAAATCTGTATCTGAATATTCATATTTATGAAGAGTTCTTCTACTAATTTGTTTTATTAAACAAAGTGTATCTAAAACTTCTTTTACAGTTTTACTTGCTGACATATCATTAATTGTTAAGTTAACAGGTAGCGTTGTGCTTTCTAATAATTGCATTGATGATGCAATAAATATTTTAAATTTTTGCGCTAAATTTGAAAGTATTGTAGCTGTTTTCTTAACTTCATCACTATTACCAATATTAGCTGTATCCGCTTTTAATGTATCATAGAACATATATTGGATACCTTCTTTATAGTAATAATTCATTATAATTTTTCTTAAATCATCATTTGTATGTTCTGTAATGTGAATAAAGAATATAGAGTTATTTATTTGTGTGTTTACCCAATCAGTAACGGCAATTGTTTGTTTAAACTCTGTAGAATTTTTTCTTAATCTTTCTATATATTCTTCTTGAGTTTCATTATCTCTTCTCAAGATAAATCCATCTTCATCACATTTTACTCTCTTACCTTTATCTGGTCTGAATTTTAATTCTAATAATTCTCCCTCTGTTTTGCTTATATTTTGTCCATGGAACTTTTGAATTTCTGGATTATTAAGAATTGTTGTTATCATGCACAACCTCATTTTTTCTTCAGACATCTCATTTGAAATAATTAGAACTTTTTCTTTATGCACAAATGAAATATAGGATGCCATATTAAGTGTAAATCTACTTTTTCCAGAGTTTGAAGGCATTGCATAACACATTGTTTCACCTTTTCTAAGTCCTTTAAATACTGTAGAAAGGATATTAAATGGAATTGAAATACCATTACTCAACGCATTATCTCCAGCAAGCAAGAATGATGTTGTATCTTCATTTAATCTTCCTTGAGTTAATCCTGTTGTAACCATGATTTGATCTAATGCACTTTCAACTTCTTCAACAGTCATATCATCATACAATTTATATTTTTGTATCTCTAATATTTTATCTTGAACTTTTGATGTTGGAGCAACAACATAGTTTTTCTTTAATATAAATAGTTTCTTTAATTCTGTATAAACATGTTCTAAATTATATTCTTTTGCAGCTGCAATCTTTTTAACTTTTAATTTAAAGTCATAAGTATGAGGTGTTTCTCTTGGCAATTGATATTTGTCCTTTGCAATTGCTGGTGCAAATGCTTCACCATCTCTAAATATTATTATTTTATAAAGGTTCATTAATTCTTCATCAGAGAATCTACAATCTTCATATAGAAAATAAAATCTTGAAATAGCTTTTGGATTATTAAACATTAATCCAAGATAAATACATTCTAATTCAAAGTCAACTAATTCATCAGGATACATACTTTCACCTTCTGATATATCTTCTTCATCCTCATTCTCTTCTTCTACTTCGTCTTCGTATTCATCATCAGAATAGTCATCATAATCTTCATATTCAAATTCTTCGTCTTCTTCAGAATCAGCTTCTTCTAATTCTCCAATTTCTTCCTCTTCTGTTAATTCTTCTTCATCATCTAAATCAACTTTACCTTCAAGAATCATGTCAACATCATCTTGTTCTTCATCTGATTCTACCGTTTCATCAACTTCTTCATTAGCGTCTTCTTCAACAAGATCTTCTTCTTCGTCTATTACTTCGTATTCTTCATCTTCGATGTCTTCTACTAGTTCTTCTTCGTCGTCTACTACCTCATATTCTTCGTCTTCGACGTCTTCAACTAATTCTTCTTCATCATCTACTACTTCGTATTCTTCATCTTCGATGTCTTCTACTAGTTCTTCTTCGTCGTCTAGTACTTCATATTCTTCGTCTTCAAGATCTTCTACTAGTTCTTCTTCGTCGTCTACTACTTCGTATTCTTCATCTTCAAGATCTTCTACTAGCTCTTCTTCGTCATCTACTATTTCGTATTCTTCATCTTCAAGATCTTCAACTAGTTCTTCTTCATCGTCTACTATTTCGTATTCTTCATCTTCGATGTCTTCTACTAGTTCTTCTTCGTCGTCTACTACTTCGTATTCTTCATCTTCAAGATCTTCTACTAGCTCTTCTTCGTCGTCTATTACTTCATATTCTTCATCTTCGATGTCTTCTACTAGTTCTTCTTCGTCGTCCATTACTTCATACTCTTCGTCTTCGACGTCTTCTACTAGCTCTTCTTCGTCATCTACTACTTCGTACTCTTCGTCTTCGATATCTTCTACTAGTTCTTCTTCGTCATCTACTACTTCGTATTCTTCATCTTCAAGATCTTCAACTAGTTCTTCTTCATCGTCTACTATTTCGTATTCTTCATCTTCGATGTCTTCTACTAGTTCTTCTTCGTCGTCTACTACTTCGTATTCTTCATCTTCAAGA
>JAZRKN010000004.1:0-40130 GCA_045646345.1 Candidatus Scatovivens sp. | reverse complement strand
CTTAAGAAGAAGTTTCTGAAGGAAGTTAGGTTCTCTTAAGGTCAGATTGAAATCATCATAGCTGTCTGAAGCCTTTTTTGAAAGTTCAATTACCTGCTGCATAACCATCTGGTCTGCTGTAGAACCTCTTTCATCCTTAAGGAATTCTCCACACTGATCAAAAGTCTTTTCAAGAACACTTCCGCCGTAGTTCATTACCTTTTCGATTTCTCTCATATTGATTCTGTCTGCGAGTTCGAGAACTTCTCTTCTCTCATCTTCCGGCATAGCTGCCAGAGCTTTTTCAGGATCAAGCTTGGGTACCTCATTAGGACTTACGGTGATTGCTGAATTCTGAACAGCATTTGCCATGTTTTCAACATTGGCAGTTACTTCTTCAAACCGCACCACCTGGGGTTCGCTTTCTGATGTAGGAATCTTGCTGTTGTTGATGCCGTTTGCCATAAAGTTTTTTCCTCCTAAAAAATTATATAATTATAAAATTATGTAGACATTATATCATCGGTTTTGATTTATGTCAACACATTTTGAGATAATATGTAAACTTTTTTTTACATTAAATTTGCCTAAACGGGTTGATGTGGGTATCAACCCTCCATATCTATTTTTTTACGGGCGGACAGGGGCGTCCGCCCCTACATATATAAATTAAAATTTTCTTGTAATAGTTTTATTTTAATGATAATATATATTCAAATTTAAATTTCTTGTTGAAAGGAAATAGTATGTTAGATAATAAAAATAATCCTTATTTTTTAAATGATTTTTTAGATTATTCAGCAACAATTTTAAATAAGTCACCAAATTCTGTTAAAGAATATAATTATGACATTGCTTATTTTCTAAAATTTATAATGTACAAATTTAATATGGTAAAAATAGATGATGATCAAGATTTAAGAATTATTGAAATTAAAGATTTAACTTTAGAAACAATTGAAAAAATTGCATTAGAAGATATTCATGCTTTTTTAGGTTATTTAAAAACTAATTTTCATAGTAAACCAGCCACTCTAGCAAGAAAAGCTTCTAGTATTAGAATTTTCTTTCATTATTTGTGTAATAAATCTAAAAAAATTCCTAATAATCCAGCTCAAGATTTAGAAAATCCCAAAATTGGTAGAAGATTGCCTAAATATTTAAGTTTAGAGGAAAGTAAAGAACTTCTTGAAGTAGCCTCTAATCCTCTACCTTCATCTCATGGAAATCATGATAATAAAGAAAGAAATTTTGCAATAATAACTTTATTTTTAAATTGTGGTTTACGTTTATCTGAATTAGTAGGAATTAATATTAAAGATATAGATTTTTCAGAAGAAAAACTTAATGTTATTGGTAAAGGTGATAAAGAAAGAACTATTTATTTAAATAAAGCTTGTATAAAAGCTATTAAAGAATATTTAGCAGTTAGACCAAAAGATAATATAAAATATACCTCAAGAGATGCATTGTTTTTGAGTGAACAAAAACAACGTATTAGTAATAGAACTGTACAATATATAGTAAAAGAAGAATTAAAATTTGCAGGAATTGACCCTAACAAATATTCAGTACATAAATTAAGACATACAGCAGCAACTCTTATGTATAAATATGGTCAAGTAGATATTAGAGCACTTCAAGAACTTTTAGGCCATGAAAGTATTTCTACTACTGAAATTTATACTCATGTTGATAATGAACAAATTCGTAGTGCAGTTGAAAACAATCCACTTGCAAATTTTTAAATTAATAAAAATAAAAACAGTTCTATTTGGAACTGTTTTTTTAAAATTTCATCTTTTTTTCTTTTCCTTTTACTGTATCTGCAATTTCTAATTTTCCTGCTCTTGTAACAGAATTATATCCATATTTTTGTTTTAAAGTATCTAGTACAGTATCTATCTTCTCTTGTTTTTGCTCTGTTTGGTTAGAAAAAAATGATATTTGCATTTCGTCTTTGCTCTCTAAATTATCAACTCTAACTCCAACTAATCTAATTGCCTCTCCTTTATACATTTCCAAAAGAACTTCTTTTGCAGTTTCAATAATTTCCTTTGTTGAAGAAGTATCATATTTTAAGGCTTTTTGGTGTGAATAATCAACAAAATCTTTGTTTCTTAATTGTACATTAACTGTACTTGCCACCAAATTATAGTGTCTTAATCTATATGCTACTTGTTCGCATAATGCTACAATAATTTTATTAATTTCTTCGATATCTTTTAAATCTTTTGGTAATGTTACAGAGTTGCCTATACTTTTAGGTAATTCTTGTTTGTTATTAACCTCTGAGTCATCTATTCCATTTGCATAGTTCCACATTGTTATTCCAAACTTACCGAATCGTTTAATAATAAATTCTTTATCTGTTTTGGCTAAATCACCTATTGTTTTTATTCTTAAGTTATACAGCTTAGGAACAGTTTTCTTCCCTATCATAAACAATTCTGATACTGGTAATGGCCACATCTTATCTTCTATTTCGTATTCGTATAATGTATGAATTTTATTTGGTTTTTCAAAATCAGAAGCCATCTTAGCTAACAATTTATTACTTGATACTCCTATATTTACAGTAAATCCTAACTCTTTTTCGACTCTGAAATTTATTTCTTTTGCAATGTCTTCTAATTTTCTTCCATTTAAATAGTGAGTTAAATCCATAAAGCATTCATCAATACTAAATCTTTCAATCATATCTGTGTACTCTAAAAGCAAATTATATAATTTATCTGAATAGTCCTTAAACACTTCAAAATTACATGGAAAAATTTCTATTTTATTACATTTTTTCTTTGCAAAATAAATTGGTTCTCCAGTTACTATTCCAAACTTCTTTGCGATTGGACTTTTTGCTAAAACAATTCCAGATCGTCTTTCTTCATCTCCTCCTATTATAGAAGGAATCGTTCTGATATCTCTTTCATAACCCTTTTTTAGCATATCTACAGCAGTCCAAGATAAAAATGCATTATTAACATCTACATGCAATATTTTTCTTTCCACTTACAATTACTCCCAATTCTAAAATAGCGAACACAAGTTCTTGTCCAAATTTTATCATGTTCCATTTTTAAAGTCAACAACAAACGAAAAAATGTTTGCTATATTTATTATTTCCATTCTTTATCTTTCTCTTTACATTTCAATAACATCAATTGTACTATTCTCTTATATATGATTTAATTATGTTGATATATTTTATTTTTTAGAAAGGTATTTTAAATGGAAGTTTCAACAAAACAAATTATTAATCAAAATTTAGAAACTATTGAAAAGAAGCTTTTAATGATAGCGTTATCAGATCCAGAAAAATATGCTGAGTTTTCTTCTAGACTTACAAAATTACAAGAAACTTTTATAGGATTAAGTGAATTAGATTTAGAGAGACAAAAAGCATCTTTAGTTGGGGCAATTTCTATATTAGAAGACGATTTTTCTTCTTATATGGAAGGTTATGATCAAAATGATATTGCTTCTTTAGTTGCTAATGGAAAAATAGAATCTGGAAGAGGAAAATTAAGAGCTTATAGATTTAATTTATATTCTTCTATTTTTGATGATTTCAAAAAATTAGATTATATAAAACTAGAACAACTAACTCAGTTAAAAGAACAATGGAATATAGATAAAGTAAGTTCTGACTATCAATTTTCTCCAGTAGAAATCTCTGCAATGGAACAAAAATTATCTGATGCCTTTCTTGAATATCAATTAAAAAGTTTAAAAGTTAATGGTGTTCTTCCTCAAGAAAAAGTTACTGACTTTATTTCGTTAGATGAATACCAAGCAAGCATACAAAGAAGAATCTCTTCTTCATTAGAATCAAAGGATATCTCTCCTATGGATAAGTTTGAATTAGATTCCTTAAGGAGTAACCCTGACCTAAGAACTCTGTTAAAATCTCCTGTATTGTTTCAAGCATTAGCTGGAAAAAAACATTCTATAACTCCAAATGAAATCAATGCGATTTTAGGAGAACCAAAACAAGAAAAATCTATTTCAGAGTCAAAAGACCAAGTTCCTACCTCTTCTACTCCTAAAGAAAATACAGCATTAGTTCCTGTAGGAAACCCAAAAACAAAACCTAATTATATGACTTGTGTTGTAGAGTTGCCAAATAAAATTTTTAATAGAGGAAAAACTCATACAAAGACAATTAAAGTAAAATTAGATAGCGAAAATCCAAAACAAATTTTAATACCATTAAAATATAAAGAACAAATTATTTCTGTTGCTCTTCCTGAAGGATTACATAGTTTACCAGAATCTGTATTTAAAGGATGTAAAAAATTAAAAGAAATCTCCTTACCTGATACTTTGCAATTAATTGGAAAAGATGCATTTTCAGATTTACATTGTTTAGAAAAGATAAATTTACCAAAAAGTTTAAAATCAATTGGTAAATTTGCATTCTCTTCTTGTCATAGTTTAAAAGAAATTAATTTACCCGAATCATTGGAATCAATTGATGACTATGCTTTTTATGAATGCTATAATTTAAAAGAAGTAAAACTACCTAGTAAATTATCTCACCTTGGTGAAGGTGTTTTTGAAAATTGTAGTCGTTTAGAAAAATTTGATTGTTCTGAAAACTTAGAAGTTATTCCTCCTTGTCTTTTAAGAGGATGTGAGAAATTAAAAGAAATTAACTTTTCAAAAAATTTAGTTAAAATTGGAAGAAGTGCATTAGAAAGATGTAGAGATCTTGTTACTCTTACTAATTTACCTGGTACTTTAGAAAGAATCGAAGATTCTGCATTCCATAATTGTAATCGTTTAAATATAATTGAATTTCCTGAATCATTAAGATATTTAGGTAGTGGTGCTATATCTGCATTAGCTTATTTAAAGAAATTAAAACTTCCAGGTGTTATGGATTTCATAGGTCAAGCTGCATTAATGAATAATCCTAATCTAACAGAAGTAATTATGCCTCATACTCTAAAAGAAGGTGCTGATATTTTCTATAAAGATTTTCGAGATGATTTAAAAGTTATAATTCCAGAAAATCCTCAAGGTGATTTCTACAAAAAAATGGGGATTAAAGATAGTACAAAACTTTCAGTAAATGATTTTAGGACAAAATATTTCGAAATATCTGAAAAAAATAAACAACATACTGTTAATATATCCAAAAATTCAAACCAAGAAGAAATATCATTATAAAATACAAAAACTCCCTTATTTATTTTAAGGGAGTTTGTTTTTTATTCTTCTATTTGTCTATTTTCTTTTCCTGTATTTATTCTATTTTGTTTATTAAGTTCAGCTGCTTTTCTTAATTTTTCTGCAGCAACTCTTACATTAGCTTTACCTTTTATAGAGTATCTCTCATCAAATGATAGTTCGCCAATTCTTTCATATTCCTCTTCTGCCTTTTGGAATAATTCCTCAAATGATCCATTGTTATATATAACAGATACTTTGGCATTTTTTGGTGCATCTATGCATTTAGTAGCATAAGGAATATCGTATACTCTTAATTCATGTTTAGTTAGCTCATCTCTTTCTCTTAATGCATCTCTTCTTGTTGCTATTCCTCTTTTTAAAAAATAAATTTGATTTAATTTTGGAATTAAATTTTTATGAGTTGGCAAAGCCCAATCATCTATCAAAATTACTCTTTTTCCATCTAATTTTAATTCATGAATTTTTTTATTTAATTCACCTTCTATGAGTTTGCTTCTAACAAACATAAGAAATTTAAATGTAAATTTATTTTTGTAAAAAAATTCTTTTATATTAATATTCAATTTTGGATTTTTCTTGGTACTTTCTGTTGTGTTATTCTTCTCAGGTTGAAGAAATGGTCTAAAATATTTCCTCTTCATCTGTCCTACTAATTCATCTACATGAATAACTCCAACTGTTTTTTTACTAGCCAAGTAATCTGTAAATGTTGTTTTTCCTGAGCCACTATTTCCCATTACGCCAATTAATTTCATTATTACTCCTTTTTTAGTTGTCTTGTTCTTTAGTACTTTTGTTTGGTAAATAATCATTTATTATACTTGTATATATAACTAAATAAGATATAGAAATCAAAAATCCAGCCAAAACATCACTCGTATAATGAACTCCAAGATAGATTCTGCTTCCTCCTATTAAAATTATCAGGATACTTAATGCTACTATAGAAAGACATTTAATATATTTATTTTTTACATTTTTAAATATTAAATATATAAATAATCCATAAACTGCTGCACTAACCATAGAATGTCCTGATGGAAAACTATAACCAGATTCATCTATTAATCTATATTCTGTAGGCCTTGGTCTTTGAACTATGTGTTTTAATAACTGATTTAATCCACTTGAAATCATTATGTTCAAAACAATAAATAATCCAATTAGTTTTCTTTTTAATATTATGCATGTTATCAAAGATATTATTATTAATGTTATTAGCCACCATACTCCTCCTAAATTAGTTATAAATTTAGCTATAGGTAGAGTAGTATCATTAATTAGATATTTAGAAATAAACTTATACCCTAATACATCTTTTAGCATAACTTCTTTTGCAAATAAATCATATACTATTTCTAGTGTTAATATTAAGCATATAAAAACAATTATTACTTTATAGTTTTTTTTTATAAAATTCTTTAGTTTATCTATTTTCATTTCTATTCCTTCATTATTTTAATCTTATAATTGAATGTAATATTGATTCATCTTGATTTTTAATTACAACATAATGATAATCATCTTGTTTTGTATAAAACGCTTTAACAATGTCTCCTAATTTTATTTCTTTTTTATACATAACATCAAATTGATTTAATTCATTTGAAAATGCAATTTCTTCTGGTAAAGCTTCTTTTACTATATCTAAATAATATATATTATGAAGATGTTTATTTATATCAATCATATTTCTAGTGATTTTAAAATCTATACTTGAAATGTAATTTTCTGGTTCTGTAAGTTTTGGCAAATCATATTCATTAAATACACTGACATTTTCTTGTCTATATGCCTCAATTACATCATCAGTTACTTTAACAAGTTTTTCTTTGTCTATATCTATAAATAGCCATTTTGAACTCGCAATAACTACAACTTCATCATATTGATTTCTTACTTCAAAATCACGAAATGCATAAAATTTATCAATTGCTCTAGACCATGTTTTTATCTTTAGAGTATCATTTACAAGCGGTCTTTTTTTAGTTTCAACTTTCCAAGATAACAAAACCCATGATCTTCTAGTTTTTCTCATATCTGTTATACCATAACCAACCATTTCAGAATGGTAACAAGCTAAGTCTTCTAAATATCTTAGTAAAAAAGTATTAGATAATTCATTTAGTTGATTTATATCACTTAATCCAATAGTAAATTCGTGTTCTACAAACATTTTCATATCTCCTCAAAAAATTCTTAACTATTATACCATAAAATATAAATTATTCAAATATTTTAATTTTTTATAAATATGAAAAGACGGCCCGTATTGTGGGGCCGTCTTTTGAAAGATATTGATTTGTACAAATTGGGTATAGTTCTTAATAGTGATGAATCACCGCTCCATACCCGGAGTTGCCTTTTTTCTTTTTTCTCAGGCTTGTGTGTCTTGCACGAGGATCATTTTCGTCAACCTCTTGCATTTTTCCATCTACGGAAATCATTCCGGTAGAATGGATAATTACGTACATGTTTTCCGGAATCTGTTTGATTACTTCGGCAAACGTCCCGATATAGGATTTTGCAGTTGCCTCACCACGGTTAAATCCATAGGTTACTCCGCAGTGAATCTTGCAGAATACCTCCAATTTGTGACGGATATATTTATCCATATCCGCAGGATTCACATACTCTTCCCATACACGCCAGTCGTCGATAATTCCTCTGGCATGATCTTTGGTCAGGATAAAAGACTCCTTGGAGTTAGACTCCTCATAGAGCATTTCTGCAAACTTCTTCGGGAAGTTACAGCCTAGTTCCTTACTAAGGAACTGCAATACTTCCGAAATCCGCTTAACTCCCTCCTTTTTTGCACTTGAGCCTTTGATGACTTCGTTACTCATCTCTTCGCCGTCTTCAGTCTCTTCGATTTCTTCTTCGATGATGTAATCCATTTCTTTGCTCATAAATACCTCTCTTTTTTTCGCATATAGTGAAAAGCTTACCTTTTTATTATAACATATTTTCTTATTTTAGTCAATTATGTTAACTTATATATAGTTACAACTAATGATTGGATTTATTTGAATTTTATTTAAAGCATGTTCTGTTGTCTTTGAAATCATAGAAGGATCAAATATAATTAATTCTGGTTTGGTAATAGGATTTGGAAATATCATAGGTATAAAATAATATTTACTTTTATTATAAAGTTTTTTTATTTGTTCGAAAACAATAAAAATGTCTATATTAGTTTTTAATCCTAATATAATCGGAATATTTTCTTTTTCATACATTTTTATTAATTTTACAATAGAGTTATCAAAAATTTTATAGTTTAACTTATATAATAATTCTATTGTAAAACCGACGAAAATCAAAATATCAAATCGTTTTATAGAGATATTATCAATTTCATTATTCAAATAAAAAATAGCTTTATTTTTGAATATAGAATTCCTTTTGCAAATATCACTTTGTTTTTCTTTATTACTCTCTTTTTCAAAAATTGGTGTTATATTAATATGACTTTTTTGAGACATTTTATTTAATTCAATCAATAAATTGTCTTTAATATAAAAATTTCCTATAAACACAATTCCTATATTTTTGTTTTCCAAAATCATACCTTCTCCCAATCTTTTATGTAACTTTATATTATATTATGCATAAAAAAATGTTTTGTGAGAAATAAAAAAGCGGTAGAAAATCTACCGCCCTAAAATTTATTACATATTCAATTATTCTTGAACTAAACCTAAAAGATTTAATACAGCTATACCTATTTTTTCGCCTTTTCCTTCATATGGCCATTCATTTATTGAATAACCCGGATTATCATTGATTTCTATTATAGAATAGTCATCTTTTTCTAAATCGTTAATAATAATATCTACACCACAAATTTTTGCATCAAAAGCTTTTGCTGCTTTTTCAGCAATTCTTTTAAATTTATTTGGCATTATAGGAGTCATATCTATACTCTCTCCACCTGTTGAACAATTTGAATTTGTTCTTAAAAATACTCTTTTTCCTGCTGGAATTACACTATCAAAAGTATAATCTTGTAATTTTAAATATTCTACAACAGGTTGATCCATTTTTACTGGAGTTCCTGTTAGGAAATGCCATGGTTCTTTGTTTTTCTCTATTATTAATTCTTTAATAGTAGATTTTCCATCACCAACTACACTTGCAATTCTTCTATGTGCTATACTTAAACATTTTCCATCAATAACTAAGAATCTATATTCCATACCTTTTACATATTCTTCAATAAGAATGTTGTTATCAAATTGGAATGCATATTCAATAGCATTTAATATTTGTGTTTTATTAGCTTTTTTAGAAAATACCGTTATACCAGTTCCATAATTTGTATTTCTTGGTTTTACAACTAAAGTTTTATTATAGAATGGACTAACAAGAGACTCTATGTCATCTTTATCCATATCAGTATCTAGTAAAATTGCTTTTGGAACATTTAATCCAGCTTCATGCATTATTTGTTTTGAAGTGAATTTGTCATCTGTTATAATTGGAAAAATATAATTATCTCTATTTGTTTTATTTCCTTCTATAGCAAATTCTCTATGTCCATTATATTCTAATTCTACAACACTTTTTGATTCATTTAAAACTCTATAGTTTATTCCTTGTGAAATTGCATCTTTAATTAATACAACTGATTCCGCTACTAATTTTTGATATTTTTGAAGGCAATATCTTGTATCGAATCCTTCTTTCATATATTTTTTTGCAATTTCTACTTTTTCTTCAAAAGATTTTGTTTCTTCTGAATCTTTTGATTTTAATTCAGATACAATATTTTTAATAGAATCTACTGATTTTAAAGAATATTGTTTTCCAATTTTTTGCATGTGTTTACTTATTTCTGAAACTGTATTTAATTCTGTTTTTTCTAAAGAACTAAACACTAATGTTACTAGAAAATAGATTTGATTTAGTGAAATAGTATTTCTATTTTTATAATTTGGCTTAATGTTAGATATTACGATATTATTTTTATTAACTTTCAATGTACAGCTACCAAAAACTTTTTCAAAAAGTTTAATTTTTGAATTAAATTCTGGTTTTAATATTTTGTATGCCTCTTCAAGTTTATTTGGTAAATTTGGATTTACAGTTTTTATTTCTTCATAAAATTCTTTATCAATAGACAATTCTATATTGTTTGATAAACTTAAATTTTCATAACTTGAAAATGGCCAAATTAGTTCTTTTAAATTATAAAGTTCTACATATACAACATTAGTTATTTCTTCTAATTTATTATATACTTCTAAAATATTTGTTTCTGCTGGAGTTATTATTTCTAAAATATTTTCTGATTCTTCTCTAGCAGATTTTATTAAGTTATTTTTCTCTTTATTACCGAAAGCTTTAGGATAAGAAAAAGCTTTTTGTTCAGCTTTTTGATTTAGTCTTAAAACTTCTCTTCTTATACTAATATTAAATTTTTCTTGTTTCATGGTAAATTCCTCTTCTACAATTTATAATACTATTTTAAAAAGTTTTATTTGCATTTTCTAATTGTAAGCTTAATACTGGCTCTCTATTATTACCATCAGCAGTAGTTCCTACTTCTAATTTGATATTTAATGCATTTATTGGTTCTATGCTATGGAACGTAACTTTCTTGTCACCTACTATATTTACAAACTTTTTGTTTTCATTTGTATTTTTTGAAATAACATTACTTAAACTTGAAAATAAATTTGTAGATTTGCAATTTTGATAATCAAAATTCAAATTATTGTTGTTTATTTCTTTATCTCCATTTAAATCAATTTCTAATACAAAAGTTGGTGCTTCAAGTAAGTTTTTTTCTTTGTTTTTAATTTCATAGTATCCTGCTAAAAACATTTGAAGATTTACATTTTCTTCTTGTAATTCTTTTACAGCTTTACATACGGAATATAAGCTATTTGTGTTTCTACAGTCTACTTCGCAAATTAATCTTACTTTTTTATCTTTGTTTAATTCATATGCACCTTTTATTGCTGATTTAAATAGTTCTCTACCTAATCCTTTTATTTTGTTTCCGTTTTTATCTACTGCATTTAATTTTGTTAATACACCAGTTATTGATAATACATCTTCGCCTTTTGTTGGAAAATATGGATTATCTGCAAGTGATTTATTGTTTTCAAATTTAACTGTAGTAGTTCCTAATATTTCATCTTTTCCATACTCGTCTTTTTTTGTAACAAGCATTATTGGATAACTTAAAATATTATTTAAGACATTACTAATATTCGGAATATGCATAAAGTCTTTGTTACCTGTAAAGTTGTTATCATAAAAATAAGTCAGATTAAAAATAGTATCTCTTACAGATTCTTTATTTCTTATTGTTTGAAATAAATGAAAATCTGTTTCTAATGAATTTTGATTATTTACCTTTTCTGTTTTTTCCTCCATTTCTTTAATATAATATTTGAAAATCTTCTGCTTGGCTACCTCCCCATCTTGATTAAAGTTAGATCGGGGCTTAGCCTTCTTTTTCTTTTTCATAAAAATCTCCTGTTTTTCTTCTTATAAAGATAGTAGATAAGTAGTTTATTCCGATTTTTTGTATAAAATAAAAAACATCCTACTCCTACACGACTATAATACTCCGATTTTTGCCAAAAAGCAATTTGGAAAAAAATCGTTTAATTGAGAATTAAATGCTTTTTTTCCATAATTTTATATCTTATTATATTCTTTCCTCTTCAATTTACCTCTTTATATCTCTTTTTTTCTCTTTTTTGCTATCAATGAAAAACATTTTTTAAAATCTTTTTCTTAAAAATAAAAAACGCCTATTTTTAGGCGTTTTTTAACATATTTTTATCATCTTTCAAACATATATCATTTATTAAATTTTCATTACATTATTTTCTTCTTTTTCTGTATGTCCAAACAATAATTCCTGTTATTATTATTAATACTGGAACACCAACTATTATTAAAATAACAATTAGATTTTGCATCATTGTTGGTGTATATGTTGATGTTGAATAATCTTTTCTTATTGTTAATATATTATCTCTTTCTCCAAGATAAGCCATAGAATTTATAACAAAATCTCTATTACTTCCTACATAAGATAATGGATATGATCTGTTTAAATCAGTTACTAATGTATCTGAAATAAAACTTGAAGAGGAAACAATTATCAATTCTGATTTTGTATCTCCAGTTCCATCTGCAGGAGTAACTTCTTTTGTTAAAACAGAAGCAATTTCAACAGTTCCAGCTTCTGCAGTCTTTGCAGCTTCTTCTATTTTTGATTTTATATCTGTTATAAATACAGTTTCGCTAGATGTTTTTAATAAATTTTCTCTGGTTACATTTAAAGATTTTAGCATTTCATCTGGTAAAAATTCTAATTTTGCAGCATATACAAGCCAAACTGCTGTGCTTGTATCACTATCTGTGTATATATCTTTTGTTATTTTATGAGTGCTAGACACTTCTGGCATAAATATATATGGTCTTTCTGATAATTGTCTATTTGCCTTACCCTCTAAAGCATAACCATTTTTTATTGAAACTCCATATAAATCTAATACCGTTTGTAAATTTGTAAACTTAACTTCTTCTGAAAGCACATCTGTTGATAAATAAATATTTCCTCCATTATTAATATAGTCTTTAATATATTGAGTTTCAATTTCTAAAAAATCTGAGTCTGGAGAAACAATCGCAAGTACATCGCAATCAACAGGTACTCTTCCTTGAGTTGGTAAATTTACAAAGTCAACTTCATATGCTTCGTTATCTAATTCAGAAATTAATAGATTTATTAATTCGTGATTATATTCACCATGTCCTTGTGTGAAATAAATTTTTGGTTTATTTTCTGTAATTAATCCTAAGATTGAATTTGTTAAAACTTGTTCTGTCATATCTACAGCTTGATAAGTTGTATAATCGTATGTTACAAAATCAGTTGATGTATCTATAATTTTTCTAGATTCTCCTGATTGCATTATTATTATAGAATATCCATCTTGAAGGCCGTATTGTTTAACCATTTCAAGATTAGATTCTTCAGTTATTATTTCATATTTTATTTTTTCATTTGTTTTATTGTATTGAGCTAATAAATCCATTAATGGATCAGTTTCTTCATGTCCGTATACATATATTATAATTTCTTGTTCAACTTTTTCGATTGCTTTTTTAGAAGCATCTGTTAAACTATATAATTTATTTTCTGTTGCATCGTAAACTGGTAATTTAGCTTGGCTTGCCCATAAATTTAAAGCTATATATGAAGCAAATATAATAGCTATTATTAAAAATGTTTTTGTCTTTGTAATTAGCCATTTTCTTTTAAATTTTAAAGCTAGCTTTTCTGAAAATTTTACTTTGCTTTCATTTTTTACGTTTTCTGTATTATTTTCTGTTGTTTTCTTTTTCATCAATATATCCCTCCCTTTTTATTTAATACTTTTTCTTCTTTGTAATGATACTACGGTTAGTAGTATAAATATTAAAGCAAAAGATATAAGTTTAATTATTGATTCTACAGATACTAATCCATAGAAGAAATCTTCAAACGCAAGCATTACTGAAAAAACATTTAATGCTTCATATGTGTATGGTAAAAACCAAATTGCCATAAAAATACATATCGTAATTACTGCAGCAACAATTTGATTTTCAGTTAAACTTGATGCAAACATACCAAAAGATATATATGATAAACTAAGTAAAAAGAATCCAAATAACGTTGTTAAAGCAACTTCTAGAGATGGTTTTCCAAAGAAATTTAATATTGCAAAATATATTAGTGTTAATATCTCTGTTATAGCAACTATTATGGCAGCTGCCAAAAACTTACCACACACAATTGAAAAAATATTTCTTGGCGATGTAATTATTAATTGTTCTGTTCCATTTTTTCTTTCTTCTGAAAACATTCTCATTGTTAAAAGCGGAATAACAAAAGTCAATATTGTTGCTCCTTCTGCAAATAAAAATTCAAATCTTACAGTACGAACTAAAAATATATTTGCATAAAAGAATAAACTAAATATTAATAGGAATAGTCCTGTAAAAATATATCCTATTGGAGATAATAGATAACTCTTTAATTCTTTTTTCATTACAGCAAACATTATTTATCCCCTCCTTCTTTTGATTCTTCTTTATTTTCTTTTGAAGCTTTTTTCTCTTCTTTTAATTTTTTCTTGGCTTCTTTTTCAGCCTCTTTTTTTGCTTTTTTTGCTTCCTTAGCAGCTCTTCTACGAGCTTTTTCTTCTTTTACAGCAAGCTTTCTATTTGCTTTTTCTTGCTTTCTTAAATTTTCTTCTTCTCTTAATTCTTCTATTTCTTTATCATATTGTATTTTTCTAATTTCTTTTTGACTAAATTCTGGTCTTTCTTCAACAATTTTGATAAATGCATCTTCCAATGAAGATTCTGCTTTTTTCATTTCTAAAATTGTTATTTCATTTTTTGCACATGCCGCAAAAAGTTTTTTTCTTATATCTGATTTTCCTTGAACTTCAACCAAATATTCTTTCGAATTTTCTTCTTCATTTTCTTTAACTAATTTTACATTGCTAATTTCTTTGATTTCATCTTTTATTGTTTCAAATTTACTATCTAGTTCATCAACAATAACAGTTAAAATATTTTTCTCTGCAGTTTTATTTTCTAGATTTTCTGGAGTATCAACTGCAACAATTTCACCTTTATCAATTATTACAACTTTCTCACAAATTTGACTTATTTCAGAAAGAATATGAGAACTAATTAATACTGTATGATCTTTTCTAAAAGATTTTATTAATTCTCTTATTTCTATAACTTGCTTTGGATCTAATCCCACTGTTGGTTCATCTAAAATTAATATTTTTGGATTTCCTACTATAGCTCCAGCTAAACTAACTCTTTGTTTATATCCTCTAGATAAATTTTTTGTTAGATTATTTTGAACCTTTTCTAGTCCAGTACTTTTAATTGCATTTTCAACTGCAATTTTACGCTCTTTTCTAGGTATTAATTTTAAATCAGCCATATAGCTAATAAATTCTTTAACAGTTAAGTCATAGTAAAGGGGTGTCCCTTCTGGCATATATCCAATTTGAGATTTTACTTTTTTTGGATTTTCATCAATGTTATAACCATCTACTATTATTTCTCCTTCTGTTGGTTCTATAAAGCCTGTAATCATGTTCATTGTTGTAGATTTTCCAGCACCATTACGACCTAAAAAGCCAACTATTTCACCATCTTTGATTTCGAAATTTATGTTTCTAACTGCATAAAAATCACCATATCTTTTAGTAACATTCTTAACTTCTATCAAAGTCTTGTCCTCCTTTATATTTTGTATGTATTTTAAATATATATTATCTTAAAATAATCTAAATTATTTTAAAATTAATAACACGATAAAAAACCGTTTTTACGGCTTTTATTTTTTTACTGTAGCAATTAATGCTTTTATTTTTATTCCTTCATCCGAAAACATCTTTTCATGTTCTGTTACAACATTTTCTTCGAAAATCATTTCGTTATGCAAGTCATATGTTTTTGAAATTATTTCAAATCCTGCTTCTTGGAAATATTCTAAACTTGCTTCAAATAATTCATCTGAATCTGTTTTAAAATATATTTTACCATCTTCAGTTAATAATTCTTTGTATTGAACTAATTGTCTTGGATGAGTTAATCTTTTTTTGTTATGTTTTTTCTTTGGCCAAGGATTACAGAAATTTATATAAATTCTATCAACTAAGTCTGCTTTTTCAAAAACATCAGTTAATCTTTCTACATTTGCACGTATTAAATATAAATTTTCTGGGTACTCAAAATTATAACAAGTTTCAATATTTCTTTTTGATAACCCTAACATTGCTTCTATCATATCTACAGCAATATAATTTATATCTCTATGTTTTGATGCTAAATTTGCCATAAACAAACCTTTGCCACAACCTAGTTCAATATATAATGGTTGTTTTTTAGTAAATTTTTCTTGCCATTTTCCTTTAAATTCTTCTGGCTTATCAATATAAAATTTTGCTTCTTCTAATTCTTTTGCTGCCCATTTTTTTCTTCTAATTCTCATTTCATACATCCTTTTTAATGTTTTTTATAAGTATCTGTATATAGTTTATCTTTTCTAACTATATTTCCATCATCATCTTTATATACTCTAAATGATTCAACTACTAAACTTGAATTTGTAGATTTTACTACATTTGTTCCAAGAGATAAATTATATATATCATAATCTTCGTTAGTTTTTAAACCATATATTTTAACTTTTGCAACTCCATTTTGTACTGAAGTCTCTATTTTTACTGGATATGCTCTTCTATTTTCAAATTTAAAATCAGTTGAACCCCAAACCACTGTAGCATCTTTTCCCGCATCTGCATAAGTAGGAACAAACATGTGGTTTCTTCTTTCTTCAATTAGCATTCCTGCATCTATTGCTGCATTATATAGCGTTGTAGATATTTGGCAAATTCCTCCACCAAGACCATCTGTTACTTCTCCGTCTTGATATATTGCTGCATTTTTATAACCAGCGGCTATTGTTCTTTTTCCAACAACTTTGTTATAAGAGAAAACCTCTCCTGGCATTACAACTGTTCCATCTATTTTACCTGCAGCAAGTTTTAAATTTGTTGTTCTATCCGGATTATTCACATACGTTGTAGACCAAGATCCCAACAAATTTGGGAATGCTTCCATTCCTAAGTCTTGTACTGTTAAATCAGCTTTTGAATATTTTAATTCAATCTCATATTCTTCAGCTTCTGGATTTTCTGCAATCATATTATTTAAATGTTCTTTATCAAAATCTATACCAGTAACATCAGCAAAAACTGCATAAGGTTCTGTTGTAAAATATGCATTTTGTGGTTCCCTAAAGATATCTTCATGTATTGCGTCAACATTTATAGGATCTGGGTATTGAACATATGTTGGTATCTGTATATAAGAATTTGAATAACTAATATCTTGTATTGCAGCTATTATTGTCTCTTTTAGTTCTTCTATTTCAATTCCAGCACCATTAATACCATTTGTTACCACTAAATTTCCATCATCAACATAATAACCGTGTTGTACTAATTGATCTGGTAGATATGATTCTATTGTTTTTAAATAATTAGTTAATTGCTCATCATTATATGTTAATTTAGGTTCTATTTCTATATTGGTCATTAATACTACTAAATATTCGTTTAGATCTTTTAAAAAATCTCCTGACTTGGCAATATTAAACGCATAATCTACTGAGGATTCGATATCAAATTTAGCATTAATTTGTTCAACTTCTACATAGTAACTGTTATTTTTATAAATAAGCTCTATATGATCATTCATTTGTTTATCTAATTCTGCGTCAACCATTTCTATTGCTTCTTTTTTAGTTAATCCAGAAACATTTATTCCTTTAATAAAAACACCAGATTGTATTTTGTCTGTAGTTTGTTGATTTTTATAAAGTGTTCTTATTGCAACTATAAAAATACCGATTACTATAACTAATAATATTATAAAAACTAATGCTATATTACTACGACTAAAAAACTTCTTTTTTTCGTAAAAACTATCATTAAAATTTGGCATATTTTTCCTCTATTTTTCTTTTGAAATTCGTTTACATTATATTTTAAATAGGTTCATAAATCAATATATTTTGCAAAAATTAACAAGTAAAACGTATGATTTTTTAGTGAATTTTATAAATATAAAAAACCTCTTTTATTTAACAAAAGAGGTTCTTATTTATGTATTTTATTCGCTTATTTTATCTTGTACCAAAGTATGATCGCTATCATCACTTTCGTCCTTTGTTACCATGAAGCCTGTAGCAATTGGTCTTGTTTTATGAGCACCTGTACTATCTATTGGGTCATTAACTATTATATTGTTTACAACTAAAACGCTTGATGTTCCTCCATCTAAATTTGCTGCATTATATGCTCCGTAGTTTTGTAATATTTCAATTAAGTCATCCATATCAGCACCAGGTTTTGTTGCTGTTCTACCATCTACTACTAAGAATAATACTATTCCATCTTGTCTTTGAGCAATTGCTGTTCTTGGAGCTGTTCCCCATCCTCCATTTCCTAATACTTCCGAAGCTTTTCCATTTACTATTAAGAATGGTCCAAATGTAACTGCATCTCTTATTCCTAATTCTTTTGCTTTTGATACAGACATTTTTCCTAAAACTAATTTATCTTCTTCAGTGAAACCAATTACTCCTCCTGATCCACCGTAAGCTTTTGTAGTCATATATACTCCATCGCGAACTGTTATTCCTAGTGGAGAACCACCTGTACTATTAAAGTTAGGATCATCAAATCCACCACCATTTATAGCAATTAGTGCATCATTGTTTTTTGCCATTGTTGTTACATATTGTCCTGAAGTTCCAATATTTGCTGTAACTAATGTTTTTACTCTTGATGGTTCGTATACAGCAACTAAATATCCATCAAATTTTTTCTCTGAAATTTCAATTATTTTATAGTCATTATTATTTGGATCTCTTTCTAATATTGCTCTTTCGTATTCATTTTCATAAGTAACAACATCTTCTTGTTTTTCAGTTGATATTGCATTAACATCTGTTAATTCATCAATTTCAACTATCTTATTTTTATCTAATACATATTTAATTGTTTCTTCATCATAAAACCATGTTGCAAAATATTGATGCGTCATTGTAGTCATCGCCGTTGTAACAAGCCATTCTCTAAAGCCACTCCATGGTCCATATAGCAAAAATAAAACAACAATTATTCCAATTGTTCCTAAAGTAAATAATGTTGTTAAAATTTTTGTTATTATAGATTTTTTAGAATTTCCTGAATTTTTTCTGTTGTTTTCTATTCTGCTTTTATTTGTTCTTCTTCCTATTCTTACACTTTCTACTTCTTTATCTATTGTATAATTTTCCATTTTGTAAATCCTTTCTTTGCTAAAAACTTAACATATTTATTTTATACAAAAACAATATTTTTGTCTATAGAATTTTTTAGAAATTAATAATTTCATAATATTCACATTCGCGTAGTATACTACTTTTAATACTTAAAGTCAAGTTATTCTATTGACTCTATATTTTATTAGCAATATACTATTTGTAATAAATTAAGAATGGAGATTTATTTATGGACAAAAGAAATTTAGAAATGATCGCTGATTTTTATGAATTTACTATGAGTAATGGCTATTTTCAAAAAAATATGAATGATATAGCTTATTTTGATGTTTTCTTTAGAAGAGTTCCAGACGATGGTGGTTTCGCTATATTCGCTGGGTTAAAACAAATTATAGATTTTATTGAAAATTTACAATTTTCTGAAGAGGATATATCTTATTTAAAAGAAAGAAATATGTTTTCTGACGATTTTTTAGAATATCTTCGTAACTTCAAATTTACTGGTGATATTTGGGCTGTTCCAGAAGGTACTGTTGTATTTCCTGGTGAACCATTGATTACTGTTAAAGCTCCAATTATCGAAGCTCAACTTTTAGAAACTTTTTTCCTTTTATGTGTTAATCATCAAAGTCTTATTGCCACTAAAACAAGAAGAATTGTAAATCAAGCAAAAGGAAAACCTGTAATGGAATTCGGAGCAAGACGTGCCCATGGTTCAGACGCAGCTATATATGGAGCAAGAGCTGCTATTATAGGTGGTGCAATTGGTACTTCTTGTACAGCTTCAGCTCAAAATTTCGATGTTCCAGTTAGTGGAACTATGGCTCATAGCTGGATTCAAAGTTTCGATACAGAATACGACGCATTTAAAGCCTATGCCGAAATATATCCAAATAGTTGTACATTTTTAGTAGATACTTATAACACTTTAGAATCAGGTGTTCCTAACGCAATTCGTGTTGCGGATGAAATTTTAAAACCACTTGGAGCCAGACCTGTTGCTATTAGATTAGATAGTGGTGATTTAGCTTATCTTTCAAAAGCAGCTAGAAAAATGTTAGATGACGCTGGTTATACAGATTGCAAAATTTGTGCAACTAATTCTCTTGATGAAAGACTTATCGCCTCTCTTTTTGAACAAGATGCAAAAATAGACTTATTTGGTGTTGGCGAAAATTTAATTACCGCAAAAAGTGATCCTGTTTTTGGTGGTGTTTATAAATTAGTTGCTATGGAAAAAAATGGAAATATTATTCCAAAAATCAAAATTAGTGAAAACGTTGCGAAAGTTACAAATCCTAGTTTCAAAAAAGTATTTAGATTTTATTCTAAAGAAACAAATATGGCTCTTGCTGATCTAATTACACTTCATAATGAAGAAGTTTTAGAAGGTGAATATACAATTTTTGATCCAGCTAATACATGGAAAAGAAAAATTTTAAAAGATTATTATGTAAAAGAATTACAAACAAAAATATTCGAAAATGGCAAGTTAATTTATTCATCACCTTCTTTAAAAGAAATTGCTGAATATTCAAAAAAAGACTTAGAAACAATCTGGGATGAAATTAAACGTATAGATAATCCTCATAAATATTTTGTTGATTTATCTCAAAATTTATGGAATTTAAAACAAGAATTATTACACAGATAAAAATAAAAGAAGCATTTATCAATGCTTCTTTTATTTTTCTTTTAAATCTTTTTTAGAATCATCATTTTTTATCATATCATTATGTATTTCTATTAATGATCTTAGCTGATTTCCCATTTCCCCTTCTGTAGCTCCTGTTTCAACAATTTTTGAAATCACTTCAAACATTTTTCTAGTGTTTTCATTTTCGAATCCAATCATAGAATGAGCTTTATTAGACTCTGCTAGTTCTTTATGAAATTTATTTAATAATTCAAAATCATCCTTTAGGCTTTCCTCATCAATTTCTACATTACCAAATACTCTTGAATTTAATGCATCTCTAATATTTAATGTAGCTCTATTTAAATCCTTATCATTATTTAGATCTTTTTTACTAATTCTATATGCTCTCTCTATCATTTTATCGAAAATTGTTCCAAAAAAATATTCTTTTTTATCTTCTGGAATTTCTTCTAAAAATTCTGTTATTGAATCAGCAAAATCTGTTATTTTTATCTTTCTCGCTCTTGTATCTATATCGTCGGTTGTATAAATACCAGCTAATTCATATGGTAATTCTTCAGTTGTTCTGTCTTCATACTCAATATAATTATTATAACCAAAATTAATTACTTTTAATTGTAATTTTTGATTTTCTTCTATTTCTGCTCTCTTTTTTTCTTGATTTAGATGTTCTAAATATTTTTTTTGCGCTTCTGGAGTTTCAAATGATATAGCTACTGTTTTAGCACTTTCTTCAATTCTTTCATTTCTTATTCTATTCAAGTGCTCAGCAGAGTACTCCATTCTTTCTAAAAATCTTTTTTGATTATTATTACTTCTAGTGTTGTCAAACATCACTTCAAAATTATATCTAATTTCAAAATATACTTCTGCAATATCATCACTTTTTTCCAAATTTGTTCCATAAGTTTTATCTAGCAAAGAGAATAATATTTCATTAAACAACTCTTGTCTTATGCCTTCTGGGATTCCTTTTTGTATACTTTGTAAGTCTTTTATTAGTTTTTCAAAATCTATTTTTCTACTTCTTTTATCTACTTCTCCGGAATATCTAACCCCCTCAAATCTATAAGGGTTTGGTGCATCATCTAAAATTTCAAGATATTCATTTGCTTCTGCTTTTTCTTCTACTATTTTTAATATTGAATAACCTAAAGTTGTATCTTTGATTTCTCTAAAAGATATTGGTTTTCCAGGTATTATCTTTTTACCGTTTATAACAACTTTCACATCTTCCATGCCATTAGTATAATTTATTTCTAATCTTTCACTACCTCTAAATATAACATTACTTCCATATTTAATTTCTTCCTCAACAATTTCTCCATTTTCTCCAATCTCTAGAAGAAATTTTTGATTGTCACGAATTTCTAAATACCTATTTTTATCTATTTTTCTAAAAGTATTTTCTCTTGTAGACACTGTGTCTCGTTCTCTTTGTCTTTCTATTTCATATAAAGCTCTAAACAGTGGAAAATTTGATTTTATAGCTGAATTTAATTTTACAACTTCATTTGAATCAGCAAATTTCTTTATATTATATTTTGTCAACAAAAAATCTATTTGAACATCTGAAAGATTAAATTTATCTTGTAAAACAGCCATTCTTTCCAAAAAAGTAACAATATCCATATCTCGCGAATCTTTTAATAATAATGTTGAAAACGTTTCGAATGTTTTTGATTCATCTAGTTTTAAAATCGGATCATCTTTTGGCATTTCTCCTAATGATACTGTAATGCTATTTCTGTCATATTTTACATTAGGAGCAATTTTTTCAACCAATTCGTCTATTGTATCATCATCTAACATTGCCAAATGACTGTTTTCAATAATCTCTCTTGTTGCAACATTTGCTACTCTTTTTTTAAGAAATCCTATTGCTAAAAAACTAGTTACAAAGTGATTAATTGGTAACTTTCCGTAACATATCAGATATAGTTCTGTTTATCAAAACAACATCTAAAGCTCCGTCTTTATAAAACTCATAGTCTTTAGCCATTTTAGATATCTTTGCAACAGCTATCTCTTCGAACATTGAAAACACATCGTATTCAACATGTACATATTGTTGCTTTAATTCAAAAACTCTTTCTTCCATATCTTCAAGTTCTGCATCAGAATAATCGTTCTCTTCAGAATTCAATGCTTGTTCGTATTTTAATTCTGCAGATTTATATTCGTGAAACAAATTTAGGTTTTCGTAAAATTCTTCAAGTTTTTTTCTTTCATGTGATCCGTCTGATCCATTCTTATCTGACAAAAGAGAAATAATTTTATTATCAAAAACACTCACATTTCCTAACAAATATGCTTTTATTATTGAATCACCACATACATAGTGCAAAAATTTAACTACAGCAACATTTTCTATGTAAGAAGTTTCTCTTCCTTCTACTAAGCTTTTTAAATATTCTGTTAATCCTTCATCTATAAAAGTCGAGAAATTTCCACCATTGTCTGTCATAAAGTGAAATTTTTCATGGGTAGCAACATCTCTTGATTTTTGGCCCAATCTTATTCTATTTGTTCCTCTTGTATAATATCCGCCCCAATGAGGATTATCTCTTCTTTCTTTATCATCCATCGATTCAATTACAAGTTCTTTAATTCTTGGTGCTAATTGCCTTTTATTTATCCATCTTTCAAAATTCTTTTTACCAAGCATATCAAAAATACGTTCAAAACAATCTTTTGAAAGTTCTTCAAATTCTTCTGTTATTCCTGTATTTATTTCTAAACTTTTTTCTAATCTTTTGTCCATAAAAACTCCTAATCTAAAAAGATTTTTCTTTCAAATTCATAAAATGGTACTGGTTGTCTTTTATGTTTAGAATTTTTGTTTTTTCTTTCTATTATTTCCATTGCTATTAAATCTGTTTTTCCTGTTTCTATATATTCTGCAATTTGTTTATAAGTAACTCCCATTTTTTCTTCATCAGTTAAAGTTCCTAAACCGTCTGCTGGAGCTTTATGAATTATTTTATCAGGAACTCCTAAGTATTCTCCAATTGCTAAAACTTCATCAACAGTAAAATTTGCTAGCGGATTAAAGTCAGAAGCACTATCTCCCCATTTTGTTGTATATCCGACCATTCTTTCACAAAGGTTTCCCGTTCCAATAACTAAATATCCTAAACTTTGAGCTACTCCATATAAAGTAAGCATTCTCATTCGTGGTTTTATATTCACTTTTGCTTCTTGATTTAACTCTAATTCTATATTAGAAATTTCATTATTTATTGAATTTTCAAGAATATTATAGCTATCAGTTAAATCTATTTTTAAAAATTTAACATCAAAAGTTTCTGAAACTAATTTGGCATCTTCTAAATCTGCTTGAATTGAATTGCAAGGCATAGCTATTGTTAACACTCTATCTTTTCCTAAAGCTTTAGTCGCCATTGCAATAACTGTAGCAGAATCTTTTCCGCCACTATTTCCTATCACTACTCCTTTAGCTCCGGTATTTTCAACATACTCCCTTATCCAATTTATTGCATTTTCTGCTTCTTGTATTAATCTTGTATATTCTAACATATAGATTACTCCTTTGTTTTTATGCATTTATTTTTTATTATCAACTTTTAAAAATTCAACATATTCTTCTAAACACATATCTAATTCGTTTATTTTTTTTGCATGTTCAACACCTACATATCTCCAATGCCACGGTTCATATCCCACACCAGTTATTTCTTTTTTGTCTTTTCTATATCGCAAAATAAAACCATATTTTTCTGCATTTTCAGTTAACCATTGAAATTCTTTTGTATTTTCGAAGTCTGGTTTTACATTATTAAAATCAACTGCTAGTCCTAAATGATGTTCGCTGGTTTCTGATTTATTTACCCATCTTGAAGCATATATTTCTGCTTGTTCTCTCGTTTTTCCCATATTAATAAATTCTTGCACTTTGTTATCAAACAATCTTTTTTGGTATTCAACTGATCTATATGCAGATTGTATCCAAATATTAGATGCCCCTTCTGTCTTCATATCTTTAATCATCTGTGTTAATTCACCAATTGCTCTAGCATCAAATTGTCTTGATCTATCATAATTTGCTAGTTCTACTTCAAAATCTTCAGGCAAAGGATTTTCAGTATTCACAAGCATTATTTTCCAATCAGAAATTTCAGTTATAACTTGTACTTTTTCTCCTGAAAGCACCACTTTTAAATCGCTAGATTTTTTTTCGTCTAGTGATTTTTTATCTAAAATTTTATTCTCGTTCGATACTAATTTTTCATTTTGTTTTGTGGCAATTTCCAATTGTAGTTCTTCTCTTTTTTGATTTATAACTATTCCAGTTATAAAAGTTGAAATCACTAATAATGAAACAATTAGTATTTTAAAAATTAAATAAATTGTTTTCATTAAAGCTCTCCTTCTTTAAGCCGCATTAAATAATGGCATATTTTAGATGCCTCACAAAGTACATTTACTTCAATTTTTTTAAAGTTATTCTAAAAATCGTTTTGCTCTGCTACTTGAAGTTTTAAATAAAATAAGTATTGCATGAATCGTTTTAAAAAGTAAAGATTTCTTGTTCATTTCAAATCCTCCTTTTGTTATATGGTTCATCAATTTATAAATATATTTAATAATTATATAAGTTATTATCTTTTATATAATAATACACTTCATCAGGAGTTAAATATCTGATACTTTTTCCTCTTTTTATTTTTTCTCTTACAAAAGTTGAGCTAATATTACTCCTAATATTTTCTTTAACTTTTATAAAAGAGTCTTTATGTTCTTTCAAAAATTCATCTTTTTCTATTATTTCATCCATTATGTCTTCATCACGTTCTATTACAAGAATCTTAAATTTAGAAAGAAGAATTTCAGGAGTTCCCCAGTTAGGAATATCCCTTAAGTTATCTGTTCCAATTGTAAAACACAGTTCATACTCTGGGTATTCTTTCTCTAGTAATTCTAGTGTCTCTAATGTGTGCAATTGGTTTGCTTGTATTAATTCTATATCAGATACATCAAACTCATCATTTTTATCACACACCATTTTTAACATATTGTATCTATGATGATTCTCTAATAATCCTTTTTTATTATATTTTGAACTTACTGGTACAAATATTACTTTTTCAATATTTTCGTATTCATTAAGCATTTGCTCTGCTAACGAAAAATGAGAGTTTAATGGTGGATTAAAAGATCCTCCAAAAATTGCTAATACTTTTTTGTTTTCCATAATTTTCCCTATTCTTAATTATTTGTTTTCTGTTGCTTCTTTTTTCTTAAAAAGCTTTGCTTTTATTTTATCTATAAATTTAAACACATAGTCATCTTTTAAGAAAATTAACATACCAAAATATGTTAGCATTCCAACTAGCATCTGACTAATTATTGATGCTATATTTATAAAATAAGTTTGATTCATTGTTATTGAATTTGATATATTAACTAACATAACATTTATTGTTTCAAATTTTATAATAAAACGAACTACAAAGCACACTACGAACATTACTATTCCAGAAGCAAGATATTTCCATGCCATTTGTAAAAGCTCCTTAAATGAGATGTCTTTTTTAATATATTGAAATTGTATAGCAACTACTATTAGTTCTGATAATACAGTTGCTATTGATGCTCCTATTGATGCATATTGTTTTATTAAAATATAATTTAATAAAAAGTTTGCTATAACACCAACAGTAACAGAAATTGTATATTCTTTTTGACGTTTCGTTGGTAACAAATATTGTGTTCCTAGTACATTTGCCATTCCCATTAAAATTAATATTGGACAAATAATATTTATTAATATTACAACTTTATCATATCCTGTTCCAAAAAATACTGGAACAAACGCATCTGAAATGCTCATTATTCCAAACATTATTGGAAAAGCCAAGAAAAATACAAACCTAAATGACATTTTCATATAACTTTTAATTTTTTCGTTATCTCCGCTGGCATAAGTACTAGCCATCCTTGGAACCATAACAACTCCAAGAGAAGTAACAATTGTTAATAGTAAACGAATTACTTTTTGTCCTTGTTCATAATATCCCGTTTCAGCTTTGTCTACAATCAATGCTCCAATCATAGTTGTATCTAATATTTTATATATTTGATTTGCTATTTGTGGAATAAATAGTAATGTAATTTGTGGTAAATGTCTTAAAACATTTAAATTTTTTACTTTAGCACCCTTTATATATTTAGGAACATATAACCACAAAGATAGATTACCAATCAAATCCGCTAAAGAATATATTAATGTAAATTTTGCTAAATCTTCTTTAGTTTTTACTAGTATAAAAACTAAACTTACACTACAAATTCTAACCAAAACATTTCTTGTAACAGTTCTCTTGAATTCTTCCATTCCTTGGAAAAACCAACTGATATCAAAAGCTGCAGCAATTAATTCCAACAGCAAAATTTGATAATAGATTTGATATTCCGCACCTTTAATAAAAAAGAAATAGTAAAATACTGTTGCAAAGGCTATTGTTATAAATCTAAAAATTATTATTTCAAAAAATACTTTTTTTCGCGCTTCTGTATTTTCTTGAGCATATGCAATTTCTCTTTGGCCATACATGGCAACACCAAGTGACCCAAACAAAATAAAATATGTAACAATTGAATATGTGTAACCATATATTCCTATTCCCTCTGCTCCTAAAACCCTTGATAAATATGGTGTTGTTACAAGTGGTAATATTAGTATAAGCACTTGATAAATCATGTTATATATATAATTTTTTGCAATACTTTTTTTCGCCATTTTTAAATATTATTTTCTCCTATCATATTTTGTTTTAATTTTTTAATCCAACTATTTACTTGATGTCTATTTTTGAAAACTATTATTTTTTCTTTTTCAATCCCATTTAAATTATCTACAATAAATTTTCTTTTATTTTTATTGTATTTAAGAACATAATTAAAAAATTCTCTATCCATTTTTTCTTTACAACCCGGAATCTCTGGTTTTTCAATACCTTTATTTTTAAGATATCTTCCCATTACTCCTTTTATCTGAGCAACTGTAGAAAAATCTAGCCATATTATAAGTTCTGCTCTTTCAAACCTAGCTCTTATAGTCGATTTGTAAGTACCATCGATTATCCATTTATCTTTCTGAACAATTTCCAAAATAATCTTATCTCGTTCTTCTTGTTCTCTTATAACCCAATTTTCCAAATGATGTATTCCATCAATATGAGTTGCTGGTATGTTATAAATTTCTGATAAAATATTTGCAAGTGTTGTTTTGCCTGTACCTGGAGCACCAACAATAGCTATTCTATTTAACATTTTTATAACCCCTTTAAACGATATTTTTTCATTTATATATTATCATTAATCAATTCTTTTTACAATAGAATAAGCATGAGTTTAATATTAATTTTATATGATTTATTCTTATTTTATACAACAAAAATCCCTTTCTTTTGAAAGGGATTTTATTTATATCTATACTCCTGGTTCAGGCTCTGTTGTTGGCGCTTGTGGCGGTGGTGTTGTTTCTACTGGTGGTACATAGTTTACATTTGGTTCTGGACAATTAGCGCAAGTTGGTTTTGTTGTATCTGTAAAATTATGTCCTGTTGCTTTTACCTCTTCTGTATATGTTCCTTCACCACATGAACAAGTATATGTCTTTACACCTGTAGTAGTACAAGTTGGTTTTGTTGTTATTGTTCCTGTAAATGAATGTGTATGTGATGGTTTTTCTGGCGTTGGTTCTTCTGGAACAACGGGTTCGCTAGGAACTGTGTTTCCAACCTCTTTTTTGGCTGTACATCCTGTCGTTGTACATTTTCCGTCAGCACCGTATACATGTTCTTTGACTTTTATAGGTTTTTCCAATGTTTTTGTACAAGTATCACATTTATAAATTGCTGATCCTGGTAATATACATGTTGAATCTATAATTAAATAATCTAAAACAACATAATTGTGGGTATGATCATCTGTTGGTTTTGGAGTATTACATAATATACATATATCTCCTTCGTTATAGTCATGGTTAGATTTTGCAATCTCTTCTTCATAAGTACTATTACACAACGAACATGAATATTTTCTAATTCCAACTTCTTTACATGTAGCTTCTTTTGTTATTTCAGAAGTATAATTATGTTCGCATGCATCTTCTTTTTCTGCTTCAGGTGTTGCCGCAACGGTTTGTTTGATTTTTCCTGTATAATATTTTTTAGTTTCTTTTGCATCTAACCCTAAATATTCTATCAAATCATCCATTAATTTTTTAGAACGAGTATGACTTGCTTTATAGAATGATAATTTGTTTAACATTGCACCAGATCCTGGTAATTGTTCCATTCTGATATCATCAACATTAAAATCAATAGCATAAGGAATATATCCTATCAAATCACCAATAGACATATTTGTTTCTAAGTTAGCAAATACAGCTTCTGCAATTGCTTTAACATTAGTTACATTATCTAGAGATATTAGTTTTTTAGCTACAGCTTTAATAAATTCTCTTTGAGTTCTCATTCTTCCATAATCGTTGTCTCCCCAAGAAGATGGATATGAAGTTCCATTATTGTTATGTCTAAATCTTAATAGTTGTTCTGCTTTATCTCCATTTATTTTTTGAAGACCAGCTTTTAAATGTATGTGTAAATCTTGAGTTGGATCATCATAATCCATATCAATTGGAACATCAAAATCAACTTCTCCAATAGCTTCTACCATTGCTGGTAACATTGTATTTCTAACAACAACATATTTATCTATATTTATACCTGTACGTTCTTCAACTGCTTTAATTGTTTTTGATATATCTTTTTGATATAATGCATTAATTTTATCCCATCCACTAGCATAAGCTTCATTTGTTCCAACGAAAGTATCTCTTGGAATTGAAACCATAAATGCTTTTTGCGTTTCTGGATTATAGCCTGCTAAAATTATTGTATCAGTTAATTTGCTTGTTATATCTTCACTAATACCAAGCACTAAGACAAATATAGGTTCATCTTTTCCTACAATTGTTGTAGCAACATCTTTTGTCATAGTTATCGCTGCTTGTTTAACGTCACCACCAGCTTTATATACATATCTACCAAATACGATTCCTGCAATCGCAATTAATATTGCTAAAATACTTATTATAATTATAGCAACTTTTTTCTTAGACCATTTCTTCTTTTCTTTTGATTTTTTTTGTTTTTTACCGATTCTAGAAGACTTCTTTTCTGCCTCTCTTCTTGCTGTTCTTTTGCCAATTGGTCTTTTAATTTCAACTTCAGAATTATCACCATTAAGATTGATTGTTAATTCTTCGTCACTTATGATACTTTTTCTATTTTCTTCCAATTTTTTTACCTCTAATCATTTTATTTTATCTTTAGAATATTACAAATTAATTATGCTTGCTTTAATTTTAAATATTCCTTTATCAATTCAACAGCCCCATCTACTCCTATTTTTGAAGTATCAATCATTAAGTCATAATATTTTCTATCTCCCCAACTCTCTTTGGTGAAATAATTATAATAATTTCTTCTTTCTCTATCAATATTATCAATAGCTTTTATTGCTTCAAGTTCTGTTTTAAAATTATCATATTTCATTTTTCTTTTTACTTTAAAATCTAATTCAGAAGAATAAATGAAAACATTCAAAACATTTGGGTTGTTTTTCAAAATAACATTTGAACATCTTCCAATTATAATGCAGTCTTCTTTCTTTGCCAATTCTTCTATTATTTTAGCTTGTTCAATAAATATTTTTTCATTTGATGGAATTTCACTTATAGTTTCTATGCTGTCTTGAGAATACATTGACATTGCAAAAGTATACCAAAAGCTTTGCTCTTGTTTTTCATCCATTTCTTCTAATGCAGTCAAATCCATTCCAGATTCTTCTGAAACTTTTTCTAGTAATTCTTTATCATATAATTTCAAATTTAATTCATCAGCTAGGCGTTCTCCTATATATTTACCACCGCTACCGAATTCTCTTCCAATAGTAATTACCATATATTTTCCTCCTCGCCTTAAATTAATCTAATAAGTTATCTAATTCTCTTTTAATTTCTTCTTTTTCTAATTTTTGACCAATAAATACTAATTTTATTATTCTATCTCCAACTTCTTCATCCCAACCTTTTAAAAGATCTGGATTTTCATTAACCATCATTTTTAGTTCGTTTTCAGGAGCAGTTGCTAGCCAATATCCACCTTCTGTCAGTTGCATTTGGTTTCCTGCTTGTTCAAAAACATAAGACATTTCATTGTCATCAGAGAACCATACTATACCCTTACATCTAATAATATTTTTTCTCCATTTGAAATTTACATACTCTTCGAATTTATTTCTATTGATTGGTTTTCTTCTAGTATATACAAAAGTTCCTATACCATATTCTTCAGCTTCACCTTCATCATGGTGATGATGGTGATGATGATGGTGATGGTGATGGTGATGGTGTTCATGATTATGATTATGCCCTTCTTTTTCACATTCTTTACAATGTTCGTCTTCGTCATGTTCATGATGATGTTCGTGTTCTTCATGATGACATTCATCTTCAATATCCTCTTCATTGTCTTCTCTTGATAATTCTTTGAACCATCCTGCTGAAGTTAAAGTTTTTTCATAATCAAAATTATGAGTATCTATTATTTCTTTAACATCTACTTTTGCATAATTTGTTTCTATTATTTTTGCAACAGGTTGTAATGCTCTAACAACATTTCTTACCTTATTCAATTCTTCTTCTGATACTTCATCAACTTTATTTATTATGATAGTTGAACAAAATTCAATTTGTTGAATTAAAAGATTTTCAATATCCTCTTCTTCAATATCTTTTTTTGCTAAATTTTCTCCAGCTCCAAATTCATATACAAGTCTAGCTGCATCTACTACAGTTACAACATTGTCTAATCTGCAACTCACTGGCATATTATGAGCTTTTGTTTGTTCTTCTAAGACAGTTATTGTTTGAGCAATTGGAAGTGGTTCGCAAATCCCACTAGCTTCAATTAAAATATAATCGAATTTCCCTGTTCTAACAAGTTCTCCTATTTGTTTCATTAAATCAACTTTTAATGTGCAACAAATACATCCATTACTTAAAGGAACTAAATTGCTATCTTCCTCTTTTACTACTCCACCTTTTTGAATTAATTCTGCATCTATATTTACTTCACCTATATCATTTACTATAACAGCAACTTTATAGCCTTCTTGATTATTTAAAACATGATTTATTAAAGTTGTTTTTCCAGCACCTAAATATCCTGTCAACACTGTTATTGGTACTATTCTAGCCATTTTTTAAAATTACGCCTCCTTAAATTTTATTTTAATCTAATATTTCACAAAACATTATATACTTTAACTCGATTTCTTTCAACCTTTTTGCATTAATTTACCCATTAAAAATCATTAATTTCCCTTTGCATTTTCCACATCTGTATTTTTTCTCAAAATTCTTTGATAATCTTTGCCTATAATATATCAAACCACAATCTTTGCAAACTATTTTATATCTAGTTTTTAAAGTTTCATCTTTATATTCTAAATTGCTTTTTTTATAATCTTCTTCTTTATTTCCAACTCTTGAAATATCATAACCTAATTTTTCGTTTATGATTTTAGCATACATTTTAAAATTTTTTCCATGATTATTACAGTCTGGAAAACAATGAATTATTTCATGCATAATAGTATTTTTTATAATATCATCATTCAATTCCATTAGCCATTTACTAATTTCTATATTGTGTTTTTTATATTTCCTATAATGAATAATTCTATTTTTTCTATATGCAGTAGCTTTATCTGGCAATTCTTGTTTACAGCAACCATATCTTTTTGTTTTTCTTTTAGAAAACTCTATATTTATTTCACCAATTTCATTAAAATCAATAATATTTATTGATTTTAATTCTTGAATACATTCATTATATAATTTCTCTAATTTTTGTTTCATTTTATTCCTTCTTTACAAAAATATTTTACACCAAGCATCTATTTACATAATTTAACTTTTTTTCTAATTTATGGTTCGAGCATCACTATAAGAGTTTCACTGGTTTCTGCTGCAAAGATTTTTATGATCTTGCTCAGAAGTACCGAGATACGAATGGATTTCTGGCAAAAGCAATTAGATCTCGCTATGATATCTAAAAAGTCAGAAAAGGTACCTGCTCATTAGCAGGTACCTTTTATTTTATTTTTAATAATTCATTCATTTTTTCATGCATTTGAGGTCTTGCTTTTTTTAGAGATACAGGTCTTAATTCTTGTTCTGTAAAACAATGTTTAGTTTCTCCAATTAATATTAATTCTCCAGTTTTTTTGTTTGTTATTTCATATCCCATTACTAATTTTACACCATTATATTCTTTCACTTTAACGTCAATCAAAATAACGTCATCATATCTTGATGGATGTTTGTACTGACAATTAACAGATAAAACCGGAATCAAAATTCCTTCTTCTTCAATTTTACTATACGGTAATCCTATATCCGCTAAAGTCTTGGTTCTAGCTTCTTCCATAAATCTAATATAATTTGAGTGATGCACAATTTGCATTGCATCAGTCTCATAATAATTTATTCTTCGTTCATATATCACTTTACACTATTCTCCTATCATATAAATTAAATTTCAAAAATATTTACTTTTAAAATTAATTTTGAAATTTTAGCTTTATCATCTAAAGAAATTTTCCAAGAACTTCCTGTAATAGATTTTCCTTTTAAATACTCTTTTTCTGGTTCTCCGATTATTTTATTTAATTTTTTTTGAACATCAGGTTTATTTGTATATAAAGATAGACAATTTTCTCCATATAAAACATTTACAGTTGTTTCCATCTCTGATTCAATTGGTTCTTTATATTTTTTCTCCACGCGCAATCACCTTTTCCTATTACTTTTTTCTTACCTCGATTCTTCTTTAGTTCTTACATTTTACTTGTTATATAATTGTTTGCTTGTTCTATAATTTTTTTAATTTTTTCTTTTACGTCTGTTTTTTTAAAATCAAATTGTTCGAATATTCTTTCAATATAGTGTTCATCATATATTATTTTAAATGAATAGTCAAAATATATATCATAAATAAAAGATATAATTAAAATCAATTCATCTATCTCTGTTGGATTTGCTTTTTTATGAACGCATTGTCCTGTTTGAAATTCTTCATAGAAATCATCAGATATATCTTGAAGTTCTGTTACTCTTGGATCTTTAAAATATTGAGTAGCTATTTGAAAAAAGATGTCTAATTTATCAGCATCTTTTACAATTTGAGCTTGCAATAACATTTCTCCATCTAATTCTTCAATCTTATATTTATTGTGGTTTTTTATAGCTGTAAATATAATATCGTCATAAATATTAGTATCGATAAAATTTCTAATAAAATCATTTTCTTTCAACAATTCTAGAGCAAAATCACCATGATCAATACTATTTGAGTCACTATATGTACCGTATCTTTTCCATTGCTCAAATCTAGCAATATCATGCAATAGACCTATTAAAGTTGCCAAATCCACTTGTTCTTTAGTTAAATTTATATTTTCTGCAATTCTTTTACTATATTCCATCACTCTAATTGAATGAGATATTTTTCTAGTTATATTAGAATCGTTTAAATCATAATTATTTGTATATTCTATAAAAGCCTTTTGTGCTTTTTGTAAATCTATCATATTACTCTCCTTTGTATATCTTCTAAGACTTTTTGATTATATCTCTTTTTTCCTCATTTTTCAAGGAAAAATAAGAAAAAAGCATGAATCTTATTTTTATAAAATTCATACCTTTTAATTTAATTTTTATTATCATATTTTAATTCTAATTCTGAATACATTCTAGGTTCTAATCCCACTTTATTTTTCATGTATATAAGTAATATACTCATTATTATAAAAGATATCATTCCAAAAGAAATCATTGCAATTGGCATTGGTAAAATTTCTATTAGTCTTGATGCCGCTATTCCCAAAAACACAGCCGTAATTGAAGATACAAAATTATTTATTGCGAATATCTTTGTATCAATCTGCGAATTCGTAAAATTACTTAGATATTTAATAATTAAAACATTATATAATCCTACAGCTATATATTTAACGCTATACATCACTACTATTATTGCCATTACCACAAGAATATTAATAGATGCAAATATAGCTGTAGCTCCAGCTACAATACATGATATTACAATTGCATACCCTAAAAAAGTTAAAGTTCTATTTTTTAATTGTTTTTGAAAAATATTTTGCTTTCTTGAGGCCAATGCTGAGACAATATTAAGAATAGCAAACATTATACCTATATATTTTGATTCTATTTCCAAATCTTCGATTAATGCTATTTCGTAAGTTGCAAGTACTGTAACTATTGCAAAAAATACAGCTGAAAATAATAATAAACACCTACATCTTTTTGATTTGAAAGAAAATTTTATTGAATCTTTTAATGTTACTTCTTTCATTACATGAGATTTTTTATTAATCTTTTTCGATAAATTTGGTTCTGTAAATCTAGTAGATATTATTAAAGAAATAATTGTAATCAATAACGAAAGAAACATTGGAATATATGGATTCATTTCAAACAAAAATCCTGAAATTGCAATTGAAATAGCCGACAGAAAATAATACCCAGAAATTGCTTTTGCTTGAATTTTTGCAAATTTCTTACCTTTCTCTTCTTTTTGTAAATCAATTGATTCATTTAAAATTGCTGGTTCCGCTATATCTTTTAATGAAAATCCAATAGAAGATGTTATCTCAGCTAATATAAGTGATAATAGATTTTTACTCGTTATTATTAAAATTAAATAAATGCAATTTAATATATTACCAAGAATCATGCCATTTCGTCTACCTATTTTATCTACAATAAACGATGCTGGCACTTGAGCTATAACAACAAATAATGCGTAAAAAGTATCTATTAGTACAATATCTGCTGCCGAAACATGTTTCACCTGTGTTAAAAATAATATATTTATTGTATAGAAAAATAAAAAATCTCTTGATATTTGTCTATACTTTGGAAATAGTTTTACGTTTTTTGTCTTGCTATCCATCTATTTCTCCTTTTAGTACTCCCCTTTTATCTTTATTAAAAAATAATAGTTCTATAAAACTATTATCATATGGAATAAATTTTTTCTCGTCAATTAATTGCAATATTTCATCTTTTGTAGCCCAAGTTACATTTTGAACTTTTTCATAATTCAATCTTAAATTATTTATATCTATATCATCATTTATTATAAAAACATCACAATAGCTTTTATCGTAATTTATAGTCAAATAAGCTCTGTCTTCTAAAAAGTTATGTGGATGTCCTAGCTCTTCAAGTAATTTTCTTTCTATTGCCTCATCACTAGATTCGTTATAAAGTACATGTCCACTTGCAGAAATATCCCAAAGATTTGGATGTCTTTCAAGTTGAGTTTGTCTTTTTTGAATCAACATTTCATTTTCTGAATTAAATATTGCAACATATGCAAGTAATGTGTATTCATTCTTTTTTAATTCAGAATATTGATTTTTTAAGATTCTTTTTCCAGTTAGATTTCTATATTTATCGTATACATCTAATATTTCCATATACATACCTCCTAACTTAATCGCATTGTATCATAAATTCTTTTTCAAAGAAATATATATTAAAAATATTTATTTTTTATTTATAAAATGCAAAAAGCCTGACAACATTAGCTGTTGTCAGACCAAATGCGCTTAGTGGGTTAAATCATAAGGAATCATCCAGACTCCCCAGAATATTACCACCATCGCCAAGACTCTTGCTATGGTTCTTCTGGTTCTTTCTTCCAATCCATTTCTGAATCCCGGAATAAAACCAAGTACCCAATAGAAGAGTCTAAAGATTCCACGGCCTAAATGGAAATGAAGAGATAATCTTGAAAAATTATGCACTACATTCCAAATCGGACCAGTATGTACTCTTCTGGAATATGAAATTGTCGCATTGTTCTCACCATTGTTTCCTCTCACTTCACCACAAGTAGCTCCATATACAAGGAAAAACCATGCAAAAACAATGTTGGTTAATACACGAAGAAAAGAATTCCATACTCTGTGGAACATCATTCGCGGTATTCTTACTCTTGTATTACCAAAAACGGCACAGCTAATTGCAAAAATAATTGCTGCTGCAATCAGCAAAATGTAGCCATTATGAATCAGCCAAACTTTGATAAGGGTGTAAATCCACATTAGCACCTGTGTTTCAAAGTAGATAATTCCTTTCGGCGGCCAAAAAAGACTCCATAGAATCTCTCGAACAAACTCACCATTCATCCTGTTAATCCTCCCCGCATTCGCGATTGATCATATGGTTTACGAGTTCTTTATAAAAAACATCCAAAAGGATGGAATTGCATTAATGATAATATTATAGCATTATTTAACTTTTATGTCAACTTGCTGTTTCTTCAAAGTATTGTATTATCTAGGTTTTTATGTTAAAATTACAATGTTAATATTTAAAATATTTTGAGGAATTTATGGAATTAAAATATCAAGTTTGTGAAATTAAATATTCTAATATTAAAGAAGTATTAAGAGATTATTTTTGCATTTCAGATAGACTTTTAACAAAATTAAAAAAATCAAACCAAATTTATCTAAATGATGTTTCTACTTATGTACATCATCCGATTTCTTTAAATGATGTTATTAGTGTTGATTTAGATTTTGAGGAGGAATCTGAAAATATCACTCCTAAAGAAATGGATTTACATATAATTTTTGAAGACGATGCTCTTTTAATTATAAACAAAGCTCCTAATATGCCAGTTCACCCTTCGATTTTACATTTTGAAGATAGTTTATCTAATGGTGTTAGATTTTATTTCGATAAGATTGGTTTAAAAAGAAAAATAAGACCTGTTAATAGACTAGACAAAGATACATCCGGTATTGTTATATTTGCAAAAAATGAATATGTTCAAGAATCATTAGTAAGACAAATGAAAAATAATACCTTCAAAAAAGAATATCTAGCAATTTTAACAGAATATTTAGATAAATCTTTTGGTACAATAGAAGCACCTATTTCTAGAAAAGAAAATTCAATTATTGAAAGAGAAATAAACCAAAATGGTGAAAAAGCAATCACTCATTTTGAATTAATAAAAACATTTGAAAAATATAAAGAAAAATTATCTTTAGTCAGATTTGTTTTGGAAACAGGAAGAACTCATCAAATTCGATTACATTCAAAATTTATAGGCCATTCCATTTTAGGTGACTCTTTATATGGTTCACCATCAAAATTAATTTCTAGGCAATCCTTGCACGCATATAAGGTATCTTTTATGCATCCCATAACAAAAGAATTTTTAAAATTAGAAGTTCCTTTACCTGATGATATGGCTAATCTAATTGTAAATAATTAAACTCCGATTTACGGAGTTTTTATTTTATATAAAAAGGAAACGACGAGGAGCTTGCTTTATCATATGCAAGAAATCCTCGTCGTTTATGCCAAAATTATCTGGTGCTGTGATAATCTGTGCAACGCTTGGGTCGCTCCCAGAAATGTTTCTTATTCGGGGTACCACAGAAGGTTTCACAGAAAATACTTTCATCACACCAAGCACAGCGCTGTGCCAAGCCTCTCTTACTTTCGAATTTGATAACTTGGGTTTTGCACCATTTCTTGGTGTTTAACCACATAATGCGGCATTTTTTGCGAAATTCCCGATAAGCAATTTTGGCCTTATCGATATATTTCTTCATTTTCTATCAGTCCTTTCTAAAATTGAAATCTTATATATTATACCATGCAAATGTGTTCAAATTGTGTCTTTAAGCTGTTTTTTTACAATAAAATAAAAAACGGAAGGGGTCTTCCGCTTTAGATATATGCGTGCTTCCCCTTCCATATAATCATTTATCTTCCGCTAAAAAGGTCATCACATCTAGGAATTTCATCAGGTTTCTTTTTCACATGAAGCAGATATGCACTGCAGAAAATATTTTCAGGGCACCATTCACAACGAGTAGAAAGTCCCATTCTCTTTTCTTCTTCCATGATTCTTCTGATTTCTTCTCTTGATAACACCTTTTCCTCGGTTTGACTTTCTACTGTTAACATCTTTTCTCCGTCATTATCTCTCCGGACAGCTAACAATTTCATAGTCTGCTGATTTCTTTCGCTGTTTTCTTGGATGCCTAAATTTAATACATCCGATTCGTTTTCAAAATACTGTTTCAAGTTTTTTCAGCTCCTTCTAAATAAATAATGTTTTATCATTATATATAAGGTTCATGTAAATATTATGACTTATTTGTGTATTTTTCTTGTCATAAAATTAGATTTTTTTATATCAATCATTACTTTTCTTTATTGATATACTAATAAGTTCAATAAAAATATCCCAAGATATTTCTTGGGATATTTTATAAATTTATGCAGTTTCTTCTTTTTTTGTAGTTTTTACCTTTCTTTTTGTTTTTGGTAATTCTCTTTTTTTATTTTCATCAATAATAATTTCTGGATTAGATTTATTTACCACTGTTTCTTTTGTTATTATACATTTTACTATTTTTTCGTTTGAAGGAATATCATACATGATATCTCTCATAATTTCTTCAATAATAGAACGTAATCCTCTTGCTCCAGTATTTCTTTCAATTGCTTTTTCTACAATTGCTTCTAAAGCATCTTGATTAAATTCAAGTTCTACACCATCTAATTCCACTAATTTTTTATATTGTTTTACTAATGCATTTTTTGGTTTTGTTACAATATCTATTAAAGCTTCTTTGCTTAATCCTTCAAGAGTTGCAACAATTGGCAATCTACCTACAAATTCAGGAATTAACCCAAATTTCAATAAGTCTTGTGGTAATAATTGTTTAAATATTTCTGTCTTATTAATATCTTTTTTGCTTTCAATTTCTGCACCAAATCCAATTGACTTTTTACCAACTCTATCTTTAATGATATTTTCTAATCCTTCAAAAGCTCCTCCACATATAAATAATATGTTTGAAGTATCTATTTGAATAAATTCTTGGTGCGGATGTTTTCTTCCACCTTGAGGTGGTACAGAAGCAACTGTTCCTTCTACTATTTTTAACAGTGCTTGTTGAACACCTTCACCACTTACATCCCTTGTTATTGATGGATTTTCTGATTTTCTAGCAATTTTATCTATTTCATCTATGTATATTATTCCTCTTTCAGCTTTTTCTATATCAAAATCAGCCGCTTGAATAAGTTTTAAAAGAATATTTTCAACATCTTCGCCAACATAGCCTGCCTCGGTAAGCGAAGTTGCATCGGCTATGGCAAAGGGAACATCTATAATTTTGGCAAGGGTCTGAGCAAGTAAAGTTTTACCCGAACCTGTGGGACCTACAAGAAGTATGTTGCTCTTTTGGAGT
>JAZRKN010000003.1:0-74730 GCA_045646345.1 Candidatus Scatovivens sp. | reverse complement strand
TGAACCGGACCCTGATCCTAAACCAGATCCTGATCCTGAACCGGACCCTGATCCTGAACCGGATCCTGATCCTAAACCAGATCCTGATCCTGAACCGGATCCTGATCCTGAACTAGATCCTGAGCTTGACACAGTTCCGGATACTGGAGATAACAGTCAGATTTGGTTAGCGTTTGCAACTATGATAGTATCAGCAGTGCTTTTGATTGTATTAAACGTAAAAAAGAAGAGAAAGAGTTTTTAAGAAACAGAACCTTATGAAAAACTTTAATTTTTAGTTTAAAGTTAAAGGTGAATGGAATGAGAGCCCAGCAACATTTTGCAGGGCTCTCTCTTTTTATTTAAGAAAAATTACTGTTTATATCGGAGAAGAATTATTATTGATGAAGACATTTGTTTTGATAATAAAAAATATAATAAAATAGATGATAATTAAGTGATTTAAAGAAAATGTAAAAAAAATAACAAAAATGTCATATAAAAAACCAAAAAAAGCTTGCAATTACTGAAAATAAAGTGTATAATAATAATGTCATAAGAATGAAACAGGAGAGTGGGAACAAATCCCACTCTTTAATAATGTTTGGAGGTGATTTTTTGGCATCAATTAGTATTGAAACAAAAGTTGAGGAACTTTTAAAATCAATTATAGAAAATATAGGTTACGAACTATATGATGTAAGATATGAAAAAGAAGGAAAAGATTATTATTTAAGAATAATAATTGATAAACCTGAAGGAATCGATATAAATGATTGTGAAAAAGTAAATGATGCTATAAATGACAAATTGGATGAGGCTGATTATATTAAAGACCAATATTTTTTAGAAGTATCTTCACCAGGATTAGAAAGAGTACTAAGAAAAGATAAACATTTCGAAAAACAAATTGGTAACGAAATTAGCTTAAAACTTTTTAAACCTATAAATAAACAAAAAGAATTGATAGGAATTTTAGAAGAATATAACGAAAATGAGCTTACAATAAAAGTCGAAGAAGAGACTTTAAAGATAAATTTAAAAGACATAGCTATTGCAAAAACAGTTTTTAATTGGTAAGAGGAAATTAAACCTCAAAAATAGAAAGGATATGGTAGAAAAAAATGAAAAACATTGATGTAAAAGAAATAATTGCAGTTATGGATGAATTAGAAAAAGAGAGAGGAATTAGCAAAGATTATTTAGTTGCAGCATTAGAAGAAGCTTTAGTAAAAGCTTACAAACAAAACTTTGATGCAGAAGAAAATGTTGAAAACGTAAAAGTTACTATTGATAAAGTAACAGGGGAAATGCATGTATACTCTGCAAGAGAAGTTGTAGCAGAATTTCCAGTTCCAGAATTAGAAATTAGCTTAGAAGATGCTCAAAAAATAGACAAATCTTACAATGTTGGAGATATTGTAAATATTGAAATAAGACCAAAAGATTTTGGAAGAATAGCTGCTCAAAAAGCAAAACAAGTAGTTGTTCAAAAAATAAGAGAAGTTGAAAAAGAAATGATATTTACTGAATTTAATGATAAAAAAGGTGAAATTGTTTCAGGATTAATCCAAAAAGCTGATGGAAAAATAGTAGTTATGGATTTAGGAAAATTAGAAGGTGTTATGCCTTTGAAAGAACAAATTCCTACAGAAACATATAGAGTAAATGATAAAATAAGAGGATATGTTTTAGAAGTAGAAAAAGGATTAAAAGGAACACCACAAGTAATAGTTTCTAGAAGTCATCCTGATTTTGTTAGAAAATTATTTGAATTCGAAATACCAGAAATATATGAAGGATTAATTGAAATAAAATCAGTTTCAAGAGATCCAGGATCAAGAAGTAAAGTTGCTGTATATTCAAGAGATGAAAATATAGATCCTGTTGGTTCTTGTGTTGGTCAAAAAGGTGTTAGAATTCAAAATATAATAAATGAATTAAATGGTGAAAAAATCGATGTTATTGAATGGAATCAAGATCCAGCAATTTATATAGCTGCTGCTTTACTTCCAGCTCAAGTTATGGCTGTTGATGTTAAAGAAGAAGAAAAATTTGCTCAAGTTATTGTTCCAGATGATCAATTATCATTAGCAATTGGTAAATCAGGACAAAATGCTAGATTAGCAGCTAGATTAACAAACTGGAAAATTGATATTAAATCTGAATCACAAATTAGAGAAATTTTATTAGCTCAAATGGAAGCAGAAGAAAATGAAGGTTCTGTTATAGAAGAAATTAAAGAAGAAGTTGCTGAAGTGGTTGAAGAAGTTAAAGAATTTGTAGAAGAAGTAAAAGAAGAAATTGCTGAAGTAGTTGAAGAAGTTAAAGAGAAAAAAACAAGAAAAAGAAAAACAAAAAAAGATGAAGAAACTATAGAAGAATAATTATTTTAGGAAGTGATTAGTTTGGTAAAAAAGAAAAAACCAGAAAGAACATGTATGGCTTGTAACGAGCAAAAAGAAAAACAAGAACTTTTAAGAATTGTTAGATCAAAAGATGGAGTTATCGAAGTAGATTTAACAGGAAAGAAAAGTGGTAGAGGTGCTTATATTTGTAACAATCTTGAATGTTTAGAAAAAGTTATAAAAACAAAAAGATTAGAAAGAGTTTTCGAAAAAGAAATAAGCCAAGAAGTATATGATTGTATAAGAGGTGTAATTGTTGATAAATAAAGTTAATGGTTTACTAGGAATTAGTGCAAAAGCCGGAATGGTTTTATCAGGTACAGATTTAGTTTTAGAAGAAATGTCGAAAAAAAGAGTAGAGCTTGTTATAGTTGCTAAAGACGCTTCAGAGAAAACTATAAAAAATATAGAATATTATTGCAACAAAGAAAATGTTGAATTAATTATCTATGGAACAATCTTTGATAACAGTAAAGCGATAGGAAAACATAACAAAGCTATTATTGCTATTAAGGATAAAAACTTAGCTAATGCTATACGAAAAGAAATTCATGGAGGTGGAGAGTTTGGAAAAAATTAAAATTCATGAACTAGCAAAAAAATTAGGATTAGAAACAAAAAAAGTTTTAGATGCAGCTAAACAAGCAGAAATTGACGCAAAAAGTCATTTGAGTTCTATTACAGAAGATGAAGCAAATAAGTTAGAAAAAATATTAAAAGGAGTTTCAAAAACAAAATCTATGGAAAATAAGAAAGATAAAAATGATGGACCAGTAATTATTAGAAGAGCTGTAATAATTAATGATGAAGAAGAAAAAAGGGAAGAAGAAAGAAAAAGAAAAGAACAATCTAGAAAGAAAGATGTTGGTTTTATAGAAAATAAAAGAAATAAAGACTATAACATTGTTTATAGAGATAAACCAACAAAACCACTTACAGTTAGTGAATTATTAGGAATTGGTAAAAAGAAAGAGCCAGAAGAAAAAGTGGTTCCTAAAAAAGAAGAACCTGTAAAAGAAGTTAAAGAAGTAATTAAAAAAGAAGAAATAAAAGTTCCTGAAGAAAAAGTAGCAGAAACTTCTATTAGTGATTCCAAAATTACAGAAACAGAAAATAAAACAACTTCTTCAAATAACTTTAATAATAAACCAAGATTTGAAAATAATAGAAAAGAAGCTCATAATAATTATAATAATTCAAAACCAAATTTTAGAGATAGAAGTGACAATAACGGTTATAATAAGAGAAACTTCAATAATGATAATAATGGTCCAAGAAATAACTTTAATAGAAGAGATGGAAATAATAAATTTGATAACAAATTTGATAACAAATTCGATAATAGATTTGATAATAGAGCAAATGGCGGTCAAAGAAAATTAGATGATAGAGGAATTGACAAAAAAATTAAAAACATAATGGATGTTGATATTCCTACTGAAAAAGAAAATGTTAGAGATTACGGAAATAAAGCTAAGGATAAAGCAAAATTAAATAGACAACAAGATGAACAAAAAGCTAAGAAAAATAATCGTAGAAACTCTGATAATGACTTTGACTCAGATAAATTAAATGATTTGAAAAAGCAAAACAAATTATCTAATATGTTCCAAGAAGGAGAAATGTTAGATTACTACGATTTAAGTACTGAAAGAGGAAGACGTGGTAAAAAGAAAAATATTAAACAAGAAAACAGAACAAAACAAAAAATATTTAAATTAACAGAAATAGAAATTCCTGAAACAATAACAGTTAAAGATTTAGCTGCTGAAATGAAAATTACAAGTGGTGATGTAATTAAAAAATTATTAAGTTTAGGAATAATGGCAACAATAAATAACGAAGTTGATTTTGATACTGCGTTCTTGATTGCTGAAGAATATGGAATTACAGCTAGTAAGAAAACAGTTGTAACAGATGAAGATATATTAATTGATGAAACTGAGGATAGAGAAGAAGATTTAGTTTCAAGACCACCAGTTATCGTTGTTATGGGACACGTTGATCACGGTAAAACTTCTCTTCTAGATGCAATTAGAAGTACAAACGTAATAGAAGGTGAATCAGGTGGTATTACACAACATATTGGTGCTTACCAAGTAAGAATTAATGATAGAGATATTACTTTCTTAGATACTCCTGGACACGAAGCATTTACTTCAATGCGTGCGAGAGGTGCCATGATCACTGACATTGCGATATTAGTTGTTGCAGCAAATGATGGAGTAATGCCTCAAACTGTTGAAGCTATTAACCATGCTAAAGCTGCTGAAATTCCAATTATAGTTGCAGTAAATAAAATGGACTTACCAGATGCAAACTTTGAAAGAGTTCAACAAGAATTAATGAAATATGAATTAGTTCCAGAAGCTTGGGGTGGAGATACAATTTATGTTCCAATATCAGCTAAGAAAAGAGAAGGTATTGATGGATTATTAGAAATGGTATTATTACAAGCGGATGTACTAGAATTAAAAGCAAATCCTACAAAACAAGCTAAAGGTACTGTAATCGAAGCAAGATTAGATAAAACAAGAGGACCAGTTGCTACAATGCTTGTACAAAGAGGTAAACTAGATACTGGAGACACAATTATAGTTGGTTCTTCAATTGGTAGAATTAGAACAATGCAAAATGATAAAGGTAAAAAAGTTAAATCTGCTGGACCTTCTATGCCAGTTGAAATTACAGGTTTAACTTCAGTTCCAGAGTCAGGAGATATTTTCTATGAAGTTAAAGATGAAAGAACAGCTAAACACTTAATAGAAAAAAGAAAATATGAAAAACATCAAAAAGAAATTGGCGCAAATACAGTTGTTACACTTGATGATTTATTTACAAAAATTGCAAATGAAAACTTAAAACAATTAAATTTAATTGTTAAGGCAGATGTTCAAGGTTCTGTTGAAGCTTTAAAACAATCATTAGAAAAATTATCTAATGAAGAAGTTAGAGTTAAAGTTATCCACTCAAATGTTGGTGGTATTACAGAATCTGATGTTACTTTAGCAAAAGTTTCAGGAGCAATTATAATTGGATTCAATGTAAGACCAGATGTAATTGCCAAAAGTATTGCAGATAAAGAAGGTGTTGATATAAAACAATACTCTGTAATCTATGATGCTATAAATGATGTTGAAGCTGCAATGAAAGGTATGCTTGATCCAGTTTATAAAGAAGTTGTTATTGGTACAGCAGAAATTAGACAAACATTTAAAGTTTCTAATGTTGGAACAATTGCTGGTTCTTATGTATTAACTGGTAAAGTGGCTAGAAATGCAGGAATAAGAGTAATTAGAGATAATATCGTAATTCATGATGGAAAACTTGTATCATTAAAAAGATTTAAAGATGATGTTAAAGAAGTTGATAAAGGATATGAATGTGGTCTTCAAATTGATGGATTTAATGATATTAAAGAAGGAGATCAATTAGAAGTTTATATAATGGAACAAGTTAAATAATAGACCATTCGTGAAGAAAGGAAATTTTTATGGCTAGTAATAGTAGTAGAATGAATAAAATTGATGAGGAATTAAAAAAAGAAATTAGTAGTATAATTTCAACTGAATTAAAAAATCCTCATCTTACAGGTTTGATAAGTGTAACTAAAGTTAAAACAACTCCAGATCTTAGATATGCACAAGTTTTTGTTAGTATGATAGGTGAAAAAAGTAAAAAACAAAACCTTTCAATATTAAAACAATCAAGTGGATATATAAGAAGTGCGATTGCAAGAAAAATTAACTTAAGAAATACACCAGAACTTGTTTTCGAATTTGACGAATCTTTAGAATATGGTTCTAGAATTGATGAAATCCTAAAAGGTATTACAAAAGATTTGAAAAAAGGAGAGTAAAATATATGACCTTAGATGAAATATTAGTTGAAATAAAAAATGCACAAAATATAGTTATAATGGCACATGAAGCTCCTGATGGCGACGCTATCGGGAGTTGCCTAGCAATGGCTTTAGCAATAAAAAATATGGAAAAAAATGTAACCGTATTGATGAAAGACTTTCCAGAAAACTTTTCTTATTTAGAAGGAAGAAATTTGATAAAAGAAGAATCTGAAATAGAAGTATATGATTTGGCAATTGTTTTAGATTGTCCAAATATAAAAAGAGTTAATACAGAATATATTCCATATTTTGAAAAAGCAAAAGTAAAAGTACAATTCGATCATCATAATAAAAATGATATGTTTGCTGATTACAACGTTGTAAATCATGTTGCACCTGCAGCATCACAAATTTTAGTTTCTAGTTTCGATTATTTAGGAATTGAAATTACAAAACCTATTGCAGAATGTTTATTAACAGGTATAATAACAGATACAAATGGTTTTAGAAATACAAACGTAACTATAGAAGCTTTTGATTATGCTTCTTGGTGCTTAGCAAAAGGAGTTAATCTTTCAAAAATATATAAATTATCAATGCTTACTATGACAAAAACAAAATTTGAAGCTCAAAAATTAGCAATGAATAGATTAGAATTTCACGAAGATGGAAAGATTGCTTTTACATATATGACTAAAGAAGATGATGTTAGATTAGGAGTAAAAGCCGGAGAACATGATGGAATTGTAGAAATTGGTAAATCGATAGAAGGTGTTGAGGTTTCTATATTCTTATATGAGAAAACAATTGGATATAAAGCTTCACTTCGTTCTAATGAATATGTAAATGTTTCAGAAGTTTGTTTGACTTTTGGTGGCGGTGGCCACATAAAGGCTGCTGGAACAAACATGAATATGACATTTGAAGAAGCTAAAAAAGCGATAATTGCAGAAGCAGCAAAACATTTAAAATAATAAAATAAAAGCTAATTACTTGAAAAAAGTAGTTAGCTTTTTTGATTGAGAGCGGTGAGAATTTGATAAAAATGCCCCAATATGATATAATTAAAGAGTAACTAACAATTTTTTTGTTACACCTCGTAACTTACAAATAATTATTACAATTAAATGAATAGAATAGGAGGGAGATTATTATGTAAGTAAGGAACATTGAAAATTATAATGTAACCCGCTGATCCTGCTTTTTGATGAGGATTAAAGAAGTATGAAAAAAATTTACGAAAAAACAATGAAACATGTAACTGGAAACGATTTTGATTTTAATGCGTCTACTGTTCACGAGCTGATTAGTTATTGTTTTTATGACGAGTATTATAACGCTGATGAGTGTGATGGTATCGAGTATTCTATTGAATTGGCTGTAGCATGGGCTAAATATATTTTAGAAGAAGTAGGGAAAATTGATTTCCCTTATGATAAGGCTGATGAACTCTTGAAAATTGCAAATACTATAAAAATAATTGATTTTATGGTAGCTTGCAAAATGGAAAAAAAGTTAATTGATGCTTTAGATGAAGGTAATCTTTTTGATTATGATTTTATTAGTACGTTATTAGCTGACTTAGAATATGATGTTGATCCTCAATTATGGATTATGTCATTTCTTTATATTCCTGAATATGCTAAAGTTTTGTTCGATGAAATTGAAGAAAGCGGATATTTAGAAGACTTTGCTTGCATTCCGGAAATTTTAAGAATAGTTGATGACGAATTTAGAAAGAAACTTACTGATATAGCCACAGAAAAATCTGATTCTTGGATTTGGGCTAATATCATAAATATATTACCGAATGGAACAAATCTTTTCTTTGAAAGAATTCCGTTACAAGAACTAGTTGAAGTGGTTTATGGAATGTTTGATTGTAGATTTTCTGATTCTACAATTGCTGTAGATGCTTTATACTGTATTACGGAGTTTATCTGCGATAATAAAATGATTGAAACTGGAAAAGAACTTTTGAAGTTGAACGAAAATACTAGCTTTAGATTCGGTTCTGAATTATATGCAGTAGAAAGAATGGTCAACAATGAACGCTCTGGAGAGCTTAATGACAATTCGAATGAAGATGATGACGAGGAGTGGGATTGGTAATATTTGGATGACATTATAAGAGTTTTTTAAGAGGTGGAAATCCAGGCGTAAATTGCCTGGATTTTTCTTTTGTAATATGATTTTTGTAGAAAAGAAATCTTTTTGTTATTGAAGAATTATAAAAAATCAAATAAAATTAATATGTATAATTATATAGAGAAAAAGAATTTTAAACAAAAATCGAAAGGATTTTAATATAAAATGAAAAGAAAAGTAAATGTTTTATACGTATTGTTTTTAATAATGATGATTATATTTTCAAATATTTGTTTTGCAACTGAAATAAATACAACAAATACAACTAATAGTAAATATCATAATCCTCCATCAATTGCTATACCTGAAAAGAATATAAACTTAAAAATAGAAAATTTAACCAGAGGTACAGAAGTATATGTTTTATTACCAGAAATGCTTTTAAGACATAATATGGAAAAGTTTGTATCAAATAATTTAGAAAATCCATTTGAAATCGAGGCAAGGATTGCCAGAAAAATAAAAGAGTTTATGGATAAGAATGATTATTTAGGATATATAGAATATTTTTTAGAAACAGGATTTGAAATAGATGACAACGAAATTGAATTAAGACATTATTGTTTTTGTTTAGGTAAATCTGAACTAATTGATTATAAAGAATACAATAATTCAAAATATATACAAATCAAATTACACTTAAACGATAAAAATGAATTTAAACTAATTTTAAAAGATTATTTAGAAAGATATGATTGTTCTGGAATTAAATTTATGCTTGATGAATACGGAACTTATACATATATTGATGTTGCAAGTTATCCTTTCACTATTAATAAAGATGCATCAAATATTTCAGAATGTAATATTAATTATGAATTTAAACCGACAGAAGACTTTGAATCAATAGAAACAACAATAAAAATTACATATTTAATTATTTATATTATCTTAATTATATTAGCGTTAATTATTCTAATAATATTAATTAAAAGACATATTAAGAAAAAAGAAGAAATAGAAGCTAGAAAATTCTGGAAGAAAAGACTTACAAAAGAAGAAAAGAAAGAGCAAAAGAAAAAATTAAAGGAAGAGAAAAAAGAATCAAAGAAAAATAAAAAGAAAAAATAAAATAAATCCCCTTAATATTAAGGGGATTTATTTATAATATTAATTTTATTCACTAATTAATTTTCCTTGTAAGATAATTCTATATTGATTATTATTAGCACAAGTATAGATTGTTAATATTTTATCTAAAGTTGTAACTTCAACATTAAAATTATAAACTGAACGATTTATTGCAGTATCTAAATAATCTTGATATTCTTTTGAAAGTTTGAAGTTTGTTGAATTATCAAATTCTTCTGCGTTAACAGAGTAGGCTGCAAATACTTGATAATATAATGTTTTTGTTGGAGTATGAAGAGTTATTATATGATTGTCTTGAGAAGTATACCAAAGTTGATCTAGAACGTTATTTAAACTCGAAAACATACTACCATCTCTACGATTATGTCCATAAATTATTGTATTTTTATCAGTACCATTAAATGTATTTCTATAATCTGCAAAAATCCAACCAGCTGAATTATATTCTTTTTTAAAGTTATGTGTCATATAATAATCATTGTTTTTTCCTTGGACAACAGGAAAATCAATATCTGTATTGTTTATTTTTAACCATCCTACAGTATCAGAATTTAATTCTTTTAATTTCATAAAATCTAAAGAATAATCTTTTTCTTCAGGTATATCTGATGAATTAGAAGGAGACGTGTTAGATTCTTTGGAAAGAGATACTTGTGATTTTATATCTGTAAGAATATCTTTGTTAGCATTATTTTCTTTAAACCAACTAAGTAAACGAATTAAACAAGCAATAATAATTATTGCTGAAATAATTCTAAAAATAAAAATAAAAAGTGTTTGTTTTGATTTGGGCTGTACTCTTTTGGCTTTTGAAGTTATTTTTGGCGCACTAAAAGAATCTATTTTTTTAAAATCTTCAAAATAATTTGAAGATGAATGAATAGATTTTGAATTTCTTTTTCTATTTTTTACTCTTTTGTTATCTACAACTCTTTTCATTTGTGCCTCCGAATAAATTATAACATAGAGATAAATGGATGTATATTTCAATTATATTAAATTTTAATAAGATTTTTAAGTGATTATTTAACAAAAAATTAATAAATAATTTAGTAAAAAAACTTCCTTTTTTAAATAAAGTGTGATATATTTCGTGTGTAGTAAAATTACAATGGATAAGGAGATAAAAATGGAAATTAACGAAGAAAAAAGACAAAAGTTTATGGAAAATGCAGGAAAAAGAGTAAACAATGTAATGCATGACATCCAAATACTAGAACCAATGGCAAGAAGCAATTCTTACGATTTTACAAAAGAAGATGTAGAAGAAATGTTTGCAGCAATGCAAGAAACATTAGATAACGCAAAGGAAGAATTTTACAAAAAATTCGAAGTAAAAGAAAGAAGTGCAAAAAAATCTTTCTCTTTTGGGCAAAGTAAAGTAACTACAAGTGAAACTGCAGCAGAAATAATAAATGAAGAAAATAATACAGATACTACAGTTGTATCATAAAATATCAAATGTCTTAGTGCAAACTAAGACATTTTTTGTTGTAAAACGGTATTTACAAATATTTTAATAATATTTGTTATATATAAAGTATTTATTAGATTTAGGAGGAATGTTTAAATGAGTAACAAAACAGTTCGTGAAGGAGTAATTTCAAGGGGAATCAGAACTCCACTTATTATGCCAGGAGACAATTTACAAGATATCGTTATATCTTCAATCGAAAGAGTTAACAAAGGAGAATTTGATGATGGTGATATTATTTGTGTAACTGAAGCTGTTGTTGCAATCAGTCAATCAAATTTCGTAAAACACGAAGATATTAGTAGAGATATTGAAAGAAAATACGAAGGTGCTAAAACTTTAGTTGTGGTTGATCCAATCCAAAGTAGAAATAGATTTATTGATGTTTTAAGAGCTATTGTTGCTACAAAAACTTTGGAAAAAATTTATGTAGTAATGACGTATCCTACAGATGAAGTAGGAAACAGATTCGTGTCAGAACTTGCAATTATGGAAAGCGGAGTAAATCCTTATAAAGATATGCTATCTGTCCAAGAGTTTTATTCTAAATTAGGGGTTCCAAAACATGAATTTACTGGAAAAAATTATATTGAAGAATATATGAATGTAGGAAAAGTTATAGATAAAAATACAGGAGAAGTGAAAGAAAAAATAGAAATAATATTAGGGAATGATTTTTCTCAAATAAAAGAAATAACAGGATGTGATGATTTTTTAATTTGTTCTATTCATAGACGAGCTCAAACTAGAAAAATATTAGAAAAAGCAGGAGCCAATAGGATATTTGATATGTCAGAAATTATGACAGAATCAATAAATGGTTCAGGATATAATAAAGATTTTGGAGTTTATGGAAGCAATTTGATGTCTGGTGGTAGATTAAAATTAATGCCGAGAAATTGCCAAAAATTTGTAGAAGAAATTCAAAATAAAATAAAAGACAAATATAATAAAAGTGTAGAAGTAATGGTGTATGGAGACGGAGCTTTTAAAGATCCTGTTGGCGGGATTTGGGAACTTGCTGATCCTCAAACAACTTTAGGTGCTACAAGTGGTCTTAGAGGTACACCAAAGGAAGTAAAATTAAAATTTATTGCAAGTGCAAATGAAGGAAAGACAGCAGAAGAAATAGAAAAAATAGTAAAAGAAGAAAGCGAGAAAAGAAAAAATACAAATGATTTAGAAACAGAAAATTCATTAGGAACAACACCGAGACAAATAACAGACTTAGTTGCTTCTTTAGCAGATCTTACAACGGGAAGTGGAGATCGTCAAACACCAGTTGTATATATTAAAAATTATTTGTAAAATAATTTAAGAAAAAAGAGCATATTTCATAAGAATATATTGAATATGCTCTTTTAAAATGACTTTTATTTATAAATAATTTTTTAAATTATGAAAAAAATATAATAATACTATTGATTTTAAAAGTTAGTAATGATAAAATACATTCGATAAAAAAATATCGATAAGGAGAATGAAATGTCTATTTCTATAGCAACATTAAAAAGATTACCTCAATATTTGAGGATATTAAAAACAAAACAACAAGAAAATAATGTTAATATTTCTTCTACAACAATCGCAAATGAATTAAAATTAAATCCGATTCAAGTTAGAAAAGATTTGGCATTGGTAAGCAAAAATGATGGTAAACCAGGAATTGGTTTCGATTTAAATGAATTAATAAATGATATAGAAGTGTTTTTAGATTTAAATAATACAAAAAATGCTATTATAGTAGGAGCTGGTAGATTAGGTCAAGCGCTAATGAATTATAATGGTTTTGAAAACAGTGTAGGAATTGCAATGGCTTTTGATAACGATAAATCAAAATGTGACAACAAAAAAATTTATCATATTAGCAAAATGAAAGAACAATTAAAAGATGCCAACATTCATATTGGCATAATTACTGTTCCAAAAGAATTTGCGCAAGAAGTATGTGATAAGATGATTGAAGCTGGAATTGAAGCTATCTGGAATTTTGCGCCTGTTAATCTTCAAGTACCAGAAAATATAACTATTAAAAATGAAGATTTGTCGGCATCTTTATCGATTCTTGTTAGACAAATGAACAAGAAAAAATAATTAATTAGTTTATTATAAATTTATATATATAGGAGGAAAGAACAATATGAGAGAAACTTATAAATGTGTAGACAGCGTGGAAAGTTTTAAAGTGGCTTTTGATAATGTAAAAAAAGCCCAAGAAGAATTCGCTAAATTTTCTCAAGAAAAGGTAGATGAAATCTTTAAAGCTGCTGCAATGGCAGCAAATGCGGCAAGAATACCTCTTGCAAAAATGGCAGTAGAAGAAACAGGAATGGGAGTTGTAGAAGACAAAGTTATAAAAAATCATTATGCAGCAGAATATATCTACAATGCTTATAAAGACACCAAAACATGCGGTGTTCTTGAAGAAGATAAAGCTTATGGAATTAAAAAGATAGCTGAACCAATTGGTGTAATTGCTGCGGTTATTCCAACAACAAACCCAACATCAACAGCTATATTTAAAACATTGATATCTTTAAAAACAAGAAATGGTATTATTATAAGTCCACACCCTAGAGCAAAAAATTCTACAATAGCAGCAGCAAAAATTGTTTTAGAAGCAGCTGTAAAAGCAGGAGCTCCAGAAGGAATTATTGCTTGGATTGATGTACCATCACTAGAACTTACAAATATTCTAATGCAATCAGCAGATATTATTTTAGCTACAGGTGGACCTGGTATGGTTAAATCTGCTTATTCTAGTGGGAAACCTGCATTAGGAGTTGGTGCTGGAAATGTTCCTGCAGTTATAGATGATTCTGCAGATATTATTTTGGCAGTAAACTCAATTATACACTCAAAAACATTTGATAATGGTATGATTTGTGCTTCTGAACAATCAGTAATCATATTAGATAGTATTTATGACAAAGTAAGAGATGAGTTTATAAAAAGAGGATGTTATATATTAAATCCTGAAGAAACAGAAAAAGTAAGAAAAACAATCATAATAAATGGAGCACTAAATGCAAAAATAGTTGGACAAAAAGCACATACAATTGCAAAGCTAGCTGATGTTGAAGTTCCAGAAAATACAAAAATATTAATAGGTGAAGTTGAATCAGTAGAAATTGAAGAAGAATTTGCACATGAAAAATTATCTCCAGTTTTAGCAATGTATCGAGCAAAAGATTTTGATGATGCAGTAGAAAAAGCCCATAGATTAGTATTAGATGGTGGTATAGGACACACTTCTTCAATTTATATTAATACAATTACTGAACAAGAAAAAATGGAAAAGTTTTATAATAAAATGAAAACTTGTAGAGTTGTTATAAATACACCATCAGCTCAAGGTGGTATTGGTGATATTTACAACTTTAAATTAGCTCCATCATTAACTTTAGGATGCGGAACATGGGGAAATAACTCTATTTCTGAAAACGTTGGAGTTAAACATTTAATCAATATCAAAACAATAGCTGAGAGGAGAGAAAATATGCTTTGGTTTAGAGCACCTGAAAAGGTTTATATTAAAAGAGGTTGTTTACCAGTAGCTTTAGATGAGCTAAAAAATGTATTAAATAAAAGAAGAGTATTTATTGTAACAGATAGATTCTTATATGAAAATGGATATACATCAGAAGTAACTAAAAAATTAGATGAAATGGGAATTGCCCACACTACATTCTTTAATGTAGAACCAGATCCAACACTAGCTTGTGCTAAAGAAGGTACAAAAATGATGAATGATTTTAAACCAGATTGTATCTTAGCAATAGGTGGTGGTTCACCAATGGATGCAGCAAAAATTATGTGGGTTATGTACGAACACCCAGAAGTAGATTTCATGGACATGGCTATGAGATTTATGGATATCAGAAAAAGAGTATATGGATTCCCTAAGATGGGTGAGAAAGCATACTTTATTGCAGTTCCAACATCTGCTGGTACTGGATCAGAAGTAACACCATTTGCTGTTATTACAGATGAACAAACTGGAACAAAATATCCGTTAGCAGATTATGAATTAATGCCAAATATGGCAATTGTTGATGCTAACTTAATGATGAATGCACCAAAAGGATTAACATCAGCTTCAGGTATAGACGCTGTAACACATGCTTTAGAAGCTTTAGCATCAATGTTAGCAACAGAATATACAGATGGTTTAGCAAAAGAAGCGTTAAAGAATATATTTGAATATCTTCCAAGAGCATATGATAATGGAGCGAACGATCCAATTGCTAGAGAAAAAATGGCAAATGCAGCAACAATGGCTGGTATGGCTTTTGCTAATGCATTTTTAGGAATTTGTCACTCAATGGCTCATAAATTAGGTGCTTTCCATCACTTACCTCATGGTGTAGCAAATGCATTATTAATTAATGAAGTAATTAAATTTAATGCAGAAGAAGTTCCAACAAAGATGGGAACATTCTCACAATATGATCATCCTCATACATTAAGAAGATATGCTGAAGTTGCTGAAAGTTTAGGACTTACAGGAGCTAACGATGAAGAAAAATTAAATGCATTAATTCAAAAAATAGATGAATTAAAAGAAAAAATTGGAATTAAAAAATCAATCAAAGAATATGGAATTGATGAACAAGATTTCTTAAATAGGCTTGATGAAATGGTTGAACAAGCATTTGATGACCAATGCACAGGAGCAAATCCAAGATATCCTTTAATGAGCGAGATGAAAGAAATGTATTTAAGAGCATATTATGGAGGTAATGAATAATGGAATATAATTTAAATAACCTAATTGCTAAAAGAAGCACAAAAGAAGTTTATAATGACAATGGTAAAACAATAAAGCTATTTGTTGAAAATTATTCAAAAGCTGATATTTTAAATGAAGCTTTAAATCAAGCTAGAGTAGAAGAAGGAACAGACCTTTATATGCCAAAACTTTTGGCTGTAACAAAAATTAATAATAGATGGGCTTTAGTTTCAGAACATATTAATGGAACTCCACTTGATATTTTAATGGTTCAAAATCCAGAAAAAGAAGATGAATATTTAAATCTTTTTGTAGATATTCAACTTACAATATTATCTAAACATGTTCCACTTCTAAACCCAATAAAAGATAAATTTAGAAGAAAAATTAAGAATTCAAATCTATTTAACGAAAACGTTAGATATGAATTACTACAAAGATTAGAGGGTATGAAAGATCATACAAAACTTTGTCATGGCGATTACAATCCAAGTAATATAATTATTAATGAAAAAGGAGAATATTCTGTTATAGACTGGTCACACGCAACTCAAGGAAATGCTTCTGCAGATGCAGCTAGAACATTCTTATTATTCTCAATTCAAGGGAAAGATGCTTTAGCAGAAAAATACTTGAATTTATTTGCTGAAAAAAGCGGAATTGAAAAGAACCATATTCAAAGATGGATTCCGATTGTTGCAGCAACTCAAATGACAAAAGGAATTTCAGAAGAGCAAGAATTCTTGAGTAAATGGATAGATGTATTAGATTACGAATAAAATAAATAAATCAAATAAAATAAAGGCGAGCACAAATTTTATTGTGTTCGTTTTTTATTGGACATATTATATTTAACGTGATATAATCTGTTTGAATTTGTTTTAAAAGGAGATTTTATATGGAAAAATATTCAGATAAAATAAATCAAATTTTGAAAAAATATATTGAAAACAATATATTTCCTCAGTACGAGAAAAACGAGAAAGCACATGATATAAGACACATTAACTATGTTATAAAAAGAAGTTTTGAATTGCTGGAACAGAATGATTTAAATGTAAATGAAGATTTTGTTTTTGTTATAGCATCTTACCATGATATAGGTCATTATATAGATCCTAAAAAGCATGAATTAGTTTCGGCAGAAATTATGTATCAAGATGAAAAACTTAAAGAGTTTTTCTCAGATGAAGAGAGAATAATTATAAAAGAAGCAATTGAAGATCATAGAGCATCATCAGATCATGAACCAAGAAGTATATACGGAAGAATTGTTTCATCAGCAGATAGAAATAATACAGTAGAACAATGTTTAGAAAGAAGTTATTACTATGGTAAAAGACTAGATCCGAATGCAACTGATATAGAATTATATAAAAGAGCTTTTTTTCATTTGAATGAAAAATTTGGAGAAAGAGGCTATGCAAAATTCTTTTTAAAAGATTCTGAATATGAGGGGTTTTTAACTAAGATACGAAAAATATTAAAAGACGAAAAAGAATTTTGTGAAATTCAAGCGAATTATATTAAAAAATTAGAAGGTATGGTAAATTAATATGGGAAATTTTGCAGATAGTAGCATAAAAAATTATGAAGAGTGTACAAAAGAAGTAAGTATAGAATTAAAAAAATATGTTGAAGAAAAAATTTTTCCAGAGTATTCAAAAAATGATCAAGGACATGGGATTTTACATATTTTAGAGGTTATTAGAAGATCATTTGTTTTAAATAAAGAATTGAATTTAGGATTAGACCCAAATATGATTTATACTATTGCAGCATCTCATGACGTTGGAAAATATGAAGAACATGAAACAGGTGAAAAACATGCCAAAATAGCTGCAAGAAGATTTGCAAACAACATAGGATTCGCTAATTTTTTTAACGAAGAAGATAGAAAAATAATTAAAGAGGCAATAGAAGACCACAGTTCATCTTTAGAAGATATGCCTAGAAGTGATTATGGAAAATTGGTATCTTCAGCAGATAGAAATACAACAATAGAAATGGTATTTATACGAAGTTTCTTTGTAGGAAAAAGAAAAATGGCAGATAAATCAATAGAGGAATTTTTGGAGTTTACGCTTCAAAGATTAAGAAAACGTTATGGAACAGAAAATCCAGAAAATATGTTTTATGCTGATGAGGCATACGAGAACTTTTTACATGATATGAGAATGTTATTGAATGATGGAGAAAAATTTAAAAATAGATATTGCGAAGTAAATCATGTTTCATCAAGAGAACATTTATTAGCACAAGAACCTGGTGAAACAAGCTATAAAAATTTATTTAAAACTGTAGATGAACTAGAAGAAAGATAATATAATTAAATTTTAAGTTTTTTTATAAAAGATAAATGTTAGAGGTAAACTAATATTTATCTTTTATTTTTTGGGGGATGAAAATGTAAATAAAATGATATATTAATTTAATTTTGTTTTTATTGACTTAAAATTCTGTATATGAAAAAATAGATATATCTATACTTAGGTAGATTAGCAAATACAAAAGAAAAGATAAAATCTTTATTTATTATACGAGGAGAAAAAATGAATTCAATAAAATATGCTAAAGCTATTAGAGAAGTAAATGTATATCTAAAAGGGATTAGAAAAGAGGATCTGGAAAAAATACCAAGTAATTTTTTGGAATTTTTAAACGAAAATGAAGAAAAAGAGTATATATGTAATTTAGATTACACCAAAGCTCTTAAGGATTTAGAACTATCTGATGATGCTAAAGGGATAATTTTATATATTGCTTATAACTATTGGTGTGAAAATGAAAATGATAAAAAAGAATTTTATGATAAATTGAATGAAAATGAAATAAAATTTCAAAAACAATTAAGCATACAATTTGGAAAAATATCAAATAATCTTTTTGATGAAAATACAGATAATGCAGAAAAGAAAAATTTACCTATTGAAAATGCAAAAATTGATAGATTTGAAAATAAAAAAACTATTTTTACAAAACTTTTGAATTTTATAAAAGGATTAAGAAAAAGGAGTTAATAAAGGTAAAATTATGGATGTATCTATATTTGATATAGTAGAAAATGGTGTTAGTAATAGTGAGATAAGTAAGTCTATTACTGATAAATTAAAAGATAAATATAATGAAGAATTTTGTGTGAAATTGATAGGGAACAGATTTGGAACAAGTACAGATGATACAGTAACTACATTTTGTTTTCCCAAAAATGATGAGAGCTTATTGTTTACTGCAACATTAAATAAAGAAGAAACGATATTAGAAGATGATTATTATATAAAAAAACTTACAACAGAGATACAAGAAAATATTAAAAAACAATTTAAAAAATATACTCAAAGTGTTGTTGTAAAAGCAGAATTAATGGGATTGAATCGATTAAATGAAAATATGGATGTATTAGATTTTATAGATAAATATAAAGATACTAACTTTTTAGCTTATATAGTTTGTTCTGAAAATGTTTTAGATCAGGATTTAAGGGATATTTATGTAGAAATTGAAAAGCTATACAACAACATAAATCTAAGAACATTAATATATTTTATTGATGAAAGCAAATTTGAAGAGTTTTATGAACTATCAAATAAAATACCATCAGTAACGGAAACAATTATAAATAAATATAATGTAAAGAACGAAAAAATAATTAAAATTTTTGAAAAAAATATAATCGTTATAAAATAATAAGGAGAGAAAAATTGTATACTGATAAAGAATTAAAGGAGGCAACTCAAATAGTATATTTGAGTTTCTTATCAAGAAGTGCTGAAAATTTAAAAGCTGATGGAAAAAAAGGACCATATACATTAAGAAATTTAATACAAGAACGTATAAATACACAAATAGCTTTTTACGAAGCTATTCAAGATGGATTAGACAAAAGTGACATTACAATACAAGAATTAGTTAAATATTCTGATTTGAGCGATTCCGACAAATCTATCATTGAAAGATTTTCACCAGAAATGTTCGACTGGAAAATTGCAAATATTACAGATTTGAATTCTTTAAATGGATTTGTTTCTTGCTGCATTGAAACTTCCGAAAAAAATGCAATAATAGCTTTCAGAGGAAGTGAGAATATGCGCGACTTTTCTAATGCAGTAAATGACTGGGCAAGGGCTGATTTTGGCCTTTTGAATTCAAGAGAAACTAGACAACAAGAAGAAGCAGAAAAATATGGAGAATATTTGTTAGAGAAAGGAATTATTGATAAATATAATTTTCTAGCGGTTACAGGACATTCTTTAGGAGGAAACTTAGCCTCTCATTTTACAGTTTCTGCTGCGCAGAACGGAAAAGAAGCTCTTTTTAATAAAATACATCAATCTATTAATTTTGATGGCCCAGGAGTTTCTGATGAATATATATCAGAACATGAAGAAAAGATAAAAAAAGCTGCGCCAAAACTTAAAAGATACAAATGGAGTGCTGTAGGAACATTGCTTTTTGATATTCCAGGAGAAGAATCAGAGTTTTTGGATATTAATGATGAATTATACAAGGATAATCCAAAAGAAAGAATAAAATATAAAGTAATAACAAGACATGATACAAAAAGTTTACTTTTTGATGATAAAGGTAATGCTAAAAGAGGAAAGCAAGATATTGTTTCGAAAGGATTGAGTTCTTTTTCAAAAGCTATTGATAAATTTGTTCCAGAACGTATAACTACAGAAATTTTTGCAGCTGCTGATTGGATTTTTGAAAGAATGATCCGAATTAAAGATGCTAGAAATATAGAGTTTAATGATCCGTTTTGGGCAGAAAGATTTGCTAAAAAAGGAAGTATATTAGGAACATGTGTTAATTTTATAAATAATGCGGTAGATATATTTAAAGAGGGCGCGAGAGCTTTGGAAAATGAAATTATAGAAATTTTTACGCCAAAAAAATTTACCACATTTACACCTAAATTAGCACTTGCAGATGTTTATGACGGAATGCAGAATGACTATACATACAATAGAACAACTTTTCAAAATGCTGACAAAGTATTTGGAAGAAAGTATGACTTTTTCTCAAAAGAAGAAACAAGATAAAAAGCTATGTTTTAGGAGATACATATGATAAGTAATAAAGAATTTGATTTATTATTGAAAGAAATTTCACAGATTGAAAATAAAATAGTTGAAGTAAAAATATTAAATCATTATGAAAAAGCAACTGAATATGAAGATACTTTAAATCAAATCAAAGAACACGCTAAAAACATCGAATTAAGTGAAAACAATGAAGGTTTTGATGAAATATCGTTAGATGTTTTATCTAGATTGATTTTTCTAGATACAGAAATAGATTACTATATTTTAAAAGCAAACAATATTATTGAAAGCGCTATAGAAAACAAAATAGATGCTGCGGCATTAGAAAAAATTAAAGGTCTATGGATGACTTTAGAAGAGTATATTAAATTTTGGAATGAAACGACTCATAATCCAATAGAAGAAGTAGAATATAATAAACAAGTAGGTAAAATTACATTAGAAATAATCATCTATCAATTGCAAACAGAAGGGATTATAAATTATTCTAAAGTTTTTAAATACTGTAAAAAAGAAGCTTTAATTAATGCAATAAAAGAAGTTCTATTTGAAGGTGCTAAAAATGAAGAAAATCAGATTAGAAGAAACAAGCTAATTGATTTAGCAAAAAATGCATCAGAAAAAGATTTATATGATTATAAAATTTGGCAACAAGTTTTGATGATTAAAGATATAAGGTCTAGAGATGACCATATTGAAATAATAGTAAGTATTCAAGAAAAGGAAAATACGAATTATTTTATTGAAGAAAAAAATAATTCTAAAACAATTTTTAATAATCAGCCAAATACTGATGAAGAAAAAGAAATGGAATTATATTATGAAGAATCTTTTATTAAAAGATTTAAAAATTGGTTTGCAAATGTTAGAGAAAAAACAAATCAAAAAAGAATGCATTCTGCATGGTTGACGGATAAGGGACCAGGAATAAAAGTCGAATTTGATGAAGAAGAAAAATATGCTAAAGAATATTTAGATAAAGATACAATATTTAAAACTAAGAAACTGATAATTGCAAGTAACGGAATTTCAAAATATAACTTTGAGAAAGATTCGGTTTGGGAAAACTTAGAAGAGATAGAATTTATTGAGGAAAAAAAGAGCGCTGGAGTTAATTTGAGTCCGGATAAAAGTTATAATTGCATAGGAAATGAAACTTTTGCAAACTGCTTAAAGTTAAAACATGTAGATTTTGGCAGAATTGGATTAATAGGAGAGAGAGCTTTTGAAAATTGTTCACAATTAACTACGCTGATTTTTCCAAAAACATTAATTAATATAGGTGAAGATGCTTTTTTAGGATGTACTAATTTAACAAAAGTAGTATTTTTAAGTGATCCTAAACTTTATATAATGGATAGACCTCAAAATATAATAAATTGTTTTAGAGGGACAAATTTAAATGAAATTGTATTTTCTAATATTCAATCAGCCTTTAACTTTGCGATTGTTGATTGTCCAAATTTAAAGAAAATACAAATAGCAAACATACCAGGAGTGTCAATTCCATTTAAAACATGTAAGTATAGAATTGGACGTCAAGAAGGAATAGTAACTTTTATTGGAGAAAAATCACTTCAATTGTGGAAAAAGAAAAATACTACAATTAGATATTTTGAACTTACAGATGAAGATAAGAAAAAATATAATTTATAATAAAAGGAAAAAATATGAAAATTGAAGATATGATAGTATCAATGTCTGATGCGGTTTTAAACAAATTTTTAAAATCTATTGGAACAGCATCAGTAAATACATTGGTGGGTGGAGTAGCAGGTTTATTTGCGAAAATACCAAGATTTGAATTAACAGAAAAAATAAAACAACAGGCAGCACAAGAAGGTTTATACCATTTTGTAAGAGATGAAAGTGTTGCTGATGCAATAATTGAGAGTCAACATCTTAGACCATCATCTCACAGTACATCATATGGAAGAAAAACTGTATTTATGTTTTGTGGTGCACCTTCTCCAGATAATTATGCTAAAAATTTAACGGATAATAACGCTTTGTTAAAAAACAATTTATGGGAAAGTCAATATAATCCGTATATAAATCCTACTGGAGTTGCAACTGCAATTAAATTTACTCCGGATATGGATGATTTAAAAAATTACACATGTCGAGCATTAACAGATGGTGCAATGATGTATGAAGGATATTGTATTTTGCCAGAAAATGCTGTAGAAAAAGTTAAAATGGTCCCGGATTTAGTAAGAGATGACGCAGGAAATCCAATAAAAAATGAAAAAGGCTCTTATGAGGTGAGATTTAGAGAAGCAAATCCAGAAGAACTTTCAGAAGATGGAAAAACGTATAATGCAAAAGCTGATTATTTAGAGTTTATGAAAGAAAAAGCAATTGAATATGGTTATTTAAATAAAAAGGGCGAACCTACATTTAAAATAGTAGCCAAAACTGTTGCTACACTAGATGCATTTAGAATGGAAACTGATGAAGCTGCTATTAATTTTTCTCAAAATTGGAGAGAAGTTGGACAAAATTTGCTAGATTCATTAAAAAGAACGTTTTCTTTTAAAAAAGCGATTGGAAAATCCCCAGAAGAAACTCTAGAAGATTTTTCATTTAAAGGTAAAAATCCATATAGAGATCCAAAATTTGCAGTAACGGTCGCAAAATTACAAAGTGAACAAGGACTAAGTCAGTTAGACTTAAAAGATGTTTTGTCTGATTTTAATTTAAGTAAAGATGGCGAATTCTTTGAAAAGAAATTTGGTCAAATCGGGAATGATATAACCAAAAGGGGAATTCATGGAAAAGAACATTCAAATAGAGTTGCGTTAACGGCAATGCTAATAGCAAGAAATGAAGGAATATTGGAAAATGACAATGATAATAGAATAAAAGAAATTTTATCTGCTGCAGCAATGTATCATGATGCGGGAAGAATTTTAGATAATGGTCCTCATGCTAGAAATAGTGCAAGAAAAATTTCAAAAATGGATTTAACATATATCGATGGAACACCATTTCCTGAAGAAGATAAAAAAATGGTTATGGCATTAGCAGAGGCACACGAAGGTAAACCTGATAAAATTGAAAAAATGATTAAAAAATACAAAATACAAGATCCCGCAAATATCGAAATGCTTAGAAGATTAAATTCGGTTGTAAGAGATGCTGATGCTCTAGACAGAGTGAGAATCGATACAAAATTTCCAAATTACAAAGTAAATTTAAATCCTAAATATTTAGTAAATAATACTTCAAAAAGACTTATAAATGCGGCATATCAATTGGAATTTTTAACTAAAAGAATCCCTAATATGAACAATATTTTAGTATATGGTAAAACAGAAAAAGACGGAATAGATGCAATAAATAGAAGTGCAAAAGAATTTAGCGAAAGAGTTGTGGTAAAAGAATCTGAATTAACTCCAATGGAAACTGTTAAAGAAAACGATGACCTTGCTAAAGAAAGCAGCACTCCTAATATCAAACAAGATGAGATATCAATGGAATAGAAATTAAATATAGAATAAAAGAGAGGCAACAGGGAAATATGAAAAACAAGAAAATAACAATTATATTTATACTTATTATTGCAATAATAGTAGGAATGAGTTTTTGCAGAAAAAATAATAATGATAACGTTTCTACAAATTCGATTATTATAAGTGATGAAAAAATGAAATTCGATAAAAACGATGTTGTAATTGACGGATTACGTTTTGGAATGACACCTGATGAAGTTCAATCAGATTTTGGAAAACCAATTGAAATCAATCATGTGACAATGTCAGAGTTTATGTATGGTGAATACATAGATTATGTATATGAAGATAAAATATTAACTTTTTTTGATACAAAAGGAAAAGGAAATTTAACTTTAGGAACAGTAAATGTTACGGGAAAAGATGTTAAATTAGTTAATGAACTAGCAATAGGGTCATCTTATGAGGAAGTAATAAACGCATATTACAATGATAATCAAGAGAGAAAACTAGAAGATGAATTTAAAAATAATGAACCGTGGGCATTGCTTCTATATGGTGATTACTTGTATACATATTCTCAAGAATATAAATTACCAGAAAAATATGAACAAACAGCTTTTGTACATTTAGATGGAAATTATATATCATATAATTGTTATATTCCAATGGAAGAACGATTTGAAAACGTTAGTTTAACATTTTATTTAGATGCAGATAAGAAAGTGTCTAACATTAGATGGTCAATTGACTAAATAAAATGATTTTATAATAAAATTTAATGAATAGAATTTTACATAAACAAGGTAGCAATACCTTGTTTTTTCTTGTTTTTTTTGATATAATGCTAAAGATTTGTATAAAATAAAAAAGGGGAAATAAAAATGTTTGAACTACATTCAGAATTCAAACCAACTGGAGATCAACCAGAAGCAATTAAATATTTAGTAAACGGTATTAATGAAGGAAAAAAATTTCAAACACTTTTAGGTGTTACAGGTTCTGGAAAAACATTTACTATGGCTAATATAATTAAAGAAACTCAAAAACCTACATTAGTATTAGCTCATAATAAAACTTTAGCAGGACAATTATATTCGGAATTTAAAGAATTTTTTCCTAATAACAGGGTTGAATATTTTGTTTCATATTATGATTATTATCAACCAGAAGCTTATATTGCTTCTTCTGACACTTATATAGAAAAAGATGCTTCGATTAATGACGAAATAGATAAATTACGTCATTCTGCAACGGCATCACTTTTTGAAACAAGAGATGTAATCGTTGTTGCATCAGTATCTTGCATATATGGTTTAGGGGATCCTATAGATTATGAAAATATGATTGTTTCCCTTCGTCCGGGAATGCAAAAGGATAGAACTGAGATAATGAGAAAACTTATAAATATGCAATATACAAGAAATGAAATGGATTTCAAAAGAGGAACTTTTAGAGCAAAAGGAGATATTCTAGAAATATTCCCATCAAATAAAGAAGAAACTGCAATAAGAGTAGAATTTTGGGGAGATGAAATTGAAAAAATTTCAGAAATAAATCCATTAACCGGGAAAGCAGTAGCAACTCGTGAACATGTAATGGTATATCCGAATTCTCACTATGTAACTAGTAAAGATAAACTTGAAAGAGCTATTGTTACAATAGAACAAGAAATGGAAGAAAGAAAGAAATACTTTGAAGAAAATAAGAAGCTTATAGAAGCGCAAAGAATAGAAGAAAGAACAAACTTTGACATAGAAATGCTTAAAGAAACTGGATTTTGTCAAGGAATCGAAAACTATTCAAGACATATAAGCGGCAGAGAAGCTGGTAGTCCACCGTATACTTTGTTTGATTATTTTCCAGATGATTATTTACTATTAATAGATGAATCACATGCAACAGTACCTCAAGTAAGGGCAATGTATAATGGTGATAGAGCAAGAAAAGAATCACTTGTAAATTATGGATTTAGACTTCCTTCAGCGTTTGATAATAGACCTTTAAAATTCGAAGAATTTGAAGAAAGAGTAAATCAATGTATATTTGTTAGTGCTACACCAGCTGATTATGAAAAAGTGCATAGTAAAGATAATGTTGTAGAACAAATCATTCGTCCAACTGGTTTGTTAGATCCTAAGATTGTTGTAAAACCAACGGAAAATCAAATCGATGATTTAATGGAACAAATAGCAGAGCAAACAGCAAAAGGAGATAGAACATTAGTTACAACACTAACTAAAAAGATGGCCGAAGATTTAACAGCATATTTAAGAAATGCAGGAATTAGAGTTCGTTATATGCACTCAGAAATAAAAGCATTAGAAAGAATGGAAATTATAAGAGATTTACGTATTGGAGAATTTGATGTTTTAGTCGGCATAAATCTTTTAAGAGAAGGTTTAGATATCCCAGAAGTATCATTAGTTGCAATATTAGATGCTGATAAAGAAGGTTTTTTACGTTCAGAACGTTCTTTAATACAAACAATTGGACGTGCTGCGAGAAATACTGAAGGCAGAGTTATAATGTATGCTGATGAACTAACAGAATCAATGGAAAAAGCTATTACAGAAACAAATAGAAGAAGAAAAATTCAAGAAGAATATAATGAAGTTCATGGAATAACACCACAAACAATTAGAAAATCTGTTAGAGATGTTATTAAAGCAACTATAGTAGAAGATTTACAAAGCGAATATGGAATTAACAAAGATGAATCTGTTCAAGATATTATTTCAAGACTTACAGATGAAATGCTTAAACATGCTCAAAGCATGGAATTCGAAAAAGCAGCAGAGCTTCGTGATAAAATAAAAGAACTTGAAAAAATGCTTGATTAAGAATAATAGAAAGAGCGAGTCTAAAATTACTTGCTCTTTTTTCTTGTTTGTGTTAAAATAGAAAAACAGACTTTTTTGAAGTCTTCATGCAAATGGAGACTTCCACTACTAGGTCTCCATTTGTAAATAATTTGAAAAGGAGATTATAGTAGAATGGAAAGACAGATTGTTTTAAAAATCAAAGATGGAAACACAGAGAAAGAATATGCTTTGAAATTCCAAGGAAACGAAAACGAAAAATGGAGCCAAATATTAGAATTTTTATTTAATGAGGATTCTCTGAAGATGCGAGATGTGATTTTCAGAAGAATTTTTGCATCATCTACAGATGAAGTTCTAATTTCAACAGCATTAGGGGCTTATTCTGGTAAATTACCATTCCCATATCTGGAACGTATCTTTAATCGTTTTCCAAAAAGTGAAGAAATTCAGCTCAGTTTGGCACTTTACTGTTCTGCAGTTGATGACAAAGAATTTTTAAAGAGAATTTCTCGTCACCCTGCAACAGATCGTGTTGCTGAAGAAGTAAAATATATTCTTGAAACATCATAAACAATCGAGCATGGCGGCACCTTTAGGGTGTCGTTTTTGTTTTTATGGCAAACTATATATTTTTCAAGAAAAATTAAATAATTTAGCAAAAAAATGTTCCATTCATAAAAAATCTATGATATAATAACTCCGTTTTATGCAGAAAATTAAAACTACAAGTATAATACTAATATTATCTGCTCATAGTATTTAATTTAAGGGGAAATAAATGAACGATAAAATTATTATTAAAGGTGCAAAAGAGCACAACTTAAAAAATATTGATTTAGAGATACCAAAAAATAAATTAGTCGTTGTAACAGGTCTTTCAGGATCAGGAAAATCATCATTGGCTTTCGATACAATTTATGCTGAAGGTCAAAGAAGATATGTAGAAAGCTTATCTGCTTATGCAAGACAATTTTTAGGTTTAATGGAAAAACCAGATGTAGAAAGCATAGAAGGGCTTTCACCAGCAATTTCAATAGATCAAAAAACAACTTCTAAAAATCCACGTTCTACCGTTGGAACAGTTACAGAAATATATGATTTCTTACGTTTATTATATGCAAGAATTGGTATACCATATTGCCCTAAATGTGGTAGAAAAATAGAAAAACAAACTATTGATCAAATAGTTGATTCTGTAATGAGTTTAGAAGAAGGTACAAGAATTCAAATTTTAAGTCCGATTGTAAGAGGTAAAAAAGGAGAATTTACAAAACTTTTAGAAAGTATGCAAAAAGAAGGTTTTGTAAGAGTTAAAATAGATGATCAAATTTATGAAATCTCAGACGATATCGATATAGATAGAAATAAAAAACATAACATAGACGTTGTAGTAGATAGATTAATTGTGAAAGAAGAAATCAGAAACAGATTAGCCGAATCTGTTGAAACTGCAATGAAGCATGCTAACAGTTTAGTTAAAGTAGATATACCGGGACAAGGAGAGAAATTATTTAGTGGTAATTATGCATGTCCAGAATGTAATATAAGTTTCGAAGAATTATCACCAAGAATGTTTTCTTTTAACAATCCGTTTGGTGCATGTCCAGATTGTACAGGTATTGGATATTTAATGAAGATGGATGAGGAATTAATTATTCCGGATAAGACAAAAACTTTATATGATGGCGTAAAAGCATTTGGTTCTAGTACATTAAAAAAAGGTGATACAATGGCTAGAATGTATTTTGAAAGTATAGGTAAACATTATGGTGTTGATATAAAAGGAAAACCAATCAAGAAATTACCAAGAGAATTTTTAGAGAAAATTCTTTATGGAACTGGAGAAGAAGAAATTGATTTTGAATTTACTTCTGCTGCAGGTACAAGACATTTTACTCAACCATTCGAAGGTGTATTACCAACTCTAGATAGAAGATATAGAGAAACCAAATCAGAAGGAATGCGTAATTTCTATGAAATGTATATGAGTAATAGTCCTTGTTATTCTTGTAATGGGGCTAGATTAAAACAAGAAGTTTTAGCTATTAAAGTTGGAGAAAAGAACATTAATGAAATCACTGATCTTCCAATTAATAAACTAAAAGAATATTTAAATTCATTAGAATTAAGCAAAAAAGATAGAATGATAGCTGATGTTATTTTAAATGAAATAAATACAAGACTTCAATTTTTAATGGATGTTGGGTTAGAATATTTAACACTATCAAGAAGTGCTGGAACTTTATCTGGAGGAGAAGCTCAACGTATTAGACTTGCTACTCAAATTGGTTCTGGACTATCCGGAGTTCTATACATTTTAGATGAACCAAGTATAGGTCTTCATCAAAGAGATAATGATAGATTACTTTCAACTCTTAAAAAGTTAAGAGATTTAGGAAATACACTAATAGTCGTTGAACATGATGAAGATACAATGTATGCTGCAGATCAAATTATAGATATAGGGCCAGGAGCTGGAGTTCATGGTGGAAATGTAATCGCACAAGGAACAGCAGAAGAAATAAAAAATAATTCAAATTCTATAACTGGTAAATATCTAAGTGGTAGAGAAAAAATTGCTATTCCAAAGAAAAGAAGAAAGTCAAACGGAAAATCAATAGAAATTGTTAAAGCTTCAGAAAACAATCTAAAAGATGTAACAGTAAAAATTCCACTTGGAGTATTTAACTGTGTTACAGGAGTTTCTGGTTCTGGAAAATCAACTTTAGTGAATGAAGTTTTATACAAAAACTTAGCTAAAGAAATTAATAAAGCTACAGACAAACCAGGAAAATGCGAAAAAATAAAAGGTATAGAAAATATAGATAAAATTATTAATATTGACCAATCTCCAATAGGAAGAAGTCCTCGTTCAAACCCAGCAACTTATACTGGTGTATTTGATGTTATTAGAGATATCTATGCCGGAACAAATGAAGCTAAAATGAAAGGATACCAAAAAGGTAGATTTAGCTTTAATGTTGAAGGCGGTAGATGTGAGGCTTGCCAAGGTGATGGTGTGTTAAAAATAGAAATGAATTTCTTACCTGATATCTATGTTCCTTGCGAAGTATGCCATGGAAAAAGATATAACAGAGAAACACTAGAAGTAAGATATAAAGGAAAATCAATTTCAGATGTTTTAGATATGACAGTTGAAGAAGGTTTAGAATTCTTTAACAACATTCCTAGAATCAAACAAAAAATTCAAACATTATCAGATGTTGGTTTAGGATATATTAAATTAGGACAACCATCAACAACATTATCTGGTGGTGAAGCTCAAAGAGTTAAACTTGCAACAGAACTTTCAAAAAGAGCTACTGGAAAAACACTTTATATTTTAGATGAACCAACAACGGGTCTTCATATTGCAGATGTTCATAGATTAGTGGATATTTTACAAAGATTAGTAGATACAGGAAATACAATTTTAGTAATCGAACATAATTTGGATTTAATAAAAACTGCCGATCATCTAATCGACTTGGGACCTGAAGGCGGAGAAAAAGGTGGAGAAGTAATTGCAATAGGAACACCAGAACAAATTTGCAAAAACGAAAAATCTCACACAGGAAAATTCTTAGAAAAATACTTAAATTAATAACAATAAAATACTAAAAAAATAAGAAAGTAGATTGTTTTCTACTTTCTTTTATTATATAATTTGGATGATTAATTTATAACGAAAAGAGGACAAAAGAAAATGGGATACGTATATATTTTAAGTGTTATTCTTTTAGGAATAGGTTTTATAATATTTAAAAAATCAGAAAAAGAATTAAATTTTGTAAAATGGTTATGCATTTTTTTAGTAGGAATGTTAGTTTACAATATTACTTTATGTATGACACTTGGTATTTTAAATATTAAACAAAATATATGGCTTTTATCAATAATTAATACAGCTATTGGAGGAATACTTTTATATAAGCCAATAAAACATAAAGAATGTCAAAAATATAAATGTTCAAAATTGGATATTTTTATAATTATAATTATTTTAATAATGTTTGGAGTAATGTTCTTTAAAGACTTATATATCCACAAAGGAGATGTAACTCATGTTGCGATAGATTCAGCAGTTCATTATAGAGCCGCAAAACATTATTCAGAAACACTAGAGTTATTCATTTATGCAGAAGATAAAACGTTTTTTGATTTTAATATAATGCAAACAGGAGCATATATCAATGACGGAATTTTAATGAATGTTATAAACGAAATAACAGGATTAGATAAAATATATGTATATCAACTTTTTGAAACAATGACATTGTTTTTAGGAGTATTAGGCCTTTATGCTGCATGTACAGATAAAATACAAACAAAAAGGGGAGCTATATTCACTTTAATGTTGTTGGGATTATATTTATATGGTTATCCCTATAATTCATGGTTATACGGATTCTCATATCTATCTGTTGGTATCGCAATTACTGCATTAATATTAACACTTACAGATATGCTATTTTCAGAAGATAATATTAGCAAGAAATTTCTAATTACATTAATTATATTTGCTGGTATGGGATTAATGTTCTCATATTGCTTATATGTTCCTGCTTTGTTTGCTTCAATTTGCATTTATTCATTTATAATGGAACTTAAAGATAAAGATTCAAAAAAATATTTAAAGATTTTTGGGAAAAATACACTAATTATAACTGGGATACTTTTATTAGTAACAGCTTTTGGAATTGGATATTTATTTATACCATCTTTTATTATTGAGGGGCAAAAAGATTTAGTATCAGCTTTAAAAGATGAGGGCGGAATATATCCAGAAAAATTTAGAGATTTTGTTGCATACATTCCTTTTGCAATAATATATGCAGTAGATTTCCTTAAGAGATTAAAAAATAAAGATATCCAATATTTAGATATTTTCTCAATTTGCATAGTTGGATTTTTAGGATTATTTTATATAGGCGCTTTGACAGGAAAAGTTTCTTGGTATTATATGATTAAGATTTATTTCATATTCTGGATGGTTATTTTTGCAATATCAATAGACTTATTAAATAGATACATTGATACAAAAATATTAAAATGGATTATTCCATTATATGTTTTTGTTTGGACAAGTTTTGTATGTGGTTGGGTTTGGATAAAAGCGGGGCACATCATAAGCGAAGAAGAAAAACACGCTCTTCCAAATTATGTTGGAATGTACTATTTAGAAAATTGTGAACACAGAAAAGCTTATGACATGTTCTACAATTTCACTGCAGATAACATCAAAATTTCAGAATATGCAAGAGAAAATCTAGAGGATATGACTGCAGATAATACAGTGTTATTTACAGAAAGTTCTTATAGAACAATATGGACTATAGCAACACTAGAATATACTGGAGTAGAAAATGATTTTAGAGATATTTTACATACAACAAATCAATATAATATAAAAGATTCAGTAAAAAATTCAAAGATTAAATATATGATAAGATTAGATCCACCAGAACAAGGAAAGTTACAAGAAGGAAAAGATGCATTAGAAAGTTTAAAAGAATATTCAAATGTTGAAGTTCTTTATTCAAACGAAAGTGGATTTGTTGCAAAAATTAATAGATAGAAAAGGAATAAGATATTATGAATTTTTTAGATTTAGAAATCAATCAAAAAAACTATATTAAAATACTTGCTTTTTGTATTTTTGTAGTTGCTTTAATTCTTGTTTGGAATTTTGCACAACTATTAATTCCAAAAGAATTTAATTTAGATGAAACTACCAAAGTAGTTAAATTTGAAGAAGAAAAAGATTTAATTGTACATATCGACATTTTAGCACCACAAGGTAAAAAAGTCGAAATAGTAGGATATGCATATAGAGAAGATGAGAGTGTAGATACAGTTAATTGTAGTTATGTTTTAAGAAATGCCTCTTCAGGAAAAATGTACTTATTAAAAACAAGACATGAGAAAAATATAAATGTACCAGAAGTTTATCCATACGCTGGGATGCATACAAGATTCATGACTTTAGGAATTGAAAATGGAAATTATGAAATTTGTGTTTTATATAGAAATGATCATAATGATTTCTTAAAAGACACTGGAATAAGAGTAGATATTTAAAAAAATAGGGGATTTTGAAAATGAAGGAAAAATTTAAAGGAATTATAGAAAAATTCTTTGAAAATGGTAGGGGAGCATTAATATTATTATTTGTATTGCAAATTGCATTAACAATATTTATCACTCCAAACACTTATGATGATGAATGGTTTATAAAACAAATAACAGACGAATTAAATGTAGAAACTGGAGAAATAATAGAACGTACAATACCAGAATTTATAGAAGGAAGATATCATAATTGGTCTTCAAGAGTGATAATTGAATTTGTACTTTGTTCAGTATTAAAAACATCAAAATATTTATGGATTTTAATACAATCATTAATGGCTGTTATTGCATGTTATTCTTTGTCTAAACTTTTTATAAAAGAAAACAAGAATAAAAGTACATTTATGCTGATGTGTATGATTTTAATATATCCATATTATACAATGCATCAAACAGGATGGGCATCAACAAGTATAAATTATTTATGGCCTTTGGGAGCAGGATTATTTGCTTTAATTCCAATTAGAAAGATTTGGGATGGTGAGAAAATTAAATGGTGGCAATATCCACTTTATACAATAAGTTTAATTTTTGCAGCAAACCAAGAACAAGTAGGATCATTATTACTTGGATTTTATTTAGTATTTACTATTTTAATGATTGTAAATAAAGATAAAAAAGCTAAATTTTATATGTTTATCCAAACATTAATTGCTATTTTATCAATTACATTTATTTTAACTTGTCCTGGAAATAGTGTAAGACAAGCCGATGAGTTATATAGATTTAAAGGATATGAGATGCTAACTGTTTTAGAGAAATTTGTCTTAGGATTTACATCAACATTTGGCAATATAATTTCAAGTCAAAATACAACATATTTATTAATGACTTCATTACTTGCTATGTACATATATTTTAATTATAACGAAAAATTATATAGAGTAATTGCAAGCATACCAGTCTTATCAGTTCTAATGTTAGGAACACTATTACCAATCTTCAATGGAATGTTTCCATATTTAAAAGTGTTTAAAGATTTAGTTGTACATCATGATATTTTGTTAACAGCAGCAAATTGTAATAATATATATTATGCATTTCCAATTGTTTTTGCTTTTGGTAATTTCATTTGTATTGGAATGTCATTATTATTACTATTTAAAAACTTAAAAAATAATGTTGCGTTTTTAATTTATTTAGCAGGACTTGCTTCTAGAATAATAGTTGCTTTTTCACCAACAGTATTTGTATCAAAAACAAGAACAATGATATTCTTAGATTTTGCTATGATAGCAATAAGTTATATTATTTGGAATAAGCTAGATACAGAGACTAAATCAGAAAGAGAATCAAAAGTATTTAAAGTGACAGAGACTATAATAAAATTTTCAGCTGCAATTCAATTTATTAATTGCTTGATATATATTTATAGTAAACAAAAAATGTATTAAACGTAAAAGAATTAAATTTAAAAACATTTTATTAAATTAATAAGTGATATAAAAATAATAACTAAAAAACCATCCTCGAATTAAATAGGGGATGGTTTTTAATATGGTTTTAATTATAAATTGTTTTATATATACGATAAGTATCTACATCATATAAAAGATCAAATGATACATTTTCATTTTCAAAGTTTTCCATTATTCTAACTGTAAATATGTATTTTATATTTAATAATTCTAATTCTTCAGCAGTAATATAAATTCTATAGGTATCAGGTGAGACTAGAACAAATTTTTGTGGTGCTGGCTCTTCAACAACTTCGATATAAATATGAGCATATCTATTATATACATCTTCGTATTTTCCTTCCGGATCTAATTTCCTGCAAAATTCTAAATCAGGGTATGCATGAGTACTATTTACTGTAGGAGCTCCTGCTATTACTAAATAGTTTGGACCAGGGAAACCAATTGCTTCTGCAAGCCATAAACCTTCATCTTCAGAATTATATTTTTCAACAGCTTTTAATATTTTACTATCAGTAATCATATCTGTTCCAGAAACAATAGGGTTAACAGTGAAACCAGCAATAATCATTGTACCAATCATTCCTAATGTAAATAAATATTTTCCGAATTTAGTATTATATTCAAATGCAAAGAAGAATAACCAACAACACATTGCAAATAATAACATACATGAATAAATTCCTATGTAAGCTTGATTATAAAGGTGACAAGCTAAAATTAAAAGTGCACTTATCACTAAAGTACTGACGATAGCTTTCCAAAGTTTAATAGTATCTTTATTTATTGAAAGGTATCTAACTAATAATAATATATCTATAAATCCTGTTGCTAAAAGAACTCTTTCAGGTATTGAATTACTCAAAAGTGTTAGTTTTGCTAAAAAATCTGGGAATCCTATAAAGCCAAATGTTAAAAGTATTACATATGGGATGTATAGCAATATAGCAAACCAATCTTTTTTCTTTGTTTTAACAATATGAATTATTGATAATATAAGTCCCATTGGGAAAAGTCCAAATACAGCAGCCTCTTCAACAGTAGGCCTTTGAAGTCCTAATTCTTTATATGGTAAAAAGATATTACCAGGATAACTTATAAATTTTCTAAATGCACCGCCACCATTTTCTGTTCTAGAACCAGGGTAAACAGTGTTTAGTGTTGTTATAATTGTATCTTTAGCAATAAAGAAAGCATAAGTCATTAAACTTATAAAGACTAATAACATAACTATTATGGATATAATATCTTTTTTAGTAATTTTACAATTTTTTCTATTATCTATAATTATATAAATAGCTAAAGCTAAGAATACATAGAACATTGGAATTTGATATGCAGGGTATAAAATAAATATGTAGCCGCCTGCACAAATCATCATAAAGAATAACATTGCAAGTCTAGATTTAAAGTTTTCTGTATTCATGTAATTGTATAACAAAATTAAAGCAAGTTGTCCAAAAACAAATAATTCAACAACGCCATTTGTAGCAAACCACCATTGTACATTTGGTGATAAAGAAACCATAAATGCACTAATAACAGAAAGTCTTTTGTTTTTATCAGTGATTATCATTGTGAATTCAAAAGTAACTAAGAATAAACAAATAAATCGTGCTACCCAAAAGAAAGATAATCCTTTCTCAAGACCTAACAAAATATATCCCAAATGAAAAGGTCTGAATATTTCTAAAATATTTAAAACTGGCAATCCATAAAGAGAAAATACTTCTGTATTTGGAATAGCTCTTATTATATCTGTACAAACTTTAAATCCATTATGAAATTGTGAAAAAATAAGTGGAGTAGTAACAGCCCATTCGTCGCTTCTAATTGGTCTCCAACTACCAAAAAGAATCGAACTATCAGTAATACCAGTGTTGTAGATTGCATTCCAAAGACTTATAGAAGAACCATGCAAGTTAAATAAAACTCCAACAGCTATAAGTATTATTGCAATAATAAAACGATACTTGTAAATAAAATCAAGTATCTTATCGACAATTTCTTTCACTTTAATTAATTTGTTCATTTTTATCTCCTTGTAAAACAATAATTATTGGAATTATTATATATCAATAATATGTTTTAATTCAATATAAAAGACAAATATAATAAAAACTCCTCTTCATATTTTTGAAAAGGAGTTCTCTTAAAAAGTAGCTAATAAAACTATATTTATAAAAATACCTAAATAAAATATTCTTAAGTATCTTTGTTATTATATAATTAGACGCTTTAAAAGCAACTCTTTAAAATAAATTAGCATTTACTTATTTATTATTATTGTTGTTATTATTGTTTGGATTTTGATTATTATTGTTATTATTTGATTTGTTTTTATTATTATTTTTATTTGACATGAGTATGCACCTCCTTTGACTATAACTAGTATTCACAGAAAAAATTTAATTATTCAACTTATTGAAGAAATAGCAAGTTTTTGATATAATACATACCGTAATAATAACAAATGAAATGTAAGGGGAAAATAATGGCAAATTTAGTAATTGGAATCGAAGGATTAGTTGGCGCCGGAAAAACTAGCATATGTAGAAAACTAATTGAAAAAATATCAAATACAGTACTTGTAAATGGCGGAAATATTTATAGAGCAGTTGTATATGCTATGATGAAAAATGGTTCAAAACTTGAAGAATTAAAAAAACAAGGCAAAAACTTGGATATAAAAGAAATGATGGATTTGTTTAAAATTCAAATAATGATAGAAAACAATGAGACAATATTATATATGGATGGCGAAAAAATAGATGAAGAAGCAATTCAATCAAAAGAAGCATCAATGGCTGTTTCTTCAGTTGCTGGAGGTGCGGATAATAAAAATTTATTCATATTTGCCAAAAAACTAATAAATGATTTAAAAGAAAATTATAATGTTATTGTATCTGGAAGAGGTGTAATGAAAATATATCCAGATTGTGATTACCATTTCTTTATTACAGCAAGTCTAGATGAAAGAGTAAAGAGAAAATGTAGTCAATACAATAACAAAGAAACTGAAGAGGAAATAAGAGAAAATATAACCAAACGAGATGAGCTTCAAAAAGCTGCTGGCTTTTATGAGTTTAGTCCAATTACAGAGGAAATAGATGTTACAGATTGTAAATCAGTGGAGGAATCAACACTTCTTGTAATGACAAAAATAAAATTACCATTGAAAGTTTAATATAAAATAAATATTTTAGGAGGAAGAATGGATTATATTAATGAGAAATTAGTAGAATTTAATAATTATTTAAAAGGGAGAAAAGTTGCTGTAATAGGATTAGGTGTTAGCAACATTCCTTTAATAGATTATCTTCATGATTTAAAATCAGATGTTACTGTATTTGATGGAAAAGAAATAGATGATATAGATAAAAACTTATTAGACAAACTTGTAGACTATGGAATGAGTTTTTCTTTTGGAAAAGGATACTTAGATAAATTAGTAGGATTTGATATTATTTTCCGTTCTCCAAGTTGTCTTCCAACTGTACCAGAACTTTTAAAAGAAGCTGAAAGAGGCGCAATAGTAACTACTGAAATAGAAATGGTTATAGAACTTTGTCCTGGCTTAGTAATAGGAATTACAGGAAGTGACGGAAAAACAACTACAACAACATTAGTTCATGAAATTTTAAAACAAGATGGAAAAACATGTTTCTTAGGTGGAAATATAGGAACACCACTTTTTACAAGAATTGCAGAAATGCAACCTGAAGACATTGTTGTTTTAGAGCTAAGTAGCTTTCAATTAATGAATATGAAAATAAGTCCTCAAATTTCTATTATAACAAACATAACTCCAAATCATTTAAATGTTCATGCAGATATGGAAGAATATGTAGAAGCAAAGAAAAATATTTTTAAACACCAAGATGAAAATGGATTATTAATATTAAATTATGATAATGAGATAACAAGAGAGTGTGCAAAAGAAGCTCCAGGGAAAGTAATATTCTTTAGTAGTAAAGACAAAAATGTAAATGGTTATTTAGTAGATACAGATGATGGAAAAATAAAAGTATCTGAAAATGGATTAAGAAAGCATGTTTTTGATACAAAATATATGAAATTACGTGGAGTTCATAATTTCGAAAATGCATCATGTGCTATAATTGCAACAAAAGAATTAGTTCAAAAAGAATCAGTAGATAAAGTTTTAACAGAATTCAAAGGAGTTGAACATAGATTAGAACTTGTAAAAGAAACAAAGACAAGAATCAAATGGTATAATGATTCTGTAAGTTCAAGTCCTACTAGAACCATTGCAGGTTTAAAGGCTTTTTCATTTAAGAATTTAATTTTAATTGCTGGTGGATATGATAAAAATCTAGATTATAATGTTATTGCAAAACCAATTTTAGATAACTGCAAAGCTTTGATATTGCTTGGACAAACAGCAGATAAAATCGAAAAAGCAGTTAAATCAGAGTTAAAGAAATCAAGAAGAGATGATTTTCCAATATATAGATGCGAATCATTAATTAAAACAGTAGAAAAGGCAAATGAAATTGCAATAAAAGGAGATATCGTATTATTCTCTCCAGCAAGCGCAAGTTTTGATATGTTCAAAAACTTCGCTGAAAGAGGAGAACTATTTAAAAAATATGTAAAAGAAATAGTAAAATAAAAAATATTAGTAAAGACCGAAATTTATTCGGTCTTTATTTTTTCTTTTAAATATTTAAAATGACGGAATATATCTAACATAAATACATATACTTTTTTAAAAAGGAGGTTTTTTATGTTTTATCCAAATAACAGTTATATGGAAGATTTATATTTTTACAATCAGATTCCCAATGGTCAATATATAAATAATCCAGGAAATAGTGTAATGAACAATCAGATGATGCCAAACTTTGCAGGGGTAGGCAATATGTATCAAACAAATCCGGGAGGAGTAAATTTTGGAAATCCCAATATGTTTATGCCAGGTCAAATGATAAATAACGGAATGCCAATACAAAATTTAAATAATTTATATCCTAGCATATATAGAATAATTAATCCTGTAGTATCAAAAGTTGTTTCTAATGGAAATAATCAAATGATTAATGAAGAAGGTTTGAACAATATGGTGGATACTGTATTTAATATTGTAGAAGGTCAAATTAACTTAGAAGAAGAAAATCAATCTTCAAGAGCTACTATAAATGAAAATCAAATCAATCAAAATCAAACAGCGAACACAGGTTCTGGTATAAATTCTAACTCTAGAACAAGTGATACAAACAGACAATCAAACACTAATAATAGGAATCCTAGATGCGATTCTTTACTTAAAGATCTTATTAAAATTCTTATAATAAAAGAAATATTTCTTAAAAATCATTTAAAAATGGTGAGTTTGCAATCACAAGGAATGCCAAATACGTATAATCCATATTTTAATCCAGGAAATTTTTAAAATTTAATTGAAAAAAAAGATACATATGATAAAATTACATATATAATTAGCAAAAAACAACATTTTGTTTTACAAATGAGGTGAATTTTAATGAATAAAGAAGTAATAGCAGAAAAATTATTAATTGAGAAAAACGCAAGATTAATAGACATTTTTGAAATTGGTTCTAAATATTATGCTAAAGCAATAATTTTGTTAGATGAAAGCGAATTTAAAATAGCAAACAAATATTATGATGTAACGAATGGTAATATAAAAGAATTAGAAGATGATGAACAAGATGAAATAAGTCAATTCTTTAGTAAAGATTATGGAAATATAGTTTATTAATATTTATATAGATCAATGGAGAAATTAAATGGAAAGAAAAAGAGAAAATCCAAAGCTAATACCATATATAGAACAATTTTTAATTGAAAAACTTGAAAATTGTGATGTTTTTGTAAAAACTTATGGAACCGGTTTTATAAAACAGCGATTATATGAAAACTTTAAAAGACTTTATACAGAGGAAACTAATCCGAGATATGCTGGAGAATATTCTTTAGGTGATTCTGGAGTAATGACATTATATGCAAAAGGAACAGATGGCCATATGTTGTCAGCAGAAGATATTGAAGAAGATGTTGATTTACAAGCAACAGTATTACACGAAGGCATCCATGCCATATTTAATAAGACTCCAGAAGAATGTGCTGTTTTAGGAATAAAAATGGGAAGTGGTTTACATTTTATTTTTAATGGTGCAAGTGGTGAAATTGGTAGAGGTCTAAATGAAGGCTTTACTAATTGGCTTTGTGAAAAAGCTGGTTTAAAACCAAAGTCTTATGAAAGACTAACAAGAATTGTAAAATTATTAGAACAAGCAATTGGAGAAGATAAAGTAATTCATTTTGGAAAAGGAAATATTGAAGATAATTTAACAAAACTTCTTCAATTACCAAGAGTAGAGTGTTGTTTGCTTTTAGCAAAAACAGATACAATATATAATTTAGAAGAAATATCACGTGATTATTCAGAAGTACTAGTATCACTTAAGGATAAATTAGAATATAAAGATAAATCTACAGAGGAAATTCCAACATATATAAAAGATAGTATACAAAAACTTGGAAGTAATAATTTATATAAAAAAATTGGAAAAAATACTCAGTATTTAGATTTTGCAAACGAACAAGGCTTAGATCCAAAATCTGACGAAACCAAAAAAGAATTTTTTGAAAAAATGATTAAGAAGAATAATGATAGAATACATGAATTAACTGGAGAAATTCATACAACAATGATTTCTACATATTTTTCTAAAGAATTAAATAAAGTATTAAAAAATGATGGTTGTGACATAGAAAAGTACAAAAAATTTTATAAAATTTCAATCTTGCTTGGAGAACATGCTGATTATACAAATGAAATAATACAAAATTTTAATTCAAGATATGATCAATTAAGATCGAATGTTTGCAATGCAGCGATTGAAGATATAAAAAAATCTCTTCTTAATGGTACTTTAACAACAGAGAAAATCGAAACATATCAAAAGTTTTTTAGAGAAGGAGATTATAGAGATTCAATTAGTTTTATAGAAACAACATCTAATATAATGTTGCCTGATAATCCAAGTGCATACCATACTTTATTGCACAATCTTACAGATAAAAATCAATTACCCAAACTTTTTGATTATAAAATAATAAAATTATCTTCTGAAAATGGCACTAGCAAAATGTTATTCTTAGATTCCAAAGGAGAGAGTACATTTGTAAGACCATATGGTAGCAAAAAAACTATGAAGGCTAATGATGATATTCCAGAAAATGATAGAATATTTGATATAACATTAGGTAACTTACAAGAAGTTCAAGAAATAGTAAAAAATTTTATTAGTTTAAAAGAAGAAATAAAAAGAAAATCTCCAAACACCCAAATAGATATTATAGATGACGTTATAATTACAACAGACGAACAAGGTCAAGTACAATTTTATATGCTAGATAATAATAAAATAGTTCCAGCTCAAGCAAGAGAATTAGTTCCTCAAAACGAAAGACCTAAAGAACAAATATCATTTGATAATATAAAAAAACACACCGTTAATCCTGAAGCGTTAACAATAGCTGATACAGACAATGTCGAATTGACTGAATCTGAAGCTCCACAAGTCTTAGAGGAAAGCAATACAAAACAAACAGAATTACTGCCTGTTAAAACAAACCCAATTAAGGGATTCTTTAAGAATATAATAGAAAAGTTTTCAAAATTTAAAGATTCATTTTTTAACAATAAAACAAATAAAGAATCTAAACCTATAGGAGAAACAAGTGTTCCAAAAACAATTTCTACAAATTTTAATGATAGAATTCACGTAAATGTATCTGGAAAATATGAAGCACAACAACCAAGCCAAACAACAACATCTCATATATCAAAAGATAACGAATATACAAAATAGAATAATATTAATAATCCATATATACTTTAGATTTTAATTAATTATTTGAAAACCAAGAATAATACTATGTTTTTTGAATATAATTTAATTAAAAACTATAGAGGTGATATATGGGTTATTTTTTTATATTAAAAAAAGCTATTATAATTGGATCATTAATTGCTTTATTTTTTATAATATGCAAATTAAGTATTTTTTACATTCCATTTATAATAGCTTATATTATATTTTTGTTAGTAGATCCAATTATTAAGTGGATAAACAAGAAAACAATTTTAAATAGAAAAGCAAGCAGTATTATTGTACTGGCTACAATCTTTTCTTTATTAATAGGAATTATTGTTTGGGGTGGAATAAAATTTGTTTCTGAAACAACAAATTTACTTGGTGGATTAAATAGTTATCTAGACAAGTCAATGACTTTTTTAGATGCTATAAAAAACAAAATAAACATATATAATCTTAATCTATCAGAAGAAGTAATTACTGTTTTTGAAAAATCTGCTACTGACTTCATAAATAGTATTGCAGAATATATAAAAAGTATTTTAACTAAAATCTTAAAATATATAACCTCGATTCCAAATATATTGATAAATATTATAATCACAATTCTTGCAACATATTTTATTACTTCTGATAAGTTTTATATTTTAGATCGCATGGAACATCATTTATCTAAAAAGATGGTTGGGAAAATAATCACTCACGCCAAAGAAATAACAAAATCATTAGGTTCATATCTAAAAGCAGAAATAACACTTAGCATTATTACTTTTTTAGTTGTCCTAACGGGTCTTAACATTTTCTATTTAATAGGTATGAAGGTTGAATATCCAATATTAATGGCGATATTAATTGGATTTGTTGATGCACTTCCAATACTTGGTGCCGGTGCTATTATGATTCCTTGGGCAATTATATTGTTTTTAAATAGTAATATAAATTTAGGTTTTTCTATACTAGGCTTATATATATTTACGTTAGCTCAGAAACAATTTATTGAACCGAAACTTGTAAGTAACAATATAGGAGTACATCCAATATTTACTTTGATTGCTATGTATACTAGCTTTAAAATAATAGGAATAATTGGATTATTAATCGGTCCAATTATCCTTATTATTCTAAAAAATATATTCTCAGAAACTTTAGATAAGGGAATTATAAATTCATTGGTAGAAGATTAATATATTACTGCTGTTGGAACAAAACTACTATCTGGCATAGGTACATTAGAATTTTCAGGCCTATTAGTCTTTTCAATTGATAAAATATTTAGAAGAGGAATTTCTCCGTTATAATTTCCTTTTATTATTTCACCAGTTACTGTTACCCAAGTATAATTTTCAAATTCATTTGCTTTATCATAAGAACACAAAAATCCTACTATTAATGTCTGTTTATTTCCAATATCCATATCTCTTGCTAAAACAAATTGATTTTCAGTAAAACCACTTAATCTATAAATATAACCAGAAAAAGTTATTTTCTGACCTATATAAGTATCTAAATTTTCATGTACTGCTTTTAAAATATTAGTATAATTCTCAGGTTTTATAGTTGCAATTTCTGAAGAGGGAATAGTATCATAAATTAAATTTTTACTATTTTTCATAGAAACTAAAAAATTTCTTATAGCTATAACACCAAGTGATATTGCTATTACAAACATTATTATTAAACAAGTTTTAAAAATAGCTTTTTTATTAAAGCTTATATTACAAATTATCATACAAAACTCCTTAAAATGATTTGTTTAATTTTATGAAGGTGTTTTTTATTTATTCCAAAAAATTAAGAAGTTTAATAAAGTCTATTTGCCTTGCAAAAAATACGAAATAGTGATATAGTTGTGAAGTACATTTTAAATTATTAGGAGGAATACAAATGGGACTTTTTGACAAAATCTTTGGAAACTACAGTGAAAAAGAAGTAAAAAGAATAAGACCAATAGTTGATAAAATCAATAGTTTAGAAGAGGAAATCTCTAAATTATCAGATAAAGAATTAACAGCAAAAACACAATATTTTAAAGAGGAATTAGCTAAAGGTAAAACTTTAGATGATATATTACCAGAAGCATTTGCGGTTGTTAGAGAGGCTTCAAAAAGAGTTTTAGGAATGAGACATTTTGATGTTCAATTAATAGGAGGTATTATTTTACATCAAGGTAGAATCTCTGAAATGAAAACTGGTGAAGGAAAAACATTAGTTGCTACATTACCAGTATATTTAAATGCACTTACAGGAAAAGGTGTTCACGTAATTACAGTTAACGAATACCTTGCTAAAAGAGATAGTGAATGGATGGGAAAAGTATACAGATTTTTAGGATTATCTGTAGGACTTATTTATGGAAGAATGGACCATAAAGAAAAACAAAAAGCTTATAAAGCGGATATCACTTATGGTACAAATAACGAATTTGGATTTGACTATTTAAGAGATAATATGGTTATCCATAAAGAAGAAATGGTTCAAAGAGAATTAAATTACGCAATCGTAGACGAAATCGATAGTATTTTAATTGATGAAGCAAGAACACCACTTATTATTTCTGGTAGAGCAAATAAATCTTCTGATTATTATAAATTAGCAGACAGATTTGTTCGTAAGTTAAATAAAAAAGAAATAATAGAAGAAGATGTTAAAGATGAAAATCAAATTGAAGATAACGAAAAATATGATTATATAGTAGATTTAAAAGCAAAATCTGCAACACTTACTCAAAAAGGTATCGAAAAAGCAGAAAGAGAATTTAACTTAGAGAATTTAAATGATGTTCAAAATACTGATTTAGTTCATAATATAAATGTTGCTTTAAGAGCTCACGGAATTATGAAACGCGACCAAGATTATATCGTAAAAGATGGAGAAGTTTTAATTGTTGATGAAGGTACAGGTCGTATCATGTATGGTAGAAGATACAATGATGGATTACACCAAGCAATTGAAGCAAAAGAAAATGTAAAAATAGCTGATGAATCAAAAACATTAGCAACAATAACATTCCAAAATTACTTTAGAATGTATGAAAAATTATCAGGTATGACTGGTACTGCTATGACAGAAGAGGGAGAATTTAAAGAAATCTATAACTTAGATGTTATTGAAATTCCTACTAACAGACCATTAGCCAGAATTGATCATTCAGATATTATTTATAAAAACGAAGCTGCAAAATTTAGAGCAGTAATTGCAGATATTAAAGAATCAATTCAAAAAGGACAACCAGTTTTAGTTGGTACAGTTACAATTGAAAATTCTGAAAAATTAAGCAATTTATTAAGCAAAGAAGGAATTAAGCACGAAGTATTAAACGCTAAGAATCATGAAAAAGAAGCTGAAATCATTGCTCAAGCTGGTAAATTTGGCGCAGTTACTATAGCTACAAACATGGCTGGTCGTGGTACTGACATTATGCTTGGTGGAAATAGCGAATATCTTGCAAAACAAGAAATGAGAAAATTAAAATACGAAGAAAGTTTAATCGCTCAAGCTACTGCTTTTAATGAAACAGATGATAAAGAAATTTTAGAAGCTAGAGCAAAATTCAAAGAATTAGAAGAAAAATATAATAACGAAATTAAAGAAGAAAAAGAAAAAGTTAGAGAAGCTGGCGGATTAAAAATTATTGGTACTGAAAGACATGAATCAAGAAGAATTGATAATCAGCTTCGTGGACGTAGTGGACGTCAAGGAGATCCTGGTGAAAGTAGATTTTATCTAGGATTAGATGATGACCTTTTGAAAATATTTGGTGGAGATATGATTACAACAATATTTGAAAAAGGAAATATACCTGAAGACTTACCAATTGAAGCAAAAATATTATCAAAAACAATTGAAAATGCTCAAAGTAAAGTAGAGGGTAGAAACTTTTCTATGAGAAAACATGTATTAAGTTATGACGATGTTATGAATGTTCAAAGAGATATTATCTATACTGAAAGAAGAAAAGTTTTAGATGGGCATAACGTAAGAGATAACATTGTAGATATGATTGAATCTGCTTGCGAAATGGTAGTTGATACTTACAGAGCAGAGATAGAAGATAATAAAGTCAACAGAGAAGCACTATTAAACGAAATTAGAGTATCTTTAAATATTCCAGAAGTTGAAATATTAAAAGATAGCAAAATAAAAGCTGATAAATTATTAGATGAAATTAAAGAAAAAGCTTTAGCAAATTATGAAGAAAAAGAAAAAGAATATGCAAATGATATAAGAGAACTTGAAAGAGTTGTATTATTAAAAGTTGTAGATTCAAAATGGATGGAACACATTGATAATATGGATGCTTTAAAAAATAGTATTGGACTTCGTGCTTACGCTCAAAAAGATCCTGTTATTCAATACAGATTTGAGGGAGGAGAGATGTTCGATGAAATGATATCTCAAATCAAATTAGAAGTAGCAAAAATAATGCTTCATATTGCAAAAACTTCTACTACAACAAGAGAGTCAAGAGTAAGTATTACTAATGCAAGCTTGGATAATTCTGTAGTAAATAGTATGCATGTTGAAGGAGAATCTAATGTTCCAAAAACAAATCAAGCTGTAAAAGCGCAACCAATTGTTAATGATGGACCAAAAGTTGGAAGAAACGATCCTTGTCCATGCGGCAGCGGTAAAAAATATAAACAATGTTGCGGTAAAAACGCGTAAAATATTTAAGAGGCGAATGTTTGTTACATTCGCTTTTTTGTTGAACACTTGTAATGTTATGTTAAGTATGCTATAATGAAAAAGATACTTTTTAAAAATTCTATTGTTAAATAGAAAGCACATTGAAAAACATACAAGCCAGAATGTCGAAGCTGGTTGGGAGGACGAACAATATGACAAGTACTACAAATTTTTTTAATCAATCAACTATCAACAAGGTAACACCTTACAATCAAAACTTTTGTGAATTACAAGCTTATTTTAAGCACCAGGTAACTGAAGAAACCTTGATGCTTTGGATGAATAATATAAGCGAATTTTCCAGAAAAGTTATCGAAAGCAAATTTGGTTTACTTGGAGATACCAAACCTTGCCAATCATTCAAAGATCTTAATGCTATTTTAGGAATCGACAATTCCCAAGAAGCGTTAGAAACAGCAATTAAAGAACTCGAAGAAATAAAATATCTTTTAGTTCTTGCTGATCCTGAAAAATTTAACAAAAATTTTGCTATTGGACTCGGTCGTTTTGCATATGCGATTGAAATCGCAGAAAGAAACAGAGATCTTCTGGGAGAAGAAATTTTAAAAGAATTCAAAGGGTTGACTGTAAAAGAAGTTTCTGCAATCTTTTATAGATTTGGTATTTCTGCTGACGGGGAAACTCATACTCAGCTTGATACTGCAGAACGAGCTGGTTATAAGAGTTCTGAATTCACAAGAGCACTTGAATACAAAGTTGGGAAACATTTCAGACATCCAGAAGTTAGAAGAAAGATATCTGTTTATCTAACCAATTCTTACAATCAAAAACTTGAACAGGAGAAACTTGAAAGAATCGAAAAAGAAAAACACCCTGAAAGATATATTCCGCTTTCTTGTTTAGAAGAGCAAAATGAATTTTCTTACATGATTACTGATGCAATAAGACGTGCTAATGAAAACTTTTATTATATCCATCAGGTAGCAGCTTCTAATCCTGAAGAAATTGCTCAAGAACTTGGATTAACTCTTGAACAGTCTGAAATCTTGTGCATTTGTGCAAGAAAATTCGATTTCGGAAGATATTTAAAATTATCAGCTATCTTCAATAAAAATTTAAAAAGCTTTAATTTAAACCACAAGGCAGAGGAACTTTTGCGACGACTCCATATATACACAGCAAGTGATTTTTTGTCGCTTACCGTAGAAAAAGTTACCGAAAGACCTTATACCAGAAAAGATATTAAAGAAGAAATTTTAAATGCAAAACAGGCTTTTATCGATTCTTTTTCTTCTGACTGGACTATTGATGACTTAACTTTAAGTGAAAAAACGCTAACTGTTTTAAGAAGAAACTGTGTTAATACTCTAAGAGATCTTTTGGAACTTTCAGAAGACAGAGCAGAACAGATGAAAGGACTTACCATTGCAATAAAGAAAGACATCAATTCAGCAAGAGCACGTTTTGGCTATGCAAAAATTTAATTAAAGTATTTTTTTCAAAAGATGTGCGCAGAATTTGCGCACATCTTTTTCACTTTTTATACATATTGTTTGCTTGATATTTTAAATACAGTAGTATATAATACATGCAATATAAATGTTTAGGAGTAAAAATGTTTGAATTAGAAGAAAATTTAAGATTATTAGAAAGCCTTAAAGAAAAAATAGAGCAAATAAAAGATTCTATGAAAATAGATAATTTAAAAAATGATTTGCAAGCATTAGAAGAAGAATCTTCAAAAGAAGGGTTTTGGAATAACCAAGAAAATTCTAATAAGGTTTTCTCAAAAATAAAAATATTACAAAGAAAAATAAATTCTTATGAAGATTTAAACTCTGAATTAAATAATCTAATAGAAATGAATCGATTACTAGAGGTCGAACCTGACACAGACCTACTAAAAGAACTATTAAAAAATAGCAATTCAATAGTTGAAAGAATAGATAATTTAGAGATTCAAACTTTGTTCGCTGGTAAATATGATTCTAATAATGCAATAATAACATTACATCCAGGAGCAGGAGGGACAGAATCCCAAGATTGGGCAGAAATGTTATACAGAATGTATTCTAGATGGGCAAATGCAAATGGTTTTTCTATAAAAGAATTAGATTACTTAGATGGCGATGAAGCAGGAATTAAAAGTGTTACAGCATTAGTTTCTGGAGAAAACGCATATGGTTATTTAAAGGGTGAGATGGGTGTACACAGACTAGTTAGAATTTCTCCTTTTGATAGTGGCGGCAGACGTCATACATCCTTTGCATCTTTAGAAGTTTTACCTGAAATCACAGATGATGTAGAAATAGAAATAAATCAAGAAGACTTAAGAATAGATACTTATAGAGCATCTGGTGCTGGAGGACAACATATCAATAAAACTGATTCTGCTGTACGTATAACACATTTACCAACCAATATAGTTGTTGCTTGTCAATCTGAACGTTCTCAAACTATGAATAAAGAAACTGCAATGAGAATGTTAAAATCAAAATTATTAGATTTAAAAGAAAAAGAAAATAAAGAAACAATTGCAGAACTTAAAGGAGAACAAAGAGATATTGCTTGGGGGAGCCAAATTCGTTCTTATGTATTTTGTCCATATACACTTGTAAAAGATCATAGAACAAATTACGAAGTCGGAAATGTTCAAGGAGTAATGGATGGAGATTTGAATGACTTTATGAAGGCTTATTTAAAAATGTTAATTTCGAAATGATTTTGATAATTTTTTAATTAAAAATAACTTACTAAAAATAGTAAAAAGATATTGCAAAAACAGGGCTTATATAATATAATTCTACTGAACTAAAGATAATCAGTAATAGATGGTTTTACTATAAATTTTAATTAGTATTCAAAAACAACTATTAATTGATTAGTGGTTGTTTTTTTGTTTGGAAATATTAATAAAGTATACCAAGCAAAAGCTATTTATAAATTAAACTATCTAATAAATTAAACGGAGGAAATATGGAAGAAATCGACCTAAAAGAACTTATAGAAATGTTCTTAGAAAAGAAATTTTTAATAATTTTTATTGTTGCATTATTTGCAATTCTTGGAGCAGTTTATACAACTGAATTTATAACTCCAATGTATCAATCTTCAACTAGTTTAGTCCTAGTTCAAACTGGAAGTGAAAGAAATAAAACAGAGGATTCTGATTCTATTACAACAACAGACTTAACTCTTAATTCAAAGTTAATTGATGCTTATAAAGTTATTGCTAATAGTAAAGTAGTAGCAAACACTGTTATTAAAAATCTAAAATTAGAAATGAAAACAGAAGAATTACAAGAAGCAGTTTCTGTTAGTTCAAATTCTGAAGCAGAATTAATAATAACTGTAAAAAGCACTGTTCCACAAGAAGCTTGTAAAATAGCTAACGAACTTGCAAATGTATTTAAAGATAAAGTTACTGAGATTTATAAAGTAGAAAACCTTTACGTTTTAGATGTTGCAGAAATCCAACACGAACCATTTAATATTAATTTGATTAAAAATATAATAATATTTGCATTTGTTGGTGGCGTTTTAGTTGCTGGTTATATTTTATTAATCAATATGTTAGACACAACAGTAAAAACAGATTCAGATATAGAAAGAGCGTTATGCGTTCCAGTACTTGCATCTATTGTGTTAACAGGTGATGGAAATAAAAAGAAAGCTAAAAGAAGTAAAAAATCAAAAAAATCTAAAAATAAGAAAAAGACTACAAAGAAATCTGTTTCAGATTCTAATATACCATTTTCAAATAATGTGCAATTCTTTTATGATAATGATTCAGAAGAGTCAACTGAAGAAAAAAATGTTAGCTTATTTTCTTATGAAAACAAATCAAATTTAGAAAATAACAATAACAAGAAGGGCGGAAGATAAGAATGGGAAAAGAAATAATAGTAGTTGAAAATCCAAAATCTCCTGAAGCAGAGATGTTTAGAAATTTAAGAACAAATATACAATTTATGAATGCTGATTCAGAAAAAAAGGTTATGCTTGTAACAAGCACAATTCCTGGTGAAGGAAAAAGTTATGTTTCAGCAAACTTAGCAGCAGCATTCGCTCAACTTGATAAAAAAGTTTTAATAATTGATACAGATATGAGAAAAGGTCGTCAATATACAATATTTAATTTAAAACCAAGACCAGGAATATCAAACTTTTTATCAGGAGTTGTAGAACAAGATTTTGTTGGTGAAAAAGAAGATATTAGAAACTATATTCAAGAAACAGATATAGAAAATCTTTACTTAATACCAGCAGGAAATGTTCCACCAAATCCGTCAGAATTACTTGTTTCAACAAAAATGAAAGCTATAATAGACGATTTAGTTCAAGCTTTCGACATAATAATTTTTGACGTACCACCATGTTTAATTGTAACAGACGCATTAATATTAGCTAGATTAGTAGATTTTACAATTATAGTTTCAGCACAAAATACAACAAAAATAGAGAATTTAAAAAGAGCAAAATTAGCAATAGAGAATGTTGGTGGAAAAGTAGCCGGAGTTGTATTGAACAAAGTTCAAGTTAATACTAAAAGTTATGAAAATACTTATTATTACGGCGAAACAATTTCAAATATAAAACCAAAACAAAGAAGATAGAAAAGGATTCAAAAATGATTGATTTTCACTCGCACGTGTTGCCAAATATAGATGATGGATCAAAGTCATACGAAGAATCTATAGCAATGTTAGAAGAAGCCTATAATGTGGGGTTTGATACAGTAATTTCAACCTCACATTATGCAATTGATTGCTATGAAGCACCAGAATATAAAAGAAAAGAATTAATCGATGACTTAAATTTAGAACCAAATGTTCCAAAAATTTTGTTGGGAAGTGAAGTATTCTTAACATACAATATAGTAGAACTTTTAAAAGAATTTAAAGCTTCAACTATAAATGGAACAAACTATGTTCTATTTGAATTACCATTAAGACAGCAATTTCCAAATTTAAAAGATGTTATAAATCGTTTAAAAGAAAATAATTATAGACCTATACTTGCACATCCAGAAAGATATTTAGTTATTCAAAAGAACTTTAAGCTTTTAGAAGAATTGAAAGATATGGGAGTATTATTCCAAGTAAACTATGGCAGTATTTTAGGAATGTATGGTTTTGCTGCAAAGCAAACAGCCAAGAAAATGTTAAAAAATAACTTAATATCATTACTAGGCTCAGATGCACACAAAGAAAAATCAATTTATTTAGAAATACCAAAGGCAATTTCACTAATTTCTGATTATATATCAAATGATGAATTACAAAAATTAACAACAACAAATGCAGAAAAAATTTTAAGAGGCGAATATCTCTAAATTGACTTTTAAGTATTTTTTTGTTAAAATATATATAGATTCAAAATATCGGAGGTGATTTAATATGGCACAAGAATGTCAATATTGTTACTGGTGGAAAGGCGATCACTCAACAACAAAAGCTGACTGTGATAAAACAGGAAGATATAAAAAATATAATGATGATTGTGATTGCGGTAAATATGCAAAAAAATAAACAAAAAGAGGTGCTTCTAAATTTAAGAAGTGCTTTTTTTATATAAATCTATACTAAAGATAATATAATAAGTTATTATATAGTATTTTTTAAATTTAAAATTTACTACTTACATTTATAAAATGGAGACATCAATGAGTATTATTGTACAAAAATTTGGCGGTAGTTCTGTTGCCAATAAAGAAAGGTTAGAATTAGTTACAGAACAAATTATTAAAGAAGTAGAAAAAGGAAATAAAGTTGTAGTTGTTGTTTCAGCACAAGGAAAGACAACAGATAGACTAATTTCTGAAGAAGCAGAGTTATCAAAAAATCCTGATAAAAGAGAACATGACGTTCTAGTTTCTACAGGAGAGCAAATAACAATAGCAAAACTTGCAATGCTTTTAATTGAAAAAAATTATAAAGCAGTTTCGTTAGCAGGATGGCAAGTTCCAATTATTACAAATAGTGATTTCACAAACAGTAGGATTAGATATATTCATAATAAAACAATAGAAGAATATCTGGCGGCAGGAAATATCGTTATTATTGCAGGATTTCAAGGAGTTGATGAAAACGGTAATATAACAACTTTCGGGAGAGGTGGCTCTGATACTACAGCTGTAGCATTGGCTGCAAGTTTAGATGCCGAACGATGTGATATTTTTACAGACGTTGATGGAGTATATACAACGGATCCTAGAATAGTAGATGATGTTAAAAAGATAGATTCTATTTCTTACGATGAGATGTTAGAAATGGCTAGCATGGGAGCCAAAGTACTTCATAATAGATGCGTAGAAATAGGAAAGAAATATAATGTTCCAATATATGTAAAATCAACTTTTGAAAAAAGCAATTTAGGTACGTTAGTTAATAATAAAAATCTAGAAGACTTAGTTATAAACGGAGTTGCTAAAGACGAAAACATATCAAAAGTAACAGTAGTTGGATTAGAAAATACTATAAAGAAAACATATGAATTATTTAAAATTTTAGCAGATCACAATATTAACATAGATGTAATTTCTCAATCATTTAAACAAGAAGAAACAAAAGATATTGCATTTACAGTTAAGAAAAATGATTTAAAAGAAACATTAAAAATACTAAACCAAAACCAAAAAATTTTAGGTATTCAAGAAATACTTAATAATGATAATTTGGCAAAAATTACAATAATAGGAGTAGGAGTTGCAAACAAACCAGGAGTTGCAGCAACAATGTTTGAAGCTTTAAGTGAATCTGATATAAATATTCATATGATAACAACTTCAGAAATAAAAATATCTGTATTAGTAGATTCAAAACTTGCAGATTTAGCAGTAAAATCTATCCATAGAAAGTTTTTTGTTGAATAGAATAATTCTCTAAGTAGATCCTTTGAATGCATTTCAAGGGATTTTTTATTATTTTAGTTATAATAATTTAATTTAAGAATAAATATATTTATATAACTACTTGGAGGTAAAATATGGATGATGTAAGAAAATCAAATTCTTTTCAAAATATAATTTTAGAAAATAGAGAGAAATTAAATATCACTGGTATTTTGGATGTTTTCAGTTTTGATGATCAAATTATAATTATCGAAACAGAACTAGGATTATTAACTATAAAAGGTGAAAATTTAAAAATAAACAAGTTAAGTTTAGATACTTCTGATTTTGCTGTAGATGGAAAAATATCAAGTTTAAGTTATTCGGAAACAACTAATATAGGATCCAACAAAACAAAAGGAATTTTAAGCAAAATTTTCAAATGAGGTTAATATGAATTTATATTCTCAAGAACAAATTTTTATTTTCTTTTTTATTATAGGAATTATAATAGGAATAGTTTTCGATTTTTTTCGTGTTATAAGAAAAACTTTTAAGGCTTCTGACGTCTCAACATTTATCCAAGATATAATGTTCTTAGTTTTTTCTGGTTATTTAATTATAACCTCAATAATAAAGATAAATGGAGGAGAGGTACGCTTATTTTTATTTCTTGGTATTGTTTTTGGTTGTATTATCTATACTTTGACAATAAGCAACATATGTGTTATAATTTTTCTTGTATTTGTTAAAATATGTAAAAGAATATTAAAATTTCCTTACAAATGTTACAATAGTATTATAAAGCACAATAAACAGAAGGAAAAGAAGGATTTTTAATATTTTTGTAGAATAATAATATAGAAAAAATAGTTGTGGAGATACTTAGGATGAATATTTTAAAAATCAATAAAATAATGAACTTAATATTAATTGTACTTGTTGTTTATTCTTTATTTACTTTTATAAACCAACAAGCCACATTAAATTCTTATAAAGAAGATATCTCTCGCTATTCAACTCAAATCGAGCAATTAAAAGAAAAAGAAGAAGAACTTTTAGCAACACAAGCAAATGTTAATTCTGAAGAATATATTGAGAAAGTTGCTAGAGAAGAACTTGATATGTATTTGCCTAATGAAATTATTTTTATCGACATTAGCAAATAATTTTAATTTGTATTTTGAGTAATTTAATGTAATGTTAAATTACTTTTTTATTGTCTTAATTTATTTCTAAATAAAATTTCCAAAAATAAAATTAAATATAAGGAGGCCATTTTATGGAATTAGAAAGCTTATCTCTTATTGACTTAAGAAATTTAGCAAAAGATAAAGGTATTCCTAATGTTTCTAAATTAAAAAAATCAGAACTAATCGAAAAAATATTAGAGAACTATAATACCAAAAAAGAAAATATTCCTACAGAAAAAATCCAAGAAGTTGAATATAAATTAACTAGTGAAGATGATGAATATGTAGAAGGAATTTTAGAATTATTACCAGATGGATATGGTTTTTTAAGAGGAGATAATTATTTATCTACAAATAAAGACGTATATGTTTCACCAGTTCAAATTAGAAGGTTTAAGCTTGATACAGGTGATAAAGTAAAAGGTATAAAAAGAACTCCTAAAGAAGGTGAACGTTTTCCAGCACTTATATTTGTTGGAGAAGTTAATGGAGAACACCCAGAAAAAGCAATGAAAAGAACTTCTTTTGACGATCTTACACCAATCTATCCAGTAGAAAAACTAAAATTAGAAACAACTTCAAATGAATATACAATGAGACTAATGGATTTAATGTCTCCAATTGGAAAAGGACAAAGAGGAATGATTGTTGCTCCTCCAAAAGCTGGTAAAACAACAATCTTAAAGAAAATAGCTAATAGTATCACAGAAAACAATCCTGAAGTTTGTTTAATAGTTTTATTAATAGACGAAAGACCAGAAGAAGTAACAGAAATGAAACGTTCTATAAAAGGGGATGTTATATATTCAACTTTTGATGAGCAACCAGAACACCATGTAAAAGTTGCTGAAATGGTTATTGAAAGGGCCAAAAGATTAACTGAACAAAATAAAGATGTAGTTGTGTTATTGGATAGTATAACTCGTTTAGCAAGAGCATATAACCTTGTTATTCCATCTTCAGGAAGAACATTATCTGGTGGTTTTGATCCAGCAGCTCTTCATAAACCAAAACGTTTCTTTGGTGCAGCAAGAAATACTGAAGATGCAGGAAGTTTGACTGTACTTGGAACTGCATTGGTAGATACTGGAAGCAGAATGGATGAAGTTATTTTCGAAGAATTTAAAGGTACTGGAAATATGGAAGTTTTCTTAGATAGAAGTCTTTCTGAAAAAAGAGTTTTTCCTGCTATTGATGTAAATAAATCAGGAACAAGAAGAGATGAATTACTTTTAACTAAAGATGAATATGAAACAGTAAACGCAATTAGAAAACAATTTTCAAATTTATCAACAGCAGACTTTACTGAAAAAATTATAAATTTAATGATGAAGACAAAAAACAATAAAGAATTTATCGAAATTTTAAAATCTTCATTAAATAAAAAATAATATAAAACCGTTTTCAATTAGAAATTAAATTTCTTTGGAAACGGTTTATTTTATCTCTACTATGTGTTGACTTAAGAATTTTGCTTTGATAAAATTTTAGTGAATAATAAAAGAAGGAGGGAAGATATGAAAGAAATAATGAAATCAATCTATAAAAAATTAGCTTTCAAAATGTTTATTATCCTTTGTTTAGTTGCTCTTAATGTATATCTTTTAACTTGCCCTTCAAAAATATTAGGAAAAATAATCGATTTACTCGGAAATATTGAACAAAATAAAAATTTAATTATAGATAATATTAAACTTTTATTATTAGTAAGTTTTGTATTTATTTTAACAAGAATTGTTTGGAAATACTTACTTGCATTCGTTACAAGACAAGTAGAAAAAAATTTGAAAGATAAACTTTTTAATCATTTTTTGAAAATAAAGTTAACAGCTATCCAAAATATAAAAAATGGTGAATTAATGTCTTATTTTGTAAAAGACATTGGAGAAATTAGAGGTGCTACATATAGAATGCTATCTCACGCAAGTAGAGTGGTTTTTATATTTATTATAGCAACATACACTATGATTGATGTTGATTTGAAATTAACAATAGCAGCAATTTGTCCAATTGTTATTACATTAATATTAGTATTGATATTAAAAAAATATGTAGAAAAAAGTTTTAAAAAATCTCAAAAACATTTTACAAGACTTTCTGAATATGTACAAGAAAGTACAGATGCAATAAGAACGACTAAAGCTTATTCAGGAGAAACAAACCAATTAAAAAAATTTATTAAGAGAAATAAATTATTAAAATTGAGCAATATATCTGTTGATATTTATTCAACATTACTTTCAAGCACAGTAATGATTTGCTTCGGATTCTGTTATGGAATAACTATTTTGTACGGTTCAAGATTAGTTTTAAATAAAACAATTTCTATAGGTGATTTAGTTGCTTTTTCAGGATATATTGATTTATTTTTCTCACCATTATTCTGGCTACCTGGTATAATTTCAAAATTTGAAAGAGCAGTAATTGCATATCATAGATTAGAAACAGTATTTAGTTTAGAAAAAGAAAACTTAAAATTAGAGGGAATTAGCCAAAGCGAAAGACTTCATGGAGACATTTCAATCAAAAATTTAACATTTAACTATCCAGGAAATTTAGATATTATTCTAGATGATATTTCAATCGACATTAAAGAAGGAGAAACTTTAGGCATCATCGGAACTATTGGAAGTGGTAAAACAACGCTAATGAATTTACTTTTGAGATTATATCCTGTTCAAGACGGAAAAATTTTTATTAATAATCAAGACATAAATGAATTAGAACTTGCAAAATTAAGAAATAGTATATCTTATATTACTCAGGATAATTTCTTATTTTCAACAACAATAAAAGATAATATTAGTCTATTTAGAAATATTTTTAAAGATTCAGAAATTGAAGACAGCACTATTAAATCTATGATCTCTGATGATATCGATAATATGAAAAACGGAATTTATACAGTAATAGGAGAAAGGGGAATAGATCTTTCTGGAGGTCAAAAACAAAGAGTTGTAATTTCAAGAGCATTTTTAAATAAAAGCAATATAGTAATATTTGACGATACATTCTCTGCTTTAGATAATAAGACAGAAAAATTATTATTAGAAAATGTTAAAGAATTAGTAAAAGGAAAAACATGCATTATAATTTCAAACAGAATTTCAGATATCAAAGATGCAAATAATATTATAGTCTTGGATAAAGGAAAAATTATAGAAAAAGGAACTCACTTAGAATTATTAAAAAATAAAGGCTTATATTCAAAATTTTATAATCAACAATCTTCAAAAGAAGATATTGAAATTTTAAATTAGAAAAAGGAGGTATGGTATGAAAAATAAAACATTAGATAGATGTTATAAAATAACAAAACCACATATAAGAACAATTGTTTTTGTTTCTGTTTTATCTACAATTATAGATTTTTTAGAGATTGCTAAACCATACCTTATAAAAGTTATTATTGATGATTACTTAACTTTAGGAATTGCTGAAAAAGGATTCTTATCAATAACTACAATAGCTGTAATTTATTTGGGAATTGTTATTTTTGGCAATATTTTGGATTTTATAACTAGAATGAAAACAAACATCATGGGGGAAGAAATTCTTTATACAATGCGAAATAAAATTTACAAATATACTCAGGATGCTAATATAACATTTCATGACAAAACACCTGCGGGTAAATTATTTGTACGAATAACAAATGATGTCGAAGATATTTCAGCTTTATTTAAAGATGTTGTAGCAACAATTTTTAGAGATGTTATATCAATTATTTCTATTTTAGGTATAATGATGTATTTTAGCATAAAACTTAGTTTGTTAACATTTACAGTATTACCATTTGTAGTTATAACATCAATAGTTCTAACAATAATTTTAAATAGAATTTATGATGCTTCAAAAGTAATAAGAACAAATATAAATACTTTTCTAGCAGAATCTATTTATGGAGCTAAATTGATTAAAATCTTCAATATACAAAAAGAAAAACAAAAAGAGTGTGAAGATTTAACTGAAGAATTTATAAAAGTAAGATTACCATCATCTATATTCGAAGGTTTGTTTCCGGGCGCAATGAAATTATTTGAAAACTTAGCAATCACAATAATTATTTCAGCTGCAATAAATAATTGGTTTGGTTTAATTGTTGAAGTTGGATCAATTTATATTTTTGTAAGCTATATCAAATCTTTATTTGAGCCTATAAATAGAACTATAGATAATATAGAAATTGTACAAGAAGCACTTGTTTCAATAAATAAAATTTATGATATATTAGATCAAAAAGATTATTTGGAAGATTTTGATTCTGGCGAACCTATAGAAAATTTAAAAGGCAAAATCGAATTCAAAAATGTTTGGTTTGCTTATCAAGAAAACGATTGGATTTTAAAAGATATCAGCTTCACAATTAATCCTGGAGAAACTATAGCTTTAGTTGGAAAAACCGGTTCTGGAAAAACAACAATTACTAATTTAGTAAATAGATTTTATGATGTTCAAAAAGGTGAAATTTTATTAGATGGAAAAAATATAAAACATTTAAACAAAAGAGATTTAAGACGTCATATTGGTACAGTACTTCAAGATCCTTTTATATTTGCAAGAAGCATAAAAGATAATATAAAATTAAACAAAAAAATAAGTGATGAAGATGTAATTAAAGCTATCAAATTAGCTTCTGCAGAAGAATTCGTTAACAGTCTCCCAAATGGAATAGAAGAAATTTCAAAAGAACGTGGAGAATCATATTCTGCAGGCCAAAAACAACTATTAGCTTTTGCCAGAATATTTGCTCACAATCCAGATATCTTTATTTTAGATGAAGCAACAGCTAACATAGATACATATACAGAACAACTAATACAAAAATCAATAGATAAATTATCATCTGAAAAAACAGCTATATTTATAGCACATAGATTATCAACTATAGTTAACGTTGATAAAATTATAGTGTTAGAAAATGGAACTATTGTTGAACAAGGAAATCATCAAGAACTTTTAAAAACTGGTGGTTATTATTCAAAATTATATAATTCATATTACGAAAGTTTAGGATAAAATAGGAGAGAAAAAATGATTAAAAATGTTATATTCGATTTAGGAAATGTAGTATTAAAATTAAAATGGGAAAAAGTTTTGAATGCTTATTTAGATAATGAATCAGACGTCAAAACATTAGAAGCAGTAACTTTTAATTCGGAAGAATGGAAGGAATTAGATAATGGAACAATTGAAAAAAATGACGCTATAGATATAATGCTTTCAAAATTACCCGAAAACCTTCATCAACCATGTAAAGATATTATGGCTAATTGGAGAGATGGTCTAGTAATAAATGATGAAATAATTTCTTTTATAAAAAGTATTAGAGCACAAGGTTACAAAACATATATATTATCTAATGCACCGCATGAAATACCAGAATATTTAAGTGATAAAGATTTAAACAAATATTTTGATGGTCAAATTATATCCGCTCAAGAAAAAGTATCAAAGCCAGAAAAAAGAATTTATGAAATCCTTTTAAATAAATATTCTTTAAAACCAGAAGAATCTCTTTTCTTAGACGACAGAAAAGAAAATATTGAAGCGGCAATAAGTTGTAATATAAACGGTTATGTTTTTGATTATAATAATTTTAATATATTTTTAGAAGATATCAAACAAAAATATAATATTAATATGTAAAATTCTATTGCAATTTACATAATGCAAGAGTATAATAAATTTTAGAGTCATAAAATTATAATGTAACTGTATTAATAAAGCTGGAGGAATAAGTTATTTTATGAGGTATATTCGTGAAGACACAGAAAAGCTTATGAAGCAATTCGATAAGCTAAAAGAACGTATTCAAGAAATAGGTAAATGGCATTTTAAACATGGACACACCGACGCAGCAAAACTATGGACAATTTTATACGGCTATCTCGAAGAAATGGTGACTAAATCTCCGTTACGTTTTGTTAGAGAACCAATCTTCGAAATCACACTCTATCCTTCAAAGAAACTTTTTTCCATACAAGCTCACAAATCAACTTATACATGTTTTAAAGGATATTATTCTAAAAGTTCTGAATTTGATAAAATCATGTCAGACCTTGCTGAAATGCTTCTAAAATATGACTTAAGCCTTAAAGAAACCGAGGAGAGTATTAAGCAAAATAATAAAAAGCATCTAGTTGAACATTGTAGGCAATATACGGTGAAATACGTAGAAGAAAAAGAGTAAATCTACCAAAACAAGGTCCGCACTTGCGGGCCTTATTTTTTTATTATTAACAAAATACAATATAATATTTATCTTGAACAAAAATTTATATAGTGTTATAGTATTAATATAAATTAATATTTGAAAGGATATTAAATGAAAGATTGTTATCATACAACCAAAATAAAATTTTTACAATCCATCTTAAAAGATGGGTTAAAACCTATTTATGGCGATAATTCTTCTTTAACAGCTGATTCTCGTGTTGGTAAGGTTTCATATTCAGTTGGAAAACAAGGAGCAACAAATACATTTGATGTATTTCGTAGATTTTATAACTCTGTTTTAGAAGGAAATATAAATGAAGATCATTTTAGAGAATCACTATCCGAACAAGATTTAAAAAAACATCAAGAAAGTATTGAAAGCATCAGAAGCGCATCTTCATTTGAGGATTGCATAAGTGACAATATTTATCTTTGTTTCGATGGAAATTGTTTATCAGAAAAAAACGAAGACAAACCAGAAGATTCATATACTTCTCAAACAATTCCTGCAAATCAACTAAAAGTTTGCGTTATTAAAAATATTCAAGATAATAAGATTGAATCATATTCTATGTTAGATATTTATAGTATGTTTTTTGCAAAAAATCCAGAATTAAGTAAAGGTCTTGCAACTTATAGATATAAAGACAAAATTGAAAAATTCAAATCAGATAAGTATCAACTTGATTTTATTGATTTAGAAAAATTTTGTGAAATGCATCCAGAAGTCTTACAAGAAAATACTTCTAAAAAACAACAAATATCAACAGAAGATATTGGAAAAAGATGTGAAAAAGCAAATTTTGCTGATAAAGAAACTGTTACTGGAATTTTTTCGAAATGGAAAAAGCGAATATTAGAAATGGGGTTTTCAAAAGAATGATAAATAAATTATTAATGCCTAAAGCATATGTTGAAGCATTAGAAATACTAAAACATATTCCGTTAGAAGATTACAACAGGATTCCTACTGAAATTATAGAAAATATGGAGTTAAATTCAGACAAAGAATATCATTATACAATTACAAATTTTCATGATTTCCAAGAACTAACTATGCTTAGCGAAACAGAAACAATTTTGGCTGTATTATATAGAGATTATTGGGCTACTGATGAAGAACGAAATAGAATTTTGAAAAAAGAAAAAGAAGATTTTCTGTCTTTAGAAGAAGAGAAAAGAAAAAAATATAATCCTGATGATCTTTTCAAAAAAACGAATAATACGAGTGAAAATATAGAAAATATTCAAGATACACAAGAAATTGCAAATACATCTTTAATAAAATATAAAGAATCTTTTTTTACCAAACTAAAAGAATTTATATTAAAAATTATATATAAAGAAAAATAGGTTAACTTTATAGGAGAAATGAATTGAACATATTAAGTCCGAAAAAAGTGTCAAATAGTACTTTAAGAAAAATAGAAAATTTAATTAATGAAATAAATAATATAGAAGAATTAACTGGCGTTTGTATTGAAAATTATATAAACGAAAATATAGAGATAATAGATATAAAAATAGACAAAGCTATATTAAACAACGTTGAGATTACTAATAGTAAATTAGAAAATAATATATTTACTGATATTGAATTCAATAATTGTAATTTTTCGAACACTTCATTTGAAAACAGTTGCTTTATCAGATGTAAATTTAATAATTGTAAATTAACTGGATGTAATTTCATTGAAAGCCGAATGTATAACGTTAGTTATTTAGAAACTAATTTATGTTATAGCAACTTTTCTTTGGCAAGTTTAGAAAATATATTGTTTAATAATAGTATTTTAAAAAATAGTTCTTTTCAAGAAAATAAATTAAAAAATATTATATTTAAAGAATCTAATTTAACACAAGTTCAATTTTTTAAAACAAGTCTTAAAGGAATAGATCTTTCAGACTGCAACATAGAAGGAATAGCTATATCTCTTGAAGATATAAAAGGCGCCCTAATAAATCAATTTCAAGCAATAGATTTATTATACTTGATAGGAGTAAAAATAAAGTAGCATTAAAAAATAATAATTAATTACAGCATGATTTATAAATAGGAGAAGACAATGAAGGAAATAGATAATAAAAAAAGAAAAGCTTTATTAGATTTAAATACATTATATTTTGATGATAATTTAGAAGAAAATGATATTATTATAAATGAAGATGGAACTTTTTCTTGTGAAGTAGAAACTTCTACTGACGGCTATCCGATAAGCAAACCATTTATTAAAAAAATAAAAACTATTAACGAACAGCTACAAAAAATAATTTCTATGACTTCAAGATTAAAAGCATTAGGCTATCCTGTAAAAAATGTAGAATTTCGAGCAAATATTACAACAAAAAAAATCGAACCTTATTTTCAAACTGCCCCTCATGAAATTCTAAAGAATTTTAATGTTTTAGAAAAATCTGTAGAAGAATTAAGAAATAAATATGGTGATAATTACGAAGAACATATAGATGAAATTTATTACAAAAAAGACTCTCAAAAAAATATGTCTGTTTCAACTAACTCCACTAATGAAATGTATACTAAATTAAAAGCTAATTTCGAACAATACAAAAACAGTTTACCTGAAGAAGAAAAGCAAAAATTAGATTTAGCTATTGAAATATATAGTAGTTCATTATTTGTTAGCTTGAATAGAATAGCTGCAGTCCCTAATTATCAGAGCAAAAGTAGCGAGAAACTATTAGAGGAATGTAATAAAAATGAAGACTTTTATCATAGTTTTCATGAAAGATTTCGCTATTTTAATAAAGTTTCGAACAGCGATACTATTGAAGCTCAAATAATAAAAAAATTTGGAAAACTTATTGATTATTCAACAGAAGAAAAATTAGTCGAATCATTAAAAAGTGTCTTAGCTATTCTTGATACACATAAAGACAAAATCGTTGTACCTGAAGATATTTTTGTTTACAGAGGTTTTGCAACCAATAGACCTCTTGAAAAAAATAATATTTCTTTAGCTGAAAGCGATATGATTTCAACTTCTTTAAACGAAAATGTAGCAAATAGTTTCTCAAATAAAGCTGGTTCCTCACATAACTTACAGTATATTAATCATATTCTTGTAAGAAAAGGAACACCTTATATAATGCCGATAAATGAACAAGCGGAGGAACAAAGAGAATTAATTTTTTTCGGAAGTGCAACTAACTTAGAAAAAATAGGTTATGATTACAAACATTTTAATACTTACTCGCGTACATTTATAATATCTCCAAAAGAAAGGATTGTAGAAAAGGGAAGCGTAGAACCACAAAGTTTAAAAGTTGAATCGTTAAATGTAGATTCTAATTATAAAACAACAGTTCAAAAACAACCCCAAAAGGACAAAACAAATGATACTAGAGAGGTTGAATTTTAAGCATAATAAAAAATCGTACTCAAGGAATAGATTAAAATGCAAAAACAAATATTAATAAATAATAAATTATAATTTATGTATGAGGTTATCCTAAAACGATAATCTCTTTTTTTATTTCCAAATATGTAAAAGTAGGAGAGAGAGCGATTTTGAATTTTTGAAATATAGGCTAATTTTTACAAAAATAATAAAATTTAATAATTTATCAAAATTTTTAAAAATTATAAAAAATTAATTTTAGAAAAAAATTTTAAATTGTTATAGAAATTATAAAAATAAAAAAATATATATGCAAAAATTAAGATTTAAAGATGATAATTAGTTGATTAAAAAGAATAGTAGAAGAAGATTAGATGTTAAAATTTTTTTAAATTTGGATAGGAAAAGTAGTATGATAAGATATCTTGAAAATTACAATATATTTTGATAGTATAATCTTATCTGATAATTATGAAAGGAGTCTTGTAATATGACTGATTTTAATAAAATAGAAAACTATTATGAACACTTTGATGAAAAAAATAGATTGCAAAAAGATAATAGTGGTAAGCTAGAATACCAATTAACTTCATCAATTTTAGAAAAATATTTACCAAATAATGGAACAATATTAGATTTAGGTGGTGCTGCTGGAGCATATACTTTCCCATTAGCTAAAAAAGGTTATAAAATGTATCTTGCAGATCTTTCAGAAAAATTAATAAATCAAGCTTTAGAAACAAAAACTAAAATTAATGAACAAAATATAATATCGTGCGATATTATAAATGCAATTAATTTAGAAAAATATGAAAATGAACAATTCGATGTAGTTTTGTTATTTGGTCCATTATATCATTTATTAGAAGAAAATGAGAGAACAATGTGCATAAGAGAAGTATCTAGGGTATTAAAAAAAGACGGATTAGTATTTGCAAGTTTTATTCCTTACTTATCCGGAAGTATTGCAATATTAGATAGATATTTTAGACATCCAGAACAAGTAGATATAACAAACTTAAATAAAGTATTTAATACTGGTATATTTAATAATAATGATATTAAAGGTTTTCAAGAAGGTTATTATCCAATGTCAGATGAAATCGAAAAATTGTTTAACAACAATAACTTTGATACAGTATGTTTACGCTCAATAAGAGGATTAGGATACGAAAAAGAAGATAAAATATTGAGCATAACAAATAAAGAAATGTATGATTCAGTAATTAACTTAATAAACAAAACTTCTGAAAACAAATCTATAATTGAAACATGTGGACATGCGATGTTTATTGGAAAGAAAAAATAAAATAGAAAAACTATATTTGAGATTATCATAAAAATGTTAATCTCTTTTTATATTGCAACTCTATAAAATAGGAGAGAGGGTAAAATCTACCATTGAAATAAAAGCTAATTTTATAAAAAATGATAAAATTTAATAATTTATCAAAATTTATAAAAAGTGTAAAAAAATTAATTTTAAGAAAAAATTTTAGTAATTTAAAAAAATATAAAAAAGAAAAATTTAAAATAATTTTATATATAGATAAAAATTTAAAATTAATTGTAAATGAAAATAATTACTAAAAATAATAGAAGAAGTAGGTATAATTTTTTTGAAATTCAAATAGGAAGAGTAGTATCTAGATGTATATTTTGTTATATACAACATTGCGCAAAATCAAAGTTTTGTGCAAATAGGAGTAGGAATTATACATTTCCATATAACCAGCTCTACTTCTTGTGTTTAAAGCCATTCTTCATGTTCTTCTATAATTATAACCTTAATGTTTATTATATTCAAGTACATATTTATTCCTATGTATTATCTCTATATATTCTCATTATATCTATACCTTCTAAAATCCATTTTAAGCTTTTTTTATTTGTTATCTATATAACTTGTTTTCTGATCCTAAATTTTCATTTTAACGCTTTACTATCTTTTATCATATATTTTTTACAAAAATCCCGCAAACATGCTATTTTACTATATTTAGCTATTTTTATAGACAACAAACTATATTAACTAAAAATAAAAACGCCTTAAAATCGATTCTCGTGCGTCGCTTTTTTGGGCTTTTTTCAGCATTTTTGGTAATCTAGTATTTTAGCTAATTTTTAGATGTCTAAACTCAAAAATCAAGATTTTACTATATAAAGAAAAATTATTAGACAACAAGTTATATTGTTTAAATATAAAAACGTCTTAAAATCGATTTTAAAGCCTTAATAATTTAACTTATTTATAAGTTATTAAATCATATTATTAAAATCATAATTTTGGTTTAATAAATCAAATTTAAGAGTTAAAATATTTCTAAATGAATAATTTGTCATTTATATAATTAAAAGTCTTTAAATTAAATTTTGATAATTTATAATAATATTAAATTTATTAAAATCAGTTTTCAAATTTATATAATTTATTAATATACAAATGTTCGGTTTATAAAATTTTACCAAACAAAATTTGAAATTTTTAAAAATCAAAAATTTTTATTAAAATTTATTTTTAATTTTTTTATAAATTTTATATTTTTTAATTTTTTTATTTTCAAAAAAACTTTGCACAAAATCTTTTCTGCTCTATTATAAAATATTTTTTAGTTTTATTTTTTTAATATGAATATTATATTTCTAAAATATGGCTCTTCCCCCCACTCTGCTCAAAATTTACTAAAAATCAAAAAAGAGCAAGTGAATTTGCTCTTCATATTTTAATTTGGATATATTAAATTTTCTTCTTTAAGATTTAAAAGAACTTCATTATAGTATTTTTCAGCTTCATATTTTGCCATCGGTAAATTTTGGTCTAAATAATTACCACATGATTTCGCATCTGCACCAGGAACTTCTCCTTCATATTCATAAATAAATTTGAACATTTCTTTCATTATATCTATAATATCAGTAGAATTTAAATCTCCCTTAAATATAACATAAAAACCAGTTCTACATCCCATAGGGCCAAAATAGATAGTTTCATTTTTATAAATAGGATGATTTCTTAAGAATGTTGCTCCAAGATGTTCAATAGTATGCAATTCTGCAATATTTATTACAGGCTCTCTATTAGGTTGTTTAATTCTAATATCAAATGTTGTTGCTATAACTCTATTTGTATCATTATCGTAATCCTTTCTAGATACATATATACCTCTTTTTAATAATTCATGATTAACTTTAAAACTTTCTATCTTTTCCATTAAAATCCTCCTTATAAATTTTATATATTTTATTAAATTATTGCATATTTTATTTGTTTTCACAATAGCTTACTTGTTTTTTATAAAATATTTTTTAATCAAAATATAACCCCCACTAGATAGTGGGGGCTGGCTAAATCGAATGAATCCTATGAGCCAACAATTTTTTTGCTTCAGGAGTTTGCTTAACTGTCGACATTTCTTTACAATGCGGACATTCTACTTTGACTGAATAGCCCGGGCATCCTCCATTAAACTTCCACGCAATTTTTGCATTCTCTGCGGTCATTATAATTTTTTGACCACACTGGCTACAACAAATGGTGATTGATGGAATTTTTGTATTCATTTTGTACCCTCCAAAAAAGTTTTTATTAACAGTATTTCATCTATGCAAACACGAGGACTATCAAAATGTGTTTACTCTTTAATTATAACACATTTTTAGGTGTTTTTCAAATAGTGATGGTCTTAAATGCTTATCTAAATCAAATTTAAGCCTCTTTAATATTTTTTTAATATAACTTGTTATCTTATTATAATTTTTCATTTTGGCATACTTTATTTTTTATATTTTTTCATTAATTTTACTAAAAGCGATGAAGCTCCAAAATGCTCGTATTTAAGCCTTTTTTGAGACAACAAACTATATTAATTAAGAATAAAAAACTCTTAAAATTGATTCTTGAAAGCCTTTTTCGCTATTTGCAGCTATTCATAAAGTGTTTATATAATAAAAAAGCTCGCAATGCATGTGCACTGCGAGCCCCGCCGGATTATTATCAAAGAAACAATTAATTGTTATTTTCAAAATTTTCTAATTCTATTTTTTTGCAAAAATTATCAAAATAATTTTTACTATCAAAATCGTATATTGAATGAACTCTCTTATGTCCATTTTTTCCTAATGTTTTAGCAAAGTCTTTGTTTGATACCATTTGTTCCATGGCATTATAGATATTATCAATTACTTGATCACCTTTTTCTATGAATATTGCACACTCTTTGCTTAATGGTTCTACTAATCCACCAGAAATTGTAGAAATTACAGCTTTGCTCATAGCCATTGCTTCAAGAGCGACAACTCCAAATGCTTCTTCATATAAACTTGGTACAACAGCACAATCTCCAAGAGATAATACTGTTGGCATATAATCGTGATCAACGAATCCTGTAAAAATTATATCATCTTTAATATTTTCAGCTAATTCCTTTAATTGCATTGTATATGGAGTTTCTTCATTTTTTCCAAAATCAGGTTTTCCGATTATTATTAATTTAACATTATTATAATTTTCTTTTAATCTTTTAAATGCTGTTATTAATTCTAGAACACCTTTGTTTGGATGAATTCTTCCTGAAAACATAAAGCAAAAATCATTTTCGCTTATGTTATTTTTTATTTTAAAGTCTTCAACAAATTTACGATCAACATTTTCTAAATTGAACACATCAAAATCAACGCAATTGTATAAAACTTTGTTTTTTTCGGATTGTACAATTTTATTCATTGAATTTGCTGTATATTCAGAAACACTTAATGTACAATATGAATTATTGATTATTTCTCTTGCAACAGCTTTAGGTCTAAAATTTTCATCATCTACATCACAGTGTAAGTGATAAATCATATTTTTATGATTTTTTATACTGTTATAAATTCTCATACTATGTTCAACTAGAATAAAATCATATTCTTTATCTTTTAATCTTTCATTTAATGCTAATCCTAAAGGAGAAGTTTTTTCTTCTGGTTTATTTGGAAATTGATTAACTTCTTCTGGTGGAATTTGAATTATATTACAATGTTTATATTTAATATCATCAAGTAATGGATCTGAAATAGTATATAAATCTATATTGAATCTATGTTTTTCTTCATTTCCTTTAATTATTTCTTCTACAAGAACTTCAACAGCACCTCCATGAACAGCAGGAATAGGTAGTGCTTCAGCACCTGTAATTGCTATATTTAATACTTTTCCCATTTTTTGATTCCTTTCTTTTATATTTCTTATTATGAAATAGTTACTTAAGAAGTATATCATATATTAGTCACTTTTTCTATCTATTTAATAAATTTTATAAAATGAAAAGCACAGCATTACGCGGTGCGATTCTTAGATTTTCGTTGTTTACTTATTGGATTCTTACTATCTTCCTTGAGGTATGTTTGAATCAATTCCAAATTGAATGTCTGCTACATAAGTGTCTTCATTAGTTATTCCTGAATAAGTTTCTAAAATTTCAACAGAGATATTTATTGGTTTTGAGATATCATATGAAATATACTCTAAATCAATGTATTGAGCTTCTTTTGTGTCTTTTATTTCAACAATCTCTTCTTGTTTATTATCAAATATAATTTTAATTTTTTTTGCTCTACTATAATTATTATAATTTTCTATTGATTTATTGTTTCCATTCATTATAAGCATTCCTGTAATCTTGAAATATAAATCTTCGTCAAACTTTTCTTGTTTGTAATAATAATTTTCCCAGTTTGTTTTAAATTCGTCAGATTGATATTTCAATGTTTCTTCTATAGTAAAACTCTTATATTCTAGCACAGCTCCATTTTCATCTAACACAACAGATTCTGATTCCAATTTTTCAAGGAAACCATAGTTTATTTTACCAATTTTAATGTTTATTGGTTCTTCGTATTTTTCTAATGTTTTTTCTAATACTTCTCCATTTTCATCATATTCAATATTCCAATCATATTGTTTATAATTTGATTCTATCAAGCTTCCTTCTGTAGAATCTCCAATACCATACATGTCTGCGTCTGTTAATTCAGTATAATCTTCAATATTTTCATTTTCGCTATCTAGTACTTCCATTACAGTTTCGTCTTGAAGCCCTGTAACATATTCTGTAGATGTGTAATTTGAATATTCTTCTTCAGATACTGTTATTCCAAAAAAATCATTAATTTTTTGATTTACAATAGCTTTAAAATCTTCAGGAACAAATGTAGCATATGCAAAACCACTGCATAACAAAACACCGATCGCAGCTACGCTTGCCGCTATTTTGTTTTTAATATTAATAATTTTCAATTCTTTTTTTAATTTTTCTTCATTCTTTTTAATTTTTTCATGTTCAATTTTATCAGCTTCCTCTTGAATTTTTTTAACTAAATTCTTTTTAAATTCATCGCTAAGCTCTATATTATCTACAAAATTTGTATATTCATTATTAAATTTCATTATATTCACCACCTTCTTCAAGAATGTTTTTTAATTGTTGTTTTGCTCTTGCTAAATTTGTACTTACTGTATTTATGTTCAAATTTAGCATTTCTGCAATCTCTTTTGTCTTATATCCTTGATAATAATATAAATAAATTATATTTCTACTTTCTGGTTTCAATTTCTTTAATTCTGAAAATACTTCTTTGTTTTCATCTTGAATATATAGATTTTCATTTTCATCAAGCTCAGTTTCTTTCTTGTTTTGAAAACTCCTATTATTATCTATGCTCGTATTAATTGTAACTCTAATAAGCCATGCTTTTAGATGTTCTTCTGATTTAAACGATTCCAAATTTTTCCATAGTTTTATCATTACTTCTTGAGTTATATCTTCAGCATTTGATTTAATAAAACAGTTTTGATAAGCTATTTGGAATATCATGTTTGAGTATTTGTTTACTAATTCTTCAATTTCAAATTTCATATTTATTTTTCCTTTCTACTTATAATACGATTAGAAAGTTCATTTTCTTTCAAAAAAATAAATTTTTTTAATTTCATAAAATAATTATATATTTTTTTAACTTACATATCAATCTTTGTAAATAATTATATAAAAAAGATGGTTGCTTAAAATAAGAAACCATCTTTTGATATCATATTAAATTATTTGTTTTTACTTTTCTTCATTTATTGTTTGGTATTTTATTCCTATTAGCATAACTATTATAGCTACTATTAAGAAATATAAGACACCTATTTTATGTGAATATATTGCTGCAATTATCATAAAAATTGATCCTATAATAGCTAATATTGGCATTATTATTCTTTGCATAATTGATAAATCTTTTTCTTTCATCATTTTTATAAAAATAGGTATATACATTGCATAAATTGCAACTATTGGCAATTCTGATGAATCAAAAGAAAACCAATTCACAGTATATGTATTAGCAACAGTATCTAAAGTACCCAATAATTTTATAAGCCAATTTGCATTTTCTGCAGAATAACTTGTTGTAAAAATCATTCCTAAATTTGCTGCAAAGAAATAAAATAACCAAATTGCACATAATAATAGTCCAATTATAGCTGAATTAGTAGGCATATTTGTGCTGTCATCTACTTGTTTAAAGACTTCAGGTTTTGGACCCGTTTTTCTAACAGCTAAAGAATACATATTTCTAGTACAACTTAACATTAATCCATTTAGTGTTCCTAAACAAGAAACAGCGATAAATACATTTAAAATTGTTCCGCCAACTGTTCCGAATATATTTTTAAAAGCAACTGTAGCTCCGTTTTCCATTAAATTTTCAACTGTAGCGCCTCCAGCAACTCCTATGTAATATACAATATAAACAATCATAACTATAGCTGTACCTAATATAAGAGCTTTTGGCAAGTTCTTTTTAGAATCTTTTAACTCTGAATTTATTGTTGTCGCCAAAATCCAACCTTCATAAGCAAAAGCTGTTGCAACTACAGCGCCAAATAAAGTTGATATTCCACTGTTATTTATTGTTGAAAAATTTGATATTAATATTGAATTATTCATACCATCAGGTACTACAACTAAACCATATATTGTTCCAACTATTGTCATTAATACTATAGGAATTAATTTGATTGCTGTAGTTGAAACTTGTAATTTTCCAGCAATTATTGGAGATAATGCATTTATTGTATAACTTAATACTAAATACAAACCACTTAATGCCAAACAAGTTCCTGTTGTTGGATCCATTTGTCCAAAAACAACAAGAGTATATCTTGCTGAAACCCAAGCTAAAACAGATGTTATACATGGAGTATAAATTGTTGTTAAAAACCATCCTATTTTATATGCGTATTTTTTTCCGCAAGTTGCTTCTGCATAATCAACTAACCCATTTACATTGTTATATTTTGTAGCAAGTGTTGCAAAACAATAAGCACAAAAAATCATAATTGCTCCACCAATAAGCCATGCTAAAATTCCAAGTGGCATATTTCCATTTGTTAAATTTAAAACGTTTTGCGCTTTAAAAAACACTCCTGAACCAATAACAATTCCAACTACCATACAAATTGCAGTAATTAAACCGATATCTTTCTTTTAAGTTTTTTTCCATAATGTTTTCCTCCTTTATTTTTAATATATGATATCTGAAATCAACTTGAGCATATATACAAAAAATCCCTAACAGAATCCTATCTGTTAGGGACGAATATTATCGCGGTACCACCCTATTTCGTGTAAAATTACACATCTCAATTTCAGAATCTACAAATTCTTAGCCCGATAACGTTGGCAAACGAAAAAATCTACTTGTTTTACTTTCGACTTTTCTGCTCCGTAGTGTATATATAATATTTTCTCCATCATTGACTCTCAGCTATTTATCAATTTCTCTGTAAACTTCTGAAAATACTTTTCTCTACATCATTGCATTTTATATTTCTATTATTTTACTAAAACATTGATTATATGTCAACCAATTTTTTATTTTTAATCAAGTAATTCGTAAATTTTACTTTTATTTTTTTTAAATAAATGATATTATCTTTTTATAAAATATTTTAAAGGAGAATTTGTAGATGATTGATAGAGATGATAATCCTATATTTTTAAACGACTTTTTAGACTACTCTCTTACAATTTTAAATAAATCACCAAACTCTGTAAAAGAGTATAATTATGATATTGCAAACTTTTTAAAGTTTATAAAACATAGATTTAGATTAGTAAAAGTTGATATAAATGAAATTAAAAGTATAAAAATTGATGATATGAATCTAGATATTATAAAAAGAATAACAATTGAAGATATCCATGCCTTTCTTGCCTATTTAAAGAACAATTTCAATAGTCAACCAGCCACTCTTGCAAGAAAAGCTTCAAGTATTAGAATATTTTTCCATTATCTATGCAATAAATCAAAAAGAATTCCTAACAACCCAGCTCAAGATTTGGAAAATCCTAAGCTTGGTCGTAGATTACCAAAATATTTAAGTTTAGAACAAAGCCAAAAATTATTGCAGGTTGCCTCTTCAGTAACTATATCACAACATAATAATCATGATAACTCTACAAGAAATTATGCAATTATAACTCTTTTCTTAAATTGTGGTATGCGTTTATCTGAACTAGTTGGATTAAATATAAAAGATATCGATTTTAGCGACAATAAATTAAATGTTATTGGTAAAGGAAATAAAGAAAGAACAATTTACTTAAATAAGGCTTGTATAACAGCAATAAAAGCTTATTTAGCTATTAGGCCTCATGATGGTGTCCAAGGTGATGCTAGAGATGCTCTATTCTTAAGTGAACAAAAGAAAAGAATTAGTAACAGAACAGTTCAATATATTGTAAAAGAAGAATTCAAAAAAGCAGGTATTGATCATACAAAATACTCTGTTCATAAATTAAGACATACAGCAGCTACATTAATGTATCAATATGGAAACACAGATATAAGGGCTCTTCAAGAACTTTTAGGCCATAAAAGCATTTCTACAACGGAAATTTATACTCATGTTGATAATTCTCAAGTAAGAAGCGCTGTTGAAAATAACCCATTGGCTAATTTATAACATTTTAAGAAAGAAAAACCTCTATAGTTGATTCGCCTCATCTATAGAGAGTTTTTTTAT
>JAZRKN010000002.1:0-60531 GCA_045646345.1 Candidatus Scatovivens sp. | reverse complement strand
GAAAAATAGTATACAAAAATTTCTGGTGATAATAACGAGGAGGAAATACCTGTTCCCATGCCGAACACAGAAGTCAAGCTCCTTAGTGCCGAAGATACTTACGAGTTACCTTGTTGGGAAAATAGGAAGTCGCCAGTTTTTTTTTTATGCCTTTTTTACTCTTAAAGTAAGAAAGAGTACTTTATAATTAAATAAAGTTTTCAGTGCAAATCTGAGAAAAGGCCCAAAGAGATACTCTTAGTATCTCTTTTTTTACTTTTATATAATATTGAAAATATAAACAATATACGATATATTGTTTATACTTAGAAGTTAATTATAGAAAGGAAACTTTAAATGTATACTACTTTAATATTTGATTTAGATGATACTTTAACTGATGATTTTGAAAATTGTAAAGAAGCATTTAAGATAATGATTGCTTCAAGAAATGAAACTTATTATGAAAATGATTATTTAAGATTTAAAGAAATAGATAATAAAACTTGGGCTGATCGTGCAGCAGGAAAATTAATAACTCCATATGAAGATGATGATGAGAAAAAAAAAGAATGGTTAAGAGCAAATAGAATTTTAAAATATTATGGGGAAGATAATATAACTTACGATGAAGCAGTAAGATTAAATGATATATATATTGAAGGTATGAAAGAGAAGGTTATTGCAAGGCCAGATACAGAGGAAGTATTAAAATATTTGTATGATAAAAAATATAAAATTGTAATTGCAACAAATGGACCATTAATTCCTTTGAAAGAAAAATTAAAAAAAATAAAAATTATAGATTTTGTAGATATTATTTTTTCATCAGAGGAAGCTGGACAAATGAAACCACATAATAAATTCTATGAAAAACTTTTTGAAAAAGCTGATGTTATTCCATCTAATGAGATTTTATTTATAGGAGATAATTTAGAAACTGATATTAAAGGTGGAATTGAACATGGATTAGATACATGCTGGTGTAATTATAATCATGAAGTTAATACAAAATATAATGTAACGTACGAAATTAGAAAATTAAAGGATTTAATGAAGATATTATAGTAACTATATTATTTTAATACAAAATTAATTTAAGGCGAGTTAGAAGCGTTTAGACTAAGGGGAATACATTGTTAGAAAATAATTAGTACTTATAGTTGCTATAAGAAAAAATGATACCAATTATAATACTTTAACGTTGAAAAAGTTAACATAAAACTGTATAATATAATGTATAAGCCCTTAACAATTGAAAAGCGAAACAAATATATAAAGTTTCGACATGACATCAGGAGGTACTAAAATGAGAAAAAATTCAATTGAAAAAAATAGCATAGGACTTCAGGAATTTGCTGAAAACGATGATGATTCACACATAGTGGAAACACCAATAGGCAAAGCTCAAAAGAGTGTGATAACTTACAAGAGAGAACAGGTTTATGTTGAAAATTTTGAACAACTACATAGAAAGACTACTATTGAAGTTGTTACAAAGTTTTTGTTAGATGATAACGAATCTAACAAAAAAGATAATATTAAAGTTGTTCACGAAACAGAAGAACATATAAATTCTTATGAACTCAGAGAAATTCCTAAAGAAAAACTTAATATCTTGAGAAATCGGAATACACCAATATTTATTTTAAAAGAAAATGACAGATATTATTTTGCATTTGTTCCATATGATTTTAAATTGACAGGTGCAATTAAAGTTGAACATCGGTGTGCACCTCGCACATCATTATGTAAAAGACTTTCTCCAAAGCCAGATTGTGAAGGTGGCTGTCGGAAAGTTAGAACAACTAAAAAAAGATTGGAACAATTTTCTTGGATTAAATCAGGATATGAAACAATAAATACAGAATTTGAGTGTTTTGTTGTTATAAAATGCGAACATCAAGAGTTGATAGAAGAAACTAATAAATATGAAAAAGTGCCAGGTGATATGCTACTTGAATTATCTAGTTTTCTCTGGAATGATGTTGATTCGGTTGAACAGTTGATAAAACGCATAAACAGAAATGTTAGCAAAAATTGAATTTAATTCTTAGCAAAAAGCAAAAAAATAATTTTTAATTAAAGATTTGTTTAGAAAGTCCGTAAATTCGTTTATGGGCTTTTTGCTATTATTACTGTAAAAATTAATTAAATAATAGAAGAAAATCTCAAAAAACACTTGAATTAATAATGTTTTTTTGGTATACTTAAGGCTGGTTAAAATATCTTAATAGAGGAGAATTAATATGAAATCAAATTTAAGAAAAACAAAAATAGTTGGAACAATAGGACCTGCTAGTGAACAAAGACTTGAAGAGTTATTCGAAGCTGGATTAAATGTTTGTAGAATAAACTACTCACATGGAAGCTATGACGAACAAGAATGGAAAACAAATGAAATTATTAGAATTAGAAACGAAAAAGAATTACCAATTCCAATGATTTTAGATATGAAAGGTCCAGAAATCAGAACAGGAATGTTATATACAGGAAAAAATGAAAAAATAAAAATTGAAGATGGACAAAAATTTACTCTAGTAAATGAAGATATTATAGGAGACGAACAAAGAGTTTCTGTTACATATAAAGAATTATATAAAGATGTTGAACCAGGAACAAAAATCTTAATAGACGACGGTGCAATCGAATTAAAAGTTGATGAAGTTGTTGAAAAAGATATCGTATGTACAGTAGTTCATGGAAATCCTTTAGGAAGTAGAAAAACTATGAACTTACCAGGAACAATAATAAGATTACCAGCATTAGCTGAAAAAGATATAAATGACTTAAAAGCAGCTTGTGAACATGAATATGATTATGTAGCTATTTCATTTGCAAGAAATTTAGATGATATAGCACAAGTTAGAAAAGTATTAGATGAAAATGGTGGAAAAGATATTAAAATAATAACAAAAGTTGAAAACGTAGAAGGATTATCTAACATGGAAGATATCGTTAAAGTAGCTGACGCTCAAATGATAGCTCGTGGAGATATGGCTACAGAAACAGACTTTACAGAACCACCTGTAATGCAAAAAAGATTTATTAAATTAGCTAATAGAGCTTATAAACCAGCTATTACAGCTACACAAATGTTAGAATCAATGATGAGCAATCCATTACCAACAAGAGCTGAAGCATCAGACGTTGCTAACGCAATTTATGATAGAACAAGTGCTATAATGCTTTCTGGAGAATGCGCTATGGGTAAATTCCCATTAGAATGTATCAAAACAATGGATAAAATAGCAAAAAGAGTTGAACCAGAAATCAACTATTGGAGAAGATTTGATGATAAAGATAAAATAGTTTTAAGAAACTTAGAAGATAACATCACATATTCTACATGTATAATTGCTAAAAATACAAATGCTGATGCAATCGTAGCTTATACTCATACAGGAGATTCAGCTAGAAGATTATCAGGAATGGGAGCTGGATGCCCAATTATAGCAATTACAGATAACAAAAGAACATTCCGTCAATTAGGATTAGCTTGGAACGTTCACCCAGTATATGTAGATCCAAAAGATTCTATAGATAATACAGTTGAAGCTGGACTTGAAAAATTAAAAGCTATGGGAATATTAGAATCAGGTGATAAAGTTGTTATCGCTGGAGGACGTAATTATGTTAAAAATGCTAAATTAAGCAAAATGATTGGTGGATACGTAGAAATCTAATTAAGACAAAAAATAAAAGGACTTCTTATTTTTAAGAAGTCTTTTTTGTTTGTAAATTATATTTTGGGAGAAAAGAAATAAATCGTTTGAAATCAAGAGCATTTTGTGTTATAATTATAAAGGCACTTTTGTTCAAATTTTGACTTTGAAATAAAGTCTAATGAGAGGAGGCTTGATTATAATTTGAAATTAGTGTTCAACTAGGTGTTACTCCGTGTTAAAACAATAAAGGAGGAGTTATATGACTGATGCTTTGAAAGCATATGTAACAGCTTACCACAGTGGAGTTACAGGTTCAAGACTGTATCTCGTTATTGAGAGACCTGATAATACTAAATATCGGGTATTAATCGATTACGGTTATTTCCAAGAAATCGATTACAGGTATCTCAACTATGTTGATGACTTCGACCCATCAAATGTTGATGCAATCATTGTGACTCATAATCACATTGATCACACAGGCTTGCTGCCAAAGGCTGTAAAACAGGGCTACAAGAATAAGATCTATATGTCTGAGGTGACCAGAGCTCTTATTGGGCCATTTTTGAAAGACTCAGCTGAGCAGCAGGAAGAAAATGTTCGCGAAATGAAAGAGAGATATCCGTATGAAGCAGATAAGTTTCATGCGTTGTATCATATCGAAGACGTGGACAAAACATTGAAGATGTGCGAAGGAATTCCGTATCGTAAGACTATTGAGATTCTTCCGGGTGTAAAACTTACATTCTGGGAGAACGGACACATTCTTGGGGCAGCAATGATTCTGCTGCAGTGTTCTTATCCAAACATGAACCCAATGAACTTCTTGTTTACAGGAGACTTTAAGTTCGAAAATTCTTTCGAGAAAGTAAGAGAGATTCCAAAGTGGTTCAGGAACATGGAACTGATAATGTTCTGTGAATCAACGTACGGTAGCACAAGAAAAGAGGATATAAAAATCTGCTTTAGAGACAATATCTTAGAAGCCTTTAAGCGCAGACAGAATATCCTGATTGGTGCATTTGCTCAAGCAAGAATGCAGGAAATCTTGTATGATTTCAAAAAACTTCAGGACGAAGGTTTGATTCCTGAGGAATATGCGATTTGTGTTGATGGTCCTTTGGGAATTACAACAACGCATATTTATAGGTCTGTTTTGGAAAGCATGAGAAATCCTAATCGTGACTTTATTCCAAAAGGATTAATCTATGTGGATCCTAAGAATAGGGAAAACATCTTAAATGATGGTGTACCGAAGATTCTGATTACCACATCGGGTATGTTATCCAATGGTCCTGCAAGAATCTATGTTCCGTTATTCTTGGAACATCCTAATAGTTTGATCCATCTGGTTGGCTATGCGGCCGAAGAAACCTTGGCAAGAAAACTGTTAGATGCCAAGAGAGCAGACAAACTTCAGATCGGTAACAATGTTTACCAAAAAAATGCTGTTGTGAAAACAACGCGAGAAAAATCTTCTCATGCAACTCAAGATGAGTTGCTAAGACTCATTAATCTTTTTACAAATGTGAAATTCCTTGGAATTAATCATGGAGAAACTGAAACTAAAAAGATTTTCCAGGATGCAGTTGAAGAGGAATGCCCAAATGTTCAGGATATGAGAATTCTCGACAGAGAGCACATGGTTGGTTTTTATCGAGTGGGTTACAAGAAAGATCGTAATACCAAACTTGTTGTGAAACACATGCCTGCAGGACTTATCAATGAAAGTCGTGTCGTTTTTGGTAAAGAAGCTTCTGCTGAACAAATATCCAAAAGCAAAGCTTCTAAAAAAGCCCAAAAAGAGAAAAAAGCGGCTAAGAATCAGAGAAAGTCCAAAAAATCTAAAAAGGGCAGACAAAAGCCTAAGAAGATGAGAGTCGGAAGAGGCAGAAGAAACTAAATAATCAAGCTTAAGCGAGCGGGGGCTACCCCGCTCGTATCTTTTATTTAAAGGAATATGCAAGTTAAAATTATTGACTTTTTTATGGTTTAGTAATATAATTTATGTGGTTAACATAACTGTAAAAAAGATATATAAAAAGGGAAAAATATGGATAAAAAAAGAGTTTTATTAGGTATGAGTGGAGGAGTTGATAGCTCTGTATCTGCTATTTTATTACAAGAACAAGGATATGAAGTTGTAGGAACAACATTAGAGTTGTTTAGTGGAAGTGAATGTGCTAGCTTAGATACATTTAAAGATGCTAAATCTATTTGTGATACTTTAAATATAGAGCATTATGGTTATGATTTTAAAAATGAATTTAAAAAACATGTTATAATTGATTTTATAAATTGTTATGCAAATTGTAAAACACCAAATCCTTGTATAGAATGTAATAGATATATGAAATTTGGAGCAATGTTAAGAAAAGCGCAAGAATTAAATTGTAATTACATTGCTACAGGTCATTATGCAAAAACAGAATATTCTGAGAAATATTCAAGATGGGTTTTGAAAAAATCTAATGCAGGAAGAAAAGATCAAAGTTATGTTTTGTGGAGTATACCAAAAGAAATTCTAGAATTTATAATTTTTCCTTTGGCTGAATTTGAAGATAAAGAACAAATAAGAGCAATAGCAAAAGAAAAGAATTTAAAAGTTGCAAACAAACCAGATAGTGAAGATATTTGTTTTATTCCAGATGGAAATTATAAAAAGTTTTTAGAAGAAAATTCTGAAATAAAACCAAAGCCAGGAAATATTGTAAATAGACAAGGTAAAGTTTTAGGAAGACATTCTGGTCTTTATAATTATACAATAGGACAAAGAAAAGGGCTTGGAATATCAAATCCAGTTCCATTATTTGTTTTAGGTTTTAATAGTGATAAAAATGAAGTTATTGTTGGAGAAGAACAAGAACTTTATTCTAAAGAAATTTATGTGAAAGATATTAATCTTTTATTAATAGATGAGATAGTTGGAAAAATGGAAGTTGAGGTAAAAACAAGATATTCTGCAAAACAAGCAAAAGCAAAAATTTGCCAAGATGGAGAATATGTAAAAGTTGTTTTTGATGAGCCTCAAAGAGCTGTTACTCCAGGACAATCAGCAGTATTTTATATCGATGATATTGTTGTTGGTGGAGGAAAAATTGTTTAAGGAGAACAAATGGAAAGATACGAGGAAATAGAACAAACAATTACCAAAAGATTTCGTAAAGAAATTTGGAAAATGTTTATTAAAGGAATTTCAGAATATGAAATGATTCAAGACGGAGATAAAATTGCTGTTTGTATTTCTGGTGGAAAAGATTCTATGCTTATGGCTAAATGTTTTCAAGAAATAAAAAAACATAGAAAAATGAATTTTGAATTAGAATTCATAGTTATGAATCCAGGTTATAATGAAGTAAATAAACAAAAAATAATAGATAATGCAAAACTTTTAAATGTTCCAATTACAATGTTTGAAACAGATATTTTTTCGAGAGTTGTACATATAGAAAATAATCCATGTTATTTATGTGCAAGAATGAGAAGGGGACATTTATATGAAAAGGCAAAAGAATTAGGATGCAATAAAATTGCACTAGGTCATCATTTTGATGATGTTATTGAAACAATTTTAATGGGAATGTTTTATGGTTCTCAAATGCAAACTATGATGCCAAAAGTTTGTAGTACATCTCATCCTGGAATGGAATTAATAAGACCATTATATTTTGTAAGAGAAGAGGATATAATTGCATGGAAAGATAAAAATGATTTAGATTTTATTCAATGTGCATGTAAATTTACTGAAGAATATAATATGAGTCAAAATCCAGGAGATGTTTCTAAAAGAGAAGAGATGAAACAACTTATAAAAGATATGAAGAAAAAATATGACAAAATAGATATTAATATTTTTAACAGTGTACAAAATGTTAATTTAGATACAATTATTTCCTATAGAAAAGGTGATGAATTTCATCATTTTTTAGATGATTATGGAAGTAAAAAAGAATAAAATAATTGTAGGTGGTAAAAATGGAAAATCAATTTTCTAGGACTGAATTGATAATTGGAAAAGAAAAAATAGAAATTCTAAAAAAAACTAAAGTTGCTATATTTGGAATAGGCGGTGTAGGGTCTTATGTGGTAGAAGGATTAGCAAGAGTTGGGATTGGAAATTTTATTTTAGTAGATAATGATGAAGTTTCTGTTTCTAATATAAATAGACAAATAATAGCAACAACAAAAACAGTTGGAAAATCAAAAGTAGAAATTGCTAAAGAAAGAATTTTAGATATAAATCCTGAGGCTAAAGTAGAAGTTTATAAGGAATTCTTTATGCCTGAGACAGAAGGAATCTTAGATGAAACTATTGATTATATTGTAGATGCAGTAGATACAGTAACTGCAAAAATAGAATTAATATTAAGAGCAAATAATTTAAATATTTCTATAATTTCGTGTATGGGAACTGGAAATAAATTAGATCCTACACGATTTGAAATAACAGATATTTATAAAACTTCAGTATGTCCATTAGCTAAAGTTATGAGAAAAGAATTAAAACAAAGAGGTATAAAAAAATTAAAAGTGTTATACTCTAAAGAAGAACCAATTAAAAATGGAAGAGAGACACCGGGAAGCATTTCCTTTGTACCATCAGTTGCTGGACTTATAATTGCTGGAGAAGTAGTAAAGGATTTAATAAAATAATTATAAAAGAAAAAACCAATCAGAATTTGCTTCTGATTGGTTTTTTTATGTGTGATTTAATTTTTCACAAATGATTCAATTAGTTTTGGCGCTAATTGAATTGCGATTGCAAATTATTGCTACTTATTTTAGTTGTTTCTTTTTGCAACAACGCTTTTCCAAATCTTGTCAAGTTCGATTTCACTGACAATCTTGTTTGCCATGAGAATTTCAACAATAGCTTCCAAAAGATCCATGTTTTGATCGATGATTTCTTTGGCTCGAGTGTAAGCTTTTTTTGTAACTCGATTAATTTCATCATTTATCATGTTGGTTGAAGACTCTGTGAACATAGAATATTCTTCGCCAATGAGATATGCTCTGTTTTCAATAGAGTCATTTCCCATACCGAATTTTGTCACAAAAGTAGATGCAAGACGAGTTACATAGTCTAAGTCTCCATACGCACCACTAGTAAAATCATGTCTGAATTTTTCTTCTGCGACACGACCACCATAATAGTATGCCATCAAATCAATGTAATAACTTGCATTTTTATAAGGGACGACATCTTCGTCACATTCGTGCACAGTTATTCCAAGATAATCTTCGGCAGGCATAATAGAGACTGCAAGCCAGCGGAGATCAATGAGTTTGTCAGAAAGTTTTCCTACAATGTAGTGACCAGCCTCATGATAAGCTATTTCTCGTCTGGTATCCTCAGACATCTTATCCCATTTTTCGAAGTAAGCATCAAAGTTTTCGATGATACACTCTTTGTCGACATATGTCTTTTTTGCGTTATTGGCAGAGACCATTGAACGGTCTATCAAGTCCAAAGTCTTATCAGGATTTTTCTTATCAAAAGAAAAACATCCTGCAATTAAAATTGCATATTCGACAATTTCACGTGTGATGTTTACATTATGAAACTTGCTAAGTTCAACTAGCTTATTTTGAATCATAGGGTAAACTTCATGTACCATAGGTTCTCTGACAATTACTTTTTCGAAACGACGAGTGAGAGCACCATCTTTTTTGAAATACTTTTCATATTCACTTTCGGTTGTTGCGCCGATAACGATTGTATCTCCTCGAGCTAAGATTGGTTTTAATGCATTAGCAAGGTCCATTTCGCCTTCGAAACAAGAACCTGCACCAAGCATTGTATGAACCTCATCAACGAAAAGAATTACATCATGATTTTTTTCCAAGAAACGAATAAGATCTTTAATTCGTTCTTCTGCTTGACCACGATATGTTGTACCAGCAATAAGAGAGTTGACATCTAAGACAACAATTTTGAAATTTTTGAATTTTTCAGGACAATTGCCACTGTTGATGTCATGAGTAAGTTTTTCAATTAAAGCGGATTTACCAACACCGGGTTCACCGATGATGATTACATTTCGTTTGTTTCTTTTAGACGCGATGTTCCAGATTTGTTTGACTTCTTTGTCTCTTCCGAGAATTTCACACGGAGATTTTGCATCAATTTTCTCGTTAAGGGTACTTAAGAAACCTGCAAGCTGGAATGGAATTACGCCGCATACCATGATACGGTCGGCGTGGAAATAAGATTTAGCATCATCATAGTTTGCGTCAATATCTTTGAAGAAATGCTTCAAATCGTTACAATCGCACATAAACATTGCACAAGTAATGTAAATGGGATCAAGAACAGTAATTTCATACTTGGCAACAATCTCCAACAATTTTTCAAAGACTTTTTCAACATCTTGATTTACTTCAAACTTAATTTCCTTACCTTCAGAAGCATAGAAAGTGTAACTTGTAGTTGGTTCTTCAAGTTCTTTCTTTGCAGAACACTCTTCTAGTGTTTCTGTATTAGGCTGTTTCTTAAGTTTTTTGCTTTTCTTAGAACCTTTTCCGGATTTGTTTTGAGATTTAGAATCGGATTTAGGTTCAGAAATAGAAATCATCAAAGAAATAGCATCTTCAACTTCATTCGAAGGAAGTTCTGTGTCGGTATAGAGGTAGTTTTCGAGAGCACTATATGCTGAGTCCTCCATACTGGCAGTTAGTACACCCCAAAGAAGAAGAGGGATGTTTAAAACATTGATTTTGCGTTTCCGCATTTCTGCTGAAATGTCGTTAAACATTTCTGTTGCTGCTTGATTCAATTGTAAATGTTCAAATGCCAAAATAATCGCCTCCTTTAAGCTTGGCTAGCTAGCCATTTTGGTTTATATATTATAATACGGTATGCAAGTTATGTCAATCAATTTAAGGCATAAATGCATAAAAATTGCGTAAAAGTCAAGATTTAGAAAATAAAATATGATTTATAGATATGCTTGAATTATCAATCAAAAAAGTTCTAATACTAAATAACTTATATTGATTTTTGAATATTTTTATAATATAATCACAATTGTAACTTATAAATAATTTTGGAGGAAATTTATAAAAAATGTCAGAACTAATTTTACTATTTATTTTAATTTTGGCTAATGCCTATTTTGCAGCTGCTGAAATTGCATTTATATCTTTAAATGATGCTAAATTAGATATTCAAGCTAAAGAAGGAAATAAAAAAGCAAAATCAATTAAAAAGATATTAGAAAATCCAAGTAAATTTTTAGCTACAATACAAATTGGAATTACTTTAGCTGGATTTTTATCAAGTGCTTTTGCATCAGAAGCTTTTGCAAGTGAACTTGCACCAATATTACATGGATGGATTCCATATTTAAGTTTAGATGCATGGAATAGTATTTCAATTGTATTAATAACAATAGTATTATCTTATTTTACATTGATTTTAGGAGAGCTTGTTCCGAAAAGAATTGCAATGAAATATTATGAAAAAATTGCATTTGGTACAGTTGGAGTAATAAAAACAATTGCTACATTTACAGCTCCATTTGTTAAATTTTTAACATTCTCAACTAACGTGGTTTCTAAATTATTTGGAGTTTCTGAAACTGAAGAAGAAACAGTAACAGAAGAAGAAATTAGAATGATGGTTGATGTTGGTGAAGAAAAAGGTATTATTGAAAAAGAAGAAAGAGAAATGATTAATAACGTTTTCGAATTCAATGATACTGTTGTTTCTGAAATTATGGTTCCAAGAACAGAGATATATGCTGTAGATATGAACTTATCAATTTCTAAAGTTATTGAAGAAATAACTGATGATACTGATTTTAGATATAGTAGAATTCCAGTTTATGATGAAACAATAGATGAGATAAAAGGTGTTGTATATATAAAAGATATCTTATTATCAACAAAAAATAAAAATGTAAAAATTAAAAATTTGGTTAAAGATGCATATTACGTATCTGAAACAAAACCTGTTAATGAATTATTTGAAGAATTAAGAAAAAATAGAAAACAAATTGCTATAGTTGTAGATGAATATGGTGGAACAGCTGGTGTTGTTACTATGGAAGATATACTAGAAGAAATTGTAGGTGAAATCTATGATGAATATGATGAAGTTAAAAAAATCTATGAGAAAATAGATGATAATAATTATATTTTAAATGGTAGTATGTCTGTTTCAGATGTTGAAAAAGTGTTGGATATTACAATACCAGAAGGTGATTATGATACAATATCTGGTTATTTAATAGAACAACTTGGAAGAATTCCAAATGAAAAAGAAAGACCAGTAATTCATACAGAAAATGTTGTATATAAAGTAGAAAAATCAAAAGATAAAAGGATCACAAAGGTAAAAGCTACAAAGATAGAAGTTTTACCAGATGAAAATGAAGAAGAAAATGAAGATGAGGAAGAATAAAATATTTGACAAATTTTAAATTTGCGAATATAATATATAAAATTTAATTGTCTACATAATATTTATTGGATGATAAAAAGAAAGGAAATATATAAATATGAATAAAAATATAATCATGAATTGTTGTTGCTGTATGTAAAAGCATTCGTATCTGTTGTAGATATGAGTGTTACTTCTGCATACCTACAATAGTGATTATGTTTTAAAATATTTATATTAAGATAGAGTTATAACCAATATAGGGCTATAATAAAATTTAATAAAATAAATGTAACTAAAAACTAGTAGGAAATGCAGATTTTCTTACTAGTTTTTTTGTTTTGTAAAAATTAATTTTGGGAGGGAATTTTATGAAGAAAATGTTAAATACAATTGGAAATACACCAATGATAAAAATAAATTATGAATATAAAGGAAAAAAATCTTATGTTTATACAAAACTTGAATATTATAATTTAAGTGGAAGTATAAAAGATAGAGTCGCTTATTATATTATTCAAAATGCGAAAAAAAGAGGGGAGCTAAAAGATGGTCAAACAATAGTTGAAGCAACAAGTGGCAATACGGGGATTGCTATTGCAGCTTTGGGTAGATATTATAAGCATCCAGTAGTAATTTTTATGCCAGATTGGGCAAGTGTTGAAAGAATAAAATTAATGAAAGGTTACGGTGCTAAAGTAATATTATTTTCAAAAGAAGACGGTGGTTTTATAAGATGTGTTGAAGAGGCAAAAAGAATGGCGGAAAAAGATGGAGCATTTTTGGCAAATCAATTTGCAAATAAAGATAATTTTTTAGCACAATATGAAACAACAGGAGAAGAAATTGTAAATGAATTACCAGAAAAAGTAGGTGGATTTATTTCTGGTGTTGGTACAGGTGGTACTTTGATGGGAATTGGGAAAAGATTAAAAGAAGAATATGAAGGACTTAAAATTGTAGCAATAGAACCAGATAAAATGCCTCTAATATCTCAAGGAAAAATATTAGGGAGTCATAAAATTGAGGGAATTGGAGATGATTTTATACCAGCTCTTGTAGATAAAAAGGCCATAGATGATATTTTATTAATAAATGATGATGACGCTATTAATATGTCTAGAATTTTAGCTAATGAATTAGGATTAGGGGTAGGAATTTCATCAGGAGCTAATTTAATAGGGAGTATTTTATTAAATGAAAAAAATGATAAACCAACAGTAACAGTATTTGCTGATGATAACAAAAAATATTTAACAACTGATTTGTCAAAAGAAGTTGATAAAAATAGTGCATTTATATCAAATAATATAAAATTATTAGATTATGAAATTCTTTAAAGTGTTTTTTATAAATGATTGAAAATATACTGCTTTAGTAGGATGTTAAGTTAAGGCGACAAACAAGTTTGACAAAAGAAAAGTGTGAAGAAAAATTAAAATCAACAATATCAATTGGTTCTATTGATTATGGTGTCGTGAATGAAAATTTTATTAGGTTACCAGATTTGAGTGAATATACTCAAATCGAAAATTAAGTAAAATAAAAATTATCTTTGATTTTTTGTATATATTTTTGGGTGTATATGATAAAATATTTGTATTATACAAAGGAGTGTGAAAATATATATGGAAAAAAAGAAAAAAACAATTAAGTTAATACACATAATATTAATTGGGTGTATTTTTATGATTGGTATTGTTTCAGGAATTGTATATACATATATAACAAGTGAAAGTGATAATGCAATAAAAGATGTGATACAAAATATATCAGGAAATACAGAAACAAACGATATAAAATTAGCTAATAATAAATATTTTAACCAAGAAGTTGAAGTTTCAAAAGAACTGAAAATAACAACAAATAATGATTGCCAAAATAGTTTAGAGATAAATGATATAAAAATAGATAACGATAACTTAATATTAAAGTTAGAACTTAATACTACTAATAATCCAATAAAACAAATTGATAATGTTAATATTATTAATAATGCAAAATTAGAAGTAGGAAATGAAATTTATCATTTAAATCAAACATATTTAAATTTTACAAAAATGATTGAAGTTGATAAAAATTTATATGAGGTATATCTTTTCTATGATTTAGAAGGATTAAAATATAATAAAAAGATAAAATTTATATCAAATATTGTAATTGAGGAATTTGAAGAATATTATGCTGATGTAGATGTTAAAGTTTTTGAAATAGGTAATTGGAATGTTGAATTTGAAGTTAATAGAAACATGAAAACAGACTATAATGAAAAATATGAAATTGAAAATTTGATTCTTGAAATAGAAAAAAACGAGGAATTTAGTCAAGAAACTTTCGAAGTATTAAAAGTCATCGAATTAGAAGATAATCTTCTTATAAATGGATTATTACTAGGTTATACAACAGAACCAGGAATCAGATATTCTGTAGAATTTTTTGACCAAAATGATAATAGTTTGATGTTAAATGGAAAAGAATTATTAATAGGTGGAATTCGCCAAGATATATTAGTTAAAAAATTTGATTTAGATTCTAAGATAAAAGTGCAATTTAAGAAATTTATTTACCATAATAATGAACTTTTAGGTGAAGCAAGAAAAATATTTAAGCTATCTGATTATATAAAAAATGTAGAAGAAAAAGTTGAGATTATAAAAAATGCATACAATGAAGATTTATCTTTTGACTATGATTCGGAAAAATGGGAGATTAGATCGGATAATGTGTTTGACGTAATCGATTTAGCAAATTTAAAATATCCTATAACTATTACTCGTGATAGCATTAATGAATATTCAAGAGATATTTCTATAATGAAATATGAAAATATATTTGATGAAACATTAGAAGAAATATTTGAAAATAGACAAAAACTATTAGAATTAGGAATAAGTAGACCTAGAGGAGAAAAGTATTCTCTTGGAGTGGATGTTGGACCGTTTGACGAATATGGAAATCCAGCAGATGTGAAATTTTACGAATTTACAGATGCAGAAATAATGGATATTTATAACGGGAAAAAAGTTGTTAAAGAGGATATGGAATTTGACAAAGATAATTTTACAAAACATATGAAAGACGGTTATAATTTTAAGGTTGAATATAAAAATTATGGAAAAGTAAACTTTAACGGAAAAGAAGCAATAACTTTTGTCAATGAAACTGAATCTACTTCGGATAGAAGTTATATTGTTATAGTAAATGATTATATATATGAGATACATGTACCATCTGATTTATATCTTGAAGATGCATATTATAAAATTGTTGATTCTATAGTATTTAAATAAAATATAATCCTGAGAAAATGAAAATTTTTCTTGGGATTTTTTTATTTTTCTATTTATTTTTTTATACATATGATAAAATACTTATATCATACAAAGGAGAATAAAATATATGGAGAAAAAGAAGAAATCATTTAAATTAATACACTTAATATTAATTGGGGTTATATGCATGAGTGCTATTTTGGGTGGGGTGTTATTTTTTAACAAAATGCAGTTGGAAAATTCCGATAAAATAGTTGCAAATGCGGAGAATAGAGATGGATTAGAATTAAGCGTTGGAGAAGTTAGAATAATAGATAGAAATATTCTAATAAAATATCATTTAAAAATTAATGATGAAGAATTACAAAAAATTGATTTTAATAGTCAAGATATTGCAATTTTTTCAATTCCAACATTAGAAATGGAAAATGAAATTTTTGAAATTTCAAATTATGTACCTAATATCATAAATAGAATAGATGAAAAAAATTATGAATTATTGTTTGTTTATGATTTAGATGAACTAGAATTAAAAGATGGAGCACAATTAATATCAAATTTTCATATCAGAAAATTTGTTGAAGACGGAACTGAAGATTTTGGAAAATGGACTGTATATCAAAATTTAAAACCAGAATACAAAGAACAACATGCTGTATATAATAAACTAAATGAAAATATAAGAATTCCTGTTGTAAATACAAAAACTAAAGAAAAAGTTGCTGAGTTCTGTTTGTGTAGCATAGTTGATTCTAGTGAATATATGATATTAAAATTAGGTACAGTTGAAAGTTTGTTATATGATAAGATATACAAGATTGATGTAAAACTTGGAGAACATAGCATACTTGTGGGAGAACAAAGTTGTGCTTCTAATGCTGCAAACAGTATTATATTAAATACTTCAAATGTATATACTAATAAATTAAATATAGAAATAACAGCTTATGATGAAAATGAAGATTTATCTCATATTAATGGTAATTTAGATGTATTACTAGGAAATATGATAATAGAAGAGTATAAACCAGAGCCAAAACCATATACATTAGATTGGAGAGGGTTAAGGATAAATTACGATACTAATAATTTTGAAGTTGTTCCAAATGCTTCAGATGATTATGGCGATAATTATTATTTATCATTCCGTATAAAAGAAAAAAGAACTCAAGAAGATTATAAAATAGATTATATTGATATATGGAAATATGAAAATAAATTAAATTATGATTTAGAACAATTATATGTCGAATACGAAAAATTAATGAATGCTAATTTAAGCTTTACAAGCGCTGGTGAGGATGGAACATATAAAATATACGAATACGATGAAAATGATAATCAGATAGAATATGTTCTAAATAAAGAACAGCTATACGATTTTGCTGATGGAAAAGATGTAAAAATAGATGAAAATACAACGATAAATAAAAGAGATTTTTATTTATCTGAGTACAATGAATTTAGAAATAAAGAATTAGTTAAAATAGCAGGGCAAGATGCGCTTACATTTATAAATAAAGAATCTTATAATACAAAAAGATATTATATATTTATAGTAGATAATGTGATTTATCAAATATCAATACCAACTGTTGTTGGACCGTATTTAACAGCTCAAGAATTTATTGAAAATTTAGAACTTGCTAAATAATATAAAAATAAAAAGATGGTTGATTTTCAACCATCTTTTTGTTTTTAACTATTACATCTACAGTTAGAATGAGAGTTTTGACTATTTAGATAACAGTTTCTTTGATAAAGTTTTTCTTGAACATCATTTAATGCTTCACCAAATCTTTGGAAGTGAACAACTTCGCGTTCTCTTAAATATCTTAAAACATCAACTACGTCTGGAGAATCTTTACAAAGATCTATTAATTTTTCATAAGTGGCACGAGCTTTTTGTTCAGCAGCTAAGTCTTCTGTTAAATCTGCAATAGGGTCGCCTTTGACAGCTATGCTTGCAGCTGTATATGGATATCCAGCTGCTGCTTGAGGATAAACACCCCAACCGTGATCTGTATAATAAGCTCCAAGACCTGCTGCTTCCATTTCTTCAGGTGATGCTCCATCTGTTAATTGATGAACTAAAGTACCAACCATTTCTAGATGAGCTAATTCTTCAGTACCAACATCATTTAATATTGCTTTTGATTTTTTATCGGGCATACCAAATCTTTGAGATAAATATCTAAGAGAAGCTCCTAATTCGCCGTCTGGACCACCATATTGAGATATAATAACTTTTGCTAGTTTTGGATTTCTATTTTTGATATTTATTGGATATTGTAAACTTTTTACATAATAATACATTAATAAGACCCCCTTTCCCAAGGCCATGGTTCATCGATCCAATCCCATGTATTAGACATGAAATTGATTGTTAATGGTCCATAAAGTTTTTGATATTCTGCAGTTAAAGAAATTTGTTTTTCACTATATTCACAATGTTTGCGAATTGCATTTTGATCTTGGGGATGAGTGTCAAGGTATAAAGCTAAGTCATTTATTGCGAAATTAAGAGCCATTATTTGATTTAGTAGTTCTTCTTTTGAGCAACGATTTTGATTGGCACAATGACAATTTGATGTATTGTTGCAATTATTTTGATAAGGGCATTGATTATTATTTTGATAATTCATATTTTACATACCTCCACTTCTTAAATAATTTATAAAGTCAATTGATTGACCAGGAGAGTAAGGACTAACTAACTCAGGGAAAATTGTTCCATGAGCTAAACCGGTTTCAGGGCAAAAGGTTTTATCCATACATTGATTTGGGGTATAAGCATAACCATATAAATAATTTTCAGGAAAAGTATTATTTCTAGAAGAATTGTTTGGGCAGTTATTAGAACTACATGTATTTTGTTGTCTTGAACAATTACAAGTGTTTAAAGAATTTGTTGAATTACAACCTCTAGAACGATTACAACATCTACAATTTCGTCTATAACACATATAAACCTCCTAATATAAGTTTATAAAACAAATCTTAAATTGTTTTATAATATATGTATATGCATATAAATAAGATATGTTAACATAAAGAAAAACTGGCATATAGCCAGTTTAGTTTTGCGTTATTTTAACATATTTAAGATTGATTCAATAACAATTTCTTGCATCTTTTTATAATCCATATCTTGATGTTTATGATAAACAATTTCATGACAAAGATTATCAATCATAGAAATTATTAAATGAGCTTTTTCATTTATATTAGTTGTTTCTATATTATTTTTTTCTAATATTTCGATAAATTTATTTGTAGCTTCAATTTCTTGATTAAAGAAGATTTTTGCGACTTCGGGATCCGAATGTTGAAGAGCATAGATTTCTTCATGAGCTGATTCTGAAAGTTTGTGATTTTTTACTGAAGTATTTATAACATTATTTAATTCTGTTTTTAAATCAAAGTTTCTTGAACTTTTAAGAGAAATTTCAGTTATTGGAAATAATAAACTTTTTGAATATTGTTCAATTCCTTGCAAAAATATGTCTCGTTTATCGTTAAAATATTGATAAACAATTCCAGTTGAAACTCCGGCTGCTTTTGCGATTTCAGCAGTATTAGTATTGTGATAACCTTTTTCACAAATTAATTCAAAACCATATTTTATTATATTTCTTTTTTTCTCAATAGAACGTTTTTGAATAGGTTCTCTAATTTCTTGATTTTTCATAAAAGCTCCTTAAAATAAAATATATGCTAATAAAAGTATAAAAGAAATTATAAAAAAAGTCAAATTTAATATGAAAAAAGTTTCATATTTTATTGACAATATTTTTTAAAAATAATATAATCACAGTGAAAGATGAAAAAAGTTTCATATTTGGAGGTGCAAAAAATGAATTTAGGAGAACTAAATATTGGACAAAAAGCCAAAGTACTTAATTTAAATATAGATAACAAACAAATAAAAAGACATTTATTAGATATGGGGATTACTAGAGGGGTAGAAGTAGAAATAAAAAAGATTGCACCAATGGGGGATCCTATAGATATAAAATTGAGAGGTTATGAGCTTTGTATTAGAAAGGCTGATTTAACACAAATAGAAGTGGAGGTAATAAAATAATGAAAGTTGCTTTAGTAGGAAATCAAAACAGTGGAAAAACAACGTTATTTAATTATTTGACTGGAATGAATGCAAAAATAGGAAATTGGCCTGGTGTTACAATTGAAAAGAAAACAGGAAAAATAAAAGGAACTGAAAATGAGATAACAGATCTTCCTGGTATATATTCGTTAAGTCCATATAGTACAGAAGAAGAGATCTCAAGACAATATATATTCGAAGATAATCCAGATGTAATAATTAATATCGTTGATAGTACTACAATTGAAAGAAGTTTGTATTTAACAACTCAGCTTATGGAGTTAGATACAAAACTTATTATTGCATTAAATATGACAGATATCTTAGAAAAAAAGGGAATTATAATTGATGAAAAAAAATTAGAGGAAAAGTTAGGCGTAAAAGTTTTTAAAATTTCTGCATTAAAAGAAACAGGAATTGATGAATTAATAAAAGAAGTTGAAATAAAAGACGATTTGACTAGAAGTAAAGTTTTTGATGATAAAATAGAAAAGGCATCAAGTGAGATTGAAAATGAATTAAATGAAAAACATAATAAATTTGTGGCGATAAAATTATTAGAAAGAGATAATAGATTTGATAATTTTGAGACAGAATATATCAAAGAAATTACTGAAAATTTACAAAAAAAATATGATACTGATTTAGAAGAAATTATTGCTACAGAAAGATATGAGTTTATTGAAAAAGTAAAAAAAGAATCAGTAGAACTAAAAGAAATGAAAGAATCATCAACAGATAAATTAGATAGAATATTTTTGAACAAATGGATTGCATTTCCAATTTTTACTATCATAATGTTTTTAGTATATTATTTATCTGTTGGAGTAATTGGTAGCGCAACTGTTGATATGATTGGAAACTTAACTGATTTAGTTTCTGAAAAAACAATTATTGTTTTAGAAAATATAGGAACTTCAGAGATATTATCTAGTTTAATTGTAGATGGAATTATTGCAGGTGTTGGAGCTGTTATTGGTTTTGTTCCGCAGCTTATAATATTGTTTTTGTGTATATCTTTACTTGAAACAACAGGATATATGTCAAGAATAGCACTTTTATTAGATAAAGTATTTAGAAAAATTGGTTTAAGTGGAAAAAGTTTAATTCCATTTATAATAGGTTCAGGATGTTCTGTACCAGGAATAATGGGAACAAGAATTGTTGAAAATGAAGATGAAAGAAAAATGACAACAATATTGACACCATTTATACCATGTAGTGCGAAACTTCCGATAATCGCATTGTTTGCAGGATATTTCTTTGAAGGTAATTCTGGATTTGTATCTGCATCATTATATTTCTTTGCAATAATTGTTATTATAATTAGTGCGATTTTAATGAAAAAATTTATTTTCAAGAAAACATCGAGTACATATATTTCTGAATTACCTGATTATAAAATTCCAAGTATTAAATATGTATTTAAAGATGTTGCAGATAAAATTGTTTCATTTATTAAAAGAGCAGGAAGCGTTATTTTGCTTTGTTCTATTATTATTTGGTTTTTGCTATCATTTTCATTTACGATGGAATATGGAGTAAACATTGAAGAAAGTATGCTTGCTAAAATAGGAAACAAAATATCATGGATTTTCTATCCGATGCTTGGAGAAAATAACTGGGGAGCAGCAGTTTCTGCTATTCAAGGTTTAGTTGCTAAAGAACAAGTGGTATCTTCGATGGCTGTTATAGCAGGACTTTCAGAAGATGTCGAAGAAGGAATAGAAATTTTTGCAGAAGGTACAACTTTTGAGAATTTTTCAGCAGCATCTGCATATGCCTTTATGGTATTTAATTTGTTTAGTGCGCCATGTTTTGGTGCAATAGCTGCAATGAAAAGAGAACTTGGTGGAACTAAAAGAATGCTTGAAGCTGTAACTTTTCAAACTGTTTTTGCATGGATATTAGCTGTGTTAGTATATCAAATTGGAAGTAGACTTGAAACAGGTGTAATTAGTATTGCTGATTTAATTATTGGAAGTGTTGTTATTATGATAGTAGCAACAATAATAATTAAAAAAATTATTAAAAAAGAATCTGAATGTGCAAGTTGTCCATATTATAATTCTTGTAATAAATAGATAAAAAGAATCACTTAAAAAAGTGATTCTTTTTTTTATAACTAAAGTTAACATAATTGTTGAAAATATGCAATAAGTATGATATAATAAAAACCGTGTGAAATATAGAAAATAAAGGATTTTTTTGAAAGGAATTATATGAAAGAAAATTTATATGAATCTAAAATTTTTTTTGATAAATTTTTAATAGAATTAGAAAAAGAAATTTCTAATAAAGATTTTTTAAAACTTTTAAAAGATGCACAAACGATAGATGGAAAACATTATAAAAAAATGATTAATGAAGAGCATTTAAAAAGTGTAATTAATGAGTACAAAGATTTAGAAAACTTCGAAAAAAATTTTAAAAAAGTTTTAATATTACTTCCAGGGAATCCAGAAATTGTATTTAAATTGGGAATTGAAGCAATTAGAAATAATATGACCTTAATTATAGGAATTGAAGATTTTTGTTTAGCTCAGAATACAATTTTAATTGAAACAATAAATAAAGTTTTAGAAAAAATAAAAAATAAAAATAGAGTTATATTAAAGAACTTATTAAATGATTTTGAAATTATAGAAAATTCAAAATTAGTAGAGAAAACAATAATTATAGGAAATAGCAATTTATATAACAGATTACAAAATAAAATAGATGTAACATTAAATCCGTATGGAATATTTGAAGTCTATTCTGATTCTGATGAATTTGAAGAACTGCAAGAAATGATATTTGAAGTGTTTAATCAAAATGAATTTGAAGTGGAGTTTTTTGATGATTTAGAATTTGATGATGCAATAAAGATTATTAATAAACAAGGATATAAATTCTGTACGATGTTATTTTCGAATGATAAAGAAAAGATAAAGTCTTTTAAAGATAAAATTAATTCAGAATATGTTATCGTAAATAAAAATCCATTTAAACAAATAAAACTTAAATTGGATATATAGAATAATTATAAAAAGGATGTTGAAAATATGGCAAATACAAGAAAGATTGATATGCAAAAAGTAGTGGCTTCTCCTGTTTTAGTGGGAAAAGATTCTAAATTTGTTTGGACAGGAGTTGTTAAATCTGAAAATATCGGAAAGTATGAATACATAATACCAGATATAAGAAAAAGAAATTCTTTTAGAAAATTAGTTGAAGATTATGAAAGAGCAGTTTTAACTTATAGAAATAATGGAATAATAGGTAATAGTCCAATGGCAACGTTTACTCATGCAGTTCGTACTGAAATGGACAAAAACAATCTTGAAATGGAAATAAGAGCATTAGCTGAAGAAATAAAAGAAGCTTTAAATAACCCAGGTAAATCAGGAATAGATATGGGGTTGTTCTGGGTTCAATTATGTAGAGAATATGAAGCTATAGTAGAAGCAAATCCAGATGAATTTAAAGCAATGTCTTCAGATGCAAGAAAGAATGTAAAAATTTTTGCTGAAGCAATGAATGAAAATGAACCAGCGCTTAGAGAATTTTATGATGATGAGACAAACAAGTATAAAACTCATCAATTTTTAACATTAAAACAAGAAAGAAAATATTCCAAAAAACAAACTGTAGGAGTTGATGCTTTAATAAATTTAGTTTCTATAATTGAAGGAAAAGAAGATGTACAAAATGCTGAGTTTATTGGAGTAATAAAAGAAATTGCAGAAAGAATAACTTTAATGGATTTGAATGTTATTTTGCAAAATAAAAGATTTTCTGAAATGCAATATATAAGTAGTTTTAAAAATTACCTTCTTACAAAGGGGTATACTCCTGAACAAATTGCAGCATTATCAATTGAGGAATTAAGAGATAAAGCACAAGATCTTTTAAAAACTGAAAAAAAAGAAATAAATTCACAATTAATCGCAGGATGTATTTTAGATAGTGCTAAGTATGTTGATGTGGAAAAATTAATGCTATTTTATATGTCTAGATCCTTTGATCTTTTAAATGCTATGGCACCTGAAAAAAATTTTATTGATAATTCTACTTTTGGTCAAAAATCTTTAGATGAAATGGCTGAAAAAGCAAGAGAAAGTGTAGATACAGAAAAATATGATTATGATGGAAACACATTAAATGAAGCGATGGAAAAAATGAGAAGAACTGAAATCATTTGTAGAAAGGTCTTAGAAGCAGGAATTGTTAATAAAAGAAGTTCTGCAACAATTGCTTTTGGAGATATTAAAGAAACACATAATTTTAAAAAGATAGAAGACGGAATGAAAAGATTCTGTGATGGGATATATTTAACATATACAACTCAACTTAATTTATTATACAATGCTTATGAAAATCCAAATGAAATTGCATCTTGGAGTGATGAATTAATAAGAAGAGTAGAATTTTCGGAAGATGATTTATTAGCACTTGGATTAATGAACTTTGAAAACTTTAAAAGATTTTTTGCACTTGGAAAATTAAGAAAAGATATGATAAAAGATTTCTTTATTGATGTGCAAACTGGAGAATTTGATAAAAGCATAGAAGAAGCCTTTGTTGATAATGAAGAACTAAGAGAACAAGCTAGAGAAAATAAAGAATTACTTTTTGGGAATTTATATTCAAATGGTTATATTAATGAAAATGATATAAAAGTTTATTTTAGACAAGCAATTATTACAAGAGAAATGTTAGAAGAATTAGAATCAGATATGACAGATTCAGAAAAAGAAGAACATAGAAATAAAATGAAAAGTGTATTTGATAAAAATGAACTACTTATTAGATATAAAGCATATGCAGAAAAATATGTTGAATTTATTAAATATCAAGAATCTAATCCAGATGATTTAGAAGGAATTGAGAATTTAAGAAGAGATATAAAATTCTTAAGAAGCGAAAAAGAAAGATATAGAGAAGTTTTTAATAAATATAATCAAATATCAGAAAATGAAAAAGTAGCATTTGGAGATTTATTATTAGAATACTATTATATCGAAATGGATGTTTCAGAAGAGGCTGTTTTAAGTGAATCTTTAAAAGTATTATATGAAGATGGACTAATTGGACTAGAAAATATTGTTCATATGGATAATAGTTATATAATTCCAATATTAGATAAACTTTCAATAGAAGATACCAAAAAAGTAAGAAGTAATATGTCAAAAAAAGATTTAGAAGAAATGTTAGATCAAATTTTTGATGATAAAGAATTTTCTGATGAAAGAAAATTTATTATTATAATGAATATGTTTGGTGAAGATTCTGAAGAAGATAAAGAAGCAAGAGAATTTTATTTAAGTATGTTGAATTTTGATAATTCAGAAAAAAGAAAAACAAAAAAAGGTCCGTCAAGACAAAAAACAGGAAAAGGTGGAACTGATTCTAACAGATATGTTTACCCTGATTTTATTAAATGGAAATTTTATAAAGCATTAGATAAAGATGTGAGAGCAACTAGATATGCAAATGGATTTGTAGAGTTTGCTTCAAGTAAATTAGGAGTAAGAATTATTGAAAAATATTATGATGCAGATAAACCAGCATATGGTGTTGCTACATATATATTAAGTGAAGATGAATTTAGAAGAAATGAATCAGATTTAGTAACTATTGGAAAAAACGGAAATGCAATAATGGAAAGTGCTGTTTTAAGAGAGATTGTTCCAAGAACTGATAGAATTGCTCATAGAACACAAAGTGAAGATAAAACTTGGATGGATGAGATGGTTAAATATTTTAATGATACTATAAGCTCAAGATACACAGAAAAAGAAAGTGAATTTTTACAAGAAATTGTTAAAAAACACAAAACTGATTATGAAATGATAATGTAATAAAGTTTTTCCAAAAATTAGTTGATTTTTATATTTTCTTATGGTAAACTTAAATAGTTAATAGACGGAAGAAAATTGGAGGTTAATACAAATATGGAAATAGTAAAATATATCATGATGGCAATTTACGCGGTAGTATGTGTAGCGTTAGTAATTTTAGTTTTAAAACAAAATAAAGAAGACGGTGGAGCTTCTGGAACTATTGTTGGTGCCTCTGCAAATAATTTTTATGAAAAAAATAAAGGAAAAACAACAGAAGGAAAAATGAAAAAAACAACAATAATATTAATGGTAGCTTTTGCTATCTTAACAGTAGCTTTAGGAATAGTTTATGTTGTTTAGTATTTAAAATAAGATTATTGGGCAGTATGATATAGTACTGCCCATTTTTAACGTTTTAAAATGAATTATAGATTAATATATTGAAGGATAAAATATAAGGAGAAAAATGGGAAAGAAATTAAAAAAGAATCCTAAAATTGAAGGTATATTTAGGGCAAATGAAAAAGGTTTTGGTTTTGTTGAAATAGAAGGACAAGAAGAAGACTTTTTTATTCCAGCCAAAAATGTAAATGGAGCTTTAAATGGCGATACTGTGAGAGTTTCTATTATGAAACCAAAACAAGGAACTAGAAGAGCTGAAGCCAAAATAATTAAAATAATTAAAAGAGAAAAAGAAAATGTGGTTGGAATTTTTCAAGCAAATAAAACTTTTGGTTTTGTAGTTCCAGATGATAAAAGATTTGGGACTGATATTTTCATACCTAAAAATAAATGTAAAAATGCAAAAAATAACGATAAAGTAATGGCTAAAATTGTAAAATATCCAGAAAAAGGGAAAAATGCAGAAGGTGAAATTGTTGAAGTCTTAGGAAACGTAAATCAAGCTGGAATAGATATGCTTTCTGTAATAAAAGAATTTGAATTACCAAATGAATTTCCAGAATTAGTAGAATTGGAAGCAAAAAATATTTCTCAAATTATAGATGAAAAAGATATAAAAAATAGAACAGATTTAAGAAGTGATACGATATTTACAATAGATGGCGAAGATGCTAAAGATTTAGATGATGCAATTAATGTTTATAAAAATGAAGATGGAAATTATTGTTTAGATGTTCATATTGCAGATGTTAGTTTCTATGTAAAAGAAGGAAGTAAATTAGACAAAGAAGCTATAAGAAGAGGAACAAGTGTGTATATGTTTGATAGAGTTATTCCAATGCTTCCTTTTGAACTTTCTAATGGGATTTGCAGTTTGAATGCAGGTCAAGATAGATTTGCTCTTTCTTGCAGCATGGAAATAGATCCTAAAGGAAATGTTATTTCTGGCGATGTTTACAAATCTGTAATTAGAGTTACTGAAAGAATGAGCTATACGGATGTAAATAAAATATTAAATAATCTTGATGAAGAAGTAACGCAAAAATATAACAAATACATTGATAATTTTAAATTGATGGAAGAACTTGCATTAATATTAAAAGAAAAAAGATTAACTGCAGGTTATTTAAATTTAGATATACCAGAAAGTAAAATTATTTTAGATGAAAATGGAAAAGCGGTAGAAGTAAAGAAATACGAAACTACTTTTGCAAATGAAATAATTGAACAATTTATGCTTACAGCTAATGAAACTGTGGCAGAGAAATTTTATTGGTTAGAAGCTCCTTTTATTTATAGAGTTCATGAAGAACCTGAATATGATAAAATCCAAGAAACAAATAAATTTTTATTTAATATTGGAGAAAAAATAAAATGTACAAAAGATAATATTAAACCAAGAGCTTTTTCAGATGTTTTAACTAAATTAAAAGAAACTGAATATGAAAGAGTAATTTCAACATTAATATTAAGAACTCTAAAAGTTGCAAAATATGAAGCAGAAAATAAAGGACATTTTGGTATAGCAAGCAAATATTACTGCCATTTTACATCACCAATTAGAAGATATCCTGATCTTTTTATTCATAGAGTTATTTCTGAATATATTGAGAAAGGTTATAATATTGATGAAAAAAGATTAAGTTCATTACAAAATAAAGCAGAAAAATATGCAGATTCTTCTACAGAAACAGAAAAAACAGCAACAAAAGCTGAAAGGGATGCTGAAGATATTAAAAAAGCAGAATTTATGGAAGATAAAATTGGCGAAGAATATTTGGGAATCGTGTCTTCAATTACTGCATTTGGAATGTTTGTAGAACTTGAATCAACAGTTGAAGGATTAATACGCTTTGAAAATATGGGAAATGAATATTTTATTTTTGATGAAAATAGAAAAACATTAACCGGTGAAAGAACAAATCGTAGTTTTAAAATTGGTGATCAAGTTAAAATTAGAGTTATTGATGCAAACAAAGCTTTGAAAAAAATTGCTTTTGAATTAGTTGAAGAAACAAATGAAGAAGATTTGTCTGAAGAAATGGATGAGAAAAAATATAGAGGAAAAAATTATGGAAAAAAAGAATAATAAGAAAAAAGATGATTCATTTATTCAAAAATTATTAAACATAATAAATATAAAAAAAGATAGTGAAGAAATTCAAAAATTAAAAGAAATTAAGAAAAAAGTTAAAAGAATTAAAACAATTGAAGAATTAGAGGCTTTAGAAGAAGAACTTGATGAGATTGGATTAATTTTAAATCAAGAAGCACTCGAAGCTTTAAAAAAGAAAAAGAAAAAAAGATTAGAAAGACAACAGAGAGAAAGTTTTGAAGAAAGAGTTAGATGTGATGTTGAGACTATTAACAAAATAATTGCTGTTGGAAAATTATATAAAGCAAAAGAAAGACAAAGACAAGATAAAGAACTTCTTCAAACTAGAGAAGAGCGAGAAAAAAACAGTGGACAAAAAAACAAAGAAAAGGACAAAAAGAAAGAGGATAGAACTAGAGAAGGTGGCGGAAGAAGTAGATCTTCAAGATAAAAGTGATAAATATAAAATTATTTAAAGAGGAAAAGAATGATAAAAAAGAACGAAGAATATGTTGTAGATATAATTGATAATGGTTTTCAAGGAGAAGGAATTGCTAAGATTGATGGTATGGCAATTTTTATTCCTAATGCTATAAAAGGTGAAAAAATAAAAATAAAAATTTTAAAAGTTACATCGAAAGTAGCATATGGAAAGATTATTGAAATATTAGAAAAAGCTGATTGCAGAATTGATAATATAGATTGTCAAACCTATTCAAGATGTGGTGGTTGTGCACTTCGTCATCTAGACTATGAAACGACACTAAAAATAAAAAAAGAAGCGGTTGAAACAACTATAAGAAAAACTTTGGGAAGAGAATTAAAAATTTCTGAAGTTTTAAAAATGGAAGATCCTTACAATTATAGAAATAAACTTCAATATCCGGTTGGACTTGATAATACTGGTAAACCTGTAATGGGAGTGTTTGCGGAAAGAACTCATACAATAATACCAACAAATAATTGTAAAATTCAAGATTCTTTAAGCCAAGAAATTGCAAACGATATTTATGATTTTATAGTAAAAAACAACATTAAAGTTTATAATGAAAAAACTTTAAAAGGAAGTATTAGACATATTGTAATTAGAATCGGTAAAAAAACAAATGAAGTTATGATTACTTTGGTTACTAATACAGAAAAAATTGAAAAAGAAGAAGAATTAGTTAAATTTATTACTTTAAAATATAAAGAAATAAAAACAATTGTAAAAAACATAAATAATAAAAATACAAATGTTATTTTAGGAAATGAAAATAAAGTTTTATATGGAGATGGATATATTTATGATTATTTAGGAGAATTTAGATTTAAAATTTCTCCAATGTCTTTTTATCAAGTAAATCCAATTCAAACAGAAAAATTATACGGAAAAGCAGTTGAATATGCAGGACTTTCTGGAGAAGAAACTGTATTTGATTTGTATTGTGGCATAGGAACAATTGGAATTTTTGCTTCAAAGAATGTGAAAAAATTATATGGTATAGAAACCGTTCCAGAAGCAATAGAAGATGCTTGGCAAAATGCTAGAGCAAATAATTTAGAAAATGCAGAATTTTTTGTAGGAGATGTTGAGAAAACATTACCAGAATTTATAAAAGAAAGAAATATAACACCAGATGTTGTATTTGTTGATCCGCCTAGAAAGGGATGTGATAAAACTGCATTAGATACATTATTAAAAATTAAACCCAAAAAAATTGTTTATGTTAGTTGTAATCCAGCAACTCTTGCAAGAGATTTAAAAATATTAGAAGAAAAATATGAAATAAAAGAACTATCGATATGTGATATGTTTCCATTTACTCATCATGTTGAGAGCTGTGTGTTACTATGTAGCAAATAAAAAGTAAAAAGCAAAGTACCCGAATGTACTTTGTTTTTTTGTTTTTAACTTATCTCATAGATTTGTGAAAATAGCAGCGTTTTTGACCTTGTGGCTTTTTTGTGGTATAATATATGTATAGCTTTATACCAGCGACCCCACAAATGAAGTAAGTCAAACAAACACCGTTACATTAGGAGGAAATGACATGACTACTAGAACTTACTATAGAAACACTCTGGAGCATACCAATGATTTCTGCGACTTTATGACCACATATGTGGGTCTGCAAGAAGAACTGATTTGGGCACATAAGATTCTGATCCGGTCTGGACTGGTCTCTAAGGATGCTCTGGTTCCTGATATGGATACCTTTAAAAAACTGGGCATTACTTTTGGACCGCTCGATGCTATCGACAGAGAGCTGATCAATAATCTGAAGAAGCGAAATAAGGAAGCAAGAAGAATTCCTGGTGCGGTTTGTTCCAGCCGTGTAGTGAACGCACATTCTATGGAACGTATGACTGCCATGATCCTTCCTGATGGTTGGGATTTGGATTTTATTCCCGGTAGCAATTATACTCGTTGCTACATCAAGGACAACAAGGGCCGCATGAGAGGAGAAATCTATTTTTATTACCTGACCGGTAATAATGTGGAGCTTTTCCCCCGGTACCGTGTTCTGGATGGCTATGAGGATAAAAAGACCTTCAAAGGACCTCAGTCTGTTCGTGTAGTAGACTCTGCGGACGGTCAGGTTCTTTACAAGGCAGGTGAATACGAGTCCTCTGGAAAGCGGCATGACGATCTTCTGAAGAAGGCAGCCAACTGGCTGAATGAAAATGTCGTGGGGCATGACGATGTTTTGGCGAATTGGGATTAACCAATGAGCTGCAAGTGACATTGCCAAATAACAGAGGCACCGGATTTTCCGGTGCCTCTGTTATTTATTTTTAAGCTAGAAATATGATATTAGGGAAAGTATAAAATGTTGATTATGTTGACCATAAATGAAAAAAATGGTATAATTAAGGTATAAATTATTGAAGAAAGAGGATATTTTTTCATGACTACTCAGTTTAGCGCAGAAAAGATTTTTGCCCTCGCCGCAGTCACAGCGATACTTCTGATTGTTGTTGCATTAGTTGTCGGTATTGTTCTCGATGAAGTCTTTGTAGATGATGTAGATTCTCAAGGATTAGTCGTACTCTATGAGTCAGAACAAAGTGAATTGGGGAATTATACGCAAGTATTATATGACCCAGATACTTTGGTGATGTATGCCGTTGTTCGAGAGGATGATGGGCTTGCAATGTCTGTTTTATATAATTCCGACGGAACGATGAAACTGTACAATCCTGAAAAATAATTTATCACTTGAAAAGTGGATGAGCCAAAATGCTTGTCCATTTTTTCATTTTTGATATATAATATAATCATTAAAATTTAGGAGAAAATAATGATCGAGTATAAAGATAAGAAAAAAAGCAAAATAGTCAAAATAAGTTTGATTTTTGTGATTTTAATTGCAAGTTTAATAATAACATGTGTTATATATATTAATGATTTTTATCGCGCTGATATGGAGAGAATAGAAAACTTTATGATTGATAACGTGATAGAAACTGAAAGAATAGAGGATAATACTCTAATATTTAAAGCAGAAAATTCTAGTTGTGGTTTTATTTTTTATCCTGGAGGAAAAGTAGAGTATAAATCTTATATCCCTTTAATGCAGTTATTAGCATCAAAAGGAATTATGTGTGTATTAGTTGAAATGCCATGTAATTTAGCTGTTTTAGATATTAATGCTGCAGAAGGAATAAAAGAAAAATTTCCGGAAATTGAAAAGTGGTATATAGGAGGACATTCTCTCGGAGGTGCAATGGCTGCGTCATATTTATCTGAAAACAAAGATGATTTTTATGGACTAATATTGCTTGCTTCTTATTCTACAACAAATTTGTGTGATGATAATTTAAAAGTTCTTTCTATATATGGAAGTGAAGACAAGATTATGAATTATGAAAGTTATGAAAGTAATAAAGAAAATTTACCATTTGGCTATACAGAACATATAATTGATGGTGGATGCCATGCTTATTTTGGGATGTATGGAAAACAAGATGGTGATGGTGAAGCTAATATTTCTAATGAAGAACAAATTATTCAAACATCAAATGCAATTTTAGAATTTATAAGTGGAAATTAAAAAAATATTGTGAAAAGAAAGTTTATGTGATATATTATTTTTATTGAAATTAAAGATAATATATCTTTTTTATACAAATGTAATTGCAATTTTTAAAGTTGCAATTTATATACAAGAAAGGAAGGTCAGATTATGACAGAAAATTTTGAAGAATTATTTAATCAATCTTTAAACAGTAAAAGATTTGATAAAACAGTTACAGGAACAGTAATTCAAATATCTAGAAAAGGAGAAATTTTTGTAGATTTTAAATATAATGTAGATGGAATTATTCCAAGAAAAGAATATTCTGATGATGAAAATGCAAATCCAGAGAATGAATTTAAACCAGGAGATACAATTACAGCTGATGTATTAAAATGGAATGATGGAACAGGAAATGTTCTTTTATCATATAAAAGCTATCAAAAAAGAAATGCTGCTCAAAAAGAAAAAGAAGAAAAAATAAGACAAGCGGAAGCAATAAAAAAAGAAAAACAAGAAAGAGCAAAAACAATTGCAGAATTTTGGGATAAATTAGAAGAAGGAAAAGTATTTTCAGGAACAATTTCAAAAATTACTGATTATGGTATATTTGTTGATTTAGGTGTTACAAATGGATTAGCTCACAAATCAGAACTTGTATGGGATAAATCAGAAAAATTAGAAGATAAATTTAAAGTAAATGATGTTATAGAGGTAAAAGTAAAATCATTTGATAAACAAGAAAGAAAAATTGCATTAGAATATCCTGAAAAAGGAGAAAATCCTTGGTTTGCTTTAGCAAGTAAATATAATGTTAGTGATGTTGTGACTTGTGAAGTTGTTAAATTTGCACCATTTGGAGCTTTTGTTGAAATAGAGAAAGGTTTAGAAGGTTTAGTGCATAATTCAGAAATAACAACTTTAAAAAGAGTTGTAAAACCTGAAGATGAATTAAAATTAGGACAAAAAGTTAATGCCAAAATTATAAACATAGATACAGAAAAGATGAAAATAGGATTATCTATTAAAGATCTAGAAGGAACTTCATCAGAATATGGTTATGAAGAATATATAAGTAAATAATAAAAATGGGAGCAGAAATGCTTCCATTTTTTGTAGAGTGAGTAGGATTTGAGAATATTATGTAAATGTGGTATAATATAAGTATGGTTAAAAAACCAAATATAGCCTAATGGCAGGAGGAATTTTATGAAGGAACGAATAATAAGTTTTTTGTTAGCATGTGTGCTGGTAATCGGCATATTTGCTGTACAAGAATCTGTTCGGAGCTTCGCAAATGTAGCAAATGAAACATCGAATTTGGAAGGAGAAATTAAAGATATTCAAATAGTAGATTTTCCGAAAGTAGAAAATAAAGTGATTTTTGAAACACTTTCTGCTGAGGAAACTATCGAACCTGTCGAAGAAATACCAGAAGAAACATACAGTGAGTATTATGAAGATTATTTTAACGCTGAGATAACTTTTGAAAGTAAGTACAATCCTGGTGATGAGGTGATGCCTTATATGTTATATACCCCATCTACCATTGATGTAACAAAGAAAACTCCTCTTATTGTATGGCTTCATGGTTCTGGTGAAGTCGGCAAATCTGAAGATATTTTTATGGTAAGAGGATTACCCGATGTGATGAGTAAATGGGTATTAAATGGTTTTAATGCTTATATTATTTGTCCGCATTTGTCTGGTAATTGGAATACTGGTAGATGGAATGCAGAAAACACTAAAAACAATCTGAAGAATCTGTTGGATACTTTTATCAATCAACACAACATTGATGCAGAACGGATCATTATTGTGGGACATAGCCTTGGAGGACAAGGTGCGCAGTATATGGCACATGAGTTGAAAGAATATTTCAAGAAATGTGTGGTTTTGAGTGGATATAATCCTGGAGTAGACATTAAAGAAATAACGATTCCTACTATTGCTTATGTAGGAACTACTGGTGCCGGTGAAGATGGCACGAGTGTGAATTATACGATGTCTCATCTTTTGGAAACATTCGGAAAAGATAATGTATTTTCCATTCAGTCTTCTCATGGAGATTTACCGTATATCGCATTCAACTTGGATAATGATGGTAATTCCAATTCTGATTTGGTGGAGTGGATGCTAAAAAAATAATTATTATTCCTCAAAAAAGCTCGGAGATTTTTCTCCGAGCTTTCAACTTTTTATTAAGTTAGTTTGGCTTCAAACATTGCAAACAGAAGGGAGATATGATATTATTTTAAAGGAAAATAAAGTGGAGAAAAGTATGGAAAGAATTGATAAAATTATAAGTGCCCAAACCGAATATTCTAGGAAAGATGTAAAAAAATTAGTTTTTCAAAAAAGAGTAAGATTAAATGGAGAATTAATTTTTAAATCTGATATAAAAATAGATGAAAATAAAGATGTAATTTCTATAGATGGAAAAGAGATTGATGTTCAAAAAAATATTTATTTAATTTTAAATAAGCCAGAAGGATATATTTCTGCAACAGAAGATAGAACTCAAAAAACAGTATTAGATTTAATCGATGAGAAATATTCACACCGAGAATTATTTCCCGCTGGAAGATTAGATAAAGATACAACTGGAATGATGATTATAACAGATGACGGTGTATTTGCACATAATATTTTAGCTCCAAAAAAACATATAAGCAAAACATATGAAGTGGAGATTGATATTAAAGTAACAGAAGAAATGAAACAAGGATTTGAAAATGGTGTAGAGTTAAATGATGGTATTTGTAAAAAAGCGCAATTAGAAATTACTGGTGATAATACAGCTATAGTAGTTTTAACAGAAGGAAGATATCATCAAATTAAGAGAATGTTTGGGTGCTTTGGTGCGAAAGTTACTAAACTACATAGAACTGCAATGGGAGGATTAAAACTTCCAGTAGATTTAAATAAAGGCGAATCAAGAGAACTTTTGAAGGAAGAACTTGAACTATTAACTAGAAGATAATAAATAACACGAAAGATAGGAGAAAAATATGGAAGAAAAAAGAAGTCTTTTTCATAGAGTAATAAACTCTAAAACAAGTGTAATATTATATATTTTGACAATGGCTATATTTTATTTTGGATCAATTATTGGTGGAATGCTAGTTGTAAATCAACTGTTACCGTTCAATGAATTAATAATTTTATGTGGAGAGGCTATAGCACAAAATTTAGGAGTCTTTGTGTTTTATGTGATTTTCAGTATAATGTCGTTTTTTTCTATATTACCTTTAATAGGAATATTTGTTAGTTTTTTTCCATGTTTAATTATAACGATTGTAATGTGGATTATATATATAATTGGGGTGGCATTAAAAGGAAATTCAAGAGAAGATTAGAAAAAGATGAAGAATTATAAGGAGTAATTCTGATATGGAAGAAATTATAATTAGAAATATAAATGAAAATGATATTGAAGCTATTGTAGATATTCAAATATCTGCTTGGAAAAATGCATATGAAGGAATAATTGATCAAAAATTTTTAGATTCAATGAATAGAGAAGAAAGAATTCAAAAAAGAAAATCGACGTATAAAGATTCTCCATTTATTGTTGCTGAAATTAATAATGAAATTGTAGGATTTTGTAGATATTATTACGAAGTAATTTCCAAAGATGGGGATGATTATGATTGTGAGATTATGGCATTATATGTAAAACCAGAATTAAAAGGGAATGGAATTGGAAAAACATTAATAAATCATGCAAAAAATGACATGAAAAAACATGGAAAATATAAGATGATTTTATGGTGTTTAAGAGATAATTATGCTTCAAGAAAATTTTATGAAAAAGTTGGAGGCAAGTTGATTGATTGTGAACATTATGCTGAATTTGGTGGTAAACAATATTCAGAAGTTGGATTTGGATATGATTTGGATTAAATATTATAAAAAAATAAACATATAATTTAGAAAACTAAAAAGGAGATAAACAAAATGGAAAAAGAAATTATAATTGCCTCAGGCAATAAAGGAAAAATAAAAGAGGCCCAAGAAATTTTAGAGGGGTATAAAATTATTCCTATAAAAGAACTTGGTGTTGATATTGATGTAGAAGAGGATAAAGAAACATTTGAAGAAAATGCAATAAAAAAGGCGGTAGTAATATCAAAAGAATTAAATGGTAAAATGTGTATATCAGATGATTCTGGAATAGAAATTGAATTTTTAGATGGTTTTCCAGGAGTTTTTACAAAAAGATGGCATGCTGGAACAGATAGAGAAAGAAATTTAGAAATAATAAAAAAATTACAAGGTGTAGAAAAATCAAAAAGGAAGATTACTTTTACAACTGCAATAGCTTTGGCTGAAGGTGATACTGTGTATACGGGAGTTGCTAAAATTGATGGTTATGTTTCTGAAAATGTAAGAGGAGATAACGGATTTGGTTTTGATGAGATTTTTGAATTAGAAAATGGAAAAACATTAGCAGAATTAACATTTGAAGAAAAAAATGAAATTAGTGCTAGAAAAAAAGCGTTAGAAATAATAAAAAGCAAATTAGTATAGTTAATGAAAGAAGGGATATTATGAAACCAATAAGAAGAGCTGCAAAATGTTTGATAATTGAAAATGGAAAAATTGTTATAACAAAATATCTTCAAGGAAGAAAAGTTGGCTATTATGATATTCCTGGTGGAAAAATTGAAGATGGAGAAACAGCAGAAGAAGCAGCAATACGCGAAGTAAAAGAAGAAACAGGACTTGAAGTTTCTGAGTTAGTAAAAAAAGGAATTTTTGAAGTAGACTATCCAGAAAGAAAATTTTACTTTGAAGTTTTTATTGCTAGAAAATATATTGGAACACCAGAAAATTTTGATGAAAATACATCAGAATGGATTGAAATTAATGAACTTTTAAATAAAGAAAATATTTTATCTAATTTATTAATGCTAGAACCCCAATTTAATAAAGCATTATATGATGAAAAATATAATTTTCATATTAAAGTAAAAGTAGATGAAGAAGAAAATATTTTTAACTTTGAGTATAGATTAGGTGAATCTAAAAAAGTATTAAAAGCTGGTTGTGTTTTAGTAAATAAAGAAAATAGAAAAATTGGATTAGTATTTAGAAAAAAACAAGCAGATTATTCTTTTGCTAAAGGGCATTTAGAAAATGGAGAAACTTTAATAGAATGTGCTAAAAGAGAAACAGAAGAAGAAACTGGTAGAAAGATTAAAATTGTTTCAAAAAATGAATTAGGAATATTAAGCTATATAACTAAAAAAGGCGAAAATGTAGATACATATTTATATTTGGCTCAAGACGAAGGCGTTCTAAATGAAGAAATTCCAGAAAATTTAAAAGAAGAACTTGAATGGATAGATTTTGAACAAGTTGAAGAACTGCTAACACATGATGATTTAAAAGAATTTTGGAGTATACATAAAGAACAGATTTTAGAATATATAGAAAACTAAGAAAATAAGAATCTTTTTTGAAAAAATACTTATAATATTTAAAGAAAAGGAGAGAAACAATGGCTGTAAAAATAACTTATTTTGTACATGGTACAACTTATGATAATTTAGAACATAGATCAACTGGATGGCTTCCAGGTGAATTATCTCCAAAAGGAATTGAACAAGCAAAATCTTTAAAAGAAAAAATAAATATGGATGAAATAGATGTTGTTTTTTGTTCAGATTTAAAAAGAGCAATAGATTCTTCAGAAATAGTTTTCGGAGGAGAAAAAACTATTTATCATGACAAAAGATTAAGAGAATGTAATTATGGATTATTTGATGGAAAAGATACAAGCTTAGTTGTATATGAAGAACATATAGAAGAAAGATTTCCAGAAGGAGAATCTATGCTAGATGTTGAAAAAAGAATAAAAGAGTTTGGAGATTATTTGCTAGAAAATTATGAAGGAAAACATATTGCAATTGTTGCTCATAAAGCACCACAACTAGCAATTCAAGTGTTAACTCAAGGGAAAAATTGGGAACAAGCGATTGCAGAAGATTGGAGAAAAACAAAAAACTGGCAACCAGGTTGGGAATATATAATTGACTGGAAGAAATAGATTGAAAGGTAAATTAAAATGTTAGAAAATAAAAAAGTTATAATATTTGATTTAGATGGAACTTTAATTGATTCAATAGGTGTTTGGAATGAAATTGATAAAGAACTTATAGGAAATATAGGAAAAATCGATTTTGATGGAATTGATATAGGGAAACAAAGAGATGAAAAATTAAAAGAATTTAATAATTCAGAAGATATGTATTTAGAATATTGTGGTTTTTTGGGAGAAAAATATCAATCAGATTTATCAAAAGAAGAAATTAAAAAATTAAGATATGAAATTGCAGCAAATTATTTGAAAAATATTATAGATTACAAACCAGATGCGGAAAATGTTTTAAAACTATTAAAAGAAAAAGAATTTATTCTAGTTCTAGCTACTACAACGAATGACCATACAATAAAAACTTATATAGAAGAAAATCAAAATATAATAAAGAAAGCACCACTTGATAAATATTTTTCTTTAATATATTCAAAAGGTTCTGTTAAAAAATTAAAACCAGATCCAGAAATACATTATAAAATATTAGATGAGTTAAAAGTAAATCCAGAAGAATGTTTAATAATAGAAGATTCTTTAATAGGAATTGAAGCTGCTATTAATGCAGGAATTGAATTTGTTACTATATATGATAAATATTCTGATGGAAATAGAGAAAAAATAAATAGCCTTGCTAATATTAGATTTAATAATTTTACTGAAATGTTAGATGTAATTAATAAGGAAATGCAATAATTAACACAATTATTTAAAATAACTGTGCAAATATTTAGATTGCTGAAAATATATTTAAATTTATGGAAAAGGAGATTTTTATGATATTAAAATATGCAGATTTTCCAATGAAATATGTTGAAGAAAAAAATTTTAAAACTATGTATATTGATGATGGTGAGTATAAAGGTTATTTAAGTCAAATACATATTTTAAAAACAAATCAACCAGATAGAAGTGGTGATGAAAATTATTTTGGAACAACAGAAAACGGTTGTAAATGGCTTGAGTTCTATCCTGAAGATTCGAATATAGCAATGACTGTAGGATATGATAAAGAAAATAATATATTAGACTGGTATTTTGATGTTATAAATTGTGTTGGAATTAAAGATAACAATCCGTATTTTGAAGACTTATATTTAGATGTTCTGATGACTCCGGACAACAAGATTAAATTACTAGATGAAGATGAATTAAAAGAAGCTTTAGACGAAAATAAAATAACTAAAAAACAATTTGATTTGGCATATAATGAAGCTAGAAATTTGATAAAACAAATTGATGGAAATGTAGATAGATTAATAAATTTTTCAAATAAATATTTTGAAAAAATAAATCTAATTGCTGAAATAAAAGACGAAGATATAGGAGAAGTTTCAAGAACAGTAGAAAAATATAGATTAAGATATGGAGCAAGAGGAATTGTATTAAGAGATGACGGGAAAATTGCTGTATTTAATAAAAAAACTAAAAATGAATACAAATTACCTGGTGGTGGTGTAGATGAAGGAGAGTCAACTGCAGAAGCATTTAAAAGAGAGTGCTTTGAAGAAACAGGTTGTATTGTTGAAATAATAGATTTTCTCGGAACTATTAATGAATTAAAAACCCAAGATGATTTTAAACAAACTTCTTATGTGTATATTGCAAAAGTAATTAAAGATACAAATAGTTTGCATGTTACTGAGCAAGAAGAAAAAGAAGGTGCACGATTATTTTGGGAAGAACCCAATAAAGCTTTAAGTTTAATAACGGAATGTTTTGATAAAATTGTTGCATCACCATGTGAAGAAAATAAAAAATCTGTGTATTATACAAAATTTATTGTAAAAAGAGATAAAAAAATATTAGAAACTTATTTAGAAATGTAAAATTGACAATAAAATTGTTATATGATAAAATATCAGCAATGAATTAAGAGTTTATCTAGGAGCGTCCTATATGCTCTGAGCGGTAAAGGGCTAACAACCTACACTTGAAAGACATAAATTAAAGTCTTGCAAAGGAGTCTTAAAGAGGATTTCTTTGTGAGGCTTTTTTGTTTTAAAGAAATCCTAGTTTTAGGAGGTATATATTATGAATAATGAAGAAAATTTTTTGGAAAATTATTACAATAATTATGATGAGGAATCAAGGCTTGTTAGAGATAAGACTCATACTATCGAATTTATAACTACAACTCAGTTTGTGGATAAATATTTAAAAGAAGGCGATAGAATATTAGAAATTGGAGCGGGGACGGGTAGATACACAATTCATTATGCCAAAAAAGGTTTTAGAGTAGATGCTGTAGAACTTATAAAAAAGAATTTGGATATTTTAAAATTTAAATTAACAAACGACTTAGATGTAAATGCAATACAAGGAAATTGTTTGGATTTGAGTGTGTATGCAGATAATACTTTTGATGTTACTTTGGTTTTAGGCCCACTATATCATTTATATACAGAAGAAGACGCGAAAAAAGCTATAGACGAATCCATAAGAGTAACAAAGAAAAATGGAAAGATAATAATAGCTTATATAACAGATGATGCGGTAGTTTTATCGTACGGAGTTAGAAAAGGAAATTTAAAAAGATTACCAGATCTTTGCGATGAAAATTGGAAATTAGAGAAAAGAGAAGAAGAAATTTTTGCTACATATAGAATAGATGAATTTAATAGATTAATTTCAGGTTTTAATGTGCAACAATTGGAAACGATTGCTGCAGACGGAATTGCACCACAAATGCAAGAGTATATAAATAATCTAGATGATGAAGAATTTGCTTTATATGTTGATTATCATTTGAAAAATTGTATGAGAAAGGAGTTGTTGGGCTATAGTTCCCACATTTTAGAAATCATAGAAAAGAGGTAGAAATATATGAAATATTTTAAAAAGTTGGTGGGTGAAAGAATTTATTTATCACCAAGAAATTCAGAAGATGTTGAAATATTTACAGAATGGCTAAATGATTTTGGGATAACAGATTATATAGGTAGATCATCTGTGGTTATGACGTTAGATGCAGAAAGAAAATATTTGCAAAATCCAGATCATGATTCGGTAGGATTTGTAATTGTTGATTTGGAAAAAGATGAAATGATTGGTACAGTTAGTATAGAGGATATTAAATATACTAACAGAACAGGACTTTTAGGGATATTTATTGGAAATGAAAAATATAGAAATAATGGTTATGGAACAGAAGCTATTAAATTGATTTTAGATTTTGCATTTAATTATTTGAATTTAAATTCTATTAGATTAGATGTATTTTCTTGTAATGAAAGAGCTATAAAATGCTATGAAAAATGTGGATTTAAGAAAGCCGGAGTTTGGAGAAAATCGAAATATATTAATGGCAAATATTATGATACTATTTCAATGGATATTTTAGCAGAAGAATTTACAGAAAGTTTTATAAAAAATAAAGAAGTAAGATAAATAAAAAAATAAAGTATGATCTCTATCATACTTTATTTTTTTTGTGTGGTGTGATAGAATCAATTTGAAAAAATATGTAAAAGAATTAAAATGGAGAATTATAATGAAAGTTTTATTTGCAACAACTAATCCTGCGAAAGTGGGAAAATATAAAGAAGAATTAGAAAAGAAAAATATAGAGTTAATAACTTTAAAAGATTTAGATTTGAATTTGAAACCTGAAGAAAATGGAAAAAATTGCTTAGAAAATGCTTATATAAAAGCTAAAGCATATTATGATGAAACGGGAATAATTTCAATTGGAATGGATAATACCTTATTTATTGAGGAACTTCCAGAAGAAAAACAACCAGGAACTCATGTGAGAAGAATAAACGGAAAAGAATTAACAGATGAAGAAATGATTGAATATTATACAAATTTAGTGAAAGAAAATGGTGGGAAATTAACAGCTAAATGGGTGTATGGAATGGTTGTATATGGACCACAAGGTGTGAAAGAACATACTTGGAGTAAAAGCCATTTTTATTTTGTGGATAAAGCTTCAAACATGAGAAATCCAGGATATCCACTAGACTCTATTGCTATAATTCCAGAATTTAATAAATATTTAGTAGAATTAACAGATGAGGAAAAGAAAAGTACCAAAAGAAATGATGCGACTAAAGATAGTAAAGTTGTTGAATTTATAGTAGAAAGTGTTTTAAAACAAATGGAATAGATAGTGAAGTTTGAAATTAGGAGACGAAATGAAAAAAGATAAGTATCAAATTATTTTAATTATTATATTTATATTAGCAATTTGCTTAAGAATATTTTTTGTTTCAAAATTTAATATAGCTCAATTTCAATTTGATTTTGGCGTAGAAAAGGAACCAATGATAAATTTAGAATTGGATTATGATGGGATATATAAAAATTTTTCAGAAGGTTATAATGAAGCAAGACATATTAATTATATAATGCATTTATATACTTTTGGAACATTACCACTTGAGATAATTGGACAATTTTATCATCCACCATTACATCATTTTTTGATGTCTAACTGGCTTAAATGTATGGATTTGTTTTCAGAAAATCCAGAATTAAAATTAGAAAGTATGCAAATAGTTTCTTTAGTGTATTCTGTAATTATCTTAGTAACTTTGTATAAGATATTAAAAGAATTACAAATTGAAAATAAGTATAAAATAATTCCAATGTTATTATTTGGATTTTATCCATTGTATATTTATTTTTCAGGTTCATTGAATAATGACCAGTTAGTATCTATGTTTGGAATAATTTGTTTGTTGTATTTAATAAAATGGTATAAAAATCCAAATATTAAAAATACTCTTGTAATTGCAATAACATTAGGCTTTGGACTTATGACAAAGTCATCTATGTATGTAATGTTAGTTCCTGCTGCTTATGTTTTCTTTAAGAAGTTGGTTGAATTTGTGAATTCGAATCAAAAGGTAGGAAAATTAATTTTAGAATTATTAATTGTTTCGATTGTTGCAGGAATATTAGGTTTTTGGTTTCAAATATTTAATTTTATGAGAGGAACATTTGCTTTAGGGATTATAGCGCCATATGATACTTTCAGTATCGAAAATGAGAGTGTTTGGGCAAGATTTGGAATTTCAACTCCATTAAAAATGAGCGGAGTAAATATTTGGAATTATTTAATATATTCATCTTTGAATTTTGGATTAGTTTTGGAATATAGTGTATATATTAAAGTGATGGTAGTTCTTGTTATTACTTTGATTTTTGATGCAATATATTTTTTGATAAAAAATATAAAAAAAGAAAAAATATTAATAGTAACTTTTGCTTCTTGGTGGGCATTCTATTTCTTTTTAAACATTCAAATGCCATATACTTGTTCAATGCACTCAAGATATATGCTGATTCCTATATCAATAGCAAGTATTATGATTGCAAAGGGAATGCAAGAAGAAAAAAATAAATTTTTAAAAATACAAGTTTTTATTTCAACATTAATAACTTGTATTATGAGTATAGGATTATTTGTGTTTGTTATATAATTTTTAGGAGGGATATTATGATAAATAAAGATACAGAAAAATTATTGATTGTTGTAGATATGGTAAATGGGTTTATAAGGGAAGGTGCTATGGCTGATAGTTATATCGAAAATATAATTGGAAACATAGAAAATCTTGTAAGACAAAATATAGATGGAACTATTTTTATAAAAGATTGTCATGAAAAAGATGCTATAGAATTTAATTCGTATCCAATTCATTGTTTAAAAGGAACAAGCGAATCTGAATTAGTAGAAGAATTGAAAAAATATGGAACAAATGATAACACTTATGAAAAAAATTCAACGAGTGCTATGTATGCAGAAGCATTTTTAAGTGATGTGGATAATATGAAAAACTTAAAACAAGTTACAATAGTTGGATGTTGTACAGATATTTGCGTTTTGAATTTAGCGATTCCATTAAATAATTATTTTAATCAAAAAAATAGAAATATTGAAATTATTGTTCCTAAAAATGCTGTAGAAACATTTAATTCGGAAACACATAAAAGAGAAGAATATAACGAAATGGCATTTAAATTGATGGCACAAGCAGGTGTAAAAGTTGTGTAAGTTGAGGTTTGACGTTCACACAAAAGTTACAAATATATAGTTTTTATTTAATAATTTATATATACAATTAACTTGGAAATAAACAAAAGAAAGGGTGATTGAATGATACAAAACGAAAATACTGGTGAAGATAACGAGTATTTAATAAAAATGGAAAACAATTTAGTAAATAATGAAACAATTGATATAAATGATCAAAATTTCCAAAAAATGATGTTTTTATATAATTCAGCATTAAAAGAAATAAAAACAAAACTGGAGATTTTGCAAGAAGAACTAAAAATATTTTCAAATTATGACCCAATAGAATATATTTCAATGAGAATAAAAAAGCCTGAAAGTATTTTAGAAAAATTGAAAAGAAAAAATTTAGCTCTGACATATGGAAACATGTTTGAAGAAATAACTGATATTGCAGGAATTAGAATTGTATGTAATTTTAAAAAAGATGTATATAAATTAGTTGAAATTATAGAAGATTTCCAAGATGTTAGAATTTTAAATAGAAAAGATTACTTAAAGAATCCGAAGAAAAGTGGTTATATGAGTTATCACTTAGTTGTGGAGGTTCCAGTTAATTTTTCATCAGGGATTATGTATGTTAAGGTTGAAATTCAATTAAGAACTTTAGGAATGGATTTCTGGGCTACATTAGAACATAAGTTAAAATATAAAAATTCAAAAATAACAAAGGCTGAATCAAGTAAATTAATTAAATATGCGAAAATTATAAATAGTATAGATGAAAACATGCTTACTATTTCAAATAGATTAGAAAAAGAACAAAATGAAAGTCTTATGATTGAAGCTGCAGGTTCAAAAGAAGATTTAAATAAGAAGAAAATCTTTTTTAAACTATAAATTTATAAAATTAAAACATTATATTAAAGTATAAAAACACTTTAATATGATGTTTTTTGTTTTATTGATAATTATGTTTTTTTATGGTATCGTAATAATGTAATTTTATCAAAAGGAGAAAATGTATGAAAAAATATACTAAAGTTTTATTAGCATTAGCTATATTAATTGTTTTTTTGGCTATAATATTTGTTTTTATTAATAAAAAAAAAGTTACAGAAAAAGGGATTATTATAAAGATAAATGAAACATTATTAACTATTATGAAGTTTGATGAATCTATTCTTATAGTGGATTTGAAAAAAATAGAGAGTAATGAATTTGAAATTGGACAAGAAATTTTGGTTTATTATGATGGATTTACAGAAACAACATATCCTGGTAAAATTTATGCAGATAAAATAAAGATTTTAAAAGAAAAGACAGAGGTAGAAATACCAATAGATGTATTAAGATATGCAAATAGTTCAATGGAAAAAAAGACAATAAATATTGAAGAATTTACAAAAGACAAGATAAAATTTTCGATCATTGATACAAATGAATTGCCATATGAATATGATATGGAATACAAATATTACATATACGAAAAAGAATCAAGAGAAAATATTTTTGAGTTTAAAAATAAATGTACTTTAATTGATGAATCTAATGAAAAAATATTCGAACTTACTGGAGAATGCGATTTTCAAGAACATAATGATAATTTGAACGCAGGAAAATATGAATTAGTATTGGATGGGAACGGTAAAAAAAGATTTACTATATATATTGAATTTATTATAGATGAAGAGGGAAATGTTATTTATAAAAACCCAAAAACATTATGGCAAGATTTTTGGGCACAAAATATTTAAAGGAGAATTGATATAATAAAATGATAGATATTATAAAAGCTGAAAAGGCATTTAAAGAATATTTAAAAGAATATGATACAGATAGCGAAAAAGTTGCACTAAAAGTAACTCATACATATGGAGTTGTAAAAGCTAGTGAATATTTGGCTAAAGAATTAAATTTAAGTGAAGAAGATACAAATCTTTCAAGATTAATTGCACTTCTTCACGACATAGGGAGATTTGAACAATCTAAAGGTAACAATGATGTATACGATAATGCAGATGCAGTACTTTTTGATCATGCAATATATGGTTGTAAAGTATTGTTTGAAGATAATATGATTAGAAGATTTATTGAAGATGATAAGTATGACAATATAATTTATAAAGCTATTTTAAATCATAATAGAATTGATATTGAAGAGGGATTATCTGAAAAAGAATTATTACATGCAAAATTAATCAGAGATAATGACAAAACTGATAATTTTAGAGTAAAACTTACAGAGAGTTTTAAAGTACTACTTGGAACTGATGATGTAGAATCAATAAGTAATGAAAAAATAACTGATGAAATTTATAATACATTTATGAAAAAATCACTTATAAAATATGGAGATACAAAGACACCACTTGATAGATGGAGTGCGTATATTGCGTTTATATTTGATTATAATTTTGATGAGTCATTAAAATATTTAAAAGATAATGATTTGATAAATAAATGTTTTGATAGAATTAATTATAAAAATCCGGATACAATTGAAAAAATTTCAAATATGAGAAAATTAGCGATAAGTTATGTGGATGAAAAATGTAAATAAAATGTGAGCTGCTTTATATAAAATAAAGTGGCTCTTTTTATAAATATTAATATTTTTTTGCTTATAGAATGGTTGTTTTTGAAATTTTAAGGTTTGTTCACAAGAAATTTACATAAATTGCTTGGTTTTACTTGAATTGATGCGTCTTTTCTGTTATAATATAGAATTAACAAGTTTAAAAAGATAAAAAGAAAAGGAGAGTGTTTATAATAATGGAAAAATTAACATACGTTAATAAGTTCTACATGGATAAAGAAAAAGATATTGTAGTTGAATTATATAGAGGAAAAATACCTGATGAACTTACATATATTATAAGAACTCCAAATCATAAAAGTGGAAATTTAATTTCAAATTTAGCTAGAATTTCTGGAATAGAATATGAAAGAGATCCAGAAAATGGTTTAAAAATAATCAAAGGTGTAATTCCAGCATCAATAAATGCTGATAATGAAGATGTATATATTTTTAGATTGGCTGGCATGAAAATTGCAAATATTTATTCAAACAGAATTGAAGTAAAAGCAAAAATTCCAGCAATTTCAAAAACTTTAATGTCTCAAACAAAAGATTACAAATTTGATATCAAAAAAACAATTGTTAAATCTTATATTTTCAAAAAATCAAAATTTAAAACAGACTTACATACTCATATGAATGCAAATCTGACTCCAGATGTATTAATTGCTCTTGGAATTGTTCATCAAGCAAAATATCCATTATACTATATTAAAAAATTAGGATTAAAATTAACATCAAAACAAGAAAAAGCAATTATGCAATCAAGAAAACCAGTAGAAAAAGAATATGAGAATTCTGGTTTAGAAGGAAAATATTTAACAAGAAAAATTGATGATAATACATATATAAATTTTGCTGATTTAATTTTAAATAACTTAGAAAATGCAGAAGAAAATATTTCAAAAATAAGAAATAGTTTGGCACTTTTAAAAGATGGTCAATCTGTATTTACAAATTTAGAGAAAGTTTATATTTACAGATATGTATTTTGTAAAGCAAAAATATCTGAAGATAAAATAAAATTAGTAAATAAAAAAATAGAAGCAATTCCGGAAAAAGATATTGTTTCTTATGTTAAAAGAATATTAGAAGATAAAAAATCAGGTAGTCCATATGAGAATAATAGTTTAAGACAAGATAAATATTTATGGATTGCAAGAGAATATCAAAAACAACACATTTCATATACAGAAATAACTGATACTGATTTAACAAAAGCAGGAGAACCTGCTATAAAATTATTAGAAGAAGTTCATGAATTATTTCCAAAAATCAAAAAAGAAACTGGAGTTTCAATTAGATTATTAGTTGGATTAAGAAGAGTTCCTTTAACAATAATAAGAGATCAAAAAACAGCAAGCAATTATTTAAGAGAGAATATTGATGTTTTAAAAGCTGTTGCTAAAAGTCCATATGTTGTAGGAAGTGATTTTATTGGTGAAGAAATTAATGATATCGCTGATTTAAAACCAGCAATAGATGAATTAGTTCAATATGCAGTAACAGAAGATGAAGGATTTACAGTGAGAATCCATGCTGGTGAAAATGATTGTTTAAGAGATAATGTTGCAAAATCAATTGAATGTATTAAATCTGCATTAAAACCAGGACAAAAAATGCCGAGATTTAGATTAGGTCACGGATTATATACTGCGGATCTAAATACTAAAGAAGGTAAAGAATTAATGGAAGAGATGGTAAAAACAAGAGCTATTTTAGAATTCCAATTAACTTCTAATGTTAGATTGAATAATTTAACTGATATTGAAAGACATCCATTAAAACAATATTTAGAAGCTGGTGTTAGATGTGTTCAAGGTACTGATGGATGTGGATTCTATGGTAGTGATACAATTGATGAACAATTAGCTCTTCATAATTTATTAGGATTAGATGATAATGATTTTGCTAAGATGAGAAAAGTTGAAGATGAAATAATTAGCGATAGAGAAAAATATTTTGAAGAAAAAACAAAAAGATTTGAAAAATTTTTAGCGGGCAGAACATTAAGAGAAGCAATTTTAGAATTAGAACAAAAAAATATAGAAGCAAGTAAAGACAATACAGTTGAAATGAGAATTAGTGATAAAATTGATTCTGAAGCTAAATTAAAAGGAAAAATTAAAATGCTTCCAGAAAATAAAATCCCAATTGTTATAGCTGGAGGAAGTTTTAATGCTAAAAATAGAGAGACAATATTAGATGAAAATGGAAGAAATGCAATTAGAAGATTAGTAGAAAATTTAGATGATGAAAAAGTTTATTTTGTAGTTGGTCATAAAGTAAATGGTTATGAAAAGGCTGTTTTGGATGCTGCAAAAGAACTTAACAAAAATTTTGAAATTAGTGCGATTGTTCCAAAAGAAGTTTCTGCAGAAGAAGTTGATAATTTATTAAAAGAAAATATTAATGGAATTAGAATTTCAACAGAAAGAGAAGAAATGGGAATTTATAAAAGCTTTAATTACGAAATTTTTGAAAGAAGAAATTCAATAGTAGTTGCATTCGATGGAAATTCACCAGTATCAAATCTAGTTCAAGAAGCAAAAAACGGAAAAGGAAAAGCAAAAATATATGTTAATTCGGATGTAGAAGCTTTAAAAGATAAAGCAAACTCTCTTGGAGGGTATGTAAAAGAATTTAAAGTAAAAGATGATTTAGCGAGTGCAATTTTTGCTGATTACCCAGAAATAAAAATAGACGACTATAATGATTAATAGTATATATTTGAGTTTATAAAAAAAGATAGAGAAACCTCTATCTTTTTTGTTTTGCTTTTTGCTATTTTTTGTCACACAAATGAGATATTCTTTTTACTAAAAATGATTGAAATATTTATGTAGTATTGATAAAATAACAAAGAAGAGGTACACAAGATTATGAATTTAGTTGATGAAGACTTAGCAATTTCAAATTGGGATGAAGAATGGGTAACTGAATATCGTAGAAAAACTAAAGAAATAGCAAACAGAGCAATGTATATTAAAGTACAAAACATTATTAAAGATGCCAAAATAAAGAAATACGTAAAAGAAAGTGACTCAATAGCAGCTGATAGAATAACATTCTTTGGTAATTTTACTGGAAAAAATTCATTACAATTGGAAAAAGCAAGAAATGTAAAATTAAGAATTGAATTATTACAGACAGAAAAAATAGAGCGAAAAGATAAATACGAGCCTAAAGATATGATGGCTGATTTATATGCTTGTGCTATTTCTAATTTGGGTGGAAATTTTACTAAAGAAATGCAATATATTTATGATAAAATTGAAAGAACTTGTAGCAAAGAAGAAAAAGTAACAGAAGAACAAGTTTATGTATTAGCTTGCGAAAAAATAGATAAAGGACAATCATTTTTACCAATAGTTCATCAAGAAAAATCAAAAGGAATATTTGGTGATATTAGAAATCAAATAAACTTTTATAGAATAGAAAATCAAAAATTAGAAAATCAAATAATATTAGAAAGAGGAAAGAGCCAATTTGGTACATTTGATTATGTTGGAAAAAATGCAGGCATAATAATTCCAACAAGCATTAAAAATAATAAAAAAAGCTTGACAAACGCATAAATTGGTTGTATACTATTTTAGTAACTTTAAGGAATAAATTTTATTTTGACATATATAAAAAGTCACTAAAGGAGGGATTTTGAAATGGCACAACCAAAAAGAAGATGGTCTAAAGCTAGAACAGGTTTAAAAAGATCAACATGGAAATTAGAAGAAGAAAACGTAGCAGTATGCTCACATTGCCATCAACCAGTAAGACCACATACAGTATGTTCAAACTGTGGTTACTATGATGGAAAAGAAGTTATAGCAAAAAAAGCTGAATAATTTAAACTTTAAAAAGACATATTTTATATGTCTTTTTTTGTTGCCAAAAATAATTTTGATTGCTTAAAATTGCACTTATTTTTCTTTGACATTATATGGTTTTTATTATAAAATATTGGAGTAAAAAAGTGCAAAAAAATGTAATTTTAGAAAGGAAAATATTTCGATATTTTAGTAAAAATTATGGAAAATAGAATAGATAAACAAAACTATTATTTAGATATAGCAGAAACAGTTGCTTCTAGAGCTACTTGTTTGAGAAAAAAATATGGAGCTGTAATTGTAAATAATGATCAAATTATAGCAACAGGATATAATGGAGCACCAAGGGGAAGAACTAATTGTTGCGATATTGGATTTTGTACAAAGAAAAAATTGTTACCAGATCAAAGACATGGAGGATATGATGCATGCAGATCTGTTCATGCAGAGCAAAATGCGATAATTAGTGCTTCAAGAAATGATATGTTAGGTGCAACATTGTATTTGGTTGGGTATAGAACAGAAACACATGAGTATGAAGAAGGAGCTGCTCCTTGTTTGATGTGTAGAAAGTTTATTATAAATGCAGGAATAGAGAATGTTATAGTAAGAGAAGATTCTACAAAATATAAAATTTTTGATGTAAAAAAATTAGTTGAAGAAGATGAATTTTTAAAGGGGCAATTGTATTATTAATAGCCGAAAGAAGGGATTAATATGAAAGAAAAAATGTTAAAAAATAGGAATTTAATAGATGTTCTTATTATTGTTATTGTAGCTTTACTAATTGGAAGTCCTCTTTTAAGTTCACAAATCGATATTTATTGTGATGATGGAATACAACATATTGCTAGAGCATATGGAACGACTGAATCTATAAAAGAGAATTGGTTGTTTCCAAATGTAATATCTAATTTTACAAATAGCTATGGTTATTCTTGGAATTTATTTTATGGACCACTTACAACGTACGGAATAATTGCTATAAGGTTTTTGGTTAAAAATTATCTTGTGGCATATAAATTATTTACAGTTATTGCGATGTTTTTATCTGGTCTTTTTATGTATAAGTTTTTGAAAAATTTTACAAGAAATAATGAAGTTGCGATTTTAGGAAGTGTTTTATATATGACATTTCCATATCATTTGACAGATTTATATACCAGAAATGCGTTAGGTGAATATACAGCGTTTGTATTTATTCCTTTGGTATTTTTGGGATTATATAATTTGTTTAATACATTAGATAAAAATTATTATTTAGCGATTGGAGCAATTGGGTTGATATTAACACATAATTTATCTACAGCAATTGTCGCTATTTTCTCATTTGTATATTTATTAATTAATATAGAAAGACTAAAAGATTCGAAAGTTAGAAAAGGATTGCTAATAAATATTACATTTATTTTATTGGTAACTAGTTTTTATTGGATACCTTTGATGGAGACAAAAATGTCTGCAAATTATCAAGTTTATGAAGATGGTATGATGTCTACCTCTGAGATAACTGCAGGACATGGATTAAAATTAACTCAATTATTTGTTACTGCAAATAATGGAATTGATTATGTGTTTGAATTAGGACCACACATTTTAATAATGCTTGCATTTTCTGCAATGACATTAACATTATTAAAACCAGAATTGAAGAAAACTTATATATTTTTCTTAGTATGTGGTTTAGTTTCCCTATGGATGGCAACAAAATATTTCCCTTGGAAATATTTACCAAATCAATTATCAATTATTCAATTTCCATGGAGAATGATAATGATGGCTGCGTTTTTCTTGAGTGTAGTAAGTGCCATGAACATGGGAACAATAATAAAGAAATTTTCACTTAAAGATGTTTTGGTATTATCGATAATTTCAATATTTTATATTTTAGCTTTTTATAATATTTTAGTTCGCTATTCTAGCGATAATTTAGCTAATATAGAAAATTATGATTTGGGAAATGTTTCTGGGAGAGAAGTAGAAACTGTTGCAGGAATTGGAAAAGCTGAATACTTACCAGTAAATGCATATAAAAATAGATTTTATGTTGCTTCGAGAGAAAAAGTGATATATGTGTTAAAAGGAAAAGCAATTATTGAAAATGAAGAAAAAATAAATGGAAAATATGTTGCAGACATTACTACTGGAGATGAAGAATATACTATATTTGAATTACCATATATTTATTATCCAGGATATCAAGTAAGGCTTGATGGAATGATTATTGATACGTTTGAAACAGAAAATGGTTTTTTAGGTATTGCCATGGGAAAAGATGATTCAGCAAAATTAGAAGTTGAATATGAAGGAACTATGCCAATGAAAATTTCAATGCTAATTTCTATAACTTCTTTTATAGGATTAGCGGCATATATATTAAAAAAAAGATAATTAAGGAAAAATAATGGGGATACAAGCAAACGATAAAATTACTAAATTAATAACTAAAAAATATGGAAGTTTCTCGAAAGAAAATATGAAAAGATATTTTTTAGAAGAGTTTTTTGTGGGATCATCAGCTAGGAAAATAGATGAACAAGACTATGAAGTTATATTGGAACAAATGGAAAAATTGGCTGAAGCTCAAGGATTAACGTTAGAAGAAATTGATTATTTAGGCTTTGGACAGAGATATTCTTGTATTGGTGTTGGTGACGCTGTAATAAAAATTGGAAATACAACAGAAGAAGTGTATGAAAATCCATATAGATTGTCACCGGTATATAAACAAGATTTAAAAAAATATTCAAGAACAGAAGGAAAAATGGATTTGGGATTATATGTATCTCAAAGAGCAAATACGAGAAATGTTTCAGAATCTATGACGCAAGAAATGTATAATTTAGTTAGAGATGCTGGAGGATTGTGGCTTGATATAAAAGCTGAAAATTTAGGAACTATAGATCATAAAATGGATTTTTCTACAATATATCCAAGCCAAGATGGGATTAATGAACAATTTGGACAAGAGTTTTCGGATTATCAAGGAAATTTATTTGTTATAGACTATGAAGATATGTTGTTTTTAACTCCAGAATTGAAAGATAAAATGCTAAGATATGAAGCACCAAATATAAATTCTGTTCCTAGAGAATTATTAAAAGGCGATTATACAAATGATCAAATTTATTATGAAGCTTTTATAAAAAATAGTAATAAATTATTAAAATATGAAATGGCATATCAAAGGGGAAAAGGTGATTTGACAGCTGCTGGCAAATGTTTTTATCAATCTTTAAGAAACGAAAGAGAAATTGATCAAATAAGATATGCTCAAGAACAAAGATATATAAATGGTAGGACTTTATCAGAAATTGGTGACAAATATAGTATAAAAGAAATAGGAATTAGATTAGCACAAAAAACAAATCCAAAAGCGCTAGAAAAAATAACAGAACTTGTGAGTAACTGTAAAAAAGCGATGAAAGAAAGAAAAAATGCTGGAAAAAGTTCAAAACTTGTGCTTGAAGAAATTGTTGTAGGAGAGTTGGCTCAAGAAAAATCATTAGAAGAATCTAATGAACCTACCAAAACTATTCCAACTATAGATACAAAAATGGATTTGTCTGATCCATATACAACTAGATAGGAGAAATAAGATGGACATTAAAGAAAATAATTTTTCTAAAGTATGTACAGAAATGTTAGAGGTTTTTAAATATATTCCAGATGAGGAGTTTTATAAAATAGAACCAGATTTTATAGAAGCAATATATCAAGGTCATGATATGTATTATGATTTTAAATTTGATGAGAGTAAACAATTAGAAGAACAAAATTTTTTACCAGAAACCTATGATATGTTAGCTTATGTCTATAGAAAATATTTAACTGAAACTGAAGTAGAAAAAGATGAATTTAAAGAATATTTATTTAAAGATTTATCTAATCAATCTGAAATTAAGGCAGAAAAAATAGAAGTAAATGCAGTAGTGCCGGAAGTGAAAAAATCATTTTTTACAAAATTAATGGATTTTATAAAAAAGAATATTAAGTTAAATTGATAATATTATGTAAAATACTTGAAGAAAGCTTGAAAAATAGCGGGAAATAAGATATAATATACAAGCAAAAATAAGAGAATAATTGTGAGGAGAGGAATATAAAATGTCTAAACCAATAGTAGCAATAATTGGAAAACCAAATGTTGGTAAATCAAGATTTTTCAATTATGTAGTAGGTCAAAGAATTTCAATAGTAGAAGATACTCCAGGAGTTACAAGAGATAGAGTTTATGCTGATACTTCTTGGAGAGATAGAGAATTTACATTAATAGATACAGGTGGTATAGAACCAGAATCTGATGATATTATTGTTTCACAAATGAGAGAGCAAGCGAATATTGCAATAAGTGTTGCTGACGTTATTTTATTTTTAACAGATATAAAACAAGGTGTTACAGCTGCTGATATGGAAATTGCAATGATGCTAAAAAAATCTCATAAACCAATAATCTTGGCTTGTAATAAATCAGATAATTATGGAGAACCACCAGCAGAATTATATGAATTTTATAATTTAGGACTTGGTGAACCACATCCAGTATCTGCTGCCAATGCAATTGGAATTGGAGATTTATTAGATTGTATTTATGAGAATTTGCCTCCTAAAAATGATGAAGAAAGTGATGACGAAAGAATTAAAGTAGCAATAATTGGAAAACCAAATGTTGGTAAGTCATCACTAGTAAATAAAATTTTAGGTGAAGATAGAAGTATTGTAAGTAATATTGCGGGAACTACTAGAGATGCGATAGATTCTAATTTTGAAAATGAATTTGGGAAATATACTTTTATCGATACTGCAGGTGTTAGAAAAAAAGCTAAAGTAAATGAATCAATTGAAAAATTTAGTGTTATGAGAACACTTTTTGCAATTGAAAGAGCTGATGTTTGTTTAGTTTTAATAGATGCGTTAGAAGGTGTAACAGACCAAGATGCTAAAATATTAGGAGAAGCTCATGAAGCTGGTAAAGGTATTATAATTGTTGTAAACAAATGGGATGAATTTGAAAAAGAAACAGGAACATTAGAAAAATATAAAAAAGAAGTTTATGAAAAAATTTCTTATGCATCATATGCACCAGTTATATTTATCTCTGCTAAAACAGGTCAAAGAGTAAATAAATTATTTGAAATGATAAATAATGTTGCTGCAGAAAATGCAAAAAGAATTTCAACAGCAGTTATAAATGAAGTTATAAATGAAGCGATTGCAGTTGTTCAACCACCTACTGATAAAGGTAAGAGATTGAAGATTATGTATGGAACACAAGCTTCTACTAAACCACCAACATTTGTAATATTTGTTAATAATAAAGAATTATTCCACTTCTCATATCAAAGATATTTGATAAATTGCTTTAGAAATAACTTTGGATTAGAAGGAACTCCAATTAGATTAATAATTAGAGAAAAAGGTGAAAACGAAAATTAATTTAGCTGAAAGGTTATATTATGAAGAATAAAATAAGTTTAGTTATATTTATTATATCCATTTTGATAGTTTCTGTATTAAGATTAATGTTAGTATATGATTTGCCAATCGTAGCTAATGTTGAACTTGGAATTGATGATATGTTAATGATTAATATTACAGAAAATTTGGTAAATGGTAATTGGGTTGGTCCATATACAGATGTAGTTATATCAAAAGGACTATCCTTTCCAATACTTTTAGCTTTTTGTTATTTTATAAAGTTAGATTATATAACGATGATGACTGTTTTTTATATAATAGCATGTTTAATATTAACTTATGTGATTGGTAAAAAAATAAAGAACAAAGCATTTTTATTTGTATTGTATACAACAACATTATTTGTTCCGATAATGTATTCTTATCAAGTAATGCAAAGGGTATACAGAAATGCAATTGTTCCATCATTTTCAATACTTATTATTTCTGGTTATATATATATGTTTTTTACAAGAGATGAAAATAGTTTTTGGAAGAAATTTTTTGCTTCAATTGGTACAGGAATTTTCCTAGCTTTGTTTTGGTATACAAGAGAAGATTCTATTTGGATGTTGCCATTTATAATTTTTATGACAATATCAACAATTGTTGGGGTAATTGCTAAAAATAAAAAGATAAATAAAGAGTTTTTTAAAATTTTATTGATTTTAGTTATTCCGGTATGTGTAACATTTGTTTATAGAAATGTTTTGTGCTATCAAAATTATAAACATTTTGGCGTTTATACTGTTTATAATAACGAAGAATATAATAAAGCAATGAAAAGCTTAAGAAAAGTAAAAAAATATGATTATTATGATAATATAGATTTTACGACTGAAAAATTAAGAAGAGTTGCTGAAGTAACTTGCTTAGATGGTATTCATCCAAGATTATCAGAATTAGTTTTTGGATACTCACTAATAGATAGTACGCCACTAGATGGAGAGGTTGCCAATGGATGGTTTCCTTGGGCGTTAAAAGGCGCTTTAAGCGAAGCTGGATATTACACAAATGCTAAAAATATAAATAATTTTTGTTATACTTTGCATATTCAAATTGAAGATGCTTTAGAAAAAGGTTTACTAGAAAAAGAAGATGTAAAAACTGATAAGATGGAGTCTGTCCAAAAGGTATTTGATGAAGTCTCTCACGTGTTTGAGGCTCTTCAAAGTTATTATGATATAGCATTTGAAGGAAGAAAATTAGAGTATAAAGAAGGTTATGAAGATTATTATAAAAAATATGCTAAATATACTGGAAATAAATTTTTATTAGTAGATCCAGAAACAAAGGAAAATGTATATCATTTTGATAATATGGAAAATTATGCAAATGGCATAATTACAAGAGTTAATACTATAAATAATTTAATTAATATATATAAAACTTTATCTACAGTAGTATTTGTGGCTGGAATTGGTATTTATGTTATACTTTCTATTGTTGTAATAATACAAATATTTAAGAAAAAATTTGAAAATCTTGAAATGTGGGTTGCTATATCTGGAATATTGGGGGCGATGTTAACATTGGTGGCTGGAATCGCTTATGAAACAGCTTTTAACGCTAATGTTATTACTGCGATGTACTTATCTGCAACATATCCATTGATGATAATTTTTGGTATTGTTATGATAGGATATTCTATTCACAAAATATTAGAATATATAAAAAAAATGAGACAAAAAAAGATAACAGCTGCAGAAGTTGAATAAAAGAAAACCTAATTGCTTTTATAAGTAATTAGGTTTTTTGTTTATAAAAAATGAACTGACTGATAGTATAAATTGTCAACAAATTATTGACTATAAAGGGATTTTATAATATTATAAGGCTAGAGTTTTTCATAAATAAATAATAGATAAATTTATGGAATAAAGAAACAATAGAAAAAAAGTTTAGGAGGAAAAATATATGGTAGCATATATTGTAATGGCAGTAATTGCATATTTAATTGGTAGCGTTAATTTTTCAGTAATAATCAGTAAAAAAATGGCTGGTTTTGATGTAAGAGAAAAAGGAAGTGGTAATGCTGGTTCAACAAATGTTTTAAGAACAGTTGGTAAAAAAGCGGCAGCATTAACATTGCTTTGTGATATATTAAAAGGTGTTGTTTCAGTTTTAATAGCATTACTTGTTGGAGTAATTGCTGGAGAATCAGCAAATTCTGCAATTGTCGTAGAAATAGCGGCATTAGCAGTTGTAATTGGGCACACATTTCCAGTATTCTTTGGATTTAGAGGAGGAAAAGGTGTAGCAACAAGTTTAGGTGTAATACTAATAGTAAACTGGAAAATTGGTTTAATTTGTTTAGTATTTGCTCTTTCGTTGATGGCTTTAACTAGAATTGTTTCTTTAGGGTCAATATCAGCATCTGTTTTATTTGCTGTATTAACAATGTTCATAAGAGATTCTTATATTGGTGGAATCGATTTTGATTTTAGTTTTATAATTTTTGGAATATTACTTGCTGCATTAGTTATATATAATCATAGAAGTAATTTAAAAAGAATTATAAATGGAACTGAAAATAAATTAAGCTTTAAGAAAAAAGAAGCTACAGTGAAAAAAGAAGAACCTGTAGAAAATAAAAAAACAGAAAAAGTTGAAGAAAAAATAGAAACAGTAAATGAAACTGCTATTGAAGAAAACAAAGAAGAAAATAAATAGTTTGAGAGTAAACAATAAGCGGACTTTTAATTAAGCCCGCTATTGAATTTTATATAGATATATTTATTAAATAAGATTATAAAAAATTAAATAAAACTAAAAAGGAGATGTGTAGATGAGTAAAGTAGCAATAATAGGAAGTGGAAGCTGGGGAGCAGCGTTAGGAATTTATTTGGCAAATAATGGAAATGAAGTAAGATTATGGTCTTTTAATGAAGATGAAATGAAATCTATTAATGTAGATAGAAAATGTATATTTTTACCAAAAGCAATTGTTCCAGAAGGTGTTGTTTGTTCAACAAATTTTGAAGAAGTATTAGATGGGGCAGAAATCATTTTACATGTAACACCATCAAAATTCGTTAGAAATACTATAAAACAATATAAAGATTTCGTAAAAGAAGATCAAATGTTGGTAATGTGCTCAAAAGGTTTTGAAGCAGAATCTAATTTAACTTTAGATCAAGTAATGAAAGAAGAACTACCAAACATTAGATGTGGAATATTATCTGGACCAAGTCACGCAGAAGAAGTTTCACTAGATATACCAACAGCATTAGTTGTTGCTTCAGAAAGTGAAGAGTTAAAAATGGCAGTTGTAGAAGCTTTTAAAAGTCCAAAAATGAGATTATATACATCAAAAGATGTTAGAGGTGTAGAGTTAGGAGCTGCGCTAAAAAATATAATCGCTTTTTGTGCTGGTATTTCTGTTGGATTAGAATTAGGAGATAATACATTTGCTGCTTTAGCAACAAGAGGATTAGTTGAAATTGCAAGATTAGGAACAGCAATGGGAGGTCAAGAAAAAACATTTTATGGATTAACAGGTCTTGGTGATTTAATAGTAACTTGTGGAAGTCAACATAGTAGAAACAGAAGAGCTGGTGTTATGATAGGAAAAGGTCATACAATTGAAGAAGCAAGAAAAGAAATTGGAATGACAATTGAAAGTGTTGATAATATTGATGTTGCTTATAAATTAGCAAAAAAATACAATGTAGAGATGCCTATAGTAAATGCAGTGTATGATGTTTTATATAACGGATTAGACCCAAAAACTGCAGTTGAAAATTTAATGACAAGAACATTAAAAGAAGAATAGAAATAGTATAAATGTGGGAATAATAAATTGTATTATAGGAGGAATATGAAATGGATTTTTTTAATAAATTAGGAAAAAAAGCAAGTAAAACATATCAAGCAACAAAAGAAAAAGCTGTTAATATTACTGAGGAATTAAAATTAAAAGGGAAAATTTGTGATTTAAAAGACAAAATAGAAGATTTATATAAAGATATTGGAAAAATTGTTTATATAGAAGTAAAAGATGGAAAAGATGTATCAAAAGAAGAAGTAACAGCAAAATGTGATGAAATATCAAAAGCAAAAGATGATATTGCAAAAATAGAAACAGAAATATTAGCTTTAAAAAATACTAAAAAATGTGTTGAATGTGCTGAAGAACTAGATTTAGGAGATCGTTTCTGCTGCAAATGTGGGAAAGAACAGCCTAAACAAGAAACAGTTGAAGTAAAAGAAGAACCAGAAAATGTAAAAGAAGCTGAAGTTATTGAAGTAAATAATGTTGAAAATGCAGAAAATACTTCAAATGAAAATAACGAAGAATATCATGAAGAAAACAATGCAGAAAATAATGAGGAAAATAAATAATGAAATTAGTAGTACAAAGAGTTTTAAATTCTAAAGTTGAAGTTGATGGTAAAATTGTTGGAAAAATAGAAAAAGGTTTTATGGTTTTGTGTGGTATAACACACAGTGATACTGAAAAAGAAGCGGATATTTTAGCAAGAAAATTATGCAATTTAAGAGTTTTTGAAGATGAGAATGAAAAAATGAATTTGTCTTTAAAAGATGTTGGAGGAGAACTTTTAATAATTTCTCAATTTACATTATATGCAGACAGTATGAGTAGTGGAAATAGACCAAGCTTTATAAATGCAGCAAGACCAGAAATAGCAGAGCCATTATATGAATATTTTTTGAAAAAATGCGAATCAGAAGGAATTCATGTGGAAAAAGGAATTTTTGGTGCAGATATGAAGGTTTCTATTGAAAACGACGGACCTTTTACCCTTATTTTTGAAGCATAAAAAAATTTATCCCCCTTGGAGCATAAGGGGGATTTTTTGTTGGCCTGCCAGCCACGCATCTATTACTTGCTACCCATAAAT
>JAZRKN010000001.1:0-297530 GCA_045646345.1 Candidatus Scatovivens sp. | reverse complement strand
ATATGATACCAAAGAATATATTATGAAAGTAAGTGAATATAATAAAGTTAAACATTATTTTGGTAATGAAGAATTATATTTAAATAAAGACGAATATATAATAGTTTCTAATTATAATCAATCTGTAGATTTAAGAAATATTGTTCTTAATGATAATGCTACTATTGAAATATTTGGTAATAAATTAAAACCAAAATATGATAAATGTATTGACGGATTTGTTGAAATAAGTAGTATGGAAACAAATTATGGAATATTTGTTGTAGCAGATGAAATTGTTGATGAAAAAAATCAATATATTAATTGTTTAGTTGGTAATTATAAAATTAAAAACCAAGATAAAATAGCTAAATTCGAAGAAAATCTATATATTAGTAGAGATCTTTTACCAGCATTTGTAGATGTTGATGGTGAGACTAAAATCAATATTAAAGAATCATGTATAGGTTTATCAGCTATGGCTTCATTTATAGGAATATATTTAGGTATAGTTTTCTTAATTTCAGGTGCTGCTATTCTTGCTTTAAAAGAACTATCAGAGTGTACTGATAATAAAGAAAGATTCAATATGATTAGAAATCTTGGAGCAGATGAGAAAATGATTAATAGAGCATTATTTAAACAAACAGGAATATTCTTTATGTTTCCATTACTAATAGCTATTATTCATTCAATTGTTGGTATAATGGTTTGTATTAAAATATTAGATTTATTCATTATGAAAGCAGAACTTTTTAGTATGACATTATCTATTATAGTAACCGCAATAATAATCATAATGATATATGGAGGATATTTTATAATTACATATTTTTCGGTTAAAAATATATTAAAAGAAAATAAATAATTTATATTTTAAAATTTAATATAATATCAATAAATTACAATTTGTAAGGCAAATTATAAATATTCAACCATTAGTTGATATAAAAAAACACTCTATTCAACCAATGGTATGTGTATTTTTTTATGATAATAATTTATACTTAAATTAAAGGAGGAAAATATAATGGATCAGATTAAAATTGGAAAATTTATAGCAGAATGCAGAAAAAAGAATAATTTAACTCAGATGCAATTAGCAGAAAAATTAAATATAACTGATAGAGCGATATCAAAATGGGAAAATGGAAAAACAATGCCTGATTCATCAATAATGCTTGATTTGTGTAAAGAATTAAAAATAAGTGTAAATGAATTATTAAGTGGGGAGATGATTTGTATGGAAAGTAAAAATGAGAAACAAGAACAAATTTTACTTGATATGGCGAAACAAATAGAACAAAAAAATAGAACAATCTGGACTTCTATGTGGGTAATTATGGGAGTAAGTATAATAGCTCTAATAATAGGTATCTTTATTGCAGCTTTTATGATTCCTGAAGGTGTTGGACAAGTTATCACAATTCTTGGAATCTGTATAGTATTTTTGTTACCTTGTTTTTACGCATTAAAACTTGAAGTAAGCGTTGGTGCTTATAAATGTAAAAATTGTGGTTATGAAATTGTGCCTACATATTCAGAAGCGTTGTGGGCAATGCATAGAGGAACTACTCGTCATTTAAAATGTCCTAAATGTAATAAACGTACTTGGTGTAAAAAGATAATTAAATAACAAATGTATAAAGTATCGATTAGTTAAAAACAACTAATCGATTTTTTTATTAATTTTTTGAAGTACCAGCCATTCTTGTCTTTTGAAAGTATTAATATATAAGCGTTTTGATTTAAAATGGAGACAAAATTTGAAATAAATGTAATTGAATAGGAAAATTGAAATTGCCGTATTATTATGATATTATACTAATCGATAAATAGTAATTTGTCGCAAAATTTGAAATTTATAAAAATAAATAAAAAACTATTGACTCTCCCTTTAGGGTACACTGTATAAATAATTTAGGAGGCGAAATATATGTATAAAATAGGAGAATTTTCAATACTTTCAAAAACAACAGTAAAAACTTTAAGATATTATGAAAAAGAAAATTTATTAATACCAGCTTATATTGATAAAGAAACAGGGTACAGATATTATGAAACAAGTCAATTAATAGATTTATCTAAAATAATATCATTAAGGCAGATAGGAATGTCTATTAAAGATATAAAAAAAGTACAAGAAGGTTGTGATTTAAAAGAGTTATTAGAAATAAGAAAAAAAGAAATTAAAAATAATCTTGATTTAGAACATATTCAGCTTTCAAAGATAAATTATTTATTGGAGGATATGAATATGGAAAGTAAAATTACATTTAAAGAATTACCAAAAGGTATTGCATATTATAGGGAAGGAGTAATAAAAGATTATAGCGAACTTGCAAGTTTTGTTTTAAGTACAGGAGAAGAGTGCTTAAAATTAAATCCTAATTTAAAATGTACAGAACCAGGATATTGCTACGTAAATTATTTAGATGGTGAATACAGAGAAAATGATATAAAAATAAGATACGTAGAAACAGTACAAGAAAAAGGATTAGAAAATGACATCATTAAATTTATGGAATTAAAACCTATTAATGCAGTATGTGTATACCATAAGGGTTCTTATAATAACTTAAGAGATTCTTATAACACAATTTTAAAATACATTGAGGATAATGGATATGAAATTACAGAATTTCCAAGGGAGTGCTATATTGATGGTTGCTGGAATAAAGAAAATGAAGATGATTATTTAACAGAAATACAAGTTCCGGTAAAAAAGAAATAATCATACAAACAAGTTACAATTTATAGAAAGGTTTGAAATAAAATGAAAGAAATAAATCCTAAAGAAACAAAAAGAGCAAAAGCTTATGAATTATGGATGAAAGCTCCAAATCCAATGGTAACATTTTTCAAAACATTAGATGTTACACCACTTATTAAAAAAAGTAAAAAGAGTAAATTAAAATTTAATATGTTATTAGATTATTGTATAGGAAAATCAGCATCAACTATTGAAGAATTTTATATGCTTCCAGTAGGAAATAAATTAATTCGATATGATAGTATTGCTGTAAATACTATTGTAAAAAATAAAGATGGCGAAGTTAGTTCGTGTGATATTTTATATAATGATGACTTAAAAAAATATAATGAAGATTATTTAAAATATACAAATGAAGTGGCTCAAACTTGTATAGATAGAGATTTAACAGATAGTATGGTAATTGGTACTTCTGCAATTATTGATACAGAACTTGATGGTGCAGTAGGAATGAATAGTGGTATATTTAATAATCCATTTATAATTTGGGGAAAATATAAAAAGAAATTATTTAAGTATTATCTAACACTTTCCTTTCAATATCATCATACTCAAATGGATGGCGCTCATGCTGGAAAATTTTTAGCTAATTTACAAAAAGAGATTAATAATTTAAGATAAACAAATTACAATTTGCTTATCAAAAAAGACTAGAATTTATTCTAGTCTTTTTCACACAGAAACTCTGTGAGTTTCTGTGTGTTAGAAACTGAAAAAGTTTATTGCATCTTCTATAGAAGGTGCTTTTTTATTTTATTAATAAATTTGAGCTTCTATAGAGCATGAAATACCACTCTAACAATCGTTCCCCCATTTTCGCCTTTGGGGTGGTGATTTGCACAACCAAAATGGGATTTTTTGAAATTTGGTTGTGTAATTGGGGTTAAAATCCTGAAAAGGCTAAAAAATTTTGAGAAAGTTTTAAAAATATTAAAACTAAAAAAAGGCTTAAAATCAGCCTTTCCAAAGTGTTTTATAAAAAAATAAAAACCAGTATCTCTACTGGTTTTTGGTGCGCCCTCAAGGATTCGAACCTTGGACCCACCGGTTATGAGCCGGTTGCTCTGACCAACTGAGCTAAGGGCGCGTTGCCTAACGACAAGACTTATTATAAACTAATAAGTATGCGATGTCAAGAGAAATTTTAAAATTTTTTCTAAAAATTGCTAGTTATAATAAAACGAAATTTATAATAACTCTATAAGAATATTGAGATATTGATTAAATTATGGTATAAACATTATATAGAGTCATTGTTCTTTTTATACTTATTAAAAATGAGAGGAACTAAACATATGAGAAAAAGGTTTGTAATATTTTTTTGTTTAATTTTTATCTTAATAACGATAGCATTAACTATATTCGTGCTAGAATATAAGAATGCAATAATATATTATTCAGAAACAATAATTAAACCTCAAACTATTTTTTATGCTAAAGATTTCGGTTTTGAAGATATAAAAAGTAACACGGATTTCGACAATGATGATATTGATGATTATTCGGACATTGTGGAAGGCGCAAGAATTGAAGCAAAGAACAAACCACAATATAAAGATGCATATTACAGTGGTGGATATCCACCAGATACAGAAGGAGTCTGTTCTGATGTTATATGGAGAGCGTTAAAAAATGCAGGATATTCATTAAAAGATATGATTGATAAGGATATAAAAGAAAATTTGCAGAGTTATCCAAGAGTTGCTGGAAAACCAGATCCTAATATAGACTTTAGAAGAGTAAAAAATTTAAAAGTGTATTTTGAAAAAAATCATATATCTTTAACTACTGATTTATCAAAAATAGAAGAATGGATGCCAGGAGATATTGTTGTATTTCAATCAAGTAACGAAGATCACATTGGTATTATTTCAGACAAAAGAAATAAAGAGGGAATTCCATATATAATTCATAATGCAGGACAACCAAATAGAGAAGAAGATGGATTAAAATTTTACAGTGAATACGCATGGCCAATTACTGGTCATTATAGAATAAATGATATGAATAATAAATAAAAGAGGTAAAAATGAATTTAGAAAAAGCAATAGAATTTATAAAACAAAAACATGGAAATCAAAAAAGAAAACAAGGGACACCGTATTATTTGCATCCACTAGCTGTGGCAAATATGTTGATAAATAAAGGTTTTTCAGAAGAATATATTTTTGCGGGATTATTTCATGATCTAATAGAAGATACAGACGCAACGTATGATGAAATAATTGAATTGTCAAATGAAGATGTTGCAGAAGCTGTTAGATTAGTTTCTAAAACAGAAGGTTATATAATGAAAGAATATATTGAAAATATAAAAAATAATGATATTGCAAAAATGGTGAAATTGGCAGATAGGATTCATAATTTATCAGAAGCACCAATGGCAAGTTCTGAATTTCAAGCCAAATATATAAAAGAAACTAAAGAGTGGTATGTCGATTTGGCAAAAGGAACTATTTTCGAAGAGGATTTAAATAGAGAATTAAATAATCTAATAAGAGTTCATGAAAGTTTATGACTAGAAAGATAGAATGAGGTAAGAAAGAGTGGAAATAATTAAAAAGTTTTTAAAAGTTTTTCTTATTGTGGTATTAGTAATAATTCCAATTACATTAATTTTATATAATATATTTATTGATTTTTTAGGTTGTTATATTATGATAAATAATGATGATGCACAATTAGAATTATTATTAAGTGATTGTGGATTGAATTCAGATGAAGCTAAAATTATTTTTCTTGATACAAATGCTGGAGATGGATATCACATAACTGTAATAAATAAAAATTTATCAATAGATGATAATAGTTGGAATTATTATATTGATTTAGAAAATTATATGAAAGAAAATGGTATAGATGTATATGATGCTCTTAATAAATTAACGTATATATATATAATAGTAATTGCCTGTATTGTATTTTTTAAAAAGCTTACAGAAAATGTTGATAAATACAATAAATTTGAAGAAAGAGATAATTAATATATATGCCTAAGGAAGGTGGAATTCAAATGAAGAAGTTTTTGATAATAGGGATAGTTATAGTATTAATTGCGATTATTTTAGTTTTTATTATAAATACAATTGTTACAATGTCAACCAAAAATCAAATTATAAGTAGAAAAGAAGCAACCCAATTAGATAGTGTTGATTGTATTATTGTTCTTGGAGCTGGAATATGGGGGAATAGTCCAAGTCCAATGCTTGAAGATAGATTAAATGAAGCAATTGCATTATATAACGAAAATGTTTCTGCCAAAATAGTTGTGAGTGGTGATCATGGTAAGGTTGATTATGATGAAGTGAATGTAATGAAAAATTATGCAATTGAAAAAGGAGTGCCTTCAGAAAATATATTTATGGATCATGCGGGCTTTTCTTCTTATGAAAGTATTTATAGAGTAAAGGAAATATTCGGAGCCAAAAAAATAGTTGTTGTTACACAAAAATATCATTTATTTAGAGCGTTATATATTGCGAATCAATTGGATATAGAAGCTTATGGAGTGAATTCAGATCCTAGAAGGTATGTTGGAGCTTCATATAGAGAATTAAGAGAAGTGATTGCTAGAAATAAAGATTTTTTTGGATGTATATTAAAAGTAAAACCAACATATTTAGGTGAATATATTTCGTTAGATGGCAATGGTGATATAACTAATGATAAAACAACTGTTATAAGAAATAAAGTAGAAAAGAATTCAAATAATATAGAAGAGAATAAAAATATTAATTAAAAATAACGGAAATGAATGGTGTTTGGCGGTTGTTTAAAAAAAAGTTAAAAAAATAAAAAATAAGTATTGACAAGATACCAAATAACCGTTATAATAAGTCATGTGCTTGAGAGAACAATGCATATGGGCAGGTGGTCGAGTGGTTAATGGCACCAGACTGTAAATCTGGCCGCGAGAGCGTACGATGGTTCGAATCCATCTCTGCCCACCATTAAAATTTAATTTAAAAAAGTGTTGACAAATAAAAAATTATATAGTAAAATAATTTTCGTCAACTAGTTAACGGTCGCTTAGCTCAGCTGGGAGAGCATCTGCCTTACAAGCAGGAGGTCATTGGTTCGATCCCAATAGCGACCACCACTTATTTGGCCTGGTAGTTCAGTTGGTTAGAATGCCGCCCTGTCACGGCGGAGGTCGACGGTTCGAGCCCGTTCCAGGTCGCCAAAAAATATCTAGTTGAAAAACTAGATATTTTTTATATAAGGCTTCGTAGCTCAGTTGGTAGAGCAGGGGACTGAAAATCCCCGTGTCAGCGGTTCGATTCCACTCGAAGCCACCAATAAAAGATAGTAGTACTTACAAATATGTAGGTATTACTATTTTTTTATTTTTGTTAAATATATTGATTTATATTTCTTTTGAAAAAGCAAAAGCCCACTTGAGAATATCTCGAGTGGGCTTTTGCTTTTTTTATCATCATTAAAAAGATGGAATTGGATATACTTAGTTATACGAATTTGGCTTGATTTTATTTAAAATTTCGATAGTTAAATCGTTCAGCAAGTCATAATATTCGCTAGAATATCCAGTAAATGAAGCGACGAATGCGTCGTGCTCCATTAGGAAATTTTCATTACCATATTTTTCAAAGAACTCATCATAACCATAGAAATAGGCTTTAAGGGCATCTTCTTTGAATATGTCTAAATATCTATAAACATTGTAAGTATAAGAAAGATAACCGTTTAGATTTTTTGGTAAATATGGATTAGAAGATACGGTTAATACTTCTGTCATTACTTCATCGAAAAGTAATCCAGAATATGCAGGATCAATATTGTAATAATCATCACCATAATTGGTTAAATGTCTTAAATGATGAATCAATTCGTGTGATGCAGAATGTTCACAAAAGTTTTTGACTGAATCTTTGTTAATGTAAATTGATCCTTCATAATAAACTGCAATAAGTTCAGCGTTATAATCTGTTTTAAAAAGTTCTGGATGTCGTACAAGATAAAATTCAATGTTTTCAATACCTTGTTTTAAAAAATCTTTGTCTGAAAAAATTGAATAGTCATCAACCAATTTGGAAATTCGTTTTTTGGACTTTTCGATAATGCGTTCTTGGCTTTTATTAAATTTAAAGTATTCTAAGTCATCAAGATTGTATTTGGCTGGTGTATTATCGTATGGAAAACCAGGAAAGCTAAAAGGATGAAATAATTCATTTTCGTAATTTAAAACATACTCATATTCGTATCCATAAAGTTCTATATGAGATGCGTCTAAAGTTTTTGTTGTAATTGAATCAAGTTTTTCAACTATAGAATAATCTAATGTATACATACTAGCTTCAGTAAAAAGTTCATCCTGATAGTTTACTGATTCATCGATTGGATTTGTTTTTACAATAGACAAATGTTTAATTCCAAAGATAAATGCAACGATAGCCAAAATGCTGATAATGTTATAGATTTTTTTCATATAATCACTTGCCTTTCTAAAAAGAAAAGGTCAACAGTTACAAAAATATATATGAACACATATAAAAGGTTATATGTGATTGCAAAAGTAATAAAACCTCCTTGTAAATTTTTTTGCTATAGACAATTATATCACTAAAAATACATTATGTAAAGTGATTAATACTGATGGTTAATATAAGCATTAATAATGTTTATTAAAATTGAAATAAAATAATATATATGATTTAAAAAAACAAACAAAATATAATTAGGTGAAAAAACGAGAAAAAGAGAGATAAAAAAAGGAATAAAAAGATATAAAACAACACTAAAGTGGTAAACAACTTTTATTGGCAAATCTTGACTTTTTTGAAATATTAGAGTATAATAAAAATGTTGGTGAATTTACATAAACTTTAATAATTCGTATTAATGTAAATTGAATAAAAACGATAAAATTAAAGTATAAAAATGTAAAAATTTTGATTTTGGAATAGGAGGAATTCAGTAATGGAAATAGAAAAAGAAGAAAACATAATCGAAGAGATTAGAAATTTAATTGAAAATAAAAAAATTAAAGATTTAAGAAAATATTTAGAAACAATAAACAGTGCTGACTTCCCGAGTATTCTAGAAGAATTTGATGATGAAAATTTAATAATGATTTATAGATTGCTATCTAAAGAAAAAGCAGTAGAAGTTTTTGTTGAATTAGATTCTGACGATCAAGAAAAGTTAATAAATCGTTTGACAGATACTGAAATAAAAAATGTAATGAATGAAATTTACATGGATGACGCTGTTGACTTAATTGAAGAGATGCCAGCAACTGTTGTAAAACGTATTTTAGCTAATACAAAACCGGCAAACAGAAAAATAATAAATGAACTTTTGAAATATCCAGATGATACTGCAGGAACTTTGATGACAACTGAGTTTATTGATTTGAAAGAAAATATGACAGTTAAAGATGCATTTGATTTTATTAAGAAAAAAGGATTAAAAAAGGAAACTGTTTATAATTGTTATGTTTTATCAATAGATAGAAAATTATTAGGAATAATAGATATAAAAGATCTTTTAATTGCAGACAGAGAAGAATTAGTAAAAGACATAATGGATGAGAATGTTGTAAAAGCAAACACATTAGAAGATCAAGAAGAGATTATCAAAATGTTTGATAAATACGATTGCATTGCACTTCCAATTGTAGATCAAGAAGATAGACTAGTTGGTATAATTACAATTGATGATGCTATCGACGTATTACAAGAAGAAACAATGGAAGACTTCGAGAAAATGGCTGCTATTGCACCATCTGATGATACTTACTTAAAAACAAGTGCATTTAAACATGCAAAAAATAGAATTGTATGGCTTTTAATATTAATGATTTCATCAATGATTACTGGAGCAATTATAGAAAATTTTGAAGCTGCCATATCTTCACTTCCAATACTTGTGGCATTTATTCCAATGATAATGGGTACAGGAGGAAACAGTGGATCTCAAAGTTCTACATTAACAATAAGAGGATTAGCTGTTGATGAAATTAGTACAAAAGATATTTTTAAAGTAATGTTAAAAGAATTTATAGTTGCATTAATTGTAGGTTTAGCATTAGCGATTGTTAATAGTATAAGAATAATGATTCAATATAATGATATAAAAATTGCATTTACAGTTTCATTGACATTAATGTTTACTGTTGTATTAGCAAAACAATTAGGTGGAATTTTACCAATACTTGCTAAAAAATTAAAATTAGATCCAGCCTTAATGGCATCACCATTGCTTACAACAGTCGTAGATACAGTCTCTGTACTATTATTCTTTACAATATCAACTATGGTATTTGGATTATAAAATAAATAAAATTGAAGACAGACTAAAAATCTGTCTTTTTTTAGTTTAAAAACAAAATATTATGAGTATATTAATAATAACTTTTTTTATGGAGGTTATTATGGTATATAAATTCACAAAAAGTGGAGAAAAGGTTCTTTCTATTGCCAATGAACTTGCTGTTGATTTAGGACATAGTTATATAGGAACAGAACATATATTATATGGTCTTGCTTGTGAAGAAAATGGAGTTGCAAGTAAAGTCTTAAAAAATCAAGGCGTTATGTCTGAAGATATTTTAGATAAAATTGAAGAATTATTAGGTGCTCAAATAAAAGAAAATTTTTCTGTTTTAGGATTTACTCCTAGAACCAAAAAGATTTTAGAAAATGCATATTTAGAAGCCAAAAAATTAAGTTCAAATTTTATAGGAACAGAACATTTATTAGTAGGAATATTAAAAGAAAATGATAGTTTAGCTATTAGAATTTTAAATGATTTAGATGTTGAAGAAGATGAATTGTATTCAGATATCGCAAAAACATTAAATGAATTTGAAGAAAATATGAATGAAATAAATCAAGAAAAGCAAGAAAAACAAAATCAAAATTCTAATCTTCAAAATTTAAATCAATATGGGAATGATTTAACTAAACAAGCAGAAGAAGGAAAGCTAGATCCGGTTATTGGAAGAAACGAAGAGACAGATAGAGTTGTAGAAATTCTATCTAGAAGAATAAAAAATAATCCATGTTTAATCGGAGAACCAGGTGTTGGTAAAACTGCAGTAATTGAAGGATTAGCACAAAAGATTATAAATGGAAATATACCAGAAAATTTGAAAAACAAAAAAGTAATTACATTAGATATAACATCAATGGTTGCTGGAGCTAAATATAGAGGTGACTTTGAAGAAAGAGTAAAAAAATGTTTAGCGGAGGTAAAAAAAGCAGAAGATATAATTTTATTTATTGATGAAATTCATACAATTGTCGGAGCTGGTGCAGCAGAAGGGGCGATTGATGCAGCTAATATTTTAAAACCACTTTTAGCTAGAGGAGAGATTCAAGTTGTTGGTGCAACAACAATAAAAGAATATAGGAAATATATAGAAAAAGATCAAGCGTTAGAAAGAAGATTTCAACCGATTTATATTGAAGAACCAAATAAAGAAGATACAATACAAATATTAAAAGGAATAAGGGATAAATACGAGGCACATCATAATGTGAAAATAACAGATAATGCAATTGTAGCTGCAGTTGAACTTTCAAGTAGATATATAAATGATAGATTTTTGCCGGATAAAGCAATTGATTTAATTGATGAAACAGCCAGTAAAATAAAGTTAAAGTCATCTGTTGAACCGGAGTATTTAAAAGATATGGAAAAAGAATTGGAGAAAATAGTAAGAGAAAAAGAAGAAGCTATTAATATTCAAAATTATGAAAAAGCAGCTAAGTTAAGAGACATGGAAAGAAATTTAATTGAAAAATTAGAAGATGAAAATGAAAAATGGAAAAACAGAAATACTAAAAAAATAATAAATATTGAAAAAGAAGATGTAGAAGAAATAATATCAAGATGGACAGGAATACCAATTTACAAGATAACAGAAAGTGAAAATGAAAAGTTAAAGAATTTAGAAAAATCACTTCATAAAAGAGTTGTGGGACAAGAAGATGCAATTTCAGCTGTTTCCAGAGCAATTAGGAGAGGGAGAATTGGTTTGAAAGATCCCAATAGACCAATTGGTTCATTTTTATTTTTAGGCCCAACTGGTGTTGGAAAAACAGAATTAACTAAAGCTTTAGCAGAAAATTTATTTGGTAATGAGAATTCAATGATAAGACTGGATATGTCAGAATATATGGAGGCTCATTCTGTATCGAAAATAATTGGTTCACCTCCAGGATATGTTGGATATGAAGAATCAAATGGGTTGGCAGAAAAAGTAAGAAGAAAGCCATACTCTGTAATTTTATTTGATGAAATAGAAAAGGCTCATTTAGATATTATGAATATATTACTCCAAATATTAGAAGATGGAATTTTAACAGATAGTCAAGGAAGAACTGTAAGTTTTAAAAATACAGTTATAATAATGACTTCAAATATAGGTGCTAGAAATATAACAGAGAAGAAAAAGTTAGGTTTTTCGAATAATGAATTATCAGAAAAAGATGAATATAATGAAATACAAAGTTTAGTGATGAATGAATTAAAAAGAGAATTAAAACCGGAGTTTTTAAATAGAATTGATGAAATCGTAATTTTTAATAAATTAAATTCAAATGATATAAGAAAAATTATAGATATAAATTTAAGAAAAGTGTTAAAAAGATTAAACAATCAAAATTATTACTTTGATTTTGATGAAAGTATAAAAGATTTTATTGAACAAAAGGGAACAGATAAAAATTATGGAGCAAGACCTGTTAGAAGAGTAATTCAAAATTATATTGAAGATAAAATTGCGGAATTTATATTAGATAAAAAAATTGAAGAAAATGATAAATATAGAGTTTTAGTTGAAGATGGAAAAATAATAATAAAATAGCAGTTAATTTTGTAATCCTTTAATATAAAAAAATAAAAAGAGCCCCAATATTATATTTGGGCCCTTTTTTTATTAATCTAAATTAACTGGATGAACGTGAACAACTGCTTTATCAATTTTATCTAATTTTTCAACATCTTTTTCTAAATGATTTGCTAGTTTGTGGCTATCATAAGTTGTCATATCTCCATCTACAGCAATGGTAAATACAACTAAATATTTATAACCGACAGGAGCGCAATATAAATTATAACAGTTTTTTATATCATCATGACGTTTAACTAAATCAATAATTGTTTTCTTTGTTTCTTCGTCTAATGAAACATCCATAAGAATGTTATAACTTTCATTAAATATACCAATACCTGTTATTAAAATCCAAATTGAAATACCAATACCTACTATACCATCAACCCAGTAAATGCCCCAATATCCAAATATGATTGAAATTAAAGTACAAGTAGTAACTAAGCAATCATTTTTATGATCTTTATAATTGGATTTTAGTAGTATGTTATCATATTTTTTGAACATATTTTTTGTATAAATATATAAGCCTAGCTTAGTACCAATAGTTAATATACAAACGATAATTAAAATCCAAGAAAATTCAAAATAAGATTTATTTATTAATGAAACAACAGAATCTGTTAATAATTTTACAGAAACTAAAATCATAGTTATACTTATAAATAAAGAAAAGATGTATTCTGCTTTTCCATGACCAAAGTTATGATCTTTATCTTTTGGTTCGCTTGAAATTTTATTACCAATAAAAGTCATAAGAGAAGCTATAATATCAGAGGCGCTATTAACGCTATCTGCAATCATAGATTGACTGTGTGTTATTATTCCGATTGCTCCTTTTATTAATAGTAAGAATATATTTCCTATTATTCCAGCAAGACCAGCATTTTTTATGTCTTTAAATTTTTTTGATTCCATTTTTTACCTCTTTAAAAAATTAAAATACAAACCAAATGATATCATATAATAAAAATTTTACAAGATATTGATTAAAAAAAAACTATATGTTATAATTTTTTTAGTTTTAACAAAAGAAAGATAGGTGTTATTTTTGATAGCAATACTAATAATTTGCGTTTTAGTTACAATGGCATTGCTTTTAGCACTTCTTGCAGTTTACCAAATAAAAATGGCTGGAATGGAAGTTAATGACTTTGTGTCTTTTATAAAAGCAAATGATACTTTAAATAAATTATATGCATTTTCAATAAAATATGAAAAGTTAACTCCTCAACAACAAGTATTGTTTTTGAAAGAGGCAGATACTATTTTTGATGCTTTTGGAAAAGTGCCAGATGCACTTTGGGAAGAAGACTATCAAAAGTATATGGAAATTTTAAATAAATATAAAGATATTAAAATAAAAAGATGGGAATCTCGAGAAGAATAAATCTCGGGATTTTTTATTTTCACATTTTTCAAAATTTTACATAGTATATAAAGAAATAATTGTTATAAATTAAGAGTGGAGGAAGGTGTGAAATGAAAATAAAATATTTTGATCATTCTGCAACAACGCCAGTTGATAAAAAGGTTTTAGAAGCAATGATACCGTATTTTAATGAGGAATATGGAAATCCTTCTTCTATATATAGTATTGGAAAATCAAATAAAGAAGTCATAAATATTTATAGAATGAAAATGGCAAATATATTAGGTTGCAAAGTTAATGAATTATATTTTACGAGTTGTGGTAGCGAAAGCAATAATATGATTATAAAAGGAATTGCATTTGCAAATAAACACAAAGGAAATCATATTATAACAAGTAAAATTGAACATCCTGCTGTTTTAAATACGTGCTCATTTTTAGAAAAATTTGGATTTAAGATTAGTTATATAAATGTAGATTCAAAAGGTATTGTTGATTTAGAAGAATTAGAAAAGAGTATTAATAAAAACACAATATTAATAAGTATAATGTTTGCAAATAATGAAATAGGAACTATTCAACCAATAAAAGAGATAGGGGAGTTAGCAAAAAAATATGGAGTTTATTTTCATACAGATAGTGTTCAAGCAATTGGAACGATTGATATAGACGTGAGAAAATATAATATTGGTGCTCTTTCTTTGTCTGCACATAAATTTTATGGACCTAAAGGTGTTGGTGCGGCATATATAAATGAAAATATCCCATTCATAAGAATTCAGGATGGTGGACATCAAGAAAAAAATAAAAGAGCTGGAACTGAAAATGTTCCTGGAATTGTGGGAATAGGAACTGCACTGGAACTTGCTGTTTCAAATATGGATAAAAATAATCAAAAAATCAGGAGTTTAAGAGATTTTTATATTTCTGAAATAAGCAATAAAATTAAATATATAAAAATAAATGGGGATTTGGAAAAAAGATTACCTGGAAATGCTAATATATTGTTTAAAGGGGTTGATGGTAGTAAGTTAATAACTGAACTTGATAAAAAAGGGATTTGTGCATCAAGTGGTTCTGCATGTAGTGCAGGACTATTGAATCCATCACCAGTTCTTGTAGCGATTGGACTTTCCACAAATCTTGCAAGAAGTGGTTTGAGAATAACTTTTGGTAAAGATAATGATTTAGAAGAAACAAAATATTTGATTGAAAGTTTAGAAGAAATTATAGAAAATTTAAGATATGGATAAATAAAAAGAACTGAAAGCTTAACTTTCAGTTCTTATGTATTTTTATTCTTTATTTGTTTTTTTCTCTTTTACAACATCTGACATAGCGCCTAAACTGCTAAGTGCTTTTGTAGCTTCAAATGGAATAAAGATTTTATTAGCTTCACCTTTAGCAACTTCTTGAAGTGCTTCTAATGATTTTAATTGAACTAATTTTTCATTTGGATCAGCTTTTTTGATTGCATCATATACTCTTTGAATTTCTTGAGCTTTAGCTTCAGCAACTTGTTTGATTGCTTCAGCTTCACCAGTAGCTCTTCTGATTCTAGATTCTCTATCAGCTTCAGCATCTAATATAGCAGCTTCTTTTCTACCTTCAGCAAGAGTGATTGCAGATTGTCTTTCTCCTTCTGCTTGAAGAATTAAAGCTCTTTTATTTCTTTCTGCGTTCATTTGTTTTTCCATCGCATCTCTAATGTCTGCTGGTGGAGTAATGTCTTTAATTTCAACTCTATCGATTTTACATCCCCAAGGATCTGTAGCTTCGTCTAAGATTACTCTTAATCTATCATTGATTTGATCTCTAGAAGAGAATGTTTCGTCTAATTCCATTTTACCAACGATATCACGAATTGTTGTGATTGCTAAGTATTCAATACCTTTTTTCAAACTTTGAATTTCATAAACTGCTTTTGCAGGATCTGTAATTTTGTAGAACACAACTGTATCAATTGTGATTGTAACGTTATCTGATGTGATAACTCCTTGTGGTGGAATATCCATTGTTTGTTGTTTTAAACTAACAACAGAACGAACTTTATCAAAAAGTGGAATGATAAATGTAAGACCAGCATCTGCTACTTTATGAAATCTACCTAATCTTTCGATAACATAAACTTCAGATTGTCTAACAACTTTTATGGTATGGTAAGCAATAAGTGCTATGATACCAAGTAATACTAAAATAACTACCATTATAAAATCCTCCTAATATATATTTTTTTATTTGTTTAATGGTTTTACTATAACTTTTACGCCTTCGATTTTTTCAACAATAACTTCTGTATCTTTTGGAATATATGTGTCATCAGCTGATTTGGCAGACCATGTTTCACCGCTAACTTTTACTTGTCCTTTTCCTTCAATAGGTTCAATGTCAATTATTACTTTTCCAACTTTTCCTTCTACAGAATAAGAATTTGTTTTTACTAAAGAATCGTTTGGTAAAAATTTATTTACAAGTGGTTTTGTTGCAAATAGTAAAAGAGTTGATACAACTAAAAATACTAATGCTTGGATTAAGATGCTATCAGTTACAAAGCTAATTACTAATGCTGCTAAAGCACCAATTGCAAACCAAAATACAAGGAATCCCATTGTAGCGATTTCAAGAACAATGAAGAATCCTGCTGCGATTAACCAAAATTGCCACATATAAACCTCCAATCTATTCTAAAAAGAATAATAAACTTCATTTCTATTATACAATATAATATTATAATATTCAAACAAATTAATGAAAATGTTACAAAAAAATAATATTTTTTACAAATAAATTATATAATCTTGTAAAAAACTATATTTTCAGACTTAACCAATTTTGGATGAATAAAATTATGTCAAAAAATGTAGATTTTTTTTTAGGCTTATTATATAATCCAAAAGGTAATAAAATATATGGAGAAAACAAATGATTAAAGAAGAAAGAAAACTAAACATGCAAAAAGTAAGAGGTTGCATTATTATAGCTGTAGCAATAATATTAGTAATAATGATTTGCATTTGTTCTAAAATTAGTAAAAATAAAAATAGATATAAAGAATTAACAATTTTATTAAATAACGAGTTTATAGAATTATTAGATGAACCTATAATTGATGATAATAAAAATATATTCTTTTCAAAGGATGATATTCAAAAACTTTTTGATGGAACAATTTATTATAATCAAGCTGAAAAGGAATTAATAACAACATATAATACGCATGTTGCTTTATTAAAAGTTGATGAAGAATATGCTGAAATAAATGACGAAATAGTAAAACTAAATGGAAAATTATACGAAACAAAAAATGAAGTATATATTCCAATTACTGATTTGTCAGATGTTTATGATTTGGAAATAAAATATTCTGAAAAAAGTAACAGAATTATAATGGATTCAACAACTAAAGCCAAAGTTGAAGCTACTGTAATGAAAAGAAATAAAATAGAAACTAAAAAAGGATTATTTGGAGTTAAATTAGAAAAAGTAATAATAGGTGACAAATTAATAATTATTGAAACTGATGGGAATTATAAAAAAGTAAGAACAGCATTAGGAAATATTGGTTATATAAAAACAAATAAATTATCAGAAGAAAAAGTAATCAGAGAAGATGTAAAGAATGAATTAGCAAAAATAAATGTATATAGAAATTATTCTAATATATCTGGAGTATATGATAGTGTAGAGAATGTAGATAGTAAAAAATTGAATGTAGTAACGCCAACGTTTTTCTACTTAGAAAAAAATAGTAAAGTACTAGATAAAACAACAAGTTCAACTGCTACATATTCTATTTATAAAAATTGGGCTGATAATAATGGATTAAAAATATTACCAACATTTTCAAACAATGACAGTGTATCTAATAATTTGCTAAGTTATTCTCAAAGAAGTACTGTTATAAACGATTTAAAAACAAAATTATTAAAATACAATTATATAGGCGTAAATATAGAATTAGATTCTATAAATGATGTTAATAGTTTCTATAGATTTGTTTTAGAATTAGTTCCGAGATTTAAAGAAGAAGGACTGCTTGTAGCGGTTACATTAAATAATAATTTGGACAAGTCTAGATTAGAAGGTGTAGTAGATTATATTCTTGAAAAATAGTTTTATAGGTTTTTAAAAAATCTAAATATAATAATATAAGGATGAATGAATGAAAGGATTTGTAAAATTTATAATAGTAGTTTTATTACTTGTAGTTATAGGTTGTGTAGGTGCGATAGTTTGGTATAATATGAGCCTAAATTCATTAAAAGAACCTACAGGAAATGAAGAAAAAGAAGTTATAAGAGTAGAAATAAAAGAAGGAATGGGAGCATCTCAAATTGCTGAATTGCTTCAAGAATCAAAAATTATTAAAAGTGCAGTTGCAATGAAAATTTATACTAAAATTAATGGATTGAATAATCTTCAAGCTGGTATTTATGACTTGAGTCCAGAAGAAAATACTCAAGATATAGTAACTCATATTGTTAATGGGGAAGTTGCTGATGATAGTGTTAAAATTACATTTATTGAAGGTAAAAATATTAGATGGATTGCAAAAACAATTGCGAGTAAAACAAATAATACCGAAAAAGATGTATATGATTTATTAAAAGATGAAGAATATATTGATTCATTAATTGAAAAATATTGGTTTATAACAGACGAAGTGAAACAAAAAGATATTTATTATCCTTTAGAAGGTTATTTATTACCAGATACATATGTTTTTGAAAACAAAGATGTATCAGTAAAATATATCTTTAATGTTATCTTAAACTTTACTGAAAAATTCTTAAATACTTATAAAGAAGATATTGAAAATAATGACTTAACAATGCATCAATTATTAACAATGGCTTCGCTAGCAGAACTTGAAGGAAAATCATTAGAAGATAGAAAAGAAATTGTTGGAGTGTTTTTTAATAGAATATATGATGGGATGAGTTTAGGAAGCGATGTATCTACATACTATGCATTTAAAGTAGATATGGGAGATAGAGATCTAACAGTAAAAGAATTGAATACTGAAAATCCATATAATACAAGAGGACCAAATATGGGAGGAAAAATTCCGATTGGACCAATATGTAATCCAAGCAAAACAGCTATAGAAGCTGCGTTAGATTATACCGAAACGGATGCATATTATTTTGTTGCTGATAAAAATGGAAAAGTATATTTTACTAAAAATAATACAGAACATAATCAAATGATAAACAAGTTAAAAAAAGAAGGCTTATGGTTTGTATATGAATAAAATAATGAAAAGAAGGTATCGAAAGATGTCTTCTTTTTTGTTGAAATAGAGCGGACATGTTTTACATGAGGCTTTAATGTTTATAAAAATCAAAAAACTTGACATAATACTAGAAGATAGTGTATAATAAATATTAGTTAAATATTTTGCGATGAAGATGAAAGCTATCAAATACTATTTTACAGAGAAAAAACGCCATTGGCTGAGAGCGTTTTAAATAAAGGTTGATATGTGAAACACATTGGAGCAAACTTAAAATATTGTAAATTTTGTATGCAATGTTTTATTTTAAAAGTGGGAAATGTTTTTATTCCTTGAAACATTTTCAAATAGGGTGGCACCGCGGAAGTTATGAGCTTTCGTCCCTGTAACAGAAGTTACAGAGACGATGGCTCTTTTGTTTTATAACTTACGTCCCTATAAAAGAAAAGGAGCAAATTATGAAAGGAAACAAGTACAGAACATATAAGTGTTCAGAAATTCGTGAAAAACACGTAGGAGAAGAAATCAAATTAGCAGGATGGGTAGACACAATAAGAGATTTAGGTGGAGTTTTATTTATTGATTTAAGAGATCAATATGGAGTAACTCAAGTAGTAGTTTCAGGAGATGAGGAAAAAGTTGAATTTGCCTCAAAAATTCCAACTGAATCTACAATATCAGTTTCTGGTAAAGTAAGATTAAGAGATGAAGAAACAGTAAACTTAAAATTAGAAACTGGAACTGTAGAATTATTTGCAGATAAAATCGAAATTCTAGGAAAAAGAACAAAACAACTTCCATTTGAAATTGAATCAAGTAGAAGTGTTAGAGAAGATTTAAGACTAGAATATAGATTCTTAGATTTAAGAGAAAGAAAAAACTTAGAAAACTTAAAGTTAAGAGCTGAATTAATTCAATATTTAAGATTAAAAATGATAGAACAAGGATTTTTAGAAGTTCAAACTCCAATCCTTACAAGTTCATCACCAGAAGGTGCGAGAGATTATTTAGTACCAAGTAGAATGTATCCAGGAAAATTCTATGCGCTTCCACAAGCACCACAACAATTTAAACAATTATTAATGGTATCTGGTGTTGATAAATATTTCCAAATAGCACCATGTTTTAGAGATGAAGATTCAAGAGCAGATAGATCTCCAGGAGAATTCTATCAATTAGATATGGAAATGGCGTTTGCTACACAAGAAGATGTATTTTCAGTAATGGAAAAAGTTATGTATGATACATTTACAAAATTTTCTGATAAAAAAGTTGCTGAATATCCATTCCCAAGAATAGCATATGAAGAAGCTATGCTTAAATATGGTTCTGATAAACCAGATTTAAGAAACCCATTAGAAATAAAAGATGTAACAAGTATTTTTGAAAAAATAGATATAAAAGTATTTAGTGGAAAAATAGTAAGAACAATTACACTTCCAAAAGGAGCAGCTGTAGAAAGATCTTTCTATGATGGTATGACAGAATTTGCAATAGATGAATGTAAAGCAAAAGGATTAGCTTGGATAAAAATCTTAGAAGATGGAGAATGGCAAGGTCCGATTGCAAAATTTATTGATGAAGAATCAAGAAAAGAGTTTATGAAACAAACTGGAACAGAAGTTGGAGACAGTGTATTCTTTATAGCAGAGCATAAAGGTATTGTCGAAAAACTAGCTGGAGAAATTAGAAAAGAAATAGGAAAAAGACAAGGATTAATAGATGATTCAGTTTATAAATTCTGTTGGATAGTTGATTTTCCAATGTATGAATTAACAGATAGTGGAAAAATTGATTTTTGTCATAACCCATTTTCAATGCCACAAGGTGGTTTAGATGCATTGGAATCAAAAGATCCATTAGATATATATGCATATCAATATGATATTGTATGTAATGGTATAGAACTTTCTTCTGGTGCAGTAAGAAACCATGATCCAGAAGTTATGATTAAAGCTTTTGAAATTGCAGGATACACTGAAGAAGATATCAAAACAAAATTTGCAGCATTATTTAAAGCATTTCATTATGGAGCGCCACCTCATGCTGGTATTGCACCAGGTGTTGATAGAATATTAATGCTTTTAGCAGGAGAAGAATCAATAAGAGAAGTTATTGCATTCCCAATGAACTCAAAAGCACAAGATTTATTAATGGGGGCACCAGGAGAAGTTACTGAAAAACAATTAAGAGAAGTTCATATAAAATTAGATGTAAAAAAATAAAACCAAAAGGAGTTGGCAAATGAGCCAACTCCTTCGGTTTTTTGGATATAAACTCCTAGAAGTGAATCTCTAGAAGCGAATGTATACACGGGTGAATTCTCCTTCACCGAAGTTTTCTTCTACGAAAACTCTATCAATCCAAAGCGGATGATCATTATCGTCTAACAGAATGTTAGATAACGGTTGAATCTTTGGAGAAGAAAACTTACGTTTTTGAGAAAATTTAAAACGTACATTCGATGCTCCATATCTCCATGTGAGCTCCGAAATTAGATCCTGTAAACACTCGCGTGCTTGGATTTTTTCTTCATAGTCACCGAATGCATCTCCGGCAATTTCGAAGAAATCGTTGACACTTTTAATGCTTTTTTCTACAATTTCAAGTGCCTCGTCGCTAGTTACCAAATTGCTAGGTCTTCTTTTCATATAAACCCTCCTGTTGAAACGGGTAAAATGTTTATGGGTTACAATTTTTTCGAGATTCAAACTCCTTTCTATAATGTATATATTGATATTATAACACAACTTGACATAAAGTGCAACAGTAGCAAGGGAAAGGAACACTAAAAGAGAAAAAATAAAAAATTATGTTGACAAGTTATAAAAATCATGCTAACATTTTAATATAGAAAAAAATCAAAGGAGAATTATTTTTTATGAATTTAGTAAAAGGTAACAAACATCATCATAAAAAATAGCTTGTGTCTTAGAATATATTAGGCACAGGCTTTTGATGATGCTTGTGCCTTTATTGTTTTTAAGAGCCTTAAAGGTACTAGATTATATCTAGAATACTTTTAAGGCTCTTTTTGTATACCAAAAAGAACAAGTTAAGAAAATTGATTTTATAAATAGCGCGCAAAATAAAATCAATTTCGAATAAAAAAGAAAGGGAATTTTTAAAATTCTCACTTTGATTTAAAAAAATATATAAAGTTAAGAATTAAAAAAATAAAATTGGAGGTAATTAATATGAAAAATATAGTAAAAGGAATAATTGCAGTAGTTGTAATTTTAATAATAGTTTTTGGAATAGTTGGAATGAATAAACAAGAAAGTTCAAATGAAGAAAACGAATTGGTAGTTGGATTAGATGATAGTTTTCCACCAATGGGATTTAGAAATGAGAACAATGAAATAGTGGGATTTGATATAGATTTAGCTAAAGCAGTAGCTGAAGAATTAGGAATGGAAGTTAAATTTCAACCAATATCTTGGGCTTCAAAAGAACAAGAATTAAGTTCTGGAAACATTGATTGTATTTGGAATGGATTTGCATATAACGAAGAAAGAGCTGCAACAATGACATTAACAAATCCTTATATAAAAGGTGAAAATTATTTTATATTAAAAAATGGTAGTGAGATAAAATCACAAGAAGAATTGATTGGTAAAAAAATTGGTGTTCAAACAGGATCAATTCAAGCACAAGATTTAGAAAAATCTGAATTTGGAAAAACAGTAGAAATAATTCAATATGGAGATAATTTAACAGCATTTATGGATTTAGAAACAGAAGGGATTGATGCGTTATTCTGTTCAAATATTATTGGAAATTATTTAATAACATCAAAGAATAAAGATTATGAAACAGTACCATCTGAAAATATAACTGTTTCAAACGGAAGTGTTATAGCTTTTAAACAAGGAAATACTGAATTAAAAGATAAAATTGAAAACGCATTAACAAAATTAAATAAAGAAGGAAAATTAGATGAAATTTCCAACAAATGGTTTGGGAAAGATATGATAATTATAAATGAGGTGAAGTAATATGAATTTAGAGCAAACAGTAAATGTTGCAAAAATACTGTTTTCTGGAATTGGAGTTTCTCTTCAAATATTTGTTTTAACATTTATATTTGCAATACCGCTTGGTATTTTAGTAGCGGTTTTAAGAAATTCAAAATTTAAGTTAATAACGTTTTTTATTAAAGGATATATTCTACTAATAAGAGGAACTCCAATCATGTTACAAATAATTGTTGTTTATTTTTGTCCATATTATATGTTTGGAATTAGTTATGACAGATTTTTAGCAATAATAATAGCATTTGTAATTAATTATGCAGCATATTTTGCAGAAATTTTTAGAAGTGGGATAAATAGTATTCCAGAAGGTCAAAAAGAAGCGGCTTATACATTAGGTTTTAATAAAGTACAAACTTTTTTCTTAATAACTTTGCCACAGGTAGTAAAAATAATTTTGCCATCAATGTCTAATGAAGTTATTTCACTTTTAAAAACAACATCACTTGCACAAATTATTGGAGTTACAGAAATGTTTGCTTTAGCTCAAAAACAAGCAAGTTATAATTTTTCTATAATTCCTTTAGTTTTAGCAGGTGGATATTATTTGATTTTAGTATTTTTTGTTTCAATTATTTTTAATAGGTTAGAAAAAAGATTAGAGTATTATAGTTAATAAAAAGGAGGTGTTAAAGTGAATGTTTTAGAAGTTAGAAATTTAAGTAAAAAATATGGAAATATAGAAGTGATAAAAGATGTATCTTTTTCAGTTAAAGAAGGGGAAACTTTAGTTATATTAGGACCTTCTGGTTCAGGAAAATCTACTGTTTTAAGATGCATAAATAATTTAGAAAAAATAAATTCAGGAAATATAATAATAAATGAAAAAGAAATGATAAAAGAATATAAAAATAACAAACCTATCTATAACAATAAAGATATTTTAAACAAGATAAATTTAGATACAGGAATGGTATTTCAAGATTTTAATTTGTTTCCACACTTATCAGTAAAAGAGAATATAACAATAAGTTTGGTAAATGTTTTAAAAATGTCAAAAGAAGAAGCGGATAAAAGAGCAGCTGAAGTTTTAGAAAAAATGGAACTAAAAGATAAAGCAAATTCTTATCCATGTGATTTATCAGGAGGACAAAAACAAAGAGTTTCTATTGCAAGAGTTTTAGCAATAAATCCAAAAATAATTTGTATGGATGAACCAACTTCTGCTTTAGACCCAGAACTTGTTGGTGAAGTTTTAAAAACAATTAAGAATTTATCAAAGGAAAATAGAACTATGGTGATTGTAACTCACGAAATTAAATTTGCAGAAGAAGTTGCCGATAGAGTTATATTCATGGATGGTGGAGTAATTGTGGAAGAAGGTACACCAGATAAAGTTATAAAGAAACCACAAAAATCAAGGACAAAAGAATTTTTAAAAAGATATATAAATTATGAGGAAAATAATATGAAAGAATTAGTAATAGATGAGAATGAACCAAAAGAAGTAATTAAATTTTTTAAAGAAATAAGTGATATTCCAAGAGAGTCAGGGAATGAGCAAAAAGTAAGAGATTATTTAGTAGAATTCGCTAAAAAAAGAAATTTAGAATATTACACAGATGAATATAATAATGTAATTATAAGAAAAACTGCATCCGCAGGATTTGAAAATAAAGAGATGATTGGTTTCCAAGGTCATACAGATATGATTTGTGAAAAAGTAGAAGGAAGTATACATGATTTTTCAAAAGACCCGATTAAATTGTATCAAGATGGTGATTTTATAAAAGCAAATGGTACAACTTTAGGGGCAGATAATGGAGTTGGTGTTGCATATATGCTTGCAATTTTAGATTCAAATAAGATTAAGGGACCAAGTATAGAATGTATATTTACAACAGAAGAAGAAACTACAATGATCGGTGCTATAAAAATTGATGAAAAACAAATAAAAACTAAGAAAATAATTTCTCTTGATAATGGAAAACAAGGAAAAATGGTTATAAGTTCCGCAAATTGTATGGAATGGTTTGGAGAAATTGAAGCAGAGAAAATAAAATTAGAAAATAATAATTTAGTAAAATATGAACTAAGATATTCAGAATTTTTGGGTGGACACTCAGGAGGGAATATTGGGGATGTAAAAAGAGGAAATCCAATAAAGTTAGGTATTGAAGTTATTTCTAAAATAGATAATGTATATATTCAATCACTTGGTGGAGGTAGCAGAGTAAATGTAATACCTAGAGATTTTAAAATTGTTTTTTGGACTTTAGAAAATGAATATGAAAAAATAAAAGAAAATGTTAATAAACAAATTAGGTTTTTTGGAGAAGACGGAAAAATAGAATTAATACAACAAGATTCTAAGGAAAATTCGAAAGTATATTCAAAAGATATTAGCAATAAAATAATAAATTTTGTGAATTCTTTTGTAAATGGTGCAATAGAATATGATGAAAATAATAATGTTATTTTATCTGCTAATATGGCAGCAATAAGAGAAGATGAAAGCTGTGTTAGATTCGAATATTCTTTAAGAGCTAATGATTTAAAATTAAGAGATTGTTATTTGGATAATTTAAAGAAAATTGAAAATGAAAATGATATAAAAATAGTTTGGCAACAAGAACTAAAAGGTATTGAACCCGATTACGAATCATCACTTGTGAAAAAATGTGCTAGAATATATAAAGAAAATTTTGATAAAGATATCGAACTTAAAATTTCACAAGGTGTTGTAGAAGGTGGATTTTTTAAATATAAAATTAAGGATTTGGAATATGTTTGTATTGGAGCAGACGCATATGATGCACATAGTCCAAAAGAAAGAGTTTCTATAAAATCAATGCAAGAAACATGGGAATTTATAAAAAAAATAATTTCAGAATAAAAAAATAATAAAAAAATAAGTGTATGTAAGTTAAAAATTAGAAAAAAACGAATTTTCTTACTGAAAAGCGGTTTACAATAAATTTATTTTGGTGTATAATAACTTAGTCAAAATATAATAAAAAGGGGCGTTTGATACTATGAACGAAAATGAAAATAATGAAATAATTCAAACTGAAGAGGATATTAACAGATTAATGCAAGTTAGAATTGATAAATTAAAAGAACTTCAAGATGCTGGTAAAGATCCTTTTGAAATCACAAAATACGACAGAACTGAGCAATCAATGGATATCAAAAATAACTATGATGCATTTGAAGGTAAAGATGTTTCTGTAGCTGGTAGAATTATGGCCAAAAGAATCATGGGAAAAGCATCTTTTGTTACAATTCAAGATAGCCAAGGAAGAATTCAAAGTTATGTTAGTATAAATGATTTAGGTGAAGAAAGTTATAAAGCTTTCAAAACATATGATATAGGAGATATCATTGGAATTAAAGGATTTGTTTTCAAAACAAAAACTGAAGAAATCTCTATACATGCAAAAGAAGTTGTTCTTCTTACAAAATCATTAAGAGATTTACCAGAAAAATTTCATGGTTTAAAAGATATAGATTTAAGATATAGACAAAGATATGTAGATTTGATTGTAAATCCAGAAGTAAAAGAAACATTCCTTTTAAGAAGTAAAATTTTAAAAGAAATTAAAAATTACTTAGATAATGAAGGATATTTAGAAGTTGATACACCAATATTAAACACAATAGCCGGTGGAGCTAACGCAAGACCATTCATTACACATCACAATACATTAGATTTAGATATGTATTTAAGAATTGCTAACGAATTATATTTGAAAAGATTAATAGTTGGTGGATTTGATAGAGTATATGAAATGGGAAGAATGTTTAGAAATGAAGGAATGGATATTAAACATAACCCAGAATATACAGGAATTGAGTTCTATGCTGCATATCAAGATTACAATGATATGATGGATTTATCAGAAAACATGATTAGAACAGTTGCTGAAAAATGCTTAGGAACAGCAAAAATTAATTACCAAGGTTTAGATATTGATTTAGAATCAGCTTGGAGAAGAGTTCCGATGATAACAGCTATCAAAGAAGTAACTGGTGTTGATTTTAATGAAATTAACACAGACGAAGAAGCAATTGCTATTGCTAAAGAAAAACATGTTGAAGTAGATGACTCAAAACAAACAAGAGGTTATATTATAAATGCATTCTTTGAAGAATTTGTTGAAGAAACATTAATTCAACCAACATTTATATGTGATTATCCAGTTGAAGTATCTCCATTAACAAAGAGAAAACCATCTGATAAGAGATTAGTTGAAAGATTTGAATTATTCATTGGTGGACGTGAATATGGAAATGCTTATTCAGAGTTAAATGATCCAATTGATCAAAGAGATAGATTTGTTGAACAAATCAAACAAAAAGAAGCTGGAGACGAAGAAGCAAATGACATGGATGAAGATTTCTGTGTTGCTATAGAATACGGATTACCACCAACAGGTGGAATGGGAATTGGAATTGATAGATTGGTTATGTTATTAACTGATTCAGCATCAATTAGAGATGTAATTTTATTCCCAACAATGAAACCATTAAATTAATAAAAAATAAAATAAAAAGAGAGCAGAATAATATCTGCTTTCTTTTATTTTTTAGAAAAAATATAGAGAATTTCATTGAAAAATAAATGAAAAATTGGTATAATATGTGAGTAAAAAAATACGAATTGTAAAAACTTAAAATGAGAACTAAGGAGGAAATTAAATGTTTTTTGGATACAACGGAGTTAATCAAAAAGTTATAAATGGAGTAATTATAGCATTAGTAATATTTTCACTAATGAGTATGGGGTCTGGAGAATGGCTATATTTATTATTAACATTACCTGCGGTAATAATTGCAATAACATTTCATGAATTTGCTCATGCTTTTGCTGCAGATAGATTAGGTGATACAACGCCAAGAAATCAGGGAAGACTAACATTAAATCCTATATCTCATTTAGATTGGTTTGGATTTTTCTTAATGATGTTTGCTCATATTGGATGGGGGAAACCTGTTCAAATAAATCCGACAAATTTTAATTCAAACAAATCTAGAGGGTTCTGTGAAGCAATGGTATCTTTAGCTGGTCCTTTAATGAATTTCTTTATAGCAATTGTATGTTGCTTTGCTTATTCAATAATATATGAATTAACAGGTGGAATGTATGCTACTTCAACTTTTGGGGCAATAGGAATGGCTTTATTATCAATGTTAATAACAGTAAATATTGGACTTGGAGTATTTAATTTACTTCCGTTACCTCCACTTGATGGTGAAAAAATATTTAGAAATTTATTACCATACAGAGCTCAAGTATGGCTTACAGAAAACTATCAAACATTATATATGGTATTTATGATATTATGGATTTTTGGTTTTTTAGAAATCATAGTAGCACCAGTAATTGAATTTGTGTCAAATATAGTTTTTATAGGTGTAGATTTTATAGTAGGATTATTTTTATAAAATATAAGGAGAAAAAATTGAAAGATGTTTTAATAATGGGAATTGAATCAAGTTGTGATGAAACTTCTGTAGCCATTGTAAAAAATGGTAGGGAGGTTTTATCGAATTGTATAAATTCTCAAATAAAAATACATGAAGAATATGGTGGAGTAGTTCCTGAAATTGCATCAAGATGTCACACGGAAGTTATAAATGGAATTATGAAAGAGTCTTTAAAAGAAGCAAATGTAACTTTAGACGATATAGATGCAATTGCTGTAACTCAAGGACCAGGATTGGTCGGAGCATTGCTAGTTGGAGTTTCTTATAGTAAAGGTTTAAGTTATGTGACAGGAAAACCATTAGTTGCAGTAAATCATATTGAAGGTCATATAGCTGGAAATTATTTAACACATAGTGAATTAAAACCACCATTTATTTGTTTAATTATATCAGGTGGACATACTCACTTGGTAAATGTTAAATCTTATAATGAATTTGAAATTTTAGGAAAAACAAGAGATGATGCAATAGGAGAAGCTTTTGACAAGGTTGCAAGAGTTGTTGGTCTTGGTTATCCAGGAGGACCTAAAGTTGATAATTTAGCAAAACAAGGAAAACCGACAATAAAATTACCAGTAACACATTTTGATAATTTAGATTTTAGTTTTAGCGGAATAAAAACTGCTGTTATAAACTTGAATCATAAAGATCCCAATATTGATAAAGCGGATTTATGTGCAAGTTTCCAAGAAGCTGTTACGGAGATGTTAACATCTAATGTAAGAAAAGCGGTAAAACAATTTTCATCAGATAAAATTGTTATTGCAGGTGGGGTTTCTAGAAATTCATATATAAGAAGTTCGTTTGATAAGTTAGCTGAAGAATTAGGTATAAAAGTATATTATCCAGAACCAATTCTTTGTACGGATAATGCAGCAATGATAGCTGCCGCTGGGTATTATAATTATACAAATGAAGAAAGAGCGGATATGAAATTAAATGCTATTCCTAATTTAAAAATAGGTGAATAAAGGAGAGATACAAATGATTGATATAGTTTTTTTGTTACTTGCTATTATAATGGGAGTGATGCTTTGTTATATAATGAATTTGCACAGAATGGATTCATTAAAAAACGAAGAACCAATGAAAAATAATTTGATAAAAGAAATAGAAAGTCTTGATGATTATTCTTCTAATGAAAATGTAAAAAATATTATGGTTCCAGATAATGTGGATATAAAAGATCCAACGTTACAATCAACTCAAGCTGATGATTGTAAAAAATATACAGTTACAATGAATAAAAAAATAGAAAAAACTGTAATTGGAAATAACAATACAAGTGAAGATTATAACGATGATAGTTCTAGTGATAATCCTATAAAATTTGTTTAAGAAGGAGAATAAAAATGGAGTCTATAATTGAACTATTTAATATTGCAATAAATGCAATGGTTGGATTTATAATGTTTTCAACAATAATATATTTTTTCTTAACAAATTCAAAAAATAACAAGAACAATTCAAACTATGAAAATAAAATAAATCAAGATTTTGAAGAAGAAAATGATGATCCTATAAAAAGATTATAAAGGAGATGTGTATGTCAATATATGTGATTGGAGATTTACACCTATCTTTTTCAACTAATAAACCAATGGATATATTTGGTAATAACTGGGAAAATCATGCCGAAAAAATAAGAGAGAACTGGGAGAAAAAAGTAAAAGAAGACGATACTGTTATTTTACCGGGTGATTTTTCATGGGCTACATATTTGGAAGAAACATATAAAGATTTTGAATTTTTATGTAGTCTTCCAGGTAAGAAAATATTATCGAAAGGGAATCATGACTATTGGTGGACAACTTTAACGAGTATGAGAAAATTTTTAAAAGAGAATAATTTTGATAATATAGATTTTCTTTATAATAATTCATACTTAATAGAGGATAAAATTATAGTTGGAACAAGAGGGTGGTTAAATACTTGGAAATCTCAAGATAATTATAAAATATTAAAAAGAGAAAATGATAGATTAAAGCTTTCTATAAATAGTGGTAAAAAACAATTTGGTGAAATGAAAGAAATGATTGCGTTTATTCATTATCCACCATTTTATAAAGAAGTTTTAATCCCAGAAGAAATAGATTTTATAAAAACATTAAAAGATAATAATATTTCAAAATGTTTTTATGGACATTTACATGGTGAATCTCATAAAGATGCTGTTGAAGGGATAATAAATGGAATTGATTACAAATTAATTAGTTCGGATTATTTAAAATTTGATTTGTTTGAGATATAGAAAACGAAAGAAAGAGAAAAAAGTATGAGTGAAATTGGAAATTATAGAAATCCAAAAATTCAAGAATTACTTGATCAATTAGTAACAGAAGAAAGATTTGGAGATTACAAACCAATATTGGATGAAATCATTCAAAGAAGAGCTTTTCAATTTGGCTTTTCTGTAAATAGAATGAGAGATGAAATTGAAAATTTATTAAAAAACTTAGTCGGATTTGAATTGGCAGATGAAAATAAGATACAAGAAATTGGTGAAGGAACTGCTGCGGCCTATTTTTTTAAAGAAAAGAAAATATATATAGGCGCCGAATCATTAAAAGAAGACGCAGCTTTTTATTTTGATAAACTTCCAGCGATTGATGCAAGAAGTATAATAGGTAGAAGTTTTTTTCATTGTATTACCCATGAAGTATACCATGCAATTGAACAACATTCTAATAAAGCAAATGGAATAGAGGATACGTATGATATTTCAGGAGAAGTTTTTGTGTCAGGTAGAGGATTGAACGAGATTATGATAGAAAATGCAACAACAAGAACAATTTCTTATATGACTGATGAAGAAAGAAATGCGGGATTTCTTTGGACCAAAGGGTATCAATGTCTTACGAACACATCTGCAATTTTGGCGAGTATAATAGGAACTTCTGAAAATGATTTGCTATCCCATGGTTTAAATGATGTAAACGAATTTCAGGAATTTATTGATTCAAAATTACCAGAAACAATGGATGATGGTATTAAAAAAACTTTCCTTACAGGATTAGGATTTAATGCGGATATTTTAACCTCATCAGATTTGTTGAATAGATCAGATTTGACTTCTTCAGTATATGCGAAGCATTTTGCATCGCTAATTGAGTTAGCAACGAAAGTTATGAGTGAAGATCAAAAAAATCCAACGAAAGAAAATGTTGGAGCTATGTATTATAGGCTTGTAAAAATAGCAAGTGTAATAACATCATCTATAAATGATTTTGAAAAAAATGGATTTATTACAGAAGAGGAAAAAAATACAATGCTTCAAAACCAAGAAATGACAGAAGCATTTCAAACATTGAAAACGATTGTATTAGATACATATAAAGCGTGTAAAGGGACAGAAATGAATGGGATGTCACCAGTAGAGGTAGAACAAAGCTTATTATCTGATATGATGCAAGATGAGGAGTTTTCAAGAAAGAAAAATCAATTATATTTAGATGATTATGTTCAAAAAGGAATGTGGGATAATTCAGTATTTCAATATTCATATAATGTGTTGAGTAATGAGTTAAAAGCATATGAACAAAAGAAAAGCAAAAATAAAGTATTAGATGCAAATAAAGCAACAATTGAACAAGTTATTGAGAATGTGAATGATAATCCTAATATATTAACTGGAGAAAGTCGAAGAAATAATTCAGAAGATGTTAGAGATGATAGATAAAAAATAAATTTTAAGGAGCAAATATGCAAGACAAACAAAAAAACATTAGAAATTTTAGTATAATAGCCCATATTGATCACGGAAAATCAACATTAGCAGATAGAATAATTGAGATGACTGGTGCATTATCACAAAGAGAAATGGAATCTCAAGTTCTTGATAATATGGATATTGAGAAAGAAAGAGGAATAACCATAAAATCTCAAGCTGTAAAAATGAATTATACAGCTAAAAATGGTGAAACTTATGAATTTAATTTAATAGATACTCCTGGTCATGTTGACTTTAATTATGAAGTTTCAAGAAGTTTAGCAGCGTGTGAAGGTGCAATTCTTGTGGTAGATAGCACACAAGGTGTTGAGGCGCAAACTTTAGCAAATGTGTATCTTGCATTAGATGGAAATTTAGAAATATTACCAGTAATAAATAAAGTAGATCTTCCAAATGCTAGACCAGATGAAGTAAAAAATGAAATAGAAGATATTATAGGAATTCCTGCCCAAGATGCTCCATGTATTTCTGCAAAGACAGGATTAAATGTTGAAGAAGTTTTAGAAAGAATAGTAACAGATATTCCAGCTCCACAAGGAGATTCAGAATCAGAACTTCAAGCCTTAATATTTGATTCGTATTATGATAACTATAAAGGTGCTTTAAGCTATGTGAGAATAAAAAATGGAACTGTAAAAGCAAATGATGAAATATTATTTATGGCTACAGGAAAAGTATTTACTGTTACAGAAGTTGGATATTTTGGAGCTGGAAGCTATGTTCCTGCTGAAAAGCTAGAAGCTGGAGAAGTTGGGTATATAGCAGCAAGTGTTAAAACTGTATCTGACTTAAATGTTGGTGATACAATTACATTAAAAACAAAACCAGCTAAAGAACCTTTACCAGGATATAAAGAAGCAAATTCAATGGTTTATTGTGGTATGTATCCATTAGATGGTAGTGAATATGAACCATTAAAAGAAGCTTTAGAAAAATTGAAATTAAACGACGCAGCACTAAATTATGAACCAGAAACATCTGCTGCTTTAGGTTTTGGTTTTAGATGTGGATTTTTAGGATTACTTCATTTAGAAATAATTATTGAAAGACTAGAAAGAGAATTTGATATAGGATTAATTACTACAGCACCATCTGTTATTTATCAAGTTCATAAAACTGGAGGAGAGGTAATTGAACTTTATAATCCTACAGAATTACCACCACAAACTGAAATTAGTTTTATGGAAGAACCTATTATGAAAGCTGAAATAATGATTCCAAAAGAGTTTGTTGGTAATGTTATGAAAGTTTGTCAAGAAAGAAGAGGCGTTTATATAGATATGAAATATTTAGATGCCAATAGAGTAACCCTTGAATATGAACTTCCACTTAATGAAATTATTTATGATTTCTTTGATACAATAAAATCAAAAACCAAAGGATATGCTTCTGTAGATTATGAGTTTAAAGAAAATAGAAGAGCAGATCTTGTAAAATTAGATTTACATATAAATAATGAAGCAGTTGATGCACTTTCTTTTATAGTTCATAAACAATCAGCTTATGAAAGAGGAAGAAAGATGGCAGAAAAATTAAAGAAAGTTATACCAAGACAATTATTTGAGATTCCAATTCAAGCGGTAGTTGGTGGAAAAATAATTGCAAGAGAAACTTTATCTGCAATGAGAAAAGATGTTTTAGCAAAATGTTATGGTGGAGATATTACAAGAAAGAAAAAACTTCTTGAAAAACAAAAGAAGGGTAAAAAGAAAATGCGTCAAATAGGAAACGTTGAGGTGCCACAAGAAGCATTTTTAGCTGTATTAAAATTAGATGATGAAGAATAAAAAAGGTATTGAAAATTTTTATATAATAAGTATAATAATTGTAAGTAATTAAATTTGGAAAGAGGAAAAAATAAAATGAGACAAAGCTATAGAGATAAAAGAAATAGACAAGCAAGAATAGCTCAAGAAAAAATGGAAGCATACGAAGACAGAAGAAAAGAGCAAAGAAGAAAAAAAGATAGAAGACAAGATGAAAGAAGAAGCGGCGACGATAGAAGAAAAGTAGAAAGAAGAGCAACTCCAAGAAATGGTTTTGATAGAAGAATTGGAGAAAGAAGAGCTGATACAGATAGAAGATTTGTAGAAAGAAGATCTGGAGAAGATAGAAGACAAAATGATGAAATAAGCGAATATGAAGATATTGTTGCTGGAAGAAATGCTGTTTTAGAACTATTAAAATCAGATAAAGATATTAATAAAATCTATGTAGAACGTGGAGAAAAACATGGTTCTATAAATGAAATTATTGCTAGAGCAAGAGCTGAAAGAATTGTTTTAGTTGAAGTTGATACAGAAAAATTAAATACTATGGCTGAAAATCATCAAGGTGTTGTTGCTGTTGTACCTCCATTTAATTACTGTGAAATTGAAGAAATATTAGAACTTGCTAAAAATAAAAATGAAGATCCATTTATAATTATATTAGATGGGATTGAAGATCCACATAATTTTGGATCAATAATAAGAACTGCAGAAACAGCTGGAGTTCATGGAATAATAATTCCAAAAAGAAGAAATGTAGCTGTAAATAGTACTGTTGCTAAAGTTTCAACAGGAGCTACTGCATATGTAAAAGTTGCAAGAGTAAATAATTTAAATGAAACAATAAGAAAATTAAAAGAATCTGGTCTTTGGGTTATTGGAACTGATGGAGATGCTGATACTTTATATTATAATCAAGATTTAAAAGGACCTTTAGCAATAATAATAGGAAGCGAAGGATTTGGAATGAGCAAACTTGTAAAAGAAAATGCTGATATATTAATAAAAATTCCAATGAAAGGTCAAATAACATCTTTAAATGCTTCAGTTTCAGCTGGTATTGTTATATATGAAGCTGTAAAACAAAGAGGAAATTAAATTTAAATAAAAAATAAAAACTCCACTTTTTATGATGAAGTGGAGTTTTTTGTATATATTAATTATCTATTATTTTAAAACAATTAAATGATGATATAGTATCATTGTTTAAACATTCTAAGTAACAATCTAATTCATGAATTGATTCACAAGCTGCAATTATAATTGGTTCAACTTCGCTCTCAAATAATAATTTATTTGCATAACTTAATGATTCAAAGAATGAAAGTTTTGATTTTTCTTTTGCTAATCTGAATGTTTGTTTGAATCTTGAAATTGAATTATTAGTATAATCATCTAAAGAAACTGTATATTCTTTTTCAATAATATCGTTAATTGAAGAATAATTTTCGGGATTATCTGAAAATACTGCTTCTAAATCAAATATAGAATAAGGTAATACAGCAATATTTGATTCATAATCAATAAATAATGTTTTTTCTAAAAGTTTTGTTTCGATTGATTTTTGTATAGAAGCTTCTTCTGTATCATAAGTTTCTCCTAAAGAAGGTTCTTCGTTGTTATCACTTTCAATAGTTTCAGTTGTAGTTTCTGAAATACTTTCTTCAGTGGTACTAGATGTATCTGTTACTAAAGCAGTGTTTATATCAACTTGTATATCTTCATTTGGTGATTCTGTAAAATCTTCCTCAACAGAACTATTTTCAGAATTTTCGACAGTTGAATTGGTTTGAAGTTCCTCTACAATAGAGACAGTAGATTCTGTTTCTAAGTTTTCTAACATTTCTTCAAATGCTTCTAAACTGTGAATTCCTTCTAAAACCACTTGAGTAGGGGGAACATTTTCATCGATTTTAGAGTTTATATTTGGTTCCATTTTTGTGTATGTTAATTCTCCAAAATCAATTAAAGAAATTGATGTTAAAGTATCCATAAATGTATTATATGATGTATTTGTTGTTTTGATTTTTTCTTCTAATTCAATAATTTGATTATTATATTTTTCAAAATCAATTACATTTAGAGAAGAAGAATTTGAAATATTTTCTATAAATAATTTTAATTCAATTAATTTATCAATATTATTTTTTATATTATCAAAAATATCTTGAACATTATTCAAACATGAAACAAGAGATTCAGTACCTTCAGTAGAATTAACATTACTGATATACGCTGAAACTTTTTCAAGATATGAAAGCAATGTTATTTTTGCAGATCTTTGATTTTCCAAATAATCTGAAAGTAAAATTAATTGCTTATTTACAGTATCTTTATCAAATACATTTTTTTTCATGGCATTATCCCTCCACTTTAATATTTTTATTATATTATAAAGTGAAAAAAAATACAATAAATAATTTGATTTTTAAATTAGGCAATATTATAATAAAAATATAAATGTAAAATAGGAGAAATTATATGGGGTTAAGAGATGAAATAAAAAAGATAATAGCCAAATTTTTTAAAACTAAAAGATTAACAAGTGTTTCAGAGATTGAAGAAATAGACGTAAATGATATGGTGGATTGGAAAAAAGGAATCTCAGAATTTGATAGAAGTTTAAAAGTAGATGTAGTTCCTGAACTACAAGGAAATAGATTTTCAGAAATCAAAGATGATGTAAAAAAAGAAATAATGCTAAATGTAGAAAATTTTAAAGGTAAAGTTTTGAATTCGGAAGAAATTCAAAAAATACAATCTGATGAGGCAAGATCTGGAGAATCTAATGGTCAATCTTTTATTTGTATAGCTGAGATGGATGCGGATGGAAAAATCCAAACAACAATTATTGTAACTCCAAATGCGTGTTCTAAAACTACAATAGATGAAAATGGAAATACAATTTATCAAGAATCTAGAATGGTTAATGGGAGAATGAAAACAATTATTAGTGATAATAAAGATAGTTCATTGGCTCTTCATGGTAATTTTACGCAAGAAGAAATAGATAGGATAAAAAAATTTTCAGATGATAATGGTAAAAAAATAAATAATATAAAACAATTTAAAACAGAAGAAGAAAAAGATGCATATTTAGCATTACTATCATCTAAAACATCTTATGAAGAAGGAAATGATTTTTCAGATGAAAACAAATATTTACTTTCATGTTCAGGAAGATCTGTTAAAGAAAATGGAGGTAAAGTTCTTAAAGAAATATATTTTGCATTGGATAAAAACGATTTAGATGAAAATCCATTAGTTATAACTTTAAATTCGTTAAAAGAAGGAAAACTAAAAAGAGAAAGATTTAGATTGACTGAAGAAGGTAAATATATAGATGAAAATTCATTTAGATTAAATGATAAAGGTGAACCTGAATATACAGAAATCACATTTGAACAATTAAAAGAATATGCAGTATCACAAGGGTTTAATATTGACTATATAGATCAAGTGAGAAATCATAAAAAAGAGGAAAAAGCATTGATTCCTCCAGGTGCAATAAACATACATAAAGCATTGCAAGCTGAACTTACAAGAGAAGCTTCAAAGCCAGGAATTGAAATACCTAGTATGGATGATCAAATAAAATAAATTAAAAATACTTGCATTTTAAGATATAAAATGTTAAAATATTTTTGTTGAAAGAAATGAATCGAAACAGATTAAAAAAAAAACCCTTTTTTTAATCTGTTTTTTTGTTTGTAGAATAAAAAATGGGTAATAACGGGAGGAAGAAAAGTGGAAATAGCATTTGATAATGAAAAGTATTTAAAAATTCAAAAAGAAAAAATTGAAGAAAGAATAAAAATGTTTGATAACAAATTATATTTAGAGTTTGGTGGCAAGATTTTTGATGATTTTAATGCGAGCCGTGTATTACCAGGTTTTAGTCCGGATGCCAAAATAAGATTATTACAAGAATTCAAAGAAAATCTTGAAATAATTTTTTGTATCAATGCGAGCAATATACAAAAAAATAAAATAAGAGCTGATTATGGTATTGGATATGATGTTGAATTAATAAGATTAATTGAGAATATTCAAAAATTAGGAATAGATATAAATAGTGTTGTTATAACAATGTATACTGGACAAGAAGAAGTAGAAAAATTAAAACAAACTTTAAACAGTAAAAATATTAAAGTATATATTCACACACCAACAAAAGGCTATCCAGATGATGTTGAAACGATTGTAAGTGAAGAGGGATATGGAAAAAATCCTTATATTGAAACAACAAAGAAATTAGTTGTTGTAACAGCTCCTGGTCCAAATAGTGGAAAATTAGGAACATGTTTATCTCAACTTTATCATGAACATAAAAAAGGAATAAAAGCTGGATATGCAAAATTTGAAACATTTCCTGTTTGGGATTTACAATTAATGCATCCGGTAAATATGTCTTATGAAGCTGCTACAGCTGATTTGGGTGATATGAATATGATAGACTCATTCCATTTAGAAGAATATAATGTAAAAGCTGTAAATTATAATAGAGATATTTCTGCATTTCCAATATTAAAAAATATTTTAAAAAGAATTTCTGGAGAAGATATTTACAAATCACCAACTGATATGGGAGTAAATATGATTAGCCAATGTATAGTAAATGACGAAGTGGCGCAAAAAGCAGCAAGAATGGAAATAATAAGAAGATATTATGCAGCCAAATGTGATTATAAAAAAGGAATAGGAACAGAAGTAACAGTAGAAAAAATAAAAAAATTAATGAATAATGCAGATATTTCGATATCAGAAAGAGATATTGTTAATTATGCATTAGAAAAAGCTGAACAAGAAAAAGTAAATGCTTTAGCAATAAAACTTGAAAACGGAAAGGTTATAACAGGAAAAGAATCAGAATTATTAAGTGCATCGAGTGCTCTTTTAATAAATACAATAAAACATTTATCAGGAATTCCGGATGATGTATACTTGTTATCTCCAACAGTTTTAGAATCAATTTTTAAAATGAAACAAAAAACATCATATAAAAGAAATTACTGTTTAAATTTACCAGAAGTTTTAATTGCACTTAGTATTTGTGAACAAAACAATCCTATTATCGAAAAAACAATGGAAGCACTAGATAAACTTAGAGGCCTTGAAGCTCATAGTTCGTATGTAGTTTCAACAGCGGAGCAAAAAGTTATAAAAAGCTTAGGAATTAACTTAACTTGTGAGCCAAAACTTTTAGGATACGAAGAATAGAATTAAACAAAAAATAGTATTGACAATTTAAATAATTGGGTATAGAATTTTAGCAGTCACTAAAAATGACTGCTAATTTTATTTTGGATAAAAATTCATAAAATAAAAATATAATCATAGATTAAATAATAGGAATAAAGGAGGAATATTATTATGATAAAACCATTAGGAGATAGAGTATTAGTAAAAATGATAGAAGCTGAATCTACAACAAAAAGTGGAATAATATTAAATACAGGTTCTCAAGAAAAACCTCAAATTGCAGAAGTTGTTGCTGTTGGACCTGGAGGAATGATAGATGGTGAAAAAGTGGAAATGCAAGTAAAAGTAGGAGATAAAGTTATAACAGGAAAATTTTCTGGAACTGAAGTAAAATATGAAGGAGTAGATTATTTAATTGTTAGACAATACGATGTTTTAGCTATAGTCGAATAAAATCTACTTATATATATGAAGATAAAAAATGAAAGGAGAAAAATAAAATGGCAAAAGAAATTAAATATGGCGAAGATGCTAGAAAAAAATTATTAGAAGGTGTTAATAAGTTAGCAGATACAGTAAAAGTAACATTAGGACCAAAAGGAAGAAATGTTGTATTAGATAAAAGTTTTGGCGCTCCATTGATTACAAATGATGGGGTAACAATTGCAAAAGAGATTGAATTAGAAGATCCATTTGAAAATATGGGAGCAAGTTTAGTAAAAGAAGTTTCAACAAAAACAAACGATGTTGCAGGAGATGGAACTACTACAGCTACAGTTTTAGCACAAGTGATGTTAAAAGAAGGGGTTAAAAATGTTGCTGCAGGAGGAGATGTACTAGCAATAAAAAGGGGAATGGATAAAGCTACAAATGTCGCAGTAGAAGCTTTGAAAAAAATTAGCTCACCAATAACTGGAAAAGAAGATATCGCAAGAGTAGCAAGTATTTCTGCAAATAATGAAGAAATCGGAAATTTAATAGCAGATGCTATGGAAAAAGTTTCAAATGATGGTGTAATAACAATTGAAGAATCAAAAACATCATCAACAGAAGTAAATGTTGTTGAAGGTATGCAATTTGATAAAGGATATATATCTCCATATATGGTTACTGATACAGAAAAAATGGAAGCCGTTATGGATAATCCATTTATTTTAATAACAGATAAAAAGATTTCAAATATTCAAGAAATATTACCAATTCTTGAAGAATTATCAGGACAAGGTGGAAAACTTGTTATAATAGCAGATGATTTTGAAAATGAAGTATTATCTACATTAATATTGAATAAATTAAGAGGAATTTTAAATGTTGTTGGTGTAAAAGCACCTGGATTTGGAGATAATAGAAAAGACACACTAGAAGATATTGCTATATTAACAGGTGGAGAAGTTATAACATCAGAAGTAGGACTAGAATTAAAAGATACTACTTTAGCACAACTTGGTAGAGCAAAACAAGTTAAATGTACTAAAGAGAATACAATAATTGTTGATGGAATGGGAGAAAAAGAAGAAATTCAAACAAGAATTAACCAAATAAGAAATAGTATTGAAGAAACAAAATCTAGTTATGATAAAGAAAAACTTCAAGAAAGATTAGCCAAAATTGCTGGTGGAGTAGCTGTAATTCAAGTTGGTGCAGCGACAGAAGTAGAAATGAAAGAGAAAAAATTAAGAATTGAAGATGCTTTATCAGCAACAAAAGCGGCTATTGAAGAAGGAATTCTTCCAGGAGGAGGAACTGCATATGTAAACGTAATTCCAGAAGTTGAAAAATTACTTGACGAAGTTTCAGGAGATGCAAAAATAGGTGTTAAAATAATTTTAAAAGCATTAGAAGAACCAGTAAAACAAATTGCTACAAATGCAGGATTAGAAGGGGCAGTAATTTTAGATAAAGTAAAAACTTCTAAACCTGGAGTTGGGTTTGATGCGGATAAAGAAAAATATGTAGATATGAAAAAAGAAGGAATAGTAGATCCTACTAAAGTTACTCGTTCAGCTCTTCAAAATGCTGAAAGTGTTGCATCAATGATTTTAACAACAGAAAGTGTTATAACAGAGAAAAAAGAAAAATCTTGTGGATGTGGAAATCATGGAATGGAAATGCCAGATATGAGTGGAATGTATTAGAATTTGAAAGCAGTGATGAAAAATCACTGCTTTTTTGTGTGCAAAATGTGTATAAACTATGAAAAATCAGCGTTTTTGTGGAATTTCGAGTAAAAATATGCTAAAATGTGAACGTGTTATTCATTGGAACACAATATACTGCTTAACTATGCAGTAAATAAACAAAAAAGGAGTGACTTAAAATGAATGAACACGTAAAAAGCATGAAAGCAAAAGAATGGTTGGAACAGATGATTCATCTGGCAAAGCCTGAAAAGGTTGTGCTTATAGATGGATCAGAAGACCAACGGCAACAACTGACCAAAGAAGCTGTTGAAGCTGGTGAACTGCATGAATTAAATCAGGAAAAAATGCCTGGTTGTTATCTCAGACGCAGTGATCCGAGTGACGTGGCTCGTGTGGAGGACAGAACGTTTATCTGCACCAGTGATAAGGTGAATGCTGGTCCTACAAACAATTGGGCTCCTGCTCAAGAAATGTATGAGAAGATGGAGATTTTATTTGATGGATCAATGAAAGGAAAGACGATGTATGTCATTCCGTACATGATGGGACCTTATGGTTCTCCGTTTTCTAAGATAGGTTTTGAACTTACCGACTCTCGATACGTTGTGCTCAGCATGCTCATTATGGCACGGTGTGGCTTGAAGGTTTTAGAAGAACTTGGAACAAGCGATGACTTTATCAAAGGACTTCATTCAGTAGGAACGCTTGATGCAAAGGAACGTTATATTTGCCATTTCCCTGAAGACAAAGCGATTTTTAGCTTCAATTCAGAATATGGTGGTAACGTTCTTCAGGGAAAGAAATGTTTCTCTTTGAGAATTGCATCGGTTCTTGCAAGAGATGAAATGTGGCTTGCAGAGCACATGCTGATTCTTGCGGTAAAGAAACCCTCAGGCGAGAAAGTTTATGTCGCGGCCGCATTTCCGTCGGCATGCGGTAAAACCAATCTGGCGATGTTGGTGCCTCCAAAAAAATATCTTGATGAAGGATATGAGGTAACAACGCTTGGTGATGATATCGCATGGCTCAGAAAGGGTCCTGATGGAAGATTGTATGCAATCAATCCTGAATATGGATTCTTTGGTGTGGCACCAGGAACAAGTGCAAAATCAAATTTTAATGCACTTGAATCCACAAAGAAGAATACAATTTTTACCAATGTTGCGTTAAACATGGATGACAATACTGTATGGTGGGAATCTCTCACTAAGGTTGCACCGGAAAATCTTTTGGATTGGAAGGGGAATCCTTGGGTAGATCGAGAAACTACAACTGGAGCACATCCAAATTCGCGTTTTACAGCACCGGCAATGAATTGTCCTTGTATTGATGAGGATTTTAATTCTCCGAATGGTGTGCCAATTTCAGCAATAATTTTTGGGGGTAGAAGAGCTAAGTTGATGCCTTTGGTTTTGGAATCTTTTGACTGGAATCACGGTGTATTCTTAGGATCTTCTATGGGTTCTGAAACAACTGCTGCTACAACCGGCAAGGTTGGTGTTACAAGAAGAGATCCGATGGCGATGCTTCCATTCTGTGGTTATAACATGTCGGATTATTTCGCACATTGGATTGAGATGGGAGAATATCTTGGTGATAAAGCTCCTAAAATCTTTAACGTTAACTGGTTTAGAACAGATGAAAATGGTAAATTCATTTGGCCTGGATTTGGTGAAAACTTTAGAGTCCTTAAGTGGATTTTAGCACGCTGTGAGAATAATGAATCGGCAAATGAGTGTGAGATTGGAATAGTTCCTGAAAGTGTAGATTTTGAAGGACTAAATCTTTCCGAACAAGTTAAAGAAGAACTTTTTGCTGTATCTAAAGAACATTGGATTCAGGAAATCGAAGAAATCAAGAGTTTCTATTCGAAACTGACCTATATTCCTGAAGTATTGCAAGAAGAATTGAATGCTTTAATTGAACGTGTAACTAAATAAGTGACTTTCTTGAAAAGAAGCAAAGGGTAATTTGCTTTTCTCCTCTGATATTTTTTGAAAAGAAAATATCGGAGGTTTTATTTTTTTATAAAAAGAGCGCTTGAAAAGCGCTCTTAATTTTAGCAGCAACCTCTGCCGCCACCGTTATTTCCACAACAGCAGAAAAGTATAATTAAAAGGATTATAATCCAAAGACAATCATTATCTCCTCCAAATAATCCACATCCACAACCTCTGTTTTCAGGCATAACAATATCCTCCTTAAAATATATTTTTTTTTAAATCTTTTGTATGTTATATCTTATGAATTTTAAAAATAAGTGTTACTAAGCTTAGAAAAAAAGAGTTATTTTTTGGAGTAATTATTAATAAAAAATGAAGAAAAAATATATTTTAAAAAAGTATACAAAAAATAAATTTAATGATATAATTTCTTAAAAATATGATATGATGACATAAGTAAACTTATATAGATGCTTGAAAAGTGCTTAAGAAAAGGAGATTAAAGATGGGAAATATAGTGTTATTGGATGATTTAACTATCAATAAAATTGCTGCTGGAGAGGTTATAGAAAGACCTGCTTCTGTTGTAAAAGAAATGGTAGAAAATTCAATAGATGCTGGAGCAAAAAACATAACTGTTGAAATAAAAAACGGTGGAATTTCTTTAATTAAAATTACTGATGATGGACACGGAATTGCAGAAGATGATATGGAAATTGCATTTGAACGACATGCAACAAGTAAGATAAGAAGAGCTGAAGATTTAGAAACAGTTAAATCAATGGGGTTTAGAGGTGAAGCTTTAGCAAGTATTGCTGCAATTGCAAAAGTTGAAATGATTTCAAAGAAAGTAAATACAGATGTTGCTCACAAGATAGTAGTAGAAGGTGGAAAAATATTAGAATTTTCTGAAGCTGCTAGAAATGTGGGAACAACAATTACTGTACAAAATTTATTCTATAATACACCAGTTAGATACAAATTCTTGAAAAAAGATTATACAGAAGCTGGATATATTGAAGATGTTGTTACAAGAATTGCTCTTGTAAATAAAGATATAGCTTTTAAATTAATTAGTAATGGAAAAACTATAGTTCAAACAAATGGAAATGGTGATTTGAAAACTGTTATATATAGTATTTATGGAAAAGATGTAGCTACAGAAATAATTGAAATTGATTATAATTATGAAGATATAAGAATAAGCGGAGTTATAGGAAAACCGGTTATAGCAAGAGGAAATAGAGCAAATCAATTATTCTTCTTAAATGGAAGATATATTAAAGATAAAAATTTAACAGCTGCAGCTGATCAAGCTTACAAAGGTATGATTCCAATAGGAAGATATGGATTTATAGTATTAAACTTAGATATGGATCCAAAACTTGTTGATGTTAACGTTCATCCAGCAAAATTAGAAGTTAGATTTGAAGAAGAGTCAAAAGTATTTAAAGCTGTATATCATGCTATTAAATCAAGTTTGGCAAAATCAGAATTGGTTGAAAATGTTGAAAATGAAGGTAAAGAATATTCATTAGATTCTAAAGAAGAAAAATCAAATGTTTTTTCAGGTTTATTCCAAAAAATTATAAAAGAACCAGATGAAACTGATGAAGAATTAAATAATAATACATTAGCTGATATTTTTAAATATAGACAAGAATTACAAAATAACAATGGATTCGAAGCTGGAGTTGCCAATACTATTAATAGTTTTGAAAATAAAATAAATATTGAAACACCATCATATGTTTCTGAAACAAATTCAAAATATGATACAGAAAGTATCAAAACAATAAATGATGATGTTGTAGATAAGAGAGTGAGTTTTGGAGATACTGTAATTTCAAGTGATACAAAAGAGATTGATGTGAATGTAGTAAATGAATTTATAAAAGATGCTACAACAGAAATGTTATCAACAAAATTTACTGAAAAACAATTAACACAAATTATAAATACTTCAGATGTGAAATATGATGAAGAATCTTTTGACAAAACTCAAATAATAGATTTAGAAGAAGAAAAATTAAAACAAGAAACTGTAATTGCACCAGAAGAAGGTTTGAATTTAAATATGGCTCAAAATACTGTTATTATAGATAATACTGTGCCAGAATTAAATGTAGCTGAAGAAAAAGAAATAACAGGATTTGCATCAATTGCAGAAAAATTGGTTGAAGCAAAATTAAATTTTGATAATACACAAATGATTGATACAAATAAGGTGAGAGAAGCTTTAAAAGAAGCAAACCAAGTGGTTGAAGAAAAAACACCTGTTGTTGAATATGAAGAAAACCCAGAATTTGATGAGATGTATAAAAAGACATTTGGAATAGATCCATTTAATGTAAGAAAAGAAAAAGAATTAGAAAATTTACAAAAAGAAAAGCTTAATGCTACTAATGATTTTTCTTATGCAACAGAAAATGAAAGTGTTTTTGAAAATCAACCAGAAGAATGTCCAGAAATACCATATAAATTTTTAGGTATCGCTTTTTCTACATATATAATAGTAGAAATTAAAAATGAAATGTATATTATTGATCAACATGCGGCTCATGAAAGAATTATGTATGAAAAAGTAAAAGCTAATTATTATGATGAAGGTGAAAGAGATGAGCAATTTTTACTTTTACCAGATGTTATATCATTAACACATAAAGAAATGATAATAGCAAAAGAAAATGTTAATATGTTTAATAGAGCTGGATTCTCTTTTGAAGAGTTTGGCGAAAACACAATAAAATTAATGTCAGTTCCTAGTATGTGTGAGGATATGAATACGAAACAATTATTCTTAGACATATTAGATGAAATTGATACTGTTGCTGTTACAGCTAGACAAGAAAAAGAAGATAAATTTATTGCGACAATTGCATGTAAAGCTGCAGTAAAAGCGAAAATGAAATTGGATGACCAAGAAGTTGCTATTTTAATGGCTCAACTTTTAGAACTTCCAAATCCATTTACTTGTCCACATGGAAGACCAACAGCAATAAAAATGACAAAAACTGATTTAGAGAAAAAATTTAGTAGGAGATAAAAAATGAAACCTAAAGTTGTAGTTATAGTAGGACCAACAGCGTCAGGTAAAACGGCACTATCAATAGAGCTTGCAAAAAAAATAGATGGAGAAATTATTTCATCAGATTCAATGCAAATTTATAAAGATATGGATATAGGTACTGCTAAAGTTACAAAAGAAGAAGCTGAAGGTATAAAACATTATTTAGTAGATTGTGTATCTCCAGATGAGAGATACACTGTCTCAGATTTTAAAAGAGATGCTGAAAATGCGATAAAAGAAATTTTAGAAAAAGGCAAAACTCCGATTGTAGTTGGAGGAACTGGATTGTATGTGAATTCGTTAATATATGGTATTGAATATCAAGATATGAATTTTGATGAAGAATATAGAAACGAACTTATGGAAAAAGCTGAATCAGAAGAAGGATTAAAAATCCTTTGGGATGAGGCAAATAGAATTGATCCAGAAGCTATGACTAAAATTAGTAAAAACGATAAAAAAAGAATTGTAAGAGTCTTAGAAATTTATAAAGCAACTGGTAAAAATAAAACTGAACAAGAAATTTTATCAAGACAAAATGGAGTTAAATATGATTATAAAGTTTTTGGAATTACAATGGATAGAGAAAAACTTTATAATAGAATAAATCTTAGAGTAGATATTATGATAGAAAAAGGTTTAGAAGCTGAAGTAAGAAATTTGTTAGAAAAATATAATGAATTTCCAACAGCAATGCAAGGACTAGGATATAAAGAAGTTGTAGAATACTTTGATGGAATTTTAACTCGAGAAGAAATGATTGAAAAAATAAAACAAGAATCAAGAAGATATGCAAAACGTCAACTTACTTGGTTTAGAAAAAATAAAGAAACTATATGGTTAGATAGTCAAAATGATATGAAAGATAATGTTAATATTATTTTAGAGGAGTTATAGTGAAAGATACGGGAAGAAAAGCTGGTATAAAAAGAATATTGATAACAGCCGTTTGTATGTTGTTTATTATTTATTTAGTAACAAATAGTACAAAGATTTTGAAAAATTCTAATGAGGTTGTTGTAGTTACAAATGGTTCTCTTTATTCAGAGGAACCTGCAGAAGGTTATTTACTTAGAGAGGAAGTTGTGTTACAGGGAGAAAACTACAAGAATGGAATGATAAAGGTTCTTTCTGATGGTGAAAGAGCTGCGAAATCACAAATTGTTTTTAGATACTATTCAAGTAGCGAAGAAACTATTACCAAACAAATTGATAAGTTAGATGAAGAAATAAATGAAATAATTGCAAATAGTGGTATCAATATTGTATCAAGTGATATACCAAGTTTGAATTCTCAAATTGAAGATTCTCTAGATTCAATTCACAATGTTAATTATTTACAACAAATTCAAGAGAATAAAAATAAAATTGAAGCATATATATCTAAGAAGGCTAAAATAACTGGAGCATTAAGTCCAGAAGATTCATATATAAAAACATTGACAAATCAAAGAGATGTTTTAGAAAAACAGTTAGAACAAGAATCTGAAATAATACATGCACCAAATTCAGGAATAGCATCTTATAGAATTGATGGTTTGGAAGATGTATTAAAAGTAGATAATTTTGATTATTTAACTACAGAACTTTTAAATAGCTTTGAGTTGAATGTAGGTGCTAGCACTCCACTTAATAATGAAAAAGGAAAAATAGTAGATAATTTTGAATGTTTTATTGCAACTTCAATTAATACAGAAAAAGCTTTAAATTCAAAAGTAGGAGATAAAGTTACAATAAGATTATCAACATCTGAAGAACTTGAAGCAGAAATAGTGTATATAAAAGAAGAAGAAAATAATAGAATTTTGGTATTTAAAATAGAAGAAAAAATTGCAGAATTATTAGAATATAGAAAAATATCATTTGATATTATATGGTGGAAATATACAGGATTGAAAATAAGTAATGGATGTATATTAGAAGAGACAAAAGGAGATAATGAAATATCATATATCGAAAAAAATAAGATCGGATACAAAGAAAAAGTTCCAATAAAAGTATTGAGACAAAATGAAGCGTATTCAATTGTAATTAGATATGAAGATAGTGAATTGAGAGAATTAGGATATACAGAAGATGAAATTTCAGAGATGGGAAAATTAAAACTATATGATGAAATTTTATCGTATTAGTCATTAAAAAGTTACAAAAAAATTACAAAGCATAACAAAAAATTAACAGAAAATTACAGCAAAATTACTTTTATATAACATTTGTGTATTTTACTTAAAAACGCTTGACAATATTTATAAATAGTTAGATACTATATACATATTAAGCTACGAATGAAAAGAAAATTTTAGGAGGTCTGTAGAAAAAATGGCAGGAACATCATCAATAAAGAAAATAGTTGATTTTATATGGGGAGAACAAGAGGATTCTCAAGAAGAATACGATGAGAATGTATATAATGCTGATTATGTAGATGATTATGAAGGCGAAGAAGAAGCTGAAAGAGAATCATTTAATATATTTAAACCAAAGAGTAAAGTGGTATCAATGCCTCAACCACAACAAATAAGAATGAAAATAGCAAAACCAACAAATTTTGATCAAGCTGATGAAATTGTTATGCAATTAAAAGAAAAAAATGCGGTTGTTATAAATCTAGAATACGTTAGCAAAGATGTTGCTAGAAGAATTGTAGATGTTGTTTGTGGTGCAGTAAAAGCATTAGATGGAAATATGGAAAAAGTATCTAATTCTATATTTGTTGTAGCTCCATATAACTATGATATTGTTAACGAAATTACTAAAGAGAAAATCGAAAGCAAATTTTCTGCTTCATGGATAAAATAACAAATAATTAGGAGGGAAAACTATGCTTACACCTTTAGATATTGAAAATAAAAAATTTCCTACAAAATTCAAAGGATATGATGATGCAGAAGTAGATGCATTCCTTGATGAACTTACTATAGACTATGAAAGATTATATAAAGAAAATGCTGAATTAAGAGCTCAAATTGAGGAGAGTAAGAGGGATTTAGAACATTATAGAAATGTAGAAAGAACATTACAAAATACTTTGGTTATGGCTCAAACGACAGCAGAAGATATCAAAATGAACGCTCAATCAAGAGCAGAACAAATTATAAGAGATGCTCAAAGTGAAGCGAGAAAAGCAACAGAGGAAATAACAAAAGAAGAATTTGAAATTAGAAGAAGAACTGAAGAATTAAAAAGACAATTCAGTGTTTATAAAGCAAAAATGGAAGCTTTACTAATTTCACAATTAGAATTATTACAAGATAAAGAGTCTGAAGAATAATATAAAATGATATAAAAAAGCCTTTGAACAAAGGCTTTTTTTGTTTGTGACATTCTATTACAAAAGAATTAAGTCTGTATTACATTTTTGTTAATCTTATTGACTTATAAGATTTTTAGAATAAAATAGTTATATATAGTATAAGTATTATAGGAGTCGTATGAGGATTATAAGTGGAACTATGAGAGGTACTAAACTATTTACTCTAGAAGGTGAAAATACTAGACCCACTTTAGACAGAGTAAAAGAAGCACTTTTCAGTAAAATTAATTACATTTTACCAGATTCAATTGTACTAGATTTGTTTGCTGGAAGTGGTGCTTTAGGATTAGAGTCTTTAAGTAGAGGCGCTGAAAAAATCTTTTTATGCGACCAATCAAGAGATGCTATAAAAATAATTAACCAAAATATAGAAAAGACAAAAACTAAAGAAAAAACAGTATTACTAAATTGTGATTATAAAAAAGCTTTGGAAGAATTAAAAAATAAAAACATAAAATTCGATATTGTATTTTTAGATCCGCCTTATAAAACTGATTTCGCTGAAAATGCAGCCCATATAATTATTAATGAAAATCTTTTAAAAGAAGATGGATTAATAATTTTAGAAACAGATGATAAGGAAAGAGTAATCAAAAACTTAGATACAGAATTACTTGAGATAAATGATATAAAAAAATACGGAAGAGTATATCTCCTATTTTTGTATTCAAAAAAAGTATAACAAATAGGAATAATAAGAGATTAAAATGTAAACAAAAGATACGTTTTGTACCTCAAGAAAGGAAGATTAAATAATGGAAATCTTTACATTACTAGAAACATTAGAGGATATTTTAGAAAAAAGTAGATCACTACCATTTACTGACAAAAGTATCATAGAAAAAGAACAGTTTTTAGATATAATAAAAGAAATACGTTTAAAATTACCAGATGAATTGAAACAAGCAAAATGGATAAAAGAAGAACGTGAAAGAATTATAAATGAAGCACAAAAAGATGCTGATGATATAGTTAAAGAAGCAGAAAATAGAATAATATCTATGATTGATGAACATGAAATAACAAGAAAAGCATATGATAAGAAAACTGAAATTATAGCTGATGCAAATGAAATGTATAGAGAAATTACTCAAGGAACAACTACATATGTTGATGGAATATTAGCAAATATTGAAAATAATATGTTAGAACTTGGCAAAACTTTAAGTGGAGTTGAGATGTCAATTCAAAACGCTTTAGAAACAATTCAAAATAATAGAAAAGAGCTTAAATAAATAAAAGCCAGAATCAAAATCAATTAAACAAATTATTGATTCTGATTCTGGCTTTTTAAAGCTTGCAAATAAACTTAAGATATACTATGTAAAGTAGTATCTTTTTAGGAGGATGTAAACTTGGGAAGAAAAAGAAAAAAGACAAATAATGGAAAAAATAAAGGAAATAGTTCAAGAAAAAAAACAGGTATTAATATAGATTTAGCGGTAATAGTATTATTTATTGTTAGTATATTATTATTTGTTTTAATATATGGAGAAAAAGGAGCAATAGGTGAAATTTTAAGTCCTGCATTAGGTGGAATAATAGGTTTTATCAAATATTTAATTCCTATAGGTTTTATGGCATTGGCTGTGTGTATTGCTAAAGATGATAGAGGATATATTGCATCAAAACTTGTTCAATATGCGGTATTACTGTCATGTGTTGCAGCAACTATGTCGATATATCAAATTTCAAAAGGGATTATTAATATTGATTTGGAATTTACTGATATTATAGAAGTTTCATACGATTTAGGTGTTAAAAATATTGGTGGTGGAACTGTTGGCGCTGTAATTGCTTATCCATTAATTAAATTATTAGGAATGTTCGGAGCTGCTATTACTACTGCAGGTATAGTGGCTGTTCTTTGTGTATTTACATTTGGTCTTCACCCATCAGAATTAATGTTAGATATCATGGATGAAATGAATGCAAGAAGAGAAGAAAGAGATGAAGCTTTAAACCAAAGACGTGAACAAAGAATGGTAAGAAAAGAACAAAAACTTAAAAACTTTAATGATGTTGGACAGATGGAAATGGATTTGGGCGGAAAAAGAAATAAAAATGCAGCTTCATCAAGTATTAATGAAGATGAAATTACAATCAATTTAAATGGTGAAAAACAAAATATAGGAATTGAAGAAGAAAAAGGAAAAAACGGATTATTTAGTAAATTCAAAAGAAATGATGAGCAAGACAGTAATCCAGATGTTATAGATGCAAACATTTATAAAAATACAGCAAAAGCTAATGAGGTACAAGCTAATAAACAATCTTGTATTAAAGATGATGGAATGTTCACAATAGAAAAAGAACATAAAGAAGAAAATACAAAAGCTGTTTTGAATTTAACACATACTCAAGCAGTAGAAGCTGAAGAAGAAAACTATGAATATCCACCAATTAGTATTCTAGGAAGAAATGCAAAAAAAGCAAATAAAGCAGGAGCAAAAGCTTTAACAGAAAAAGCGACACAATTACAAAGAACGTTACATAGTTTTGGTGTATCTGCAAAAGTTGAAAATATTTCTGTTGGACCAGCTATAACAAGATATGAACTTAAACCAGCTGAAGGTGTTAGAGTAAGTAAAATAGCAAATCTTTCTGACGATATTGCATTAAACTTAGCAGCAGAAAGTATAAGAATTGAAGCTCCAATACCAGGGAAACAAGCTGTAGGTATTGAGATTCCAAATAAAGAAAAAGAATCAGTTCCACTTCGTGATGTTATTGAAAGTGAAGAATTTGAAGATAATAAATCAAAATTAACAGTAGCTTTAGGAAAAGACGTAGCAGGAAATATTGTTTTAGCAGATATTGCAAAAATGCCTCACGTTTTAATAGCTGGTTCTACAGGTTCTGGTAAATCAGTTTGTATTAATACAATAATAACAAGTATTATTTATAATGCAAAACCAAGCGAAGTAAAGATGGTAATGGTTGATCCTAAAGTAGTAGAATTATCTGTATATAATGGAATACCACATCTTTTAATTCCTGTAGTAACAGATCCAAGAAAAGCAGCTGGTGCATTAGCATGGGCAGTTCAAGAGATGGATCATAGATACAATTTATTTGCAGAAAAAGGTGTTAGAGATTTAAAAGGATATAATGCTGTTGTTGAAAAAGATGAGAATTCACTAGGAAAATTACCACAAATAGTAATTATTATAGACGAGCTTGCTGACTTAATGATGGTTGCAGCCAAAGAAGTTGAGGATTCTATTTGTAGATTAGCTCAAAAAGCTAGAGCTGCTGGAATGCACTTAGTAATAGCTACACAAAGACCATCTGTAGATGTTATTACTGGTTTGATTAAAGCAAATGTTCCTTCAAGAATTGCGTTTGCTGTTTCTTCACAAATTGACTCAAGAACAATTCTAGACCAAGTAGGAGCTGAAAAACTTTTAGGAAAAGGTGATATGCTTTATTATCCAGCAAGTGCATCTAAACCAGTTAGAGTTCAAGGGGCATTTGTATCTGATGGAGAAGTAGAAAAAGTTGTTGATTTTGTTAAATCAAATGGTGTTGCAACATATAATGAAGATATATTAGAAGAAATTGAAAAATCAAATAAATCTGATGGACAAAAAGAGCAAGAAGCTGAAGAAGATGATATGGATCCATTTTTAATGGATGCAATAGAATTAGCTGTAGAGACAGGTCAAGCTTCAACGTCGTTTATTCAAAGAAGATTTAAAGTAGGATATGCAAGAGCAGGAAGAATAATTGACCAAATGGAGGCTAGAGGAATTATTTCTGGTTATGAAGGAAGTAAACCAAGAAGAGCATTGATTACAATGGAAAGATGGAATGAATTAAAAATGGCACAGCCACCAGTAGAGGCTGAAACAGAAGAATAAAATATACAAAGGAGGTTTTTTTATGGGGCTATTTTCTAAACTAAAAGACTATAATATAGAGCTAGAAGAAATATTAGATAGAAAATATTTTTCGTCGAACATAAAAAACCTTCTTTTTAGTATGATTTATAAAATAGAAATATCTTATACAGATTTTATGCAAGTAAAAAAATGTGTGAGAACGAAAGAAGATTTTTTAAACGAACTTATTGAAGTTATAAGATTATATTGTGATAATGTAAAAACTGTAGAGCCTGATTCCGATCAGGCTAAAATGCTTATAAAGAATGATGTTAGAGCTCTAACGAATGAAAAAGAGAGAAGTATATTAACATATCCAACTGAAATATCATTACTTTATGCAATTTCAGAAATATCTCCAAAATATTTTTATATAAATCAAGAATTTTCTTTTAAAAAACAAATGCAAAATGTTTTGGTTAATGGTTACGTACAAAATAATGTAGAGATATTATCTGATTTTACAGGATGGTCTTGGGAAAAGACTTTCAATAAAAAATATACTTATATAGATAATTTAATTTATCAAAATTTACTTGTAATATTAGGCGAAAAATTTTTGTATGAATGGAGAATATACGGTTCTACAAGACGAGATTTTATAGAAGAAGCAAAAAAATATATTAAATATTTTACAGGTAATGAAAAATATTTGGATAATCTTTATAAATTAATATATCTTAACAGTTCTACAAAAGAAAAAGAACAATTAACTTTAAAGTTTAGAGAAGATATTAAACTTTTAAAGAAGATGAAAGACAAGCCTAAATATATTGAAGAAATAAAAATAAAAAAACAAAAATTTGAAAAAAGAATTGCTAAATTCGATAAAGTTTTAGACGATCCAGAATTATTAGAAAAAGAATTTATAAAAATAAACTCAAAAGATATCGGCACGAAAAAAATAAAATCATTAAAGAGATATAAAAGTTTGCTTGAAAATGAAAGAGAAAAAATAGTAAAAGAAATCGAAGATATAGATTATCTTTTGAAATCAGAAAACTATACCAAAAGAAAAGATGCTTTAATGAAATCTTATGAAATATATACATCAAAACAATCATTTGAAGAAATTCTTATTGAAAATCAAAAACAATTTTTAGCATTTATTGATAAGAGAATGAGTAAAATGAAGACAAGAGATGAAATATTAGATGTTTTATATCAATTAAGATATTATAAGACTTTGAGATTTTCAAAAGGAAAATCAATTGTTGAAATAGAAGAAATAAATAATGAAGTAGATAAGATTATGAAAAAAGCAATAACAATGCTTTGCAAAATGGGTGCTATTCGAATTCTTAGCATGGATATAAATTTGAATTTTGAAATTATAAAATATGCTATAGATACTAAGATTATGGAAATAGAAAAAACAAAGTTATATTTTGATTCTGATGAGAATGGCTTGTTAATAAGAGTTTTCGATAAAGACATTATTGAAAAACAAGGAAGAAAAAAAGTAAATATAACTAAAAAAACTTTGGAAGTAAAACAAAGAAGAAAAATAAAATTATTTAGCTAAAAGCTTACTTGAAAATTGAGGAGGTACAAGTATGAAAATAACTTTTTTAGGAGCAGCAAGAACCGTTACAGGATCTAACTTTTTAGTAGAGGCTGCTGGTAAAAAATTCTTAGTAGATTGTGGTATGTATCAAGGAAAAATAACAGAAGAATTAGAAAATTCAGATCCGTTTTTATATGATGTTTCGGAAATTGATTTCATGTTGTTAACACATGCGCATATAGATCATTCAGGAAGGATTCCTAAATTATATAATGAAGGATTTAAAGGTCCAATATATGCTACAAAAGCAACTTGTGATCTTTGTGAAATTATGCTTCCTGATAGTGGACATATCCAAGAAGTTGAAATTGAATGGAAAAATAGAAAAAGAATGAGAGAAGGGTTAGAACCATTACCACCTCTTTATACTGCAGAAGAAGCTTACAATTCTTTAGAAATATTCCATAGAGTTCAATATGATGAAATTGTTGAAGTAGATGAAAATATAAGTGTTAGATTCAATGATGCAGGTCATATGTTAGGTTCTGCAATTATTGAAATTTGGGCTACAGAAAATGGAAAAACAACAAAAGCAGTATTTACAGGAGATTTAGGAAATAATGATTTACCTTTATTAGATTCTCCAACAATGATAAGTAGTGCAGATTATTTAATTATGGAATCAACATATGGTAATAGATTGCATATGAGGAATGATGAAAAAGCAACAATGTTTTTGGATATAGTTGCTGAAACATTAGATAAAGGCGGAAGAGTCATAATACCATCTTTTGCTGTAGGTAGAACTCAAGAAATTTTATATGAATTAGATAAATTAAAAGAAGATTTAGGCCAAGATGAAGAATTTGCTAGAAAATATGAAAAATTAATGAATGTTCCAGTGTATGTAGATAGTCCTTTAGCTATCTCAGCAACAGAAGTATTTAAGAAAAATACAGAATTGTTTGAAGAAGAAATTCAAGAAAAAATTAAAAGAGGAGATAACCCACTAGAATTTAGAGGTTTACAATTTACTCCTTCAGCAGATGAATCAAAAGCATTAAATGAAGATCATAGACCTGCAATTATTTTATCAGCTAGTGGTATGTGCGAAGTTGGTAGAATTAAACATCATTTAAAACATAATTTATGGAATCCAAACAGTACAATTTTATTTGTTGGATATCAAGCACCTGGAACTTTAGGAAGAACAATAGTAGATGGAGCTGAAAAAGTAAAAATATTTGGTGAGGAAATTGCTATAAACGCAAGAGTTGAATATATAGAGGGATATTCAGGACATGCAGATCAAACATGGTTGTTGAATTTTATATGGTCATTTACAAACCCACCAAAACATGTATTTTTAGTTCATGGTGAATATGAAGGGCAAGAAGAATTAAAAAGAAAAATTGAAGATTCTAGTGAATGTAAAGTTACAATTCCTGATTTCGGAGAAAGTTATGAATTAGGAGTTGATGGACCAGCATTGTTAGAAGAAACACAAGAAATTGAAGCATATAGAAAAGAATTCAGAAGATTAGATATTATTGATAGAATTGAAGAATTAAAAGAAAGTATTGCAGATATGGAATCTGTAGTAATGAAAAAGAATTTAGAAACAAATGACAATGAATTGATGAATTTGGAAGATAGGGTAAAAGAAATACAAAAACAAATTCAAGATTTAATGAAATAGAAAAGAGAGAAACTTATGAAAAAAGATAATGTTTTAAATAAATCGGAAATAGAAGTAACTAATGGAGATGCTGTTGCAAAGAAACCATTAACAATATCACTAACTGCATTAGTTACAATAGTTCTATTTTCAAGTATGTTGTTATTCGTATTACTTCTTATGTTTATAGAAACAGCTAAAATGCTTTAATAAAAAAACAAAGGAGAAAAAAGTTATGCGAACCAAATATTTTAATGATGGAATAGTCGGAAACAGAAAAATTAAAGCAAGTTTTACAAAATCAGGAGAAATGATAAGAATGTTTTATGGTTCTGCAGATTATAAACAATTTGTAGATACATATCATACAGGAATAAAAGTAAATGATTCTGCTTTAATATATTTGCATAATGATATTAATAACACTTATTCTCAGGAATATATTAAAGATACTAATGTATTGCAAACACACATTTTTAATTCTTATTTTAAAATAAGAATTACACAAACCGATTTTGTGCCAATTTCTGAAAATGTGTTGATTAAAAATTATGTTTTTAAAAATGAGAATGAAAATGAAGTAAATGTTAATTTTCTGATATATTCAAAAATATTAAGAAATTTAAATAATGATACATCAGGATTTGTGAAAAATGATACACTTATTCAATATAATCATGATTTTTCTGTATGTACATTTTCAAATGAAAAAATATCATCGAAACAAATTAATGGTGCTGAAAATAATTTTATGCAAGGTTCTATTGGTGGAAAAGATTATATTGGAATGTCACCAGATTCAAGTATTTCATATAATTTAAAAAAATTGAAACCAGGTGAAGAAAAAGAAATAACTATATTTGTTTATATAAATAAAAATAGAAATAAATGTATGTTAAATGAACTTGATGATGAAATTGAAAGAATAAAGAAATTAGATGTACAAAATTTAAAAAATAACACAATTAAATATTGGAAAAGATATTTAAAAGAACATGATTCATTAGAAATTAATAAAAAAGATATTAATTCAAAAGTGAAAAGAATATACAATAGAAGTGTTTTATTATTCCCATTAATCGTTCATGAAAAAACTGGTGGTATTTCTGCTGGAATAGAAGTAGATGAAGATAAAACGAAATGTGGAAGATATTCATATTGTTGGCCAAGAGATGGAGTTTTTGTTACAGAAGCTTTTGATGTAATTTCAATGTATGAAGATACTGAAAAATTTTATTCAATTTTTTGTAAAATGACACAAAGTAAGAATGGTATGTGGGAACAACGTTTTTATACTGATGGAAGATTAGCTCCATGTTGGGGATATCAGATAGATGAAACTGCGAGTGTGATTTTTGGAATATATGCACATTATAAAGTTACTAAAAATAAAAAGTTTTTAAAAGATAATTTAAAAATGTGTGAAACAGCAATAAGTTTTCTTGAAAAATATATAGAAGATGTATTGCATGAAAAAGGAAAATTTCAACTAAGTTATGATTTATGGGAAGAATGCGAATGTGTTTCTTTCTATTCTATATCAACAATATTTGCAGCGTTTTCTGCTATGATAAAAATTTACGGGGAGATAAAGCCTGTTCTAGAAACAAACAAAATAAAAGCTGATAGTTTAAAAAGACAAATTGAAAATTTAGAACAAAAAACATTAGAAATAAAAGAATATTGTTTAAAAACATTCTATGACGAAGAAAAGAAATCTTTTGTAAGAAATATAAAAGATAGAAAAATTGATATAAGTTTATTAGGAGCAATAGTTCCGTTTAGAATGTTTTCTCCTAATGATAAAAAAGTGAAAAATACTATTGAAAGAATAAATATGACATTAAGAACATATACAGGTGGATATATAAGATATGAAGGTGATGGATATATGGGAGGATATAATCCATGGCCAATAGCAACATTATGGATGGCTTGGTATTATTTAGAAGCTGGAGACAATGAAAAAGCATTAGAAAATTTTGCTTTTGTTACAAATTCAGCATCTGGCCATGGCTATTTAGGAGAACAAGTTAACAACGATGCTATGAAACCATCATGGGTTATAGGATTAACTTGGAGCCATGCAATGTATTTGTTAACTTTAGAAAAATTATTAGAAAAAGGTTTACTATAAAAAATAGAGAGAAATTATTCTCTCTATTTTTTTATAAATTTGGAAACGTTTTTAGGTAAAAAATATAGCTTATAAGTACAAAATGTGATATAGTTCAAATGATAAAACAAATTGTAAATAAAATCTTATATAAATAAAATTAAATCGTGAAAGGAATAAAGTATGGCAAAAAAATCTACAACAGTATTTGTGTGTAATGGATGTGGTTATGAATCAAGTAAATGGCTTGGAAAATGTCCAGCATGTGGAGAATGGAATTCTTTTTTTGAAGAAAAAATAGTGACAAGTGGTTCAGGTAGTTCATCAAAAGATAAAAACAAACCAAAAAGTGAAGTTGTAAAACTAAATGAAGTTGTAAAAAAGGAATCGTTTAGAATTAAAACAAATTTAGGTGAATTAGATAGAGTTCTTGGTGGTGGATTTGTGACTGGATCTTTAACATTATTAGGTGGTGAACCAGGAATTGGTAAATCTACTTTAATTCTTCAAATTTGTAATAGTGTAAAAGTTGATGGGAAAATTTTATATGTGTCTGGAGAGGAATCAGCAGAACAAATAAAATCTAGAGCAGATAGATTAGGAATAAAGAATGATAATTTATTATTTTTAGCAGAAACGGATATAGATAATGTAGAAGCTGCATTGGAAAATACTGAAGCCAAATTTGTTATTATAGATTCTGTTCAAACAATGTATTCAGAAGAAATAACATCTGTTGCTGGAAGTGTAAGTCAAGTAAGAGAAATTACAGCAAGAATAATGAAAATGTGTAAACAAAAAGCTATAACAACAATAATAATTGGTCATGTTACAAAAGATGGTAATATAGCTGGACCAAGAGTATTAGAGCATATGGTAGATACAGTTCTTTATTTGGAAGGGGAAAGATATTTTTCTTATAGAATTTTAAGAGGTGTAAAAAATAGATTTGGCTCAACAAATGAAATTGGGATGTTTGAAATGCAAAATGAAGGGTTAGTTGAGATAACAAATCCTTCTCAACTTTTGATTTCTGAAAGGGAAGGAAACCCATGTGGTTCAGTAATTGTTGTTAGTCAAGAGGGGACAAGACCATTGGTTCTAGAAGTACAAGCGTTATCAACACCAACTGTATTTGGTATGCCTAGAAGAAATGCAAACGGTATAGATTATAATAGATTAACATTACTTATGGCAGTTTTAGAAAAAAGAGCAGGAATGAATCTTGGGTCTCAAGATGTTTATATTAATTTAGTTGGTGGAATAAAAGTTAATGAACCAGCGTTAGATTTAGGTATTGTTTTGGCAGCTGCTTCTAGTTTTAAAAATATTAGTATAAAAGAAGATGTAGTAGTAATTGGAGAAGTAGGACTAACTGGCGAAATAAGAAGTGTTAATATGATAGAAAAACGTATTAAAGAGGCTGAAAAACTGGGATATAAAACTTGCATAATTCCAGAAAGTAATAAAAAACTATTGAAAGAAAATTTTAAATTAGATATAATAGGCGCAAAGAATATTATTGATGCAATGAAATATTTAGGGCTAAAATAATGCGCAGAAGATAAAGGAGGATAAAATGGGAAAAAAAATACAAATTTGTTTTTGGTTGCTTGTGGCAATAGTAGTGGTTTTAGCAATGGGAGGAGTAGTATACCAATTTGCAAGAGCAATGAACACAGAAATAGTTCACCCAGAAGTAACTTTTGAAATTGAAAATTTAGGTACGATAAAAATGGAATTATACCCAGAATATGCACCTAATACAGTAAAAAATATAATAAGATTAGTTGAAAACGGATTTTATACAGATAAAGTGGTATATGGAAAAGATGAAATTTGTGTATATGTAGGAAGAGAAGATGATAGTGTTGTTCCAGAAGTTAAAGCTTCTTACATGATAGATACAATAGAAAGTGGATCTGATGCAGATTATAATTATTCAATTGCTGGTGAATTTTTCTTAAATGGATTTGATAAAAATACATTAAATCATGAAAAAGGAACTGTAACATTATTAAGAAATGATTATGGAACAGGATTAACAGAAGAAAGCTATAATTCAGGAAATACACAGATGGCTATAATGATGAATTCTGATTCAGCAAAACTAAATGGTGCTTATGCAGCTTTTGGTAAGATAATAGATGGATTAGATTTAGTTGAAAAACTTTACAATGAAGGTGAAATATTAACAAAAGATTCTGATGAATCTGATCAAGTTGAAGATGAAGCAATTCAAAGATTTAAAACATATCCAGTAATAAAATCAGCAACTGTTGATACAAAAGGAATTGATTTTGGAAATCCTGAAATTCAAGAAGCATTTGATTATAGTGAATACATGTATCAAATGATGCAACAATATTACGGACAATAATTTTGAAATAAAAGGACTTCTTTAAATAGGAAGTCTTTTTTATTATTACGATTGTGGTGGAGAAAATATGAAAAAAGAAAGTGGAGTTACTTTAATAAAACTTCTAGGATTAATTTTAATAATAATATTTGTATTAGTGATTGGAATGCTTGCAATAAATAAAGCTATTGCAAATAGTAAAATTAATGAATTCGTTGCACAAATGAAAGTGATTCAAGAAGAAGTTAATGTAATAAGAAGTAAATATAAATTATGGGAAGAATATAATCCGAATGAAGCAGGTAATTTTAATTCATATTTAAAATCATTAGGGTTTATAAGTGCAAATTCACAAAATAATATACATATGGAAGATTTTCAAAAAATTATAGATGAGCTATCTTTAACGACCATAGAAAGTTGGAATCCAAGTACAGATACAATTATAACTAATTATTTTTATTTTACACCTGAAAATATAGAAGAAATATTTAAGATAAAAAATACAGATTTATATATTATTATAAACTTTAATACTGGAAATGTAATATCAAAAGATGGAATAAAAGAGAATGGAAAAACGATATATAGACAATATGATAGTGAATTTGGCGAAAAATTGAAATTAGTTTCGTTTTATAATAGTAATATTGTTCCAGAATTACAGATAATTGAAAATAGAGGATTGACACAAAAAATTAGATTATCATTAAAAAATAGTAATACAAAAATATTAAAGGCATACTACTATTTAAATAATGATGAAAATAAAAAAATGTGCAGTAATCTTCAAAGTTATTCTTATGTAGAGAGTGAAAATGCAATATATTTTAATATAGATGTTTCAGGAAAATATATATTTGTGGTAGAAGATACAAATTTTGTTCAATATCCACAAGTAGAATTAGAAGTGGTGTTATGTAATCCACCGGTATTATTAGATAATATGATGGGAATTTATTGGGATGAATATGGAGTTGAAAAACAAATAACATCAGAGTATGATAGCAACTGGTATAATTATGGAAAACAAAAGTTATATATGGCAAATGCGAAAACAAAAGATGGGAATTATTGGGTTTGGATTCCAAGATATTTGTATAAAGAAACAACAGAGGGAATTGATATTCAATTTGTAAATCAATTAACGAAAATCCCAACTAATAATTCTGTTCTAACTGGATATAAAATTCAAGAGGCATTTTCAAATAAAAATGAATTAGAAGGTATATGGATTGCAAAATATCAAACGAATTTTGAAGAAGATAAAATAAATATAAAACCAGGAAAAACATTAAGCTTTATAGAAACTCAAGATGCGATAAATGTATATAAAAATTATCCTGACAAATTGTTAAGAAAATACCTTGATGTGATGGGAGAAAAAGAAAAAAAGGCAGCCCTAGATTTTTCAAAATACTTGGGGATTGAAATTTCAAATGATTTAGTTCATTATGCAGGAGGTTCTCCTGAAGAAGAAGGATTTAAGAAAAATATACGATATTCAAATAGTAATAATATATCGGGAATTTACGATTTAATAACATCAGAAAATGAAATTACAAAAGATTCTAAATCAAATGAAGAAGGTAGATTTAGAGGAATAATGAAAATAGAAAGATAAAAACCCTAAAAATACAGAAAAATTAGTAAAAAATAAGAAAAAAGTATTGACAAAAGCCTTTAAAAGGTGTAAAGTATATTAGCATTACAAATTAAGAGGTGGTCAAATGGAAAAAAATGTTAAGATAAGTATGCTTTTAGACACTTATGGAAAACTATTAACTGAAAAACAATTCAAGCTTCTAGATGACTACTATAATAATGATTTATCTTTATCAGAAATAGCTGAAAATGAAACGATAACAAGACAAGCTGTTAGAGATAATTTAAAAAAAGGTGAAAACAATCTTTTCGAATACGAAGAAAAATTAGGGTTCATGAAAAAAATAATAGAGCAAGAAGAGAAAATAGAAAAATCAATATTAGTAATTGAAAAATTAGAAAAAGATATTGAAGACAAAAAAACGTTAAAATCTCTTCAAGAAGTTAAGAAAACTTTAAATTGTTTATTATAAGGAGGAAAAGATGGCGTTTGACGGGTTATCATCTAGATTACAAGAAATTACAAGGAAATTAAAAGGAAAAGCAAGAATAACAGAAGCTGATCTTAAAGATGTTTTAAGAGAAGTAAAACTTGCACTATTAGAAGCAGATGTTAACTATAGAATAGTTAAAGAGTTTGTTAAAGTAATAGAAGAGAAAGCAATAGGCCAAGATGTGTTAAAATCATTAACTCCAGGTCAACAAGTTGTAAAAATTGTAAAAGATGAATTAGTTAGCCTTTTAGGTGGAGAAGAAAGTAAAATCAATTTTACACCAAATCCACCAACAGTAATAATGCTTGTAGGTCTTCAAGGTTCTGGTAAAACAACAACAGCTGGAAAACTTGCAAATATTATAAGAAAACAAGGAAAGAAACCATTACTTGTTGCTTGCGATGTCTATAGACCAGCAGCTATAAAACAATTACAAGTGGTTGGTAAACAATTAGACATTCCAGTATATTCAAATGAGACTACTAAGGATGTAAAATTAATTGCAAAACAAGCAATGTCTCAAGCAATGTCAAAATTAAATGACGTTGTTATTATAGATACAGCAGGACGTCTTCAAATTGATGAAGAACTAATGCAAGAATTGAAAGATTTAAAATCAAATGTAAAACCACATGAGATTCTACTTGTAGTAGATTCAATGACTGGTCAAGATGCAGTTAATATTGCTGATACTTTTAATCAAGAATTAGGAATAGACGGAATTGTACTTACTAAGTTAGATGGTGATACAAGAGGTGGTGCTGCATTATCAGTAAAGAAAATTACAGGAAGACCAATAAAATTTGCAGCAACAGGTGAAAAATTAAGTGATATTGAAGTATTTCATCCAGAAAGAATGGCATCAAGAATCTTAGGAATGGGGGATGTACTTTCAATTATAGAAAAAGCAGAAGAAACTTTCGATATGGAAGAAGCTGCTAAATTAGAAAAGAAATTAAGAAAACAAAACTTTGACTTAGACGATTACTTAACTCAACTAAGACAAATGAAAAAAATGGGTTCATTCTCATCAATATTAAAAATGTTGCCTGGAATGAATCAACTAAAAGATATCGAAGTTGATGAAAAAGAATTTGTAAGAGTTGAAGCTATTATTTGTTCAATGACAATGGAAGAAAGAAGAAATCCAAAAGTTTTAAATGGAAGTAGAAGATTAAGAATTGCTAAAGGTAGCGGAACAACAGTTGAACAAATAAATAAATTTATGAAATCATTTGAATTAACACAAAAAATGATGAAAGAAATGACTTCAAATAAAGGCATGATGAAAAAGATGATGAAAAATCTAAACATGAATGATTTGAAAGATTTCTCAAATTTTAATTAGTTATTAAGTTTTTAAATTTTTAAATTTAATATAAATTTATGAAAAAATTCAGGAGGTGAATTATTATGGTAAAAATAAGATTACAAAGAGTTGGAAAGAAAAAAGCTCCATTCTACCACGTAGTAGTTGCTGATTCTAAATCTCCAAGAGATGGTAAAATAGTTGAAAAAATAGGAACATACAATCCTATGACTGAACCAGCTACAATCGTATTAGATAACGAAAAAGTAGCTAAATGGATCAAAAATGGTGCTAAACCAACAGATACAGTTAAAGCTTTAATCGAAAAAGCAGCTAAATAGTCATTGCAAAGGAGAGTGCAAATATGAAAGATATACTTGAAGTAGTAATCAAAAATTTAGTAGATAATCAAGAAGAAGTATCTATTATAGAAAAATCAGAAGCAAAATCTGTTTGTTATGAAGTTAAAGTTGCAAAAGAAGACATGGGCAAAGTAATTGGAAAACAAGGAAAAATGGCAAAAGCAATCAGATCAATAATGAAAGCAATTGCTACAAAAGAACATAAAAAAGTAAATGTTGAATTTCTTGATTAGGAATGATTAATATATGAATAAATATTTAGAATTAGGTCAAATAGTAAATGTAAAAGGTTTAAAAGGTGAAGTGAAAGTAAATTCTTTTACAGATGACAATACTAAATTTGAAAGAATACCAAAAGTCTTTTTGAAAAGAAAAGAAAATTTAACTGAATATGAAATTGAAAAAGTTGGATATGCAAAAAATCAAGTAATAATTAAATTTAAAGGTATAAATACTGTAGAGGAAGCTGAAACTTTAAGAAATTCATATATCGTTGTAGATAGAGAAATTTTTGGAGAACTTCCAGAAGGTGTATATTACATAGCAGATTTAATTGGATTAGATGTATATACAGAATCAAATGAATATTTAGGTAAAGTAGATGATATTTTTTCAACAGGAAGTAATGATGTTTATGTTGTAAAAGATGAACTTGGAAAACAAAAACTTTTACCGGGAATAGACGAAGTTATTAAGCAAATTGATTTAGAATTAGGCAAAATAATAGTAAATCTAATAGAAGGACTTTAAAATATGAAATTTGATGTACTGACACTTTTTCCAGAGATGTTCGAACCAATGAAACAAAGTGTAATTGGAAGAGCAATTCAAAAAAACTTATTGGAGATAAATCTTGTAAATATTAGAGATTTTTCAAAAGATAAGCATAAAAAAGTAGATGATACTGTATATGGTGGTGGAGCTGGAATGCTTATGAAACCAGATGTTGTATATGATGCTTTTAAATCAGTAAAAAGTGAAAAATCTAAAGTTATATATTTATCACCACAAGGTAAAACACTTTGTCAAAGCAAAGTCGAAGAATTAGCAAAATCAGAAGAACATTTAATTTTATTGTGTGGTCACTATGAAGGAATTGACCAAAGGGTAATAGATAAAATTGTAGATGAAGAAATTTCAATCGGAGATTATGTATTAACTGGAGGTGAAATACCAGCAATGGTATTAATTGATAGTGTGGCAAGATATATTGATGGAGTTATAACTGGAGAATCAACTTCAGAAGAAAGCTTTTCTGGAGGTCTTCTAGAATATCCACAGTATACAAGACCAGAAGAATTTGAAGGAATGAAAGTTCCTGAAGTTCTACAATCAGGTCACCATGAAAATATAAATAAATGGAGAAGAAGAGAAGCTATAAAGGTAACTTATAAAAAAAGACCAGATCTTTTAAAAAAAGTAAATTTAACTGATGAAGAAATGAAATTAATAGAAGAATTAGAAAATAAAGAGTAGAAATACTCATCCATTATTAAAGAAGGAGGAAAGAAAATGGATATTTTAAAATCAATTGAACACGAACAATTAAAAAATAAAATACCAGAATTACGTGTAGGTAATACTGTTAGAGTTCACGTAAGAATAAAAGAAGGAAACAAAGAAAGAATCCAAGTTTTCGAAGGAATTATAATTAAAAAACAAGGTGGAGGAGTTAACGCTACATTTACAGTAAGAAGAATTTCTTACGGTGTAGGTGTTGAAAAAACATTCTTAGTTCACTCTCCAATGATCGAAAAAGTAGAATTAGTTAGAGTAGGTAAAGCTAGAAGAGCTAAATTATACTACTTAAGAGATAGAGTAGGTAAAGCTGCTAAAACTAAAGAAAAAGTTGGAGCAAGAATCGAAAACAGAGAAATCGTTGTTAAAGAAGAAGTTGTTCCTGGTGAAGCAGTTGTTGCTGAAGTAGCTACAGAAGAATCAGTAGCAGAAGCTGTAGAAGCAGCAAAAGTTGAAGAAGCAAAAAAAGCTGAAACAACAGAAGCTTAATTAAAATAAGTAAAAAAATAAGAAAAGAAGATACTTTTTATAAGAATCTTCTTTTTTTATTTTTTATAAAAATATTTTAAAAAAATTTAAAAATTCTATTGACAAACCAGGTTAAATACTTTATAATTTATACTTGTCAGAGGAAATAATGCAGGTGTAGTTCAATGGTAGAATTCCAGCCTTCCAAGCTGGCTATGCGGGTTCGATTCCCGCTACCTGCTCCAAAAATTATTCCTTGACCAAAAGTAAATATGCAGGTGTAGTTCAATGGTAGAATTCCAGCCTTCCAAGCTGGCTATGCGGGTTCGATTCCCGCTACCTGCTCCAAAAAATTAGTCATTGTATTAGAAAAGTCTAGTATGATGGCTTTTTTGTTTCATTAAATTAAAATTATATATTGAAAGATTATTAAATTAAATATATAATTTATAAAAAGTTATAAATTAAAATAAGATAGGAGTTTATTATGAATAAATATGATCGTTATTATAATAGTCAATATGAAGAAGCTAGAATAGAAGATATGTTGATTGAAGATGAAACTGTAATTTGGAAGGGAAAACCTAGTAGAAAAGCATATTTTCTTAATTGTATTTTTACACCATTTACTATATTTGCATTGCTGTGGTTTACAATAGATGCTACTATAATAGTTTCTTCTATTAATGCAACTGACATGGTTGCTCCTTTGTTCTTTCTAATTCCATTTATGGCGATACATTTGATGCCATTTTGGATGTGGTTAGGAAATATTTTAACTGCTAGAATTAGATGGGAAAATACAGAATATCTTGTAACAGATAGAAGAATATTATTAAAAACAGGAATTTGGGGAGTAGATGTAAAAACTGTTTATTATAAAGAAATAAGAAATGTAACTTTAATAAAGGGTATAGTTGATGCTACGTTAGGCGTAGGTGATATATATTTTGATCTTGATTTGAGTCAAAATAATTCTTCAAGTTCTAGTGGTCGTTTAGCAATGTTTGACTTAGAAAATCCATATGAAATATATACAAGATTACAAAAAACAGTTTTGGATATTCAAACAGATATTGAATATCCAAATGCATTAAGACCTGAAGAAAATCCTGGATACAAAACTAAATATAAGGGACAAATTTAATAAAACATGAAAATAAGTAAAGTTGAAGAAAATAAAACTGAATATATGAAAATATTATTAGAAGCAGATCCAGATGAAAATATAGTAAATCAGTATTTAGAAAAAGGTGATTTATATGTTGGAGAAAATGATGGAATAGCAGTATGTGTTTGTGTTATTACAAAATATGATGACCAAACATGTGAACTTAAGAATATTGCAACATTACCGGAAGCTAGAGGAAATGGATACGCAGGAAAAATGGTACAACATGTATTTGAACTTTATAAAAAGCACTACAAAAGAATGATTGTTGGTACAACAGAAAATATGATTCCATTTTATGTTTTGAATGGATTTACCCGATATCACCATACAGTAAAAAATTTCTTTGTAGATAATTACAAAGAAGAGATATGGGATGGAAATATGCAATGTATAGATATGTATTATTATTCTAAAGAATTTTAAAACGAGAGCCAAGTTGGTTCTCGTTTTTTTGTGTTTATCTAAACATTATGTTTGTAATTTATAAAACTTGAAAATAGAAATAATTTTGTGTATAATAAATATATAAGAAATGCGGGTATAATTTAGTGGTAGAATGTCATGCTTCCGACCTGATAGCGCGAGTTCGATTCTCGCTACCCGCTCCAACATGGCTGATTTTCAACCTTTCTCAACGTTTTTCAACAGTTTTGAAAGTGCTGAAAAATCAGCTTTTTTACGTTTAATAGTCTTGAATGGTTTTCAATGATTTTGAGTGGTGAGAAACCTATTGGTCAACAAATGAAAATCTGTTGACCAAAAAAGTACCGTTTTGTTGACCAACGAACTTGGAAACTCAACTGGCACAATAAATACAGAAATCATTTTGGTGAGTAAAATTTGCATTTTTTTACTCGTTTTTTAAAAAAGTGGAGCGTAGGTGGGAGAAAAATATAAATGAATGGTGCTAGAAAATGTTGTATGACGTTAAAAATAAATAAAAAATGAGCATCCACTATTAAAGTAAAGATGTATATTCCTAATAAATGTATATGCACACAAAAAATGGGAATAAAAATGCTATTAACAAAAAATGTGTGTACACACAAAAAAGAAAATAAAATTAATTCGCGAAAAATACAAGTTCTATTGTAGAAAAAGATTAGTATAAGAAATTTGTAATTAATTGAATATTAGTTGCTTTTATGTTATGATAATAATGTCTTTCGATATAGAAAACATATAAAGGGGGATTTTAATTGAATTTGTTAGAAAAGAAAAATAATCACGATATAATAATATTTAAAACAGATGAAGATCGAACTGGAATTAGCATTGAAAAGATGAGTGATTTTTTTGGAAATTATATAGAAGAAATGTCATTAGTTTTGAAAGAAAATAATAAATTTGAAAAAATTACTAAAATGCCATTTTCGGATTTATCAATTCTAGCTGATGTAATTCAAAATGTAGAAATAGCAGTTAAAGGAAATATAACCTTAGTTCCTGATTTTGAAAATTTACCTCGTGGAATAAAATCAAAATTAAAAAAAGGAATTTATAAAATAGGTGAATCAAAACAGGTTGATGGAAATTTAAGAGCAGTAATTGTTAATGAAAATAATGAAAGAGTAAAAGATATTACATTAAAAAAAATAAAAACAAATGATGAAAATATAAATACATTGAATAATATTGCTACACAATTACAATTAAAACAGATATATACACAATTAAATGAATTAAGTGAGTTGCAAACTTATCAAATAGAAATTGATAGAAATAGAGATTTGATAGTTCCGTTTTTAGATGCCAGAGAATTTGTATTAAAAGCTGAGCTTAAGAATGATTTTAATGAAAGAAAATCATTATTAAACGAAGCTGATATAAGAATAACAACAGCTATTCATGCGATTTATACAGATTTAGAAACTACATCTAAATTATTTGCAAAAGAATTAGAAAATCCATTGAGTAAGTTAAATGGAAATGTTGAAAATGCAATGAAATATTTAGTACAAGATTTGCAATTAGTAACTAAATATAATGGTGTTAAATTACAATTATTAGATTATATGGAAGAATATCAATATAAAGAGCAAGCAATGAAAATGTTTAAAAGTGTTTTAAATAGATTTATAACTAATCCTATATCTAAAAAAGGGCTTTCTGCAATAGAATTATTACAAAATTATTATCCATATAATAAAAGTAATATGAATTTTTGGGAAAAATTTAAAGAAAATGTAGAAGTGATATCAAATCCTAGTATAAAACAACAAATGTTAGATAAGTTTAAAAATAACAAAAAATATTTATATACTGTGTCTGTGGAGGATTGTGAAAATGAAAGTTAAAAAAGAATGTAAATGTGGAAGAATTTTTTATGATACAGAAGATAATAAGAAATGTCCCGCTTGCTTAATAAAAAGAAATATTAAAGTTGGTGGTGTTTTTGTTGGAGCAATTACTGTTGGAACAGTAGTAAAAAAACACGGAAAGCAAATAACAAATGTTGCAAAAAAAGTTGGAGATGTTGTTATAAAAATTGCTAATAAATAACAATTACAAAAATTATTTATATAAAAAATTATGATACGATATAATAAAATGTATGAAAAGATTGGAGGAATAAAATGAAAAAGAAAATTATAATTATAAGTATTAGTGTTTTTGTGATAATAGGTGTAATAATATCAATAGCATTAAAACCACAAATAGAATTAAATAAAGCTATTGGATATTTAAAAAATGGAGAATATATAAAGGCTTATGAATATGTAAATAAAAAAAATAATGAAAATAATAAAATAATAGTACAAGAGTTAATAACTGAGATTTTTAGCACTAGAGCTGGAAAAGGAATGGATAGAGTAATAAATATAACTTCAAAAGCTACCAATATAATTCAAACAACAGATATGTTTAACATTGATTATACAGCAGATGATCAATTAAATATAGATGTTGCTAATTTGGATAATTATATTGCTTTAGAAAATGAAATAACAAGAGATATGATTGCAATTGAGTTAAGAGACACATATGATTTATATTTTAAAGATTTGAAATTTACAAGAAAGATATTTTATAATTTTTTAGATAATGTTAAAGACCCTAATTTTGTTACTGAAACAAATAATATGGCTAATGATTTTACTAAACAATCAAATGACTTTTTTTCTTATGCAGATAATCATAAATATAATCCCAAAACAAAAGATATATTTGAAGAAATTAAAAAATATATTGTTAATTAATAATTATATAAAAAACGCACTCAATTTGAGTGCGTTTTTTGTAGTAATTTTATCTAGTGATTTCTAAATCATTTTCTTGATTTTTTCCATCACCAATTTTGAAGGTAGAACGATTATTTAAAATGTTATTATTAATAAAGTAATCGTTTACTTTTTCTATTTCTTCTAGTTTATATTTATTAAAAATAGAAGTATATGTATTAAGTGTAATTGTTATGTCAGTATGACCCATTAATCTTTGTAGAGCAACAGCTCTCATACCAGATTCAATGCAACGCGTACCATAAGTATGTCTTAAAACGTGAGTAGAAATAGGAGTTTCAATACCTAATTGTTTTGCAACATTTTTAAGTTGTCTATTTACTGTTGAATTAAGAACAAGTCGACCTTCAGGAGTAGTAAATAGCATATGATTTTTATGTTCTTTTGCAATTTCAATTTGTTCTATAATAAAATCTCTCATAAAGTCGGGAATAGGTAGTTCTCTTTGACCAGCATAAGTTTTTGTAGTTGAACCTATACACACTTGATTATCAATGTCTGTTGTTAGAGTTTTATTAATAGAGATTATATTTCTTTGAAGATTAATGTCGCCAATTTGTAGAGCTAATGCTTCACCAACACGAAGTCCCATATATAATTCTAAAAGAATACAATTTTTATATGGCATTTCTTCAGGTGTTAAAGAGGCAATGTATTCAGTTAATATCTTTTGTTCATCTACTTGTAAGGCATGAAATACTTTGTCTTCTTTTTTACTTTTAGGTTTTAATACTTCAAGCATTGGATTTTCATGAATAAAACCTTTATTTAAAGAATATTCAAAAGCATTTTTCACTTGGAAAAATATTTTTTGAATAGAAGAATTACTGTAATGTTCAGTTAATGAATTAAAATAGCCTTGTAATTCTTCGCTATTAATTTCATCTATTTTTTTATTAGCTAAATAACATTGATTTATTATTCTTATTGTATCTTTGGTTCTAGCATAACCTCTATCAGTAATTAAGTTTGAGGTATATTTTTTATCAAGTAAAAATTCAATTAACTTTCCAAGAAATATTCCGTTATATTCAATATACAAAGTTGAATTCTTTTGCATAGCCTGTTCTTCATAAAATTGTTCAGCTTTTTCTTTTGTTTTAAATGTTTTTTTACAACGTTTCTTTTCGCCAGTTTTAAAGTCAGTAACATAATAAGCACAAGTCCAAGTGTCTCTTTGTTTATTATAAAATACTGACCCTAATCCTAAATTGTTACTTTTATTTTTTCTTTTATTATCCATAATTTATCACCTTTAAACCTTTCTAATTTTTAAAATATCTTTCTTTTGTATCAATTAGATTAGTTTCATTATCTTGAAGTAGTTCTTCTTGTAATTCTTCTTCGAGTTCTTGTTGTCTTTCTTCAATAATGTGTTCATTTACAACTTGTTTTAATTGTTTGATAGACCAACCAATTAAATGACTTATAGTTTCAAATGTTTTTTGAATATAATTGTTAAGTTTTTTACAAGTCTTTTCAAGTTTTGAACATTTATGTTCCAAGGTAGAACATTTATGGTTTAAATCGTCTAGTGATTTTTGATTAGTTTCGTTAATCGCTTTTACTTTGATGTATTGTTGTGAAAGAGTGTTGTATTTACGAATAACCTTTTTATAATGTTCTTTAATTTCTGCGACATTATCACTAGAAATCATTTCCTCAATGTGAGGAGATGATTTTTTAAGAAATTGTTGTTCTTCAAAGTTAGTTATTACCTTTAAGTCTTTAATGGCTAAATGTGTATTCTCGACGTTTCTGCTACGTTCTAAATTAAAACCACATTTAGTTAAATACTTATGGTAATTGTCTTGAAGATTTGCGTAACTATTTTTGCCTTTCCAAAATTCAGAGCAAGAAATTTTACTAATTTCATTTTTGTTTTTATCAACTGTATGTACAACTGGAATGTAGACTAAATGCATATGAGGATTTGATTCGTCCATATGTACTCTTGCTGAAATAATAAATTCCGAACCTAAATTTTTGTAGTTAGAAACAAATTGATATGCACACTTGAAAAAACGTTTTGTTTCTTCAGGTCCGATTTCAATAAAAAATTCTGGACTTGCAGTAATAAGATACTCACAAACCACATTATTAGTTACTTTCATCTGACCTTTTAAATTGTGCATTTTCTTTATTTCTTGAAATTTTTTTGAATAGGGCATATTGCAAGATTTGAGAGAATAATTAAAAATACTTTTAGTTTTATCAATGTTGTCATTTGAATAGTTAGTATTTTTTCTCTCATTATGTCTGAATATAATGTTTAGTTCTTTCAGTTTGTATTTTGAATTACGAATAATTGAAAATGCCATAAAAACCTCCATTTCAAATAAATTAGATTTTCTTATTAAATTTTCAATGTGCTACTTTGGATTCTGTATAGAGTACTTTTGAAGTGCTATAACATACTAGAGTACTTTCTTCGAAAGAACTCTGTATGATCAGGGGATTTCCCCCTAATAACCCCTTGGACTTAATTAATTTAGTAATATTTAAGTTTTTTCAAAACTAAATATTAAAATTAATTAAGTATAAAATAATCTCCGAAATATATTTGAAAATGATTCAAGTATATTCGTTCGCTTATTTTATTTACTAAAATTCAAGTTTGAAACTGAATTTTAGCAAGAGAATAATTATAAATAATTATTCTTTTTCAGCCATACTTCGTTAGTATTATTAAGTAATGCTTAAGTAGGAGATAGAGCATAAATAATCGCCGTCCTTTCTATTAAAATTTTGATGCTTACGTCAGAGAAAAAATTTTGCTTTTTGTGAAAAAGTAGTGTTGAATAACGTTGAAAACGTTTGAAAAGTGTTGAAAAAGGTTAAGAAAAAGCCTTATAAACGCACGAAATACACAAAACATAAAATGCTTTGTGTATTTTCTGATACAAAATTATTCAATTATTTTAAAATTTCCTGACACATGGGATACGACTTTTGAGCCTATAAACCCATATTAATTATACCACAAAATTATGTCAACTGCAAGTGAGTGATGTTGTATAGTATTGAATAGTGTTTTGAAATAAAATATATAGGAAAAAATAAGAAAAATTTTCTGGTATTAAAAAAATACCAGAAGAAAATTCAAAAAAATTCGGTATTCTATTTTATAGAGTACTTTTTTATAAAAAATGGTTGATCTTTATTTCAAAAAATATTATAATATTTTTGAAAAAGATCTTTACAAATGACAAAAAAAGTTATACAATACAAGAAGTTAAGGAGAGTTACAAAATGAAAAAAAGTGTTTGTGAATTATTTGCAGGAGTTGGTGGTTTTAGAGTAGGTCTTGAAAGGTCTGATTCTAGTTGGAATACTGTTTGGGCTAACCAATGGGAACCAGGAAGAAAATCACAATATGCATTTGATTGTTATGTTAAAAATTTTGGAAAAAATGAAAATTATATAAATGAAGATATTGCAAGTATAGATAAAGCTACAATACCAGACCATACATTATTAGTTGGTGGATTTCCTTGTCAAGATTATTCTGTTGCACATACAGGAGCACAAGGTATTGAGGGGAAAAAAGGTGTATTGTGGTGGCAAATAAGAGATATATTAGAAGTTAAGAAACCACCATTTGTTTTATTAGAAAATGTTGATAGACTATTAAAATCTCCTGCTAATCAAAGAGGTAGAGATTTTGGTGTTATATTAGCTTGTTTTAATGATTTAGGTTATACAGTTGAGTGGAGAGTTATTAATGCGGCAGAATATGGATTTGCTCAAAGAAGAAGAAGAACATTTATATTTGCATATAAGAATAGAACAAAATATGGTTTAAATAAAGAAGTAAATTCATTAGAAAACCTTGTATTAGAAAATGGTTTCTTCATTAAAGAATTTCCAATTGAAAATAATATAGATGGACAAGAGTGGAATTTTGAATATGAAGATATATACGAAATTTCTGAAAAATTCAAATTTGATTTTAAAAATGCAGGAATAATGAGAAATGGAAAGATTTATACAACTGAGGTATTACCAAAGCTTGTTGAATCTACAAAACTATTCCAGATAATACAAGATAATGTAGACGAAAAATATTACATAGGTGATACTATTGCAAAATGGGAATATGCAAAAGGTGCAAAAGATATTTTAAGAAAAGCTGGAACACCACATGAGTATCATTTTAGAGAGGGCGCAGTTCCATTTCCAGATCCACTTGATAGACCTGCAAGAACAATGCTAACAAGTGAAGCTACATTAAATAGAAGTTCACATGCAATAGAAGACCCACAAACAAAAAGAATAAGAAAATTAACACCAATAGAGACAGAAAGAATTAATGGTTTTGATGATAATTGGACTGATACAGGTATGCCAGAAAGTTTTAGATATTTCACAATGGGAAATGCTTTAGTTGTTGGTTTAATTGAAAAAATGGGAAATGAATTAAATAAAATTATAGAAAATGAAGAATAATAAAAAAGATGCAAACAAATAAAATGTTTGCATCTTTTTTTGTAAATAGTGTAATCCTTGATATTACTAAGAAAAAGTGATATAATGTGGGCAATTATCTTGGGAGTAAAGTAATTATGAATAAATTATATAGATTATGTGAATATGGTATTTCAATAACTACTGTTAAAAAAATAATAGAATATTCAATTGATCATATCGATATTATTTCTAATATTAAGGATACTGATAGAATTAAAATAAAAGAAATTGTTGAATCCGACGAATATAAAAATGCTTCGGATATTAGCGTTTTTGGTTTAATAGAGTATGGGCTGTCACAATATCAAGTTGATACTTTACACAAAAAAGGAATAACGATTGAAATGATTAAAAATCAAGATATAAAAATTTTTAAAATTCCCCCAAGATTAAAGAATGATTTATTAAGAATAAAAAAACAATTATTTTCAGAATATTTGTCTGACAATAAAGAAATAGAAATTGTTAATGATTTTCAAATAAAAGAAAAATTTAATAAAATATATAAATTATGTGAATATAATATTCCTTTTTCTATTGTAAAAAGTATAATACATTATAATATTGATGAATTAAAGAATTTAGAAGATTTTCAAATGAAAGATGAAATAATAAAAATTATAGATTCGAAAGAGTTTATAGAAGATTCATCAGAAAGTGTATACGAATTAGAAAAATTTGGATTATCCAATGATCAGATTGAGAGATTAGTTAAATCAAAAATTACTATAAATGATATTATAACAAAACATATAGAAGAATTTGATATACCACGAAGTTTAAAAAATGAGTTATATCCAATTTCAAGAGCTATTGTTATAAAATATAAGGATTTTTCAGAGGACTTTTATGAAAAAGTGTTAAGTGATTTTATTGAAAGCTATGGAAATAAAAAACGTTTTTTCCTTAAAGACGAATTGTATAAATTAATGTCTCAAAATAACAATTATAACACTGATTTTTTTGAGACAAATTTAAATAAGTTAATAGAGTATGGATATATAGTAAATAATAATGATAATCTAGAATACATATATCCTAGATTGTGGAAGAAGTTAAATTCGATTACAAACGATTATGAAAGAGAGATAATTAAAGAGCTTTTAGATGGAGTTCCACTTTCGAAGATTGGTGAAAAAATGGGATATTCATCAGGCGATCAAATTTCTAAAATAATTAAAAGAAAATTTGCATTTATTAATCCTACGTATGAAGATATACATTATAGAGAATTATTTCAAGAGTATGATTGGGATAAAGAGTTATTCAATAAATATTGGGAAGAAGATGATTATGTCTTTGAATATTTAAAGTTTAAATATAAGAAGGGAACACAAAATCCATATGCATTATATGCAAAAAAAGAAACAACTGATAAACAAAAGTGTATTTTGGATGAATATTATGGTGTTGTTGAACTATATGGAGAAAAAATATATTTAAAAAGAGAAAATCTTCTTAAAATTATTTTAAAAAATGAAGCAATAAAACCTGTAAAAATTAAAAATATACTAGATATTTTTAATAAATATGCTGATATTTTTAAAATAGAAAAAATCAAAAATGAAGAAAGTTTTTTGAGATTATTTGATATTTATGATTGTTTTATTAGATCTGATGTTGATTTGATAAAATATTATAATTATTATGATGTGTCAATGAATGCAAAATTAGAATTGAAAAGAATTTTAAATTCACTGATGCCTGGAGAATATGGGATTGATTATATTTATAATAAATTTATAAATTATTTTAATTCTATTAATTTGCAAACAGGTAGAGAAGTACATAGTTTTTTTAAATTAATAAATGCAGAAAAATTTTGTGATATTGTAATAGCTAAATATCCGTATATTCTTATAAAAATAAGCAATAAAAAAGATTTTTTTGAGTCTATATTAAAGAAAATTTCACCAGTAAATATAGAAGATGCTGTAGCGTTCTTTACAGAGTATTACGGACATAATTCTAATAGTTGTAAGACGTATTTATTTACAGAATTTAATAAATATATTACAAATGAAGAAATAAATTATGGAGTAAAATTTTTAGAAAAAGAAAATGAATTATTAATTAGAACAGAATTAATAAATGATTTATACTCGCTTGCAGATGTTGAAGAAATATTTAAAAAGATTATAGGCGATGATTATAAAGAGTATTTAAATACCTATAACATGAGTTTGATAGGCTATTCACTTCGTGGAGAATATGCGTTAAAAGAAAAATATTATTATTTAGATGACTATATTTTGGATGTTATAAAAGATATGAAAATCATAAATAAAAATGATATACCTTATAATCATTCTTGTTTTGTGCATTCAGCATTAAGAAAACTAGAAAAACAATATGATATTATTGAAATTGATGATGAAAGATATATAAATTTTAATGTTCTTAAAGCGGGTGGAATTACAAAAGAGGACATTATAGAATATGGAAAACAAATAGAAAAAGAATTTGCTATAAATGAGTTTTTTACAATGAAAAATGTAAGAGAAAGAATACCTGCAAAAGCTTTAGATGAAGAAGGTTTTTCGGAGAGATTTTATGAATCCATTATTTATAATGTTGAAGATGTAAGAATTATAAAATTTGATTTTAATAATATTTATTATTTAAAAAAATCAGATGAAGTAATGAAAAGAAGTAAAGATTTTGTTGAATATGTAATTGATTGTATGATTGAATCAAAAGATTGTTTAGAATTTACTGAAATATTAGAATATTTGGAATATGAATATGGTATAGTTATTAAAGATGATTCAAAATTAAAAGTACTTATTAAAGATAGTAAATACTATTATGATGATATATTTAGAAGAATATACAAAAGTAAAGATGAATATTTAGATAAAATATATAGTTAAGGAGAAAATTATGAAAAATCTTTTTAAAACAAATAAAATTGAGTTAACTGGCATGACAAAAAAAATAAATATTAAAGGAAAAATTAAAGTTTATCCTGTTTATAAAATTGCGTTAACAGAATTATATTATAATAATCAAAATGATAGAATCGCAACACAAATTTGTGAATATAAGGAAAAAATAAACAAAGATGTATTTAGTGTAAATTATGAAAATATTGAAGAATATAATGAAATTGTTGCAGAATTTATAAAAGAATCTAATAAAGAAGCTTTTTTAAAAACAATGAATAATATAAAAAGATTTTCTCAATTAGAAGCTGGTGTAGTAACAACAGATGGTAGAATAATTGATGGAAATAGAAGGTTTACTTGTTTAAGAGAGCTATCAAAAAACAATCATGATTTTAATTATTTTAATGCAGTTATATTAGATGAAAATGAATATACTCCGAAAGATATAAAACAATTAGAATTACAAATACAACATGGACATGAAGATAAAGTAGGATATGATATAATAGATCGTTGTGTAGGAATATATAATGATGTATTAAAAGATGGACATATGTTCACAAAAGAAGAGTACTGTAGATATACAGATATGAAAATGATTGAATTAAATAAATTGATAGAAAAAACTAATTTAATTAATGAATTTTTAGAGTATATGGGGGCTAAAGAAAAATTTCATGTTGCTAAAAAATTGGAAATTGATGGACCTATATCAGAATTATTATCTGTAAAGAAGAACAGTTCTGATTGGGAAAAATTAAAGATAATTACATTTGATAATATTATTTTAAAAACAGACAAAGATATAACAAGATATATAAGAGACTTGAAAAAGTATACAAAAGAAAATTTGGATGAATATTTAGATGAACACAAAAAAACTTCAAAAGAATTACACGAAAAATTAGATAATTTAGAAGAAATAACAGCCGAAAATATTATTAATGAAATAAGAAATGATCAAGATTTGAAAAAAAGAGCAAAAAAAGTATATGATAAGTATACTGATAAAGGAAAAATAAAAGAAGTAAGAAATCAACCGGTAAAATTATTAGAAAAAGTTGTTATTTTATTAGATGAAGTTGATGAAAAACATATTAACAGAATGGAGCAAGAAGAGAAAGATGCTTATATTGAAAATATTGAATTAATTCAAAAAAAATTAAATGAAATAAAAAAATTATATAAGAAATAAAAAATATCCCGTACATATGTGTACGGGATATTTTTTATCTAATTTCCAATTTGTTTTTTTATATATTCTCTGTTAAACCAAAAACATTTTTTTACTGCTTGTTTGCCGTCTGGTGTTGGGTATGTATCTTTTGAATTTTGACCGTGAGGTCTTACATGTAAGATATTTGTTTCAGAGCTTTTTGGTAAATTATTATATTCATTATTTTTTATTCTTCTTACAGTTTCTTCCCAAGTATCTTTAATTTCTCCGTTTAAATCTGCACCTGGAACATTCCAAAACATAGCTTTTTTAAATATTAAAGATTCATCTTCGCTATATTGATAAATCATAAATAAATATTTTGTAGTTGAAAATGTTTCATATAAAGAAGAATCTTCCCAAGTTTCATTTATTATTTGAGTATATCTAAAAGTAGGGAAAGACATAGCTTCTTTTGGCATACCATTTTGAGTTAGTCTAATAGCTTTGATTTTAATATTTGCTTTTTCAAATTCTTCGATTTTATCATTTAAAACTTCTAACATACTTTTGGCTAAATCATAAGTGAAAGATTTTGCATTTTCATTAGTTGTTAAATTTAATTCTTTTATTAATTCAGTTGTTGTTTTTCCATAGTATTTTGATAATTTATTTAAAACATAGTCTTCTAAAGTTTGTTCTTTTAAAATTTTTAAGTCTTTTATAACTGGTTCAGACGTATCGTTATTAGCAAGATATTTATTTAAAATATAAGTCATATAAGACTGTTTTAAACAAAATGCTCTTTGTTTAGCAGGTATATTATTAAATTGAATTTGAACACTTTCGGCAGTTGCACCTTTTGTACAAGCACCCAAATAGTTGGTATCACCTTCAGAAAGTTCGTGTGCTTTGCCACTTTTTATTTTATTAATAATTAATTCATAATCTTTTTTGATAATTTCCAAATCTGATTCTGGAAATTCGAATAGTTTTATATAATTTATAATATTATCTATTCTAGCAAGAGTAGGGTTGTGTAAATAATATATTAAAAGCATTATTGCACATTTTTTATAAATATGGCTTTGTTCAAAAGTATCTTCTTGTTGATTTAAATAGTTTATTTTTCCTAAAACTAAACGCTCCTTGGCTTTTAAAGAATTATAGTCATTTCTAATATAAGGTGTTACTTTTAATTCAACACCTGCTTCTTTAAAATCAGGTTCTGATGCTGTATGATGCTCTGGTGGTATATGAAAATAGTATTCTTCAATTAAATTTCCCAAACCACCTTTTGAACGAATATTGTTGTAATATTCATATAAAATTGTTTTATCTTCGTCAAATAAAGGTTGATTTGTAGATAAATTTCTATAATTATCTAAAACATTTCTAAAAGATGTTCCTTTTAGTTTTAATGCGTATTCTTCTATTGATTTTTTTGAAGTTTTATCATAAGGTAAGTTATTCATATTTATACCTCCTAATTTCGATAAGGTAAGTATATAAAAAAAGAGACTAAAATTCAACATTATATAGAAATAAATTGGCAAAAAGTATATAATAACTAAAAAATGAGTAAGGAGAGTTTTATGTATATAAAAAATGTTTTTATAAAGAATTACAGAAATTTTAAAGAAATTAATGTTCCGTTATATCCATATACTACAATAATAGGTGATAATGATGTAGGAAAAACTAATTTTTTCGATGCAATAAAATTATTATTAAATAATAATTCAATTCAATTTTATTCAAAACGTCTTGCTCTAACTGATATAAATAGTTCTGCTGTATCTGAATTTAGAACTCAAATTTTAGGAGATTTAGCGAGATTAAAAGAAAATATTGATAATGAAACTATATTATCTAGTGTTTATACTTATATTCCAAATGTAACAATAAAATTAACGTTTGCAGATGCTAAAGATGAATATCAGAAAAAGTTATTATGTGATTGGCTAAATCAAGATGAAAATGGAGATATTGTTTATGAAATTGAATATATATTTAAGCCTAAAAATGATTTTGAATTCATAAAAACAATGGTTTTAATGTTAGAAGTGGACGAAAAAGCAACTATTCCAATAGATATGTATGAATATTCTATTTATTCAACTAATAATAATAAATCAATTAATCCTCAAAAATATTGTAATTTTAATGTAAGTATTATAAATGCCGAGAGAGATAATTTTTCAGAAAATACAAATAAGATGTCATATAGATTAATTAGTTCACTTTTAGAAAAAAATCTTGAAACAGAAGAAAAAAGCAAAATAAGTAAAGCGTATAATAATTTTTTTGATGAAATAAAAGAATTATCATCTTATAAAGAAGTATTTAAAAAATTAGAAGATGATAAATTTGAGAATTTATCAGAAATTATAAAACGTATAGAATTAATACCTAATTTTCCAAATTTAAATACAATATTTTCAAATATAAATATTGGTTATGGTGATGAATTTTTATTTCAAAAAGGTTTAGGAAAAAGAAATTTAATTTTATTGTTATTATTGTTTAGTAACTACAATGCTGAAGGAAGAAAGTTTAATTTAATGTGTATTGAGGAACCAGAAGCTCATTTATCTAACAATAATTTGAATATTGTTCTTAGTTTTATTGAAAAAAGCATATCTCAAAATGATGGTTTTTCACAAACAATTATTACTTCCCATAATTCAAAAACTATTAATAAATTAAAATTTAATAATGTTGTGGTTTTAAAAGAGAATCAAGCAATTACATTTGAAAAAGATGATTATTTATCAAATTATCTTGCTAAAAGACCTAATTTTGATGTTTTAAAAATTTTATTTTCTAATAAAGTTATACTTGTTGAAGGGGTCACTGAAGAAATGTTAATTAATACATGGATTCAACTTAATGAAAATATTATAAATGAAATAGAAGTTATTTCAATAGGACAAAAAGGATTTAGAACTTTTTTGAATATTTGGAAAAAATTAAATGATAATAGTGATAAAAAAATAGGTGTCGTTAGAGATTTTGATAATAACACTAAAACAAAAGGTGAGCATGATGCATATAATAACGATACAACAATATTTGTAAGAACTACTGATGGATATACACTGGAAGATGATTTAGTTGATGCTGGTGATAATAAAAACATATTAAGTAAATTTTTTAATACAACTAATCCAGTAAAACATATGAAAGAGGCTAAAGCAGAATCAATGTTTAAGTTATGTGAAAGTATGTTATTACCAAATGATGATGAAAATAAAATAACTATAACTATGCCAAAACATATAGAGGAGATTTTGGATGGATTACAAAAAAAGTAAAATACAAATAGCAGGAGCTGGTGCAGGAAAAACTCATTCTATGGCAGAATATATTTTAGAATATGATAAACTTAATTCAGAAAATAAAGATATTATAGCAATAACCTATACTAATACTGCAAAAGAAAATATTTATAAAAAAGTATATGAAAAAGAATTTAAAGTTCCAGAAAGATTAAAAATATATACAATACATAGTTTTTTATTAGAATATATTATATATCCATATTCTAAATATGTATTAGGAAAATCTTATAAAAAGGCAGTATCTATACCATTACCAAGTAATTTTATATTTAAGAACAAAAGAATTTCTGATTTAGAAAAAAAAGAAATAATACATAATGATGCGGTATTTAGTAAGGCAAAACAAATTATTATATCATCAAAATCTGAGTCTAAGCTAATAAAATCAAAAAAAGAGATAGTTTTAAATCATATATTGTCGAGTATATCAGCAATATTTATTGATGAAAGCCAAGATTTAGATGATGCTGTATTAAGAATAATAGAAAAATTAAGTGATAATAAAATATTTGTTTATATGGTCGGCGATCCAAAACAAGCATTAAAATATCCTGGAAAATTTGAAGAATTTAAAAAAAATATTAAGGAAAAACAATTATATAATTTTGAATGTTTAGATAACAATAATATTACAAGGAGACTTCCTAAAAGTCATGTTAATATTAGTAATTTGATATGTTCAGATGATCAAAAGCAAACAACGCTAAATGAGAACGAAGGGAAAATTTATTATATTTATTCTGATGATACCAACTTTAATAAAATATATAATTCTTTTCAAAATGAAAAATCTATTTGCTATATAAAAAGTAAAACAACAAAATTTAATACACAACATAATAGAAAATTAGATTCAGATATATTGAAAGAGATAATAATAAATAAAAATATCTATGACGATGAAGACGCGTTTTTATATGAGAAAGAGAAAGAATTATATAAATTAATAGATGAAAAGAATAGTGTTGAGTTAGGATTAAAATCTTTTTTAGGAAAATATAATTTAAGATTAAAGAAAGATGTTTATGCCAAAATAATTTCTTCTTTGGAAGACAGCAATTCTATGGAATATAATGTATATTCTATAGATAAGGTAAAAGGACTTGAAAGAAAAAATTGTATGTTTATTATTAATGAATCTTTATTAAATTATCTTTTTGGGAATAAGACAGAAAGAAATAAAGAAATGAATTATTTGTATGTTGCTTTGACTAGGTCAACAGATATTTTATTATTAGTAATTGATGTTTCTACATTAAAAAATTTAAAACAAGAACAAATTGATATTATAATGAAAAGTTTAAATATAGAAAAATATAGTTTAGAATAGATAAATTATAGATTTTAAAATAATTACTTGATTTATTAATAAGAAAATATTAATATTAATTTAGTAGTAAAATTTTTTATTACTTTTGTTAATCGCAACGTCACTTGCGAAATATAAATTTGTGAATGAAAAAATGTTAACCGCATCTCTATTTGCGAAATATAAATGAATAGGTGAAAATATGAAATCTTGTGTAATTATTACACAAGATTTTTTTATAATAAGTAAATCCATTTAAAAAAAATGCGGGTACCCGCAAAAATTTAAAATAAAATTACACAAGAATTACACAAGAAAATTTGAAAAGTAACTGTCGCAAAATTTGCGACAACTCAAAAACATTTACCGGAAATACCGTTAAAAGTTATACAACATTATTTAAAATTATTTATTATTATTTCAATTGGTCAACGTATTGGGAAACAAAAATGGCTCAAAACACGGCTACAAAGTCGAAAACAATGAATACCCGCTCCAAATAAGCGAAATATAAGAGTAGCAGGGATTATAATGATTTTTGTTACTCTATTTTTATATCAATTATCACAAAATTATCTCGTTAGTATTTATATATTGTCTAAAATATTTACAATTCTTTTCTTGTTTTCTGGATAATAAAAAAATAACTGAATGTAATTCAGCTATTTTTCTATACTTGGTTCAGCTATAATATCAATTGCAATTTCTGTGCTCTCAATAGAGGATATAGGTTTTTTTATTAATTGAACAGAAATTTCTAAAAATGTTTCGTCTGAGTTTTTATTTAATACTTGTTTTTCAGTATTGACTGTAACTTTAAAATATTCTGTATTAGAATTTGATACGTTAAGATGTATTTGTGCATCTAAGTCGCGACTATTGTTTATAATAGGAACTATAATCTCTTTTGTTTCCCCAACATATGATAATGAAATGTTTTTAAGTAAAATTTCTTTTGAATTAATTATTTCTATATTCTCGTTTGAGAATTGCTTGAATTCTACTGAAAATGTTTTTGGTAAATTAGTATATTTATTATTGGTTATCAGATTTTCATCAGCATATCCAATATTTGTATATAGAATCGATAACATTATAAATATAATAGCTATTAATGATAAAAATAAATTTCTTTCTTTCATAGAAACTCCTTATTAATTATTATTTTTTTATCATAAGTAGCTTATTTATAATTTTGATCTTTTTGTACAATAACAGTAATAGTATATCATACATTATGTAAAGTTGCAATATTATAAAACGAAAAATTACAAACTATTACAGAAATAAGTTTTGAAATGTGATGTTGATTTTAATAATATATCAAAAGTTTTTGATAAAATAAATAATAAGTAAAAGCGTTGAAATAAGCGGTTTGTAATGAAAATGTAACCAAAATGAGTAAAATTCTTTATATTGCCATGTGATGCTTGAAACTCTAAGAAAATACGTGCGTTTTGGAAATAGTTGTGTTGACGAAAAATGTCGTAATATATACAATATATTATGTAATAATAAGATTGGTCTATAACAAGACTTAAACTAAGGAGGAAATTTAAATGAAAAACAGAAAAGTTTTAATAGGAATCGTTTTACTTATAGTTGTTTTAGCTTTAGGTATAGGATATGCAGCTATAACAGATTCTTTAACAATTGCTGGTACAGCTACAGCAACAGCTAATGCTGAAAATTTTAAAGTAGTATTTACAGGAACAACATCAGGAGTATCAGATGGAGTTACAGCTACAGCTACAAATGGAGCTACTACAGCTACAATGGATGTTACAGGATTAACAACAACAGGAGATACAAAAACAGCTACATTTAACATCAAAAATACAAGTGAAGAATTAAAAGCCTTAGTAGATGTATCTACAGAAACAATTTCTAATACTGAATTTTTTGCTATTGATGCAACTGTAGCAAACCCAACAACAGCACTAGCACCAAATGAAGAAACAACAGTGACTGTTAAAGTTACATTAGTAAAAACACCAATTGAAGCTGTCACAGGAACAATAAATGTTGAACTAGGAGCTGAAGCTGTTTTAGGAAATTAATATTTGATAGAAAGTAGGTAAAGAAAGGAATTTATGAAGAAAGATAAAATAAAAGTATATATACTTGAATTTATGCTATGTATAATTTTTTTCTTTACACTCTTTGTGTCAAGTACATATTTGAGAACTATAACAGCTTTATTATTAGTATTAAGTTTTTTGTTGGTAAGAAAGATTGTACATAAACGAAATATAATTTCATTACATCATAAACAGGTTACAATTTTGGTGGGATTATTAAGTGTTGTTTTTTTATTAATATTTTATTTGCTAGGCTTATATTTTGGTTATGTAAAGTCATTAGTAACATTTAATTTGTGGACGTTGTTACTTATGGTTATTCCGACAGCCATAATAATTATTTTTTCTGAAATTATTAGAAATATTTTTATGTCAGAAAAATCTATAATGTCTAAAATACTAACAACAATATTTCTTATATTAATTGATTTGACTTTATATACTACTGTAGGTCAGTTTGCAACTTTTGAAGGATTTGTGGATGTAATTGGATTTTCATTGTTAGCATCAATTGCTAATAATCTATTATGGAACTATACATCAGTAAGATTTGGATATAGACCATCTATTGTATTTAGATTAACAATAACTTTATATGAATTTATAATTCCGATAGTACCAAATGTTTTTATGTATTTTAGATGTTTTTTAAGAATAGTATACCCATATATAATTTATCTTATTCTTGAAGTTCTATATGCAAAGAAAAATTTTATAGTATCTGTTAAAGATAAAAAAAGAGATAATATTATATCTGTGATAATACTTACAATAATGATCTTAATGATAATGCTTATTTCTTGTGAATTCAGATATGGTTTATTAGTTATTGGAACAGGAAGTATGTCTGGTACAATTGAGGTTGGAGATGCAGTTCTATATGAGAGATATGATAATCAAAATATAAAGGAACAGCAAATAATTATTTTTGAAAGAGATGAAATAAGAGTTGTTCATAGAATTGTAGATATAAAAGATGTAAATGGTGTAAGAAGATATTATACCAAAGGTGATGCAAATAAACAAAATGATTCGGGATATTTAACAAAAGATGATATTTGGGGCGTAGTAAAATTTAAAGTGAAATATATTGGTTATCCAACTCTTATGTTAAGAGAATTTTTTATATAAGCAAAAGAAAAGGAGGAAATTATGAGCAGAAGTACAAAAAGCGATAAGAATAAAAGAAAAACAAGAATTTATTCTAATTGTGGAAATACACTTCAAAGAAGAAGAAAGAAAAGTGTACAAGAATATTTTGTTAAAGCCATAATTTTATTTGTTTTAATTATATTAATATTAAGTCTATCTATAAAAAATAGTAAAACAACATCAATATGCTATAAGGAAAGCAGTAATGTTGATTATAAAGTATTCTTAAAAGAGAATGATTTTTATGATCAGAAATATTCAAAAAAAGATAACCAATATATTGCTAGTATTATAGATTATATTGTTGCAGATTTTTGCTATGACTTGGAAATTTATGAATCTGATATTAAATATGATTATAAATATAGATTAGAAGCAGAAGTAAATGTAGAGGAGAAAACAACAAATAAATCAATTTATAATTTTGAAGATATTTTAGTTGCTGAAAAGAAATTTACAGGAAAAGAAGATAAAACTATAAGAATTAGAGAAAACGTTAATATAGACTATAATAAATATAACGATTTGATAAAGAAGTTTGTTACGGTATATGATTTAGATGAAGCAATAGCAACATTAACAGTTAAAATGTGTATAAATATTGAAGGAATAGATGGTAATTTCCAAAGAGATGAAGCCGACGAATATTTGGTATCTTTAGATATACCGCTTACAACGAAAACTGTTGGAATTGATTTAAATACAAACTTAATCGGATGTGAAGATGAATTAATAACATGTGAAGCTAATAAAAATATAGGTGGAAAAATTCTTCTTATAATATTAGTGATTATGGAAATTCGTTACATAGTAATGTTGTATAAATATATATCTAAAAATAGAACACCAGAAGATATATATAAATTAGAGTTGAATAAAATATTATCAAATTATAGTTCATATATTCAAAAAATTAATAATGGATTTAATATGAAAAAATATGAATTAATAACAATAGATAAATTTAATGATATTTTGGAAATTAGGGATACGATACAAGAACCTATTTTAATGTATGAAGAACCAGATACGTTAAAATCATATTTTATGATACCTAGTAAAAATCAAATTTTATATGTGTATGAGTTATCAGTAAATAATGAAAATAAATAATGAAAAATAAAGAGGAGGAATACTATGAGAGACAGTAAGAAAAAAGTACGAAATTCAAATTTATGGCTATTCCTTCTTTTAATATGCGTATCTACATGTTTTTTAGGAATTGGATTTGCGCAAATTAATACAACGTTAAAGATAACTGGTGATATTGCAACACTGCCACAAGCAAATCTATTTATAACAGAAGTTAATTATATAAGTGATATTGGAGCAGATTTGAATAACTCTAATATATTAAATACTTATCAAACAATTTTAGATAGTAATGTTGCATTATCTCAGACACTTGCTAATTCAAAGATAACGTATGAAATAAAAATTTATAATTCAACAACTTCCGATTATGAATTTAAAGGTCCAGTTTATATGCTTGGAGAAAACACTTATACCAATGAAAATATATTATTTTCATTAGACGGAATATCCGAAGGCGATATAATAAAAGGTAAAGATTTTATTACATTCAGAATTAATTTTTATTATAAAAATAATTCTATTTCTGCTGATAATCAATTGAGATCCGTTATCAATTTTGAATTTGAACCATATGTTGAACTTGCAAGTGCTGGTACATTAAATATAAGTTCAACAATGGGAATATTTGGTGGAACTATATCGAAAGGGAATGTTGAAAGGATATATTTTGTGAATCATGAAAATGTTCCAAATGGAGCTGTAATGTGGGATGCGTCAATAGAAGGAAATTATGCTATAACAGGTTGGGCTGTGGATGATGATCAAAATGGATTGAAAGAAGTTTATGTTGGTGCTAATAATGGTAAGATCTCTTTTCCAGCAAATATGAGTGCGGCATTTTACTATTATGGTGCTTTAAAAAGTATTGACTTTTCTAATGTTGATACATCTAATGTTACTAATATGTACCAAATGTTTTATTATTGCTATGCTTTAACAGATGTGAATTTTTCAGAATTTGATACATCTAATGTTACTAATATGGGGTATATGTTCATTTATTGCTCTGCGCTTAAAGAAATTGATTTAAGTTCATTTGATACATCAAGAGTTACAAGTATGAGTTATATGTTTTCTTCTACTCAACCTGAAATTATAAAATTAAATAAAGCAACATTTTCTAATTTAACAAGTAGTCATGGCATGTTTCCTAATATTTCAACACCATTAACAATAGTAGTTAAGGATGAAGTTGAAAAATCATTGATCACAAGTAGACAAATAGCTCTTGGTGCAAATACAGAAATTTTAACAGTTGAAGAATATCAAAATAGATAAGGTATCTGAGTGCGATTGTTTCACCAATAACAATTATATTAATTATAAAAAAACAAAATAAAAACCGATGGAGATTTTATTCTCCATCGGTTTTTTGGTTAATCCCAATAAGCTAAAGGATTTCTCCAATCAGGATAGTTCTGTTCCATAAAATTTACGCACTGTTTAACTGGAAGATATTCTGTATGATACATATCGGTATCAATGTCATAAACAAACATGTCTTTAGTTCTTCCGCCAGAGAAGATATTTTTTGCGTATAAAGGATCTGTTATATTGTGATTGATAATAGATGTGTTTCCCAGTACAGCAATTTCATATCTGCGTTTTTTAAACAATCCGCCGCGATAAATACTTTTTATTTCATACTTACAGAATAATCCGGTGTGTCCGATAAGAATATGTGTATAGCCGGGATTGATCTGATACGAATGGGCTCTAATTCGATTTTTGGTGTCGTACAATACTGTAGTAGTGACGGCACTGTCATATCGTTTTACAGCATTCCAACCGTCAGGAAGAGTTGCTTCTATCAAAAGTGGATAAGCACTTTCTTTAAATGTAAATCCTAACTTTTCAAAGGCTTCCTGAGATGGTTCTAAAGGTTTTACTAACAGAACTGTTTTTTTATTCATTTTTGTTCCTCCTAAAGTTGTACAGAGGAATTGTATTCCCCTGTATATATTTTAATATTCTTACAAGGGACTACTATATAAATTATGTTCTATATTATAACACGATGTTATGTAAATTGTCAAAAAATGAAAAAAACCTGCATCACCGAAGTGACACAGGAAAAAAGAATTTCTTTATTTTTTATGTTGATTTACCACTCTTCTTTCTTGATTTTTTTGCCTACGCGGACCAGGTTACCATGGCAGAAGATGTAAAAGGTCTGACAACCATCGTATACCTCATATACAGTATGGTTTTCAGGATTAACACCTGCCTTGATTGCCAGCATGTATTCCAGCGGGCGCATGGAGTCACGCGTAGCTTCGAAGATTGTATCGAACACAGATGCGGTTCGATACGGGAAAAAGGTGACTTTTGAGTTATGCTTGGTAGCCAGAGCTGCCATCACAGTGAGAATCCATTCCTCCAGATTCTGCTTTTTGGCAGAGAGTTCTTCTTCGGAAAGGTTCTCGTCATCGATCATTTTCCATTCCCAGTCTTCAGAAAAAGTGATGTTCAACATTGTCATCCTCCTAAATTATTTGGTAGGGAGTGTGATTGGTTGAAAACAAGATGTCAACCATTGTTTCGTACCTTATATTATATCACAATTAACATAATAAGTCAAAAAAGACTTTGTTATAAGAAAAAATGAAAAGATATTTTTTTAGTAGTTTTTTAAAAAAACTTACAATTAAGCGTTAACCCCAAATGTTATTTTTGTGTTTTTATGGATAATTAATGATAAATCACTTGATTTTTTATGTTAATCGTGCTATACTGTGCTGGTAACATTTATGTTACACCTTTGAATAAATAAAAATTCGGAGGTGTAAACCTCCGAATTAATTAAAAGGAGGAAATCGTTATGATGAATTTATTCAAAAAAAATGCTATTGAAACTGGGAATGCTATTTAGAAGCCACAAGTAATTGAAATGGATGCAAAAGAGGCTTTAAAAGTATCTTCCCAAAAGTGGTCCTAGTTGCCTATTGAAAAAATCTTTGAAGAGATAAATAGAAGGGCAGAAGCAGGATTCAGAAGCGCGTATTTATACGGAGCGTATATTAATGGAAAACAATACCTACAATTAAAAGAGTTTGGATTTGAAATAGAGATATCTACTCGAAAAGGTTATATTCCATACTTTAAAGTTTCTTGGTAATATTTTTGCGCTGTGCTACAACTGCTGTGGCACAGCGTTTTTATATGGAAATAAATATATTTTTCTTTATTTAAATTATTTGTGAATTTTGCGTCAAAATGATAAACAACAATAATAAATGTGATATAATGAGAAAAAAATAAATAAGGATGAAAAAAATGGAAGAAAAAATTTATAATAAGTTAGTAAGAGATAAAATTCCAGAAATTATTAAAAATGATAGTTGTATACCTATTATAAGAAAATTGTCTGAAGAAGATTATATAAAAGAATTAAACATTAAATTACAAGAAGAAATGAAAGAGTACTTAGAAGACAATAATGTTAAAGAATTAGCTGATTTAGTAGAAGTTATTTATGGAATATTAGATTATAAAAATATATCTTTAGAAGATTTTGAAAAAATAAGATTGGATAAAGTTGAAAAAAGAGGAGCTTTTAAAGAGAGAATATTTTTAGAAAAAACAATAAAAGAATAAAGTAAGGAAATAATATGCAAATACCAAGTTTATTAGAATATGCAATTGAAAAAGAAACAGAAAAATATAATATAAGAGAATTAAAAGAAGCAGCATTAAATTTAAGTAAACGCTATATGGAGAAAAAAAGAACTGGAGAAACATTTTTAAGAACAGAACTAGATACTATATCGTATTCAGTAATAAGAATGCCAGCAACTTACTCTGCAATTAGAACTTGCTTAGAAAAAATAAAAGAATTAAAAGATTGGAAAATTGAATCACTATTAGACATAGGTTCAGGAACAGGTGCAGCTGAATGGGCTGTAAAGGATGTTTTTGATATTAATGATATAACTTGTTTAGAAAGAGAACAAGATATGAGAGAATTATCAAAAAAATACTTTTCTTATAGTGACGATTTTAAAAATGTAGAATTTATTGAAGCTGATATATTAAATGAAAAAATAAAGATATCTAAAGATTTATGTGTTTTATCATATATGATCAATGAACTAAGTAAAGAAAATAGATTAAATGTTATAGATAAAGTGGTATCTTGTACAAACAAAGTGTTATTGATTGTAGAACCAGGAACACCAGAGGGGTTTGAAAATGTTAAAATGATTAGAAACCATTTATATCAAAAAGGATATGAAATAATAGCTCCATGTACAGGATTTAATGGTAGATGTGATATTAAAGATGATGATTGGTGTGCATCAAGTGTTAGAGTTCAAAGAACTAGAATACATAAATATTTAAAAGATGCAGAAATTGGATTTGAAGATGAAAAATTTTCTTATATAGCAATTAATGTAAGTAAAGAAAGTTTACATGTTGATAATAAATTAAGAAGGATTTTAAGACATCCAAAAATTCAAAATGGAAGAATTGAAGTTAAAACTTGTAAACAAGGTGAAATAACAGAAGAGGTTATAACTAAGAAAAATAAAGAGGAATTTAAAGCATTAAAAAAGAAAAAAATAGGAGATATTTTTTAATGTAAATGTTATTGACTATAATAAAAGAAATGAGGAGAATTATGGAAGAAAATAAAGGATTAATTGGCCAAAGAATTTTAATTATATTACTAGTATTAGTTATGTGTGGGGTTGTTTTTGTAGGATATATTCTTTTAAAAGATGGCTCAACTAGTGTAAATACATCAATGTCAGAAAATATTGTAGAAGATGTAAAAAATGAAAGTAATAACAAAGTGTCTAATGAATCAGAAAAAGAAGACAAAAATGAAGGAAATGTGGTAATTACAGAAACTAATATAATTGATGATATTAACAATATTAGTGATGAAGAATTAGAAGCGATTGCTAAGGAAACATTAAAAGAGTATTTGGAATACGAATCTTATGAAAAAAGTAATATTGGACCTATGCCATATATATTAGTAAAATTAGGTTTTGAAAAAGAAGAAGAGTTAAAAACGGTAATGAATGGTCATCCGTATACAGAAGGATATATAAAATCTAATACAAATTATGACAAATTTAAAAATGCTTTATTGCAATATGTTACTGAAGATTATTTTGTAAGGTTCTTTTCTCAATATAGAAATATAGACGGAAAAGTTGCTTTCTGTGATTGTGCAGGTGGAACAATACCAATTGATGTTGAAAATGTAACATTGAAATCTAAAAACAATAATAAATATAAATTTAATATTGTTTTTAAAGATTTAGAAATATATGATCATTATTTAGAGGGTGAAGAATTAGAAGGTGGATATTTATTTGAAAGAGAATTAGAATTTGAATATGTAAATAATAGATTAGTGATTTCTGAATTTAATGGACAAATTATATTAGACGGTGTTTATGCAATGGAAGCATCTGATGTTGCATATGAATTCTATAAAGATGGAACTGTAGAATATTCAACCAATATGTCTGTTTTTAAAGGTACATATAACATGAGTGGTGAAAATGAACTAAGAATTGATTGGGAAGAAAAAACAGAGTGGGATGATATAACAAGTGAAGAAACTGTTAAAAAGATGTCTGGCAGAGAATATGTTGATGTTATAGATGACAAAAATATAATTGTTAGAACAGAGACTGAAGGAAAGACATATAAAAATGAATTTGTAAAATGGGAAAGTTAAAATGGTAGTAGTATTAGTTTATAAACTAATACTACTATTTTTTGTTGATAGATAGCTGAAATAATTATATAATATAAGCAATAAATAAAATATAAAATTTAAGGAGGAAATATGTGGTTTATTTTTGCATTATTAGTTATGTTGTTTTGGGGAGCTGCAGATTTATTTTATAAAAAAAGTGCAGATCAAGAAGAAAAACATACACATTTAAAAACTGTTGTTGCAGTAGGAATTGTAATGGGAGCTCATGCAATTTTTACATTGATTACTAATGATATTAATTATGATTTAAAAAATATTGTGATGTATTTGCCAGTATCTAGCATGTATATATTATCAATGGCAATTGGATATTTTGGTTTAAGATACTTAGAGCTTTCAATTTCATCACCAATCCAAAATACATCTGGTATAATAGTTTCTATTTTATGTTTCTTGATTTTAAAAGAAACAATTGGCGTAGAATCTGTTGTTGCAATAGCAATTATAGCGGTAGGATTGTTGGCATTAGGTATTATAGAAAGAAAAGCGAACGCAAGTGAAAATCCAGCAGATAGAAAATATAAAATAGGATTCGTTGCTTTCTTTATGCCAATACTTTATTGTATTATAGATTCTTTAGGGACGTTCTTTGATGCATATTATTTAAGCATAGAAACATCACCACTTTTAAATGTTACTGAAGCGAATTTAGAATTAATTGCTAATGTTTCTTATGAATTAACATTTTTAATTGCAGCTATTGTTTGCTTAATATTTTTGATTATAAAAAAATCAAAAACAACAAAAAATACTATTAAAAATAATTTTCTTGCTGCGATTTTTGAAACAGCAGGACAATTTTTCTACGTGTATGCGTTGAGTGGAAATGCCATTATAGCAGCTCCAATGGTTGCATCTTATTGTGTTGTTTCTATGTTACTTTCAAGAATATTTTTAAAGGAAAAATTAACTAAAAAAGAATACTTATCACTTGCTTTAATTATAATTGGAATTATAATTTTAGGTGTAGTGGAAGAACTATAAAGTCTTGATTGCCATAATGCTTGAAATATTGCGAGTTTTGTACTATAATATTTATGTTAAATGAAATTAAAAGTGAGGAAAAATGAAAATTATATCAAATTCAGAAAATGAAACAATTGAATTAGGTAAAAAAATTGCAGCTCAATTAAAAAATGGGATTGTTATAGTTTTAACAGGGGATTTAGGTTCTGGTAAAACAAAATTAACAGAAGGGATTTTAAAGTATTTTAATCTTGATGATGAAATATCTAGCCCAACATTTACAATTGTTAATGAGTACTATGCAGATAATTTAAATATTTATCATTTTGATGTATATAGATTATCAGATATTGATGAATTTTATGCAATTGGTGGAGATGAATATTTTGAAAAAGGAGCTTGTATAATTGAATGGGGAGAATTGATAGAAGATGCTCTTCCAAATAATTATGTAAAAGTTAATTTTTCAAGAAATTTAGAAAATGAAAATTTAAGAGAAATAAATATTGAAACTATAGGTACTGTGGATTTTAATATTTAAAATATGGAGAAGATTATTATGAAAATTTTAGCGATAGATACTTCAAGTTCAATTTGCTCTGTTGCAATTTTAGAAAATGATAATTTAATAGATAAAAATGAAATAGATGATGGAAAAACACATTCAGAAAATTTGATGCCACTTTTAGATGAATTATTAAAAAGAAATTCATTAAAACCAGCTGATATAGATTTGATTGCGTGTTGTGTTGGACCAGGTTCTTTTACGGGAATTAGAATAGGTGTTTCATCTATAAAACCAATTGCAGAAGTTCTTGGAATCAAAATTGCTTCAGTAATGTCACTAGAAACATTAGCAAGAGTAGCAGAAGGAAAAGATACAATAGTTTCTTTAATTGATGCAAGAAACAATCAAGTTTATTGTGGAATTTTTGATATAGAATATAATAAAAAAGAAGAATATATAGCAGATGATATAAATGAAGTAATTGAAGTTTTGAAAAAATATGAAAACATTTATTTTGTCGGAAATGGTGCAGAATTACATAAAGAATTATTAATTAATAATTTAAAAAATGTTGAATTTTCAGAAAATAATAAACAAACAGCAGAAAATGTAGGAAAAATAGGATATAAAAAATTTTTAGAAAATGAATTATGCACAGCTGATACAATAATGCCAGTGTATTTGAGAAAATCACAAGCAGAAAGGTTAAAAAAATAATAAAGTTATGATTGAAATAAAAGAAATGACTTTGGATGATTTTGAAAACATAAAAGACAAGCTTCAAACAGAATTTGATGAATTTTGGAATGCAAGCATTTTAAAAAGTGAACTTGAAAGTGAACTATCTAAATATATTGTTGCAAAAGTAAGTGATGAAATTGTTGGATTTGCGGGAATAATAATTTTACCAGATGATGTAGAAATTACTAATATTGTAACAAAAAAAACGGAAAGAAAAAAAGGTATAGGAAAATTACTTTTAGATAAACTAATAGAAATGGCAAAAGAAACGAAAAAAGAGACAATTAGTTTAGAAGTAAATGAAATAAATATACCAGCAATAAATCTTTATAAAATGTTCGGTTTTGAGGAAGTTGGAATTAGAAAAAAATATTATAATGGAACTAATAATGCAATTATTATGACGAAAAAAATTTAGAATAATTTTTAAACAAATTAATGCAATTTTTTACAAATAATAATTGCATTATTTATTTGTTTGAGATAAAATCACTATATAAGTTTATAATCGGAGGAAATGTACTAATGAGAAAAAGAAATGAACTGTCAGTAAAGGATTTAAAAGATGTTTGCAATCCTAATTTGTTCAAATTTGAAACAACAAAAGAATTAGTAGATACAAGTGACTTAATATATGGACAAGAAAGAGGAATGAAAGCTCTTGAATTTGGTACTGATATAGATATAAAAGGTTATAATATGTATCTTGAAGGACCTGCTGGTGTTGGAAAAACAATGTACACAAGAAAGTTCTTAGATAAAAAAGCAGAAAAAGAAAAAGTACCAAATGACTGGGTATATATATATAATTTTGAAAATCCAAATGCACCTGTAGCAGTATCATTTCCTGTAGGACAAGGTAAAGTCTTCAAAAATACAATGGAAGATTTTGTTAAAGATGTTAGAAGAGATTTAAAGAAAACATTTAATAATGATGATTTTGAAAAAGAAAAACAAATTATTAAACAAGAATTTGAAGAAAAAAGAGAAGCTCTTTTGGCAAAATTAAATCAAAAAACAATGATACAAGGGTTTCAAGTAAGATCTACAGATAATGGCGTATATATGATGCCAGTGTTAGATGGAAAAACTCTTGCTGAAGATGAATTTGAAGAATTAGATGAAAGTGTAAAAAGAGAATTTGAAGAACGTTCTACATTAGTACAAGAACAAATATTTCAAGCTCTTGCTGAAATAAAAGCTATAGAAAAGGAAGCAGAAAAGAAAATAGATGAATGGCAATCTAATGTAGCTTTAATGACTATTAATGTGCATATAAATTCGATAAAAGCGAATTATAAAAGAAATAAAAAGATTGCAACATATTTAGACTGTATTAAAAAAGATATATTAAAAAATATTAATTGTTTCTTAGCACCAGATCCAGATCCAAAAGCATCAAATACACCACCAAATGCACAACAAATGTCTAGAGTTGAAAGAGAACCTTGGTTAAATTATAGAGTAAATTTATTTATAGATAATAGCAAAAGAGAAGGTGCTCCGGTAATAATGGATACAAATTATTCATATTACAATATATTTGGGGGGCTAGAATACGAAAATCAATATGGTGCTTTAAAAACAGATTACATGATGATAAAACCAGGCTTATTACATCAAGCGAATGGTGGATATATAATTTTCCAAGCAAAAGATTTATTGGCTAATGGAATGTGTTATGACGCGTTAAAGAAAGCATTAAAAATTAAAGAATTATCTATTGAAAATGCAATGGAACAAAGAAATGGAATGTTACTAGTTTCATTAAAACCAGAACCAATTCCACTTAAGCTTAAAGTTTTGTTAATAGGAAGTTCAAATATATATCACACACTTTTATCAATGGATGATGACTTCAGAAAATTGTTTAAAATAAAAGTGGAATTTGAAGAGGATGCACCAAAAACAGCTGATAATATTGAAAGATTAAGTAAGTTTGTAAGAAGTTTTTGTGCACAAGAAGGATTATTGGACTTAGATAAAGAAGCGATGGCAAAAATTGTAGAAGTAACATCTAAATTTTCAGGTGATAAAGAAAAATTATCAACTCAATTTAGCGAAATAGGAACAATAATCGGAGAAGCTTCTGTTTGGGCTAGAAAAGAAAAACAAAAAATAATATCTAAAGAATATATTCAAAAAGCTTTAGATGAACGTATAGATAGAATAAAAAAATATGATACAAGATATCTTCAAATGATTAAAGAAGAAGCTATATTAATAGATACAGAAGGATTTGCAGTAGGACAAGTTAATGGATTAACAGTTATGACAATAGGAGATTATTCTTTTGGAAAACCAGCAAGAATAACTGCAAGCACATATATGGGAAGAGAAGGAATTGTAAATATTGAAAGAGAAATTGAAATGTCAGGTCCATCTCATTCAAAAGGTGTTTTGATATTAACTGGTTATTTAGGAGAACAATTTGCTCAAGATATACCACTTTCATTAACAGCAAATTTATGTTTTGAACAATTATATGGTGGAGTAGATGGAGATAGTGCCTCTAGTACAGAAGCTTATGCTATTTTATCTAGTTTATCAGGAATCCCAATAAATCAATCAATTGCAGTAACAGGTTCTGTTAATCAAAAAGGATTTATTCAACCAATCGGTGGAGTAAACGAAAAGATTGAAGGATTTTATCAAACATGTAAATTAAGAGGATTTAATGGAGAACAAGGTGTAATTATTCCAAAACAAAATGTTAGAAATTTACATTTAAGTGATGAAATTATAGAAACTGTTAAGAAAGGAAAATTCCATATTTATGCAGTTTCAACAATAGATGAAGGAATTGAAATATTAACTGGAGTTCCAGCTGGTAAGAAAGATAAAAATGGAAAATTCCCACTTGGAACAATTAATTATTTAGCATATGAAAAATTAAAGAAATTTTCAATGAGTGGAGCAAATCAAAAATAATATAAAAATTAAAACAAGAGATTAAAAATCTCTTGTTTTTTTGTGCTTATGTTTAAAAAAATTTTCACTGGTTATAATAAAATTTGATGAAATATGAAAGGAGAATATTATGGAAAAAGTTAAAGCTGTTCAATATGGTGTTGGAAAAATGTCACTTTTTACAATGCGATATATGCTAGAGAAAGGAATTGATATAGTAGGAGCTATAGATATTAATCCTGATGTGATAGGTAAAGATATAGGGGAAATAATGGGAAGAGAAAATTTAGGGATAATAGTTTCTGATGCAAATGATGCAAAAGAGGTTTTAGAAAATACAAAACCAGATATTTGTATTGTAACAACAAGAAGTTTGTTTACTGAGGTAGAATATCCATTAATGCTTTGTGCAGAGCTTGGAATAAATGCTATTACAACATGCGAAGAAGCATTCTTTCCAATGAATTCTAATCCTAATTTAACTAAAAAAATCGACGAACTTGCAAAAAGAAATAATTGTACAATAACTGGAAGTGGATATCAAGATATATATTGGGGACAATTAGTAACATCTGTTGCTGGATCAACTCATAAAATAAGTAAAATAAAAGGTTCATCAAGTTATAATGTTGAAGATTATGGACTAGCTCTTGCTGAAGCTCATGGATCTGGATTAACAATAGCAGAGTTTGATGAACAAATCGCTTCAATAGATAGAATACCGGATGAAGAAAGACAGAAAGTAATAGAAGAAGGTCAATATGCACCGTCTTATATGTGGAATGTTAATGGTTGGCTTTGTGCTAAGTTAGGGTTAACTATAAAAAAACAAACTCAAAGATGTGTTCCACAAACATATAGTGACGATATATATTCAAGCACATTAAACATGACGATAAAATCAGGAGATGCAACTGGTATGAGTGCAATAGTGACTACCGAAACAGAAGAAGGAATTATTATAGAATCAGAATGTATAGGAAAAGTTTATGGTCCAGATGAATATGATAAAAATGTTTGGACAATAGAAGGAGAACCTACAACTACAGTTGTGGTAGAAAAACCAGATACTGTAGGATTAACATGTGCAAGCATAGTAAATAGAATTCCAGATGTTATAAAATCCAAACCTGGTTATATACCAACTGAAGAATTTGGAGAATTAAACTTTAAAAAAGAAATTTATAAATAAAAAGGATGAAACCCCGTATGCTATACTACAATCGTAGATTTTGGCAAGCGGGGTTTCAAGGTTAATTTGCGTCAAATAAAAATCGGGTTCTATTTCGAATTCGTTCAGAGAGAATACATTGGTTCTTTTCGAGAGCGGCGATGATTGTGTCGACTGTTTGATGCATTTTTTCCTCGAAAGGATGTGTTCTCCAGTTCCATGCTTCACCCTGGATTCCATATTCCTCGGCAATTAGTTGTCTTACATATTGTCTAGGGATATAGACTTCAGGATTGTTGTTAATAATCCATTTCTCGTTGTCTGGATTTTTGACTAACAGATAGGAATGAGATTTGTAAAGAGCGAGGTCTTTTAATTCAATCTCTTCAAAGTCAAAACCAGATAATGCTTTGATATCGTGTGAAGTTAAATCTGAAAGTGCTACATGAACATGTGAGTGAACGACAGAATCTTTTGCTTTTCCTTTTCCTCCAGAACCACTACCGTTTTCCCACACTAAAACCTCTTTGAAATTAGGGTAAGTGAGTTTTAAAATGAACTCGATGTCATTTAATACGGTATAGAATTCTTCAAGGTGCTCAGAGTTAAGTTCGGCATTGGACATGATATGCGCATTTGGAATAATGAGCAAATAACCATTGACAAACTGGCCGATTGTAGGAATAACAAAAAAGTTTTCACTACGATAAACGGGGCGTTCGTTTTTGTGAACATCTCCATCAAGGTATTGGCAATATGCACAATCCTTTTTGGTTGGACCATCGGCTAAACCAGATGCGTTAGATTTGTGGTCACCGATGTCTAGATTCAGACTGATTGCAATATTTTCGAACTGATTTGCGATAGTCTCAGAATCTTTGAGGTAAATTGTGTTACTAGCATTACAAACGCTAGAACGAGCTACTGGTACAACATTAATAATGATTGCGTTTTTAGGGATTTTGCCAACGAAATCATCTCGGGAGCAGATAACACTTTTATTGTTCTTGAAATGTTTTTCAACATCTTCAGGCTGACAAGGTGTCCAGTAAGGGACTGTAATCAAACCTTTAAAGTTGATAGCCTCAAGAGCTTTTTGTGTAACTGCAGGTGAACCGACTAACAGAAATAAGTTCCGAGTCTTTTTCATAGAGCGCTACCTTCCTTTCAATTTTTTGACGAGATTATATTATTACTTATTTTTAAATATTGCAATGCTAAAATCGAAAAAAAGAAAAGTTTTTTTAGATAATGTTTAGATGAAATTTGTTATGTAAAATTAAAAGAAAATTAAATATATTGACTCTAAATTTTTTATAGAATATAATTATTTTATATTAAAGTAGGAGGAACATATAATGAGCAATGAATACGATTTTGAAAGCGATGTTGTAAATACTGAGCAAACAAATAACGGACCTGTTAATAATGGACCTGTTGATAATAACAATAACGGTTCTAATAAAGGGAATGGTGGAGTACCATTGATTGCTATTATAGGAATTATGGCTTTAATAATAGTTGGTTTAATAATTTATATAATTATTGATCCATCTGCTACAAAAGAAGAACCTGTAATAGATACTCAAGAATACGAATATGAAGTTGAAACAGAAATAGAAGAAGAACCTGTTGTCGACGAAGAAGTTGAAGAAATTGAAGAAGAAAAACCAGTTGTTAAAGAAGATAATGTTGAAGATGATGAAGAAACCAAAACACCAATATCTGTAACAACTAATTCATCAGTAGAGTTATCAGACGATTGGATGGATTGTGAATTTGCTGTAGAAGGAAAAAAATATAAATTAAATGATGCTTATAAGACATATACACAAGATGATTGGTATATTGATTTAGAAGATATGGGATATGCTGAAGGATATATTTTAAATAAAAATGATAAAACATATAGCACAATAGATTTATTGAACGATAAATTTGAAGATGCAGATGTTAGCGTAGGATTTATAAATCGTGGAGATAAAGCACAAGATATTACAGAATGTGATATTTGGGCAATAAATGTTGATAATTCTTATTCAGATACACCAATTAATTTTGAATTACCAGGTGGAATAAAAAATGGAGCAACATTAGCTGAGGTTGAAGCTGCTTATGGAAAACCTGAAGATGAAAGTGATATTTATAGATCAGAAGATTTAGGATATACAAAATATTCTTATGAATACGATTATTCAATTTATTTTGAATTAACAGTATATGATGAAGAAGGTTTAGTTGAATTTGGTTATAAAATTTATGAATAAATTTTAAGAAAGTAGATATTTTCATATCTACTTTTTTTATGCATAAAAAACAATGGAATATCAAAGGTTAGATGTTAGAAAAAAATAAATTTGAGACAAAAGCTCTATTGAACAATAAATATAAATGTGATATAAAGAAAATGAAAATAAAAAAATAGGAGAACAATAAGATGAGAATTGAATTGATCGGTGGATGTACAAAAGATGAATTAGAAAATAGAATTCGTAATGTAGCGGCAGCTGGAAAATTGTCTAGATTTCCAGGAAATGTTTCAGAAGTTTTAGAAAGTTGTAATGATTATGAAAGTAATTTGAAATTAATCAAAAGAATAACAAAAATGGGACATAAATCAATTATTGAACATGACTATTTATTATTTGCATTAAATGATGTAACTCCAATAGTTGAGCAAACAATTATAGGATATAGATTAACTTCTTTTACAATAAAATCAAGAAGAGAAGTTGACTTTAGAACAGTTGGATTTTATACTCCAGAATTTAGAAATAAAGATGGAGAAATTCATGAAAAAAATGAAGAATTAAAAGAAGAATATAATAAACATATGAAATATCTATTTAATACATATGGTGAAATTGTTGATAGTGGAGTAAAAGTAGAAGATGCAAGATTTATTCTTCCATACTCATATCACAGCAATATAATAATGGGATTAGATGGTAGAGAATTAGAAAAAATGATAATAGCATTAAGAAATGGATATTTAAGTAATATACCAGATTTAAAAGAATTAGGTGATGCATTATTTGATATTACAAAAGAACATATACCATATTTAAGAGCAGGATTAAAAGCAGAAGAAAATAATTTAAAAACAGGTTTTGAATATTTAGAAAGCTTAGAAGAAAGACCTGAAATAAAAATAGCAGAAAAAGCAAAAATGATAAGTTATACACCAGATGCTGATGATGTTGTTTTAGAAAGTTCAATTATGTATCATTATCAATGTTCAAAAGTTGAAGCAAAAGAAATTTTGGCAAACATGGTAAAAAAAGATCCTAAAGCAAAAGAAAAAATGATGTATGAAATAATGCATAAAGAAGAAAGAAGAGAATTAGAACAAGTAAGTTTTACATTCCAAATTCCAATTTCATTATCAATATTAACTCATCTTACTCGTCATAGAATGCATTCTTTATTAGTTCCAGAATTTACTCCAATGTGGAATATGAATAATTTTGTTATTCCAGAAACAGTAAAAGTCGCAGCAAATGATATTTATGTAGAAGCGACAAAGAAAAATATAGAGGTTGTAGAAAAATTTAAATCATTAGGAGTGAATGAAGGAGATTTAGTATATTTCTATTTAGGAAATCAAATGCTAAATGTTGTAACAACTATGAATGCTAGAAATACACAATGGATTTGTAGAATGCGTTGCTGTAACAAAGCACAATGGCAAATTAGATATATTGCAAAAGATATTGCAAAACAAGTTTCTGAAGTTGCACCATTGATTGGAAAAGGATTAGGACCAACATGTATGACTGATAGATATTGTGGTGAAGGTAGAGAATGCTGTGGATTAATAGATTCTCTTTTAGCAGCTGATGAAAAAAACAAAAAATAAAAATCAAAAAAGAGATTACAAGATGTAATCTCTTTTGAATTTTAAGTAAACTAGTTCTGAAATGCTTGAAATAAGCAAGTTATCAAGAATAGTAGTATAAAATGTGGAAAAAAGTATATAAAAAAGTAGATAGTTGTGGAAAACTATCTACTTTTTTGGCTCCTCTTGTTGGACTCGAACCAACGACCTATCGGTTAACAGCCGAGCGCTCTACCAACTGAGCTAAAGAGGAATATTTTATGTTGTTTTTTACAACAACTGAATTATATAGTATTATATTCAGAGAATCAAGATATTATTCGTAAAAAAATATATCATTTTTGTTACAAAACGATTGGATTGTGATATAATTAATAAAGTTTAAGGAGGAAAAATACAAATGCCAAGTTTTAATATACATTTAGCAGTAGCAATAAAATATTGTGAAAACCATATGATAGAAAATAAAGAAGAATTTTTTAAAGGAAATATAGCGCCAGATTTAGTAAGTGATAAATCAATCAGTCATTATACCGGTATGAGAGATAAAAACTTTTTAAGACAATTTGTTTTTGAAAAAGTTAGATTAAATGAATTTTTAAAAGAAAATAATGTCGAATCAGATTTTGAAAAAGGAGTATTTTTACACTTAGCAACAGATTTCATATTTTATCAAGAGATATTAAGTGATGAATATTTAGCAAGTGTTGATTACGATAAAATGATTCAAGATTTGTATTATACATATAGAAAAACAAATCATTATTTAGAAGAGAAATATAATATTCATTCACTAAATTTAGATGAAGTAATGGAAAGCAATATAAAGAAAACACTAATAAGAATGAATGTTGATGATAGTAAAGGAAAAAATCTTTTACCAGAAAATATAATGGAAAATTTTATAGACAAAGTTTCTAAATTAAATATATATGATTATATTGAAAAAATAAAAAGAGAAGATAAAAATGTTTTTCCAGATAATTATGAACTTTAAATATGAAAAGAAATCGCTCAATAAAAATAGCAGCGATTTTTTATTTTGCAATTATATTGGAATGATAAATATCTTTAAATTTCTTTGAATTTCTTTAAAAATCTCTTTATTTCTTTGAAAACCTGTGATATAATATGAAAATCAAGGGTTAGGAGAAAATAAAGCTTTGAGTAAATTTTTTGTAAAAGAAAATCAAATATATAATAATAAAATAGAAATAATTGATGAAGATATCAATCACATAAAAAATGTTTTAAGATTAAATGTTGATGACGAAATAATAATATGTGATCAAGATAATTCAAAAAATTATAGATGCAAAATAACAGAAATCTCTTCGAAAAAAGTTGAATGTGAAATTTTAGAAGAAATGGAAAATAAAGCAGAAGGTAGTGTCGAACTACATATATTTCAAGGGTTACCTAAAGCTGATAAAATGGAATTAATAATTCAAAAGGGAACCGAATTAGGTGTTGTAGAATTTGTTCCAGTTAATATGAAAAGATGCATTGTTAAACTTGATGGAAAAGATCAAGTTAAGAAAATAGAAAGATGGAATAAAATTGCAGAAGTTGCTGCAAAACAAAGTGGAAGAGATTTAATTCCTAAAGTAACTAGTTTGGAAAATATAAAACAAATTGCGGATAAAATTAATGAATATGATTTAGTTTTAGTTGCATATGAAATGGAAAAAGAAACTTATATAAAAGAAGAATTGCTGAAAATAAAAAACACAAAACAAACTTATAAAATTGCTGTTTTAATTGGACCAGAAGGTGGATTAGATATAGAGGAAGTTGAATTGTTAAAAAATAACGGTGCCAAAGTTATAAGTTTAGGTAATAGAATTTTAAGAACTGAAACAGTAGCTCTTCAAGTTGCTTCAATAATAATGTATGAATTGGAAAATGGAGGGAATTAACCATTGGAAAAAGCTAAGCTAATGCAGTTGGAAATTGAACAAAAAAGAAAATTGCCTCAAAATGTTAAAGAAAATATTAAAACTAATATTTTTCATACGTTAATAGCAGCGGTGATTATTGTTGCGTATTTAGTTGCAATAAACTTAATGTATTATAAATTTGAACATAATATTTTTGAACAATATATGAAATATTTTGCTTTAGGAATTATTATAATAACTGTAATAGATATAGAAATTGCTTACAGAAAAGATAGTAAAAAACTTGCTTTAATAGGTGTGGAATTATTAACTTGTGGTGTACTTTCGTTATACATACCGTATATATATTTGCATACCAATGCTTATTTAAGAAATATGATTATGATTCTTCCTGCTGCACTTCTTATATATTATGCTTTTAAATCTTATGTTATATTTAAACAAAATCAGTTTAAACATAGAAACAATTTGAGTGACATCAAAGATTTGGTTAAAGATGATGAAAGAAAAGGTTATTTAGAAGAAGATAGTAAAAAAACTTATAGAGCTAAATTAGAAGAGGAAGAAGAAATTAGAAAGGCTATAATAAAAAAACAAAAAATAAAAACAGTTCAAAAAGAGCAAGCAAAAAAAGCTTTAAAAGAAAAAGAACAAAAAACTAAAAAAACAACAAATGTTAAAAATACAAAACAAAAGATAAAGAAAAAATAAAAAGAAAGAGGTAAATAAATTGATTAAAAGTATGACAGGCTTTGGCCGTGGAAAGTATGAAAACGAAGGAAGAACATATACTGTAGAAATAAAATCAGTAAATCATAAATATAGTGATATAAATGTTAGAATTCCTAGATTTTTAAATAGCGTTGAAGACAAAATAAGAAAAAGAGTTGCAGAAGTGATTTCAAGAGGAAAGATTGATATATTTGTTTCTTTTGAAAATTATAGCAGCCAAGGAACAACAATTAGAATAAATAAAGAATTAGCTAAAGAATATATAAAAGAATTAAAATCTTTAGCAGAAGAAGCAGAATTAAGATTTGATTTGAATGTTATTGATGTTTCTAAATTTCCAGAAATTTTAAAACTTGAAGATGAAGATAATGATGAATTAATAGGCCAAGAAGTTATGATTGCTTTAGATTCCGCTCTTGAAAATTTTGTTTTAATGAGAGAATCTGAAGGACAAAAATTAATTGAAGATATAGAAAGAAGAATTTATTTAATTCAAGAAAAAGTAAATGAAATAACAAATTTTTCAAGCACATTAGTGGAAGAATATATGGCAAGATTACAAGCAAGAGTTAATGAATTGCTTGCACCAGGAGTAGTTGATGAAGCTAGATTAATGCAAGAAATTGTTATATTCTCAGATAAATCATCAATAGAAGAAGAATTAACGAGATTAAAAAGTCATATAGGACAATTCTTAGAATTAATTAAACAAAGTTCACCTATAGGAAAGAAAATTGATTTTCTTATCCAAGAAATAAATAGAGAAGTAAATACTATAGGATCTAAAGCGAATTCTTTAGATATAACAAATAAAGTTATTGAAATAAAAACAGAAGTTGAAAACATAAGAGAACAAATACAAAATATTGAATAAAGTTTATAGAAACTCTAAATCTAAATTTTTTTAAAGGTAGGTAAAAATTATGCAACTAATTAATATCGGTTTTGGTAATATTGTTTCTGCAGAAAGAATTATTTCAATAGTAAGTCCAGATTCAGCTCCAATAAAAAGAATTGTACAAGAAGCAAAAGATGGAAAAAATGCTATTGATGCAACATATGGAAGAAGAACAAGATCTGTTATTATAATGGATTCTGGACATATAATCTTGTCTGCTGTTCAACCAGAAACAATCGCAGGAAGAGTTGATACAGGATTAGATAGTGATGATGAAAACAAATAAATTTAAGGAGGAAATATAAAAATGATAGTAAAACCAACAGTATCAGAATTATTAGAAAAAGTAGGGGATAACAGATATTCTCTAGTAATAATGACAGCTAGAAGAGCAAGACAAATTGCTAGTGGTGATACAGTTCAAACAAAAGCAAAGGACAGATCAGTTGTTACATTAGCAGCTACTGAAATTGCAGAAGGTAAAGTAGAAAAATTAGAAGAAACAGAAGAATAATTTAAACTATAAAATTAAAGGGGTAAAATTTATGTTAGTTATATTATCTGGAGTAGCAGGAGCAGGAAAAGATACAATAAAAAAAGAAATTATAAAAAGAATGGAAAATGTAAAATCGATTCCATCATTCACTTCAAGACCACCTAGAGAAGGTGATGTTCCTGGTCAAACATATATATTCTTATCAAAAGAAGAATTTGAAGAAAAAATAAAAAATGATGAAATCTATGAATATGACATTCATCACAACAATTATTATGGAACTTCAAAGAAAATATTAAATGAAGAATCAAAATCAGGAATTATCATCAAAGATATCGATGTTAATGGAACAGAAAAATTAAAAGAAACTTTAAAAGATATAAAAATAGTAACAATCTTTTTAAGAGTTCCAAAAGAAGAGCTAAGACATAGATTGGAAAATAGAATTGATAAACCTTCTGAAGGAGAAATAATTTTAAGATTAAACAGATTTGATTATGAAGAATCAAAAATAGGATTATATGATTATGTTTTAAAAAATGATAATTTAGAAAAATCTGTTAATGTAATTGAAGAAATAATAAGACAAGAAATGTTAGCAAGCGAAAATAAATAAAAAATTAAAACAGTATAACTCTTTGTAGTAATACTGTTTTTTATTTTAAATTGTGTGAGGTATCTTTATATTCAAAAATTTGAAAAAAAAGGCGTTTTATGGTATAATATAATGGTAGAGTTTTAACTTTTTTTCAGGAGGAAGAGTTATGGGAATACTATCTGATATGAGAAGAAAATTAAAAGCTAAAAAACAACAAAAAATAAATGAAGAAGAAATTGAAAAAGTCTTAAAAGAATTAAAAGAAATTGATTCTAATCCAATTATGGATGAAGAAACAAAAAATTTAAGAAGACAATATGCGATTACTAAATTTGCACTACTAGTGAATAATGGTGATGTTAAATTTGAGGTTGAAAATTGTAAGGATCCTTTAGAAATTGTAGAAAGAATATTGGAAAAACAATACCATTCTATAGGTGAAGTTGGAAAAGAAATTAGATTTTCACATATGTTTCAAGGATTAGAAGATGAAATTTATGAATGTGTATTTTATCCTGGTGTTCATAGAGATAAGTATGAAAAAATGGAAAAATTAGCTTTAGATTTTTATAAAAGATATCCAGATGATAAAAATAGAAATTTCGATATGAATCCATTAAGTATTTTAGAAATACATAACATAATGAGCTCATATTTTGAAAAAGGTATAAGTAATGATGAGTTTTTAGAACAAGCATTGGGTAGATTAAAAATTTTTACAACAAATAAAGTTATAGAAAGAATTAAAAGTGTTCAAGACAAAAAAGAACAAGAAAGAATGTATGATGAATATGTTCATGATTTTCTAAATGGAGTCGAAGAAACTGATGAATATTTTGTAAAATATTTTAAAGAAAGTGACTTTATGAGAGAAAGAGCAAAAAGAAAAATATGTCAACAATATGAGGTTCAATATGATAAAGAACCGTTGGTTATTTATGATGCAAAAGAAGATGAATTAAAAAAACTAGATAGAGTGAACAGAAAAAGAGCGGAAGAAAGATTAAATAAAGAAACGACAGCATCTGATTTAGTTTTAGTTAGAACTACAAATGTTTTTCCAAAACATGGAGTCGTTGAAATATTAGACAAACATAGTATGCCAGAATTAGAAGATTCTTTGTTTAGAAGAGAAATAAATGAAAGTGGTTTGGAACAAAAGGATTTTGGATTGTATTCATTTATAAATAGGAGAACATCTCATTGGACATTGAATGGATTAGTTGCTAGTCATATGTATGGTAATTTTGAGGGAAGAAATTTTATAATTGTAGAGCCTTTTGAAAAACAAGTTAATAATGATGGATTATTATCAATAGATGAATCGGATACATATTTTAATGGAGATTTGAAATTATCAGATAAAGCTATTATTCTTATGAAATTAGAAGAATATAAAGAAAGATATAAAGATCCTACAAAAAGAAAAGAAATGGAAAATATGAATGTTAGACTATTTGTTGGAGATGAAAGAATTGCAGTTAAAATGTTGCTGCAAGAATTAGGATATGTATATGAAGATATTGGAACATGGGGATATGACTTAAGTACAAATACTCCGGAACTCGAATATGCAAGAAAGTTAGAAGAAGCTATGAGAGTGGAAACAACAAGATTACAAGAAGAAGGAAAAAACGTAGAAACTGTAACTCATTTCTATAGTGATTCTAGAACTATTGATAATAACAGGATGTGGAAATTAGAAGAAGAAAAAATTGATAAATTTGTAAATATGTTAGCTGAGAATTCTGACGTTAATTTTTCACCTAAATATTTAAAAAGAGTGTTCTTTAATAGAATGTTTTATAAAGATGATAATGTAGACCATTATTTAGATAGAAATATTGAGGAACCGGAAGGATTATTAAATATGGGGCCAAAAGAAGTTTTTGATAAAATTGGTCCAGATAAAATAAAAGAAATAACTAAAAAATATAATGAAATGGTATTAGAAGAACATAGAGCAGCAAGAAAACAAAAGGATGAAGAATTATTAAAGAAAGGATGGCTTACAAAAGACGAAAGAGAAGGAGATGAAATTGTAGATTAAAGAGGTAGTAAATAAAGAAGAGGATACAGTTTTGTGTCCTTTTTTTGTTTACTAAAAATGAATTTTATGCTAAAATATTATCTGTAAAAAGGAGATAAAATGTACGCTGAAGTTATAATTAATAGCAACGCAAAAGCTTTAAATAGAATATTTGATTATATAGTTCCAAAAGAAATGGAAAAAAACATAAAAGTTGGAGCTAGAGTTTTTGTACCGTTTGGAAGAGGGAAAAAATTGGAAGACGGTTTTGTTATTAATTTAAAAGAAGAATCTGAAATTGCCAAAAACGAAGACATAACGTTAAAAGAAATTGCAAAAATTGAAATAGAAGAGTCTTTAACAGAAAATAATATTACTCTTGCTAAACTTATGGCTAGAAAGTATTTTTGTAATATTTCTGATTGTATAAAGTTAATGCTTCCTCCGGGAACTGGCGGAAAAGAACTTGCTAATAGAGCGAAAGAAAAAGTTGGTAATTTTATTTTCTTGAAAAAAGATGCAGAAGAAATTGAAGCAGATATAGAAAACGGAAAGATAAAAAGTGATAAACACATTAGAGTGTTGAAATTTTTAATTGAAAATGATGGGGTGTATATTTCTGATTTAGAAATTTTAACTGATGTAAATAGAAGCGTTTTTAAAACTATAGAAAAAAATGGATATATAGAAATTATTGAAAAACCAATTGAAAGAAATCCATTTATTCATAAGAATATTGAGAAAGACGAACCTAAAGTTTTAAATGAAGAACAAGAAAAATGTTTTACTTCTATAAGTTTTTGTATTGAAAACAGTGAATTTTCTAAACATTTAATTTATGGAATTACTGGTTCTGGAAAGACGGAAGTTTATTTACAATTAATTCAAAAAGTTTTAGAAATAGGAAGAGAAGCTATAGTATTGGTTCCAGAAATTTCATTAACTCCACAAATGGTAGATAGATTTTTAGCAAGATTTGGTGATGTTGTTGCAGTTTTGCATAGTAAACTTTCAATTGGTGAAAGATATGATGAATGGCAAAAAATCGCAAAAGGTGAAGCTAAGATTGTTATAGGCGCAAGGTCTGCAATATTTGCACCACTTACAAACATAGGAATTATAATTATAGATGAAGAACACGATATTTCTTACAAATCTGATTCTACACCAAGATATAATGCTAAGGATTTAGCAAAATATATTGCAGAGAAAAGCAATTGCCCTTTAGTATTAGGAAGTGCAACTCCAGATATTGTTACAATGAAACAATCTGAAGATAAAGAAATACAAATTTATACATTAACTAAACGAGCAACAAATTCAACTTTACCAGATGTAGAAATAGTTGATTTGAGAAACGAATTAGCATCTGGTAATAGATCTATGCTTAGTTTTAAATTACAAAATGAAATTGAGAATAATATTAAAAATAAAAAACAAACGATTTTATTTTTGAATAGAAGAGGATATTCAACATTTGTGATGTGCCGCGAATGCGGATATGTTGCAAAATGTAAAAATTGTAATATTAGTTTAACGTATCATAGTAATGGTAATAGATTGAAATGCCACTATTGTGGATTTGAAATGCCGGTAGTAAGAGAATGTCCAGAATGTAATAGCAAAAAAGTAAAATATTTTGGAACGGGTACTCAAAAGTTAGAAGAAGAAATAAATAAATTATATCCAGAAGCATCTACGATAAGAATGGATATTGATACTGTTAGTAAGAAAAATTCCCATGAAGAAATATTAAATACTTTCAAAAATGAAAATATAGATATTTTAATTGGAACTCAAATGGTTGTTAAAGGTCATCATTTTCCAAATGTAACTTTAGTAGGGGTAATTGCTGCTGATGGGAGTTTAAATTTGGAAGATTATAGAGCTGTTGAAAGAACATTTCAAACATTAGTACAAGTTTCTGGAAGAAGTGGAAGAGAAGAGAAGGGAAAAGTAATAATTCAAACTTATAATCCGGATCATTATGCAATTATAGATTCTCAAAAACAAGACTATGATTTGTTCTATAATCAAGAATTGAATTTGAGAAAAATGTTGAATTATCCGCCATTTTGCGATATAATACTTATCAGGTTTACAGGAAAAAACTTAACAGAAATACAAAAAGTTTCAGAATTGGTTTATAAAAAAATAAATTCCGTAAAAAATGATAATATACAAATATATAAACCGCTTCCTTCACCAATAGATAAAATAAAAAATAAATATAGGTGGAGGATGATAATTAAGTGTAAAGTTACATCTAAAGTATTGGATATAATTAATTTTGCAATTCAAGATGAACAAATAAAAAAGGCTAAAGATACGAGTATTGTGGTTGATATAAATCCAAGCACAATGAGTTAATTTGTGAATAAAATAAAAGTAGAGGAGTAATAAAAATGGCAATTAGAAATTTAAGATACGAAGGAGACGAAATTTTATCTAAACGTGCAAGAGAAATTGAAGTAATAGATGATAAAATTAAAGAGCTTGCTCAAGATATGATTGAAACGATGCACAAATGGGATGGGGTTGGTTTAGCAGGGCCTCAAGTTGGTGTTTTAAAAAGAATAATTGTTATAGACTTATATGAAGAAGGAATGCAATTTGTTTTAATAAATCCTGTTTTAGTAAAAGCAAAAGGTGTTCAAGAGGTAGATGAAGGATGTTTAAGTTTTCCAAATAAATTTGGAAAAGTTGAAAGACCAAAAGAGGTTGTTGTTGAAGCTTTAGATTTAGATGGAAAAAAAGTTAAATTAAAAGCTAAAGATTTGCTAGCTCAAGCTTTGTGTCATGAAATAGATCACTTAGATGGTCATGTGTTTGTGGAAATTGTAAAACCAGGAACATTAGAAACAATGAAACCAAAAGAAAAAGAAGATTAATCAAAATGGAAAGGAACTAATTAATGAGAATACTATTTATGGGAACTCCGGACTTTGCAAGAGAGTCTTTGGATATGTTATATAATGCAGGATTTGAAATTTGTGGAGTAGTAACAACTCCAGATAGACCGGCAGGAAGAGGAATGAAATTAGTTGCTTCTCCTGTAAAAGAATATGCATTAGAAAAAGGTTTAAAATTATTTCAACCAGAAAAAATTTCAAAAAATGATGAATTTAAAAATGAAATAAAAGAATTAGCACCAGATTTAGTTTGTGTGGTATCTTATGGTGTAATTTTACCAAAATCTTTTTTAAATATTCCACAACTTGGATGTATAAATGTTCATCCATCTATGTTACCAAAATATAGAGGACCAGCTCCAATTCAATGGGCTATTTTAAATGGTGATAAAGAAACTGGTGTATCTATAATGTATTTAGATGCAGGAATGGATTCTGGTGATATTATTCTTCAAGAAAAAGTTGAAATTGGAAACGATGAAACAACAGGAGAATTATGGAATAGATTATCAGGAATAGGCGCTAAGCTTTTAACTAAAGTGGTTACTGATATTTCAAATGGGAAAATTGTAAGAACTCCACAACCTGAAGAATTTGTTTTAGCACCAATGTTAGATAAAGAAATGTCAAAAATAGATTGGAAAGAAAAGAATGCTAACGAAATTAAAAATCTTGTAAGAGGATTAAATCCTATTATGGGAACTTATACCTTTTTAAATGATAAAAAAATAAAGATTTGGAAAGTTCAAATAGTTTCAGAAGAAGAAATTTCAATACTTGTAGAAAAAAATAATATTGATAATATAGAAGAGTTAAAACCTGGAACGGTAGTTTTTGCAAATGAAAAACAAGGTTTATTTATAAAAACTATAGATGGAGTTATATCTATTTTAGAAATCCAAGGAGAGAATGCAAAGAGGATGAATGTAGGAGATTTTTTGAGAGGAAATAAAATAGAAATTGGTGAAATCTTTGAATAATTAATTTAGTTAGAACACAAATAATTTACTTGTAAAAAAGTCAATATATTGATATACTAAAATAGGTTAAAAAATCATATATGAAGGAGGTTATGTGATGGAAGAAAATAATCAAGATGTGGTAGAAAATTTAGAAGAAATTCCAGTAGAAGGAAATGATACAATAAAAATAGCAAATGAAGCAGTTGCTACTTATGCAGGAATAGCAGTTTCAGAAGTTTCTGGTGTTTATAGTATGGCAGGAGGATTTGCTTCAGGAATAACAGAAACAATAAGTGGTAAGAAAAACTTATCAAAAGGTATAAAAGTTGATGTTGGAGAAAAAGATGCTAAAATAGATGTAAATATAATTGTTGAATATGGAGCAAGAATACCAGAAGTAGCATTTGAAATTCAAACAAGAGTAAAAAAAGCTGTTGAAAATATGACAGGTTTAAAAGTTTTAGAAGTTAATGTACATGTTCAAGGTGTTCATGCAATAACTGAAAAAGAAGAAAACACAAAAACAGAAGAAGATAATACAGAATTAAATGAAGAATAGTGTAAAGTGAGGAAATGTAATATGAAATGGTTAGATAAGTTTGCTTTAAAAATATTCTCAATATTAGTTTTAGCAATAGCAGTATTGGTTTTATTAGTAGTAACTGGAATAGTACCATATACAGAACTTGGGGCTTGGGTAATAAAACTTACAGATAATGATTTAGGAATTAAAATTGCAGCCGGAATATTAGGAATTTTGGTATTACTTGCTATAAAAGGATTTTTCTTTACAAGTAAACCAGAAGATAATGGAAAAGATGGAATAATTTTAGAAAATTCAAGTGGTAAATTAGTAATTTCTAAAGAAAGTTTAGAAAATTTAATTGCTAGTGTAATTAAAGATGTTCCGGGGGCTGATATAGTGTCAAGCAGAACTATATTAGATAAAGACAAAAATTTAATTGTTTTTGTAACAGCAGTTGTAAGCAAAGATGTAATGCTTAAAGATATATCAAATGAATTACAAACAAAAATTAAAGATGCAATGAAACGTACAGCTGATTTGGATGTTAAAGAAGTTAATATTAAAATCAAAAACATAACATCAAAAAAAGTTAAAGGTTTACCATCTCCTACAGAAGAAGTTGAAGATACAGAAGAAAATATAGCAGAAGAAGCTCAAACAGAAGAAAATAATGGGGAGGAATAATAATATGGAAAATGAAAATAACAATTTAAATACTCTTATTAATAAATGCGGAGGAGCGATAATAGGAGGATTAATAGCATTAATATTATGTTTCACTGAATTATACAAATTACTAGTATATTTAGTTATTGTTTTAGCAGGTGCATTTTTAGGAAATTATGTACAAAAAAATAAAGCAAATGTTAAAGAAAAATTAAAGGAATTTATTGATAAATTTTAGGAGGATATCATGCAAAGATCTGCAATGAGAGAACTAGCTTTTAAACTAGTATATGAACTTGAAGTTCAAAAAGAATTAGAAGAAGAACAATTTGAAATATTCGTAGAGAATAATGAAATAACAGATGAAAAAGTTATTAATTATTTAAAAGATATTAAAGAAGGTATAGACCAAAATAAAGATGAAATAAATTCTTTAATAACAAATAATTTAAAAGATAATTGGAGTTTAAATAGAATTTCAAAAATTAATTTAAGTTTAATAAAACTTGCAATTTATGAAATGGTATATAAACAATTACCATACAAAGTAGCGATAAATGAAGTTGTAGAACTTGCAAAAAAATACGCTGATGAATCAGCACCTGTATTTGTAAATGGGATTTTAGCAAGTGTAGTAAAAGAAAAAAATCTAAATGGAGAAATTAATGAAAATTAATCCTATTTCTGTAACAGAATTAAATAAATATGTTAAAGATCGAGTAGCAGCTGATGAGTTTTTAAATAATGTGTTTGTAAAGGGGGAAATTTCAAATTTTAAGCACCACTATAGTGGGCATATGTATTTTACATTAAAAGATGAAAACTCTCTAATAAAATGCGTTATGTTTAAAACTTCAACTGCTACTTTAAATTTTGTTCCAAAAGATGGAATGAAAGTATTGGTTTTAGGAACAGTTTCTGTTTTTGAAAGAGATGGTATATATCAAATTTATTGTAAAGCAATGCAAGAAGATGGAATGGGAAGTTTACATATTGCTTATGAAAAATTAAAAGCGAAACTTGAAGAAGAAGGTTTGTTTGATGAAGCTCATAAGAAGCCAATTCCATTTATGCCAAAAATAATTGGTGTATTAACTTCAAATACTGGGGCTGTAATTAGAGATATTATAAATGTATCTACTAGAAGAAATCCAAATGTATATATAAGACTTTTACCAGTACCAGTTCAAGGAGAAGGGGCTGGAATAAAAATTGCAAATGCAATAAGACTTATGAATGAAAAGAAATTAGCAGATGTAATAATTGTAGCAAGAGGTGGAGGATCTCTCGAAGATCTTTGGCCGTTTAATGAAGAAGTTGTTGCGAGAGCTATTTATGAATCTGAACTACCTGTAATTTCTGCGGTTGGACATGAAACAGACTTTACGATTGCAGATTTTGTGGCAGATCTAAGAGCGCCAACACCATCGGCAGCAGCTGAACTTGCAGTTACAGATGTAGAAGATTTAAAATATTCAATTAATTTATATCAAAGAAGATTGAAAATGTCTTTGAAAAGAAAAATAGAACTTATGCGATTAAGATATGAAAAAATAATGAACTCAAGAGTTTTTAAAGATCCATTTAATCGTATAAACGATTATTACATAAAAATAGATAGATTTATAAAATCTATGGAAAATAGTAGCATAAAAAAGATAAAAGACTCAAAATTAGAAGCTGCTAAAATAATTACAAGATTAGATACTTTAAGTCCATTGAAAACATTAACAAGAGGTTATTGTTTAACAGAAAGTGATGGAAAAGTAATAACAAAAGCAAAAGATTTAAAAACAGGAATGGAAATAGATTTAAGATTCCAAGATGGAAATGCAAAAGCAAAAGTTATTTAATATAAAGAAACGAGGGATGAATTATGAATGAAAAAGAAAAAATAGTTATTGCCGTATTTGCAATAATAATCGTAGTAATTGTTTTATGTTGCTGTTTTAAAGATAATGATAAAGATATGAATATAGCAAATGAAACTCTAGAGGAAAACAGGATAGACAATAGTGTTTTAGAAGAAAATGAAGTTAACGAAAATAAAGTCGAAAACAAAGTTGAAAATAAAGTTGAAGAACCTATTATAGAAAATGTAACAAAGGTTGAACCACAAGGAACAGTATATGAATCAAATTCTGATTTGGGAACAACTGATAAAAAGCAACAAGCAATTGATTTAGTAAAACAAACTTGGGGCGAAGATGATACAGTAACATTTAGATGTGATTCTGTAAATGCTAAAGGAGAATATATTATAGCAGTTGTTTCAAAAGAATCAGCTAGTGTAAAAAATTATTTTAAAGTTAATTTAAATACAAAAACAGTAGAAATTGATTATTAAAATAATAAAAGAATCATAGAATTGAATAAATAAAGAATAAATCAAAATTGGAGAAAATAAATGAGTAAAAAAGAAGAATCAAACTTTGAAGAGTTAATTGAAAAATTAGAAGAAATAACAAACAAATTAGAAAAAGAACAATTATCTTTAGATGAATCTGTTAAGTTATTTGAAGAAGGAATGAAAATTTCAAAAGACTGTAATTCAAAATTAGAGGATGCAGAAAAAAGAATTACTATATTAATAAATACTAATGATGAAATAAAGGAGGAAAACTTCATTCCTGAAGAATAAGTATTATGGAAATATTTAATGATATTATATATAACAAATGTGTTTACATACCGTTTTTTCTGTGGTTTGCGGTACAGGTATTTAAAGTCGTTTCTGACTTAGTAAAAAACAAAAAATTAGATGTGAAAAGAATTGTTGGAGCAGGTGGAATGCCAAGTTCACATTCTGCAATTGTTTGTTCTCTTTCTGTTTTAATTGGAAGGGAATATGGATTTGATTCTGGAATTTTTGCAATGTCAATAATTTTTGCGTTTATTGTAATGTATGATGCAACAGGAGTTAGAAGGGCGGCCGGAAAACAAGCTAGGATTTTAAATAAAATTTTAGAAACTCCTGGACTTACCACTGTAGAAGTACAAGAAAAATTAATTGAAGCTATTGGGCATACACCAATTCAGGTATTTGTTGGTGCGGCTCTTGGAATAATAGTTGGAGCTATTTTTTAAATAAAGTTAAGGGAGGTTTGAAATGACTGATATTGAAATTGCTAGAAGTACAAAATTAGAAAAAATTGTTAAAGTGGCTGAGAGATATAATATTTCTGAAGATGATTTAGAAGTATATGGTAAATATAAAGCCAAAATTACTAAAGAATTTATTGATAAAACTAAAAAAGGAAAAGATGGAAAATTAATTTTAGTAACAGCGATAAATCCAACGCCTCTGGGAGAAGGAAAAACAACGGTTGCTATAGGATTATCAGATGCATTAAATAGAATTGGGAAAAATTCAGTATTAGCATTAAGAGAACCTTCATTAGGTCCTGTATTTGGTGTAAAAGGTGGTGCTACTGGTGGTGGTTATGCCCAAGTTGCCCCTATGGAAGATATAAATTTACATTTTACAGGTGATATACATGCTATAACATCTGCTAATAACTTATTAGCTGCTATGATAGATAACCATATTTATTATGGCAATAAATTAGGATTTAAAAAAGTAATTTGGAAAAGATGTGTAGACTTAAACGATAGAGCTTTAAGAGAAGTAGAAATAGGGTTATCAAAAGAGAAAAACATGACTCCTCGTCCTGATGGATTTGATATTTCTGTTGCATCAGAAATTATGGCTATATTCTGTTTGTCTAAAGATATAAAGGACTTAGAAAGAAGATTAGGAAATATTATAGTAGGGTATAATGAAAATGATGAAGCTATTTTTGCAAAAGACTTAAATGCTCAAGGTTCATTAACAGTTCTTTTAAAAGATGCTATCAATCCTAATATAGTTCAAACATTAGAACATAATTTGGCTGTGGTTCACGGTGGTCCATTTGCCAATATAGCTCATGGATGCAACAGTGTAATTGCTACAAAATTGGCATTAAAACTTGGTGATTATGTAGTAACAGAAGCGGGATTTGGTGCAGACTTGGGGGCAGAAAAATTTGTTGATATAAAATGTAGAAAAGCAGAATTAAATCCTTCAGCAGCTGTTTGTGTAGCAACATTAAAAGCTTTAAAATATCATGGTGGTGCTAAAGTTGATGAATGCCAAGATGAAAACTTAGAAGCTTTAGAAATTGGTATAGAAAATTTAAAAAGACATGTTGATAATATAAAAAATAGATTTGGTTTAAATGCCATAGTAGCTATAAATAAATATCAAAATGATAGTCAAAAAGAAATAGACTTCTTACAAACTGAACTAAAAAAACTTGGAGTAGATCTAAGTTTGGTTGAAGTTTGGGCGAAAGGTGGAGAAGGAGCTATTGATTTAGCAGAAAAAATTGTTGAATTGACAAATAAGAAAAATCAAGTTAGATTTGTATATGAAGATAAAGAAACAATTAAAGAAAAAATAGAAAAAGTAGCAAAAGAAGTTTATGGAGCAGAGGGGGTTGATTATACCGATTCAGCTCTTGAAGAAATTGAACAAATAGAAAAATTAGGATATAAAAATTATCCTGTTTGCATAGCTAAAACTCAATATTCATTTTCAGATAATGCTAAAAATTTACTTTGTGAAGAACCATTTAGAATAACTATAAAAGAAGCTATTGTAAAAAATGGGGCTGAATTTGTTGTTATTAAAACAGGAAAGATATTTACTATGCCAGGACTTCCAAGAGTACCATCTGCTGAAAGTATTAGAATTGATGAAGATGGAGAAATTGTAGGAATATTCTAGATTAATAAATTGATGAACTATATAATAAAACTCTCAAATTAATTTAATAATTTGAGAGTTTTTAATTTTGATAAAAAATCCCTTCCTAAAATTTAGGAAGGGGAAATATGTATTAATTGTTTTCGTTATCAAAACCTCTTGATAAGTATCTTGGAATTGCTATGAATAATTTTGTGAAAGCTAATTTTACTTTTTTTCTAAACATATAAAATTTACTTAAAGCTCTTGGACTAACAACAAAACCATTTTCATCTGGTAATTCCATTAAAGATAATTCATTTGATTCTTGTTCTTCGTTAATTGTTTCTATTAATGATTCTTCTTCAACTTCAGCTTCTTCAAATAATTCAACAACTTCTTGAACTTCATTTGATTCTTGTGTTTCTATGTTTTCAACATTTGTTTCTTCAATTATTTCTGTAATAGGACCAGTAGAAAGTAATTCTTCAATTCTATTATCAATTGATTTTTCTAAATCTTTAGATATTTCAATGTTTTCAACTACAGTTTCTTGAATTTGTTCAACTTCTAAAGTAGGAGCTTCTGTTTCGATATTTTCTACAAATAAAGGTTCATCATTAACTGGAACTGATTCTTTTATTTCAATATTTTCAACTTCGGCTTTTTGACGAGCTTCTTTTGTATTATTAAATAAATCTGCAATTAAAGAATCTATTTTATTATCTACTGACAAATCATCTTCAAAATCTTCAAAATCATCAAAGAAGTTTACAGAAGTGCTTTGAGAGTGTTCATAATTTTCTAAAGAATCTTTTACATTTTCATCAAATACAGATGATTTTACAATAGGAGAAAGGATTTCATCAATAAGATTATCCATATCAAATTCTCCTGCAGATTCTATTTCTTGAACAGGTGCTTCATAAATTTCGTTAAACATATTTTCCAAATCTTGATTCAAAATTTCTGATTCAGTAGAAGCAACTAAAGTTTCTTCAATATTTACTGGTCTGTTAATTTCAACTTCTATTTCAAAAGATTCATCTTCGATTTTTGAAATTTGAGAAAATTCTGTATCTAAATGTAAAGGTTCGTTATATATAGGGTTTGATAAATCTATTTCTAATATATTATCAATAATGTCTTCTATTATTTCATTGTTATTTAAAATAAAGTCGTATTCAGGAGTTGATTCTTGAATTTCTTGTGCTTCGTTTATTACAGGTCTAGAAATAGGTGAAGTATAGTTATTATTGTAGTTGTTATCCCATTCGTTGTCTAAATTCTTAAAGCAGAAGTTAAATGACTCGAATTCTCTTATATTAACTGTAGCTACAAAACCTTCATCTGTTTTTTCCATCTTTTGTTCAGTTGTGTGTTTCCACTCAGGACCAAATCCATAAACAATACTTACGCAAGTAGAATTCTTTTCGAATAAATACCCTGAATAAGTAATGTTACAAGCTTCATTTTCAATTAAATCGTTACTAAATTTGATGTTTTCGTATAAACTCATTTCCGAAACACTCCTATACTATACCTTATTATAAGAGTATTATAATAATAAATAATTTAATTTTCAAGCAATATTCGATAATTAATTGTTACAAATTTATTACAAAAACAAAAGGTTAATTTAATAAAAAAATTTTTAAAAGTGGAATAAAAAAGCAAAAGTCGCAAATACTAGAAAAAAGCAGAAAAGGGAGGTTTTTTTAGTATAATATGAAATTTAAAAAAATGAGTATAATATTTTTGGTTTTTGTATTAATAATTATATCTTTATATCCGTTTGTTTTTTCTTTATCAAAATATGGATCAAGAGGTGAAGAAGTAAGAAAAATACAAACTAAATTAAAAAATTGGGGATATTATAACGGAAACGTTGATGGTATATATGGAAGTAAAACTTTTGATGCGGTTAAAAAATTTCAAAGAAAAAATGGATTAAAAGTTGATGGAATTGCTGGAGAAAAAACATTAAATGCGTTAGGAATAAACGGAACCAAAAACGATTCTAATATTAGTAGTAATAATACAGATTTAAATTTGCTTAGCAAATTGGTTTACGCGGAAGCGAGAGGAGAACCGTATAAAGGTATGGTTGCAGTAGCGGCAACGGTATTAAATAGAGTTGCCGATTCTAGATTTCCAAACACAATTGCAGGAGTAATATATCAATCTGGTGCATATACTTGTGTGGATGATGGACAGATAAATTTAGAAGCAAATAGTCAAGCAAAAAAAGCTGCACAGGATGCAATAAACGGTTGGGATCCAACATCTGGATGTGTTTATTATTTTAATCCTGATACAGCTACTTCTGGATGGATTTGGAGTAGACCACAAGTTATGACTATAGGTAAGCATATTTTTTGTAAATAATTAGTCTAGTTCTAAAAATAAAATATCTTTTTTTGAATATTCTTCTGGTTTTAAACCAACTCTTGTTGACATGTATTTTACGATTATTATCATAGTAATAGATGCGATTAAGCCAATAATTAAAGTTGTAAATGCATTTGAATAGTGATTTAACAAAATAGAACAAGCCATTGATATTGCAGAAGTTGAAATGTATTCTATTAAAAGGTTAGCTGAATATATTTTTATTCTCATATTACTATCACAAAAACTGTTCAAATATTGCTTTATTAATACGTAATGAGGACCTTTTACAATATACGTTATAGAAATCATTATAAGCAAAAGATAATAAGTTAAAAATTTTGGAAAATTTAATGTAGTTACAACTCCTGTTAATGTTATTGAAATAACAAGGAATGTTCCAAGTATTGATAATGTTTTGTTACGGTACTTTCTGTGTAAAAAAACACTTCTACTTGAAGAAAAACTAACAACAATACCCATTAGTGCAAATATGATTCCTAAATAACTAGAAGATACACCAAGATCATCTAAAATACTTCTATGGAGAGTAACCATTAAAATAAGTAAACTTACTGATAACGCATTAAAGAATATTAATGCTTTTAATCTGGTTGATTTGAAAATATATTTAAATCCATGATAAGTATCAGAAATTTGGTTTTTTATTTGTTTTAATGCAGAGACTTGATTTTGGTCAACTTTTTTATCATTAGGTATTTCATTAAACCTTAGGGTTACGACTAATGAAAGTAGCATTGCAATTAACGAAAGTATAATTGGAATATATGGATTTATTAAATATATAAAACCAGTTGCAAGTGCTGTTATAGCATCAGCAAAGAAAAACACAGAAGATGCTTTGCCTTCAATTTTTGAAAATTCTTCTTTTATGTCATCTGTTTCTTCTAAAGAATCATATAGGAAGTTTGATTCTGCAATTCCTTTTATTACAAATCCGATTGCACAAAAAACATTAGCAAGTATTAAAACAAATGTTGTTGATAAAAATAGTACGAAGAATAAGTATAGAGCAACACAGAAGTTTGCAATTAGTAGAGAATTCTTTTTTCCTATTTTTTGAATTAGTATTGTACATGGAATTTGAAAAATTAATTTAAATAGTGGATAAAAAGATTCTGCAAAAACTATTTGAGCAGTAGATAATCCTTTTATGTTTGCCAAAAATAAATAAGAAATTGTATAGTAAAATAACAAATCGTTAGCCAATACTTTGTAAAGAATGAATAGCTTTCGATTTGTTTTCTTATAATTTATTATTTGATTTTCATCTAATTCTTTCATAATTTTCTCCTATGTATAGATTAAATAAATTATATCACAAGCAATTTATTTGTAAATAAAATTGACAAAAAAGTAACATATTGGTAATATATATTATGAAAAATGGGGGGATTTTGAAGATGATTTTATATCCAAAATTATATTGTAAAAATGTATTAGAAATAACACCGGAATATTTAAAAGAAAATAATATAAAAGCGTTAATTTTAGATGTAGATAACACACTACTAGATTTTGATTTGAAAATCATAGACGGACTAGATGTATGGTGTGAAAATATAAAAAATAATGATATCAAGTGTATGATATTATCAAATAGTAATAAAACAACAAAAGTAAAAATGGTAGCAGATTTATTAAAAATCGATTATATAAAATTTGCTATGAAACCTTTAAAAAGAGGTTTTAAATTAGCTAAAAAAGAATTACAGATTGCAGAAGAAAATATTGCGGTTGTTGGTGATCAAATCTTTACTGATGTTATAGGAGCAAATAGAATGAAAATGCATTCGATTTTGGTAAAACCTTTAGCAGAAAAAGATTTATGGATGACAAGATTTAAAAGACCGCTTGAAAATTTTGTTATAAAAAAATATTTGGAAAAAATAGGTGAATAAAAATAATGTATTTTAATAATGTACATATATTAATTTATGTAGCAATATTTATATTAGGATTATTAATAGGAAAATTCTGTGCATGGTGTAATATGAGATTACCAGAAAGAAAAAAGATTTTTAGCAAAGAATTTTTTGAAGCGAATAAAGAAGGATTAAATAGTAATTACATATTTATGATTTTAATAGGAACATTATATGTAGGATTGCTTTATAGATTTGGAATTGATAAAGAAAATATTTTGAAGAATTTAGAATTGATTAAATTCATCATTTTAATGCCAATGTTGGTTTTAACCTTGACTATAGATATGAAACACAGAATAATTCCAAATAGACTTAATTTGACAATTTTGGAAATAGGATTAATCATTACTTTTATATATGGAATAACTAATGTGAATATGGCTAAGGAATATATTTTAGGAATGATAATTGGTGGAACAATTTTTGCTGTAATTACATTACTTGGTGGATTGGTTTATGGAAAAGAAGCGATGGGAATGGGAGATTTGAAATATACGGCTGTATTAGGTTTGTTTTTTGGAACAAGTTCAATAGCTGAAATATCATTACTAGCATTTATAATAGCAGCAATAAGTTCAATTGCAATTTTATTAATAAGATTAATAATTTTTCAAAATAAAGATGAATATGTTCCATTTGGACCGTTTTTGTCGATAGCAGCTATAACATGTATATTTGTTCCAGCTGGTTTTGTATTTGATAACTTTTTATTATTATGTAAAATAATTAGTGCTCAATTACCAATATAACATAGGAAGGGGAGATTTATATGAACCCAAGGATTAAATGGTTGAGAAATCAATTAATTCCATTGAAATTAGATGGTATTATTGTTTCCAATCCAATAAATGTAAGATATTTAACAGGACTTTCAGAAGAAGGAACATTGATAATTGCACCAAAGGAAAATGTATTTATAACAGATAGTAGATATATCGAAAGTGTTAATCATAAATTAACTCTTGATGATGAAATAATTGCATATGATTCTAGAGATTTAAGCAAATATGATTATGAAGGTTTTTTTATGTTAGACGAGAATGTTGGATTTGAAGAGAGTTATTTAACATATGAAAAATATAAAAAATATCTTCATACTTATCAAGTAAATCTTGTCGAAACAGAAGGACTTTTAGAAAATCAAAGAGTTGTGAAAGATGAAGAAGAGCATGAAATGATAAAAAAAGCTTGTGAAATAACAGATAAGGCTTTCGAATATATAATAAGAAATATAAGAAAAGGAATGACAGAAAAAGAAGTTGCATTTGAAATAGAAAGATTTATGATATCAAATGGCGCAGATGGTACTGCATTTGAAACAATTGTTGCGTTTGGAGAAAATTCATCAATGCCACATGCAATACCAACTGATAGAGTGATTCAAAAAGGTGATATAATACAATTTGATTTTGGGGCTAAATATAAAGGGTATTGCGCTGATTTATCAAGAGTTGTTTTTGTCGAAGAAATACAAGATGAATACAAAGAAATTTATGATTTTATATTAGAAGAACAAAAAAAGCTAATTCAATGTTTAAAAGATGGATCAAATATAAAAACTGTAATTAAAGATAGAGAAACAGAATATAAATTAAAAAATTATCAGATAATGCATGCTTTTGGTCATGGAGTAGGGTTGGAAATTCATGAATTACCAATTCTTCGCTCTAATCAAGATAATATTTTAAAAGAAAATGCTATTATAGCGATAGAACCAGGAGTTTATTTTGCAGGTAAATTTGGTATAAGAATAGAAGATACTTGTAAAGTTACTAAATTTGGAGCTGAACCAATAACAAAATGTAAAAAAGAGTATACAATAATTAAATTAGGTTAAAATACTTGATTAAATAAACAAATTATGGTAATATAGAAATAGTTGAAATTAATTGAAAAGGGGAGAAATAAAATGGCTGACGTATATATGGCAGGAGATTTAAGAAATAACAATACATTCGAATTAGAAGGGAATGTTTTTAAAGTTGTTGAATTCCAACACGTAAAACCAGGAAAAGGAGCTGCTTTCGTTAGAGTAAAAATGAAAAACGTAATAACAGGATCTGTTATTGAAAGAACATTTAACCCATCTGAAAAATTACAAGGTGCTGAAATTGAAAAAAGAGAAATGCAATATTTATACAACGATGGTGGATTATATTATTTAATGGATAATAATACATATGAACAAATTCCATTAAATGAAGAACAATTAGGAGATGCTTTAAAATACATAAAAGAAAATATGAATGTAACAGTATTATCTTTTAAAGGAAAAGTATTTAATGTAGAACCACCAATGTTTGTAGAATTAGAAGTAACATATACAGAACCAGGATTCAGTGGAAACACAACAACAACATCTGGAAAACCAGCTACATTAGAAAATGGATTAGAAATATCTGTACCATTATTTGTAGAAATTGGTGACGTTGTAAGAATTGATACAAGAACAGGTTTATACATGGAAAGAATTTAATTTTATAAAAATAAAAAAAAGACGGTTATACCGTCTTTTTTTTGGATAAAATGAAAAGAAAATGTAATACAAACTTAAATGTTATGTAATTGCATTCAAGGAGGAATAAAAGTAAAATTTATATAAGTATATTGAAAATTATGAAGGGAAAAGAAAAAGATGGCAAAAGATAAGGTTTTAAGTTTAATATTATGTGTTGTTATGATAATGACATTTTTTTGCAATACTATAGTATTAGCGGCAGATGGGAATATTCAATATAAAGTTGAACAAATAACAAATATTGATGATATAAATAGTAAAAATTTATATCAATATATATTGGTATATGAAGATGGAGAAGGAAACAATCATGCGTTTGCGGCTACTTTAGCTTCAAATTCTAATGAGATGTCTTCAAGAAGTAACCATTGTTTAGTAGAGATTGAAAATGATGTAATTACTATTTTGGACGAAGAACATCCAAATATAGTTTGGAATTTAACAAAAAGTAAAAAGAGTGTTCTAGAAAGTGGAGATCATCCAGTATTACAATCAGCATCTGATATTAATTCGGATACAAACAGAAATCAAATAGAACTTTCAAATAATGGTGGTTATCCTGGAATAAGATTTACAAGTAATGGAAATGGATTTACATTTGTTGAAAGTACTGATAACAAGTTTAAATTATATGAAAATAATTGCAGCTCTGAATTAAATTATCTTTCTTTTAATACTTATTTTGAGAAAAGTACAGAAGAAGATGCTGTAGAGTTTAAAGTTTATAAAATATTAAAAAACTATGATTATTCTTCAAGTAAATTTTTAACTAGTGAAGAAGTTGCGGCATTAGATAATGTATCTGTATCAAAAAAAGTTTCAGAAAGTACTAATTATAAAGATACAGCAATTGCAGAAGTAACACTTTCAACAAATGGTACAAATTATGAAAAAGTTTGTGACATAGTATTAATGTTAGACGATTCAACAAGTGTTTATAATGCGGTACCAACAAATCCTGATAAAACAAGAGCACAAGTAATAAGAGAAGATGCTTTAAGATTTGCAGAAGAATTATTAAATATTAATCCAGAAAATAGAGTAAGTGTTATTAAATTTGGAAGTAATATAACAAATGAAGCAGACGTTGATAGTATAGGATTTTCAAATGATCTTGATGAGATTGAAACAATGATTGGTGGAGATAAGTTAGAGGTTTCATATGGAACTAACTATACAGAAGCATTTAAAAAAGCTAATGAAATATTAGAAGAATATTCAGATCCTGCTCATGGAAAAGTAGTTATATTTATATCAGATGGAATGCCATCATTATATAATGATATATGGTATGAAACTTTTTCAGAAACAGAAGATTCAACAGGAGTTGCTTCTAATTGGGTAAATTATTTAAGTACTACAGCTCTTGCAGAAGCGGAATTGATGAAAAAAACTGGAACAGCTATATATACAATTGGTTCTTTAGAAGAAGATACTTCTATGAATCATTCAACAGGATATATAATTCCAGCAGGAACAACTAAAGATATTTTATTAGGTTTAACAACTCATGCAGCTAATTTTTATGAGTTTGATAAAATTGAAACAGAATTAGAAAACATATTAGAAAATCTTTTAAAAGATTTTTGTTATAGTCCAACAGATGCAGTTGTAATTGATAAACTAACTTCTGATATAGATTTATTAACAAAAAATGTAAGTGAATATGTTCCAAAAATTGTATTTAAAAAAGGTGATATTGAAGTTGAAACAATAACATTTAATGAAGATGGAACAGAAGCTTATTCAAGTTTAAATCCTGGTGTAAATATTTTAAATTCAAAATCATTTGCAGGACAATATATATCATTTGATGGAAATTCAATTAAGTGGGATATAGGACAATTGTATAAATATGAATATAAACTTGAATTTCCTATTTACTTAAATAAAACTGTTAATACATATGGAGATGGAACATCTAGAGAAACAGGTGATTATGCAGTAAGTGATACAACAAATTTAACTTATACAAGTGTTACAAATGAAGAAGTGAAAAAAGAATTTACAGACACAAAATTACCATGGGTTTCAACAAATCCACCAGCGCCATCAGGAGGACAACCTGGAACACCAGCTCCTGCTCCGGAAAATGTTGATACATCTAAAGGTTCATCTTTGAAAACAGGTGATAATGTTCCAAAAACAATAATAACTATTATTTCAATTGTTATTGTATTAAATGTAGGACAATATATAAATTCAAAAAACAAAGCAAAAGTAGCGTTTTGTAAAAAGAACAGCAAAAAACCTAGAATAGCAAAAAAAATTAAATAAAACATTAAAACTCATAAATATCAATAAGATATTTATGAGTTTTTGTTTCTAATAAAATAAAATATCAAATATAAAAAAGCAGGTGCATAAGCATCTGCTTTTTGGCAGGGGTAGGCTTATTTGAACCTTGCATTCATTCTCTATATTGCCACTTTAAGCGAGTATTTCGCCACTTCACGCCATTTCAAAAAAGTGTGTATTTTACTACATATTACTTCATTTAACTTCATGTGCCTTCTATAATGCATTAAAAATGCATTATTTTTTATTGGTTTGGAGTTTTTAAATAAATATATAATTTTCTTAATTCTGAGAAATTTAGTTTTAAAAAATATAATGAACTTTGAGTGGCAGAGACAGTTTTGATTTTTGAGTCATTTAGTATTTTATATAATATATATCTCATTAATATATAATCATTAGCTGAAAATGACCACCAGTCAGTATCAGAATCATTAGCAGACAGTTGTAAATGAACGCGATTTCTTAATTGTCTAAATTTTTTTATATATGGAAAAGCTTTATGACCAAGGTTTAATAATTTTTTGCTCTCGATTTTTTTTATCATTGCATCATAAGTCATTTCTAACTCATAAGGAGGTACTTTTTTGTATACATTTGTTTCAACAACTACAGTATCTCCATTATGGCTAATTTGGTTTGCCTTTGTTGTAAATATTAATCCTATGTCTTTTTTTGTACATAAATTATTATCTTTTATTATCCAATAGAAAATGGCTTCTATGATGGAAGAACCAATAACTATGTAATTTTTATAAATAGAGTTTATAATCATACTATTTAATTCTAATTCTTCTAATTGGAAAGTTAAATATTCTAAATATTGTAGATTATAAGCAATATTTTTTCGTATACCTGTAGGCATATTGGTTAAACAGCCAGAAGCGATTTCTTTTTCAATACCTGATATTTTTAATGGTTTCCAACGATTTTTATATGGTACATTTTTAGATTTAATTAATGTTTCAAAAGATTCTTCTTTCATAAAAGCCTCCATATTTTAGGTTCTATATAGCTATAAAAAACTTCATAATGCTTCATATCACTTCATTTAACCTCTTAACTGCATCAAAAACGAAGAAAGAACCTCTGTAACTGGCCCCTAGAGCGAGTTTTACAGAGGTTTGAATGCTGGCAGGGGTAGTAGGATTCGAACCCACACAAGCGGTTTTGGAGACCGATGTGCTACCATTAACACTATACCCCTAAGTAAATTGACAATAATAATTTTAGCATATAAAAATATAGAATTCAAGTAAAAAAAGAAAAAAATATAATAAAGTTTAAAAAAATAAAAAATAAATCGAGCGGATTGATAAATAATTTTTCTATTGTCTAAAAAGTGTTGCAAATGGATTTTGATAAATATATAATTATTATACATGGCGCAAACTAGAGTTATTATACAAATAAAATTTATAATACTTGGAGGTAAGAAACTTGGATAAAAGTAAAATTAAATACATTATATTTATAGGTGTAGTTTTAATCATAACATATTTATTTAATATAGTTTATGATCAAGTCCAAACCGATTTGAATACTTTTTCTAATGTGATTAATAAAAAAGAAAATTGTTTAAAAATTATTTCAAGTTCAGAAAACCAAGATTTAGAAAATATTATTAACGAATATGCAACTAAAAATAATATAGATATTGAAGTAGAGTATGCTGGAACATTAGAAATAATGGAAAAATTGAATTCTGGTGAAAAATATGATGCTGTATGGTGTTCAAATTCAGTTTGGCTTTATATGCTAGATGATTTGGTTAAAGTGTCAGAATCAAAATCAACAAGTATCAATCCAGTTGTATTTGCTATAAAAGAGTCAAAAGCAAAAGAATTAGGATTTGTAGGAAAAGATATTTATACTAAAGATATTGTTGATGCAATAAAAGAAGGAAAACTAAAATTTAGTATGTCTAATCCAACTCAAACAAATTCAGGAGCAACAGCTTATTTAGGGTTATTATCAACACTAGCAGGAAATCCAGAAGTATTAAATACAAATCATCTTGAAGATGAAAATACAAAAAATGAATTAATTTCTTTATTTAATGGATTAGAACGTTCTTCAGGAAGTGAAAGTTTTTTAGAAGAAATGTTTTTAAAAAGTTCACATGAAGCTGTTGTTACATACGAATCTTCTATAATAAATATAAACAAGCAATTAGAACAACAAAACAAAGAAACACTGTATGCATTATATCCAATTGACGGAGTTTCAATTTCAGATTCTCCACTTGCTTATATAGATAATGATAATGAAAGAAAAAAAGAAATATTTTTAAGTTTTAGAAATTATATATTAAGTGATGAAGGACAAGAATTATTAGCACAAACAGGAAGAAGAACATGGTATGGTGGTGTTAATAAAAATGCTGATGAAGAGTTATTTAATCCAGATTGGGGAATAAATACTTCCAAATATATTGTACCTATAAAATTTCCAAATACAAAAATAATTCAAGAAGCGTTAGGGTTATATCAATCTGAATTTAGAAAACCAATACATACAGTATTTTGTTTAGACTATTCCGGAAGTATGTATGGAGCTGGTTATCATGAATTAATAAATGCAATGAAATATATATTAACACAAGAAGAAGCGAAAAAAGATTTATTACAATTTAATGAAAAAGATAAAATAACAGTAATACCATTTAGCACAGATGTAATTGACACATGGCAAACAATGGATGGAACCAAAACAGAAGAATTATTAAATAAAATATTAGCATTAAGTCCAACTGGATCTACTAATATTTATGATACTTCAATTAAAGCGTTGGAGATATTGAACAAAGAAGATTCTGAAAAGTATAATCTTTCAGTAATACTTATGACAGATGGTTTATCAAATGAAGGATCTTATGCAGAACTAACACAGGAATATAATAAACAAAATAAGGGAATTCCGATTTATTCAATTATGTTTGGTAATGCTTATGCAAGAGAATTAGAAAATATTGCAGAATTAACAAACGCTAAAGTTTTTGATGGAAAAAATGATTTATTAAAAGCATTTAAAGAAGTGAGAGGATATAATTAATGAGTAATAACCAAAATTTAAAAGGACAAATAGTATCGGCTGTAATTGGTGCAACATTTTTTGCAGTTCCATATTTAGGATTTGGAATATCAATATTACCATCATTGGGAATTGGTGCTTTAGCTTTTGGTGCCGGAAGTTTAGTTTTTTCTAATAACAGCAATTCTAATGAGGTTTTAAATAAAGAGAAAAATTTTTATGAATTATTAAATGATGCAAAAAAACAAAATGCAGAGATATATTCAATGATAAATAAAGTTGAAGATATAAAATTAAAACAAAATATAACAGAAGTGTACGATTATGCCAAGAAGATTATTGATACTATAACAAAAGAACCTAATAAATTAAATCAAACTCAAAGCTTTTTTAATTATTATTTACCTGTAACAGTTAGAATATTAAAAAAATATGATTTGATTGAAAACCAATCTCTTGAAAACGAAGATATGAGAAAATTTATGGATTCAACAGAGAAGATGATTGTAAAGATAAAAGAATCATTTAAAGTTCAACTTGCTAATTTATACCAAGCTGATATATTAGATACAGATGCTGAAATGAAGGTTTTTGAATCACTTTTAAAAGCAGAAGGCTTTTCTGATATTAATGATTTTAATATAAAATAAAGGAGGTAAGTTACTTGAAAAAGAAAACAATTGGAATTGTAATTTTTATATTATTAATATTAATAATAGTTGGAATAAAATTTGCAACTGATAATGAAAATGTGGGAAATATAAGTAATAAATTACAAAATCTAACTAAAGTAACAGTAGCTGTTGGCGGTGGTAAAGAAGATTTTATTGCGGATGAAAGAGTTAATCAAATAATGCAAGAAAAATATGGTATTGAAGCTGTTTATGATAATTGGAGTAATGGTAAAATGATTGTAAATCCATTATTAAGAAAAGATGGGGCAAAATACGATTTGATGTTTTGTTCTGATCAAAGATTTTATGATTATTACAAATTACCACCTGATGCATCAAAAGGAGAAGCAGCTAGAGATACTGTTTTAGATGGTGGATTAACTTTAAATACACCAATAGTTATTTATAGTTGGGATAAAGTGGTAGATGCATTAATTGTAGAAGAAATTGTAACAGAAAAAGAAGGCGTATATTATATAACTGATATGAATAAACTTCTAACTTATATATTAGAGGGAAAGAAATGGTCTGATATTGGTTTGGATATGCTTTATGGAAGTGTAAATATTGCTTCTACAGATCCAGTAACGTCTTCTCCAGGAGCTACATATTATGGGCTACTTTTATCAATTATGTGTGGCGGAAATGTAACCGAGTCTGCAATGCAAGAAAACTTACCAAAACTAAAAGATTTCTATGAAAAATCTGGTTATATGAATAATACTCCAGCAGATTTATTTGAAAGATATTTAAAAACAGGAATGGGTGGAGAACCTATGATTGTTGATTATGAAAAGAGTATAGTAGAATTTGCAACTTCAAATCCGGATGGATTTAATCAAGTAAAAGATAATATTAGAATATTATATCCAACACCTACAATGTGGAATTCACATTGCATAGCAACATTTACTGAAAATGGAAATAAATATAATGAAGTTTTTGAAGATACAGAGATAGGACAAATTGCTTGGGAAAAATATGGATTTAGAACAGGTGTAACAGGAGGAACATATGATGTTTCAAAAATAGGAATAAAAGGAGTTCCACAAACAATAACAAGTACTGTATCTAGTTTGAAAATGAGTATGTATAATGAGTTAATATCTTACTTAGGAGGAAAATAATAAATGAGAAAAGAAGTATATGTAGATGATGAAGAGATTAAAATAATAGAATATAAACCTAAATTTTTATCTTTTGAAACAGAAGAAGTTATATATAAAATTCCAGTTCATTTAATAAAATTAGTGCAAAAAGCATACACAGATGAAGACGGAACTATGTCTGTTGCAATATTCTTAGAAACTGAAGATGAATATTTTTTAACATATGAAGAGCTTGAAAATATTGATTTAGTTTTTTCTAATATAGTAGATTTAAAAGAAAGAACAAACAAATTTAGAGTAGAACTTTATAATATAAAAACTAGAGAAACTATAGATAAGTAATTTTAAGGGGGAAGAATTAATGAGCGAAGCATTAGAATTAAAAGTAGAGCCAAAAATGGCTTCAGAAAAAATCGAAAAAGAAATTTTAACAGGAGAACAAGTAACTGAAGAAAAAGTAGAAAGTTCTTTAAATTATGAATTGTTAGAACCAGAAGTAAAGCAAGCTATAGATGAATTTTGCGAAAAAGTAGATGTAACAGATTCAGCACAATTATTACAGTATGGAGCTTCAGCACAAAATAAAATATCAACTTTTTCTGATTCTGTACTTCAAACAGTAAAGACAAAAAATGCAGGAGAAGTAGGAGATTTATTAGCAAGTCTTGTTGTTCAAGTTAAGGATTTTGATGCAGATGTTCCACAAAGTTTAAATCCAAAAGGATTATATGGATTATTCTTTAATGCAAAAAAACATATAGAAAAAATGATTGCTAAATTTAGTAAAGTAGAATCTAATATTGCAAAAATTGAGAAACAATTAGAAACACAAAAAATAAAAATGTTAAAGGATATTACAATTTTTGATACAATGTATGAAAAGAATTTAGAATATTTCAAAGATTTATCATTGTATATAATTGCTGGTGAAAGAAAATTAGAAGAATTGAGAAATGTAACATTACCAGAATTGCAAAAAGTTGCAGAAGATTCAGGAGAACAAGCTGATATTCAAAAAGTAAATGATATGGTTAATGCAATAAATAGATTTGAAAAGAAAATTTATGATTTAAAAACAACAAGAATTATATCGTTGCAAATGGCTCCACAAATAAGATTAATACAAAATAATGATAGTGAATTGGTAGAAAAAATACAAAGCTCATTAATTAATACGATACCATTATGGAAAAATCAAATAGTTATAGCCTTAGGTGTTGTAAATGCCAAAAGTGCATTAGATGTGCAAAAAGCAGTTACAGATACAACAAATGATATGTTACAAAAAAATAGTGAAATGCTAAAACAAGGAACTATTGAAATAGCAGAAGAATCTGAAAAAGCAATTGTTAATGTTGAAACTTTGCAACAAACAAATAAAGATATTATTGAAACATTAGATAAAATTCTTGAAATTCATAAAGTTGGTAGAGAAAAACGTTTAGCAGCAGAAAATCAACTTTTGAATATAGAACAAGAATTAAAAAATAAAATGCTAGAAATAAAAATGAATTAATAAATTAAAAGCTCGTTATATTTTGTGTGACGAGCTTGTTTTTTAATATATTGTAAATAGAAGAATTAATGGGAAAATTAAACCGATAAGAGAGAGAATGAAAATTAATATTCCACCTGTAATATTTTTCTTTTTTTCGATTTCAAATTTTGCATAAAAATAACTTTTCAGAAAGAAATAAATTAAAAAAATTATTGCAACATATTTCATAAACACTCCTTATTCTTTATTAAATAAATTACTTGAATTTATTTTGGTTTTTATTTCGATATTGAAAAAAGAATCTCCAAATATCTTATCCCAATTTACTTTATCGAAATCTTCTTTTGTTAGATATTGTGCTTGACAAATTCCTTTAAAACCTACAATATCAGAGTTATATTGATGAGAAATTGTATATAGATAATCTTCTAGAATCTTTTTTAAATAGTTTGACATTTCTCTTTCAACTTCATCAATTTTTTCGTTATTAATATAATTAAAAATACTACCAGAACTACGAATTGTTCCTTCTGGATATATAGTTACAGAAATTAAAGGAGAACCATTAATGATATCAATATCTATAGAAGTATCTTTATATAGAGAAACATCTAAATCTAATAATTCACCTTCTTCAAAAGGATTATCAATTGTAATTGTACAAGTTTTTAAATCATTAGTTACCATTAAATGAGAAATTGAATTAGAAATATCAATATGTCCTAACATATAATCATTTTGAAAAATAGCAATTCCATTTGTTTGAATTGTATCATCTAAAACTGAAACATAAATTGAACAAGGGTGATAATAATCATTATCTAAACTTTGGAAAAAATCACCAAAAGTAGATTGAATTGTATAACCCGTGTAATCTGCACTAGTTGATAAATAATCAAAAAGTCTTGCCGAAAATACTTCACCAGAATTAGATACCTTATCTAAAACATCTTTTGCTGTTGTACTACTAACAATGATTTCGCAACTATGTCTTAATTCAGTGTTGTTTGTTAATGTATTGATATAAGATTCAATTCCGTTTTCCGTGCAAGATTTTCTGAAATGACCAACGCAGAACAATGAGAAAGGTTAATTTTTTTATTTAAATAATTATTTAAAATAGATAAACATTCATCAATAGTTCGAGCTTCAACAGTATAAATTTGATATTCGCTAGATTGGGCAGAATCGCTACTGTTTGAATTGCTAGATGGAAATGGAATTTGAACACTTAAAGCTAAATTGTTTTGGTCTGTTATATCCAGACCTAAAGAAACAATAAAGTATTGTTTATCAATTCCCATTGTATTATAACAACCACAAAATATAAATAAACAACTTATAAGAATAATTATTAAAAATACTTTTTTGAAAATCATATTTATTTAATTCCTAACTTTTTTAAAATATTTCTTTTTTAAATTTGCAAGTATTAAAATAAAAAAATCTATTCCAAACATAAATCCAATAATAAGATATCTATAAAGAGTATCTTCAATAAAATGTATTTGAGCAATATTTATTGGAATTAAAGTGATTCCAAATAGAATACTACAAGTGGAATAAGAAAGCATTTGTTCATTTGAAACAGGAATTATTTTATTTATAATTCTATTAATTAAAAACAATATAAAACTTAAATAAGCGAATATTGCTGATATCCATAAAAATATAAAAATTGCATCTATTCTTTGCAAAAATCTACCAAGTTCAATCTGTCTTGAAAGCAAAAATAAAGAATTTATAGGTTCACTGTTTGAACTTGTATTAAAAAGTGTAAGCATTGGAATGATTGTAAGTAAAAGTAAGAAAAATGAGATTATATATGAAATTATAGATATTGATTTAAAATCTTTGGTATCTTTTAATAAAGGTTTAAAAAAATAAAGATATACTATTATATACATTGAAAAGCAGTTACTTAATCCAACGATAAATGTTTGATAATAACTTTCTCCTAGTATAGGTGTTAAGTCTTTTATATCAAGATTTCCAAGTGATGTAAAAAATGTTACAAGGGTACTAATTATAGTAAATGGTATTATAAAAGTTATAGTCCTTGATAAAGATTTTAAACCAATCAAATTTGCAATCAAAATACCTGCGATAAAATAAAATATTATATATATCATAGGAAAATTAGAAAAATATATTGTGTGCAAAACATTTGAAAAATCAATTAAGGTTATAAAAGAAACTAATAAAAAAAGAGCAATACTAATTAAGCCAATAAAAATTTTTAAAGGCTTACCTCCTAAGAATTCAGAAATATCTAAAATATCTGCATTTTCAAAATTATCCAATAATTTTATTATAAAAAGAGTCAATAATAAATCTATTGTTCCTATATATATAATATTTATTATTGCACTACTTCCAACAAGATCAACAATATAATATGGAATATTTAATATTAATTTATTAGTCATGATTATTAGTATTAAACAAATTGATTCTATTTTTTCTAATTTGTAATTATTTTGCATTTTTCCTCCATTTCATACTAATTGGTTCTTCAATATTTGGTTTCTTTGTATTTAAAATAGAATTTCTTTTTTCTCTTTTCCAAACCGGAGGAATATATAATCCATCATTGTTTTTTAAATTACTGAACGGAATATATGGGGAGAAGAAAGGAACTCCAAAAGAACTTTGATTTGAAAGGATTAGAAAATGGACAAAAAATCCAAGAGCTATTCCTAAAAAACCGGCAATATATCCTAAAATAATATAGATAAATCTAAATGTTTTAATTGCAAATCTTAATGTGTTATCTGGAATTGTAAAAGCACAAATTCCTGAAAAAGCAACAATTATTATTAAGATTGGACTGACAATATTAGCAGAGATCGCAGCATCTCCTAAAATTAACGCTCCGAATTATACCAACAGTTGTACTAAAAGAAGATGGAACACGAATACTTGCTTCTTGAATTAATTCAAAACAAATTTCCATTATAATTATTTCAAAAATTATAGGGAATGGGATTGCTTCACGTGATGCTACAATTGCAAAAAGGAGTTCTGATGGAATCAATTCATAATGAAACATAGTAATTGCTACATACATTCCTGGAACAAGTAAGGCTGAAACTAGAGCTAGTCCTCTTAATATTTTTAAAAAATTAGCATAATGATAGTTTAAATTAAAATCTTCTGGTGAGGTTAAAAAATCAACCAAAGAAGCAGGAAGAATTATAGCAAAAGGAGAACCATTAACTAATATTACGACCCTACCAAGCATCAAATAATTAGAGGCTTTGTCAGGTCGTTCAGTAGAAATTGATTGAGGAAACGCAGAAGTTATATTATCTTTAACAAATTGTTCTAATTGATTTGAGGAAAGTACATAATCAATTTTTAAATTGTTAAATCTATATTTTATTTCTCCAACTAAATCATCATTTGTAATATCTTTTAGATAGCAAATAGCAATTTGTGTTTTGTTCAAATCACCAATTTGAGATTCTTCTATAATTAATTTTTCGTTATTAATTATTTTTCTAATCATAGAGGTATTAGTTCTTATATTTTCAACAAAACCTTCATGAGAACCTTTAACGACTTCCTCTGTTATTGGTTGAGTTATACTTCTTGTTTTAAACCCTTTTGATTCTATACAAAAACAAATATTAAGGCTTTCGACAAACAATGCACAAAAACCGCCATTGACTTTATGAACAATATTTTTAAATTCTTTTTCTTTAGTAATGCTATTTTGTGGAATTAAATTCGAATAAATAAAACTTTCTAAATCAAATTTTTCAATTTTTGAAGAATTTGTACTTTTAGTAGTTTTTGAAGGATCTTCCATTTTTATGGAGGTTTTTAAAAGTATTGGTTTTAAAATGAAATCATTAATATTATCACTATTTACCATTCCATCTATATATATAATAAAAGCGGAATATTTCTTTTTTTGAACATTTAACGAAAATTCACGAATTTTAATATCATTATTAATCAGCATATTATATTTTATTTTTAAATATTCAATATTTTTATTTAAAGAAGTAGAAACACTCTCGCTGTCTATTTTCTTGAATTCTGTCTCATCAATATTATTAGAACTATTGGGTAATATGAAGTTATAATTTTCTTTTTCAGAATAATTAAAAAGATTATTAAATATTTTTTTTAACATAGCTACTCCAGATAAATTATTATTTATTGTTAGCAATTTATAAAAAAATATACGAAATTTTACAAATAGAATTATAAGTGTGTTATAATAAAATAGAATAAATTAAAAAGGAAATTATTATGAAGAATGAAAATGGAGTAATATCATTATTTGTGTTATTTGCAATGATTTTTTTATTGGTGTTTTCTTTGTGTGTGTATCTAGGAATCAAAAACAGATTGAATTTACAAGAATATAAAACATTAGAAATGCAAGAAATATATTCAAGAAGTGGAATTGAGAAAACAGAAAGTGCGCAAACGAATGAATTAATACCAATATATAATATTGATACTTTAAATATTGCAGGTACAGGAAGATTTATAAAAATAAAAAACAAAATATATGAGTGTGGAATTGGAAGGTCTTATATATTTAAAGATGATGTTATTGTGGATATTGATGAAGATATAGTTACTAAAAGAGTTGATTTTAATGAATATAAATTATATTCTAAAACACATTATATAGATAAAAATTCAAAAGACTTATATTATTATAAAGATGGTTATTATTGGGATTTAGTAGCATATCAAAAAATGAATGAAGAGAATAATGATATAGTAAAAAATGGAACTTATTTATCTAATGAATTTTGCGATTTGAAGAAAATAAAATCAGGTGGAGAAAAAGAGTTTTTAATTATTTGGAATGATGAAAATGGAATACTATCAAATAAGGCAATAAAGAAACAGACAATTACAGAAATTACAAGTTTAAATCAAATATATGTATTTAACGAAAACTATAATGAGGTGGATAAGACAAAAGGTGAATACTATATATTTGTGAAGTAATAAATTTTATTGGAATAAATTAAAAATACCCTAATATAAATTACTAAGAGAGATGTACATTTATAGGGGGTATTTTTTTATGGAAAATTTTGGGATTTATCAAGATATTGCTAGAAGAACAGAAGGGGACATATACATAGGTGTGGTGGGACCTGTTAGAACTGGAAAATCTACTTTTATTAAAAGATTTATGGAACTACTAGTTTTGCCTAATATAGAAAATGAATATAAGAAGGAAAGGGCAGTAGACGAATTACCACAGAGTGCAAGTGGAAGAACTATAATGACAACAGAACCGAAATTTATACCAAATGAGGCTGTTGAAATTAATTTAAATGGAAATGTAAAATTAAAAACTAGACTTGTCGATTGTGTAGGATATTTGGTAAATAATGCAATTGGGTATTTGGAAAATGATATGCCCAGAATGGTTAAAACACCATGGTCAGAAAATGAAATTCCTTTTGAAACAGCTGCTGAGCTTGGAACTAGAAAAGTTATTGTAGAACATTCTACAGTAGGAATAATTATTACAACAGATGGCAGTATAACAGATATTCCAAGAGAAGATTATATAAAAGCTGAAGAAAGAGTAGTAAATGAATTAAAGGAATTAAATAAACCGTTTATAATTCTTATGAATTGTCAAAACCCGTATGATAATTATAGTATAGAAATGGCTGAAAGATTGTCTGACAAATATAGTGCAACAGTAATACCTGTAAATTGCTTAGAATTAAATTTAGATGATATTAATAGTATATTTTCAAAATTATTATATGAATTTATGATAGAGAGAATTGAAATAAAGTTTCCGCGATGGTTAGAAGGTTTGGATAAAAGCAATGAATTAAAACAAAAGTTATTTTTAAATTTTAAAAAGACGTTTGAGAATGTTGCCAGATTGAAGGATATAAATGATGTTTATAAAAGATTAGAAGAATGTGATGAAATATATAAAACAAGCGTCGATGAAATTAATTTAGGAAATGGAATTGTTAGTATAAATGTTCAGTTAGAAGAAAAATTGTTTTATGATATGTTAAGCAACATAACTGGTGTGGAAATAAAAAATGAGGGAGAATTATTTTCATGTATTACTGATTTTGCAAAGATAAAAAAAGATTATGATAAAATGGCATATGCGATACACGAAGTAAATGAAAAAGGATATGGAATTGTAACGCCAGGGAAAGAGGATTTGATTTTAGATGAGCCTGAAATTGTAAAACAAGGTTCAAAGTATGGGGTGAAATTAAAAGCTAAAGCACCATCTATTCATATGATAAAAATAAACACAGAAACTGAAGTTTCGCCAATAGTTGGTAGTGAAAAACAATCAGAAGATTTGGTTAAATATTTATTATCTGAATTTGAAAGTGATCCTAAAAAAATTTGGGAATCTAATATATTTGGGAAAAGTCTACATGAATTAGTTAATGAAGGATTGCAGAACAAACTTGCAAAAATGCCAGAAGAGGCACAAATAAAATTGCAAGATACATTACAAAGAATAGTAAATGAGGGAACAGGAGGACTTATTTGTATAATTTTATAGAAACAAAAAGAAAGTAGATAAACTACTTTCTTTTTTATTTTACATTGGGTTTACTTCATAAATAATATCAAAGAATTTGAAATTATTTAAATTATCAGAATCTAAATAGTAAAGATAACTATCTAATTCATGTTGTGTTTTGCAAGAAGCAATGATTGCTGGGTTTAAATTATTTTTATTTAATAATCTGAATGCATATGAAACAGATTTCATAAAGTTTCTACCTTCACGATTTTTTAATAAGTTATATGCTTCTGTAAATCTAGCTTTTGTAGGATGTTTTCTAAAGTAATCAAAAGGTAATATAAATTCTTGAGCAACAACATCTTTTAAAGAATTATAAGATCCTGGATAATTTTCGATATAGTTGGTTAATTCTGAAACTTTATATGGTAAATATATTTTCTGTAATCTTTCAGAAATAACTAAAGTTTTATTATCTTCAAGAGCATTTTCTATTTTTAAAAGTTTTTCATCAAAGTCTTTTTTTGATAGTCCTTTATTTTTAAACTCAGCGTCAGAATGATTATCTTTATAAAAATGTTCAATATTTTTTTCTTCATCGTGTTGAACTGCTTGTTCAGCAGAAGAGTCCTTGAATGTAATATTTTGAGGAACCTCAATTTCTTGTGATAAAGATTCGATATCAACATTGTTTAATAGATTTAGATTGTCTAGAGTAATTTCATTAGAATCTAATTGGTAATCTTCTTGGTTGATGATTTCTGAATCTGAAATATCAATATCAGGAGTTTCTATATTAGATTCATTTAATAGTTGATCTATTACTGATTCTTCTGTAATCATTTCGTCGATGATATTTTCTTCTAATTCGAAGTCTAACAAAGTTTCATCTAAAATGTTTTCGCCAATTAAATTATCATCTAGAATATCATTTTCATCTAGTTTTTCTAAAATTTCTTTATCTAAGACATCTTCAAAAATAGAGGTATCAGTGTTTAAATCAAATTCTGATGTGTTTAAAATTCCATCAAATGAAATGTTTGATAGGAAAGATGTATCGTTGTTTAATTCTTCAAAAACACTTTTCTCAACATTTTCTATTGTTTCGATATTATCAATCAAGATATCAATGTCATTAGTATTTTCAACTTCTTCGTTAACATCATCTAAATCTTCTACAAACAATTCATCATTATTATCTGTATTATCTAGTTCTAAAAGAGAGAATTCATTAGTATCTTTAACATCTTCGTTAACGTCATCTAAATCTTTTACAACCAATTCATCATTATTATCTAAATTATCTAAATTATCTAATTCTAAAATAGGGGATTCATCAATATTTTCGATTTTTTCATCTTGTTCTTCAATAATTTTATCATCTGATAAAGAAGTAGAATTTGATGAAAGTGTAAATTCTTCAATTTTTTCTAATTGTTCTAGTTTTTCCAATATGGATTCTGTGCTTAAATATTCAGAATTATCTAATAAAGCATCTAACAATAAGATGTCTGAATTTTCAGCAACTTCTTCAAATGATTCCTCTATAATTGGTTCGTTTTCAACTACAGTAATTTCTGTAGGAGGAAGCGGTGATTCTAATACCTCTTGAGTGTCTTGGATATATTCAGGAGAAACTTCACTATTTTCGATAATTTCTTTGTCATCAATTATAATATTGTAATCATCATTAGAAAGATCTTCTGTTTCTATATCTATATTTTCAACAAGTTCAGTGTCTTCTATATTTTCTTCAATAAGTTCTTCATAAGAAGAGATTTCGTTTGTTTCAACATTATATTCATAGATTAGTCCTGAATGTTCTTCGTAAATAACATTTTCTAAATCTGCGATAATAAAATCTTCAACTAATTTTAATGAATCGAAAGCGTTTAATTCAATTTCTGGTGATTCATTTTCTTCTATTTCAACTGATTCTTCTTGAATATTTTCTGAATTGTTACCTAAATCAAGAAAATATTCAAAAGAAGTTTGGGTATCTTTTGGTAAAAGCTCTTTAAATAAAGATACGACAGAAGAAGTTGCATCAGTTAGAGAGGTTTCTGAAATATTTAATAATAAAGATTTAAATGTATTTGTTAATTCTTCTATTTTATCAATATTTTCAGGAATAGCTTCTTCAATTTCTGCTTTATCTACAATATTTTCAGAAATAGATTCTTCGTTTTCTGTTTTATCTACAATATTTTCAGGAATAACTTCTTCATTTTCTGTTTTATTTACAACAATTTCATCAATAGATGATTCTGCTATTTCATTATTTATGTTTTCTTCAATAACTTCAGTTTTTTCAATTTCATCATCAGATGTATTGTTAAGTGGGATTTCAATAATATCATTTGAAATTTCTTCAGTATCATTTATTGAGAAACCAGTAAAAGTATATGTGTTTGTAGAATCGTCTATAGATACAAAATTATATTTAAAATTATTTTCATTAATAAATTCATTGAATTTGTTGTTGTCGTTTGTTAATGCTGATTCTAATTCTTGGAATTTTTTTGAATATACGATAATATTGTGTTTTATATTTGAGAAGGCAGCAATATAAAACTCCTTAGTTTTAGAAGCTTTGTTTTGTTCTGATAATAAACTTGTTAATTCAGCTGTGATATTTTTAATTTCTACATTTAATTGTTCAATTGATGTTATGTTAGCAGAAAGTGATTTTAAAAATTCATTTGCTGTTTCAAGAATATTATCATATTGTTCAAATTTTTCGTCAGACTCATTTAAGATTAGACCAATATTACTGATAATATCCAATATCAACTGCTTATTATTGTTTTGAAGTGTTAACTGCTCGTTTAAGTAGTTACAACTTTTTTCAAATTTTACAATAGGTAAGTTTAACATTGTTCTTTTTTGACCTCCCAAATGTACTAAAAATAGTACATTTAAATATAATTATCGTATTATAATATTAACAAATACATTATAGCACAAAGTGTCTATAAAAAATATAACATTACTATTAAAAAGATATTACAAAAATGTTACAAACATACAAAAAGACAAGCTAAAAAATATTTTTTTGCTTGTCTTAGAATTGCTATGGAAGATATATTGAGTTTATTTTTTCTAATTCTTTTTTTAATATATTATAATCGTTAATAGAAAGAGAATTGTCTATTTTGTTTTCGTGATTATAAATAGATTTTTGAAGATCTAGAATCTTATAATTTTTATATTTTGGAGAAGTGTATGTGTATATTGGAGTATATATAATCTCATCAATTGAAAATAAACCGGTAGCTCCATTTTTTGTCAATTTTAAATTTAATATTATAGAAGACCTTGTATTTTCTTGAGTTTGTCCAGACATAAAGTTGCCTAAAGAATAAATTACAAAGCCATTTTTGGTTGTTCCATCTGGCAGATTTATTTTTCTACATTCGAGTGGTTGTAAAACGTGAGGGTGACTTCCTAAAATAATGTCAGCTCCATTTTCAAATAAAAAATCAGCCAATTGTGTTTGATTTGCATTCGGAGTGAGCTCGTATTCGCTTCCCCAGTGGATACTAACCAAAATTAGATCTGGGTTTTGTGCTTTTGCATTTTGTAGTTGAGATAAAATTAAATCTTTATCTATTAAATTTATACAATATTCTTTTCCTTTGGGAATTGGAATTCCATTGGTTCCATATGTGTAAGATAGGAATGCTAATTTTAAATTATTAATTTCTTTGATTAAAATGGTATTTTGCTCTTCTATAGAACGAGCTGTTCCAACATGAGATAGATTGGCTTCATCTAAAAAGTTAAGAGTTGATTCTAAACCTGAATAACCAGTATCTAAACTGTGATTGTTTGATGTAGTTATTACATCAAGACCAAGCTCTGCTAAATCATTTGCCATAGATTCAGGACTATTAAAATTGGGATAGCCTTGATATGGTTTATTACTTCCAGCAAAAGTTGTTTCTAAATTACCAATTGCGATATCTGCATTTTTTATGAAATGTTCAACATCTGAAAATACATAAGAAAAATCATATGAATCAGAGTTTTTTGCATCTTTAAATTGAGTATTATGACACATAATATCTCCAATTGCAGAAATAGTTATTGAAGTATCTTTTGGAACAATTGATTTTGCTATTATTGTACGATTTGATTGTTCTTTAGAAAGAACAGATGGTTCTGTAATTGTATTATTTAGCTCAATATCTTGAACGGAATCTAAATGTGATATATCATTTCTTGAACTATAATTTGGTTTTTGAAAATTAAATGAAATTAGTGCAACTAGAAATATTGCAAAAATTAAGATAAAAATCAAAAAAACAAGATTGATAGATGGCTTTTTCAAATATATACCTCCAAATTAAAAAGTAAGATTCATAAAATAAATTCGTTTATATTTTTAATTAAATATTTTAATGCAAACAGATTATATCATGTTAGTTGTTAAAATAGAAGAAATATGTTATAATATTTTTCGGAGAAAATTAAAAAGAGGATAATAATGAAAGAAGAGAAAAAAGTTGGTTTTACTATAGGTAAATTTGCACCACTTCATAAAGGCCATCAATTTTTAATTGAAACAGCTTTGAAAGAAATGGATAAAATGATTGTAATTGTATATGATACTGATTTAATAGATATTCCTACAGAAAAAAGGGCTGAGTGGATAAAAGAATTATATCCAAATGTTGAAATAAAATTCGGATATAATCCACCAAAACAATATGGATTAGATGAAGAAAGTGTAAATATACAAATGGAATATTTAACGAAAATAATTGGTGATGAAAATCCCACTCATTTTTATAGTAGTGAAAAATATGGTGAAAGTGTTGCAAAATATATGAATTTAGTCGATAGAAGAGTGGATAATGAAAGAGAAATAGTACCAATTAGAGCAACAATTGTTAGAGAAAATTTAGAGGAAAATAAAAAATGGATTGACCCAAAGGTATATAATGATTGTAAAAAGAATTAATTTGTGTTTAGTGTGTAAATTTTTTAAAAAGTGCTTTTTATAAAGCACTTTTTTTGATATAATAGCAAAGGTTAAATATTATAATTATAATTTGACTAGAATTAAAATACAAAAGTGAGATTAGAAAATGAACAATTTATTTGGAGTTATAGTATCGATTATATTTATAGGAATGATAATAGTTTCTGCTAAAGTTTTTGAAAAAGCTGGAAAAGAAGCTAGTAGAAAATATATTCATATCATGTTATCAAACTGGTGGGTTATAGCAATGATATTTTTTGATAATTTGATATGGGCAGCGTTTGTTCCTGCGTTATTTGTAGTAATAAATTATTTGTCTTACAAAAAAGGTATCATAAAAGTAATGGAAAGAGATGCAAGAGATGAAAATAAAGAAAGCTTAGGAACAGTATATTATGCTTTATCATTATTTATATTGGCTTTAATAACTTTTGGGCCATTAGATAATCCAGCAATAGGACTATGTGGTATTTTTGTTATGGGATACGGTGATGGATTAGCTGCAGTAATAGGCCAAGCAGTAAATAGTAAAAAATTTAAAATAAGAGGGAATACAAAATCTTTAGCTGGTTGTCTGGCTATGTTTTGTGTTACTTTAATTATTATGGCTGCATTTTTAACATATAATAATGCTGATTATGTTGCAATAAAATCAATATTAATAGCTATTTTAATGACAATTATAGAGGCGGTTTCAAATAAAGGAACAGATAACATAACAGTTCCACTTATAACATCACTGCTTGCTGTATTAATGATATAAAGGAATGAATTATGATATTAGAAAATATAAATTATCCAGAGGATTTAAAACCTCTAAATGTAAAAGATAAGGAAATTTTAGCAAAAGAAATAAGAAAAATAATTTTAGATACAGTTTCAGAAACTGGAGGACACTTAGCATCAAATTTGGGCGTTGTTGAATTGACAATTGCTCTCCATTCTGTATTTAATACACCTTTAGATAAAATTATTTGGGATGTTGGCCATCAAACTTATGTACATAAAATTTTAACAGGAAGAAAGAATAAATTATCAACTTTAAGAAAAATGGGTGGAATTGCTGGATTTCCAAAAACTTCAGAAAGTATATATGATAACTTTAACACTGGGCATAGTAGCACATCTATTTCTGTTGGTTTAGGGATGGCAAGAGCGAGAGATATAAAAGGTGAGAATAATAAGATTATTGCTGTAATAGGTGATGGAGCATTAACAGGTGGAATGGCACTAGAAGCGTTAAATGATGTTGGAAGTAGTAACACTAATATGATAGTAATATTAAATGATAATGAAATGAGTATTTCTAAAAATGTTGGTGGAATATCAATGATGCTTTCAAAATTAAGAACAAAAAGCGTGTATATAAATACAAGTGTTAAAGGTAAGAAGTTGATTGGGAAAATTCCAGGAGTAGGAAAGAAAATTGTTAAATTGGTTCAAAGAACAAAAAGAGGTATAAAACAATTAGTTATTCCGAAAATGTATTTTGAAGATATAGGATTTAGATATCTAGGTCCTGTTGATGGACACAGTATAGAAAAGCTAGAAGATATTTTGAAAATATGTAAAGAACAAGATGGACCTATTTTGGTTCATGTGTTAACAAAAAAGGGAAAAGGATATAAACCAGCAGAATCAAACCCGGATAAATTTCACAGTACTTCAAAATTTGATAAAGAAACTGGAGAAAAAGTTGCAAATGGGAAAAAAGATTATTCAAAAGTTTTTGGAGAAAAATTGGTAGAGATTGCAAAAGAAAATAAAAAAATAGTTGCTATAACAGCTGCAATGACTGATGGAACAGGACTTGCTGAGTTTGCAAAAAAATATCCAACAAGATTTTTTGATGTAGGAATTGCCGAACAACATGCGGTAGGATTAGCTGCAGGTTTAGCAAAGTCAGGATTAGTTCCGGTTGTTCCACTATATTCATCATTTATTCAAAGAGCATATGATCAATTAGTTCATGATGTGGCAATTCAAAATTTACCAGTCGTAATATGCGCTGATAGAGCTGGAATTGTTGGTAATGATGGAGAAACTCACCAAGGATTATTAGATTTAGCATTTACAAATACAATACCTAATTTTAATATAATGGCTCCAAAAGATTTTAATGAATTAGAAGAAATGTTGGAGTTTGCTGTGGATTTAAAGAAACCAGTTTTAATAAGATATCCTCGTGGAGGAGAAGAAACGTCCTTTGAGGTTAAAGAAAGAATAACTTTAGGAAAAGCTGAAGTTTTAAATCAAGGTGAAGATATAACAATAATTGCAATAGGAAAGATGGTTTCAAAAGCAATTAAAGTTTCAGAAGAGTTAAAAAAAGATGGAATAAATGCTACAGTTATTAATGCAAGATTTTTAAAACCATTAGATAATGAGTGTTTATTAAAACACATTATTGGAAAGAAAAATGTTGCAACAATAGAAGATGGAACTATTGTTGGCGGATTGGCTACTAAAATAGAAGAACTTATTTTTGAAAACAGAATAAATACAAATTTAGTAAAATTTGCATATCCAGATGAATTTATAAAACATGGAAGTCCAAATGAAATAGAAGAAAAATATGGATTAGATGTAGGAAGTATAGTAGAATGTTTGAAAGCGCAAGGGAAAAATATAAAAATAGTGAATACAAGTTGTTAATAGCTAAAGTAATTGATAAATATGAATTTTCAAAAACTAAAAATAAAATTACTTACACGGATTTTTTGAATATTTCTGAAATTTCAATAATTAAAAGAATATTAAAAGAAGAAAAAGTTTCTAATTTTATAATTTATGGTGGTAAAGATGAAACTGATAGAAGTATTTTGATTTTTTATCCTGAAAAATTTTCAAAAGAGATGGTTGAGAAAAACTATGAAAAGATATTTAATGTAATAAGAATTAAGTTACCGAATAATATAAAATATGAACATAGAGAATTTTTAAGTGGAATAATGAAACTAGGGATAAAAAGAGAAAAATTTGGGGATATTTTAGTGACTGATTTTGGAGCTGATATTATTTCGTTGGCTGAAGTTGCAAAAGTATTAGAAAATGACTTAAAAACACTAACAAGATTCAAAAAATCAGAAATAACAATTGAAAATATTAAAGATTTGACATATATTGAAAATGAATTTGAAAACTTAAATATTATAGTTTCTTCAATAAGATTAGATAATTTTGTGGCAGAACTTGCAAATTGTTCGAGAACAAATGCATCTGAAATTATAAGTGAAGGGAGAGTTTTTATAAATTCAATAATTGAATTTAAAGATTCTAAAAAAATAAATATTGGTGATTTAATAACGGTAAGAGGAAAAGGTAAATTTATTTTTGATGGAATTGAAAAAGAAACAAAAAGTGGACGCTATTTATTAAATATGAGAAAATATAAATAAATATTACAAAGAGGAGGAATGTGGAATGTTAGATTTAAGAGATGATATAATATTAGCGAATAATGCAAGAAAAAGAGCTCATGCAAACATTTCAAAATATACAGTTGGTGCGGTTTTAATGGCAAAAAATGGAAAAAGATATGTTGGATGTAATATAGAAAATCAAGGGATTCAAAGTATATGTGCAGAAAGGGTGGCATTTTGCAAAGCTATATCAGAAGGAGAAAACGAATTTGAAAGAATAGTAGTAATAGGTGGACCTCAAGATAAAGATGCAGAAAAATGTTTGCCTTGTGGGTATTGTAGACAATTTATGAGTGAATTTTGTAAGAAAGATTTTAAAGTTTATACTGTGTATAACAATAAAGTAGAAGAATATACTTTAGAAGAATTGTTACCATATTCTTTTGAATTTTAAATTATAAAATATAAATAAAAAGTAGGTTTTTTAAAACCTACTTTTTTGTATTATTATTATTATCTTCCATCATATTCGCTTTCTACACTTGAAGTTGTTGGTGTTTCTGGTTCATTTTGCTCGATTTCTAAATCAAATTGTACTCCTTCGCCTTTAACAAATTTGGCTTTTGTTACTGTCATTGGTCTAACTTGATTTGCTTTTTTGGCTATAGTGTTAAAATAGTTTGTAGATAAGTCTGATATGTCTTCATAAGTATATTTTTCACCATTTGCTTTTCTTGCGTTTGGATTAGAAATTGCTTCAAAGAATTCATCGAATTGAGTGTCGTATGATTTTTCTAAATCCATAATAGCTTGTCCTAAATTTTCGGCGAAAAGAGGAGAGGAGATATTATCCATTTCTGTTTCCATTCTATTTCCGTTTTCATCTGTGAAATGAATTCTGAAACCTTCGTTTTTTACTTTTTTCTCAAGATCTGTTCCATCAACTTCTGTCTCATAATCATAATAAAAATCAACTTCGATATCTGTGTAATTTGGATAAGCTTCTTGGATTGCATATACAACAAGTTGTTCTATAGATTTACTTGTTACATTATCTAAAGAATCTAAAATAACTCCAGCTTCTTCTTTAGTTGGTGTAGAGTAATTTTTTTGATATGTTTGACAAGTTGCTTGAATTGCATCCAATGCTGCATTGGTATCTTCTCTAAAATCTTCAATAGAACCAGAGTAGTCTGTTGATAGATAATCTGATATAACAGCTTGTAATTCTGTTGTTGTCATAGGTGCATAAGTTGTGACAATCGGTTGGTTTCTTGCGTCATTTATTAAATTGTTGAAATTTGTGATTTGTTGAGCAGTAGTTAATAAATGAGGTGCTACTGTTGCTACAGTTCCCGTGGCTAAAAGAGTTAGAAGAGAAACACCAACAATTGCTTTTGTGCGAGAATTATTTGCTGCTCTATATAATTTTTCGTGAAATTCAGAAGGTTTGTTTGCAAAGAATTCTTTTTCTCTTTTTGTAAATGGATCAAACTCATTTTCTTCTTCATTTTTCTTTGGCTCATCTTTTTTTCTTAATGGTTCTAATAATCTTTCGATATTACCTTTAGCTCCAGTGATTTCAGCTCCAAAATGCAATGGTGTCAATCCTTTTTTGATTATTGTGCTACTTTTTGGGAAGTGATCTGGATCTATTTGATCTATTAAATTAATTGCTTTGTCTGATTTTTTAAAGAAGAAGCTACCTAACCATCTAGGAGAATGTTCTGGAACTAATTTGTCTACTATAAATTTTCCAGAATTACTATTTATTAAATTGCTTCTTTGCTTTATTAATGCTGCTTCTAAATCATCAGGAGACATATTAAGTCTTCGAGCTTCTTTTCTTAAGTAAGAATCTGAAAAATTAAATAAAGAATACTCATGATCTTGTTCTTCCATAGCAGTTTTTTGGCGCATAACATTTTTGAATGCATCAAGTGCACCAGAAGAAAGAATTTTCTTTCCTGTTTGTAAATCTGTATCAATAACTTTTTCTAAAAGTCTAGAACCAGTTCTGAATTGCATTAATTTTTCTGAATGATAAGCATATAATTTAAAAAATTCCACATCAGATTCAGAATATTGAGGAGTTTTTAAAGTTCCATCTTCTAGAAGTTGTGATTGCGTTTTTCCTTTTAAAAAACTAAAATTACTTTTTGATGCTGCATCCATAAGCGGTCCGTATTTTTTTGAAGCTTTCTCTATATCTGCTGGTGTTATATTATCAGGATTTGATGCAACAGATTGTAAAAGTGAAGCATACAAATTGCATAAAGATGCATAATGAGATAATTCTTGTGCGTATAACCCTTTTCTTAAAAGTTCTACGTTTTTTACTTTATTTAAATTCATAAATTCCCTCCGATAAATAGATAATTTTATTATAATATAAGTAGAAATAAAAAGACGAAAAGTAACACAAAGATAATTAAAATGTAATAAATATGTAATAAATATATGGACTAATTTTTATAAGAAAAATATTTAAAATTAATACTTAAAATAATTGACAAAAAAAATAATTTAATAGATAATTATTAGTATGGAAACAAAGGAAAATAAATTTTGAAAATACGAAGGAGGATATATAAATGTATATATTCAATAGAGTTACAGTTGTACCACAATTACCACAAAGGATAAGCAAATTGACTGAAATTTCAAATAACCTATGGTGGTCTTGGAATACAGAATTTCTAAGATTATTTGAAACAATGGATCCAGACTTATGGGAAATGAGTGAAAAAAATCCAGTTAAATTTTTGAAAATGATAAGTCAAGATAAAGTTGAAAAAATAGTTAATGATGTAGAATTTTTGAAAAATTATGATCATGTAGTTGAAAATTATGAAAACTATATGAATAGTAAATCAACATGGTTTACAAAAAATTATCCAAATAATAATGATGATTTAATTGCATATTTTTCAGCTGAATATGGACTAGATGAAATTGTTCCAATATATTCTGGTGGATTAGGAATTTTATCAGGAGATCATTTAAAATCAGCAAGTGATTTAGGTTTACCTTTTGTTGCTGTTGGTTTGTTATATAAAAATGGATATTTCAACCAAAGAATTAATTCTCGTGGTGAACAATGCTCTGAATATCATAATATAGATTTATACAATTTACCTATTTTACCAGTAAAAGATAGAATCGGTGATGATGTAATTATAGATATACCTTTAAATGGAAAAACATTATATTTGAAACTATGGCAAATAAATGTTGGTAGAATAAAATTGTATTTAATGGATTCTGATATTGATCAAAACCCAGAAGATTTTAGAGGAATTACACTTCGTCTTTATGGTGGAGATAAAGAAATGAGAATTCGTCAAGAAATCGTTTTAGGTATGGCTGGTGTAAAAGCATTAAAAGCTTTAGATTATAAACCAACTGTATATCATATGAACGAAGGACATTCATCTTTCTTAACATTAGAATTAATAAAAAATATAATGGAAGAAAAAGAAATTTCTTTTGAAATGGCTAAAGAAATTGCAACGGTTCAAACTGTATTTACAACACATACACCAGTACCTGCTGGAAATGATATTTTTGATGTAAGTTTGGTTGAAAAATATTTTGATGGATACTGGGAGAAATTAGGAATTACAAGAGAAGATTTCTTAAAATTAGGAATGCCAGGAAATGACTTGGAACCAGGATTTAATATGGGAATTCTTGCACTTAAAATTGCAGGAAAGAAAAATGGTGTAAGTAAATTACACGGTGAAGTATCAAGAGAATTATTCGCAGAAGTATGGCCAAACATTGCAGAAGATGAATCTCCAATTACTCATGTAACAAATGGTATTCACACATGTACATGGCTTGCTCCAAACTTAAAAGAATTATTTAATGAATATTTACCACCATATTGGCAAGATAATATTCAAGTTGATTCTACTTGGGAAAAAATAGACAATATTCCAGATCAAAAATTATGGGAAGCTCATGTTGAGAGAAAAGAAAAATTAATTAGATTAATAAAACAAAATGTTACAAATAGATATGTAAATAGTGGAATTGGATACGATCAAATTGCTGAAGTAGTAAATAAATTAAATCCAAAAGCTTTAACAATAGGTTTTGCAAGAAGATTTGCAACATATAAAAGAGCAACGTTATTATTTAAAGATATTGCAAGATTAACACAAATATTAAATGATGAACAAAGACCAGTTCAAATTGTATTTGCTGGAAAAGCACACCCAGCGGATAAAGGTGGTCAAGATTTAATTAAATATATTCATGAAATATCATTGATGCCACAATTTAAAGGAAAAATTTTCATATTAGAAAACTATAATATAGGAATTTCAAGATATTTAATTAGTGGTGTTGATGTATGGTTAAATAATCCAAGAAGACCTATGGAAGCATCAGGAACTTCAGGAGAGAAAGCATCAGTAAATGGTGTTGTAAACTTTAGTGTTCTAGATGGATGGTGGTGTGAAGGCTACAATGGAGTAAATGGATGGACAATAGGAACAAATGCACAATATGATTCTTATGAAGAACAAGATAAAGCTGATAGCAATAGTTTATATCATACATTAGAGAATAAAATTATTCCTGCTTACTATAATCAAGATAAAGATGGAATTTCAAAAGAGTGGATGTCTTATATGAAAAATTCTATTAAATCAACTGGTGGAAAATATAGTACAGCAAGAATGGTTTGTGACTATGTAAATGAATTATATATGCCACTTGCTAATTTAAGAAAAGAATATTTCTTGGATTTAGAAAATGTCGCTGAATTTACTGATTGGAAGAAAAAAGCTAAAGCTAATTGGGCAAATATCCAAATAGTTCAAGATAGAAATGTTGATAATGCAAGATTAGTTGCTGGAACTCAAATTACAGTAAATTGTGAATTATATTTACCAAATATAGAAGAAGAAAATGCAGACATGCAAGTATACTTTGGACAATTTTTAAATAATGGAACTGTAAGAAACGTTTACACAGTAACAATGAATAAAATTTCTGAAAATAAAGCAGAACATAAATATACTTACGAAGCAACACTTGATTTAAAAACTGGTGGAAATTTCGGATATACATTTAGAGTAATGCCAAAACATAAAATGTTAGTTGATTCAGAAAATTTAGATTTAGTAAAATGGATAACAAAATAAAACCAAAAGAGTAGCAAATAATTGCTACTCTTTTTGATTAAAGATAACTAACTCAATCGGTTGACATAAAAAAGAAAAATATGATATTATATTATTACGGCTATATATAGTTGCATTTTGCACATTTTGTAATATATTACGGAGAATATATATGAAAATTAAAGTCAAAAATGGAATCGCAACTATAGAAAATTGGAGTTTATGTGCTACAAGTAAATTTATGAATACCAATGTTTCGATGGATATGATAACTATGGATATTGCTGAAAATCCCAATTTGAAATTTGACACAGTAAGAATGGGAAATAATGAAGTAACATCTAAAATTATTATGGGAAATATTATGGGAAGACCAGGATCTTTTATGAGAACTGCTTGTATTCAGAAAATTGAAAATGGCATTGCAATTACAACTAGTGGTAAATGTTATCGCTTAGGAAAAATGCATCCAGACTATGCTATGTTTGTGGATTTTGTCAATAAAAATAAACCAGTATTGTTTAATTATGTCTTTGCTATAGATTTTATAGATGGTAAAGATGAAATTCATGTTTCCGGAAATGTTTTTGTTAATGGAGATATAAACTACATAACGGGAATTGTTGAAAAACAAAATTTTGAAAAACATACAATAACAGTTGATGGTGTAGAGTATTTTGTTAATTGGATGTCGATGAATGAAAAATTGAGAAAGCGTTTTAATCCATTGCCAAGAACACACATACTCAACAAAATACCTATTAATGTAGATGTTGAAAACGAGGCATTTGCAGGAGATGAGATTTATGGTAAAGAAATAGATCTTTTTTCTTCAGAATGGGATATTGATATACATCAGAACAAAGAGTTGTTTGACTCACCTAAAAGACTTAAATTTAAGTAAAAGTATGAAAAAACATAGCCAAAAATAAGCAATTTTACATGTGCAAAATGCAACGATTTTCAGAGGGAAATTCCCTCTGTTTTTCTTTTAAAAATAGAAAATATTATACTTGAAGAGCTAATTCTAAAATGATATAATACAAATTAAGAATTAATAAGAAATGATTGGAGAAAAAAATGAATTTTTTTGGTCATAAGATGAAAACTTATGCGTTTGTTGGACCATCTGGAACAGGAAAAAGTTACAGAGCTCAAATGGTTGCAAATGAAAAAGGAATAAATTATATAATTGATGATGGGCTTTTAATTTCAGGTAATGAAGTTTTAGCTGGAATATCTGCAAAAAAGGCTCCAACTAAAATTGAAACTGTTAGAAATGCTTTGTTTCAAAATGAAGAAAGAAAAAAAGAAATTCAGGCAGTTATAAAGAAGAAAAAACCAGACAGTATTTTGATTTTAGGAACATCTGATGAAATGGTAAAAAAAATAGCAGAAAACTTAGGTTTTGAACCTGTTTCAGAAACGATATATATAACAGATGTTGCTACTGAAGCTGAAATGGAAATGGCTAAAAATATGAGAAGAACTCAAGGAAAGCATGTTATACCAGTGCCAACTTTTGCTTTAAAAAAAGATTTTTCTGGATATTTATTGGATCCACTTCAGATATTCAAATCTAAAGGAAGGGGAAATGCACCTTATATTTCAGAAAAATCCATTATTAGACCGACATTTAGTTATATGGGGAATTTTCAAATTTCAGATACTGTATTCAAACAAATTATTGATTATGTAGCAGAAAAAACTGATGGAGTACATAAAATTTATAGAACTATTATAAAGAAACAAAATCAACAAAATGATGGAGTATATATTTATATTGAAGTAATAATTCAATTTGGTTTTAATGTAAATGATACAATGCAGATGTTAAAAAGAAAAATAATTAAAGAAATAGAAAAAATGACTGCAATGAATGTTTTAAATATGGACATTGTAGTAAAAGGTGTTAATGTCGAAAAATAGTTTGGAAAGGAGAGTATGATTTTTCATACTACAAATAAAGATGGCTTTTATTGTTGCAATAGATGGACCTGCAGGGAGTGGAAAAGGAACAATTACAAAACTAGTTGGTAAAAAAATGAACTTAGTAAATGTTGATACAGGAGCAATGTATAGATGTGTTACTTTAAGTTGTATAAGAAAAAATATATTACCAGAGGAATTAGAAAAAATAAGCGAAGTGCTTGAAAATATTGATATAAGATTTGAAAGAACAGCTGATAAAGAGTTAGTTTTTTTAAACGATGAAAATGTAACAGAAGAAATTCGTTCAACTCCTGTGAATTTGAATGTTGCTAAATTTGCAGCAGTAAAAATTATAAGAGATAAAATGACTCCACTTCAAAGAGAGATGGGAAAGACTACTAATATTATAATGGAAGGTAGAGATATAGGAACGGTTGTATTTCCAGATGCAGACGTTAAAATATATTTAGATTGTTCTTTAGAAGAAAGAGCAAACAGAAGATATAAACAAAATTTAGAAAAAGGAATAGAAACAAGTTACGATGAGGTTCTTGCAAGTATAAAAGAAAGACATCGTTTAGAGACTGAAAGGGATGTTGCTCCTTTTGTTCAAGCAGAAGATGCTATATATTTAGATAGTACTAATTTGACTATTGAAGAAGTTGTAAATGAAGTTATCAAAATAATAGAATCAAAAAAATAATTATATAAGGATAAGAAAAATTATGAAAAAGTTTTTAAGAGAAGTTGGAAAAGCATTTATTAGATTTTGTATTTTAGTATATTGCAAAATAGTTTACAGAGTAAAAATTATAGGAAAAGAAAATGTTCCAAAAGAAGGAGCTTTAATGTTTTGTGGAAATCATAGAACATATTTAGATCCACCTCTAATTGTTGTAACAGCAGGAAGAGATATGAGATTTATGGCAAAAGAAGAATTGAGAAAAAATCCTTTATTTGCATTTTTAGGATTCTTGTTTGAAGGAATATATGTTAAAAGAGATGAAAAGGATATAACTGCATTAAAAACAGCATTGAAGACTTTAAAAGATGGTAAGTGTATAGGACTATTTCCAGAAGGAACTAGAAATGGTTTAGAGAAAAATGAAGGAAAAGTAAAAAATGGAGCTGCATATATGGCTTTAAAAACAGGAGCAAAAGTTGTTCCTATAGGAATTGTTGGTCCTGCAAAACCATTTTCAAAGAATGCGATTATTTATGGAAAAGCTTTAGATTTTTCAGAATATAGAGGCGATAAAAAAGCTGAAAAAGAAGCTGAAGATAAAGTAAGTGAAATAATAATGAATGAAATTATTAGACTTTCAAAAACTGAAATTTAAAACGATAAAAAACATTGATTAAGTTGGACTTTAATCAATGTTTTTTGTTGCACAGATATCACTGTTTTTTTGATACACTTGTATTGACAAATGATATACGAAGATATATAATATTATGGTTAAAACAACAAAGAATTATGTAAAGTTTATGAGATGTGTTTTAGCAAAAGCAATTTAAATTATATACGAAATATATAAAATAAATTAAGAAATAAAAGGGGTAATAAAATGAATAACCAAAAAATCAGAAACGTAGCAATAATAGCACACGTTGATCATGGAAAAACTACATTAGTAGATGCAATGCTTAGACAAAGTGGTATCTTTAGAGCAAATGAACAAGTTCAAGATAGAGTAATGGACTCAAATGACTTAGAAAAAGAAAGAGGAATTACAATTCTTTCTAAAAATACAGCTGTTCAATATAAAGATATAAAAATTAATATAGTTGATACACCAGGACACGCAGACTTTGGAGGAGAAGTAGAACGTGTTTTAAAAATGGTTGATGGAGTTGTATTATTAGTTGACGCTTTTGAAGGTGCAATGCCACAAACAAGAGAAGTTCTAAAAAAATCTTTAGGATTAAAATTAAAACCAATTGTTGTTATAAATAAAATTGATAGACCAGGGGCACAACCATTAAAAGTTTTAGATAGCGTATTAGATTTATTTATTGAATTAGGTGCAGATGATTCACAACTTGAATTCCCTGTTGTATACGCTTCTGGAAAACAAGGAACTGCAACATTAGATTTAGATGTTCAAGGTGAAAATTTAGAATGCTTATTCGAAACAATAATAAAAGAAATTGATCCACCAGCATGCGATATGGATGGAACAATGCAAATGTTAGTTTCAAATATAGATTATGATGATTATATTGGAAGAATTTCAATCGGTAGAGTTGAAAGAGGAGCAATTGATCTAAATATGCCTGTTGCAATTTGCAAATCAGAAGATAAAGTGGTAACTGCGAGAGTTGCAAAACTTTATACATATGAAGGATTAAAAAGAGTTGAAGTAGAACATGCTGAAGCTGGTGATATAGTTGCTTTATCTGGTGTTAGTGATATAAACATAGGTGATACAATTTGTGATTATAACAATCCAGAGAAAATACCATTTGTAGATATTGATGAACCAACAGTATCTATGACATTCAGTGTTAATAATGGACCATTTGCAGGAAAAGAAGGGCAATTTGTTACTTCAAGACATATAAGAGATAGATTGTTTAAAGAATTAGATAGAAACGTAAGTTTAAGAGTAAAAGAAACAGATTCTGCAGATTCATTTGAGGTTTCAGGAAGAGGAGAGTTGCACTTATCAGTTTTAATTGAGACAATGAGAAGAGAAGGATTTGAACTTTTAGTTTCTAGACCTAAAGTTATTTTCAAAGAAATTGATGGAGTTAAATGTGAACCAATCGAAAGATTAGTTGTAAATGTTCCGGATGATTGTGTTGGAAATGTTATTGAAAAATTAGGTAGAAGAAAAGGTGAAATGGTTAACATGGAACCTGCTGAAGCTGGACATACAAAAATTGAATTTAAAATACCTGCAAGAGGAATAATAGGATATAGAACAGAATTCTTAACAGATACAAAAGGTGAAGGAACAATGAATCATATTTTTGATTCATATGAACCATATAAAGGAGATGTTCAATCAAGAGTTAGAGGAACAATAGTTGCATTTGAAAACGGAAAATCAATTACTTATGGTTTATATAATGCTCAAGATAAAGGTGATTTATTTATAGGACCAGGTGTTGAAGTTTACGAAGGGATGATAGTTGGATTAAACTCAAGAGGTGAGGATTTAGCTATTAACGTATGTAAAGAAAAACATTTAACAAATACAAGAGCTTCTGGATCAGATGATGCTTTAAGACTTGTTCCACCAATTCAAATGAGCTTAGAGAAAGCTATTGAATTTATACAAGATGATGAACTAGTTGAAATTACACCAAAATCTATAAGATTAAGAAAGAAAATATTAAATAATAAAGATAGAGAAAGAGCTGCAAGACAAAGCGCTAATTCATAATAAAAAGAAAAAAACAACAAACCGTTTTGCTTTTTGGTAAAACGGTTTTTGTATATTATAAAGAGGTAAAAAATGTTTAATGAACAAGAATTTGAAATATTAAAAAAAGATGCTTTAGAAAATCATATTCCAATTATAATGGATGATACACTAGAAAAAATTAAAGAAATTTTAAAAGAAGAAAAACCAAAAAGAATATTAGAAATAGGAACTGCAGTAGGATATTCAGCGAGTTGTTTTATAAAATATGCTGAAGATGCAATTGTTGATACAATAGAACTTGATGAAGAAAGAGCTAAACAAGCAATTGAAAATGTAAAAAAAATTGGTGTGGATAAAAATATAAACATTATGATTGGAAACGCTGTTGAAATTTTACCAACATTATCAAATGAGTATGATATTGTATTTATAGATGCTGCAAAAAGTAAATATTCAATCTTTTTAGAAGAGGGAATAAGGTTAATTAGAAATGGTGGGTTGATTTTAGCAGATAATGTTTTATATAAAGGTTATGTTATGAGTGATTATAATAAACATAAACAAAGAACTGCTGTAAGACATTTGAGAGAATACATAAAAGAAGTAACAGAAAATCCAAATTTAGAAACTGAAATTTTAGAAATTGGTGATGGTTTAGCGATAACAAGAGTAACCAAAAAATAAGTTGACATAACAAAAATACGCATGTTATAATAATAAAGACAAAAATTTTAGGAGGTGTAACATGTTTCCTAGACGAGTAAGAATTTCGAAGGAATGCATGGGATGGCTTGAAAAAGCAGAAGCGTTTGATGTGTGTCCACAAGATGCTATTAAACGGTATGAAGGGAAATGTGAACAGATACAAGAAGATGTCTTAAAGACATTACTTACAGCTTCAAAGGAACCTGCGGTACCAGATGGTAAAACTGATGTTGTAGTTGAGGTTAAACTTGTACGAGCACGTAAATTGAACCTTTTAAAAGTCGTAACAAATGTGTATGCTGTAGTGAACACACAAAAAAAGAAGAAATACTATGTCATGCTGAATGAGAACAGAGAACCTAAGAAATTTACCGAAATGGGGGATAATCTATTTATCAGTACCGATGGCGGTAAATTCTTTGAACAGATGAAAGTTATCGAAAGTAAGACCTTTAGAATTTCTATGTAAGCTGCGAGTCCCCGGAGAGTCAATCTCTGGGGCTTGTTTCATTTTATGAAGATATTAGAGAACTATTTTTGAAAACCAGAATATTGACTAATTTACAATATTGTAATAGAATAATTTTGAAAATTAATAATATAAATAAAGATATAAAGGCATTTGAAGAAAAATAAAATTATTAATTTTTTATTGCAAAAATGCAAAATAAATTTATAAAAGGTGAAAACTATGATTATTGATGGTGAAGACAAATTTGTAATGACAGTCATTATGGCTGCTGGTAAAGGTACTAGAATGAAATCAAATAAATCAAAACTAGTACATAAAATATATGATAAAGAATTGGTTAAAAGAGTTGCAGAATTAGCAATTAATATTGGCTCTGATGAAGTTGTTGCAGTTGTAGGTCATTTAAGAGAACAAGTTGAGGCTGTTCTTGGAGATTCAGTAAAATATGCTTATCAAGAAGAGTTATTAGGAACAGGTCATGCTGTAATGCAAGCTAGAAAATTCTTAGAAGGAAAGAAAGGTAAAGTTGTTATTCTTTATGGAGATGTTCCTATTATAAGAAAAGAAACTTTACAAAACCTAGTATCAAAAAGTTATAAAAATAAAGAATATGCAACACTATTAACTGCTATATATGAAAATCCAACAGGTTATGGAAGAATTATCCGTGATGAAGGTGGAAATATTAAAGCTATAGTAGAAGAAAAAGATGCTAATATGTTTGAAAAAGAAATCAAAGAAATAAATTCAGGTATTTATTGTTTTGATATTGAAGAATTATTAGCTTCATTAGAATATATAAAACCAAATAATGCTCAAGGAGAATATTATTTAACAGATGTTATTAAAATTATGAACGACAAAGGTTTAAAAACTGGTGCTGTTATAGTTGAAGATAACACAGAAATTCTTGGAGTAAATGATAGAGCACAACTTGAACTTTTAACAAGAGTTTTAAGAATGAGAATAAATGCTGAACATATGAGAAATGGTGTTACAATAGAAGATGCAAATTCAACATATATTCATGATAACGTAATTATAGGAATGGATACTGTAATTCATCCAAATACTATAATTAAAAGTGGAGTAATTATTGGTGAAAACTGTGAAATAGGTCCAAATGCATATATTAGGGAAAAATGTATAGTTGGAAATGATGCAAAAATAGGAAATTTTGTTGAAATAAAAAATACAAAAGTTGGTGCAAGAACAAAAGTGCCACATTTCATATATTTGGGAGATACAGAAATTGGAACTGATGGAAATATTGGATGTGGTACAATAACATGCAATTATGATGGGGTTAATAAAAATAAAACAATTATAGGTGACAGAGCATTTATTGGTTCAAACGTAAATTTAGTAGCACCAGTTACTATAGGAGATGATGTTTTAATTGCAGCTGGATCAACAATAACAGAAGATGTTCCATCAAATCATATGGGAATTGCAAGAGAAAGACAAGTGAATAAAGAAAGAAAAAACAAATAAAGAGGAGTAAAAATGTGCTAGGAAATTTTCTAGCACATGTAATATAAAATGAGTAAAAAAAATACTGAACTTTGTGATAAACTATTAGAAAATAGATATAAAATATCATTTATAACAATAATCATTTCTGCAATTATTGGTTTCTTTTTAAATAATGTATCTATAATTGAATGGATATGTACAACAGATAAAATGTTAAGTTTATGGTGGACAACAAAATTTTTTGCATTAATTTTATCGAGCTATGAACTTTTTAAATTGATAACAAAGAATAATAAAGAGATGTCTTTGGCTGGAACTATAGTTCTAGCTTTTTCAGGTTGTGTTGTTTGGAATTTTACAAAAATAGATTCAATTATTTTAGGTGAAGTTATAACATTACTAATTTATAAAATAATAAAAGAAAAAAATTTAAAGAAAAATATCTTAAATGCTATAGCAATAATTGGTTGTGCGATTGGGTATATGTATACTTTTAGACCTTTTGCTATTTCATTTGGATATTTATTTTTTGCATTAATTCTTTGGATTTTTGCTGATAATATAAAAGAAATAAAAGAAAACAAGAGTACCAAAATAGTATTAATATTAACAATTACAGTTAGTATAATTTGTGCGTCGCTATCTCAAGTATTTTGGAAAAATACTTATACAGAAAACCCTCAAGGATTAAATTCTGGAATTGATGGTTTATTTACATATTTGTATAATCCGCTTTTGCCATATAACAACATTGAAGAAGTGGAATATTTTGGAAGTATCATAACTATGTTTCCATTGCCACTTGTATTAGCTTTGTTCTATTTGTACAAAAAAGAAAAACATTTTAATTTTTTATTACCAATGGCAGTAATGGCAGTTTTAGAAACAGTATATTGCATTTCTGGTTTCCCAGATTTTGTAGATAAATTTACAATGCTTTCAAGTGTTGGTGGTCTTAGAGTTGTTTCTGCGGTTCAGTTGGCTAATTTGCTTATAATGTTTTATATAATGGGAAACATAGATGATTTTGGAATAAAATTAAAACATGCGATAAGAATAACATTAGTAATGACATGTTTATTGGCATTTATCAAATATCCAATAAATTTCGCAACAAATAAATTTTTATATCTTTTTGCATGTGAATTAAGTATATTATCATTCTTGTTTTTAAATTATTCAAATAAAAAATATAGAAAAGTATTTTTAATTACATTAATACTTTTCACTTTAATAGGTGGAATACCTGTTAACTTTTTGCACAATTTATAAGAAGTGTAATAGTCGTTAATGTAATGCAGCGCAAAACTTATCAAGTTTTGTGAAAGTTTTGTGTATTTTGTAAAATGACTGTGAAAAACTTTGACAACTCAAAACGCTGTGATATAATGCGTATATCAAATTTAATGTAATAAGGAAGGAAGAAAATGAAGAAGGTATTATTAATCGGAGCAGATGGAATGCTTGGTGGAGAATTAAGAGAAAGATTAGAAAAAATATACGATGTAACAGGAACAACATTACAAACTTTAGATATAACTGATAAAGATGCTGTTTTAGCTAAAGTTGCAGAAGTAAAACCGTATTTTATTATAAACTGTGCTGCTTATACAAATGTTGATGGATGCGAAGTAAATACTGATTTAGCAATGGCTGTTAATGGTACTGCAGTAGCTAATATTGCAGAAGCGGCTAATCTAAATGATGCAACATTTATTCACATTAGTACAGATTATGTATTTCCAGGAAATTTACCAGTAGACCAAATATATACAGAGGATATGAAACCAGAACCAGTAAGCGCATATGGAAGAACAAAACTTGTTGGAGAAGAAAATGCTGCAAAAGTTGCAAAACATTATATATTAAGAACAGCTTGGCTTTATGGATTAGGTGGAAAAAACTTTGTAAAGACAATGCTTAGATTATCACAAGATAGAGAAGAACTTACAGTTGTTGATGATCAACATGGAAGCCCAACATCTACAACAACACTTTGCAAAATAATAGAAGGAATTATGGAAAAAGAACCTGAATATGGAGTATATCATTCAACAAACGAAGGATTTACAACATGGTGCAGATTCACAAGAAAAATATTTGAACTTGCCAATATATCTACAAAAGTTAAAGCTATTACTTCAAAAGAATACAAGGAAATGTATCCACAATCAAGCGATAGACCTTCAAATAGCCAATTATCAAAAGAAAAATTAAAAAATGTAGGAATAGTACCTGAAGCATGGGAAGTAGCTTTAGAAGAATATTTAAAGGAGGAATTAAAATAATGAAAGGAATTATTTTAGCAGGAGGAAGTGCTACTAGACTTTATCCAATAACACTTGCCGTATCAAAACAAATGTTACCAGTATATGATAAACCAATGATTTATTATCCTTTATCAACATTGATGATGGCTGGTATAAAAGAAGTATTAATTATATCTACACCAGTACATTTACCAGCATTTGAAAGTTTATTAGGTGATGGATCAAGATTTGGAATGAAATTTGAATATAAAGTTCAAGAAAAACCAGTTGGACTAGCTGATGCTTTCATATTAGGAGCTGATTTTATTGGTGATGACAATGTTGCATTAATTTTAGGAGATAACATGATTTATGGTTCAAGAGTTGAACGCGTTTTAAGAGCTGCAAGTAAATTAAAAGAAGGTGGAATTATTTTCGGTTACCAAGTAGCAGATCCAACATCTTATGGAGTTGTTGAAATAGATTCAACAGGTAAAGCTCTTTCTATTGAAGAAAAACCAGAAAATCCAAAATCACATTTTGCAGTACCAGGAATTTATTTCTATGATAATGATGTTGTTAAAATAGCTAAATCAATAAAACCTTCTGAAAGAGGAGAATTAGAAATAACAGACGTTAACAAAGAATATATGGAAAGAGGAAAATTACAAGTTATTCCTTTAGGAAAAGGATATGCTTGGTTTGACACAGGTTCAGCAGATAGATTATCTGATGCTTCAGATTATGTAAAAGCAATTGAATTAAGACAAGGTGTTCAAATTGCTTGCTTAGAAGAAATTGCTTATAGAAATGAATGGATTTCTAAAGATCAACTTTTAACAGAAGCTGAAAAATACAAAAAAACAGAATACGGAAAATATTTAAAAAGAGTTGCTGAACAAGACTTTAGACAATATAAAGAAATCTTTGAAAGTGATTTATTTAATGCTAATTAATTGAAAAAATTAAAATAAGAGAAGTGATTGGGCTGTAAATGAAAATAGATTTTACAGCTTAATTGCTGTAAATGGGACTTGAAAAATATTAATTTTTTTGATATAAAAGGTATGGAAAATTAATTTTGAAAGGAAGAATAAAATGGGTAAATTTACAAGAATTGATACTTCAATCAAAGGAGTATATGTTATAGAACCTACTGTTTTTGGTGATAACAGAGGATATTTCATGGAAACATATAGCCAAAATGATTTCGCAGAAATAGGAATAACAAATGAATTTGTTCAAGATAATCAATCAAAATCAAAAAAAGGTGTTTTAAGAGGATTACATTTTCAAAAAGAAAACACACAAGCTAAACTTGTTAGATGTATAAAAGGTGAAGTTTTTGATGTTGCCGTTGATTTAAGACCTGGAAGTGAAACTTATGGAAAATGGGAAGGAGTTATACTTTCAGAAGAAAACAAAAAAATGTTTATGATTCCTAGAGGATTTGCTCATGGATTCTTAGTATTATCAGATGAAGCAGAATTCGCTTATAAATGTGATGACGTTTATAATCATGCTGGAGAAGGTGGATTAAAATGGAACGATCCAGAAGTAGGAATTGTATGGCCAGAAGTACCTGGAATGAAACCAGAAGAATATTTAACATCTGAAAAAGATGGAAAATGGCCAACACTTGCAGAACTAAAAAATACTGATTTATTTCAAAATTTAAAATAAAAGGGGAAAGAAAATGAAAAATATATTAGTTACAGGAGCAGCAGGATTCATAGGAGCAAATTTTGCTGAATTAATGGTAAAAAAATACGAAGGAAAATACAATATAATTGTATTTGATAAATTAACATATGCTGGAAATTTACATAACTTAGACAATATAAAAGATAAAATAACATTTGTTCAAGGAGATATTTGTGATTTTGAATTTGTAAAAGAAACATATAAGAAATATGATATAGATGCAGTTGTTCACTTTGCAGCTGAATCACATGTTGATAATAGTATAAAAAATCCATTTGTGTTTACACAAACAAATGTAATTGGAACACATACTTTATTAGAAGCCGCTAAACAATTCTGGGGAGAAGGAAGTGAAAATAAATTCGTTCATGTTTCTACAGATGAAGTTTATGGAACATTAGGAGAAACTGGATATTTTACAGAAAAATCACCAATTCAACCAAATAGTCCATACTCATCTTCAAAAGCTGGTTCTGATTTAATTGCTTTAGCATATTGTGAAACATATAAAATGAATGTAACAGTGACAAATTGTTCAAATAACTATGGTCCATATCAACACCACGAAAAATTAATACCACATATGATTTCAAAAGCATTAAAAGATGAGAAATTACCAGTTTATGGACAAGGATTAAACATAAGAGACTGGTTATTTGTTGAAGATCACTGTGAAGCTATTGATATTGTATTACACCAAGGTAGAAAAGGTGAAAGATATAATATTGGCGGACACAATGAAAAGAGAAATATTGAAATTGTTAAATTAATATTAGAAAGATTGGGAAAACCAGAAAGTCTAATTTCATATGTTGAAGATAGAAAAGGACATGATTATAGATATGCAATTGATCCTACAAAATTAAAAGAAGAATTTGGTTGGGAACCAAAAACAATGTTTAAAGATGGTATTGTAAAAACAATAGATTGGTATCTAGCTCATCCAGAATATTTAATGAAATAAAATAAAAACCTTTGGATAAAACCAAAGGTTTTTTGTTTTATTTTTATATACAAAATTGGCTTGAAAATGAATGAGATTTGAATATTTTTATTGAAAAAAAAGTTCTTAAATGATAGAATGTGAAATATAAAATTAATAGGTGTGAAAGAATATTTTAAATCGTTTTTTTTTGCTGTTATAAGATTAAAGGAGATTAACAATGTCGATAAATTCCGATAAAAAAATCTTAATATTGATTCCTGCTTTAAATCCTGAAAAAGAGTTTGAAAGATATATAGATTTACTAATAGAAAATAATTTCAAAAATATTGTGGTTGTAAATGATGGTAGTAAACCAGAATGTCAAGATATATTTGAAAATATTGAAAAAAAAGAAGGATGCCAAGTATTAACTCATGAAGTTAATATGGGAAAAGGTAAAGCTTTAAAAGATGGTTTAAAATATTTTTTTGATTTAGAAAATAAAGAGGAATTTTCAGGAGTTATAACGGTTGATTGTGATGGTCAACATTTGGTAAAAGATATTATTGAAATATCAAAAGAATTAGAAAATAAGCCGAACTCTTTGGTGCTAGGAATAAGAGACCTTACAGGAAAAAATGTGCCGCCCAAAAGTAGTTTCGGAAATAAAGCAACTTCTAATGTTTTTAGATTATTGTATGGAGTGAGGTTAAAAGATACTCAGACCGGTTTAAGAGGAATTCCTACTAAGCTAGTGGAAAATTTTATGGATTTAACTGGAGATAGATATGAGTATGAATCAAATATGCTTATAGAATGTATCTTGAAAAAAATTGAACTAGTTGAAATCCCTATTGAAACAGTATATATAGACAATAATTCTGGGACTCATTTTAGACCAGTACATGATTCTGTATTGATTTATTGGAAAATATTGAATTCTTTTATTAAATATTCAGCTATTTCAATAATTTCTTGCATAATAGATATTTTATTGTTTGAGGTATTTTTTTATGTATTAAAAATACAATTGGTTAATGTATTAATATTAGTATCAACTATTTTTGCAAGAATAATATCTTCACTTGTTAATTTTGGATTGAATAAAAAAATAGCTTTTAAGAGTAATAAAAAGGTTAAAAACACAATTATTAAATATTATATTTTGTGTATAACACAAATGCTAATATCAGGATTAGCAGTGTCTGGAATATATGCAATAACAAATGTTTCAGAAGTTATTATAAAAATTATTGTAGATACGATATTATTTTTTATAAATTACAGAGTTCAAAGAATTTTTATATTTGATAAATAAAAGATTGGAGAAAACGAATGATTAAAACAGTTATATTTACATTTTTTTGGATGTTTATAATACCAATAATATTAGGGTTTGGAATTTTAAAATTTGATAAAAAAGGAAATAAGAATATTTTATTATCTCTTGTTTTAGGTTTGTTTGTTGAATTGTTACTTTTTGAAGTATTATCGATTCCAATGACATTTTTAAAAGGTTCTTTTACATTGTTAAAGAATTCTTGGTGTGTTGGGATATTGATATTATCAGGAATTTCGATTGCACTAAATGTAAAAAATGTAAAAGATATATATATTCAAAATTTAGAGGAAATAAAAAAATTACCAAAAATTTTAACTATTACTTTTTTAGCTTTACTTGTGATTCAATGTTATTATCCATTTAAATATATGCATGTGGATTATGACGATTCTAATTTTGTTGCTAAAGCAACAATAGCAATAGATACAAATTCGTTATTTGTGTATGATGATGCGGGAAATGAATATCAGGAATTCCCAACAAGAACAGTATTATCACAATTTCCACATTATACAGCAGTAATTGGTGAATTAACAGGAACACATCCTACAATAATTGCACACACAGTCTTTCCAGTAGTGTTTGTGTTGATTGTATATGCATTTTACTATGTGTTTGGAATGACTTTATTTAAAAAAGATCAAGTAAAAACTCTAGTGTTTTTGAATGTATTAGCTGTAATTTTTATATATGGAGATTATTCGAGATATACAAATTTTGTTAGGTTGTTATATAGAGTTTGGCAAGGAAAATCAATATTAGCTAATTTAACATTACCATTCATTTGGTATGTGTTTATGGAATATATTGGAAAAGAAAATAATAAATTTGGTTGGTTTATTTTATTTTTAGCATTAGGTGGATCAATTGCGTTATCTTCAATGGCTTTAATCTTACCAGTAATAACAACATTAATTTTAATGATTATATATGCTATAAAAGATAAAAAATTTGCTTATATTATTGCTTTATTAATTTGCTGTATACCATGTGTTATAATAGGATTAGTTTATTTGGGATTAGATAATCCAATTGTAAAAAATTCTGCTATAAATAATGATGAATTATCAGTATCTGAAAAAGTAGAATTAATAATAGATGGAATAGATGAAGAAAAAAATTTAGAATTAGTGGAGCAATCTTATCAAAGAGCGGGTGGTTCATCACACTATTTGGTTATGTTTTCAGTAGCTATGATATTTATATGGGTAACTTGTAAAGAGAGAAATGATATTAGAGCTGTATTTTGCGTTTTTTCTATAATAATTATTTGCTTGTGTTTGAATCCTATTGTATCTAAAGCATGGGATTTACTTATCGGGGCTGGAGTTCATTGGAGAGTTTATTGGTTACTTCCAATAGGTTATGCAATTGCTTTTATGATGACAGAGTTAGTGGTTATGCCAGAGAAAAAATGGGAAAAAATAATTACAGCAGCATTATGTATTGTTGCGATTATGATAAATGGAAAATGTGTATATACAGAAGCTAATTTTTCAAGAACAGATAATTATTTTAAGCTTCCAGATTTGGCTTTAGAGATGATATTTGCAGTTTCTACTGATAAAGAAGAATACAAAAAACTTGCTGGTCCAGAAGAATTTACTGTATACACAAGACAAGTAGATGGGAATATTTTATTAGAACAAACTAGAAATGTTGGTGGTTGGTACGCTGATACATCACTTGTAAAATTAACGGCAGAAGGAATTTCAGAAAAAATACATGATTTTGCAACAAAAAGAAAATGTAATTATATAATTTTACCAAAGACATCAATCGAAAAAGATGATCCTTTAACAAATTATGGTTATGAAGTATTACATGAAAATATTAAATATATCGTTTATAAAATTGATTTAAATGAGAAAGTAGGGATGTAGAAATGAAAATATTAGTTACTGGCGGGTTAGGATTTATTGGTTCTCATACTTGTGTTGAATTAGTGCAAAAAAAACATGATGTTATCATTGTAGATAATCTTTATAATAGTAAAGAAGAAGTTATTGATAAATTAGAAAAAATAACTGGAAAAAGATTAAAATTATATAAATATGATTTATTAGAAAAAGAAAAATTAGAAGAGATTTTTAAAGAGAATGAGATTGATGCAGTTATTCATTTTGCTGGTTATAAAGCTGTTGGAGAATCTGTAAAAAAGCCATTAATGTATTATTCTAACAATTTACAATCTACGATAAATTTATTAGAAGTGATGCAAAAATATAATGTAAAAAAATTAGTTTTTAGTTCATCTGCTACAGTTTATGGAGATCCTGGAAATCCAAAATATGTTGAGGAAATGGGAAGAGGAGAAACAACAAATCCTTATGGGACAACAAAAGCGATGATTGAAAAAATATTGGAAGATTTATATGCATCAGATAAATCTTGGGATATATCAATACTAAGATATTTTAATCCGGTAGGAGCTCATGAAAGCGGTTTGATTGGAGAAGAACCAAATGGAATTCCAAATAACTTAATGCCTTATGTAATGAAAGTAGCTGCTGGAAAACTAGAAGTATTAAGTATATTTGGGAACGATTATCCAACAGTTGATGGAACTGGAGTTAGAGATTTCATACATGTTGTTGATTTAGCTAAAGGGCATGTATGTGCATTAGATAAAATGAAGGAAGGATTAAATATATATAATTTAGGTTCTGGAAAAGGCGTTAGTGTTATGGAACTTGTTACTACATTTGAAGAAGTAAACAATTTGAAAGTAAATTATAAAATTGTTGAAAGAAGACCAGGTGATTTACCAGAATATTATGCAGATCCTTCAAAAGCATTAAGAGAACTTGAATGGAAAACAGAAAAAACACTTGAAGATATTTGTAAAGATTCTTGGAATTTTGAAAAAAATAATATGTAATTTTTAAAGACTTTATCAAGCTTGATAGAGTCTTTTTTTGCCTCAAAAATTCACATAAATAACACATAAAAAAGTTGATATTTGAGATGCTTAATGATATAATTACTTGGAAATTTAATTGGTAAAAAAGGAAGAATTATGGAATTTTTTAAAACACTTTATAAAAATAGAAAAATAGCGATGAAACTAGGAAAAAATGACTTTAGAAATAGATTTGCAAATACAAGTCTTGGAACAATATGGGGATTCGCTCAACCATTTATATTTATGTTAACATACGTGGTGGTTTTTCAATATATATTAAAAACAGGAAGTAGTGGAGAATATCCTTATGTAGTTTGGTTTTTACCTGGAATGTCAATGTGGATGTATTGTAGCGATGCAATACTTACTGCTAGTAACTCAATAAGAAATTATAGTTACTTAGTAAAAAAAGTTGTATTTCCGGTAGATATTATACCAGTAATATCATTAACCTCATCTAGCTTTATAGGGATATTTTTAATGTGTATAGCGGTTGTAGTGTCTTCTATATTTGGATATGTTCCAAACTTTTTAAATGTGATATATATTTTGATTTGTGCAATATGCTTTATAATTGCATTAACAAGATTTACATCAGCACTAACTACAATAGTTCCAGATTTTGCTCAATTATTAAATATATTAATTCAATTATGTATGTGGTTTACACCAATAATTTGGAATCTAGATATGATGGAAAATCATCCGATACTAATAAATGTATTCAAATGTAGTCCATTCACATATTTGGTAGAAGGATTCAGACAAGCATTTATGGAAAACTCTAAAATAATCACAGAGCAAAATTTTGTATTTACTGCAGCTTTCTGGGGAATAACATTAATTTTATTTATTTGGGGAAACGCAGTATTTAAAAAGACTAAAAAAGATTTTGCAGATGTTTTATAAAAAATGAGGTATAAAAATGGAAAAAGTTGATATATTGCTAGCAACATATAACGGAGAGAAGTACTTAAGAGAACAAATAGATAGTATTTTAAATCAAACTCATAAAGAGTTTAGATTATTAATCTCAGATGATGGATCGACAGATTCAACAAGAGAAATATTAGAAGAATATAAAAATAAAGATTCAAGAATAGAAGTTTTTTTTCAAGAAAATAATCTGGGGGTTGTTAAAAATTTTGAGTTTTTACTTGAAAAAGTAGAAGCAAAATATTATATGTTTTCGGATCAAGATGATATTTGGAAAGAATCAAAGATAGAAAAATCTTTAAAGAAAATTGAAGAAGGGTTTGATTTGGTTTATTCTGATTTAGAAGTTGTTGATGAAGAATTAAATGTAATATATAAATCATATTGGAAATTAAAAGGAATCTATAACAAAATAAAAAAATATAATAATTTCGAAAGTTTATATTTGAATAATTTTGTGACGGGATGCACAATGATTTCTAAAAAAGAATTGATAAATAAATTTTTACCACTTCCAAATACAAGCAAATATGTGTTACATGATTATTGGATTTCATTAATTTTAAGTCAAGAAGGAAAGATATCTTACATAGAAGAACCGTTGATAAAATATAGACAACATAAAAACAACAAAGTGGGTTCTAAGAAAAAAACAGATGAGTTAAAATCAATCGATGAAATAAGAAAATTATTTATTGAAGTAAAAAAAGAGCATTTTAAAGTTTTCATCGAAAATGAAGAGAAATTCAAATCTGAGGAAGTAAAAAAATTAAACAGAAAAGCTTTGGAATATTATGAAATGTTAGAAAAAAAGAAAAATATAAATTTCAGAAGCTGGGGATTGTTTATAAAACTTTACAAATACGAAGAGTTTGGATATAACCTTCAAAATTTTGCAATTTTGAATTTTCCAATGTTTGCAAGATTATTATATAAGCTAAAAAAATAAATTATTTAAAAAGAAAATAATAAAATTTTGAAAGGAAATACGCATGAGCGATACAGTAATAAAAATTTCTGGTTTAGTAAAAGAATATAAAATGTATGCACACAAAAAAGATAGATTATTAGAAGCAGTGATTCCAGGGTATACAAAACATTCTACTTTTAGAGCAATGGATAATTTAGATTTAGAAATTAGAAAAGGTGAAGTGCTTGGTATTTTAGGGAAAAATGGTGCAGGAAAATCAACTCTATTAAAAATGATAACTGGAGTTGTAAGTCCTACGTCAGGAACCTTAGAAGTGAATGGAAAAATAAGTTCACTTTTAGAATTGGGAGCGGCATTTAATCCAGACCTTACAGGTTATGAAAATATTTATCAACATGGACAAGTTATGGGATTGTCTGATAAAGAGATAAAAGAAAAAGAACAAGAAATAATTGATTTTGCAGACATAGGAGAACATTTATCACAACCAGTAAAAACATATTCGTCAGGTATGTTTGCACGTTTAGCATTTGCTTGTGCAATAAATGTTGATCCAGACATTTTAATTGTTGATGAAGTTTTATCTGTTGGAGATATGGCATTCCAGTTAAAATGCTTTAAAAAATTCGAGCAATTTAAAAACAAAGGAAAAACAATTATATTTGTAACACACAATATTAATGATGTTTTGTCAAACTGTAATAGAGCAATAATTTTAGAAAATGGGAGAAAAACATTTGACGGAACAGTAAAAGACGGAGTAAATAGATACAAAAAAATAATTGTTGGAATAGATCCTGATGAAGCTGAAAGAAAAGAAAGAGAAAAACAAGAAAAAAGAGCAAAACTTAGTGGAAATGTTCAAGATGATACTACTTTATGGAAAGACCAAATGAATCAAAATCCAAATATGATTGAATATGGAACAGATGAAGCTGAAGTTTTCGATTATGGTGTTTTTGATCAAGAAGGAAATTTAGTAACAACTTTTGATAATGGTGATGAAATAACATTTAAATCTAAAATTAAATTCTTTACAGATGTAAAAGATCCAATTTTTACGATGACAATAAAAGATTTTTCTGGAAAAGATATAGCAGGAACAAATACAAATATTGAAAAAGTAATTACAGGTTCATTTGGAAAAGGGGATGTTGTAGTTGCAGAGTTTAAACAAAAAGTTCCAGTGGCTCAAGGAAAGTATACATTATCATTTAGTTGTACAAGATTTAATTTAAATGGTGAACTGGAAGCGCTATCAAGAAAGTATGATGCTATTCTAGTCGAAATAATAACTACAAAAAATACAGTTGGAATAGTTAGATTAGATTCGGATATTAATGTTTATAAATTAGGTGAATAATTAATACAAGGAGGTTTGCTAAATAATTTTTATTTGGCAATGTATAAGATGAAATTAAATTTAGAGTGTTATGAAGAAACAGAATTTAATAAAATAACTGATAAAGAAAAAGAAATAATAGAATTATTTTTTGGCGGTGATGATGTTTTAGAATTAGAAAAATTATTACATAAAAATTCTGATTATGAACATGTAAAAGCTATTTCTGATAACAGAAAAAATATTGTGAGTTTTTATCCAATAGAAAAAAATGAAACAGTTTTAGAAATAGGGGCGGGTTTTGGAGAAATTACAGAAGAATTATGTAAGAAAGCCAAAAAAGTTGTTGCAATTGAGTCAAAAAAAGAAAAAGCAGAAATTATAGCCAAAAGACATAACGATATCGAAAATTTAGAAATATATGCTGGTGAATTAAAGAATATAAGATTAAATGAAAAATTTGATTATATTACTTTAATAGGTCAATTAGAAAATGAAAATGATGTAGATTTGTTAATTGAACAAGCAATAGAAAACTTAAAAGAAGATGGAAAAATATTAATAGCAATAAATAATAATTTTACAGGAAAATGTTTTTCAAAAATAGATAACACAAGTGAAGAAGTTAGCGTAAGTCAAGAAGAACAAGTTGAACTTGAAAATGTAAAAAGAAAATTAATGGATAAAAAATTCGAGACAAAAGTTTTTTATCCAATTCCAGATTATGTTTTTACAAACGCAATATATACAGATGAATTTTTACCTGATGAAGAACATATAACATCAAGATATTGGGAAATGTTTAATGCAAGATTTGAAAATTCTAATTATTTAGAAAAAGAACAATTAAAGGAAATTGTAAAAAGAGATCCAAAATTATTTAAGAATTTTTCAAATTCATACTTTATAGTTGCACAAAAAGATATGAAAAAAATCGATTTAAAAGCAGCAACATATGGTATGTATAGAAAAAAAGAATATAGAATAAAAACTACAATAAAAGAAAATGAAGTAGTAAAAGTTGCTAATCATGAAGCTGGATTAAAACATATTTATAATATAAAAGAAAATATAAATATTTTAAATAATGCAGGAATAAAAACATTAGATAGATTTGAGAATAATGCAATAATTAGTAGATTTGTTAAAAATGAATTAACTTTAGATAAAGTAATAATAAACTTATTGAAAGAAAATAAAGAAGATGATGCAATAAGTATGATTACAAAGTTTAAAACAGAAATTTTAGATAAATTTGAAAAAACAAATGAAATTTCAAATAATGTTTTTGAAAAGTTTAATATTGAATATGACAAAGATAAAATAAATGGATTAACTTTTGTAAAAGAAGGATTATACGATTTAATATTCCAAAATTGTTTTGTAATTGATAACGAATTCTTCGTGTATGATCAAGAATGGAAAGAAGAAAATCTTCCGGTTGAATATATTTTGTATAGAGCATTAAAAAATTTACCAGAAATAAATGAATATGTTGATATACAAGAATTGTACAAAAAATTTAATATTTTAGATTATGTAGATGTTTTAGAAAATCTAGATCAAACAATATTAAAAGATTTATATAATGATTTCTTATGGGAAATTTATGTAAGAGCGCATACATCTATTGTGAGAGAAAAAGAAATTAATAAAAACAAAGATAAAGCCTTAAGCGAATTAAAAAAATTAGTTTTTGATAAAGATGTTCATATTCAAAATTTGGAGAACGAAATAATATCTTGTAATTATAAGATTCAAAACTATGAAAATCAATTATCAATAATAACTTATTCGTTATCTTGGAAAATTACAAAACCACTTAGATATTTTTCTTGGCTTATTAATCCAAAAACAAATGCTAGTTTCTTAGATAGAGTATTGCCGGTTGGGTGCAAGTTGAGAAATAAATATGATGCAAGAAAAGCTAAGAAAGTATTAGAAGAAAAATTATCTAGATATAGAAAAGCAACAGACGAAGCTGGTGTTGAATATTGGAGACAAATTGAAGAAAGAGAAAGAATAAAAAAAGAAAGAAGTGAAGCTAGAGAAAATTCAGGAAAATTTTCAGAATATGAAACATGGATGAAATTTAATGATCCAACAGAAGAGGAACTAGCTGAACAAAGAAAACATAAATTTAAAATGAAACCCAAAATTAGTATAGTAATTCCATTATACAATACACCAGAAGATTTATTTAGAGAACTTTTATTTAATATGCATAGACAAACATATTCAAATTGGGAACTTTGTTTGGCGGATGGAAGTAATCAAAAATTAGATTATATTGAAAGCATGTGTAAAGATTCTAGAATTAAATATAAATTTTTAGGTGAAAACAAAGGTATCTCTGGAAATTCTAATGAAGGTTTGAAAATGGTCACTGGAGACTATGTTGCACTTTTAGATCATGATGATTTGTTGATGCAAAATGCATTATTCGAAATAGTAAAAGTTATTAATGAAAACCCAGAAATTAGATTTATATATACTGATGAGGATAAAATGACAACAATAGATTTTCCGAGATTTGATCCTCACTTTAAACCGGATTTTGCTCCAGATACTTTAAGATGTCAAAATTATATTTGTCATTTTAGTGTGTTCAAAAAAGAAGTAATGGATAAATTAGAGGGATTTAGAGATGAATATAACGGGGCACAAGATATGGATATTATTTTAAGAATGTCTGAAATTGTAAAACCAGAAGAAATATATCATATTCCAAAAATATTATATTCATGGAGACTTTGTACAACTTCAACTGCTGGAGATCCAGAAACTAAATTATATGCATATGAATCAGGAAAAAAAGCTGTTCAAGATCATATTGATAGAATTGGATTAAAAGGTACTGTTGAAAGAAATAAAGAAATTTATGGTATTTATGAAGCACAATATGAAATAAATGGAAACCCATTAGTTAATATATTAGTGCCATGTAAAAATGAAGTAAAAAAACTAAGAAGATGTATTGATTCTATAATTGCAAAAACAAATTATAAAAATTATGAAATTGATATTATAGATGATAATTCTGATAATGAAGATACGTTTAAAGTTTATGAAGAACTAGGAAAAGATTCAAAGATTAAAATTATAAAATATGAAAAACAAGATTCTAATTATGCTAAATTAATTAATTTTGGAGCAAAAAATACAACAGGTGATTATATAGTTCAATGGAATGTAAATAACGAAGTAATTGAAGAAAATTGGTTGAATTTAATATTAGGATATGCCCAAAATACAACTATCGGAGCAGTATCTGGAAAGGTTTTTGATAAGAATGACAACATTATACAAGCGATGTTTGTATATGGAGGAGAAAAGGGAAAAATTAGTTTAGATAAAGGTTTATCAAAAAATGAGTATGGATATTTTGCAAAAGAACATCAAATACAAAATTGTTCTTGTGTTGGAAAAAATATGATGATATGTAAAAAAGATATCTTTGAAAAAATTGGTGGATTAAATGAAGAAATTGATGGTTTAGAAGATGTTGATTTTTGTTTATCTCTTAGAAATGTAAATTTACTAAATGTATTCGTACCAAAAGCACAAATTTATAGTGAAGATAAAATTGAAGATGTTTCAAAAGAAGTTGTAGATAAGATAAAAACAAAATGGAATGAAATGTATCTAAAAGGCGATGAATATTATAATAAAAATTTAAGTTTAGAATCAAATAACTTTGGATTAAAAAAAGAAAAAGTATTATAATTGATATTTATGCAGAAGAATTTGAAAGGAAAATATAATGGATATTATAAAACATAGAATTAATCAAATAAAATTTTACATCAAAAAATATGGCTTTTTTAAAACTGGAATAAAATGTATAAAAGCTGTGATTAGAAAAGTTATAAGAATTTTAAAAGGTGAAAAAGATTTAACTTATGGAGATTATGGTGGATGGATTAGATTTAATGAAGTTAGAGAATCTGAGCTAAAAAAACAAGCCAAAAAACAATTTAGTAATTCTCCAAAAATAAGTGTAATAGTTCCAATGTATAAAACGAAAGAAAAGTTTTTTAAAGATTTAATTAACTGTATGATAAATCAAACATATTCAAATTGGGAATTATGTTTAGCTGATGGTAGTCCAGAAAAAAATGAAACATATAAAAAATATTATGAAAAAGATGAGAGAATTAAATATAAATTTTTAGGTGAAAATAAAGGTATTTCTGGAAATACAAATGCAGCAATTGAAATGGCTACAGGAGAATATATTGCACTTTTAGATCATGATGATATTTTAGCGGAATATGCATTATTTGAAGTTGTAAAATGTATAAATAAAAATCCAAATGTTGAATTTATGTATTCTGATGAAGATAAGATTGATGGAAGAAATAATAGATATGATGCTTATTTTAAACCAGATTTTGCACCAGATACTTTAAGATGTCAAAACTATATTTGTCATTTTAGTATTTTCAAAAAAGAAGTAATGGACAAATTAGAAGGTTTTAAATCTGATTATGACGGTGCTCAAGATTATGACATTTTCTTAAGAATGTCAGAAATTGTAAAAGAAGAAAATATAAAGCATATACCTAAAATTCTTTATCACTGGAGAGTTCACAGAGAATCAACAGCACAGTTAAACAGTAATGCGAAGAATTATGCTTTTGAAGCTGGAAAAAAAGCAATATCTGATCATTTAAAAAGAGTTGGTTTAGAAGGTGAAGTTTCAGAAGGGTGTTTGGCTGGAATTTATAGAGTTGATTATAAAGTAAAAGGAAATCCAAAAGTTTCTATAATCATTCCGAATAAAGATGGAAAAGATATTTTAAAAGTTTGTATTGATTCTGTTATTGAAAAAACAACTTATTCAAACTATGAGATTATTGTTGTAGAAAATAATAGTACCACAAATGAAATTTATGAATATTATAAAGAACTTATAAAAAATGAAAAAATTAGAGTTGTAAATTATAATACAGGAAAAGAAATTTTAATTGAAGAAGAATGTAGTTTGGAGTTTACAAATCAAAATAGAATTGAAGTAAAACCAGGGTTTAATTATTCTGCAATTATTAACTTTGGTGTAAGAAATGCTAAAGGAGAATATTCAATTCAATTAAATAATGATACAGAGCTTATTACTCCAAATTGGCTTGAATTAATGCTAGGCTATTGTCAAAGAGAAGATGTTGGAGCGGTTGGTGTTAAATTATATTTTCCAGACGAAACAATTCAACACGCAGGTATTGTAGTGGGATTAGGTGGAATTGCAGGAAATAGATTTAAAAGTATTCCTAAAGACGGACATGGATATTTTGCAAGAGAATCTATGGTAGAAAATTTAAGTGCTGTTACTGGTGCGTGTTTGATGACAAAAACAAAAGTTTATGAAGAAGTAGATTGGATGAATGAAGAGTTAGCTGTTGCATTTAATGATGTTGATTTTTGTTTAAAAATAAGAGAAAAAGGATATTTAGTAGTATATAATCCATTTGTTGAATTTTGGCACTATGAATCAAAATCTAGAGGGCAAGAAGACTCACCAGAAAAAATTAAAAGATTTCAAGGTGAAATTAGTACTTTTGAAAAAAGATGGGTAGATTTCTTAGAAAAAGGAGATCCTTATTATAATTTGAATTTAAGTTTAGACACAGAAGTTTATCACATGAAAAATATAAAAGTTAATTATGGAGATTAGAAATATAATGAGAACTTGTATTTTATAAAATGCAAGTTCTCAAATGAAAGTGAAGAATATGGATATAAAAAATAATTTAAATAAAGTTAAATATTATTTTAGAAGATATGGCTTTGTTGAAGTTTCTAAAAAAATTTGTAAAAGAATATTTCATATTAAAGAAAATAGAAAAACTAATCAAGAACAGTATAAAATATGGATGGAGAAACATAAATTAACAGCTGAAGAAATTGAAAGACAAAAAAAATATAAATTTGATATTTCTCCTAAAATTAGTATTGTTGTTCCTATGTATAATACGGATGAAATATTTTTTAAAGAGCTTATAGAATCTTTAGAAAATCAAACATATTCAAATTGGGAACTATGTTTGGCGGATGGTAGCGAAAAACAAAATGAAATGTTGAAACAATATTATGAAAAAAATTCAAAAATCAAATATAAATTTTTAAATGCTAACGAAGGTATTTCTGAAAATACTAACTGTGCAATAAATATGGCTACAGGAGAATATATTGGATTTTTAGATCATGATGATTTATTAGCTCAAGATGCTTTATACGAAGTAGTAAAGGCTATAAATGAAAATGAAAATTTAGAATTTATTTATTCTGATGAAGATAAAATTGATGAATATAAAGAAAGATTTGAACCATATTTTAAACCTGATTATTCTCCAGACACGTTAGCGTGCAATAATTATATAACTCATTTTGTTGTGGTAAAGAAATTGTTAATAGATAGAGTTGGAAAATTAAATTCAGAATTTAACGGTGCACAAGATTTTGATTTTGTGTTGAGAGCAACAAGAGAGGCTAAAAAAATTGTACATATTTCAAAAATTCTTTATCATTGGAGAGTTCACAAAAGTTCAACTGCTAATGTTGCAGATGCCAAACCATATGCTTATGAAGCTGGTAGAAGGGCCGTGGAAGCTCATATGAATAGAATAGGAATAAAAGCGAAAGTTGAAGATGGACAAGATGTTCCTGGAATTTATAAAATAAAACATGAAATAATAGGAAATCCTAAAGTTTCTATATTAATTCCAAATAAAGATAATGCCAAATTATTAAAAACTTGTATAGATTCGATATTAAAATTAACAACATATAAAAATTATGAGATTGTTGTTATTGAAAATAATAGTGAGAAAAAAGAAACGTTAGAATATTATAGTGAAATTTCAAAAAATGAAAATGTAAGAATTGTAAATTCAGAAATAAAAGAATTTAACTATTCAAAAATAATCAATTTTGGAGTTAAAAATGTTGATGGGGATTTTGTTCTTCAATTAAATAATGATACAAAAGTTTTGAATCCTGAATGGTTAGAATATATGATAGGATATGCACAAAATAAAGAAATTGGTGCGGTAGGTGCAAGACTTTACTATGAAGATAAAACTATTCAGCATGCAGGAATAATAATAGGTCTTTCGGGTATAGCTGGAAATATGCTTGTTAATTTGCCTTATGGAAAACATGCTTATTTTGGAAGAGAATCAGCTACTAGAAATGTGGCAGCAGTTACTGGTGCTTGTTTACTTTGTAGAAGAGAACTTTATGAAGAAGTTGGATTTATGGACGAAGAGAAATTTAAAGTTGCATTTAATGATGTTGATTTTTGTCTGAAACTTTTAGAAAAAGGTTACAGAAATATTTATAATCCATATGTTGAACTTGTTCATTATGAATCAAAATCAAGAGGTTATGAATATACCAAACAACAAGAAGAAAGATTTAATCAAGAATCAAAAAACTTTAAAGAAAAGTGGAAAAAATATGTAGACTATGATCCATATTACAATATCAATTTTACAAGAAAGACTTGTAATTATGATATTGATATGGAATAGATTAAATTGGAAGGTAGAAAGATGGAAAACGAAGAAAAATCAAAATCAATGGAAATTCTAGAAACAATAGAAAATTTCTTTTTAAATATTTTAGATAAAATAAAATTAAAGAAAATAGCGGATATTTATAGAAATCATTTAGAAGGAATGAGATATTTAGTTTTCGGAGCGCTAGCTACAATAATTAATTTGGGTGTTAAATTTTTACTTTTATTTACAATATTAGATGCATCAAATGAGTTTGAACTTCAAACAGCTGTAATAATATCATGGATTGTAGCTTGTGTGTTTGCTTATTTTACTAATAGGGTTTTAGTTTTTAAAAGCAATTCAGATAAAATTTTAAAGGAAGCTGTATCTTTTGTTACAGCAAGACTTGTTACATTAGGAATGGAAATGGTAATAATGTTCTTCTTTGTAACATTCCTAGGGTTAGATAGTAATTTATGGGTTGCTATATGGTCTGTATTTGCACAAGTTGTAGTAATACTAAGTAACTATGTTTTTAGCAAATTAATAATATTTAAAAAAGAATCAAAAACAGAAGAAAAAGCTTAGAAAAATAGCCAAAAAAACAAAAGATAAAAAGCATAAATATTATTTGAAAAAATGTAATTATATGTTATAATAAAAACGAAAAAAATGGATTTTGAAAGGAATTGAAAAATATGGACAAAATAGCAGTTTTAATACCTTGCTATAATGAAGCAAAAACAATAAAAAAAGTTGTAGAAGATTTTAAAAGAGAAATACCAGAAGCAACAATTTATGTGTATGATAATAATTCAAAAGATGGAACAGATAAAATAGCGAAAGAAGCTGGAGCTATAGTTAGATATGAAACTAGACAAGGAAAAGGAAATGTTATTAGAACCATGTTTAGAGAAATAGACGCAGAATGCTATGTAATGGTTGATGGTGACGATACATATCCAGCTGAAAGTGCTAGAGAAATGATAAATGCAGTTTTAGATGAAAATGTAGATATGGTTATAGGAGATAGACTTTCGTCTACATATTTTAAAGAAAATAAAAGACCATTCCATAATGTTGGAAATGTTACTGTAAGAGCTTTAATAAATAGTATTTATAAAAGTGATATAAGAGACGTTATGACAGGTTTAAGAGCATTTAGTTATAAATTTGTTAAAACATTCCCAGTAATGTCAAAAGGTTTTGAACTTGAAACAGAAATGACAATTCATTGTTTGGATAAAAACATGAAAGTTAAGAATGTAATAATTGAATATAGAGACAGACCAGCAGATAGTCCTTCAAAATTAAATACAATTCCAGATGGAATTAAAGTAATTAAAACAATATTTGGTTTTTACAAAAATTATAAACCATTAAATTTCTTCTCAATAATTGCGTTTTTTATGTTTGTAGCAGGAATGGTATTTGTTATACCAGCAATTATTGCTTTATTTAAAACTGGAGAAATTAAAGTTCCATCAATAATTGTAAGTATGTTAATGTTTGTTTGTACATTACAATCATTATTTACAGGATTAACATTAGATAATATTATAAGAGATGCAAGACAAACATTTGAAATGAGATTAATAGATTGTGAAAGAATTTTAAAGAAAGATAGAAAGGAAAAATAAAATGGCTCCCAAAGTATCAGTTGTAGTACCAATTTATAATTTAGAAAAATATGTACCAAGATGTTTGGATGCTTTAGTAAATCAAACATTAGAAGATATAGAAATCATTTGTGTAAATGATGGATCAAAAGATTCTGCACCACAAATTATTGAAGATTATAAATCGAGATATCCAAATAAAGTAAAAACATTCCATAAACAAAATGGTGGAGAATGGTCTGCTAGAACTTATGGATTAAAAGAAGCTACAGGCGAATATGTAGGTTTTATTGATAGTGATGATGTTCCAGAAGTTACTTGGGCTGAAAAACTATATAATGCAGCCAAAGAAAATGATGCTGATATTGCTTTTTCAGGATATGACAGAGTAGATTTAGATACAGGAAAAACAGTATCTACAGAAATGACACAACATGGAACAATGAATAAAGATGTTGATTGGAATGACGATTTTATAGTTTATGCTAACCCTTCTTTATGGAATAAATTATATAGAAGAGAACTAGTAAAAGACTTAGAATTTTTACCTTTTAGAGGATGTAATGATACTTTATTTTTAATTCATTCTTACATGTATGGAGCGAAAAAATTAACATTTATTCCAGATGTTTTATATCATTACTATTTACGTTCAAGTTCTCAAATTCATAATATGAATGAAAAAGATATTGAAAACTTGAAAAGATATTTAATTGTAACAAGAGATAATGCTAAAAAAATAGGTAAATATAATGATTATAAAGAAACATTATCTGCAATGGCATTTTTACATTTAGCAATTTCTTGGGCATTTATGCTTTCTTATGATAAAGAAGTTAATATAAACAAAGCTTTAAAAGAAATTATTAAATATTTAGATACAGAATTTCCAGATTGGAGAAAATGTAGACATTATAAATTAGGTCATTGTATTAAAGGAGGATTAAAATCTTTCTTAATATGGGGAGTACATTTATGTTACAGACTTCATATTCCAATAGTTTATATTTGGGTAAATAGATTTGTATTAGATGTACTTAAATTAGAAGTAAAATGGTAAAAACGAAAAAGGAAAAAGAATGAAAGTTATTGAAAAAATAAAATCAGCAATGAAAAAAATTACTGATAAAACAAAAGAAATTTGTAATGAAAACAAAATTATAAGTAAATTGTTGTATTTTCTAAATAAAGATAATTTCACAAAAACAAAATTAATATTAGTTGCATTTGCTGCTTTAGCATTTGCAACAATTTGTGAATATACAATATTTAGAAGATGGTATCCACAATTTATTTCAAAAAACAGAATAATATTAGTTTCAATAATCTATATGTTTATTGGAATACATTTCGTATTTAAATTGTCAAATATGTATGAGTTTATTCATAAAAATAGGTACAAAATTGCTTGTGCCTTTTTGTTGTTTGTAATGATATTTAAATATTCAGGTTCTTCAATAACTCATTTCCATGCTTTTGCTGCAATTCAACCACAACATGATGATACAAGATTTCATCCGTTGCTTGGAACTGCAAGAACAATAAGAACTGATGAATGGGCAACTTCAACACCTTATATATTATCACAAGCAAATTCAACAACACCGTTTAGTTATTTTGGAAATGTTTTAAGGGGAACAGAAACAGAAATGTTTACTGTTGCTAAAGCACCGGTGTTTGACATATTAATGCTTGGAAGACCGTTTCAAATTGGATTTTTACTTTTTGGAAATGATATGGGATTAAGTTTTTATTGGTATGGAAGATTAGTTGCAATGATGCTTGGAGCATACGAACTATGTTTAATTCTTACAAATAGAAATAAAAAATTATCTTTATGTGGAATGTTAGTAATAACTTTCTCAGCAGCAGTACAATGGTGGTATTGTATGCATGTTTTGATATACGGACAAATAGTAATTGTTTTACTAGATAAATTTATGAATACAGATAAGAAGAAAAATAAATATCTGTGCGCATTAGGAATTTTAATTGCTGGATTATCCTATGTTTTAGAATTATATCCAGCATGGCAAATATCTTTTGGATATTTATTCTTAGCATTAGTTGCGTGGATTTTGATCAAAAATATAAAATATGGAAATTATAGATTTACGTTACATGATGTTTTAGTCATTGTTATGACAATTGTATGTTTAGCTTTATTAATTGGAAGATGGTACATTTTTTCAAAAGATGCAATAGATGCAACAATGAATACTGATTATCCTGGAGATAGACAAGAAATTGGTGGAGGAGCTATTAACAACTATTCATATTTTTATAATATATTCTTTACTTTTGAAGAATACCCATTAAATCCTTGTGAATATACTTCTATGTTATCACTATTCCCAATACCAATGCTTCTTGGATTAATATATGCTATAAGAAATAAAAAAGATTTACACTTCTGGATACCAATGCTTGTGGTAGCAGGTTTCTTAAGTGTTTGGTGTGTGTATGGTTTCCCGGCTTGGCTTGCAAATATGAGTTTGATGTCAATGACAACTGCTTGTAGAGTATCAGTACCACTTGGAACTGCATGTATATATATATTAATCTATTTATTAGGAAGTATAAAAAAAGAAGATAAATTATTTAATAAATATGTTGCTTGTACATTTGCGATAATTTCAACAATATATGTTGCTTATAAAGCGTTTTCAACAATTGCTGTAGGAGCAGATGGATATCAATATTTAGATAATGGTAAAATTATAATTGGTTCATTAGTATATTTAGCAGTATTTTTAGGAGTTATGAATATACACAATGAAAAAGCAAGAAATTATACAATGTATGTATTAATTACAGTAGCATTAATAACTGGTCTTAGAGTAAATCCTGTTATTAGAACTACAGATATTTTTTATAAAAAACCAGTTGCACAAAAAATGCAAGAAATAAAATCTCAAGATCCAGAAGCGATTTGGGTTGTGGTTGGAGATAATTGGTATTTAAATGACTATGCTCTTGCGAGTGGAATTCGTACATTAAATTCTACTAATATTTATCCAAATATTGAAATGTATGAACAAATCCTAGGAGAAGATGCAGAAAAACAAAAAGAAATTTATAATAGATATGCACATGTAAACTGCACAATAATAAATGAAGAATCAAATATTCAATTGTTATTTGCAGACAATATTTCTATAAATTTAAATTATAAAGATTTAGAAAAATTAGGGATAAAATATATTCTTTCAAAGGATAAAGATATCAATTCAGATGAATATGGATTAGATGTTGATTTTGAAAAAGTATATGATGAAGATGGAATGTATATTTTTAAAGTAAAATAACGAAAGGTATCTAGAAAAAAATGGAAAACAAAAAAGTAGCAGTAATAATGTCTACATATAATGGCGAAAAATTTATAAAAGAACAATTAGATTCTATATTAAATCAAACATATAAAAATATCGAAATAATTGTAAGAGATGATGGTTCTAAAGATAATACAATAGCCATTGTAAAAGAATATATGGAAAAGAATTCTAATATCATATTACATCAAGGAGAAAACTTAGGTTTTATAAAAAGTTTTTTTGAATTATTGAAACTTGCTGAGGCTGATTACTATGCTTATGCAGATCAAGATGATGTTTGGATTGAAAATAAAATAGAACTTGCAGTAAATTCTTTGAATAAATTAGATGATTCAAAACCTAATATGGCATTTGGAAATTCAGATTATTATGATGAAGAAATGAAATTTTTAGGAAGCGGTCCTAAAAATAAAAAATATTCATTTTTAAGATCTTTATTTTCTTGCTGTGGTCAAGGAATGACAATGACGGTAAACAAAAAAACAAGAGATATGATAATAGAAAGTACTCCTAAAACATGTTTCTTTCATGATTGGTGGACATATCTTTTGTGTGTAGGACTTGGAAATGTTGCTTATGATAATGTAACAACAGTTAAATACAGAAGAAGAAAAGAAAATGCAACTTCTGAAGGGCAAGGATATTTTAGATTATTAGTATGGAGAATAAAACATTTGTTATTTAATGATGGAATGAAGGATATAAAACAACAAATGTTAAATTTTAAAGACTATTACTATTATGAATTGTCTGAAGAAAATAAAAATATTATAGATTTATTTTCAAATGAAGAATACTCTTTTAAAAATGCATTAAAGAAAGCATTTTATCCAAAACAACTTAGAAATAATGTAATGGATGATTTAATGATAAGAGTAATATTTTTAATAGGAGTTTTATAAATGGATTCAGAGAAAAAGTTATTTTTGAAAAACTTTATATGGAATAGTTTAGGAACAGGAATAAACTCTTTTAACTCATTATTTTTCTTAATAATAGTAACAAGAGTTAATGATATACATACAGCTGGAATATTTTCAATTGCTTATGCAACAGCAACAATACTTTATACATTAGCAATGTATTCAGGAAGACTTTGTCAAGTTACGGATATTGAAAATAAAATATCTGATAAAGATTATATAACAAATAGAATTATAACTTGCTTAATGATGTTTGTTGGGGCTGCAGGATTTCTTGTGATTCAACAATATTCTGGTTTTAAAACTACAATTTTTGCATTACTTGCGATTTTTAAGGGAATAGAAGCTTTTTCTGATATTCTATATGGCGTAATGCAGAAAAATGATATTTTATATAAATCAGGGCAATCTTTGAGTTTAAAAGGATTTATAGGAATAGCAGCGTTTTTAATTGTAGATTTAATCACGAGAGATTTAAGATGGGCTTGTTTTGCTGTAATACTTGTAAATATTTTAGTATTAGCTATTTTTGATTATTTCATGATAACAAGAAAGCTAATAGATAGTACAAGAAAGATTGATAAATCAAATGTTCTTTCGATTTTTAAAAGTGAATTTTTTGTTTTTGTAAATTCTTTTGCTGGAATATATATTTTAAATGCACCTAAATATGCTATTGATAGTTTCTTAACAGAAGATATTCAAGCGATTTATGGTTATATAATGATGCCAGCAACAGTTATGACATTATTTACACAATTTATAGTAATGCCATTTTTAGGAAAAATGAAAGAAATGTATGAAAATAAACAATTAAAAGAAATGGATCAAGTAACTTTTAAAATAAAACTTATAGTTATTGCGTTCGGAGCTTTTGCAGTTTTAGCTGCATTCTTAATCGGACCAGAATTTTTAGGTTTAGTTTATGGATTAGATTTAACCGCATACAGAATGAATTTATGTGTGATTATAGGTTCATATATATTCTATGCAATTTCTTATATAAATTTAGTAACTTTAACAACAATAAGACATACTTTTGTTCAATTTGTAATTTATGTTGCATCAATGATAATTGCGTTTATTGGTTCAACTGTTCTAGTTAAGAAGTTTGGAATAAATGGGGCAACATTCTCGTGTACAACAACTTTGGCTATTCAATTTATTCTATATGTAATAGCAACAAGAGTAATTTTGTATAAAGAACGCAAAAAAATGAATTGTTAATTATTTTAGCAATTAAAGTTGTTTGAGAAAGGAAAAAACAATGGAGATATTATATGTACTATCAGTTATAGTATTAGCTGTAGCATTTATGTTGTTTAAAAAGACAAATGAAAAATTAAATTTCATTAAATGGTTAATAATTTTTACAGTAACATTTTTTGGATACAATATTTTCTTAGGAATGTTACTTGGTCTTTTAAATATTACTTCACATTTATGGCTTTTATCTTTAATAAATTTAGTATTTTCAATGATTTTAGGGTATAAAGCGGTTGTAAAAAAAGAAATTCAAAAATACAGTGTTTCAAAATTAAGTGTAGCTGGATTATTATTGATTTTTGTTATTTTTGGAGTAATGTTTTTTAAAGATTTATATATTCATAATGGAGATATAACTCATAGAGCTGTAGATTCTGCAGTGCATTATCGTGCTGCAAAACATTATTCAGATAATTTAAAAATATTTATAAATGTAGAAGATAAAACATTTTTTAATTTTAATGTAATGCAAACTGGCGCCTATATTAATGATGGTATATTTATGAATGTAATAAATGGAATTACAGGACTAGAACATTGCTACATATATCAAATATTTGAAGTTATAGTTCTATTCATAAGTGGATTGGCGTTTTACAGTTGTTTTATAGATAAAATAAAAACCAAAAGAGGATTAATTGGAAGTTTAGTTTTATTTGCATTATATATGTATGGTTATCCATATAATTCTTGGATTTTTGGATTTTCATATTTATCAGTAGGGATAGCAATGGTTGCAATGCTAGTACCAGTGGTGGAAATGTTATATTCTAAAGAAAATATTTTTAGAAAAATTGTTGTTCCACTGATTGTATTACTAGCAACTGGATTGATCTTTTCATATTGTTTATTTGTACCAGCAATATTTGCTGCTATATGTATATACTGTTTCTTAAAAGATTTTACTCAAGAAGGAAAAACTTATTTTAAATTCTTTAAGAAAACAACGATATTAATAACAAGCTTACTATTAATAGTAACAGCTGCTGGAATTGGATATTTATTTATACCAACATTTTTTATAGAAGGTCAAACCAATTTAGTTGATGCTTTAAAAATTGATGGTGAAATATATAAAGAAAGATATTTAAATTTCTTTGCATATATACCATTTGCAATAATGTATGCTTTTGAATTTGTTAAAAAATTCAAAAATAAACAGTTAGAATATTCGGACATTTTTGCAGTTATAATTGTTGGATTTTTTGCTCTTCTAAATATAGGCATGGCATTTGGATACGTGTCTGAATATTATATGTTAAAAACTTATTATATTTTATGGATTGTTATATTTAATGTAACCGCAGAATTGATAAATAAATTTGTAGATGAAAAAAATATAAGAATAGATATAGTTCTATTTGGATTACTATATGCATTTTTGACGTTTAAAGCAGTTCCGTCTTATATAATTTTGAAGATATTTGCAGTTGTTATGATGATATATCTTTTATTAGGGGATGTATTAAAAGGAAGAAAAATAAATTGGATTGCAATTATTTCAATATTAGCACTTTACAAAATATTAAGTGGTGCACCTTTAAACACTGTATATAAATTATTTATGTTTGCATTTTTAATTTTCTATACGGCTGTTCCGGGATTAAATAGAAAAATTAATTTAGAAAAAATAAATGAAATTATAGAAAAAATTGCTTCAAAAATAAAATTAACAAAATTATTAAATTGTATTCAAAATATTATTAAAAAAATAGATTTAGAAAAAATATGTATATCAGGATATGTATATGTAATAATTTGGGGATTATTTGTATGCAGTTGGGTTTGGATAAAAGCTGGTCATGTAATAGGAGAAGTTGAAAAACATGCACTTCCAAATTTTGTGGGAATATATTTTGATGAAAATTGTAATTATAGAAAATTAATAGATATGACTTCAAATTTTAATGAAGGTTCTGTGGAGATTGCTCTTTGGGCAAGAGATAATGTAAAAGATTTAAGTGCAGACAATATTATATTAATGACGGATGGATATTATAACAGAATTTGGGCTACTGCAATGATGGAACTAACATCAGAAAAAATGCCTTATCAAAATTTTGTACAAGACGCAAATTATCCATATTCAGTAAAAGATGGATTAAATAATTCAGAAAGAAAATATTTAGTAAAATTTGTTTGGGATGAAATGCAAAGACAAGATGCATATAAAGAAGAGATAAAACAAATTAGAGAAATGAGTGAAATCGAAATTCTATTTGAAAACGAAAACGGTTATGTTGCTCAAATAAAAGGAAGATAAAAAGGAGAAAATTTATGGGAATTTTCTATGTATTAACAGTAATTGCTTTGATAAGTATATTTGTACTTTTCAAAAAATCTGAAAGTAAACAAAACTTAGTAAATCATTTGATATTAAGTGTAATTTGTTATTTGGGATTTAATATCTTAGTCTGCATGGTGTTCGGATGTCTAAATGTTACAACTAATTTATTATTTTTATCAATTGCAGATTTAATAGTGGCTGCAGGATTAGGATTTAAGATTTATAAAGATAGAGGCATTCAAAGTTTCGAAATAAAAATAAAAGACTTTATTGGAGCTTTAATTTGTTTAGCAATTGTTTGCTATATGGCAGTGGATCAATATGCACCGCTTTCAAAAACAGTTGCAAACGCATCAGTTGATGCTTGTATGCATTACAGTGCAGCAACAAATTTTGCAGATGAAATGAAAGCTTTAGCAAAAATTAATAATACAACTGGATATAATTTTAAAACAATGCAAACAGGTGCTTACATAAATACAGGTATATTTATGAATATAGTAAGAGATGTGATTCCAGGCTGGGAAGATTATGTTGCATTTAAAGTTTTTGAAACTGGGATAATGGCATTAGTTGTATTATCATTCTTCATGTTAATATCAGAAAAATTACATAACAAAAAATCGTATGTAATAGGAATGGTACTATTAATGCTTTATGCATTTGCATATCCATATACTAGTTTATTACATGGATTTTCATATTTGAGTGTTTGTTTAATGTTTGCAACAGCATTATTTTATATGGCAAGAGAATATGAAAAAGCAGAAATGAATTTCTGGGTACAATTACCAATAATTGTTTTATTGGGAGTTGGAATAATTTTCTCATATTGCTTATTTGTGCCACCACTATTTGCATTTATTTGTATATATGTGTTTATAAAAGATTTTGGAAAAAAAGAAGAAAAATCATATTTGAAATTCTTTAAAAAATCAACTATATGGGTAACAGGTCTTTTATTAATAGTAACAATATTATCAATATTCTATTTAGTAATACCAACATTTACAGATAGTGATCAAAACAAATTAACAGATGCAATTGGATTTGAAGGTGGAATTTATAAATCTTTATATCAAGATTTTCTATTCTATATTCCATTTGTAATATTGTTTATTTATAAAACAATAAAAGATAAAAAAATAAATTTTCAAACAGTAGCTTTAGCGTTAATTGGTGGACAAACTTTATTGATGTTCTTTGGTGTTGTATATGGAATTGTCTCACCATATTATTACTACAAAATGTATTTCTTATTATGGATTCTACTTGTGGATATAGCTGTAGAAGTTATGGCAAGTTTAGATGAAAATAAAGAATTGTTTGTAATTGCAACTTCTTGTTTAGCAATATGGGTGATTATTGTTTTATCAGCAACAAATGGTTGGGAAGCAAAATTACAAGCTAAAAGACCAACACTTTTTGATGTGTGTAAAACTCCTTCTTTAGCTGGAATTTATTATGACACTAATGTTTTAGGAATTTTAAATATAAATGCATCTTGTTTAGTTGATGCAAATAGAGTAAAACTTGCAGAAGCAATGCAAAATGTTGAAGATATAACTCTAAAAAATATGATTGTTGGTGGAATGAATACAAACTGTAAAGCTTGGATGTATGTAATATCAAGAGCAGAATCAGGAGGAGCTTCAATAAATGATCTTCAATTTGCTGTTGTTGAAACAGACGTAGAAGATTTCTTAAAAGATGAAACAAAAAAATACTTTGTTTTATATACAGCGGATGAATATAAAAATACAGAAGATTATGAGGTTGTATTCCAAAATGAAGCTGGTGTTATTCTTAAAAAAACAGAATTTTAGAGGTGAAATAAATGAGACATTATTTTTATCATGGATTTGAACCATTTGGCTTGGATAAAGAATCAGTTGAATATATGTTGGAAATTATTAATAGTGGCGGAATAAAAAACAGAAAAGATGTCAGAAACTGTACAGATGAAAGTCTTAAACATATTTGTCTATATAGAAAAAACGAGAACTATGATTACACTGATGAAAGTTGGATATTTAATTCTGCAAGAGGAGGATGGATTGACAACTGTATGGTTTTTGTGATTTCGGATGATATTGATGCCAAATATTTGCCACCGCATACGAATATTGAAGGTATGGGACCTTCAACAAATTTAGTGGATGAGTTGAGGTATTTTGACGATATTCCGATGGATAAAATTGTTGGAATAGCAATACCTTTAAATTCATTTAAAGAAATATTAGATGGGAAAATTACTTATTTTAAACCAGAAGATGTTGAAGAAATAAGAAGTGCTTTAAAAGAATTAAAACAAGTTTGTAAAAAATTAGGACTAAAAGTATTTAATAGTGAAAAGAAGAATTTTACAGATTTATTAGACTCTAAATTACAATTAGGCGAAAATATGAAAGATGCTCAAGATGTTGATATAATGATTTAGTGTTTGTCGAAGGAGTTAATATGAAAGTAGCAGTTATTATAGTAAACTATAATGATGTAGATGATACAGAAAAATATGTAGATACAATAACCAAATATGATGTAATAAATAGAATTGTAGTAGTAGACAATCAGTCTACTACTACAGGAACTTTTGAAAAATTACAAAAATTAGAATCAGATAAAGTTAAAGTAATAAAATCAGATAAAAATGGTGGATATGATTATGGTAATAATTTTGGAATTCAATATCTTCAAAGTTTAAATGAAGAATATGATTACTACATAATTTCAAATCCAGATATTTCTGTTACTGAAGAGGCAATAAAACATTGTTTAAGTGTGTCTGAAAATGATTCTAAAATTGGTGTTATAGCCCCAAGAATGTTTAATAAAGATAATAATCCAATTCGTAGAAGTAGTTGGAAAATGAGAACATTTTGGCTGGATGTAGTTCATTCAACAAGAGTTTTAGAAATAATTTTTTATAAAGTATTAAGAAATGGTGAATATTTAGAAAAAGATTATGAAAAGGAACTATTAGAAGTAGAAGCTATATCTGGAGCATTCTTTATAATAAAAGATTCTGTATTAAAAGAAATTGGATTATTGGATGAAGATGTGTTTTTATTTTATGAAGAAGATATATTAGCAAAAAGAATTGCAGAGAAAGAATATAAAATTGTTAGTTTAAATAGTGAAAAATTTATTCATTATGAAAGTCAAACAATTGGAAAAACATTAAGTTATTACAAAAAAATGAAACAATTATTTGTAAGCAAAATGTATTATCATAAAAAATATAATAATATTAATTTCTTACAAGTTATTGTATTTCATATATTGAATATTTGTAGAAAATTAGAATTATTGATAGAGATTCCCGTGAGAAAAATATTAAAAAAATAAATTATGAAGACTATATCTTATATAGTCTTCGTTTTTTATGAAAAAATACACATAAATAATGGTTAAAATGCTTGATAATTAAAGAAAAACTTGAAAAACACAACAAATTATGTTAATATATACAAATGATAGAAAAGTGACAACTAAGGGAGGTAACAGTATGATGGGAATGTATCCTAAAATAGCCGTAAGAAATGTTTGCGTTGTAGACGTTTGTTTTCGGATGATGGGAAAACTTTACAATGAAGGCAAGATTATTGTTGATATCGATAGCTATGATTTTGCGGGGTATCTGACTGATGACGTTATTATAGGATTATATGAGGATGGTAAATATAATATCCAATATTATTACCAAAACTATAATTTTGACGGAGACATTAGAGTTAGAGAGAATGAAATTGGATATCAGTTAGAGGAATATCTAATTGAATTATCAACAGAACTAAAAAAGACAATTCCGAATAAAGATTTTGTAAGTAATGAACTTTGTTTTAAGTATGGAACTGATATGTTTTTTTTATCATTTAATACTATTATTTCTGAACAAAAAGAAATAGAAAGAGTTCTTGAAAGCAATATGGATTTGTTAAAGCCCAAAAGTTAATTCTATTATCAAAATGTGAGGAAGCCTGCGGAAATTTCCAATGGCTTCCAGGGACATTACTATGTTATGTTTATGTTAAATCTTGAAAAAATATATTGTAAAAAAAATGATTATATGATATAACCAAACTATATATAATGGGGGTAAACCTTGAAAAAAAATATTAAAAATTATGATTTAGATGATCTAAAAGAAGAGTTGAAATTGTTAGGTGAAAAACCATTTAGAGCGGAGCAAATTTTTAAATGGCTTTATCAAGATAAAGTAAAATCATTTGAAGAAATGACTAATTTATCTTTGGATTTAAGAAAAAAATTAGATGAAAATTATTCTTTAGGATTATTTGAAATAGTAAGAAAATTAGAATCTGTAGATGGAACAAAAAAATATTTATTTGATGTTCAAGATGGTGAAGGGAATTTAATAGAAAGTGTATTAATGCAATATCATCATGGGTATACTATATGTGTATCATGTCAAATTGGCTGTAAAATGGGATGCAAATTTTGTGCATCAACAGGAATTCCTTTTTCAAGAAATTTGGAGGCAGGAGAAATTGTAGAACAATTACTTGCCATTGAAAGAGATGTTGGAATAAAAATATCAAATATTGTTTTTATGGGAATAGGAGAACCATTAGACAATTATGATAATGTAATGAAGTCTATTAAGATTTTAAACAATCAAAAAGGATTAAATATAGGAGCAAGACACATTAGTATTTCTACAAGTGGAGTAGTTCCAAAAATATATGAATTGGCAGATAAACAAATGCAATGTACTTTGTCAGTTTCACTTCATAGTAGTAATAATAAAACAAGAAGTGAAATGATGCCAATAAATAATGCATATCCAATAGAAGAATTAATAAAAGCATGTAAATATTATATAACAAAAACAAATAAAAGAATTTCTTTTGAATATGCTTTAGCAAAAGATAATAACGATAATTTAGATGATGCAAGAGAGCTAGCAAAATTATTAAAAGGAATGCTTTCACATGTAAATTTAATTCCAATAAATAAAATTGAAGATGGAAAATATACAAAAAGTACAAATGAAAATATAATTAAATTTAGAGATTACCTAAATGACCATGGAATTGTTGCTACAATAAGAAGAGAATTAGGATCTGATATTTCAGCGGCTTGTGGTCAATTGAGAAAACAGAATTTGAAAAAAGAGTAAAGAGGTGAGGTAAGTCGTGAGGATTTTAGCTAAATCTGATATAGGAAGAGCTAGAGAAATGAACCAAGATAGTTTTTATGTATCAGATTTAAATAAAGATGAAATTAAGTTATATATTCTAGCAGATGGAATGGGCGGTTATAAAGGTGGCGAAATTGCAAGTTCTCTTGCAGTAGCTAGTACAAAAAATTATATTAGTACTAACTTTAAAAAATGTAAAAAAGATAGAGAAAGTATATTGAGCTTATTAAGAAATGCTGTAGAATATGCAAACACAGTTGTTCATGAAAAATCAAAAGAAAAAATTGATTTACATGATATGGGAACAACTTTAGATGTTTGCTTAATATATAATAACAAAGTATTTATAGGTCATGTTGGAGATAGTAGAGTATATAGAATAAGAAAAAATATAATAAGAAAACTTACAACTGACCATAGCTATGTAGAAAAACTTTTAAAAGAAGGAACAATTACAAAAGAAGAAGCTTACAACCATCCTAAGAAAAATATGCTAATGAAAGCATTGGGGTGCAGTGAAACAGTAGAACCAGATGTTATATGTAAAGGATTTTTAAAAGATGATATATTATTAATGTGTTCAGATGGCTTAACAAATATGTTAAGAGATAATGAAATATATAGTTTATTACTTAATAATCCAGAAAAACCAGAAGATGCTTTAATTAAAAATGCCAACGAACTTGGGGGATACGATAATATTACACTAATTATAGTTGATAATATCGAAGTTGGTGAAGAAGAAACTAAGGAGAGATAATTATGAATCTTATAGGTAAAATGTTAAATAACAGATATGAAGTACTAGAAAAAATTGGTAATGGAGGAATGGCATTAGTTTATAAGGCAAAATGTCACATACTAAACAGATATGTAGCAGTAAAAGTATTGAAAGATGAATTTACGACAGACAGTGAATTTATCAAAAAATTTAATACAGAAGCACAATCTGCAGCTAGTCTAAATCATCCCAATATAGTTTCAATTTTTGATGTATGTAATGAAGATAATTTATATTATATTGTAATGGAATTGATTCAAGGAAAAACTTTAAAAGAAATAATAACAGAAGATGGAAGATTATCTTGGAAATGGTCAGTAAATATTGCTATTCAAATAGCATCAGCTTTAGAAATGGCCCACAAAAATAATATAATACATAGAGATATAAAACCGCATAACATAATAATAACAGAAGATGGTATAGCAAAAGTAACAGATTTTGGTATAGCAAAAGCAGTATCAAATTCAACAATAACAGCTTTTGGTACAACAATTGGATCTGTACATTATTTTTCACCAGAACATGCAAGAGGTGGATATACAGATGCTAAATCAGATTTATATTCACTTGGAATTGTAATGTATGAAATGTTAACAGGAAAAGTTCCATTTGATGCAGATACTCCAGTATCAGTTGCATTAAAACAAGTTCAAGAAGAACCAGTAGATCCAATGAGATACAACGACACAATACCTGTTAGTGTTAATAGAATTATATTAAAAGCTATGCAAAAGGATCCAAACTTAAGATACCAAAATGCTTCAGAAATGTTAAGAGATTTATCTTTAGCACTAAAAAAACCAAACGAAGATTTTGTTGTATTAGCTACTAGATCAGATGATTCTCCAACACAAAAAATTCCAACTATATATGAATTAGAAATGGAAAAAAATAATGATAGAAAAGCTCCAAGAGTTAATCAAGAAGAAGTAAATTCTAAGAAAAAAGAAAACAAAGTGAAAGCGTTTTATTCTAAACATAAGTGGGCAGCACCAGTAACAGGAGTATTAGTTGCAATTTTATTATTTATATTTGCAATGGCTGGAACAATAGCTTTACTTAACGGAAATAGACCTGACCAAGTAGCGATGCCAAACTTGATTGGTAATGCAGATGGTCTTGGAAGAGTAAAAAAAGAAGATGCAAAAAAACAATTAGAAGAATTAGGATTTAAAGAAATAAAATTTGAAGAAGAATATAGTGATACTGTAGAAGAAGGTTATGTAATAAAACAAACACCAGAATATGCAGGAGATGAATTTAGAATTAATGTTACAGAAAAAGTAACTTTAGTTGTAAGTAAAGGTCAAAAAATAGTTACATTACCAAAGAAAATGGTTGGCAAAAAATATGAAGATGTAACTAAAGAATTAGATAATTTAGAATTAAAATATGAAGCAATAGAAGAAAATAGTGAAACTGTAGAAGCAGGAATTGTAATTGCTGTAAATCCTGAAGAGGGAGAAGAAATAACAGCAGCTACAGTGATTAAATTAACTGTGAGTATAGGTAGTGCATTTAAAGACGTTCCTGTACCAAGCGTTTTAAATCAACCTGAAGGCGTAGCTGTTCAAACATTAGCGGACTTAGGATTAATTGTTAATGTAAATTATGAAGAAAATGCTTCAAAATCAGATGGAGTAGTAATCTCTCAAAGTGTAAGTGGTGGAAAAACATTAAAAGAAGGGGATTCAATTGAATTAATAGTAAATAAACAACCAGCTAAATCAACACTTACTGTAAATGTTAACTTAAAATCTTTAACAAATTATACAGATCCAGAACCAACTGTTTCTGAAACAGTTGATGAAAATGGAAATACTGTTACAACAACTAATACACCATCAGTTGAAAAAGCAACTTTAGTATTAGAAGTTGGAGAAGATACAATTTTAAGTGATAGTTATCCAATGAATAAAACGGATATTACAAAATCATGGACAACATCAGGTGTAAAAATTTTGAAAGTTAAAGTTAACGGAGTTACAAAATATGAACAAACAGTAGATTTCAATAAAGGAGATCAAACTGTATCTGTAAAATAGTAAATTTGATGAGGCATGAAAAAAATCATGCCTCATTTTAGTAAAGAAAGGATGAGTATATGACAGAAGTAGCAGCATCAATATTAACTGTAGAAAAAGAGAATGCAGTTAGAACTTTTTATAATTTAGAGACAGGAAAAATTAATTATTTCCATATAGATGTTATGGATGGGAAATTTGTAGAAAAAGATACAACAGAGTTAATGAAAGATTATGCTTTAACAATTTCTCATATTTCAAATTTAGGTTTAGATGTTCATTTAATGGTTGAAAATGTAGAGGAATTTATAGATGAATATTTAATGTTAGAACCAGAAATATTAACATTCCATATAGAAGCAACAAAAACAGAAGAGAGAACAAAAAATGCAATAGATGAGATTAAAAGAAGTGGTTCTAGAGTAGGAATTTCAATTAGTCCAGATACAAAGCTAGAAGAAATAAAACCATATTTAGAACAAATTCATATGGTATTAGTTATGACAGTAGTGCCAGGAAAAGGTGGGCAAAAATTAATTCCAGAAACTTTAGAAAAAGTTAAAGAATTAAAAAAATATATTGATGAAAATGGAATTGATATTAATATAGAAGTAGATGGTGGAATAAATGATAAAACAGCAAGTAGTGCTGTAGAAGCAGGAGCTAATATATTAGTCGCAGGAAGTTATTTAATTAATGCAGAAAATATAGCAGATGCTGTATCTAAATTAAAATAAAGTATAAGGAGAAAACATATGAAAAATATTTTAAAAGTAACAATTACATTTTTTGTTTTAACAATTATGATTGCTTCGGTATCATTTGCAACAGGATTAAATACTATTGAAATGGAAGAAGATCAAAAAGAAATTTTAAATCTAATGAAAGATTCAATTGATAATGATGTGTTAGACAAAATGAATACAATAAATAGTGATGTGTTTATTTCTGAAGAAAATATTTCTGTTGAAGAAAATGTAAATGGAAATTTATATTTAATTGGAGAAGTTATTAATATTTCATCTGAAAATATTGATGGAAATGTGTTTGTGTTAGGAAATAATGTTTCAATTAATTCAAACATAGAAGGTTCTGTGTATGCATTAGCAACTAATTTGACAATATATGGAAATGTAGAAGATATATATGCTATCGCAGAAAATATGAGCGTTTTAGAAAATACAAATTGTAGAGATTTAAAAGTTGTTGGAGCTAATTTAAATATGGCTGGAACAATAAATAGGGATGCACATATTATTGGTGGTCAAGCTCAAATTGAAGAAAAAGGTAAAGTTAATGGTGTATTAACAACTAGTAAAGAAGTATTAGGAAATTCATTAAATGTAAATGAAATTAAAATAGTAGAAGATGTAACTGCAGATTTTGAAAAAAGCGAAGCTCAAATGGAGAAAATTGGAGAAAGTGTTATAAAAGGAATTGCATTATTTTTATTTGTATCTTCTGAAATGACTGGATTAATAATTATTGCAATTATAGTAATATTTGCATCTAAAAAATCAATCCAAACATCTAATTTAAAAGAAAAAGGATTTTTGGATACTATTTATGGTTTGGTATATTACTTTATAACAGTAGGAATAATAATTGCATTAATGATAACAATTATAGGTATACCAGTAGCACTTTTCTTAGCAATAGTATTGTGGTTTATTTTCTGGAAGATTACGCTTCCTGTTGCTTCAATAGAAATAACAAAAGCAATTTTACAAGGCAAAACAAAATCTAAAGTTTTAGTTTGGTTTGTGGCGTTTATTATATTTACATTAGTTCAATGTGCAAACTTCATACCAACAGTAGGAGGATTAATTAAAGGGATAGTATCCTTATATGGATTTGGATATATAATTGGAAGTATAATAAGAAAAAATAAATCTGAAGATTCAGAATCTGCAATTGAAATTTTAGAATAATAAATAAAAGATATGAGCTAATTATTTTTAATTAGCTCATATTAAATAAGTAAAGGTAATTTATATGAAATCAAAAAAAGATGCAATAAAAATAGTAGAAATTTTAAAAGAATTTTATCCGGATGCTGTTTGTAGTTTGGATTTTGAAACACCATTTCAAATGTTAATTTCAGTAATGTTAGCGGCTCAATGTACAGATGAAAGGGTAAATAAAACTACACCAAATTTGTTTAATAAATATGATACTCCAGAAAAAATGGCGAAAATAGAGTTGGAAGAATTAGAAGAAATAATTCATCCATGTGGTTTTTATAAAAATAAAGCCAAGAATATAAAAGCATGTAGTCAAAAATTAATAGATAAGTTTGATGGGAAAGTACCTGAAAATATGGAAGATTTACAAAGTTTGCCTGGAGTGGGAAGAAAAAGTGCAAATGTAGTAATGCTTGAAGCTTTTCATAATCCACAAGGAATTGCAGTAGACACTCATGCAAAGAGAATATCAAATAAGATTGGTTTTTCAAAAGAAACAGTTCCTGAAAAAGTTGAACAAGATTTATTAAAAGTAATTCCAAAAGAATATTATTATGATGTAAATCATTTGTTAGTATGGCATGGAAGAAAAATTTGTGATGCAAGAAAACCAAAATGTGAGGAGTGTCCAATACAAAAATATTGTGATGAATATAATAAAAAATAAAGAACGAGCAGGGAAGTCCCTGCTCGTTTTTGGCTTTTTAAAAAAACTTGAAACGTCTTCTTTTTCGAATACGATTACGAAGACTTTTCGTTCTTGAATGGATTTTATCTCGCCTTGCTTGATTTTCACTTTCAGGAACAAAGCCAATGAATTCGATGTTATTCTCATCATGAACGATTGCTCTTAAAAGTTTTCCTTCTTTTTGGAATTCGTTAGGAACCATGCAAAGCGGATAGATAATGGTTTCTTTGGTTTGTCTTTCGAATGTTACGAAACCATCTTCAACTTGCATGAATAAAATGTTTTCTGGCATCTTATTTTCCTTTCTGATCGTTGTACTCTTTTCCGCTGGTGTACGTACCAGGTTCTGCACTGAAAATGTATTCAGTTCCATCTGTGGTCATAATAATATTGCCCGATTCATCAGTTCTGTAGACTGGAAGACCGAAATTTTTAAAAAGTTCTATAACAGACTTTACGGGATGATTATGTTTGTTTTGCATACCACAACTGATAACAATACACTCGGGTGTCATGGCCTCTAAGAACTCCTTGGAATTACTAGTATCACTGCCATGGTGTCCAGCTTGGAAAATTTCAACATCTAAATCATAATTTTGTTCTAATAAAGCTTTTTCTACACTACTCGTTGCATCACCAGTAAGCATGATATCTATAGAGCCGTAGGAAACTTTGGCGCAAATAGAATAATCATTTTTATCTGAGTAAACATCTTCGAGAGGTGCGTAGAATTGAACAACAGCGTCTCCGATCATGAATTTTTCGAATTCGCCATCTTCATTCATCGGAAAATGCCAAATAGAAGTTTGTTCTTTCTTTGGAATACCCTTATTCAATTTTTCATCGATTTTGTCGATTGCGTCGATCATTTCTTCATACCAAATAGGCGTGTCAATGGGATTGCCTTTTTTGTCAAATTCCATTATATCAAAGATGTCAGGTCCGTAAACCATTCCAACTTCAATGTTATTTAACACTTCGGCTGCACCACCCATGTGATCATCATGTGGATGAGAAAGAACAAGTACATCGATATAATCGATATTTAAATCCTGCAAGTATTTTACTACATCATCTCCTCGACCAGCAGTTGCAACGTCAAAAAGCATTACATGTTCTCCTTGGATAAAGAGAGTTGCATCTGCCTGTCCAACATCAATGAAATGAACTTGCATTTCGCCTTCGACAGCAAGGGGAATGTCTGTATTTCCAGGTTCTTCAGTAGGATTATTGGTTTCATCCGGACTGAGAATTTGGACGACAATGTCAATGAGCAAATCTAAAGTGTCTTCTTTTTGCTGATCGGTACAACCAGTGAGCAACAAAGAAATGCTCAAGACAATTGCCAAAAGAATACTTATCTTCCGTTTACCGCCTTTCTTCTTAATAGTTTCATTTGCCACCATAAAGTTACCTCCTAATTCATATGTTTTATGGAAACCATATTTTACCATATTTTTTGGTAACTTTCAACTAGCTGAAAGTCAGAATAATAAAATGTTTTCTTTGAATGTTAATTCATTGACTTTAAAGAAAAACTTATATATAATGGTTTAGAATAAAATAGGAGGATTAAGAAATGAATTTTATTGATGGAATTAAAGATAGAGCAAGAAAAGACATGAAAACAATTGTATTACCTGAAGCATCAGATATAAGAGTTGTAACAGCAGCTGCTACAGTTCTAAAAGAAGCTTATGCTAATGTTGTTTTAGTAGGTAATGAAGAAAATATTAGAAAAATGGCTGAAGAAAATGGGTTGGATATTTCTAAAGCAATAATAGTAGATCCAGTTAAAGCAGAAAACGCTAAAGTTTATGCTGAAAACTTATATGAATTAAGAAAAGCAAAAGGCATGACACTAGAACAAGCAGAAGAATTAGTAAAAGATGAAGTTTATTATGGTATGATGATGGTTAAAATGAATGATGCTGATGGATTAGTATCAGGAGCAATTCATTCTACATCAGATACATTGAGACCAGCACTTCAAATTTTAAAAACAGCACCAGGAACAAAACTAGTATCAGCCTTCTTTTTAATGGTTGTACCAGATTGCGAATATGGAGAAGATGGAGTATTTGTATTTGGAGATTGTGGATTAAATGAAAATCCATCAGCTGAACAATTAGCAGAGATAGCACATTCTTCAAGCGAAAGTTTTACTCAATTAGTAGGAAAAGAAGCTAAAGTTGCAATGCTTTCATATTCTACAATGGGAAGTGCAAAATCAGAATTAACACAAAAAGTTATAGATGCAACAAGAATAGTAAAAGAAACATATCCAGAAATTAAAGTTGATGGAGAAATGCAATTAGATGCTGCTATAGTACCTTCAGTAGGAAAAAGTAAAGCACCTAATAGTGAGATTGCTGGAGCTGCAAACACATTAATATTCCCAGATTTAAATGCTGGAAATATCGGATATAAATTAACACAAAGATTAGCAAAAGCTGAAGCATATGGACCTCTTTGCCAAGGTATTGCAAGACCAGTAAATGACTTATCGAGAGGATGTTCTGCAGAAGATATAGCTGGTGTGGTTGCAATTACAGCTGTTCAAGCACAAGCATAAGATGAGGTGAAATTTATATAGATGGAAACAAAATTAACTAAAATTCTAGAAAAATTTAGTATTGTATTTATTATAATACTTATAATAGAGAGTATAATGAAATATGCATTTTTTCCATTGATATTTATTTATACTCCAATAGCAGTAATTGCATTATTAGCGTTTTTTGTAGTTTCAATTAAAGCATATTTGAATTCGTTTAGTGATGACGAGAATGTAAAATATAAAAGCTATTTAAATTTAATTAATTTAGGTATATTTACATCTGAAATTATATTATTAGCAGTATTACACATAGCTGTTTGTTCATGTGGACATTTTATGCTTAATCCTGTACCTGCAATTTGTGCTTTTATATTCAATATATCTATTTATTATAAAAATATTAAAAAAGGAATTTTAGAAAAAAAGCAAACAGGAAATAAAATAATATTTTATGTAATATTATTTTTAATTACTATATTTATTTCTGCAGTATTGGGAAAAGTACTATATTCTCATCCAAGTTTAAATATCGTGGTTGAATAAAATAGATTACTGAAATAATATAAAAATAAATTAAAATATATTTTTGGTTTAATAGTTAATAATAATTTTAGGAGGAAATAAATGAAAGTTTTAGTAGTAAATTGCGGAAGTTCATCTTTAAAATATCAATTAATTGATATGACAAGTGAAACAGTTTTAGCAAAAGGGAATTTTGAAAGAATAGGAGAACAAGAAGCTTTTGTTACGCACAAAGTAAATGGTGAAAAATATGTTACAAAATCACCAGTTATGAATCATGAAGAAGCTTTAAAAATTATATTAGAACAATTAGTTCATGATGAATATGGCGTAATTAAATCGTTATCTGAAATTGATGCTGTTGGACATAGATTAGTTCACGGTGGAGAAATATTTAATAAATCAGTTATTATAGATGAAGATGTTATTGCAAAATTTGAATCTTGTTCACCATTAGCGCCACTTCACAATCCAGCTGGTGTATTAGGAATGAGAGCTTGTCAAAAAGCTATGCCTGGAGTTCCAATGGCAGGTGTATTTGATACAGCATTCCACCAAACAATGCCAGAAGAAAATTACTTATATCCAATACCATATGAATTTTATGAAAAATATGGTATAAGAAAATATGGTTTCCATGGAACAAGTCATTTATATGTTTCAAGAAGATGTGCAGAAATAGTAGGAAAACCAATTGAAGACTTAAAAATTGTTACATGTCACTTAGGACAAGGTGCTTCAATTTGTGCTATAGACGGAGGAAAATCAATAGATACATCAATGGGATTATCTCCTTTAGGAGGAATCGCAATGGTTACAAGATCTGGTGATTTAGATCCATCAGTTGTAACTGAAATAATGGAAAGAGAAAACTTAACAGCAAAAGAAGTTAATACATTATTAAACAAAAAATCAGGATTATATGGAATGACAGGATTAAATCCAGACTTTAGAGAAATAGAACTAGCATCTTATGAAGAAGATAAACCAAAAGCTAAAATAGCAATTGAAATGTTTACAAAAATAATTGCACAATTTGTTGCAAAATATGCAGTATCTTTAAAAGGTATTGATGCAGTTGTATTTACAGGTGGAATAGGTGAAAATCAAATAAATATAAGAAAGAAAATTTGTGAAAACTTAGAATGGATGGGATTAAAATTAGATTTAGAGAAAAATAATGTTAAATCAGTAGAAACAAAAATTTCAACTGAAGATTCTAAAGTATTAGCTTATATAATTCCAACAGATGAAGAAATGGTTATCGCAAGAGATACAAAATCTTTAGTAGAAGCAAAATAATTGAATAAAATGCAGCGTGGTACAAACAAAATTCGTACCACGCTTTTTGTTTTTTTAGTAAATTTAACTATTTTCACAAAGAATTTACAAAATGAACAAATTATAACGGATTTTCGATTATATATTGTGAATATGTTTTCTATTTTAAATTAAGGGGGAAGTAGCTAATGAAAGTATTAGTATTAAATTGTGGAAGTTCATCTTTAAAATGTCAATTAATTGATATGGAAAAAAATGAAAGAATTATGAAAGGACATTATGATAGAATTGGTGGTTCAAGATCATCACTTCGTTTTAATGTAAGAGGAGAAAAAGTTGTTTTAGAGCATCCAGCAAGAAATTTTGAAGAAGCTATTTCAGAAATTTTAAGATTACTTACAAGTGAAAAATATAAAGTAATTGAAAATTTAGATGAAATTGGTGCTGTTGGACACAGAATTGTTCATGGTGGAGAAAAATTTAAAAATTCAGTATTAATTGATGATGAAGTAATTAAAGCAATAAAAGAAAATATTACTTTAGCACCATTACATAATCCTGCTGGTTTAGCTGGAATAAAAGCTTGTAAAAAGTTATTACCAAAAACTCCAATGGTAGCTGTATTTGATACAGCATTCCATCAAACAATGGAAGAAAAAGCTTTTATTTATCAATTACCATATAAATATTATGAAGATTATAAAATAAGAAAATACGGATTCCATGGAATTTCTCATAGATATGTTGCAAAAAGAATTTCTGAAATTACAGGAAAATCAGAATTAAAAGTAATTAATTGCCATTTGGGACAAGGTGCATCATTATGTGCTATTAAAAATGGAGTATCGCAAGATACAACAATGGGATTAACACCTTTAGCAGGTGTTCCAATGGGAACAAGATGTGGAGATGTTGATCCATCTATTATTCCAACAGTAATGAAATTATATAATATGCAACCAGATGAAATGTTACAAGTATTAAATAAAGAATCAGGTGCTTGGGGAGTATCAGGAGTTTCAACAGACTTTAGAGACATAGAAAGAACAGCTGCTCAAGGAGACCAAAGATCAATATTAGCATTAGAAAGTAGAGCATATATCATTGCTCAATATATTGCTAAATTTGTTGTTACACTTCAAGGAGTTGATGTTATAACATTCTGTGGCGGTATTGGAGAAAATGGTTGGGAAGAAAGAGAAAGAATTTGTAGATATTTGGAGTGTTTTGGAGTAAAAATTGATGCTGAGAAAAATAAAATAAGAGGCGAAGAAATGGAAATAACAACTCCAGATTCTAAAGTTAAAGTTTATGTAGTTCCAACAAACGAAGAAATTGTTATTGCAAGTGATGCATATGAATTAACAAAAAATTAATTAATATAAAAAGAGAGTATTTTAAAGTACTCTCTTTTTTGATTTATTGACAAAATATTTTAAAAATTTATCTTGTATAGATAAATTTTTAGTGTTAGAATTGGTAAGGGTAAATAAAATACTCCTAAAATTTAAAATAAAAGGGAGGTTTAAATATATGAAAATTTTAGTATTAAATTGTGGTAGTTCATCTTTAAAATTTCAACTAATTAATATGGACAATAATGAAAGAATGGCAAAAGGTAATTTTGAGCGAATTGGTGGAATGAAGACTACTCTTAAATTGAATGTTGGAGGTAAGAAAGAAGAATTACTTCACATTGCGAGAGATTTTGATGAAGCTATTGAATTTGTTCTAGAAGTATTACAAAAACCAGAATATGAACTAATAAAATCATTAGATGAAATAGGAGCAATAGGGCACAGAATAGTTCATGGTGGAGAAATGTTTAGCCAATCTGTAATAATAGATGATAAAGTTATTGAAGAAATCGAAAAATGTATTGATTTAGCACCATTACATAACCCAGCAGGAGTTGCAGGTATAAGAGCTGCTAGAAAAGTATTACCAGAAATACCAATGGTAGCTGTGTTTGATACAGCGTTTCATCAAACAATGCCAACAAAAGCGTATATCTATCAGATACCATACAGATATTATACAAGTTATAAAATAAGAAAATATGGATTCCATGGAACAAGTCATAGATATGTAGCTCAAAGAGTTGCGGAATTAATTGGCGAGAAATCTGAAAATTTAAAAGTTATAAATTGTCATTTAGGACAAGGTGCATCTATATGTGCAATTAACGGTGGTAAATCTGTAGATACATCAATGGGATTAACACCATTGGCTGGAATTCCAATGGCTACAAGATGTGGAGATATAGACCCTGCAATTATTCCTTATATAATGAAAAGAGATAATTTAGGACCTGAAGATATAGAAGAGATTTTAAATAAACAAGCGGGAGCTTGGGGAGTATCAGGAGTATCATCTGATTATAAAGATGTTGAAGACGGATATAAAATGGGAGATACAAGATCAATATTAGCATTAGATAGTCAAGCATATAGAATTGCTCAATATATAGGTCAATATGCAATTACATTAGGTGGTGTTGATGTTATAACATTTGCTGGTGGTGTAGGAGAAAATGGTATTGAAACAAGAGAAAGAGTTTGTAAATATTTAGAACCATTTGGAATAAAATTAGATGAAGAAGCAAATAAAACAAGAGGAAAAGAAAAATGTATTTCTACAAAAGATTCAAAAGTGAAAATTTATATAATTCCAACAAACGAGGAATTAATAATAGCTAAAGATACTTATGAATTAATTAAATAAAAAATAGAAAATGCTGCTTTAGAGCAGCATTTTTTATTTTACTATTATTGTTTTAAAGTTATTATAAATTACCATACCTGGTTTTGAACCGGTAGTTTTTTTGACAAATTTTGCTAAACAATAATCTACACAGACATTCAAACTATTTTCTGCTTTACTGTTTTCTTTGGCTAAACGAGCGCAGTTAAATAAAACATTTTCAGGTATTTCATCAAGTTCTAAATTATCAGGATTTCTTAATAAGACATGACTACCATGAATTTTTTGAGCATGAAACCAAACATCGTTAGGATTTGCAAATTTTAAACTTAAATAATCATTTTGAATATTATTTTTTCCGATATACACTGTATAACCGTCTATAAGTGTGAATTCTACATCTATTTTATTAGGTTCTTGTTTTTTAACAATATTATTTTTTTCTTTTTTGGTAATTGCTTTTTTTGTAATTACATTTTGAGATAATTCTTCATAAACTCCGTTAATATCATTTAAATTTCTAGCAGAACTTAAATTGAAAACAATACTTTCAATATAATCTAACTCTTTTACGGTTTCTCTTTTTTGTTCAGAAACTATTGAAAGCGCATTTTTTAGTTTGTTATATTTTTTAAAATATTTTTCGATGTTCTTATTAACGTTAAGGCTATTGTCTAAAGGAATTGTTATAGGATTATTATTATCATAATAATTTTCTACAGTGACTTCAGATAGATTAGGTGAATTTGTAAATTTGTAAAGATTAGCTGTTAAAAGTTCACCGTATAATCTATAAGTATCCATTTTTTCACATTCTTTTAATTTTGCGTTTATATTTTCCATTTTTTTATAAACTTTTTTTAAAGAAGCAGAAACAATTTTTAATAGATTGTTTCTAGAATTTGTGAAAAGGGAATCTTGTTCTTTATTAAAATAAAAATCATCTATAAAATAATTTATATGTGTTAATTCATCATCTGATTCTGTTGATTCTCCAAAGATAAGAGTGTAATCTTTATTTGATAGTTTTTTACAATAAATATTTTGAGTTCCAAAATTATTAATTAAATTTCTTAAATAATCATAAATTTTCTTTAAATTATCTTCAGAAAAGTCAGAATCAGAAATTGATAATACTTTTAAAGTTTCTTTTACAAAAGGTTTACTAAAACCAATAAAAGTATCAATGAAAAATTTTGTCAAAGAAATAATTGAACCATAATCATTTACAATTTTAGAAAAATCATCAAATGAAGAAATTTCTAGGAAACTAATTTTATTTATTGGGGTAAAAGTATATTCATGAGCTGGAAGTAATTCTCTTGTGTTATCAATATGTTTTAAAGTATCTATGATTATATTTTTGTCATTAGTTAAAATAACATTACTTTGTCTACTCATTATTTCAATAAATAGTTTTCTAATAACCAAATCATTTAATTCGTTATAACATTCAAATTGAATTTCTACAGTTCTTTCTAAATCATAATTAGAAATATTTACAATTTTTCCGCCAACTAAATATTTTCTAAGAAGCATGCAAAAATTTAATGCATTTTGAGGATTTGGCTTTGTATAATTTGTCAAACAAATTCTGCAAAATTCGGGATTTGCACATAAGTTTAAATTATAATTTTTTCCAGAGTTATAAAGACTAATAAGTACTTCGTTTTTATTTGGTACATAAACTTTATTTACTTTTGCTCCAATTATTGTTTTTTTTAATTCCGATACTATAGATTTTGTAATGAAACCATCAAATGCCATTTTTGTAAATTCTCCTTAATTTTTTCTATGTATATTATCATATTATTATTAAGTAAAAAGGTCAATAAAAAATATATTTTTTTTGTTAAAGAAATTGGAAAAAGAATGAATAAATAGTATAATAAAATTGAAATTGCTAAAAGGAGTTTTGTATGAGAAAAATATTTGATTTTTTTGTAGGACAAATAGTTTTGTTTTTTTTCTGTGCATGTATAATTGGAACTTTTTATCTTATTTGCTCATATCCAAATAAAGAGGGTATGATAGCTGTATATTCTAATGAAATAATGTTTGAAAATTACCAAATTACAGTAGATTTAAATACAGGATGTAAAGAAATTGATGATATTTTTATATTAGGAGTAAAAGATATAATTGAAAATAGAGTTTGCTTGAGTGCAAATTCTGCTAGAGATGTAATAATATTGCTAAGTATTATTTTGTTGATTGTGATGGATATTATTGTTTTTGTAAGTAATATTATTTTTGCGTTTTTTACTTTTATAAAAAAAATAAATTATGAAAAAATATTAAAAGAAAAGTATGATGTATCCGATGATACGTTATATGAGCTACCGATATATGAACCGATTTTAGCAAATGCTATTTTAACTAAAAGTTATCAATATGAAACTACAGTATTTCGCTTGAAATATTATTATAGAAGTATAGGAATTTTAAATAAGTTTGATAAAGTAAAAGAAGAGATTGATTTTGATGACAATATATTAACTAAATTAGAACAATATGTTTTTAATAGTAAATCTAGTGAAATTTCAGCACCTATAAAAAATCTTTTTGAAAGTCATCAAAGAGAAATTGAGCGAGAAAGAAAGATTTTTAAAAATATGATAAAAGATGAATTAGTAAAAAAAGGTTTTTATGATGAAAACATAGTTCAAAGAAAAATTAATAAGTTTTTAAATACTTTAGAAAAAGGAACTAAAGAAGGACTTTCTAAAGAAGAAGTAACAGAGATTGTAAAAGCAATTGTATTTGTCTTTGTTTTAGTACTCTTGATGAATTTCTCTGCCATTACTTTATTAGCTACAATAATATTTGGTGGATGGGTAATTTATAAATATTGTAAAATCCATTTGACTTTAGAGGGAGAAATAGAAAGGGCGAAAATAAACTTTTTAATAAATCATTTGAAAATAAAAGATGAATTATCAGAAAAAGAAAAATATTTTTTAATAATGCTTACAAGATAATAAGCGATAAAACCATACAATTATTGAAAAATAAAGGAAATTATGATAAAATGATTTCGGTTATTTTATATAAAGGATGTGTAATTGATTATGGGAAATAATACAAAATCTCTTTTAATAAGTGGAGCTGTTTGTGTAGTTGTTTTAATGATATCAATAGGAATGTTAGCCTATGGAAATGCAGCTACTAGTACATATGAATCAATGGATAAATTTACAGAACAAGAAGTTAATACTTTTAATAATAAATTTACAATGTATGAAGGAATTCAAAATGGATCAAATGTAAAGAAATTAATTGCAATTTTAGTTACAAATTCAGCGGCTTATGACGATGAGGAAGATTTTTTTAGATTTCCTCAATTAGTAGTTAATAATAATAAAGAGTTTTTTGAATTAGGAATTGAAAATGCAATAAGACCAATAGAAAAAACTGATAAAACAGAATACATTAAAAATTTGACAAGAATAAGAAACGCTTTAAATGCAAGAAAAAAATATTTAATAGAAATGGAATATTCAACAACAGGATTTATAGATAAAATAAACATTTTAAACGAACCTGGTACAATATAAAATTTCACATAAAAATCACATATTTTTTTCGGACCTTATGATATAATCAGTCTGTAAAAATAATAAGTTATATTTTAGGAGGCTTATAATGATTAAATTAAATTTAGAAAACTCAAGTATTGAAGAAAAAATAATTACTGAGTATAGCGAAGAAATTGCAAAAATACATGAAGGACTTCATACAAAAGCAAATGATGAAAAAGAATTTTTAGGTTGGATGGAACTTCCAACTAACTATGATAAAGAAGAATTTGCTAGAATAAAAAAAGCAGCGCAAAAAATTCAAAAAGATTCAGATGTTTTAGTTGTTATAGGTATTGGTGGTTCATACTTAGGAGCTAGAGCTGTAATAGATGCTTTATCACACTCATTCCATAGCCAAATGGCAAACAAAAAAACACCAGTTATAGTATATGCAGGTCATAATATGAGTCCAGTATATATGAATGAATTATTAGAATATGTTGCTGATAAGGATATCTCTATAAAGATTATTTCAAAATCTGTAACAACAACAGAACCAGCTATTGCTTTTAGAATTTTTAGAGAAGTATTAGAAACAAAATATGGTGTTGAAGAAGCAAGAAAAAGAATTTATGTAACAACAGATAAACAAAAAGGTGCTTTAAAAACATTAGCAGACAATGAGAAATATGAAAAATTTGTAATTCCAGATAATGTTGGAGGAAGATTTTCTGTTTTAACAGCAGTAGGATTGTTACCAATAGCTGCAGCTGGTATCGATATAGATAAATTAATGAAAGGTGCTAAACAAGCACAAGATAAATATGCTGATTCTGATTTAAAATATAATGATTGCTATAAATATGCTGTTGTTAGAAATTTATTATATAGATCAGGAAAAACAATTGAAATTTTAGCTAACTACGAGCCAAAACTTCACTATATGACAGAATGGTGGAAACAACTTTATGGAGAAAGTGAAGGAAAAGATTTAAAAGGAATTTTCCCTGCTGGCGTTGATTTAACAACTGACTTACACTCAATGGGACAATACATTCAAGATGGAAGAAGAGATCTATTAGAGACTGTTTTAAAAATAGGAACAAATGCTTCTGAAATTACAATTCAACCAGACGACCAAAATTTAGATGGATTAAATTATTTAGCTGGAAAAACTGTTGGATATGTTAATAGTAAAGCAATGGAAGGAACTGTTTTAGCTCATGTTACAGGAAATGTTCCAAATATAATGATTGAAATGGAAAAACTAGATGAAGAAAATCTAGGAGAACTAATTTATTTCTTCGAAAAGGCTTGTGCTATTTCTGGAACAATGTTAGGAGTAAATCCATTCAATCAACCAGGTGTAGAAGAGTATAAAAAGAATATGTTTAGATTATTAGAAAAACCAGGATATTAATAAATAATACAAAATGAACGTAAAAAAGAAGTTACAAAAATTGTAACTTCTTTTTTGTATATTTATTTAGGTTGTTACTTTATTTTCTTGGCTAGATAATTCTGATTCAATAACTTGAGTTGTAGAATCTAAAGTTGAAGATGATTCATGAGGCATTTCTGAAGTATTTTGTTCCTTTTCAGTTTCTTTAATTTTTTTTATTTTTGATGTTGTATTTTTTTCATCATCTGGATTTAAAATATTATTAATTTTTTCTAAGTTTTCAAGTTTCTCTAAATTATCTAATTTTTTTGATATTATAGCTAATTTTTTATAAACTGCAATTTTCCAATAAGCATCTTGAACTTCTTTTCCGGTATTAGCTGTCATTAAATTTGCGAATCCTAAAAATAAAAGAGAAGAAATAACAACTATTATTGGAGATAAGAATTTAGGAAACAATAAAACATCTATAATATAAGAACTTATAATTGCGCCTAATGCAGAACCTAATGCAGTGAAAAATATAATAGAAAACACTCTTTTAAATTTTATCCAAAAAATATGACTTTTCATAGAACTTTCATCGTACATAGAAAATTCCCCCTTAAAATTATTATAAATAAATTATATCTTTATGAAAAATTATAGTCAATGGAAATTCTGTAAATTAAATAAGGTGTTTTTTGTGTTGTGAAAATTAATCATAATGATATTAAAAGATTTAAAGAGAATTAAAGAGATAAAATAAGAAAAAAGAAGAGATGGTGTTTACAGGAATTGGCTGAAACTTAATTTTAACTTAAGAAAACTTGCATGGGATTTGAATGTTTAAAACAAAACTGCTATAATAATTTCGTTGGTGCATTATTCTAGTGTATACTCCTATTATGAGGGTAGGGCTAAAAATCTACTAGAAAGTATTCACAGTCGAAGTTTTTTGAGAACCTTGCGCATTACGCCCAGTTTTGCGTGATTCTTGGGAAAAAGTTTTTAGGATAACTTGTAATGGCATACAAACGATTCCTAAATTCATTGAGACTTATTTTGAAAAAAATAGGTAAAATCCATATTGTTATCTTATATGGTGGTAAAATACTGTCTTGAGTGGTATTTGGGGATAAATCGATAATTATAACAATTATTTTTGGCCAAATAAGGGTTACTAATTGATTTTGAAACAACTATTGCAAAAAAGACTAATAATAGGCTAAGATACTCAAAGAAAATTTCTAGAATGTTTGCTTTAATTTTGAGCATGGGGATTTGGGGATTAAGGTACGGATTTAAGTGGTGATCTGGCGACAATCTTTTACAAAAGATATGTGTTTTTTCTTAAATGGAAACGGCTTATCAGTAATGAGAAGTGAAAAAACGAGAAAATCTGCTAGACCTAAACCGTAAAATTTACTCGAATTCCTACCAATAAGAGTTTATAATAAGATAAGGAAAAATGGAATATTTTGTATTCCGTTTTTTTGTATATTTTATTAATTTAAATTAATAAAATCAAAAGATAACAAATTATAAAAAGGAGAAGATTAAAAATTGAAAGAAAACCAGAAAAAAACAAATAACAATAGTTGGGTTATAGTTATAGCTATAACAACATTTATTTTATCATTGCTTTTTTCATTTATATCAAATACAGTAATAGCAAACTTAAATATAGTGTTAGGAATACTAAGTTTAATAGTAGTTATCTTAATTGGTGTTGTATTTGATTTAATAGCTGTAGCAGTAACTGTAGGAAATGAAGAAGATTTCCATGCACAAGCTAGTAAAAAAATAAAAGGTGCAAAAACATCTATTAAAATGATTAGAAATTCAGGAAAAGTAGCCAATTTTTGTGCAGATGTAATTGGTGATATTTGTGGAGTTTTGAGTGGTGCAATAAGTGCTATGATTGCTTTTAAATTAACAGAAAACTATGGAATGAGTTCTTCAATTCAATTTATATTTAGTGCAATTGTTTCATCAGTTACTGTTGGTGGAAAAGCTATAACTAAAGAAATTGCAAAGAAAAATTCTACAAAAATAATAGAATTCATATCAAAAATTATAAATTTAGATAATTAGAATGTAATAGATAAAAAGCGGTTTGGCACTCAAACTGCTTTTTTTATATATCTTGCTAAAAGTAATGCTTTATAATTGACAATAAAAAATAAAAATTATAAAATGAAAAAGTAAAATAAAGTGTAATTTAAAGAGGTATAAATATGGACTTAACATATGACGCGTTAGAGAAAAGTTTAAATGCAGAATTAAAACCATTATATTTAATATATGGTGATGATCAATATTTAGTAGATACATGTGTTAATAAAATAAAGAAAAAGTTTGGAGAGAGAGTTCTTGGAATTAACTACATTTTAATCGATGAAACAAATTTGGATAATTTGATTTCGGATATTGAAATGCCAGCATTTGGATTTGATAAAAAATTAATAATTGTAAAAAATTCCGGTCTTTTCAAAAAAGATGGAAGAAAAAAATCAGGTTCTCCGATGCAAGATAAAGTTGCAGAATATATAGAAAACAATATGGAGATAATTGAAGAATCTGTAATATTAGTTTTTGTAGAAGGTACTGCAGATAAAAACATAGTTTTTGAAAAAGTTCAAAAACAGGGAATTTTATGCAATTGTGAAGAATTAAGACCAGCTCAATTAGTAAAAAAATTAAAACAAATTTGTGGTTTATATAAAGTAAATGTTGATGACATGACTTTAAATTATTTAATTGAAACGTGTGGGACAAATCTTCAAAATTTAATTAATGAAATAAGAAAACTTATAGAATATTCAGGAGAGAACGGTACAATAACTTTAGATGCGGTTAATAAATTATCAATAAAGCAAATAGAAAGTGTTATATTTGATTTAACAGATTTTCTTGCAATGAGGAAAATTGATAAAGCGTTAGAAATTTTAGATAATTTAATTTATCAAAAAGAACCTATACAAAAAATATTAATTACGTTATACGGACATTTTAAAAAAATATATTTATGCGCAATAGCAGTTAAGTTGAATAAAGATGTTGTGAATTCATTAAATTTAAAACCAACACAAACATTTTTAGTGACAAAATATAAAAAACAAGCATCGTATTTTAAAATGAGTGAACTTAGAACAATTTTAGATGAACTTACAGATTTGGATTATAATTATAAAAATGGTAAGATAGATTTGGATATAGGATTAAGATCTATATTATGCAGATATTGTAGTTAAAATTACAAAGCATCACAATGGTATTAAACATATAACATTGTGATGTTTTGCTTTTTAATGAAAAACTAGAAAAATTAAAATTTGAAATTGATTTTAGATAGAATTATAGATATAATATTAATATTAAAATTTTGTATAAAAATAAATAATGAGGAGGGAAAAATGGCTGAAATATTAAAAGATGTATCAAGAACATTTAATGAATTTTTACTATTGCCAAATTTAACAGATGAAAGATGTATTCCTAGTAATGTGTCTTTAAGAACACCACTTGTGAAATATCATAGAGGAGAAGAACCTAAATATAGTGCGAACTTACCTTTAGTTTCTGCAATAATGCAATCAGTTTCAGGAGAAAAAATGGCTATTGCGCTTGCGAGAGAAGGTGGATGCTCATTTATATATGGTGCACAAAGTATAGAATCACAAGCTCAAATGGTAAGAAATGTAAAAAAATACAAAGCAGGTTTTATCAAAAGTGACTCAAATGTTATGCCTAATGCTTCAATTAGAGAATTATTAGCTTTGATTGAAAGAACAGGACATTCAACTGTAATGATTACAGAAGATGGTACTGCAAACGGAAAGTTTTTAGGATTAGTAACAGATAAAGATTATAGAATCTCTAGAGTTAACTTAGATGAACCTGTTTCTAATTATATGATGCCAAAAGAAAAACTTTATTTTGCTAGAAAAGGAATTTCATTAACAGAAGCAAATGACTTGATTTGGGAAAATAAAATTAGTTGTTTACCTATTTTAGATGAATATGATAATCTAGATGCTTTAGTGTTTAGAAAAGACTATGAATCAGATAAAGAAAATCCAAATTCATTATTAGATGAAAATAAAAGCTTTATTGTCGGTGCAGGTATTAACACAAGAGATTATGCAGACAGAATTCCAGCTTTAGTTGAAGCAGGTGTTGATATGGTGTGTATGGACTCTTCAGATGGATATTCTGTATGGCAAAAAAATACAATTGATTGGGTAAGAGAGCATTATGGAGATTCAGTTAAAATTGGAGCTGGAAATGTTGTTGATAAAGATGGCTTTTATTACTTAGCTGATGCTGGTGCTGACTTTATTAAAGTTGGTGTTGGTGGAGGATCAATTTGTATAACTCGTGAGACAAAGGGAATTGGTCGTGGACAAGCTAGTGCACTTTTAGATGTAGTTGAAGCTAGAAATGAATATTTTGAAAGAACAGGAGTATATATTCCAATATGTTCTGATGGGGGAATTGTACACGATTATCATATAACTTTAGCGTTGGCTATGGGAGCAGATTTTGTAATGATGGGAAGATATTTTGCAAGATTTGATGAAAGTCCTTCAAGAATTGTAAAAAGAAATGGAACATTCATGAAAGAATATTGGGGTGAAGGTTCAAATAGAGCAAGAAACTGGCAAAGATATGATATGGGAGGAGAAGCTAAAAATAAACTTACTTTTGAAGAAGGAGTTGATTCTTACATACCATATGCAGGACCATTAAAAGATAATGTTGAAGTAACAGTAAGCAAAATAAAATCTACAATGTGTAATTGCGGTTGTATCTCAATTCCGGAATTCCACGATAGAGCAAGATTAACAATGGTTTCAAATGTTAGTATAATTGAAGGTGGAGCACATGATGTTGTATTAAAAGAATATGAACCAGGAAATTAATGTTGACAAATGTCGAAAAAAATAATAAATTGTCATAGAGCATTTAGTGCTTTGTATGATGTGTAAAATCTTAATTAAGGGGGTATGCATTATGATTCGAAGATCATCAGAAATTTTACTTGAATACATCACATCGCATAAACTGTTCGAAACGCAAAAGATTAAACTTAAGATTTCGAAAGAACTCGGGAAAGTGGAAAATGTAAAAGTTTTCTTCAACAAATATGGGCAATATCCCGGAGAGGATGGATGTTATGAAATGATTTATAACATCCAAGAATCTGGTAAAAAGCACAACGTATTTGTTGCCCAATTCCAACAGCAGACTGCTGGTTATAGAACATTTATAATCGCACTGCAATTGAATGACAAGAGAATGTACGTAAAAAGAGATTATTCTACAAGTGTTCCAGTAATCACGGAATTTATTGAGGATAGTCGATATGCATTTTGGGAAACGATGACATATTCTGTGAAGTATGACACTCCAGATTGCGGTTTAGAAGGTGGAATTGCATATCAGATTTACCCTGATACATTTTTCCAAAAAAACTTGCCTGAAGACTTCAAAGACAAAGTCGTTCCTTGGGATGCACCGCCAAAGTGGTGGCCAGATGAAGATGGTGAATATCGCAACGATCAGTACTATGGAGGAACTATTGAAGGTATTATTGAAAAACTTCCGCATATAAAAAGCTTGGGAGTAACTGCAATATACTGTTGTCCTGTTTTAAAGTCGGGCTCTTCTAATCGCTATGATACAGTCGATTATTTTGAGGTGGATCCGATACTAGGTGATTGGGAAAAATTAAAAAGACTACATGAAGAGGCAAATAAACTTGAAATGAGCCTTGGATTAGATGTCGTAATAAATCATTCTAGTATTTTAAATGGATTATTAAAAGAAAAACCGCACCTATACAAATGGGAAAAATGGTTGGTTGAACCAAAATGCTGGTGGGGCTATAAGCATTTACCAGAATTTGATCAGGCAGAAAAAGAATATTTGGACTATATGGTAGCAATGCTTCGCAATCTATTAAATTACTGTGATTTCTTCAGATTTGATGTTGCAGATAATTTGCATAGTAGTACGATTGCATATTTGAAATCCCATTTTCCAAATACTATTTTCATGGGTGAAGTATGGAAACATGCTATAACTGGTGAACATAGAAGTTTCTTTAATGGTGAAGAACTAGACTGTGTAATGAACTATCAATTCCCTTATGCGATTTATCGTTATACAAGATGGGGAAATGGTCCGTATTTTAGAAGGATTGTTAACAGTGTATGTGAATTGTATCCTGAAACTGCTTTAAAAAGATCTCCAATTTTCATGTCATCTCATGATATTCCTCGACCTATGAATATTCTTACAAATGAATATATGAAGGAAGATGAAAGTTATGAAAATGTATGGGACATGGAAAAGTCTCCTGATTGGCTAAATGAAGATGGAACATTTAATACTTATCGTTTTAGAAAGTATGAAATGGAAAACTATCAAATCACTGGCGAAAAACGAGTTTTAGCGGAAAACTTAAGAAGAATTGCTGTTTTCTTACAGTACACATTGCCTGGATTGCCTTCAATCTTTGCAGGCGATGAGATGGGAGTACCAGGTCTTAAAGACCCTACAAACAAGTGGCCACTTCCGTGGCATGATATTGATATGACAAGCTATAATCTTTATAAAAATTTGGGAATTTTTAGATCTGATCATAGAGCAACTTTTGCTTCTGCGGATTTCGAAATTCTTGAAGAAAAAGATGGGGTGCTTGTTTATAGACATGAAGATATGTTCTTTGCTATTAATAGAAACGAAATAGCAAAAAAACTACCGGATTGTTTGAAAAATAAAAATATCATGTTCTCAATGGGAGAAGGCGACCAAAATTGTGACACTGAAATTCAAAAAGGTATTTTGCCTAAATACAGTGTTGTAGCGGTTAAAATCTGATAACTATCAATGAATTACACATGGCGGGATTGGATTCATCCAATTCCGCTATTTGTTTATATAAAATAATATTAATATTGTATAAAATACTTATTTGTAGTTTTAGTGTATTGATTTTTTTGTAGATTCTTGTTATCATATTTAAATAGGGGAACATAAAGATTAGAGACACTAAAAAATTGAAAGGAAATAAAAAATGGAAAAAGAACTAATTTTAATTTTAGACTTTCATGGTCAATTTAATCAATTAATTGCAAGAAGAGTAAGAGAATGCAATGTTTACTCTGAAATCGTACCTTTTGATATCTCTGTAGAAAAAATAAAAGAGAAAAATCCAAAAGGTATTATTTTTACAGGTGGGCCGGATAATGTATATGCAGAAAATGCCCCAATGTGTGATAAAGAAATTTTTAATTTAGGAATACCAGTTCTTGGTATTTGCTATGGAATGCAACTTATGACTCACGTTTTAGGAGGAGAAGTTCAAAGAGCAGATAAAAGAGAATATGGTGTAACTGAAGTTGATATAAATAATACTTCAAAAATATTTGAAGGTTTTGGAAATGTAAATAATTTTCTAATGAGTCATACTGATTTTGTTACTAAACTTCCAGATGGATTTGAAAATATAGGAAAAACGGCTCATTGTCCAAATGCAGCTATGCAAAATACAGAAAAGAATTTTTATGGAATTCAATTTCATCCTGAAGTAAATCATTCAGAAAATGGAACTATGGTTATTAGAAATTTTGTTTATAATGTATGTGGTTGTTCTGGTGACTGGAAAATGGATTCATTTGCAGAAGCTACAATAAATGCTATTAAAGAAAAAGTAGGAGATAAAAAAGCTTTATGTGCATTATCAGGAGGTGTAGATTCTTCTGTAGCAGCAGCTTTGATGAGTAAAGCAATAGGGAAAAATTTAACATGTATATTTGTAGATCATGGACTATTAAGAAAAAATGAATCAGATGAAGTTGTGGCTGTTTTTGGAAATAGAGAAGACGTTAACTTCATAAGAGTAGATGCGTCAGAAAGATTTTTAGGAAAACTTGCTGGAGTTACAGAACCAGAAAGAAAAAGAAAAATTATTGGTGAAGAATTTATAAGAGTATTTGAAGAAGAAGCAAAGAAAATTGGTGCTGTTGATTACTTGGTACAAGGAACAATTTATCCTGATGTAGTTGAAAGTGGAGCTGGAACTAAATCAACAATCAAAAGTCATCATAACGTAGGTGGTTTACCAGACTATGTTGATTTTAAAGAGATAATAGAACCTTTAAGAGATTTATTTAAAGATGAAGTTAGAAAAGTTGGATTAGAACTAGGGCTTCCAGAATATTTAGTATATCGTCAACCATTCCCAGGACCAGGATTGGCAATAAGGGTAATTGGAGATATAACTAAAGATAAATTAGATATTCTAAGAGATGCTGATTTTATATTCAGAGAAGAAATTGCAAATTATGGATTAGATAAAGAAATTAATCAATATTTTGCAGTACTTACAAATTTAAAAAGTGTTGGTGTAATGGGAGATGAAAGAACATACGACTATACTGTTGCTTTAAGAGCTGTTACAACATCTGATTTTATGACTGCAAGTTGGAGTAAGATTCCATTTGAAATTTTAGAAAAAGTTTCAAGCAGAATTGTAAATGAAGTAAAACACGTAAATAGAGTTGTTTATGATATTACAGGAAAGCCACCAGCAACAATAGAGTGGGAATAAAACAAAAGATTTTAGGGGGAAGACAAAATGAAATTACTTATAGATGATGCAAATATAGAAAAAATTAGAAAGATTTATGAATATTATGCTGTAGATGGAGTTACGACAAATCCATCTATATTAGCTAAAAATGGAAAAAATCCATATGAAACATTAAAAGAAATTAGAGAATTTATTGGAAATGAAGCCGAACTTCATGTGCAAGTTGTTTCAAAAACAGCAGAAGAAATGATTAAAGAAGGTCATAAAATTGTAGATACTTTAGGAAAAAATACTTTTATAAAAATTCCTACAGTTCCAGAAGGTCTTAAAGCGATGAAAATATTATCTAAAGAAGGATATAAAATTACAGCTACTGCAATTTATACCCCAATACAAGCGTATTTGGCTGCAAAAGCTGGAGCTGATTATGCTGCTCCATATGTAAATAGAATTGATAATTTAGGAACAAATGGAATAGAAGTAACTAGAAAGATACATGATATTTTTGAAAACAACGGTCTAAAAACACAAATCTTGGCAGCAAGCTTTAAAAACTCATTACAAGTTTTAGAACTTTGCGAGTATGGAGTTGGTGCATCAACTGTTGCTCCTGATATAATAGATGGATTTATAAATAATCCAAATATTTCATCAGCTGTTGATGTATTTACTAAAGATTTCGAAGGTCTTTGTGGAGAAGGAAAAACAATGGCTAACTGTGAATAAACTAAAAAAGTCAAAGTTAGCGTAAGCGAGAAAAAGATAGAAAAAAAGAGCTAATAAAAGATAAAAGAAGAATAGAAAGTATCAATAAAAGCGTATTTTTGACATAATTTGTCAAAAGTATGCTTTTTTAAATATTTGTTAATTTACATAAAATATGATATAATAATAATGACAGCAAAATGAAAAATTTTGAATGGGCAATTGCCCAGAAAGTGAGGACATTTATGAGAAAAGAAAAAGGCAATAACACGTTGGCGTCTCGGTTAATTGCTGGAGCAGTTGCACTTGGTGTAACTATTCTGCTTGGTTTGGCAATTAACTACTTTGCGCTTCCTGCAATTAGTTTTGCATCCAGTGGTTTTTGGTGGTTCTGTATTGTTATGGGAGTCATTGCTACCGTCGCGTTTCTGATTGCTAATGCAATTGTCAATGAGCGTGAGGGAACGTATGGTGAAGGACATATTCCAACTATCGTGATTATTTCTGCAACAGGAGTCTTATTGCTTGTGTTTATTGTTACTGCTATTATTGGTGGTACAATGGTACAACCTAAAGAACACAGCAATTTGATTACAATTGAAAACGGAAATTTCGATGAAGATATTGCGAAAATCAATTTGGAAGAACTCGTTGTTGTGGATGTAAGAACTGCGCGTCAGACTGGCCAGCGAGTAGCTGCTAAGATTCCGAATTCCTATTGGTATGAAATTGATTCGGAATATAATCTGGTAGTAATCAATGGCACAAAATACCGTATTAGCCCGATTAATTATGGTGGTCTCTTTAAATATTTTAAAGCTGATGACACTGGTATTCCCGGCTATATTTTGGTAGATGCTAAAGATCCTAAAAAAGAAGCTCAGTTTGTGGAATTGGAAGAAAATATGAAGTATTCTCCTTCCGCATGTTTCGGTTATGATCTTGATCGTCATCTTAGAGGCCAGTATCCTAGCTATATCTTTGGTAAGCATTTCTTTGAAGTCGACGACGAAGGAACTCCTTTCTGGATTACCGCAGTTAAGACTCCTCAGATTGGTATGAGAGGTGGTTTAATGACAACTTCTGTGCTTGTTACGAATGCTGTAACAGGACATACTGATGAATATGCAATGGATAAGATCCCTAGCTGGATTGATCACGTGAACTCTGTAAGCTATTTGATGAATCTTGTTGACTGGCATTATAGTCTTTGGGATGGTTGGTGGAATGCTGTCACTTCCAAGACTGGAGTTTATAAGACTTCTTATTATTACAAAGACCAAGAACAGTCTGCAAGTTCTGATGATACTAAGAGCGACAAAGAAGCAAATAAGCATACTCCTTTTGAAGGATACAACAGTATTGTGACTGAGGATAATAAGGTTATGTTCTATACTGGCCTTACTCCTGCAAACAATGCTGAAACTAACATTGGATTTTTGCTTATTGATCCGGTAAACCACAAGTTTACTTACTATGAAGCTACTGGTGCTGAAGAAGCTTCTGCACAGATGGCTGCAGAAGGTTTGGTTTCTGACCTCAGATATTCTGCATCTTTCCCAACTGTCGTAAATGTAGATGGAATTGAAACATATTTCATGGTACTTAAAGACGCAGGTGGTTTGATTAAAAGATACGCATTCTGTAACGTAGCAAACTACGCAAGATGTGTTCAGGCAGAAAATCTTGAAGATGCACTCAAGCTCTATAAAGAAACAATGGGTGTAGAGAACGAAATTGAAGAAGAGGAAGAATCCAAGGAAACGAAATACCAATATGGTGTAATTGCTGAAGTTGAAGAGGCACAAATTGAAGGCTACACATATTACTACTTCACTTTTGAAGGAAAAGAGAACGAAATCTTTATTTCTTCTATTGAGAATAGTAGTATGCAGCCGATGAAGCTTAAAGCTGGTGCAAAAGTAAATGTTGAATTCTATGAATCTGAAAGCGAAGAAGGAATCAATATTGTAATTGATATCAGCTTTAAAGAACATCTCTCATAAAAAGCGGGGGTCGGACAATGTCCGGCCTCCTTTTTATTTGTTCTTGATAAAAACTATATATTATGGTAAAATTATAAATGATGAAAAAAGATTAAGGAGAATGTTAATGAAAATTTTAGCGGTAGGAGATATTGTTGGAAAAACAGGTCTTCAAAAATTAAAAGAAGTATTGCCAAATGTAATTAAAGAAAATGAAATAGATTTTATAATAGTAAATGGTGAGAATGCAGCTGATGGTATGGGAATCACAGAAAAAATGTATAGAGATATATTAGCATTAAATGTTAATGTTGTTACAATGGGGAACCATACTTGGGGGAAAAAAGAAATATTTAATTTTATAAATGATAAACAAATAATTAGACCAGCAAATTATTCAAAAAATAATCCTGGACGTGGGTATGATATTTATACATGTAGAGGCAAAAAAATAGCAGTAATAAATCTAATAGGAAGAACATCAATGTCTGTTCTTTCAGATAATCCATTTACAATAGCAAAAGAGATTGTAGAAAAGGTAAAAAAAGAAGCTGATATAATTGTTATAGATTTTCATGCTGAAGCAACTGCAGAAAAAATTGCTTTGAGTTACTATTTAGATGGAGAAATAACTGTTTTATTTGGAACACATACTCATGTTCAAACAGCAGATGAAACGATTTTAGAAAAAGGAACTGGTTATATAACAGATATAGGAATGACAGGTCCTTCAAAATCAGTAATAGGAATGGACATTGGAGCTTCAATAAAAAGATTTGAAACATCTCTTCCAGAAAAATATAAAACAGCAGAGGGTAAAGGAAAATTTAATAGTTGCTTATTTGAAATAGATGATAAAACAAATAAAGTTATTAAGATAGAAAGAATAAATAAATAAATTTTATTTAAATAAAAAAACGAGATAGGAATTAGCTTTCCATTCTCGTTTTTTCTTTGGGCTTAGCCTCGCATGCTAAATCCGCTGACAGATTCAACAACAATCCACCCAGTGTGTCCATCGTATTCTACCTCAACCCAAACAGGGTGAACATCATCTAAAAAGTACTCAATATAGTTTCCGGTGAAGGTAACAGTAGAACTTTCGTAAATGACGTCAACGATGTTAGAAGTTGTGGTAGGTTTAGAACGCATATTAACGTACTCGTAGCGAATGTAACCAGTGGAATTTTCCATGTGGTCTGCTGCCTGCACCTCAGGAGATGCAAGATTTACAAAAAGAGCAACGAATGCGATCAGAACGAAGATTCCAAGAATGCGATTGATGTTAAGACGGATGCGTGCGCGACGATTATTTTTTCTTTTCATTGTACAATATTTCAGCAAATTACTGGACGTTTGCCTACTTCTCCTCTATAGTATTATGATGCAATTATATCACTAAATATTATTTATTAAAATATTAAAATGATTACATTACTATTACATTTTAAAATAAAAAACATGTAAATATCGACAAGGAATTTTAGATTTCGACTAGAAGTGTATTTTTTGCTCAAAAAAATACAGAAAATTTTAAATAAAATGTCAAAAAAATAAGAAAATGATAGAACTTTGAAGATGAGATTTGCTAGACTAGACAAGCTTTTGAGGTGTAAAATTTATTTATCGAAACACAAGATAAAATAAAAATAATAGGAGGAAGAAAAATGGAAGTTTTAAAAATTTCATCAAAATCAAACCCAAATTCAGTTGCAGGAGCAATAGCTGGTTTGGTAAAAGAATCTACAAGAGCAGAGATGCAAGCAATAGGAGCAGGAGCTTTGAATCAAGCAATAAAAGCAGTTGCGATAGCGCGAGGATTTGTTGCGCCAGCCGGTGTGGATTTGGTTTGTATACCAGCGTTTGCAGAAGTTCAAGTAGAAGGAGAAGATAGAACAGGTATAAAACTAATTATAGAATCAAGAAAATAATTATAAATAAAATAGATTTAGTATAACTAATTCTTATAGCTTTAATAAAGTTATAAGAATTAGTTTTTTTATATTGAAAATGTGAAAAAAATAATATATTATTGTGAAAAGAGAAAGGTAATAAAGTATGAATAATAATAATTTTTTTAAGTATATTTTTGCAGTTGTTGTTATTTTTTTAGTTTGCTATACGGTGTATATAATAATACAAAATAAGGATGATTCGGCAGAGTACAATTTGGATCAAACTTCTACACTAAGTAATATTCAAACAGAATTAAGATTTGCAATTTCAGGAATGGATACATTTAACCCTTTGCTTACTAGAAATAGAAATGTAATGGAATTGACAAAACTAATTTATGATCCGCTTGTAACTTTAGATGGTAATTATAAATTAAAATATTGTTTAGCAGAAGAAATTGCAAAAACAGAAGAAACTACATATATAATCAAACTAAGAAAAGGTGTTTTATGGGAAGACAGAACCAATTTTACTGCTTCAGATGTAGAATATACAATTAACTTAATCAGACATGGTGGATTTAGTCCGATATATTTTGAAAATGTAAAACATATTGCTGCAACGGAAGTGATTGATAGTAATACTATAAAAATAGTTTTAGATGAACCAGTATCATTTTTTGAATATAATTTAACATTTCCAATTATGTGTCAAAATTATTATATGGAAGAAGATTTTCCAACAAGTGAAAAAATACCAATAGGGACAGGAATGTTTAGAATTGATGAATTTAGTTCAAATGTAATAAATCTTGTACCAAATGAATTGTATTGGGATGTTTCAAGAAAACCAATGGCAACAAAGATAAATATAAAATTATTTGGAAGTACTGGAGAAGCATATGCTGCTTTCAAAAATGGAGAAATAGATTTATTAACTGTAAAAATAACAGATATAGAAACATATATTGGAACACTAGGATACAATAAGACTGAATACAAAACAAGAAATTATGATTTTATAGCGTTTAATACGGCAAATGATTTGTTAGCAGAACCCGCAGTAAGGAAAGCTTTAAGTTTAGCTATCGATAAAAATAATATTATTGCAACATGTTTGGGACCAGGACATGTTCCATCGAATTTTAATTTGGACATGGGGTCTTGGTTATATACAAAAGATTTAAATACTCAAATTGATACAGAATTAGCAGCTCAAATTCTATATAATAATGGTTGGGAAAGAACTAGTACCAATTGGATAAAAAGAACGGAAAATGGTACAAAAAAAATTGAATTTTCATTAACTATAAATGCTAATAATAAACAAAGAGTTTCTGTTGCAGAAAATTTAAAAGCTCAGTTTGCAAGTTTTGGAGTTCCTGTAACGATAAATTATTTATCTGCTGAAAATTATGCGAATGCAATAAATAAAAGAAGTTATGATGTTATAATAACTGGAATTCAAAATTCATATTCTCCAAGTGTAACGACTTTCTTCGGTGAAGGAAATATTGCTAATTATTACAATGGAGAGGTTGCTGAAATTATGAATGCAATTTCAAATACAAGTGACGAACATATATTACATGAAAAATACAATAGATTGTTTGAAATTTATTTAGAAGAAGCTCCGTATATTGGATTATATAGAGAAACAGATATTATTGTAACTAATCAAGGATTGGTAGGAAATATAACAGCAAATGCATTTAATATTTACCATAATATAGAAAAATGGTATAGACAATAAAAGGCGAAAAAACGTTTGTTGCTAGAACGGTAATTGCTTTATAAAAAGCGAAAAAATAAAGTTATAATTTTTTTGAAAAAAGTATTGACAAAAGAAAAATTAAAGATATAATAAGAACATAAGTTTTACAAACAAACATTTGTTAGGAGGAAAAATAAATGGGAAACAATTCAGAAAAAAGAAAAGCATTAGATGCTGCAATGAGTCAAATAGAAAAACAATTTGGAAAAGGTTCTGTAATGAAATTAGGAGATTTTAAAGAGACTAGTGTTGACGCAATTTCAACAGGAGCTTTGAATTTAGATATAGCTTTAGGTATTGGTGGTATACCAAGAGGAAGAATAATAGAAATTTATGGACCAGAATCTTCTGGTAAAACAACGCTTGCTTTACATGCTGTTGCAGAGGCACAAAAAACTGGTGGAGAAGCAGCATTTATTGATGCAGAACATGCTTTGGATCCTGCTTATGCAAAAAAAATAGGTGTAGATATAGATAATTTAATTGTATCTCAACCAGATACTGGAGAACAAGCTTTAGAAATAGCTGAAGCATTAATTAGAAGTGGAGCTATAGATATAGTTGTAGTAGACTCTGTAGCTGCATTAGTTCCAAAAGCTGAAATTGATGGTGATATGGGAGATGCTCATGTTGGTTTACAAGCTAGATTAATGTCTCAAGCATTAAGAAAATTAGCTGGAACAATTAACAAAACAAAAGCAACAATAATCTTTATAAATCAATTAAGAGAAAAAGTTGGAGTAATGTTTGGAAATCCAGAAACAACAGCTGGTGGTAGAGCATTAAAATATTACGCTTCTGTAAGAATGGACATTAGAAGAGTTGAAGCAATAAAACAAGATGGAGAAGTTGTTGGAAATAGAACAAGAGTTAAAGTTGTTAAAAATAAAGTTGCACCTCCATTTAGAGAGGCTGAATTTGATATAGTATATGGTAAAGAAATTTCAAAAGAAGGAAGTGTACTAGACTTAGCTGTAACATTGGATATAATTGAAAAAGCGGGTTCATGGTTTAGTTATAATGGAGAAAAAATAGGACAAGGACGTGAGAATGTTAAGAAATTATTAGCAGAAGATCCTAAATTTATGGCTGAAGTAGAGAAAAAAGTTAGAGATAATTTTAATAAAGCTTTTGAAAATGCGCTAACAGATGAAGGTGAAGTAGACGAAGAACAAGATATTGAACCAACAGAAGATGGAGAATAAAATATATTTAATCTATATAGTAAAAACTATTATGATTTCCTAATATATAAATTTTATAGCTTAATACAGTATTAGGTGGCATTAAATGTCACCTAATATTCTTATATATGAATATTAATAGTTTTTAAATATGGATTAAATTGCATGAAAAGAGGTATGTGAAATGGAATATATGAGTAAAGAAAAATTTGAAGAAGCGGAAAGAATAGAGAAATTAAGAAATAAAATGTTAAAATATATTGTATATAAAAAAAGAAGTGAACAAGAAATTCGACAAAAATTTTCAGAAGAAGATGAAAATATGGTAGAGGATGCAATAGAATACTTTAAAGAATTAAATTATATTAATGACAGCAATTATGTAGAAAGAGCAGTAAAGGAATATATGGCATTGAAAAAAATGTCAATAAAAGAGCTTGCTTATAAAATTTGTCAAAAAGGAATAAGCAAAAATTTGGTTGATGATTACATTTGCCAAAATAAAGAAAGTGTGTTAGAATATGAGATATCTTCTGCAAAGGCTCTTATATTAAAAAAACAAGGAACTTTAGAGAAGAACGAAATAAGAGAATTCTTATTAAAAAAAGGTTATATGAGCGAATCTATAAGTATAGCTTTTGATGAATTGGAATAAACAAAAAAGAAGTAGGGAAGAAATGAATAACAAGATAATTTCATTAGAATCAAAAAAATATGAATTAAGATTGGATAACTTTGAAGGTCCATTAGATTTACTGTGTTATTTAATAGATAAAAATAAAATGGACATATACAAAGTAAGCATATCAGATATAACTGATCAATATATTCAATATTTAAAAGAACAAGAAGAATTAAATTTAGAGATTGCAAGTGAATTTTTAGTTATGGCATCTACTTTGTTGTTAGTAAAATCTAAAGGATTGCTTCCAAAAGATTCAGAAGATGAAGAAGAATTAACCGAAGAAGAGTTATTAAGAAGAATTATTGAATACAAAAAATATAAAGAAATAACAAAAACTTTTAGAGAAAGAATACAAGTCTTTTCAAAAAGACTTTATAAAATGCCAGATAAGGTTGAACTTCCGAAGCAAGAATTAGAAAAAGAATTTACAGTTAATGATATTGTTGAAAGATATAAAGAATTAATAGAACGAAACGAAAATAAGAAAAATGAACAGAAAGAAAATATAGAAAAAATAGCGGTTTTTGATACTTTCTCAGTTGCTGATAAAGTAAAAGATATCTTTAGAGAGTTAGTAAAAAGACCAAAGTTTGTGTTTAATAAATTGTTTTCGCTGAATGAGAAACCAAAAGCAGAAGTTGTAACAGCATTTTCTAGTGTTTTAGAATTAAGTAGAAGAAATAAAATAAATGCAGAACAAGAAGAAACTTTTGGAGATATAGTAATATCAAAAAGAAAAAGAGAAAATGTAGAATAAAAATGGCTCGCTGATTATAAAGGCGAGCTTTTTATAACTTGAAAATATTATGTAAATATGTTAAAATATAATAGATGTAACTGTTGTGAGCAAGAAAAAGGAGAACATTATGAGATTGACGGGAATGAAATTTGAAAACAGAAGTGAACAGTACCGATTAATTATCGAACATGAAAAAATCAGACTATTAGATGCAATAAGAGAACCTGCTAAAGTAAGAGGTAAAGTTTTATGTTTTATCGGAAACTTTGCAGGATTTGCAACAGAAGGTTTGGTTGTCAGAAAATTTATCTATAATTTCGCTGAAAGAAAATGGATTGTTAGCGATAAAGATATGTCAGATGATTTTGAAGAGTTTTACAATAAGCATTTTGAGAGAAATGAACTATTTGTGGAATTTGGAAATATGTTGGATATGGAAGGAAATTTGCTTGATCTCGATTAGTTTCTTGCGAAAAATTACAATTAAATATTGAAAAGAGCCCTTTGGTGTACCAAGGGCTCTTAATATTTTTTATATAAACGAAATATTTGGAAACACTAAATTAATAATTAAATAAATTAAAGGTGTTTTAATGATATTTCTTATTGTTTTGTTTATTATATTTTTGATACTTTGGATAATTTTATATAATTTAGATTTAAATTTTAGATTTGAAAAATGTGAAGTTATTTACAACGAAAAAGCTCAGAATAAACTGGATATCAAAGAAGTAAAATTATATGTTGATTTAATAACAATTAAAAAAATTAAAATTTTAACAATAAAAGTTAATAAAGAGTACTGTGAAGTGTTTGATATTAAATTTAATTTGGATGGAATAAAATTATCTAAAAATAAAAAAGAAAATTCACTAATTTTTATTTTGAGAAATTTAGATAAAATAAAACCTTGTATCAATAAATTTGATTTGAATTTATACTTTGGGACACGAGAGATGATAGTAACAATTTTTTTAGTTCCAATTTTATCGACATATATATCTATTATATATTCTAAATATTCAGAAGGAAAATCGTATGATAATTTTTATTTAAAAATAAATCCTAATTACTTTAATGTAAATAATTTTTCGCTGAAATTTTCGGCGAATATATATTTGAATGCTCTTAACTTTTTATTTTTTATATTGGATCGAAGAAGAAATAAATTTATTGAAAAAAATTAATATTAAATATATAATTTGTATATCTAATATAGAAAGGAGAGTATGAGTTTTCATACAAATAGTTAGATGATCGAAATAAATGATGTTAGTTTATCTTATGTAAAAGATGTAAAAGTAATTGATAATATCAATTTTAAAGTTGAAGATGGAACTGTTTTTGGTTTTATAGGACCAAATGGGGCAGGAAAAACTACGACAATAGAAATGATTACAGGAGTTTTAAATATAGATAGAGGAGATATTTTAATTGACGGAAAAAGTATTACTAAAAATCCGTTAGAAGCAAAAAAACAATTTGGTTTTGTGCCAGACTCGCCTGATGTTTTTGAAAAATTAACAGGTCTTGAATATTTGAATTTTATAGGTGATATATATGAAGTTCCAGAAAAAGTTAGACTTGAAAAAGTACAAACTCTTTCTGAAGAATTTGGTATTTCAAAATTTTTAAAAGATAGAATTCAAAGTTATTCACATGGAATGAGACAAAAACTTTTAATAATAAGTGTTTTATTGCATAATCCGAAAAATTGGATTTTAGATGAACCAATGACAGGATTGGATCCAAAAGCTTCTTATACATTAAAAAAATTAATGAAAGAACATGCTGCGAAAGGAAATACAGTATTTTTCTCAACACATGTTTTAGAAGTGGCAGAAAAATTATGTGATAAAATTGCCGTTATAGATAAAGGAAAAATTATTTTTGTTGGAACTTGTGATGAAATAAAAGAAAAATCAAAATCTAATACATCACTAGAAGAATCATTTTTAAAAATAATTGAAGGATAGGTTTTTTATGAAAAGTTTAACAAGTATAATTTTTAAAAATTCTCGTAGAAGAATTGTAGAAGCAAATAAAAAAGAAAATGTTTTAGGTGGACTGGCGTTTTTAATTGTTTTTGGAGCAATTGGAGCAACTATGGCGGCATTTAGTTATTCTATGACAACTCAATTACAAGAAATAAATCAAGCATATACCTTTACAAATATATTGTTATTAATGAATTTCTTTATACTGTTTGCTAAAAGTGTATTTGAGAGTTTAAATGTATTATATTTTTCTAAAGATTTAAAAGTGTTGCTGAGAATGCCTATAAAACCTAAAAATATTTTACATTCTAAAATGCTTAATATGATAGTTTCAGAATATGAAATGGAAATAATAATGTTAGCTATCCCAATGGTGGTATATGGTATTTTAACAAATGCAACAGGATTATTTTATGCATATATGATAGCAATATTATTGATTTTACCAGTAATTCCAATTCTTTTAACATCGCTAATAATTGCTATTATAATGAGATTTACAAATAAAATAAAAAATAAGAATAAAGTGATTTATATAACATTAATTTTAACAACATTAATTGTCAGTATGATAACTTCTAGTTTTAATTCACAACAAGATTTTTCAGTATCTAGTATAAAAAATGTTATGTTGAAAGCAAATGGTGTTGCTGAAACTATAGCAGATTATTTTATTTTAATAAAACCGATAATGAATACGTTATTAAACTATGATAATACAACTGGCTTGAAAAATTTAGTAATTTATATAGTTGAAAATATTGTTTGCTATTTGGCTGTTATCTGGATAATGTCAAAAATATATTTGAAAGGTGCTATAGGAGCGACTATAAATAGCAAGAAAAATACTAAGAAAGATAATAGTGAATTGACATTAAAAGATTTCAAAAAAAGAAATAAATATAAAACATATATTTTAAAAGAATATAAAACAATAATGAGAACACCAATATTTTTTATTGAATGTATAATTGTTCCTGTTTTATATCCATTCTTTATATTTTTTACAATTATAGGAATGACAGAATTTGCTGCTCTTGTGGGATTAGATTTGTGGGAAAAAATCAGAAATGTGGCAACTACACCATTTGGGCTTGCAATAACTTTAGGAGTTGGACAAATTTTTTACATGATGAATTTTACTTCAATAATTTCAATATCTAGAGAAAGTAAGAATGCAATAGTAACAAAATATATTCCAATAGATTTGAAAAAACAGTTTGAGTTAAAAATTTTTCTTGGAACATTTTTTAATATGGTAGCATCAATTCTTGTTACAATATTTTATTATATGTGCACAAAGAATTTATATGTTTCTATAGTTATTTTTGTAATGTTATACTTAATAAATAGAATGGGTGAAAAATTAAAAATATTGATAGATTTAAACAAGCCTCAATTGGTTTGGGACACTGAATATACAATGATGAAGCAAAATACAAATGTAATGTATGAGTTGTTTTATTCTTTGATTGTAGCGGGTATTTTTTATTTGATAAGCTTAATCTTTTCAGATGCAAAAATATTCTTGATAGCAATATTTGTAATACTATCTTTGATAAATATTGGATATAATATTTATATAAAGAAAAATATTGTAAATTTATTTAGAAAAGTATATTAAAACTTACTCTTTTCTTTTCGCATATTTTTTTATAAAAGTGGAATACTAACTAAAAATTATGAGAAAAGAAAAGAGGTTTTTTTATGAGTGAGCAACATTCAATTGAGATTTTAATGGAAAATGCTATGAATAGTATTAAAGAAATGGTTGATGTAAATACGATAATTGGTGAACCGATAGAAGCAGCGAATGGAATGACAATTATTCCGATTTCTAAGGTTTGTTTTGGCTTTGCTGCAGGAGGAAGTGAGTTTAAAAATGAGACTATAAATGAATATAAAAGAAAAGATAAAGAGGAAGAGGTGCAATACAAACTACCATTTGGTGGAGGGAGTGGCGCTGGAATTTCGATAAATCCGGTCGCATTTGTTGTAGTATTAAAAGATACAATAAAAGTAATACCAATAGAACATGAATCAGCAATTGATAAACTTATCGATTATGTTCCAGATTTAATGGAAAAAGCGAATGAAATTGTGGATAAAACGCTTGAAAATAATGATAAAAAAGTAAGGGCTAAGATACCTCAAAAAATAAAGACTAAAAAGATAAAAAATATTCCAATGACTCCAATATCCGAAGAAGAATTCGAAGAAAAAACAGAAGAGATTGAGGAATATTTTGGAGATGAAGAATAAATAAAAAATCTAATTTTTTTGATACAAAAAATAATCAAAAAGATTAGATTTTTTTAAATTTATTATATTGAAAAAAGAAATCATAAATGATACAATTTGCTTGAGAAAATTTTTTAGAAAGGTATGTGCAAAAAAGTGCAGATTAATAGTATGGAAAATTTGAATATAGATGCTATAAAAGAGCCTGTTTCTAGATATACTTTAACAACAAATTCATTAAATGATTTTCTGGATAGTTTAAAAGAGCTTTTTATAGAAAATAGTAATTTAATAATGGATGCAAACAAAGTGGATATAAAACACAGTAAAAAGCAAATCAAAGTAAAAGAATTTATATCTATTATTGAGAAGTATAGAAAAAAAGATTGCGTATTAAAAGATGATGAAAGAAAAATTGTTATTTATAAAGGCGATCCTTATTTAACATTACATATTTGTCTGCAAGCTATTACCCAAAGAACAAAAGTAATGATATACCAAGAAGGATTTATGCTTGGAGTTAATGAAGTTATATTGAAAATTATAAATGATACATTAGAACAATATAAAATATATAATTTAATTAATAAAATTGAGAATTTTTCGATACAAAGTTTTGAAAAAATAAAGAATTATTATGATGATGTTATTGTTATTGGAGATACAACAATATATCAAATGTTATGCGAAGAAAATGATGTTAAGTTTTATCCATACAATAATATTGCTTTATATTGTAATTCGGAAGATTTGGAAAAGTTGCAAGAAGCAATTTATATTTATGCAAATGAAAATGAATATGAAATTGAAATTATATATGAAGAAAATTTAGAAAATGTTATAGAAACAATAAATATGGATAATCAAAAGTCTATTGCTGTATTATTAACCAAAAGCGATTTAGACAAAGAAAAATTCTTTTATGAAATTAAAAATAAAGAAATTTTTGTAAACGAAAATCCATTTAAAAAGGAAGTTGGAAAGATATATAATTATTTGAAATAAAGGAAATAAAAAATGATATCAAAAGTAGATAAAATTAGTATGGAAAGACTTATAATGCAAGTTGGATTTCCATATAATATAAAAGAATTGAGAAGTGCATATAAATATAACGTTGATGTTAATTTGGCAATGGAATTCGAGGCTAAAATTGTAAAAGTTAAAAATTTCAATGAAGTGCGTCAATTGGTTCTTCAGTATGAAACTATATTTGATAAAGGTATTTATGTATTACACTTAGGAAGAATGGCTGAAAAAGATTTGGAAAATCAAAAAAGACATACAATTCTTACTGGAAATGAAACTGAAGAAACAGAAAAAAAAGTACTTGAATTACCTAAAAATCAAGTTATAATAGTGAATCCAAAATCTAATTTAAGAAGATGTGTTGTAACTGCGAAAGAATTATTAAAAGCAGAATGTGTTGCGGATATAGGAGTTAACTCTTCGACGGGAGATATTGTAGTATATACATCCAAAGAATTTGCTGAAGAGAAATATTCACTAAAAAGAAAAATAACTAAAGCAGAAAAAAGAATTGAGCAAATAGATGAAGAATTTGGGTTAGGAGAAGTGATAAAATTTTTATCTCCAAGCGACTTAATAGATATTTGTGAATATCCAAATTTAGGGAATATACTAGCAGTAAGACTATACAAAGATAAGGCATTGACAAAAGGCCAAAAAATCAATGGAGAAAATAATCAAAATCAAGAAGAAGTTGTTACGGATGAGATTTTAGAGACTGGTAAAGTATTTGATTGGGATGAATTTGAAGCGACAGTTAGAAAATATGGCGTTTATATTGATATAGACAAAATGCTATTATTAGCAAATGCTGTTTTCTATAATAAGCATGGAAATAATTTTGAATTGTTTACTGCAGAAGAAGCTGGAAATCTACAAGATTTTACAAAAAAAGTTGGAAAATTAATAGATACTAAAAGAACTATAGTATCATCTCCAAGATTTGTTTCTGAAATCTCTTTTAGACTTATTTCAGAATCTGTAGAGTCATTAAATCAACATTTTATTAATGGTAAATATTACGAGTATGACGAATTAAATCAAATGATCGAAGATATTACAAATGGACTTTTGCCAGTAACTAGTATATCAAAAAGAGAATATATGAATACTTTAAAATTAACGGTTGAAGAACTTTCTATTTTAGATAGAAATAATCCAGAAGCTATTCAGTATTTGATAGATAATGATATGCTGCAATCAGAAGAAATTGAAGAGTTTTTAGGGGTTAAAAGAAAATTTACAAATGAACAATCGTTATATTATATATGCAAAGGTTTACTAAGCGAAGAAAAAACATTTGAATTATATAATGAAGGTAAAATTTCTATTGAAAACCTTGAATATGTTAAATTTAACGTAGAAGATAAAGATTTTTCAAAATTACTTTCACCAGAAAGATTAGTTGAATTATATCTAGATCCTGAAAGATTAGAGGAATTTGAAAAATATAGAAAACTTTACAAATTATTTATTATTGATGAAACAAGAAAAGAAAGAACTGAAAGAGAAACTAAAAAAGAGAATCCAAAAGCTATAAGAGATTTAGAAAGAAAAATATTAACAAGAAGAAAAGCAAGCGGTATCAATATACTTGATAAATCTGAAGAATTATTAGACGATGAACATATCTACAATTTATATCGTAAAGGATTGTTGATTATTGATACAGTTATAGATTATGTTGGTTATGATGCGGTAAGTAAATTATTTGCTTCGGGAGAATTAAAACCAAGAGATGTAAAAAGACTTATGTCGGATAAAATTTTGACTGAGTCAATGTTAGAAGAAGTATTTAAAAATAGCGAATTGACAGAAAGCCAAAAATTGATTTTGGTATATAGCTCTTTTTCATCAGATGACGAAAAAGATGCTGAAATGAGAAATAAATTTATAAGCTATATGTCAGAGAGAAAAGAAACTGTTAGTAAACCATCTGGAGAGAAAAGGGAAAGAACTGAAGAAGATAATGCTCATGAATCTCAAGTTAGAAACATAACTGATCCTTGGACTAGATGGAGTTTGATATCAAGTTTAGATAAAGATTATAGTCAAGAATATTTAAAAGATGGATATATAATTTTCTATTTACCAAATAGAAGTAAATATGTAATAGAAAAATTATATGACAAAAATAATAGACCAGCATATGGTGCAGCAACATATGTTTTAGACGAGAGTGTGTTTGAGAAAAATAAAGATGAGATTTTAGCTGATGGATGTATTAATAGATCTTGTTTAGTTACGTTAAACCAAAAAAATAGACAAGGTGTAAAAAAATTAGTTCATACAGGTTGGGCAAGTGCGTTAGTTAGATATTTTGATATAGAAAATTCTAAGGAATACACAGAAGAAGAAAAAAATGATATAAAAGAAAAAGCAGAATACGTGGAAAAATCAAAGAAACCAATGAGTAGAGATGATGACTAATTAAAAATAAAGAGGATAGTATGATAGATTTAAACAAAGATATCAAATATATTAAAGGAGTAGGACCTAATCGTGCTACTCTTTTAAACAAATTAGGGATTTTTAATTTAAAAGATTTAATAACATATTTTCCAAGGGAACATGAAGATAGAGGAAAAGTAAAATCTATAAGTGAACTTGAGGATGGAGATGAAGCTCTTATTTGTGCTTATCCTGTTGCAAGGATGAATGAAATAAAAATAAGAGGTAATTTAACTTTGTGCAAATTGATAGTAAGGGATGAAACCGGTACATGTCAAATTACTTGGTATAACCAATCATATTTGAAAAATACTTTTAAGCAAAATCAAAGATATAAATTTTATGGAAAAGTATCAAAAAAATATGGAACAGCTGAAATGCAATCTCCTGTATATGAATTTGAGTCTTCAAACAAGAATACAGGAAAAATTATTCCGATATATCCACTTACATATAAATTAAATCAAAATACTATAAGAAAAATTATTGAAAATGGTTTGGGTGAAGTTGAAGGAAAATTAGAAGAGACATTGCCTAAATATATATTAGAAAAATATAATTTATATGACTATAATACTGCAATAAAACAAATTCATTTTCCGGATAATTTTGCAAATTTTAATTTGGCAAAAAAAAGATTAGTGTTTGAAGAGCTATTTTCAATGCAATTGGCACTTTTAAGTTTAAAAAATAAATATGAAATTAAAAAGCCTGGTATCGAATTTTCTAAAAATGCAAAAATGTCAGATGTGATAGATATTCTTCCATTTAAACCGACTGGTGCACAACGTAGGGTTTTAGAAGAAATTGATAAAGACATGGAATCTAGTAAACCGATGAATAGGTTACTTCAAGGTGATGTTGGATCTGGAAAAACGGTTGTTGCTTTAATTGCAGCGTATAAAGCGGTAAAATCGGGTTATCAAGCTGTTATAATGGCTCCAACAGCAATTCTTGCTACGCAACATTTGGAGACATTTAATGATATATTAAAAGATTCTGGAATAAGATGTGAACTTTTAATTAGTGGTATCACCAAAAAGAAAAAAACAGAAATGCTTGAAAGATTAGAAAAAGGTGAAATAGATATTTTAATAGGTACACATGCTGTTTTAGAAGAAAATGTAAAATTTAATAAATTAGGATTAGTAGTAACAGATGAGCAACATAGGTTTGGTGTAAGACAAAGAAGTATAATTGTTGAAAAAGGAAACAATCCAGATGTTTTGGTAATGACAGCAACCCCAATTCCAAGAACCTTAGCATTAATTCTTTATGGGGATTTAGATATATCAATAATAGATGAGTTACCACCTAACAGAAAGAAAATAGAAACCTATGCAGTAACTAAAGGAATGGAACAAAGAGTAAATAATTTTATAGTAAAGAATGTTGAAGAAGGAAGACAATGTTATGTTGTATGTCCTTTGGTAGAAGAAAATGAAGAAATTGATGCAAAATCTGTAATGGAAATTTATGAAACTTATAAAAAGCAAATTTTTCCAAATTTAAGAGTTGAATATCTTCATGGAAAAATGAAACAAAAAGAAAAAGATGCTATAATGGAAGAGTTTAAAAATGGAAATATAGATATTTTAATTTCAACAACTGTTATTGAGGTTGGTGTAAATGTTCCAAATAGTAATATTATGATAATTGAAAATGCAGAAAGATTTGGCCTTGCACAACTTCATCAATTAAGAGGAAGAGTTGGAAGAGGTGAACATCAATCTTACTGTATATTAAAATATCAAGGAAATTCTCAAATTATAAGAGAAAGAATGAAAGTTATTTCAAGTACAAATGACGGGTTTGTTATTTCTGAAAAAGATTTAGAATTAAGAGGGTCAGGAGAATTCTTTGGAACGAAACAACATGGTATTCCTGAGTTTAAAATTGCTAATCTCTTTGAAGATATTGGAATATTAAAACAAGCACAAGGAATAGCCATGGATATAATTGATCACGACCCATTACTAGAAAAGGAAGAAAATAAATCTTTGAAAAAATTAGTAGATGAAAAATTTAAAAATAGAATTGAAATTTAAAGTTTAAAGCAACCAGTAATTATAAGGTTGCTTTTTTAATTGTGAAAAGTATATGAAATCGCCTAGAAATAGGCGTTTTTGAGTTGACAAATTGCAATAAAAATAATAAAATAGTAGTGCTAATTTTAGGAAGAAAACGAGGATGTTTAATTTTGAAAATATTATTGTTAATAATTGCCACACTTTCTTTAGTGTGTGGAGTTAAATTTATATATGATGCGAGACCAATTGTAAAAAAATATTTTAGTTTTGGCGATAAAAACGAAGCTGCATTGGGACTAAAATTATTAGGATTTTTATTATTAGTTATTGGGTCGCTAATAATGTATTTTATATACTAATAAAGAATGACTAAAAATACAGAAAAGGAGATAAAAGTATGAAAATAACTTATGAGAATGAAGTGTACGAAGTTGAAGAAGGATTAGCCGTAGGAGATGCTTTTAAAGAACAAATAGAAAAAGCAGAAATAAAAGAAATAATCGCAGCAAGATTAAATAATACAATAGTTTCTTTAAAAACACCTATAACAGAAGACGGAGATCTTGAATTCTTTAATAGACAAGATAAAGATGGAAGAATAATTTATATAAGAGGTTTGTTGTTTTTAGTGTGTAAAGCATTTTCTGAAGTTTATCCAGAAGCTTTATTGACAGTTAACTATCAATTATCAAATGCAATGTTTGGTAGTGTTGATAATATGGATGTAACAGATGAAGTGATTGCCAAAGTAAAAGAAAAAATGCAAGAAATTGTTGCTAAAGATTTACCGATTACTAAAATAATGATGACACAAGAAGAAGCTGAAGAGTTTTATAAAAAAGAAGCAACAATAAAAGGTAGATTACAAACAAACATAGATAAAGAAAAAGTATCTTTATATTATTGCGAAGATTATTACAACTATTTCTTTGGAACAATGCCAATTTCAACTGGTTTTGCCAAATTATATGATTTAGTTAAATATAGAGATGGATTTTTAGTAAAATATCCAAGTTTAGCTGAACCAAATGTATTACAACCAAATGTTGATACAAGTTTAAAATTAGTTTCTGCAATGGATGAATATGATGAAATTAATAAATTAATGAGAATAAATACAGTTTATAGATTAAACAAAAAAATCAAAGAACCAAAAGGTGAAAAAGAATTAATTTTATTCTCAGAAGCTTTACACGAAAAGAAAATTGCAGAAATAGCTCAAAAAATAAAAGACCATGGAAATGTAAGAATGGTTTTAATTGCTGGACCATCTTCTTCTGGAAAAACAACTTTTGCGGGAAAACTTGGAATGAGTTTAAGAGTAAATGGAATAAAACCAGTAACAATATCTGTAGATAACTATTTTGTTGAAAGAGAAGATAATCCAAAAGATGAGCATGGTAACTATGATTTTGAGTGTATTGAAGCTTTAGATTTAGATTTGTTTAATAGCCAATTAGTTGACTTGTTAGATGGAAAAGAAGTAAATCTTCCAACATTTAATTTTACAACTGGTAAAAAAGAATATAGAGGAAATACATTAAAATTAAAAGAAGATGAAATTTTAATAATTGAAGGTATTCACTGTTTAAATGACAGATTAACAAGTTTAATACCAAAAGAGAATAAATATAAAGTATACATTAGTGATTTAACTGTTTTAAACGTTGATTATTATAATAGAATTTCAACAACAGATACAAGATTAATAAGAAGAATTGTTAGAGATTATAACTTTAGAAATTATTCTGCAGAACATACATTAAAAATGTGGTATTCAGTAAATAGAGGAGAACAAAAAAATATTTTCCCATTCCAAGAAGAAGCTGATGTAATGTTTAACTCTTCAATAGTATATGAGCTTGCTGTATTAAAACAATATGCAATGCCATTATTGGAAGCAATACCACAATCATCAAGAGAATATAGTGAAGCAAGAAGATTAATTGCGTTATTAAAATATTTCGAAACAATGAATGCAGATTTAATCCCAAATAATTCATTATTAAGAGAATTTATAGGTGGAAGCATTTTTGAACATTAAGGAGAAAAAATGGGTAACTTTACAGTTATAGATGAAGAATTTGTTTGTGAAAATTGCGGGGCAAAGGTAAAAAAACTTGGATACTCTTGTAGAAACCATTGCCCTGAATGTTTACATTCAAAACATGTTGATATAAATCCAGGTGATAGATTAGAGACTTGTCATGGAACTTTAGAACCAATTGGCTTAGAAACTAATAGTAAAAAAGGTTATGTCATAATTTTTAGGTGCAAAAAATGTGGTGCAATAAGAAAAAATAAAGTTGCAGAGGATGACAATATGGATTTAGTAATTAAGTTAAGTGTTGCAAAATAAGAAAGGTTATTTAAATAAAATGAAAAATATAAAGATATTAAGAACTATTTTAATAATACTTATAGTTCTTTGGACATGTTTGATTTTTTTGTTTTCTAGCCAAGACGGAGGAGAATCTTCGGGATTTAGTAGAATGGTGGTTGAGTTCTTTGTAAAAGATCCTGAAATGGTAAACTTCTTAGAACCATATGCAAGAAAAATTGCACATTTTTCAGAATATGGTATTGGCGGATTGCTATTTGTATCTTTATTTTCAACATATAATTGGTCGGACAAAAGAAAAATGATAACATCAATTTTATTAGGTATGTGGTATGCGACAATGGATGAAATACATCAACTAATGGTTCCTGGAAGAAGTGGAGCTTTTAAAGATGTATACATAGATACATTAGGAGTTGCGACAGGCGTTGTAGGAATGATGATAATAATAAAGATATTTGAGATGAGAAAAAATAAAAAAGATAAAAAAGTAGAAAGCGAAGTTTAATAAAAATAACAGTATTAATGGAAGGATGATTTAAATGATAGATTTTAAGAAAATCATAGGAGAAAAAATAGCTAAGGCAGCTGAAATAGATGAAACTGAAGTGACTTCATATATTGAAATACCACCAAATGCAGATTTGGGAGACTTTGCATTCCCATGTTTTAAATTGGCCAAAGTTTTAAGAAAAGCTCCTCCAGCAATCGCGGCTGAATTAAAAGAAAAGATAGAAGTAGATGAATATATATCAAAAGTTGATATTGCAGGGGGATATTTGAATTTCTATATAAATAGATTAGCAATAACTGCAAATGTATTAAAAGAAATTGAAGAAAAGGGAGATAAGTTTGGTTCAAACAATAGTGGAGAAGGGAAAAATGTAGTAATAGATTTTTCATCACCAAATATTGCCAAACCATTCCATATTGGTCATTTGAGAAATACTGTTATAGGCTCTGCTTTATATAAAATTCATAAATATTTAGGATATAACACAATTGGAGTTAATCACTTAGGTGACTATGGTACTCAATTTGGAAAAATGATCGAAGGATATAAAAGATGGGAAAATGAATATAATCTTGAAGAGAATCCTATAGATCAATGCATGGATATTTATGTAAGAATAAATAATCTTTGTAAAGAAGATGAGGAAGTTCTTGAAAAATGTAGGGAAAACTTTAAAAAAATTGAAGAAGGTGATCCATACTGCGTTGCAATGTGGAATAAATTTAAAGATTTAAGTTTAAAAGAATTTCAAAAAATATATGGAATGCTTGGTGTAACATTTGATTCATATAATGGAGAAGCGTTCTATTCAGATAAAATGGATGAAATTGTAGAAAAATTAGATAAAGCAGGAGCTTTGAGTGATTCTGAAGGTGCTAAGATTGTAGACTTAGAAGACAAAGGCATAGGCGTTTGTATGATTAAAAAATCAAATGACTCTACAACTTACGCGACAAGAGATCTTGCAGCTGTGTTATATAGATCAAGAACTTATGATTTTGATAAATGTTTATATGTTGTTGCTTATGAACAAAACCTACATTTTAAACAAATTTTTGAAGTCGCTAAGTTTTTAGGAATTCCAGAAAAAAGTTTAAAAGGATTAGAACATGTTGCATATGGTATGGTAAGGTTGACAACTGGAAAAATGTCTACTCGTGAAGGAACTGTAATTAAAGTTGATGCTTTATTAGAAGAAGCAATAGATAGAGTTGAAAAAATTATTGAAGAAAAAAATCCAGAAATGGAAAACAAACATGAAGAGGCAACAAAGATTGGTCTTGGTGCAGTTATTTTCAATAATTTATCAACATCAATTGTTAAAGATTTAGTATTTGACTGGAATATTGCACTGAACTTTAACGGAGAAACAGGACCATATATTCAATATGTATATGTAAGAACAAAGAGCGTTTTAGAAAAAGCTGGATATGTTCCGAAATTTGATGAGGTGAATTTAGAAATATTACAAGATAAAGCATCTCAAAGCGTAATAACATCATTATACAATTTTGAAAATGTATTAATGAATGTAACAAGCAAAAATGATCCATCATTCTTAGCTAGATATTTAATTGAACTTAGTCAAAATTATAGTAATTTCTATAATGACAATAAGATTATCGACGATGATAAAGAAATTCAAAATGCAAGAGTATTTTTAACAAAATGTGTAGGACAAGTATTGAAAACTGGTGGTGAACTTTTAGGAATTCAAATGCCAAATAAGATGTAAGAAAATTAATATTATAAGAAAGTGTAAATTTAATTTGTTTACACTTTCTTTTTTTATTTACAATTTCATTACAATTGTTTTTTTGATATGTAGTTGTGATAAAATAATATTGGAAAATAATAAAATGGAGGCACAAATGAAAAAAATATTTAAATTTTTATTAATAATAATATTGAATATATCTTTAGTAACGATTGTTATTTTTTCAATAGGAAAATTAAAAAAAGACAATGAATCTAAAAAAGCAATTAAGCTAACTCATGGAGATACACTATTTATGTATGAAAATATAAAATATCATGAGGACTATAAAGGTAATTTGTATGATGAAAGTATTGATTTAGCAACAATGTTTTATAATGGTTATGCACCAATTGCCAAAGATTATAAATGGGGATATGTTGATAAAAATGGAAATTTAGTTATTGATTATAAATATACAGAAGCTTTGTATTTTGAAGAGGGATTAGCTCCAGTTAGAATTGAAAATAAATGGGGATATATAGATACAAACGGTAAAACTGTTATTGATTTTGAATACGATATGGCGACGATGTTTGATACAGAAAATAAATTGGCTTGTGTAAAAAAAGATAATTTATTTGGAATGATAGATACAAAAGGAAATGTTGTAATAGAATTTAAATATGACTATTTAAATATGTTTTCAGAAGGTTTTGCCCAAGCTTCACTAGATGGAAAATTTGGTTTTATTGATAATAAAGGAAACACTATTGTTGACTTTAAATATGATAAAGTAGGTGACTTTTCTAAAGGATTAGCTCTTGTTCAAAAAGGGAAGAAAGTAGGATTTGTAGATGGAACAGGAAAAGAAGTTATTCCATTAGAATATAATTATGCAAAAAAATTTGAGGATGATGAATATACTGTTGTAAGGAAAGGAAAAAATGAAAAAGAATTCTTAGTAATTAATAAGAAAAATGAAGTTATTTCTAAAATTTACTGCAAAAGCATTGGAAATATAGTAGATGGAATTGTACCGATATTAAGAGATGATAAATATGTATTTGTTGACTTGTATGGAAATCCTATAACAGAATATACATATGATAATTTTAAATATTTTTCTGAAGGTTTGGCAGCAATACAAGTAGAAGGCAAATGGGGATTCATAAATGAAAATGGAGAACTTGTTATAAAATGCATGTATGATGACGTAGGTGATTTTACAGACGGAATTGCAAATGCCTTATTTGATGATAGATGGGGATTTATAGATAAAAATGGAAATATAGTAATAGAATTCAAATATGCTGTTGATACGGTTTCTAATTTCTATGAAGGTATGTCAACAATTTTGCATGGAGCATATCAAACAGGGTTTATGAATGAAGATGGTGAATTTGTAATTGGAAATATAGTTGAGAAAAAGATTGATTTTGATGATCTTACAATTTCAGATCAAGAGTATGTTTCAATAAGTAAAGATGGCAAATGGGGATTATATGATTTAAATGGGAAGTTAAAAATTAAGCATAAATACAATGAAGAGCTATTTGTTTCAGAAGATAGAATAGTAATTGAAGATGAAGAAACAGAAAAATGTGGAGTGATTGATACAGAGGGTAATATAATAGTAGACTATTATTATGATTCAATTTCAACATATAAAAATGGATATGCAGTAGTTGAGATTGAAAAAGATGATGAAGATGTACATGGATTTATAAATAAAGATGGAAGAGAAATAATTCCAATACAATATGAAAATGCAAAGTACTTTTCAGAAGGTTTAGCAGCAGTAAAGAAAGACGGAAAATGGGGCTACATAAATGAAGATGGAAAATTAATGATTAATTTTGAATATGAGTCTGCGGCTGAATTTTCTAATGGTTTTGCAGTAGTTGAAGATAATAGAGGAAAAAGAGGACTTATTGATAAAGATGGAAATCTTGTAATAGATTTCGAATATGATGTTTTACGTGATTATGATAAAAATGGTTTAATTATCGCCCAAAAAGACCAAAAATATGGATTAATAAATAACAGTAATGAAATAGTTCTTGATTTTAAATATGACTATATGGACTATGAATTCTCTGAAGGAATGCTAAAAGTTGGAAATAATGATTTGTATGGATTTGTTAATAATAAAGGAGAATTAATAATTCCACTTCAATATATGGATGCCAAAAGTTTTTCTGAAGAGGTAGTTGCAGTGCAAAATCAAGAAAAATTATGGGGGTATATAGATAAAGCAGGTAATATAGTTGTTGATTTTAAATTGGTTAGTGCAAATGATTTTAATAATGGAATGGCTAACGTAATTGAAGAATTTGAATTAACGACTAGAAGAAGTTATTTTATTGATAAACAAGGAAAAAAATTATTCGATATAAATGAATATTTTGTAGTATATGGATTTTATAATGATTTATGTGGCGTAGAAACTATGGATGGAGAATGTGGTTTCATAGATAAAAAAGGAAATGTCGTAATTGGAAATTTTGATAATTAAAGTAAATAAAATTATTTTTTTATTATATTTACTTTACGTTAAAAATAAAATATAATGTTTGTAGTTTATTTTAGGAGGTAAAAAATATGAAATATAGATGCACAGTATGCGGTCATATTTATGATGAAAATGAAGAAGGAAAAAAATTCGAGGAATTACCAGATAATTGGGTTTGTCCATTATGTGGTGTAGGAAAAGAAATGTTTGAAAAGGTAGAAGAGTAAGAAAGGTTAAATTGGCAAAAAACATGGAAAATATAGTAAACAAAAGAGCAAGAGATTTTTCAAAAGTAACAGATGCTGCACAAACAATTTTAATATACTTAGTAGCATTATTAACACCATTGTTTTTAGCACAAATAATTAAATCAATATTTGGAGCAGGAAGTGTAGTAACACAAAATTCACAATTAATAGTAGGAACTGTTGTAAACACAGCATTAGTAATGACAGCAATTAACTTAAAAGGATGGAAAAATATATTAGGTGTTGTAACAATGCCAAGTATAGCAACAATTTTAGGAGGATATGTATTCAAAAGTGCTTCTGTATTTATGGTATATATGATTCCTGCAATTTGGATTGGAAACTTTGTATTTGTATATGCATATAAATGGTTAATGCTTTCAAAAGATAAAAATTATTTTTTAGCCGGAATAGCTGGAATAGTAACAAAAGTTGCTGTAATTGCAGCAGGATTCTTTATTTTAAATGCATTTGGTATCTTTCCTGCAAAAATGGTTGCAACATTACAAGCTGCTATGACAACAACACAATTAATAACAGCGTCAATTGGAACAGTACTTGCATTTGGAATTTATAAATTAGAAACAAGAAAATTTAAATAGTATGATGGCGCTTAAGTAATATACTTAGGCGCTTTGTTTTTGGAGTAATAAATGAGATTTAAAACACAAGAAAAACTTGTTACACAGACAATTCAAAAAGGCACTAAGTTAGAATTGAATTTAAGACAACAAACGAGAATACAAACGATGAGTTCATTATCTAATGGAGTGAATATCAATTTAAAAACTGGATTAGAATCAAAAGAAAAAACTTCGACTAAAACGGTTTTAAAAAGAAGAGTGTTGGTGTACCAAAAAGAAGGTAAATTTTATATAGATCATGCGGCTGCTCATGCATTAAAATTAACAAATGTTAGATCTGTAATTACAGAAAATGAGCATTTAGTTGAAGTTGATGAAACTTTTTTACAAAAATGTGAAAATGACGAAGAGATTGATATTGAATATTTAGAAATGGATAAATCTAAAAGACCAATTACTCAAGAAAGAGATGAATTTGAAAGTGTGTTGGAAAAATTGCCAGAAGACGAGTATGGTATTGGAATTCATGGAATTGATAAAGGAGATTGGATAAAAAAACAAGAAACAGCTGAAAGTATTGTAAAAAATGGATTAAATATAAAATATAATAGTAAGACCATTTTAAGTACAGCAATTTCATTGGGGACAAATGGTGATTCAAGAAAAATAGAACAAGAAATTTTTGATTATCAATTTGGTAAAGGAAGCAAAGTTTCAGTTATAATAGCAGTTCCAAGTTTCGTGAGAAGTAAAACTGGCGAAAAAATTTTTCTAGGATTCCCAGAAGAAAATAAAAAAACTTCTGGCCAGCAATATGAGGAACATTGTATTTTAGATAGAATATGCGCTAAAATAGGAACTGTTCCATCAGAATTTATTTTGGGATATTATTCAGAAAATATAGACGGTACACACAGTTTTATGGAAAATACTAGCCACTATTCAAAGATCCCAGATGAAGAAAAAGAAACGTTATTTGAAAGACTAGAATCAAGCATGGATGACTTTTCTAAAACAGTTAATGAGTGTATAAAAAAAGGAAATATAAAAAAACTATCTGAAATGCTTGAAATGGCACAAGAAAGAGGCTTGTGCTGCAAGTTGCTAGAAAATGCAATAGAATTAGCTGGAAGATTAGGAGAAAAAAACAAAGTAAGACAAGTATTAATAAATGTCGGTGAAAATAAAAGTGCTGAGAAAAATGAAAATATAAAACCTAAAACTAGACGAATTTTAGTGGGGGCATATAGTGATTTAAAAACTTCAGATTTGGAGTGTGCTCAAAGTATTTTAAAAGAAGGTTTAGAAGAACCAAATAGAGAAAACAAAGGAAGAGTAGAATGAATATAAAAACTCAAAGAATTTATTCGGAGGTATATCAAGTTTTATTGGTATTGGGAAATGATTATATTAATAAATTACCGAATAAATTATTAACAACAATAGAAGAAAAAAGAGATATTACTTATAATCCTATAATTAAAGATGACATAGCTTTAAGTGAACAAAATATAAAAAAAGAAACATTATCTGTTATTGCTTTAATGCATTTAAATTATTGGTGTGAAAGTGAAGAGGAAAAAGAAGAGATAAAAAACACTTTAAAGCAAAATGAAGCTAATTATCAGGATGAACTTAAGAATAAATACAACCCGAATAATGTTTTTGAAAATAGCAAACTAATTGAAAGAGATACTATAGATAATGAGAAAAAACAAACAGCGTTGATAGAATATAAAGAAACAATTTTTAGAAAAATTATATCAAAGATAAAAAACATTTTTAAATTTAAATAAATATTATAAAGGAGAAAATATATGAATGATTTTGATTTTAATTTTAAATTAGTTATAATTGAAAATTTATTATATAATTCTAAAAACCAAAAACCAACATTTGAAAAAGAGTACAAAGAAATATTAGAAACCGAACGATATAAAAATGAAAATTACAGAATTTTTAAAGAGATATTATATGATGAAATGTGTATGAGTTTATATGAATATATAAAAAAATTAGAGATTTCAGAAGAAGATTTGTCAAAAATTGAGAAAATGTATATTGATGGTGGTTCTCAAATATATCAAGATCTTGCACCTAGTTGGGATGGAGAAAGTAAAATTTTTGATGTTACATCAATAGATGGAATAGAGAAGTTAGTTAATCTAAAAACAATTAATATATTTTCATTAACAACAAAAGAAGTAGATGAAAAATTAAAAACATTAGATTTAGAAGTAAATTTTTAATTTTAAGTATGCTTAAAAATAAAGAGAAAGTAAAAAACAAAAGTTCTCTTTATTTTTTTGTTGAATTGGTATATAATTTTAATGATATATAAATAAGAAAGAGGAATTATAATGCTAAGATATTATTATACAATTATTGTTAATTTAATAAGACTTTTAGATGCAATAAAAACAATGAATGATATGATAAAAAAATCAAATGACTATCCAGATGAATATGTTGAAGAGTATAATTATGGATACGTTAAATATGTTATAGATGTAATGAAAAAAACGGGAAGAATTGAGACTGAAGTGTTTGGATTAGATAATTTGCCTAAAGAAGGTGGATATATGATGTATCCAAATCATGAAGGAAAATGGGATGTGTATGGTCTTATGTCAGTACATAAATATCCATGTGCTTTTGTAATGGATATAAAAAAATCGAATCGTATATTTATTAAACAATTAGTAGATATGCTAAAAGGAAAAAGACTAAATAAAACAGATAATAGACAAGCAATGACAATAATAAATGAAGTTGCTAAAGAAGTAGAAGCAGGAAGAAAATATATTTTATTCCCTGAAGGTGATTTTGATAAAGAAAAGAAAAATGGTTTATGGGATTTTAAAGCTGGATGTTTCAAAATATCATTGAAGTCAAAAACACCGATTATACCAGTTGTATTATATGATTCATATAAAATTTATAATACAATGAGTTTTGGAAAAATAAAATCACAAGTTCATTTTTTAGAGGCAATTAATTATGAAGAATATAAAGATATGAAAACAAGTCAAATTGCAGAAATGGTAAAAGGAAGAATTGAAGAAAAGATAAAAGAATTAGATTCAAAATAGATAAAGAAGCATTATAATTGCTTCTTTTTGTTTTTTATAATATAATTCAAATGAAAAATAAATTAAATAGAGGAGAGAAATATGTTTTATAATGCCAAAAATGGAAAAATAGAAATTGAAAACACATTTGCTAATTATATTTCTTTTGGAAAAGGTAAAGAAAATTTGATAATTATACCAGGAGTTGGAGATGGTTTAAAAACAGTAAAAGGTTTAGCAATTCCTTTTTCAATAATGTATAAAATATTTGCTAAAGACTATAAAGTATTTGTTTTTAGTAGGAGAAATGAATTGCCAGAAAATTTTTCAACAGAGAATATGGCAAATGATATTATAGAACATATGAAAAAATTAGGAATTGAAAAGGCTAATATTGTAGGAGTTTCTCAAGGGGGGATGATTGCACAATATATTGCTATTAATGCTCCTCAAAAAGTTAATAAATTAGTGTTAGTGGTGACAGTTTCTAGAACAAATGAAATTTTAAATGAAGCAATAACTGAATGGATTAATATGGCAGAAAATAAAAATTATAAAGGAATAATGATTGATTCTGCTGAAAGATCGTATACAGGAAAATATTTAGAAAAAAATAGAAAATTTTATAAATTATTAGGATTATTTGGTAAAAATGCTACATATGAGCGTTTTATAATTCAAGCTAAGTCTTGTATAACACATAATACATATGAAAATTTAAATAAAATAAAATCTCCAACATTAATTATAGGTGCAAAACGAGATAAAGCGGTAGGGATAATAGGCTCAGAAGAAATGGCTAAAAAAATAAAAAATAGCAAGTTACATATTTATGACGAATATAGCCATGGAGTATATGAACAAGCTAAAGATTTTAATGATAAAGTATTAAATTTTTTAAAATCATAAATAGTTTTTATTTATAAATAAAAACTATTTTGTAAGGAGGATATAATAGTGGATAAGTTTAAAGAAATTAGACCAGTTGTGTTAGGAATTGCAAAAAAAGATAACAAAATTTTAGTAAGTGAAGGTTATGACAAAGTAAAGAATCAAACTTTTTATAGATGCTTAGGTGGAGGAATAGAATTTTTTGAAACTAGTCAAGAGGCTTTAAAAAGAGAATTCAAAGAAGAGCTTGGAATAGATATTGAGGTTGATGATTATTGTGGAATATCAGAAAACATATTTACTTTTCAAGGTAAAAAAGGACATGAATTAGTATTACTATATAATATTAAAATAAAAGATGAAGACTACAAAGAAATATATCCAATGATTGATGATGACGGAGAATCAGAAGCTATTTGGGTTAATATAGAGGATTTTAAAAATAATAGTAAAATATTATATCCAGAAGAGATATTTAAATATTTATAAATAGAAAAGGTGAATACGTATGAATATAAAATTATTTTTTGAAGCGATTATAAAAATTACATTAGGAATTGTACTTATGTTTTTGTTAATATTTGCACCAGCAAATACCTTTGCTTATTGGAATGGATGGCTATTAATAGGACTTTTATTTGTTCCGATGTTTGTTGCAGGAATTGTAATGATGATTAAATCACCAGAACTTTTAAAGAAAAGATTAAATATGAAAGAAAAACAAGGAGAACAAAAACTAGTGATTTTACTTAGTTCGTTAATGTTTATTTCTGGTTTTGTTATTTCTGGATTGAATTTTAAATATAATTGGATAATGATTCCAAATTTTGTGGTAATTATTGCTTCAATATTATTTGTTTTTTCATATCTAATGTATGCTGAAGTGTTAAGAGAAAATCAATATCTATCTAGAACGGTTGAAGTACAAGAAAACCAAAAAGTTGTAGATACAGGATTATATGGAATTATTAGGCATCCAATGTATGCTGCTACAATAATATTGTTTTTAAGTATGCCATTAATTTTAGGGTCTATTATTTCTTTTATAATTTTCTTACTATATCCAATTATTATAGTTAAGAGAATAAAAAATGAAGAAGAAGTTTTGGAAAAAGGATTAGACGGATATACAGAATATAAAAATAAAGTGAAATATAAAATAATACCATTTGTTTGGTAAAATTATTGCGAGGAGAAAAAATGGAATTAATACAAGTTGGAACCAAAACATACTATATAAAAAATCCTACTAATATTGGAATATATAAGATTGATAAAGAAAATGTATATTTAATAGATTCTGGAAATGACAAAGATGCAGGAAGAAAAATTTTAAAGATTGTTGAAGAACACGGTTGGAAAGTAAAAGGTATAATTACAACACATGCAAACGCAGATCATATAGGCGGAAATAAGATTATTCAAGAAAGAACAAATTGTCAAATATATGCGCATAATATTGAAAGATGTTTTACTGAAAATCCTGTTTTAGAACCATCATTTTTATATGGAGGATATCCATTTAAAGATCTTAAAAATAAGTTTTTAATGGCAAAAGAATCAATTACTTTAGAAATAGAAAATAATCTTCCTGAGGGATTAGAATATTTCTCTATAAAAGGCCATTTTTTTGATATGATTGGAATAAAAACTGATGATAATGTGTATTTTTTAGGAGATTCATTATTTAGCCCAGAAACAATTAATAAATATCATTTGTTTTTTATATATGATGTAAAAGAATATATGAATTCACTAGATTTTTTAGAAAGTTTAGATGGAGAGATTTATATTCCATCTCATTGTGAGGCTACTGAAAGTATTAAAGAATTAATTCTAATAAATAGAAATAAAATATTAGAACTATTAAATAAACTAGTAGAAATTTGTTCTATCCAAAAAACTTTTGAAGAAATATTAAAAGAAATTTTTGACACTTATAATTTAATAATGAATCCAAATCAATATGTTCTGATTGGTAGTACAGTTCGTTCATATCTTTCCTATTTATATGATGAAGGTAAGATGAATTTTTTATTTAAAGAAAATAAAATGTATTGGATTAAAAATTAAAATTAAATTTAACTAAGAATATCTTTTTGAATATTATATAGAAGACATAAAATGTCAATATAATATTTGAAAGGATTTTTTTATGGAAATAATATTAGGAATTTTAATTCCTTTTATAGGGACCGTCTTTGGGAGTTCAATTGTATTTTTTATGAAAAATGCTTTTAATATGAGCGTAGAAAAGTTTTTGGCTGGATTGGCATCAGGCGTGATGATTGCTGCTTCTATTTGGTCTTTAATTATTCCTTCGATTGAATTGGCGGAAAATCAAGGGGTAATTTCTTGGTTTCCTGCGGCTTTGGGATTTATTATAGGAGTATTATTTTTAATAATAACAGATTATTTAATTTCAAAAATAGAAAATAAAAAGAAAGAAAATAGAAGTTTGAAAAATAATACTTTGTTATTTTTGGCTGTTACATTACACAATATTCCAGAAGGTATGGCAGTAGGTGTAGCTTTTGCTGGTGTGCTAGCTGGAAATATTGGAATGACAATTGCTGGAGCAATGTCGATTGCTTTAGGGATTGGAATTCAAAATTTTCCGGAAGGAGCAATAATATCTATGCCATTGAAATCTACAGGAACAAGAAAATACAAGGCATTTTTATATGGAGTTGTTTCTGGAATTGTAGAACCGATTGCAGCTTTTGTAACACTTTTACTTACTTCGAAAATAACAACGATTTTGCCATATTTGTTAGCTTTTGCAGCAGGTGCAATGATGTATGTTGTTATTGAAGAATTGATACCTCAAAATCAAAAAGAAAATAATTTTTCTAAATGGAGGATTATAGGGGTAACTGTAGGATTTTTGATAATGATGATTCTAGATGTGTCACTTGGTTAATAAAATCAAAAATGGGCAAATAAAATTTTTTTATTTGCTCATTAAGATTGTAAATATAATAATTTTTATAGTATAAATATCTACAAAAAAATTGAATAATAAATACTTTTATGATATGATACAACTTATGATAAGACAAATTAGATATATACAAGGAGATGAATGTATGAAATTTATTTCGTGGAATGTAAATGGTTTGAGAGCTGTGGTTACAAAAGGATTTGAAAACTTTTTTAAAGAGATAGAAGCTGATTTTTTCTGTATACAAGAAACTAAAATGCAGGAAGAGCAAATTGATATTACAATAAATTCTATATTAAGTGGCTATCATCAGTATTGGAATAGTGCAGAAAAGAAAGGTTATTCAGGAACTGCGATATTTTGCAAGAAAGAACCTCTTTCTGTAAAATATGGATTAGGAATTGAAGAACATGATAACGAAGGTAGAATAATTACTTTAGAATATGAAGAGTTTTTCTTGGTAAATTGCTATACACCTAATTCTAAAAGAGAACTAGAAAGATTAGATTATAGACAGATTTGGGAAGATGAAGTAAGAAAATATTTAAAAAAATTAGATGAATTAAAACCGGTAATTTATTGCGGAGATTTAAATGTTGCTCATAAAGAAATAGATTTAAAGAATCCAAAAACAAATCATTTTTCAGCAGGTTTTACAGATGAAGAGAGAAACAAAATGACAGAGTTATTGAACTCTGGATTTGTTGATACTTTTAGATATTTGTATCCAGAAAAGGAAGAGGTTTATACGTGGTGGTCTTATATGAGACAGTCAAGAGAAAAGAATATTGGATGGAGAATTGATTATTTTATTGTGTCAGAAAAAATAAAAGATAAAATAAAAGATGCTAAGATTTATAGTGATATTTTTGGAAGTGATCACTGTCCAATTGAATTAAATATATTTTAAAATAATGGGGAGGAAAAAATGTTAAAAAAATTAGCGAAATGTGTAGGCGAATACAAATGGCATGCTATAAAAACACCGATATATGTTGCTTGTGAATGTGTTTTTGATGTTATAATACCATTTTTAATGGCGTTTTTAATAGATGAAGGAATTAATAAAGGCAATTCAGGAATGATTATAAAGATAGGAGTAACTTTAATTATTTGTTCAATTTTAGCAATGTTTTGTGGAGTTATGAGTGGTAGACATGCTGCAAGAGCAAGTAGTGGATTTGCTAAAAATTTGAGAAAGAAAATGTTTTATAATTTGCAAAATTATTCTTTTTCAAATATAGATAAATTTTCACCAGCAAGTATTGTTACTCGTCTTACAACTGACGTAAATAATGTACAAATGTCTTTTCAGATGTTAACAAGAATTGCGATAAGATCACCTCTTATGCTTATATTCTCATTAGTAATGGCATTTGTTGTAAATGCAAAATTATCATTAGTATTTTTAGGCGCGATACCATTTTTAGGAATAGGATTATATTTGATTGCAACAAAAGCTCATCCGATATTTGAAAAAGCTATTAAAACATATGATGATTTAAATAATATTGTTGAAGAAAATGTTAGAGGGATAAGAGTTGTAAAATCTTATGTTACAGAAGAAAAAGAAATTGAAAAATTTGATGTAGTTTCTCAAGAAATTTATGACAGATTTTCAAAAGCTAGTAAACTTGTATCATTGAACAATCCGTTAATGCAATTTACAGTAAGCTCAATAATCGTATTAATATCATGGTTTGGTGGAAAAGAAATTGTAGTAGGTGGATTAACTACTGGTGAATTTGCTAGTATGATATCTTATGCTATGCAAATATTAATATCATTAATGATATTATCTATGGTTTTGGTTATGATAATGATTTCTAGAGCATCTGCTGAAAGAATTGTTGAAATTTTAGATGAAGAAAGTGATATAAAAAATAAAGAAAATGCAATAACAGAAGTAAAAGATGGTTCAATAGTATTTGATAATGTTAACTTTAGTTATGTAAAAGATATTAATAAATTATGTTTGAAAAATGTTAATTTAGAAATAAAATCAGGTGAAACTATAGGAATAATAGGTGGAACTGGTTCTTCTAAAACAACTTTGGTTCAATTAATCCCAAGACTTTATGATGTAACAACAGGTAGATTAAAAGTTGGTGGAGTTGATGTACGAGATTACGATATTCAAACTTTAAGAAATGAAGTTGCAATGGTTTTACAAAAAAATGTATTATTCTCTGGTACTATTAAAGAAAATTTGCGTTGGGGAAATGAAAATGCAACTGATGAGGAAATTGAGAAAGCTTGTAAATTGGCTCAAGCCCATGGATTTATTATGAGTTTTCCTGATAAATATGATACATATATTGAACAAGGTGGAACTAATGTATCTGGTGGTCAAAAACAAAGATTATGTATAGCAAGAGCTTTGTTGAAAAAACCAAAAATATTAATATTAGATGATTCAACAAGTGCAGTTGATACAAAAACTGATAGTTTAATAAGAAAAGCATTTGCCGAAGAGATACCTAATACAACAAAATTTATAATTGCTCAAAGAATTTCTTCTGTTCAAGATGCTGATAAAATTATAGTTATGGAAAATGGTGAAATAAATGCATTTGGAACACATGAAGAATTGTTAAAAACAAATAGCATTTATAAAGAAGTTTATGAATCTCAAACAAAAGGAGGTAATGAATAATGGACAATAAAAGTGTAAATATGCAAAAACCTCCTAAACCAAAAATGGATATGAAATCTTTAAAAAGAGTAATGGGATACATATTCAGGAATTACAAGTTTAGAATGTTATTTGTATTATTTTGTATTGTTTTAAGTACAATTTCTTCAGTTGCTGGAAATCTTTATTTAGAAGTATTGATTGATGAACATATTGTTCCGTTAGTTGGAGCTGAGAATCCAGTTTTTACAGGACTTTTAAAAGCAATAGGAACAATGTCGATAATTTATTTGGTTGGTGTAATTAGTAGTTTAATTCATACAAGAGTTATGGTTACAATTTCGGAAGGTGTTCTAAAAGATATTCGTGATGAAATGTTTATTAAAATGCAAAAATTACCAATAAGATATTTTGATACAAATACTCATGGAGATATAATGAGTAGATATACAAATGATACAGATACATTAAGTCAAATGATTGCACAAAGTATACCTCAATTCTTTTCATCTGCGATTACTATAATAACTGTGTTTATATCAATGGTTGCAACAAATATATATTTGACTTTAGTAGTAATGTTATCTTTGGGATTTATTTTTAGCGCTACAAAATTTATTACTTCTAGAAGCGGTAAATATTTTATGAAACGTCAACAAGCACTGGGAAAATTAACTGGTTATGTTGAAGAAATGGTAAATGGGCAAAAAGTTGTTAAAGTTTTTTGTCATGAGCAAAAATCAAAAGACGATTTTGATAAACTAAATGAAGATCTTTGTGATGCGTTTTATAATGCAAATAAATATGCGAATAATATTGGACCAGTAAATGGTGCATTAGGAAATGTTCAATATGCTCTTTTAGCATTATTTGGAGGACTTTTAGCAATAAATAAAGTTGGAAATGTAACTGTGGGATTAATTGTTTCTTTCTTACAATTAAGTAAAACATTTATAAGACCAATAAATCAAGTTTCTCAACAATTGAATTCAGTTATTATGGCGTTAGCTGGAGCGAAAAGAATTTTTGAACTTATGGATCAAGAACCAGAAAAAGATAATGGATATGTTACATTAGTAAATGCTAAATATGTAGACGGAGTTTTGACAGAAACTGAAGAAAAAACAGAAATGTGGGCATGGAAATATCCTCATAGTGATGGACGTTTGGAATATGTAGAATTAAAAGGACATATTGAGATGACAGATGTTGATTTCGGATATGAAGAAAACAAAACTGTATTACATGACATTAGTTTATATGCAAAACCGGGTCAAAAGATTGCTTTTGTTGGAGCTACAGGAGCTGGAAAAACAACAATAACTAATTTAATAAATCGTTTCTATGATATAGAAGATGGGAAAATTAGATATGATGGAATAAATATAAACAAAATTAAAAAAGATGATTTAAGAAAATCTCTTGGAATGGTTCTTCAAGATACACATCTTTTCTCTGGAACAATTAAAGATAATATTAAATATGGTTGTGATGATGCAACAGACGAAGAGGTAATAGAAGCTGCGAAACTAGCTAATGCTCATGATTTTATTATGAGATTACCACTAGGATATGATACTGATTTATCTGGAGATGGTGCAAATTTATCACAAGGTCAAAGACAATTATTATCAATTGCAAGATGTGCTTTAGTAGATCCACCAGTAATGATTCTGGATGAAGCAACTTCAAGTATAGATACAAGAACTGAAAAAATAGTTCAAGATGGTATGGATAAACTTATGGAAGGAAGAACAGTTTTGGTTATTGCTCATAGATTATCTACAGTAAGAAATTCAAAAGCAATTATGGTTTTAGATCATGGAAGAATTATCGAAAGAGGAAATCACGAAGATTTAATTGCAGAAAAAGGCACTTATTATCAATTGTATACAGGTGCATTTGAATTAGAATAAAACATTTGGTGGCTTTTGCCACCAAATGAAGATTTAAAATAAAGGAAAATATATGTTAATTAGTGAAATTAGACCAATATCCGATAGAGGAATGAATTTTATAAAAATGGAAGCTGAAGAAAGCTATATAAATGGAAAGATTGAATTGCCATTAAGAAATGCTTGCAAAATATTTAAAGCAAAAGGCATTGAAACAGTGATGAGTAGTGCAAATCAAAATAATATATTAAAACCTGGGGAATTGCCTTTTGAAAGGGAAGATTTACTTAAAGTGCAAGAACCGAATGTTAGACCATCTTACGAAATGGCAGGCAAAGGTTATGCGTGGATAATGTTAAATTTTGATACTTTATCTGAAGAAAATAAAAAATGGTTATTTTCATTAGAGAGTAGAAATAATGGAGAAAAAGCAGTTTGGTTTGTTCATCCATATACTATGCCAAAGCATCTTCAAAAATCAGAAGAGTTTGAAAAAAGATGCATGTTAATTTCATATCATGATGGATTATATCCAAAAAGTTCTGTGTTTTTGAGAATGCCAATAACAGAAGAAACTACAGTAGAAGAAGTTGATTGCTATTTTACTAAATTGGCAGAAAGTTTTAAAGAACAAAAACAAGAAAAGAAAAAAGGGACTATAGATTTTGGGGAACTATAAAGAATTATGTAAAATTTGATAAAAAGGCTACACAAATAATAAAAAATGTGTTAAAATATTAGGCGAATCGAAATAAAAGGAGGGAAAGAGAATGTCAGGACATTCAAAATGGCACAATATACAAGCCAAAAAAGGAAAAGCAGATGCTGCAAGAGGAAAAATATTTACAAAATTAGGAAGAGAATTATTAATTGCTGTAAAACAAGGTGGACCTGACCCAGCTGGAAACTCTAAATTAAAAGATGTTATAGCAAAATGTAAAGCAAATAACATGCCAAACGATACAATTAACAATGCTATAAAAAAAGCTTCAGGTGCTGGAACAGCGGAAAATTATGAAGAAATGACATACGAAGGGTATGGAACAAATGGTGTTGCAGTTATAGTTAATGCTTCAACAAACAACAAAAATAGAACAGCAGCTGATGTAAGACATATATTTGATAAATTTGGTGGAAACTTAGGAACAACAGGATGTGTATCATATATGTTTGAGAAAAAAGGTGTAATAGTTATAGAAAAAGAAGGATGCCCAATAGGAGAAGATGATTTAATGATGCTTTCTATTGAAGCAGGAGCAGAAGATTTTCAAGTTGAAGAAGAAGTATATCAAATTACTACTGCTCCATCTGATTTTACAGCTGTTACAGAAGAATTATCAAAAAATAATTTAACATTTTTAGAAGCTGGAGTTCAAATGGTACCAAGTACATACGTATCATTAGACGAAGAATCTGGTGCAAAAATGCAAAGATTAATTGATAATTTAGAAGATTTAGATGATGTTTTAGAAGTTTTCCACAATTGGGATGAATAATATATGTACTATACTTATATGTTAAGATGTGAGGATAATTCCATTTATACAGGAATAACATCTGATGTGAAAAGAAGAATGGAAGAGCATTTCACCCAAAATAAAAAATGTGCTAAATATACTGCTACTCATCAAGCTAAGAAATTAGAAATGGTGTGGGAGTCGGAAAATAGAGTGTTAGCTTCTAAATTAGAATTTCATATAAAGAAAAGTTTAACTAAAAACGAAAAAGAGAGCTTGATAAAAAATTCTGATCTATTAGAAAAATTATTAGGAAACAAAATAGAAGCTCAAAATTATAAATATATTGAAATTTAACGAAAAAAGAAAGTATTTTATAATACTTTCTTTTTTGTTTTTTGTGAATAAAAAATAAATAATGTCAAAAAATAACATAAAGAAAATAAAGTTTGAGGTGATGTTATGTTTTTTAGAACTGATATGGCAGTTGAAAGAAGAGATATTTATAGAACTGCTAATAAACTTGAAGAAGAAATTAATGGTATTGAATGTGAGGAAATAAAAAAAGGAGATATTTCTGTAACAAGAGTTAAAATTTTAAATAAAGAGGGAGAAAAGGCACTTCAAAGAAAAATTGGTAATTATATAACTATTGATGTAAGAAAGATAAATAATATTACTATAGAAAAGGAAGAAAAAATTATAAAAACATTTTCAGAAGAATTAGTAAAAATAATTGATAATCATATAAAAAAAGATGATGAGATTTTAATTGTTGGTCTTGGAAATGTGAATGCAACGCCAGATTCTCTTGGGAGTAGAGTTGTACAAAACATTGAAATAACGAGACATATTAAGTTGTATTTGCCGAATGCCATAGATAAAAATACAAGAAGTGTAAGTGCAATAATTCCACGGAGTTCTTGGTACTACTGGTATAGAAACTGTAGAAATTGTGAAAGGGATAGTTGACAACATAAAACCAAAACTTGTAATTGCAATAGATAGTCTTTGCTCAAAAAATATAGAAAGAATAAATAAATCTATTCAAATTTCAGATACAGGAATAATACCAGGAGGTGGAGTAGGTAACAAACAAGAAGAATTATCGATAGAAACTTTGGGAATTCCAGTTGTTGGAGTGGGAATGCCTACAGTTTTAGATGCGGCTACAATTGTTCTAGAAGCTTTAAACGTTTGTGACGTTAAATACAATGAGGATGATATTATTTCTAAAATGAGATTAAATAATTTTAATTTTATAGTTACTCCGAAAGAGATTGATGAACGAATTGAAAATATGTCTATGATAATTTCAGAAGGTATAAATTCGGCATTATAAATTATAAAATTATCTTGTCTTTTTTTTCTTTATAAGTTATGATTGTTATATCAAAAGAAAAGGGGAATTAGGATATGAGTGAAAAAGGAATGGCAAAATCAACAATGATAATTGTGTTGCTATTAATTGTAGTAGGAATAGTAGCATTTATGTTTTTGGGTAAAGAAGAAAGATTAGAATATTTTCATTTTAAAGGATATTCTGGATGTGATGGTTTGTTAATAGAAGATTATAAAACTTTTTCTAAATTAGCTACTTCTTCAAGATTCAATAAAGAAATGGTTAGTTCAACAACTTATGAAAGACATGTTGTTTTAGATTATTTCAATGAAGAATATTTTGCAAATAAAAAAATTGCTGTAATATCAACATATGAAGATACTTCGAAAGAATATTTATACTCAATTGATGAAGTTATTTATAACGATACAAAGACTGCTGCAACAATAAATTATACAGATAAAATTGGTGGTTATGCAGGAACATTGGATACTTCGTGGGAAAATTTTATGATAGTAGAACTTGAACCAACAGTAACAGAAGTTAAATTTGTAAAAGCAAATAAAGCTTCAACACAAAAATAATGAAAATAAAAAAGAGTGGCAAAAAAGCCACTCTTTTTTTGTATAATATAAACACACTAATGGGAAAATAGGAATAATATAAATTGGAAATATTTTTAAAAAGAGGTAAAAGCTTGAAATCTATTTGTATAAAAACCATTGGTGATGAAAAGATAAATTATATGATAGAACTGATTGAATCTGTTCCTATAAATGTATATTTATCCAATTATAGATTTAAAACATATGATAATTTAATATTACATTATCCTTTTGATGAAAATGTTGATGAATTTTATGAATTTATTTCTATTATAATAAAAAAATGTATTGAAAAATTTTATGAGGATTTGTTGATAAATAAAAATGTTGAAAAAAATTATTTTTATTTAAGTTCTATAGAGAGAAAGTACATTTCAGAAATTACAAGGAAAGTTTTAGAATTACCTGACGAAAAAATTGGTTATAAAAATGACGTTTTAAAGAGATTAATAAAAGAGTATATCAAAGAAAATAAAAGTATTATTATCGAAGGCTTTGTTAATTTTAGAGTTAAAGAATACAAGGATTTGTTAGATAGAATTGTAGAAGTATCAGTTTTTAGTTATTTGGATTTGATTACTTTTTGAAATAAAAGAATCTCGTTACCACATTTGTGTAAGCGAGATTTGATCTGCAATTAGATAGCATAATGAACGATGGGGGCTGAATTGTCAGGATGCGCATAACATTTGAAAAATCTAATTAATGGGGAACATATCGATTATACCATTTTTGGGCTTTTTTAAAATTTATGGAATTCTATTTGCATAATCTCAAAATCTATATTGATAATTTTTTGGATTTGTAGTAAAGTATATAAAAGAAAGAAGGTAGATAGATATGTTAAAAGAAAAATTAATGGAAGATTTAAAAGTTTCAATGAGAGAAAAAAACGAGATAAGAAAAAATACTGTTCAAATGGTAAGAGCAGCTATTTTGCAAATTGAAAAAGATAAAGGTATTGTTGTAGAAGATGATAAAATTGTAGAAATTATTGCAAAAGAAGTAAAAGGAAAAAAAGACGCATTGGTTGATTTTGAAAAAGCTGAAAGAGCAGATTTAATTGAACAAACAAATCAAGAAATTGCAATTTTACAAGAATACTTACCAAAACAATTGACAAAAGAAGAAATTAAAGTTGAGATTGAAAAAGTAATTGCAGATGTTGGGGCAACATCAATGAAAGATATGGGGATTGTTATGAAAGAAGCAAAGGCTAGAATAGGAGCTGGAGCTGATGGAAGAACAATTAATGAGGTTGTAAAAGAATTATTAAATTAGAGGAAAGAAAATGACAAGTTTTGTAATAAAAATTATTGCATGCTTTACAATGTTATTAGATCATATAAAATATGCAATTCCGTTTACAGATAATTGGGTTACTATATGTTTAGGAAGGGTATCATTTCCGTTGTTTGCATTTCTTATTTCTGAAGGATATGAACATACAAAAGATTTAAAAAAATATTATAAAAGATTATTTGTTTTTGGAGTAATATCTCAAATTCCATTTATGTTATTTAGAACTTTAGTTGGAGAATGGATAATGCTTAATATAATGTTTACATTATTATTAGGTCTTGTGTGTATAACAATTTGGGAAAAAGAAAAAAGAATATGGATTTCTGTACCAGCAATAATGGGAATTATTATTTTAAGTGAAATATTGAATGTAGATTACGGTTGGTTTGGAGTTTTAAGCGTCATTGTAATGCATTTATTTAAAAATAAAAAAATAGTATTAGTCTTAATGTATTCTTTGATAATATTTGTATTCTATTATTCGTTAATACAAGCTCAAATATTTACTATGAATGGAATAATATATATAATTGGAACGATACTTAGTCTAATTTTTATATTGATGTATAATGGGAAAGAAGGGAAAAAGTTAAAGGATTTTTTCTATTGGTTTTATCCTGTTCATTCATTAATAGTGTATTTATTAAGTTTTATATTTTAAAAAAGACGGCAATCGAAAAAGATTGCCGTTTTATTTTTGTAGTTATAATGAAGATGACAACAAAAAACCTCTAGTTTGACTAGAGGTTTTATTTTTATATTATGCAAAAGCTTGACGGCTTTTTTTGAATGATAATAAATTTGTAATTTCGTTTGATTTTTTGATTTGTTTTTGAGCTTCTTCTTGAGCAATTTGTCTTGCTTGTCTGTCGGCCATTGTTTGGCAAATAGCTTTTTGATAAGCTAAGTGAGTATCTTGAGCTATTTTTGTCCAATTGTACTCTGTTTTAACTTTTAGTTTTGCATTTTTTGCTACTGTATCACAAAGTTTTGGATCGTATAATAATGTAAGAATTGAATCAGCAAGAGAGTTTGCATTTCCAGCATAACTTTTCATTCCGTTAACACCATGTTCAACAATTTCATTTAATCCTCCAACATCAGATACAACAACAGGAGTTCCAGAAAGCATTCCTTCAAGAGCAACAATACCAAATGGTTCATAAGTACTAGGGAATACAGCTACGTCTGCACATTTGTACATTTTTTGAACATCTTTTGCTCCTAAGTAACCAGTAAAATAAACTTTATTTCCTAATCCTAAGTAATTTACTTGAGCTCTTAATTCGTCAATCATTCCACCTTTACCTGCAATAACTAATTTTGCATCATTATAATGAGCTAAGACTTTAGGCATTGCAGCGATTAAGTTTTGGATTCCTTTTTCATAAACTAGACGTCCCATGAAAAGAATAATTTTTTCGTTGTCCATTGCATATCTTCTTCTAAAGTCGTAATCTTTTTCAATACCATTGAAAAGAGTAAGATTAACACCGTTAGGAACAACATTTATTTTTTCATAAGGAAGACCAAATAATCTTTGTAATTCGTTTTTCATATAGTTACTATTAACGATTACTTCAGAAGATTCATATGTTAACATCCATTCTGTATCGTTTATATATTTTTGCATTTCTCCTTGAATACCACTATTTCTACCAGCTTCTGTGGCGTGGATTGTAGAAACTAAAGGAGTATTGTATGCAAATTTTAATGTTTTTCCAGCATAAGCTGTTAACCAATCATGAGCATGTATAACATCAAAGTTTCCTTTTTCGGCTATAATTTCACCAGTTTTTGCTATCATATTGAAATTTAATTGCATAATCCAATCTATAAAATTATTTGGAGAAATCATAAAGTTATCAACTCTATAAACATCAACTCCGTTATCATCTTCATAATATGGAACGTTTCCATCTTTGTAAGTTACAACTGTAACTTCATGACCATCTTGAATTAATCTGTGAGATAAGTCATGAACAACTCTTGATATTCCTCCTACAACTCTTGGTGGGTATTCCCATGATAGCATTAAAATTTTCATTAAAAAAGTACTCCTTTCGATATCTTTAGTTATATAAAAATCATAATTTTAAAAATTAGTTTGTCAAGTCCTTTAAAAATTTTTTGTAATTCTCGAAGACCTTGAAATAAAAGAATTTAAAAGTTATGAAATAAATTCCTAAATTCTTAATATATTGTATATAAAAAAAATAAAAAAGTAAACATATTTTGACAAAAAAATGCAAAAAAAATATTACATTTTCGTAACAAAAAAAGGCTTGTTTTGCGATTATAAAAAAATAAATTTATTTTAAATTTTCTATTGAAGTTTTTTTATATTATAGATATAATATGAAATATTATTGGGATTATACGTTTGCAATATTATAAATTACTAAGGAGGAGAAAGAAAAAAATGCCAAAGAATCAAGAGATTGAAGAATTAAATGACAAAATAATTGAAAAAGAAAAAATCTCAGAAGAAGTTGAAAAAACAGAAGTTAAAAATAAGGCTAGAACAACAAAAAAATCAGAAAAAACAGTTGAAACTATAAAAGTGGAAAATAAAAAAGATTTTGAAGAAAAAAGTAAATCAACTAAAAAAGAAACTGAAGAACAAAAAGAACAAATTGATGAAGCTACAGTAATTGAAAAAATTAAAAGTTTTATTGCTAAAATTGCAGCAATGCAAGAAGAAGCAAGAAAAGAACTTCAAGCTAACAAAGAAGATGTTGAAGAAAAAGAAGAAAAAACAACTAAAACTGAAAAAACAAAAGATGTTAGCGAACCAAAAAAAGTTGAATACTTATTAGAATATTATGATTTACCATATAGATATAATGAAACTGTTGTTAAAATCCTAGCTCAAACACCAAAAAGAATGTTTGTTTATTGGGATATTTCTGATAATGATAGAGAAAAATATGTAAAAACATTTGGCGAAGATTTCTTTTATAAAACTTATCCTGTATTATTGCTTTACAACGAAGATAAAAAATATGTGAAAGAAATACCAATAGATGATTTTGCAAATAGTTGGTATATTGATATACAAGATCCAAAAACAAAATATACAATACAATTAGGAAGAAAATTTAGAGATTATTCTGGTATAGTAAATATAGATATGAAAAAAGTGTTAGATAATAGTATTATACTTCATACAGACTATTTACCTATAGCTAATTCAAATATATTAGAAATACCAAATGATCACGTATTGTTAGAAGAATTACCAAATTTTGTTGTATTTAGAAATGTAAAAACAAATCAAGAGACAACAAGAGATTTAAAAAAATTCAAAGCTGCATTTGGAAACAATTACGGTGTTAAAGAATTTTATGAAGAATATTATAAAGATGAAATTTCTGAAGGAATGTTTGATATGGCAAATCCGTCATCAAAATTAACAAGTTCATCTTTTAAATAAAAAATATAAAAGTGCATAAAATCGTCGCCAGAAAATTAATTGTGACGACGATTTTATTAAGTTAATTAATAAATGCACTTATATTGAAAGGAAAAAATAATGGTAAAAAATATAAAAGGATATGTTAATTTTGTTTTACACGCTCATCTTCCATATGTTCATCATCCAGAATGTGATACATATCTAGAAGAAGAGTGGCTTTTTGAAGCAATATCAGAATGTTATATACCTCTTTTATTGAATTTTAAAAGATTAGAAGAAGAGAAGGTTGATTTTAGATTAACAATGACAATGACGCCGACTCTTTTAAGTATGTTAGATAGTAAATTATTACAAGAAAGATATATTAAATATTTAGAAAAACATATTGAACTTTGCGAAAAAGAAGTAAAAAGAACTGTTTATGATTCAAGATTAAACAGATTGTCTCATTATTATTTAGACAGATATACAAACGACTTACATGTATTTAAAGATGTTTATAAATGTAATATAATTACAGGATTTAAACATTTTCAAGATGCTGGATTTTTAGAAATTATTACATGTGGAGCCACACACGGATATTTTCCAATTCTTTATGTTAATGAAAAAGCAGTTAGGGCACAAATTGCTGTTGGTGTACAAGTGTATGAAAAATACTTTGGAAGAAAACCTAGAGGAATATGGCTTCCTGAATGTGGTTATGTTCCAGAAGCAGATAAATATTTGAAAGAATTTGGAATAGAATATACAATAGTAGAAACTCATGGATTATTATATGCAGATCCTACACCAATATATGGTACTTATACACCGGTTGTTTCTCATGGTGGAGTTGTTGCTTTTGCTAGAGATTTAGAATCTTCAAGACAAGTTTGGAGTTCGATAAATGGCTATCCAGGAGATTATAATTACAGAGAATTCTATAGAGATATAGGATATGATTGTGAATATGAATATATAAAACCTTATGTCGCAGCAAATGGCGCTAGGGTAAATACAGGAATAAAATATTATAGAATAACTGGAAAAGATTGTCCTAAAGATTATTATGATCCACAATGGGCGATGGATACTGCTGAAATGCAAGCTGGACATTTTATGGATTGTAGAACTGCGCAAATTAACCATTTGACAAGTTATATGGATGTTCCACCAATTATAACATGTCCATATGACGCTGAATTATATGGACATTGGTGGTATGAAGGACCATATTGGTTATATATATTATTTAAGAAAATTTATTTTGATGAATGTAATTTTAAATTAATAACACCAAGTGAATATATAGATTTATATCCAGAAATGCAAGTTTCAACACCGTGTCGTTCAAGCTGGGGGGCAAATGGATATAGTGAAGTTTGGCTTAACCAATCAAATGATTATGCACATCGTCACTTACATAAAGCGGCTGATAGAATGTGCGAACTAGCTTGGATGTTCCCGGACGAAGGGGATACATTAAGGAGACAAGCGTTAAACCAATGTGCGAGAGAACTTTTAATGGCTCAAACAAGTTGTTGGTTATTTATAATAACAAATGGAACAATGGTAGAATATGCTCATAAGGCAATAAAAGACCATATAGGAAGATTTACAAAATTATATTATCAAATTAAAAACGATAAAATAGATGCAAGATATTTACTAGATGTTTTTGATAAAGATGATATTTTTCCTGAAATTGATTATATGATTTATCACTAAAATAATATTTTTAAATACGAAAGAAAAAAGCATATAAGTTTGTTATATGCTTTTTTTGAAAATATAAATATAAAAGGAATTGCTTATGAATCAATATTTTGAAAATTTAATAAAACAAAAAGCAGTTGTCTTTGGAAGAATTATTAATGAAAATGGATTTATTGTTTTTCAAAGAGAAGATGATATGGAAAAATTAAATGAAATTGCAGATGCCGAAGTGGGATTTGCAACACTAGCAATGGGAAGAGCTGTATTTCAAATATTACCAGATGGAAAAATAATTAATTATAAAGGAGTAGATAGTCATTTGGAAAATAGTGAATCTGCTTCAAATAATTTGCTGGGAGCAAAAAATGCATATATTTCAAGACCAAATAAATCATACAGAGATTCAATGTACCCACTAAATTTAGTAATATTTCCGAACAATAGACCAGATATAAGAATAAGAGGTGCTTCGCCGTTAGAAGATTTAGAAATAGAAGCGGATATAAATAGCAAAATGCAAGGCAATGGAATAAAACTCCCTAGAATACAAGCAGTACAAGAATTTACAGAAGAATTTGCACTAAAATATGATTTACCGATAAAGGTAAGAGGTGATTTGTCTGATTTTAAGTCTGATTATAAACAAGAAGACTCAGAAAGAAAATGTAGATTAATGCAAAATGACGATTTAGTATATCAAGAAACTGTTGAAAGCGGTAAAAGGCCAGAATCACTAAGAGAATATTTTAAAAGAACAGGAATGTATAAAAATCCAGAATTGGTAGAATTTGCTCAAGCAAACGGGTTTAAAGTAGAAAATTTCATACAATATGTAGATTCTTCGTATTCTTTAGGACAAAGATATGGACAAACAGAAAGACATTTACAAAATCCATTTAGAATATCTGATATAGAATATTATATAAAAATGGGAAGAGTAGATATTATAAAAAATATAGTGAGTTTTTCTGAAAGTGTTCAAGAAACTGATGAGACAATGGAATGCTATTTTGCAAGACAAATGGGGACGAATTTAGCCAATATGCTTAATTCTGGTTGGATTTGTGAAAACTTTTCTCACAGACAAGATTTTACGCTTGCAGGAGAAATGTGTGATGATGCTTACGAATATTTCCCGGAAGAATTTGAACATGCTAGAAAATATGATGATGGAAAAAGAATGGCAGTTCAAAATGGTTTGAGAAGGAAATATATATATCAAATATTTGCGCTTAGTTCTACAATCAAAGTTTTACAAGATGAAATGATTTTGAGAGAAAAATCACCAGACGAAATTAAAGAAGTGTATGAAACATTTATAAAAACTTTTGTAAGAACAGTGGATTTAGATAAAGTAACTGAATTTGTTCATGCAGATGCTAAAGAAATTTTTGGACTTTTAGCAAAATCTCCACAAAATTTTGTGGAAAAAATAGCAGAAAAACAAGCAAAATCAGGAGTTCATTATGATGAAGAAATATTGCAATCTCACAAAAATAACAATGGATTTTTTAATCAAGTTAGTGCTAGTATAGCTAAAGGATTTGGAATAAAAGAATTGGAAAAACCATCGCGTGAAGAAGAGTTAAGATAAAGTAAAATAGAAGGAGAAATAATATGAATGTATATGATGAAGTAAATAATTTAGCAAGAGCTATAAGAGAATCAAAAGAGTATCTAGAATACAAACAAATAAAATCTGAATTATCTGTTGATTTACAACTAAAAAGTCAAGTGGATGAATTTGAAAAAATTCGTTATGAAGAACAACTATTGGCTTTACAAGGTGAAAAACAAAGTGAAGAAAAAATGAAAAAACTTCAAGAATTATATGAGATTTTAGTAAAAAATCCTCAAGTAAAAGATTATTTTGATAAAGAAGTTCGTTTTAATGTTATGATTGCGGATGTTAATAAAATAATTGGAGAATCTATTAAAGATGTTTTATAGAATGCAAAAAGCGCCCTAAAGGCGCTTTTTGTTTTTAAAAAAATGTTTCAATGATCCAAACTAATTGAATAACTTTTTTTAATGTTGGGGTTTGTTTTGCATCATGTTTTTGCATTTTTTCATAAGGTTCTACAGCGAATTTGATTCTGTGTACATTTTCATCTAACTTACCCACCAGTCCTATTTCTTTAAGAACTAACACTGGTGTATAAGAAGTATCTACACGTCGAAAGTATCGATTACCAAATTTTTCATAATCGAACATTCTTAAGCAAATAAATGAAAGCCTGTCAAAAATGTATTCTTTAAAAATTTTGATTCTTGCTTTACTATAATAACTTGGATTATTGGAAGATTCTTTGAGAAGTTCATGAATGTAGTTTATAAGCTCATCGGACATTATGTCCTTAGTTTCTAAAAACATTTTATAAATTCCACAAATGACTTCTATTGTAAATTCCGTGTTAAGCTGAATAACATCTTCTGATAAAGGGCTACCGTAATAAGGGACAAATGCTGGAAAATGAGAAATAAAGTTACGCGTTTTTTGTCTGAAAGCTTCTTGTTTTTCGTTTTCATAAATTTGTGACGATGAGGTCATTGAATGTGATACATAAGATTCTTCGTTCCAAAACTGCGAAATTAATTTACAAGCTGCAGAAATTGATAAATTTCTTTTGTGTGCCGTTTGAACATAAGCTTTTGCTAAAGCTTCAAGCTCGGCGTTATCAGTTACATTGAAAATTGGAGTAGGATTTTTTTCTTTCATAATGAGTTCTCCTTTGGGGTGTGCGTTCTACAGTTTCAATGTATGTTATAAAAAACTACAATAAAATTATAATACAAAAAAACAGGATTATGTAAAGTGAGAATATAACAGAAATGTATTCAAAAATTAACAAAAGTAGCAAAAAATATATATTTTTATTGGTTTCGTGTCTTGCTATCAAAATGAATTTGTTATATAATATTATGGAAATAATTTATTTTGGGAGAAAAGGAATGAATAAAAAATGGGAATTTTATAATTCTGATATGAACAAAATTAAAGAAATATCCGAAAAATTCGAAATATCAGAATTACTAGCGTCAGTACTTGTAAATAGAAATATAGTAGAAGATGATGATGTAAAATTGTTTTTAAATCCAACAAGAAACGATTTTCATGATCCGTATTTAATGCCGGATATGAAAGAAGCAGTTGAAAGAATTGTTAAAGCAATAGAAAATAATGAAAAAACAATCATATATGGTGATTATGATGTTGATGGAATTACTAGTATAACAGTACTTACAAGGTTTTTAAAAGAAAGAGGATTAGATGTAAGTTCATATATTCCAAATCGTTTAGATGAAGGATATGGTTTAAATAGAGATGCTATAAAAAATATTGCTGATGAAGGATATAAATTAATAATTACAGTTGACTGTGGAATTTCTGGAACTGAAGAAGTCGATTATGCCTATAGCTTAGGAATGGAAGTTATAGTAACAGATCACCATGAACCACTAGATGAATTACCAAAAGCATTAGCTGTAATAGATTGTAAAAGAAAAGATAGTAAATACCCATTTAGTAGTTTAGCTGGTGTTGGTGTTGCGTTTAAACTAGCGCAAGCAATTGGAATAAGATTAGGTTTAGAAGAAAAAGAATATTTAAAATATTTGGATATAGTTTGTATAGGTACAATATCAGATATAGTGCCTTTGATTGATGAGAACAGAGTCATAGCAAAACTAGGATTAAGATTAATTGAACAAACAAGATCACCTGGAGTTAGAGCTTTATTAAATGCATCTGCATATAAAGAAGTTAATTCAAATACTGTATCTTTTGGTATTGCACCAAGAATAAATGCTTGTGGAAGAATGGGACATGAAAGAGATGCATTAGATTTATTTTTAACAGAAAATATAGTAGAGGCAAACAGAATAACAGAAAAATTAAATGAATATAATAAAACAAGACAAGAAATAGAAAAAAGAATGTTTGAAGAAGCTGTAGCAAAAATAGAAACTGAAAACTTTAAAGATAGTAATGCTATTGTGTTAGGTGGAGAAAATTGGCATCATGGAGTAATTGGAATTGTTGCTTCTAAAATAACTGAATTATATTATAAACCGAGTATATTAATTTGTTTTGAAGGTGAAGAAGGAAAAGGATCTGGAAGAAGTATTCCAGGATTTGATTTACATGCAGCTTTATGCACATCTAGTGATTATTTAGAAAAATATGGTGGTCATGAGATGGCTGTTGGGCTTAGTTTGAAAAAAGATAAATTTGATGATTTCAAAATTAAATTTGAAGAAATCGCAAAGAATGCACATACAGAAGAGTTTATACCAGTAATAAAGGTTGATAAAGAAATTAATATAAAAGATATAACAATAGAAAACGTTAAAAGTTTAAATTTATTAGAGCCTTTTGGAGAATCTAATAAAACACCAATTTTTATATATAAAAACTTAAGAATAGACTCGATAAGAGCATTATCAGAAGGAAAACATTTAAAATTAACTTTAAAAGATGGAAATACTATAATTAATGCTATTGGATTTAATATGGGAGGATATTCAGGAGAATATCTAATTGGTGATAAAATTGATGTAATAGGAGTATTAGAAATAAACTCTTTCAATGGAATCGAAAGTGTTCAAATTAATATGAGAGATTTAAGAAAATCATATTAAAATTAAATATCGAAAAGGGGATTTTAGTATGTCAGAAATAAAAGAAATAACAATTGAAGATATTTTAAATAAGGAAAAGGAAAATTATCCGAATTTTGATGCGGCGCTTGTAAGAAAAGCATATGAATATGCAAAGGAAAATCATGGAGATCAGTGTAGAAAATCAGGTGAACCATATATGATTCATCCTATGCATGTTGCTTATATTTTAGCTGAACTTGGTTTAGATGATGAAACATTATGTGCTGCGCTTCTTCATGATGTTGTTGAAGACACACCAAAAACTCATGAAGATTTAGTAAAAGAATTTGGAACAGCTATTGCTGAAATGGTAGCTGGTGTTACAAAACTTGGGAAATTGAGATATACAACTCAAGAAGAAGAGCAAGTTGAAAATTATAGAAAAATGTTTTTAGCAATGGGAAAAGATATCAGGGTAATTTTGATAAAACTAGCAGACAGATTACACAATATGAGAACATTAAAATACTTAACAAGAGATAGACAAATTGCGAATGCAAAGGAAACAAGAGATTTATATGCACCTTTAGCAAATAGACTTGGTATCTATTCTTTAAAATGGGAACTTGAAGATTTAAGTTTTAAATATTTAAATCCAGAAGAATATCATGAAATTGTTACAGGATTAGATAGAAAAAGAGAAGAAAGATTAAAATTTATTAATAAAATTCAAGAAGATTTAGAAGAAGAAATAAAAGATCAAGGAATAAAAGCTGATGTAACAGGAAGAGCAAAGCATTTATATAGTATTCATAGAAAAATGTTAAGAGATAATAAAAATTTAGATCAAATTTATGACTTGTTTGCTTTAAGAATTTTAGTTGATAATGTTAAAGATTGTTATGCTGTTCTTGGAATTGTACATGAAATGTATACACCAATGCCGGGAAGATTTAAAGACTATATAGCTGTTCCTAAAAAGAATATGTATCAATCTATACATACAACACTTTTAGGACCTAAAGGAACACCATTTGAAGTTCAAATTCGTACATGGGATATGCATAGAACTGCTGAATTTGGTATCGCAGCTCACTGGGCGTATAAAGAAGCAAGTAATACAGGAACAAAACAAGCTGTTGTTGTTACTGATGATAAATTAGCTTGGCTTCGTGAGACATTGGAATGGCAAAAAAATACAGAAAATCCAGATGAATTTTTAAATACATTAAAAACAGAATTGTTTGAAGATGAAGTTTATATTTTTACTCCAAAAGGTATGATAAAAGTTCTTCCAAAAGGTGCTACAGCAATAGATTTTGCTTATAGTATCCATGAACAAGTTGGACACAAAATGGTTGGTTGTAAAATAAATAGTAAAATAATGCCAATTATAACACCTTTAAGAAATGGTGATATTGTTGAAATATTAACATCAGAGCAATCAAAAGGACCAAGTAGAGATTGGCTTAAATTTGTAAAAAGTTCTTCTGCAAAAACGAGAATAAACCAATGGTTTAAAAGAGCTCAAAGATCTGAAAACATTGAAAAAGGAAAAGATGCAATTGAAAGAGAAGTAAAAAAACTGGGTATAAAATATTCTGATTTGGTAAGACCTGAATGGCTTCAACTTGCAGTTGATAGATATAAATTTGGTGGAGTCGAAGATTTATATGCTAGTATTGGATTTGGTGGAATATCAGTAAATAAATTAATGGCAAGACTTCTTGATGAATATAGAAAAGAACATGAAGAAGAAGACTTCGAAGAAAAAATAGAAGAACTTGCAAAATCAAAACCATCTAGAAGTAAACCATCAAAAACAGGTATCGTTGTAAAAGGAATTGATAATTGTTTGGTAAAACTTTCTAAATGTTGTAACCCACTTCCTGGAGATGAGATTTTAGGATATATTACAAAAGGAAGAGGTGTTTCTGTCCATCGTACAGATTGTGTGAATGTTAAAGATCTATTTACAGAAGAAAATAGAATGATAGATGTTTATTGGTTCGATGATGTTAATGGATCATATAAAGTTGAAATTGAAATTTTGGCAAATGATAGAAATGGATTATTAAAAGATGTTATTAAACAAGTTGAAAATGCTAAAGTTAAATTAACAGGAATGAATACAAGAACAACTAAAGAAGGAATTGCTATTATAAATGTATCTTTAGAACTAGAAAATAAAGATATGTTGAATAAAATGCTATCATCATTAAGAAGTATTGAAAGTGTTTATGATGTAAACAGAAAAAGAGGATAAAGCGATAATTAAAATTCTATAGTAATCAGAGGAGGATACAAATGATATTAAAAAGACTACAAGTTAAAACGCCACAAGTAGGTTTACTTACAAATTCTTATATAATTTGTGATGAAGAAACTAAAGAAGCTATGGTTATAGATCCAGGTGGAGAACCTGAGAGAATTGCAGAAGTATTAGATATTTTAGGAGCAGAATTAAAATATATTTTTATAACTCATTGTCATGCTGATCATATTGGTGGAATTGCAGAGTTGAAAAAAATGAAAGGCGGAAAGATATTAGTTAGTAGACCAGATGCAGAAGGATTATATAATGAAGAAATAAATTTAGCATATATTATTAATATGGAAAAACCAGAACTTGAAGCAGATTCAAGAGTGGACGATGAAGATTTGATTCATATAGGAAATATAGAATTTAAAGTAATTGCAACTCCAGGCCATACAAAAGGTGGATTGTGCTTATATTCAGAAAAAGAAAAATTAGTTTTTACAGGTGATACTTTATTTTCTGGAACTTGGGGAAGAACAGATCTTCCAACAGGTAGTTTTGTTGAAATAATTACTTCAATAACGGAAAAATTAATGACATTGCCAGATCATACGATTGTTTATCCAGGACATGGAAAAATAACGATGATTCAAGATGAAAAGAATATATATTTGGAATTAAGGGAAAAAGATTTTTAAAGAAACGTAGGAGAAAGATATGGGAGAAAAAATTAAAGTATCAAACGAATTAAACGGACCAGAGATTAATGCTATGATAAAGGCGATACTAGAAGACTCAGAAATTATTGAAGCGATGAAAAAAATAGGAGTTCCAGTATCAGAGGTATACAAAGATGTATCTAATGAGGTTTCTGGGTTAGCAAAAAGAGCTGAAAATGAAGAAAAGGCTGCTAAAAAATTTATTAAAGTACAAGTGTTAAAATATTTGATGGCAAAAGAATGTGATAAAACAGCGGAAGAAAATGATGAAAAAGTAAAAAAAGAAGTTGATAGAATAACTGCTACAGAAGAACAACAACAAATATATAATGATGGTAATATAAATGAGCTTTTAGCTATGATGCAAGAAGGAATTGTTATTGGACCAGATGGTAAAACTGCAAAAAAATTGACTCCACAGGAAAGAAAAGAATTAGTAGCGTTGTTAAAAGAAGGATATATGCCACTTTCTGCTGCATTAAAACAAATAGAATTTGAAGAGGAAGAACAAGAAGTAAATGATACCTCAAAGGTAGAAGTAGCAGAACCTCAAACAGAAACTGTACAGCCTGAAGAATTACTAGAAACTGTTGAGCAAGCGGATATGGTGGAAAACGAAGCTGAAAAAAATGATGAATACGAAGAAGTATCAACAGATGGATATGAAGATTACGATGAAGTTGATGATGGCACAATTGAAGAAGAACAAATGCAAGAAGAATTGCCTTCAGCGTCATTAGAAGATTACAATTATAGATTAGCAAGTAATAATGAAAAAAGACTGGCTTTAGAAAACAACCCGGAATATGGACAAGAATATGAAAATATAGAGTGTTATATACCACCAGTAGATACAACAATTGAAGATGTAGCTGAATTTATAATGAAATTTCAAGAAGAGAATCCAAATCAAAAATTAACTGTAGTTTTTAATGGCTATTTAGTGGATCCACAAAAATATTCTTCGCCAACAGAAATTATAGATACATATAAAGAAAAAATTGAAGAACATAGAAGAAATAATATAAACGAATTCCAAGATGCTCTAGAAGCCTTATCATCAGGAACTATAAATGATTCTAAAAAAGTTGGAGAACTTGCCAAAAAAGCGAATGAATTAACTAAAGATGCTAAAGAAGCAGAAATTATTCATGTTCCAGAAGAACAACAACAAGGTCAAGAAGCAGGACAAGAAGCGGAAAACGAAAGTGATGAGCATCCATATCCAACATTTCCAGAAGATAGATAATTTATAAACTAAAGAAGAGGTCGATAATTATGAACGAAGATTTGAGTAAGAATTATAGAGAAGTTAATATAATATTAGATATTTTAGGTGATGAATATAAAAATAAACTTCCTAAAAAAATGAGAAAATTATTTGAGATGAAAGAAGATAAAACTTATTCTCCTAAGATAACAAAACAAGATTTTTTAGAGGGGAATTATCAAGATAATACTAAAATTATATTATCAATCTTAAATATTAATTATTGGACTGCGCCAGAAAATAAATATAGATATATGGAAACTCTTAGACAATTAGATGAACAATATAAAGAAAATCATAAATTAGTTTTAAGAGAAATCTTTCCAGATAAAGATAGATATAAAAATTTAGCGCCAGTAGAAACTGAAAATCAAATAACCAATAATAAAAAGACTAATATTATACAAGTAATATTAGATAAATTTAAAAGTATATTAAAAAAATAAAGGAGAAATAAAATGATACAAAAACCAAAAGGAACAAAAGACTTGTTGCCAGAAGAAAGCTATAAATGGCAAGATGCTGAAGCAAAAGTAAAAAAAGTATTAGAAAGCTATAATTTTAAAGAAATAAGAGTTCCTGTTTTTGAACATACGGAACTTTTCCAAAGAGGTGTTGGTGAAACAACAGATGTTGTTCAAAAAGAAATGTATACATTTGATGATAAAGGTGGAAGAAGTATAACTCTTCGCCCAGAAGGGACAGCTGGTGTTGTGCGTGCATATCTAGAAAATGGTATGGGAAGTATGCCAAGTCCAGTTAAACTTTGGTACAATATGGGAATGTATAGATATGAAAATGTTCAAAAAGGAAGATTAAGAGAATTCCACCAAATTGGAGCTGAGCTTATAGGTTCAGGAAGTTATTTGGCGGATGTTGATGTTATATTAATGGCTAATAATATATTTAAAGCATTAAATATTCCTGGTATAAAATTAACTTTGAATAGTATAGGATGTCCTAATTGTAGAGCTGAATATCAAAAAGTACTAAAAGAATTTATTGGAGAGAATTTAAAAGATTATTGTGATACATGTAAAACAAGATTTGAAAAAAATCCTTTAAGAATTTTAGATTGTAAAGAAAAGAAATGTAAAGAATTTAATCAAGGTGCTCCAATGATGATTGATTATTTGTGCGATGAATGTAAAGAACATTTTGGAAATGTAAAATCAATGTTAGATTCTTTAAATGTAAATTATGAAATAGATAGTACAATAGTAAGAGGGTTAGATTATTATACGAAAACTGTATTTGAATTTGTTGATGAAAAATCAGGACTTACAGTTCTTGGCGGTGGAAGATATGATGGATTAGTCGAGGAGTTTGGAGGACAGCCAACTCCTGCTGTAGGTTTTGCAACAGGTGTTGAAAGATTAATGGAAATGTATAAAGAATACAATTCTGATTTGGAAGAAAAAAATCCAAATTTATATATTCTTTCAATGGGAGTTGAGGAAAACAAGAAAGCATTAGAAATATCTGAAAAATTAAGAATGACAGGATTAACAGTTGAAAAAGATATATTAGAAAGAAGTTTTAAAGCGCAAATGAAATATGCTGATAGAATTAATGCAAAAAATCTTTTAGTAATTGGTGGAAACGAGTTATTGGAAGGAAAAGCAAAAATTAAAGATATGAAATCTGGAGAAGAAAAAGAAGTTTCTTTGAATGCAGAGTCTATATTAGAAGTAATAAAATAAAAGTAAAAAGAAAGTAGTAATTTTACTACTTTCTTTTTTGTTAAAACAATAAAAATCATAAAAATATTTAATGCTAATACAATTTTAATAGAGAGGTTTTTTATGATTAATTTAGCTGTTATTAATTTGAAAGAATTTATTGCTTCTTTGTTTAAGTTTATTTTTACAATACTAATAATTTGTATTATTTGTAAATTGTTTGGAAATATAAAAAAAGGAAATTATACAGACATTAAAGATCTAAAAATGATTCCTGTGCTAGATTATTCCCAAATAATAAATAGAAGCATGCTAATATCAGAATATTATAATAAAGAAAAAATAAAAAAAGAAAGTGGAATAAAGAAAATTCTTGTGTCTGAATTTGCAATTTTAGGAACAGAAGAAGAGTTGATGGAAAAAGAAAATCAAGAAGAACTTAAAGAAGATGATGGTAGAAAAGATGAAAGTAATTTAATTATTGAAGATGAGATTGGAGAAAGTGTCGATGTTAGTAATTTAGAAAATAAAAGTCAAATAGAAGCAATTCCGGAAAAGTTACCAACAGAAATTATAAAAATTAATAATAAAGAAAACAAATATACTGATATATATAAAACTGTAAAAATAAAAAATGAATCGAAATATCCACTAACTGAAGAAATGCTAATTCCAAATCTTAATTTTAAAAATGAAAATATTGTAATTTATCATACTCATACATGTGAAAGCTATACACCGACAGTAGAAAATAAATATGAGTCTAGTGGAAATTATAGAACTACTGATTTAAATTATAGTGTTGCAAGGGTAGGAAAAGAGTTAACTTTAAATTTAGCAAATTTAGGATATAATGTGAAACAAGATATGACATATCATGATTATCCAGCATATACTGGTTCGTATACTAGATCATTATCAACAATAAAAAAAGTTATTTCTGAGTTCGATTCAGAATTTATAATCGATCTACATAGAGATGCTTTGGGAAGTGATAGTAAATATGCTCCTAGTGTTAGAATAGGAGATGAGATAGCTGCACAATTGATGTTTGTTATGGGAACTGATGGAGGTGGATTAGAACATCCTAATTGGGTTAGTAATTTAAAATTTGCGATAAAGATTCAAGAAAAGGCAAATGAAATGTATCCAGGACTTTTTAAGCCGATTATTTTAAGGAACTCGAGATATAATCAACATGTGTCTAGCGGCGCATGCATATTAGAAGTAGGAGCAACAGGTAATACACTTGAACAGTGTATGACAAGTATGAAATACTTGGCAAAAGTTATCGATGAGGTGATGAAATAAAAAAGCAGATTTTAAAAATCTGCTTTTATATTTCTACAACTTTATGAGTATAGTCTAAATTTGCAACAGGATTTGTTTTATATCCCATTGTATAAACGTTTGTTGCAAATATGTCTTTTGATATCATATTTCTTAAAGTATTATCATTAGAATGTTCCATGAATTTTTTTACTGAAACAATAATGTTCAATTTTGGATTGGCAGCTGCAATTGCTGAAATAATTCTCTTTCCATGTTTATTAAAACCTAATACTCTAATATATGGTGTTGTTTTCTTTGATGCGTTGATATCTTTTTGTGAAATATTTAATAGCGCATATAGCAAAATTCTTTGAATTCTGCTTTGAGTGTAACGTTTTGATTTTATATTAGATATTAATTCATCTAAAGTAGTACAATTATTAGCGGCTGCTTTAATTTTATTTTCTAATCCTTCAGAAACGTCAGGTAAAGCTGCAATTTCTGAAAGAGTCATTTTTCTTAATGTATAAATTATTTCTTTTTCGAAGATAGAAATACTAGGTACAATATTGCCTTTTTCTTTACATTCATCTAATAATTCATAAGTTTCATACGGAATAACACGATGGATATTTTTTTTATTTTTTATCATTGTTCGAATTGCTGTAGCACTAGCAATTCCATTTTTTTCTTGGGTACTATTATAATCTGCGTAATCTCTTTTTATTGTAAGTGGAGTTATATGACTTTTTTGCCTTTTTAAAGCTTTTATGTATTCAACACCTAAAATATTGTTTGGATTTGATACAATATCTGAATATTTTTTTGAACTTCCAAAATATTGAGATAAAGCTATTTCCCTTGCTTTTGGATATGAGAGACCAGAACGTAGTTGAGTTGTGATTAAAGAAGAAAATTCTTTTGGCTCTTTATATAAAATATTAGCAACATCAGAAAGTGGAGTTATTTCTCCAATTTCACTTCCAAAAGATATAAAGTCTACTACACCAAGACTATTTAATATTTTTACGGCACCGTCAGCAAAGTTTTCAGCACTTGATAAAGCATAAACTGTTGGAAGTTCTATAACTAAATCAATTCCAGCTTTTAATGCCATTTCAGTTCGAACCCATTTATCTACAATGGCAGTATCACCACGTTGAACAAAATTTCCACTCATAACAGCTACCGTAAAATCAGTTTTTGTTAATTGTTTGGAAACTTGCAAATGATGTACATGTCCATTATGAAAAGGGTTGTATTCAGAGACAATTCCTAGTATTCCATCCAAAATAAATCACCACCTAATATTGTAAATTTCTAAATTTATTGATATAATATCATAGATTTTATAAAAAAACAATTTTTGACTTAAAAACTTTAAATAAATTAATTTTAATAAAAAGAAAAAGAGGAATGATATGAAAGAAGTTACTATATACACTGATGGCGCTTGCTCAGGAAATCCTGGACCAGGTGGTTGGGGAGCAATTTTGATGTATGAAGATATAAAAAAAGAAATATCGGGAGCAAAAAAAGATACAACAAATAATATAATGGAGATTACAGCTGTTTTAGAAGCTTTAAAATTGTTAAAAGTAGAATGTAAAGTAAAAGTATATAGTGACAGTGCATATGTTGTAAATGCTTTTAATCAAGGATGGATTGAAAATTGGAAAAAGAACAATTGGAGAACTGCAGGAAAAGATCCTGTAAAAAACCAAGAACTATGGGAAGAATTATATGAACTCACACAAAAACATAAAGTGGAATTTATAAAAGTAAAAGGCCATAGTGATAATGAATACAATAATAGATGTGATTTTTTGGCTACAAGTGCTATAAAAACTTTGTAAAATAGGAGAATGATATGAAAGTTATTGGAGTAACAGGAAGTTCTGGATCTGGAAAAACAACTTTAAGTAAAATTTTAAATGAACGTAGTGAAGTAAGAGTAATTGATGCAGATAGAGTAGTAAAAGAATTAAGTGTGCCTGGAACAGAATATTTAAATTCTATAAAAGAAACATTTGGAAAAGATGTTTTTTTGAATGATGGAAATTTAAATAGAAAAGAATTAGCTAGAAAAATATACAATGATAATGCATCAAGGGAAAAATTAAATAAATTAACTTTTAATTATATTGTTAAAGAAATAATATCAAGAATAGAAAAAGTAAAAGAGGAAGAAATTAGATTTACAATTATAGATGCTCCACTTTTATTTGAATCAGGATTAGATAAATGTTGTGATTATGTTATAGCTTTGGTCGCAGATGAAGAATTAAAAATAAGAAGAATCTGCAAAAGAGATAATATTGACGAAGAAACAGCAAAAAGCAGGTTGAATATACAAAATGATGATAAGTACTATACTGAAAAATCAGATTTTGTTATTTATAATAAAGAGAATTTTGATTTAAAAATGGAAGTAGAAAAAATATTTAAACAAATAGAAGAAAGGAATTAAAAATGAAAGTCTCAGACTTTAATTATGAATTACCAGAAAGATTAATTGCACAACATCCTTATGATAAAAGAGATGAAGCAAGACTTATGGTATTAAACAAAGAAAATAAAACAGTAGAACACAAAGTGTTTAAAGATGTAATTGATTATTTGAATCCAGGAGATTGCTTAGTAATAAACAATACAAAAGTAATTCCAGCAAGGCTTTATGGAAAAAAAGATACAGGAGCAAATGTGGAATTTCTGTTACTAAAAAGACTTGAAGGTGATTGTTGGGAGGCAATGGTAAGACCTGGGAGCAAATTAAAATCTGGAGCAAAAGTAATTTTTGGAGATGGAATTTTAAAAGCTACTGTACTTGAAGTTTTAGAAAACGGAAATAGAAAAGTTGAATTTGAATATAATGGGATTTTTAACGAGATACTAGATCAAATAGGTTTAATGCCATTGCCACCATATATTACAGAAGCGACAAGAGAAGATAATAGTAAATATCAAACTGTATATGCTAAATATGATGGTTCAGCTGCAGCGCCAACTGCTGGATTACATTTTACAGAAGAACTTTTAGAAAAGATAAAAGAAAAAGGTATAGAAGTTGCAAATGTAACACTTCATGTTGGAATAGGGACATTTAGACCAGTAAAAGTTGAAACAGTTGAAGAACATCAAATGCATTCTGAACATTACTATATAAAACAAGAAGATGTTGAAAAAATTAATAAAGCAAAGAAAAATGGAAATAGAGTAATTGCTTGTGGAACAACATCATGCAGAGTTTTAGAATCTGTAGCGGATGAAAATGGAATGATGAGAGAAGTAGAAGGAGATACTAGCATTTTTATTTATCCTGGATATAAATTTAAATGCATTGACGCATTAATTACAAATTTCCATTTACCAGAATCAACATTAATAATGTTAGTTTCTACATTGGCGGGTAAAGATTTTATAATGAATGCATATAACGAAGCTGTTAAAGAAGAATATAAGTTTTTTAGCTTTGGAGATGCAATGATTATTTATTAAAAAAGAAATTAAGAAAAAGAGGTATTTTAATGGAAAACAAAACAGCAATAACATATGAATTATTACATGTGTGTAAACAATCAGGAGCAAGAAGAGGTGTAATACATACACCACATGGAGATATACAAACACCAATATTTATGCCTGTTGGAACACAAGCAACAGTAAAATCAATGACTCCTGATGAACTAAAAGAAATGGTAGAAGCTCAAATAATACTTTCAAATACATACCATTTGTTTTTAAGACCAGGTCATGAACTTGTAAAAGAAGCAGGAGGGCTTCATAAATTTATGAATTGGGATAGACCTATATTAACAGATAGTGGTGGATTCCAAGTATTTAGTCTTGGTGATTTGAGAAAAATAAAAGAAGAAGGCGTTGAATTTAGATCTCATCTAGATGGAAGTAAACAATTTATTAGTCCAGAGAAAGCAATGGAAATAGAAGAAGCTTTAGGCGCTGATATAATAATGGCTTTTGATGAATGTTGTCCATATCCTTCAACATATGAATATACCAAAAAATCTATGGAAAGAACAACAAGATGGGCTGCAAGATGTAAAGAGGCGCATACAACAGTAGATAAACAAGGATTGTTTGGAATAATCCAAGGTGGATTCTACAAAGATTTAAGAGAACAAAGTGCTAAAGACTTGATTGAAATGGATTTTCCAGGATATGCAATTGGAGGAATTAGTGTGGGAGAACCTAAAGAAGAGTTTTTGGACATTTTAAAACATACAACTCCATTAATGCCAGAGAATAAACCAAGATATTTAATGGGAGTTGGAACACCAGATTACTTAATTGAAGCTGCAATTGCAGGTATAGATATGTGCGATTGCGTTCTACCAACAAGAATTGCAAGACACGGAACTGCAATGACAAATCATGGAAAATTAGTTGTAAGAAATGCTGCTTATGAAAGAGATTTTTCACCGATTGACCCAGAATGTGATTGCTATGCTTGTAAAAACTATACAAGAGCATATATCAGACACTTAATAAATACAAAAGAAATTTTAGGTGTAAGATTATTATCAATTCACAACCTAAGATTCTTGACTAAATTAATGGATAGGGTTAGAATAGAAATTGAAAATGATAATTTACTAACTTTCAGAGATGAATTTTATAAAAATTATGGTTATACAAAGGAAAATTAATTAAGGGGGATTTTTAAATGAACTTAGAACAAAGTGATGCTTTTAAAGAAGAACTGGAAAAAAATAGCAAAAGTAAGAAAGGTGTATTGATATCAATTGTATTTTGTACTTTTTTAGTTATATTATTATTCATTTTATTGAGAATTGTAATATACCAAGATTCAATAACTCAAAAGCTATTTATTGATGATAAACAAATTTCAATCCCTGCGAATTTATATATTCAAAAAGAAGACGATATTTATTTTGATATTAAACAATTTGGTGCTTTATTGGGTTATTCATATACTAAAGGTGTATATGGGGAATATAATGAAAATGAAGATAGTTGCTATTTAGAAAATGATTTTGAAGTATTAGCAATTACCGCGGGAGCTAGTAAATTTACTAAGTATATAGAAATAAACGGTGAAGTTTTTATAGATACACTTAAAGTAGGAACAAAAAATGATAATGGATATAGTGAAAGTTTTCATATTGATAAACCAGTGATATTTGAAAATGGTGTATTATATGCATCAAAAGATTATATTCCAACAATGTTCAATGTTCAATTAAATATAGAACCATATAGAACAAAAATATATTCTTTGAACTTTTTAATTAATTATGCTAAAAATGTAGTAGCAGGAAAAAACTTGTTTGAAATGAGTGGAGATTATGAAAATTTAAGAGCGATAGCTAATGGTTATATAATTGTTGGCGATGCAAAAGCAGAAGGCGTTTCAAGTGAGAATTTTGGTGTTATTGCTTTAGATGGTAGTGAAGTTATTAGTAAGAAATATGATGAAATAACATTTGTTCAAAATACAGAACAATTTTATGTAACAACTGCTGATGGAAGAGTTGGTATTTTAGATAAAGAAGCTGGAAATGTTGTTGCTCCATCAGATAAATTTGAAGAAATTAGTTTGCTAGATCAAGAAAATAAAATTTATCTTGTTAGAAAAGGTAAAGAATATGGTGTTGTAAACGGAGTAGGTAAAATAATAATATATCCAGAAAAAGATAGAATAGGAATTGATTTAGAAGAATATAAATTTGAGAATATTGAAAATCCAAATATATTATTTAATAAATGCATTCCTGTAGAAAAAGATAATAAATTCGGATTATATAATTTAGAAGGTGATATTGTTCTAGAGGCTGCATATGACGGATTTGGATATATTACAACAGACGAAGAGTCATCTGGAAAAGAGGAAAGTGTATTATTAATACCATCTTATGTTGGAATTAATGGAATTGTTGTTAATTATAATGATATGTATGGTATATATGATGTTAATGTAGGATTAACAGTACCAACAGTTTTTGAAAAAATATATTCAAGAACAAGAAATGGTGAAACAACATATTATGCACAATATAATGGCGAAGAGATGAATTTATCAGATTATTTAAAATCTTCAAACTTAAATACAGTTGATGAAGAAGGAAAATTATTATCTGAGTTGCAAGCAACAGATCATAGCCAAGAAACTAGCATAGGAGTTTCAGCATCACAGCAAACAGGAGAAGTTGTCGAAGAACAACCAGAAGAAATCGTAGAAGAACAACCTGAAGAGATTGTTGAAGAATAAAATAAAAAGAATAAAGGTATAAAAAATACTTCTATAAATATAATTTATAGAAGTATTTTTTTATATGGAGGAATTATGGGGAAATTATTAAAAGGAGTGTTATTTTCGTTATTATTAAGTATTGTTTTGATTTTTGTTTTGGCAGTGTTGATATCAAAAACAAGTTTGTCTGAAAATGTGATAATTCCGTCGGTTATAGGAATAAGCTCTTTTTCTATTTTGCTTGGGAGTTTTTGGGTGTCTAGAAATAAAAAAGAAAAAGGGCTTTTGAATGGAGCAATTCTAGGTGGAATATATATGGCAGTTTTATATATTATGTCATTAATTATAAATATGGAATTTACTATAACATTAAATTCGATAATAATGATTATATTAGGAATAATTGGTGGGATAATAGGAGGAATTATTGGGGTTAATTTTAAAATATAATTAAAAAAATATTAGAAAATTTAGTTGATATTTTTGGCGTTTTAATATACAATTTTAAAGAATAGTTATAAACTTGTTTTAATTAACATAAAGTACAAAGGAGGATATATGGTAACTTTTGAAGATGTTGTCAATAATGTTGAAGTAAAAGAATTTATAAAAAACGCTCAAAAGCAACTAGATGTATTGGGATACACAGAACATTCTACCAGACATGTGTCTGTAGTTGCTGAAAGAGCTGCAGATGTTTTAAGAGCTTTGGGATACGATGAACATAGAATTGAACTTGCGAGAATAGCGGGATATATGCATGATGTGGGAAATTCAGTAAATAGAGTGGATCATGCTCACACAGGAGCAATACTTGCTTATAATATTTTAAAAGATATGAATATGGATGTTGCAGATAGAACTGAAATTATGATGGCAATAGGAAATCATGATGAACATACTGGAACAGCAGTAAGCGATATTTCAGCTGCATTAATTTTGGCAGATAAATCAGATGCTCATAGAAGTAGAGTATCAAAAAAAGATAGAAGTTTATTTGATAAACACGACGAAGTTAATTATGCCGTTACTCATTCAGAATTAAAGATTGATACCGAAGAAAGAAAAGTTATATTAAATTTAACAATTGATACAAAAATTTGTCCTGTAATAGATTATTTTGAAATATTTATGGAAAGAACAAAAATGAGCAAGAGAGCTGCAAAATATTTAGGACTATGGTTTGAATTAATTATAAATGATACGAATTTATTATAGGAGGTAATGATTTTGGAAAAGTTTTTTTATGTAGTAAAAACAACAGCTATACTTTTAATAGTAATCTTAGTAACATTAATATCTTTTTGTGGTATATATATTCAAAAAGATGGGATTTGGGTGAATATCTTACCTGAATACACAGTGGGAATGGAATTTTCGGGTTTTAGAGAATTACGTTATGTATTAGATAATACAGAAGAATCAAAAGAAATATATGTGGATTCTGAAGGGAATTATAAAGGAGATGTTCTTGTTTCATTAGATGGAGAAACAACAGATGGAATCGCTAAAGAAGCTGAATTAGACGTTATAAATGGATATTCAAAAAAACAAATAGTTAAAAAAGTTAATCCAGATGAAAAAATAAACATCGAAACTTTCGAAAAAACTAAAAAAATAATTCAAGAAAGAATTGAAAATTTAGGGGAATACGAATATAACATAAGACAAGATTCAATAACTGGTGAAATTGTTTTAGAAGTTCCAGATGATGAAAATGCAGAAGTTGTGGACGCTTTAATAACATCTGTGGGAGAAATTAATATAATTGATAGTGAAACAGGACTTCTTTTATTAGATAATTCATATATTAAAAGAGCTGGAGTTTTAACAAATACAATTCCTGCAGAAGAAGTAGAAGATTCTACTGGTGAAGATGTACAAGAACATAATCATGATGAAATATATCATCAAGCATATTTACAATTAGAGTTTAATGAAGAAGGTACAGAACTTATAAAAGAAATTAGTGGAAACTATTTAGCTTCTGAAGGTGAAACTGAACCTAAAATGGTGTCAGTAAATTTTGACAAACAAACTTTACTAACAACTTATTTTGGAGAAAAATTAGAAACTGGAGCTATTCAAATACCTTTAGGAGAACCAATGATTCCAGGTAAAGAATTTGCGGATATTGTAAATAGAATTGCAAGAGTTGCAGAAGTTATTAATACAGAAGAGCTACCTTTAGTATATGAATTAACAGCAAATAATTATGTTAGTTCAAGTCTAACAGAGGATGTAAAACTTATAATTAATATAATTTTTGCATCAATCATTGCGATAGCTTCTATAGTAATGGTTATAAAATATAAGTTTAATGGATTTAAACAAGCTGTTATTTCTTTAGGGTTTATTGGAACATTATTACTAATAATCAGATTGGTTTTTGTTGTATTTACTTATAATTCTGTAATAGCATTTATGGCGATTGTTTTGATTAATTATGTATTTGGATTTAAATTTTTAAATAGCTTAAAAGTTAAAGAAAACAGAAAAATAGCTTTAAAAGAAACAATGAAAGAATTATATCTTGCAATTATTCCTGTATGTATAATAGCATGTATCTTTACGTTTATGACAAGTGTTATTATAAGCAGTATAGGAAATGTATTATTCTGGGGACTACTTGTACAAGCGTTGTATAGTTTACTAGTTTTAATATAGTACAATCGATAAAAATAAGATATAAGGAGAATATAATAATGAAATTAAGTGGAAGTAAAAAAATATTATTATTAGGAATGATCCTTTTAATTGTTGCAGGTATAGTAGTTGTTTCGTTAAAAGGAGTAAAAGTTTCTTTAAAATTACAACAACATGAAGTTATAAATGTTTATTTGGAGAAAAAAGTAGAATTTAAAGAATTTAAAAACATTTGTAAAGCTGTTTTTGGAAATAAAAGATTTGAGTTAAAAAATGTTGAATATTTTAATAATTCATTTGATATAAGCGTTGAAAATATAACTGATGAAGAAAAAGCAAAATTAGTAGAAAAAGTTAATGAAAAGTTTGAAACTGAAATAAAAATAGAAGATTTAAGAATTTATACAGTAGCAAATATACGAGTAAGAGATATAGTGAAACCATATGTTAAGCCTGTAATTATATCAGCAGTATTAATGATTGCGTATATAATAATAAGATTTAGAAAATTAAGTGCTTGGAAAGTATTAGGAAAAATATTCGGTATTATAGCATTGACAGAAGCTCTTATAGCAAGCGTTATAACAATAACAAGATTACCACTATCTGCAACTATTATAAATTTAATGGCTGTAATAGCGGTGATAGAGTTGATTCTTTATATAAATAAATTAGAAAAAAATAAATAAACATAAAATTGTAAAAATACTTGATTTTTAAGTAAAAGTATAGTAAAATACTTTATGTGAAAGATACCATGTACTTGGTTTTTAGAAAAAAACCTACTTTTTACTCAGTTCATGGTAAATTTAAATAAATAGGAGGAAAACGAACATGACTAAAGAAAGAAAACAAGAGTTAATTAATCTTTATAAAAGAGAAGAAAACGATACTGGATCTTCAGAAGTTCAAATCGCTCTTTTAACAGAAAGAATTTCAGAATTAACAGAACATTTAAAATCTCACAAAAATGATAATCACTCAAGAAGAGGATTATTAAAAATGATAGGAAAAAGAAGAAACCTATTAAACTACTTAGCTGAAAAAGATATCAACAGATATAGAGAAATAGTTAAAAAATTAAATTTAAGAAAATAATTTTTAAGAGCTTTACTTTTAGTAAAGCTCTTTTTTTAAATTATAAAGAAATTCCCTGACGCAAGCGCCAGGGAATTTTTTGGTTATTCGCATTCTACGTGAATCAGATTTCCGTCACTATAAATGAAAGTTGCAGTTACGGGGATAACTGTACCGACATCGAATGCATCCATTCGAGAGATGGTATATTCTTCGCCTTCAAACTGAACGGTCACGTTATACTGCCAAGAACCATGCTGGTCGGCAAGATCTTTGAAGTATACGTAAGCTTCCATTTTCTTGAAAGCAAGGCTGATATTTGCTTGTGCGAGGTATTCCTCGTGAGGCATAAATACACCTTTTTCACACTTTACAACAATAGCTTCGACTTCGCTGGTTTCACTGGTCTGAGCGGAACATGCAACGAACATAAAAGTGCAAATAATTACCAAAATTGCGATAATGAATTTTTTCATATCGTTTCCTCCGTTGTTAAGCGTTTCGGAGGGGTGCCCCTCCAAAACATATATATTAATATAATTGTTTGCGAGGGACATGTAAAACAAAAGCTTTACATAATTAATTATATCATATTTTGAAATAAAAAGCAAAAAAGTGCTTATATTAGATTATGGTTTGGAGATAAAATTGAAAAAATAAATGATATTGCTTTTTTTTTACTTTTATAGTAAAATATTTATGGTTATTTATTTGGAAGAGTAGCTTGTACAATGTATTAATTTTGTGAATCAAAATGATAATAAAATATAGAATAATATATTGTAGAGGTTACATTTCAAATAAATAGAAAAATAAAATAATAGGAGGAAATGTAAAATGTTTAAAACTTATAGCATGGAATTAGCAGGAAGAACACTTACAGTTGAAACTGGGAAAATGGCTGGTCTTGCCAATGGTAGCGTTTTAGTAAAATATGGTGAAACAACAGTACTTGTAAATGCTACAGCATCAAAAGAACCAAAAGAAGGAATTGATTTCTTTCCACTATCAGTAGAATATAGTGAAAGATTATATGCAGTAGGAAAAATTCCAGGAGGATTTACAAAAAGAGAAGGAAAACCTTCAGATAAAGCAATATTAACTTCAAGAGCAATAGATAGACCACTAAGACCTTTATTCCCAAAAGATTTTAGAAATGATGTTGTTATTGATTGTTTAGTATTATCAGTAGAACAAGATTGTTCTCCAGAAGTATGTGCAATGATTGGTGCATCTTGTGCACTTTCAATTTCAGATATTCCATTTGGAGGACCAACAGCAGCTGTATCAGTTGGATTTATTGATGGACAAGTTATTATAAACCCAACAGAAGCTCAAAGAGAAGTTTCTAGATTAAATTTAACTTTGGCTGGAACAGCTGATAAAATAGCTATGATTGAAGCTGGAGCATATGAATTAACAAACGAAGAAATGTTAACAGCTATAAAAACTGCTCACGTAGAAATCAAAAAAGTTTGTGAATTTATCCAAACAATGAAAGATGAAATTGGAAAACCAAAATTTGAATACAAATCTTTTGCCGTAAATGAAGAAGTTTATAATGTAATTGCTGAAGAATTTGGTGAAAGAATGAAAATGGATGTTCAAACACCAGATAAACCAGAAAGAGATGAAAAAATAGATAAACTTTCAGAAGATGTTAAAGCTTGGTATGTAGAAAAATTTGGCGAAGAAAAAGCAGAAGAAGATAAAGCAGACATTGCTGATGCTATCTATAAATTAGAAAAGAAAACTGTTAGAAAATTAATCTTGGATGAAGGAAAAAGAGTTGATGGTAGAGGAATCTATGATATCAGAGAATTATCTTGTGAAGTTGGATTAATCCCAAGAGTTCACGGAAGCGGATTATTCAATAGAGGAAGAACACAAGTAATGTCAATTGCTACATTAGGTATGAAATCAGAAGAACAAATGCTTGATGGATTAGATAATGAAGAATCAAAAAGATATATGCATCAATATAATTTCCCAGGATATAGTGTTGGTGAAGCAAAAGCTTCAAGAGGACCTGGAAGAAGAGAAATTGGACATGGTGCATTAGCAGAAAAAGCATTGGTTCCAGTATTACCGTCAGTTGAAGAATTTCCATATGCAATAAGAGTTGTATCAGAAATATTAAGTTCAAATGGATCAACATCTCAAGGTAGTATATGTGCTTCAACATTAGCGTTAATGGACGCTGGTGTTCCAATTAAAAAACCAGTTGCTGGTATTTCAACTGGATTAATTACAGATGAAAATGATCCATCAAGATATGTTGTTATAACAGATATTCAAGGAATAGAAGATTTCTTCGGAGATATGGACTTCAAAGTTGGTGGTACAAGAGATGGTATTACTGCAATACAAGTTGATATCAAAGTAGATGGATTATCATATGAAATAATAGAAGAAGCATTCAACAGAACAGAAAAAGCAAGAATTCATATATTGGATGATATAATGGCTCCACAAATAGCAGAGCCAAGAGCAGAGATTTCAAAATATGCTCCAAAAATTTTATCAACAAAAATATCTGTAGATAAAATTAAAGATGTAATTGGATCTGGTGGAAAAGTTATAAACAAAATTATAGAAGAAACAGGTGTTAAAATAGACATTGAAGAGGATGGTAA